>CAWDYT010000008.1:0-155097 GCA_963806695.1 uncultured Chloroflexia bacterium | reverse complement strand
CGCGCGAGGTCGACACCGTGCTCGGCGGCGAGCTTGCGCACGAGCGGCGTGACATAGGCACCTTCACCGCCGAGCCGGCCACCGTGGCCGCCTCGGTCGGCTGTGCGGCTGGCGCCGGTGCAGGGGCAGGGGCCGCCTCGGCGGGGGGCGCCGGTGCGGGGGCCGCCTCGGCCTGCGGTGCGGCTCGGGCTGAGCCGCCGGCTCGGGCTCAGGGGCGGGGTCGGGGGCGGCCTCGGGGGCGGCCTCGGGCTCCGGGGCTGCAGCGGGTGCCGCCTCGGGGGCCGCAGCATCCTCTCCACCGCCGTCGTCGATCGTGGCCAGCTCGACGCCGACCTCGACCGTCTCGTCCTCCTGCACCTTGATCGAGGAGACGACACGCCGGCGACGGGATCTCCGTGTCGACCTTGTCGGTCGAGACCTCGAGGAGCGGCTCGTCGGCCTCGACCCGCTCGCCCTCCTTCTTCAGCCAGCGGGTGACGGTGCCCTCGGTGACGCTCTCGCCGAGGCGCGGCATGGTGACGGAGACGGCCATGAGGTGGGGAAGCTCCCTAGCTGTGGCTGTGCAACGGCTTGCCCGGCGAGCGCGAGGTGAGCCTCGCCGACGGCCTCGGACATGGTCGGGTGCGGATGGATCAGCTGGGCGACTTCGCTGGGCAGCGCTTCCCAGTTGGTGATGAGCTGCGCCTCCGCGATGAGCTCGCCGACGCGGTCGCCCACCATGTGGACTCCGAGCACGGCGCCGTCCTTGGCCGCGATGACCTTCACGGCCCCGGCCGTGCCGAGGATGCGCGCCTTTCCGTTGCCGCGAGGTCGTACGTCGCCTCGACGACGTCGTACCCCCGCTCCTTGGCCTGCTTCGACGTGATGCCGACCGAAGCGACCTCCGGGTGGGAGTACGTCACCCGCGGCACGCCGTCGTAGTCGACCGGCGTGACGGGCAGGGCAAGCCGCTCGGCGACGAGGATGCCTTCGGCAAAGCCGACGTGCGCGAGCTGCAGCGTCGGGATCAGGTCGCCGACAGCGCTGATCGTGGGGATGCTGGTCTGGCAGTAGGCGTCGACCTTGACGAAGCCGCGCTCCATCTCGAGCCCGACCTGCTCGTAGCCGAGGTCCTTGGACACCGGGCCGCGGCCGATCGCCACCAGCAGCAGGTCGGCCTCGATGCTCTTGCCGCCCTCGAGGTGCACGCGCACGCCGGCGTCGGTGTGCTCGACCTTCTCGAAGCGGGCGTTGAGCTCCTGCTTGATGCCCCGCTTGCGGAAAGCCCGCTCCAGCAGCTTCGAGGACGACTCCTCCTCGAGGGGCACCAGGTGCGGCAGCGCCTCGACGATGGTCACGTCCGAGCCGAACGAGGACCAGACGGACGCGAACTCGCAGCCGATGGCGCCGGCGCCGAGGATGACCACGGACGCGGGGATGTGCTCGAAGCCAAGGGCGTCGTCGCTGGTCACCACGCGCTGGTGGTCGATGTCGAGCCCCGGGATCGACCGCGGCACCGACCCGGTGGCCAGCAGCACGTGCCGCCCCTCGATGACCCGGCCGTCAACATCCACGGCGGTGGGGGAGACGAGGTTGCCCGTGCCCTGGACCGTCTCGATGTTGCGGCTCTTCACGAGCCCGGTCAGGCCCTTGTAAAGGCCCTCCACGACCTTGCCCTTGTAGGCGTTGACGCCGGCCATGTCGACCGACTCGAAGGTGCCCTTGATGCCGAACTGGCCGGCTTCCTTGATCACGTCGACTGTCTCGGCGGAGTGCAGGAGCGCCTTGGTCGGGATGCAGCCACGGTGCAGGCAGGTCCCCCCGACCTTGTCGCGCTCGATCATCACCACGGTCATGCCGAGCTCGGACGCGCGCAGCGCGGCGGCATAGCCCCCGCTTCCGCCGCCGAGGACGACGAGGTCGACGGGGCCGCTCGCGGCTGGCTGGGTCACTGCTGCTCCTCGCAGGTGCGTCGATCGCGCGCGATATGGCGCGCTCAGGCATCCTTTCACCCAACAGGTACATCCTGCGGTGAGATCCGGCGGGCCAGCCACATGCTCAGCAGGGCGAGCACCAGCATCGTCGCGAAGCCGATCGCGAACAGTCCGATCTGCGCCCACAGTCGGACGGCGAAGACATCTCGTCGCCCGAGGGCGTCGTACCACATCACGTCGGTGATGAGGTTGACCGCCCCGCCGAGCAGCCCGAGGACCAGCAGGATGCCAACGAAGATCGCACCGATCGTCAGCCACCGCCGCCAGGGGAGATTGACCTCGGCCACCGGAGGGATCCCGCGCCCGCCGTCCCCGTCCCCGTTCCCGTCCCCGCCGTTCTGCCGGCCACGGCGACCGCGCGCCGCCTCGTCGATGGGCGTGACGTTCCGCTCCTCGCGCGGGAAGGGACGGCCCTCCCGGCGCGCGTCCGCCTCCTGCTGGCGGCGCTGGAGCTCCTCGAGCAGCTTGTCGAACCAGCTGGACATGTGCCGGGCATGCTACCGGGCTTGGGCCAACCGTGCGCCTCCGCGCTCGGAGCGAGGTCACCGGGCGGGCTCGCCGGGTCGCGGCTAGCATCGACCCATGCAGCTGGCCGGTTCCTGCTTCTGCGGCGCGGTGTCGTTCACCGTCGAGACCCGCACCCCCTACCCGTACCGGCGCTGCTACTGCGCCCGCTGTCGCAAGACGGCGGGCGGCACGGGGGCTGCAGCCAACGTGCTGGCCCAGGCGTCGACCCTGTCCGTCGCCGGCGCCGACGCGCTGACCGAGTACGCCGCGCCCGACGCGACCCGCACGCGCTTCTGCTCCCGATGCGGCAGCGTGCTGTACCTGACCCTCGACGCCGCTCCGGACTTCGTCTACCCGTTCGCCTCCGCCATCGACACGCCGCTCCCAGAGCCGCCGGAACGGGTCCACGTGTTCACCGCCGAGGCGCCCGCCTGGGCGCGACCGGTGAGCACGGCGCAGGACCTGGCGGTGGAGCGCAACACGAACGAGTCGATCGACGGCTGGCACCGTCGCCACGGGCTGGTCGAGGCGGACTGACCCTGACGCCTCCCGCGAGCGCGGTCAGGGAAGCTCGTAGGTCTCCACGATCTCGCCGCTGAGCTTCAGCGCCTGGAGGTGGGTGATCGTCATGCCCTCCGGCGTGAATCCGATGAACGCGCTGCCCTCGAGGCCCGCGTCGTCGAGCGGCATGAGGATGGCGGGCACCCGCCCACCGCTGTCCTCGTCGACCAGCCACACCGTCGCCACCTCCTCGCTCACCATGCCCTCGATCGGCCCAGGCGTCCCCGTGGCGGCTCCGAGCCGTCCGACGCTCCCGAACGCTTGGCCCGCTTCGGGGAGGAGGTCCCCGCATCCCGCCGTGGCCACCTCCACCGTCTCGAACTGCGTGCACCACTCGTCGCCGGCCGGGTAGATGGCGTAACGCCATCCGACCCCGGCCGCCTGTCCGCTGCCGAGCTCCACCGCCGGGCCGGTGGCTTCGCCGGCCTGGGCCACGATCGACCCGGACGGGATCGCGGAGCGGTTCGGCTCCTCCACCCGGGCGACCTGGCAGCTCACGAGGACCGCGGCGGCCAGGAGCAGGGCGACCCGCAGGATCACTCCCACTCGATGGTGGCGGGCGGCTTGGAGCTGATGTCGTAGACGACGCGGTTCACCCCCGGCACCTCGTTCACGATCCGCGACGAGATCCTGGCGAGGATGTCGTACGGCAGCCGCGCCCAGTCGGCGGTCATGCCGTCGTCGGAGGTCACGGCCCGGATGGCGACGACGTTGGCGTAGGTCCGCCCGTCGCCCATCACCCCCACGCTTCGCACCGGGGTAAGGATGGCGAAGGACTGCCACAGGGTCCGATACAGCCCGGCCGCCTTGATCTCGTCGATGACGATCCAGTCGGCCTCTCGCAGCGTGTCGAGCCGCTCGTCCGTGACCTCGCCGATGATCCGGATCGCGAGTCCCGGGCCGGGGAACGGCTGCCGCTGGACCATCGCTTCCGGCAGGCCGAGCTCCTGGCCGACCCGCCGCACCTCGTCCTTGAACAGGTAGCGCAACGGCTCGATCAGCCGGAAGCGCAGGTCGGGCGGCAGCCCGCCGACATTGTGGTGCGTCTTGATCTTCTGGGCCGTCTTCGTCTCGGCGGTGGTGGACTCGATCACGTCGGGATACAGCGTGCCCTGGGTGAGGAAGTCGATCTGGCCGAGCTTCGCCGCCTCCTCCTCGAACACGCGGATGAACTCGTCGCCGATGATCCGGCGCTTCGCCTCGGGATCCTCGACCCCGGCCAGGCGCCGCAGGAACCGCTCCCGCGCGTCGACCATCACCAGCCTCATGCCCAGGTCGCGCTCGAACGTGACGCGCAGCAGCTCCGACTCCCGCTTGCGCATCAGGCCGTGGTCGACGTAGATGCAGGTCAGCTGGTCGCCGATGGCCCGATGGACGAGCGTCGCCGCGACGGCACTGTCGACGCCGCCGGACAGGGCGCAGATCACGTGGCCATCACCCACCCGCTCGCCGATCTCGGCCACCGTCGTCTCGACCAGGTTCGCGGCGGTCCAGTTCTGTCGCGCCCCGGCGATGCCCGACCACGAAGTTGCGCAGCACGTCACGGCCGATCGGGGTGTGGACGACCTCGGGGTGGAACTGGATGCCGTACAGGTTGCGGCTCGGATCGGCCAGGCCGGCGTAGGGCGAGGAATCGGTCTGCGCGGTCGGCCGGAAGCCCTCGGGCGGTCGGATGATCGAGTCGCCGTGGCTCATCCACACCGGCTGCTCGCGCTCGATGCCGGAGAACAGCCCATCGCTGTCGGTCAAGCTCACCGTGGCGGGGCCGTACTCTCGCTTCGCCGACGGCACGACCTCGCCGCCGAGCTCGTGGGCCATGAGCTGCAGCCCGTAGCAGATGCCCAGCACCGGGATGCGGCCGGACCACAGCGCCGGGTCGGCGCGCGGCGCATCGGCGTCGTACACCGACGACGGCCCGCCGGACAGGATCACGGCCCGCACGCCTCGCCGCTCGAGCTCGGCCATCGGCGTGTCGTGCGGCAGCAGCTCGGAGTAGACGTTCAGCTCGCGCACGCGGCGAGCGATGAGCTGCGCGAACTGGCTGCCGAAGTCGAGGATGGCGACGGTGTCGGGACGCTCGGGAGCCTCGGTCTCGACGCGCTGTGGCGGGGACGCATGCAGCGCCTGTTCGAGATAGGCCTCGACCTCGGCGTCGTCGGGGGCGAGGACGCGATGGCCGGCGTTCGCCGCCTCGCCGTGCACCGTGCGCCCGCGATCGACGGCGTTCCGATCCTGGTCGTCGGGCGTCCCCGCCTGGGTGTCGCTCAATGCCGCTCCGTTGGGCGATGATATTCGCTCGCACCAAGTCTACCCGGCCGCGCGACCCATAGGAGGCACGCTTTCGATGATCACCGCTGAGATCCGGGAGTTCACACCGCAGCCGACCGCCGCGGTTCGCGTCAGCCAGCCGATGGAAGAGCTCGACCTGGCCGCGCTGTTCGACGAGCACCTTCCGAACATCGCCCATCGACTGGCCGACATCGGCGTCCAGCCCGCCGGACCGCCATACGGCCGGTACCACCAATTCGGGCCGGAGGTCGTCGACGTCGAGATCGGGATTCCCACCTCGGCGCCGGTCGGCGTCCTGGCGCCGATCGAGGACGCCCAGCCGGGAGAGCTGGCGGCGTCGCAGCTTCCCGGTGGTCGGGTGGCGATCACCGTGCATCGTGGCGCGTACGACAGGCTCACTCAGACCTACGACGCGCTCCACGACTGGATCCACGCCCAGGGCCACGACGAAGCGCCGGGACCGTGGGAGTCGTATGTGGACGACCCCGGTGAGGTTGGCATGGACGACGCCAAGACCGAGGTCATCTGGCCGCTCGGCTGAGGCCGCGCCCGGTAAGGGTCAGGCGCCGGCGAGCTCCGCCCGCGCGGCGTCCGCCAGGGCCGCGCGATCCACTCCCAGCCGGTCGAGAACGCGGGCGACGGTCCCCCGCTCCACGCCGACGACGGCGAGGACGACGTGCGCACCGACGAGTCGCTGCTTGGCGCCCCGCGCCAGGTCGGCTGCCGTCGTGAAGACCTCGCGGGCGGTCGGTCCCGCGCCGTAGAGGAGCGGGCGACCGGCATCGCCGAGTGGCGTCGGGACCGCCAGCGTCTCGGCCTGTTCGCGCGGGACGCCGACCGCGACCAACGCATCCGCCTGCTCGTCCACCAGGGCCGCGCGAATCCGGTCGGCGTCGACCCCGAACCGGCCCAACGCGCGGGCCGCCGTTCCGTCGGGGAGCGCGATGGCGGACAGGAGCAGGTGCTCGGCCCCCGGTTCTGCCTCGCCGAGCTCGCGCGAGATGCGCTCGGCCTCGGTCAGCAGCTGCTTGATCGTGCGCATGTCGTCGAGCGCGCGCTTCGGGTTCATCGGTCCTCCGGCCTGATCCGGCCCCGGGTGCGGAGCCGGGCTGCATGTCGCTTATGGGCCGCCTGACGGGTCACGCCCAGCGCCTGGGCGATCTGCTGCCAGGTCCACCCGTCGTCAACCGCGCGTTCCACGGCATCGCGTTCCATCCGGTCGGCCAGCCGCCGAAGACCGATGACGGCCGCGATCGCAGCAGCCGGATCCTCGGGTGCGGTTGTCATGGCGGAACCCTACCCCGGCTTCTTCCGGTCTGTCAACTCAGGTTGACAGACCTAGCCGTCCAGCCACTCGCGCGGGTGAGCGGCCAGGAACGCCTCGAGGTCGATCCCGCCGGTTCCGACGACCAGCGAGCGCGCTCCGCGGTGCGTGTGGGTGAACGCAACCGATCCCGGCGTTCCACGCGCGTGACCGGTGCGCACCTCGATGGCAATCGGGGCATCACGGGTCCGCAACAGCTTGCCCGGACGCACGACCCAGTCGACCTCGGCGTTGCCGTCGCGCCACCAGCCGATCTCGTCGGGATCGGCATGCGCCCACAGGTGAGCGCCGACCGCCGTCTCCGCCAGCCGCGCCCACAGCTCGTGGTCGGCGCGCGCTCGGGCGAAGGTCGTGCGTGCGGTGGCCGTGACGAGGGCGGTGTTGAGCGCCAGCAGCTTCGGTGACGACGCGCGCCGGCGCACGGCCGACCCGGCGTACTTGCCGACGCCGGCCACCATCCCGGCGCCGCCCAGCAGGTCGAGGTAGTGCGCCAGGGTGACGGTGTTGCCCGCATCGGTCAGCGTGCCCAGCATCTTCGTGTAGCTGAGCACTCGCCCGGAGTACGCGCAGGCGAGGCGGAAGAGCTGCCGAAGCAGCGCGGGCTTCTCCACCCGGTTCAGGAGCAGGATGTCGCGCGACAGGTTCGTCTCGACGATCGCGTCGAGGATGTACTCCTCCCAGCGCTCGTGCCGCTTGATCAGCGGGGCAGCGCCGGGATAGCCGCCGTAGAAGAGGAAGGTGTCGAGGTCCCACCCGAACGCGTCGCGCATCTCGGCGAACGACCAGTGCGGGACACGGATGATCTCGAAGCGGCCGGCGAGCGAGTCCGACAGGCCCTGGCGGACCAGGAGCGGCGCCGATCCGAGGAGCATCACCCGCAACGGGTCGCCGGACGCGGTGTCCTCGTCCCACAGCTGCTTCACGACGTCGGACCAGGAGCGGATCTTCTGGACCTCGTCGAGCACCAGGATGCCCCCCGCCCGTCCCCCGTTGCGGGCGGCCTGGCGGCCGATCTGCCACTGGGTGTAGATCCAGCCCACGTCCTCCGGGTCTGGCGCGTCGGCCGACGCGAAATGCCCCGGGATGCCGATGGCGTCCATCACCTGCCGGGCCAGCGTCGTCTTGCCCACCTGGCGCGGCCCGGCCAGCACCTGGATGAAGCGGCGTGGTTCCTCTGCGCGCTCCACGATCTCGTCGTAGATCGGACGTCGATAGATCTTCGGGCGACCGCGGGACGGACTCACGAACTCACTGGTCTGAGCATCACTACTCAGTGTAATGAGTGGTTTTACTCAGTGAGCTCGAGCCGAGCGCGGTCCAGCGCCTCGCGCCAGACGGACGTCATGCGGACCGGTGATGGATCGGCCCCAGCCGCTCGCGGTGATGGCCCGGCTGATCAGGTCCCCTCCAGCATGTAGAACTCGTGGAACTCCGCGCAGAGGCCCGCCGGGTCGAATCGGAGCAGGTACGCGTTGTGGTAGGTCCGTTCCGGCCCGTCCGCGGTCGCCGCGTAGCGGCTCCAGCCGACCGCCACCGCACGATCGCCGTCGACCGCGTACGGGCGGTAGCTCGCGTCCCAGGTTCCCGCCGCGTCCGGCTCCTCCAGCCAACTGGCGGCGATCGCGTCCCGACCCCGCACCGTGTGCTCGTCGCTGTCCCATGGGCGATAGCCGTACGCCGCGTCTTCGCTGAACAGCGCCGCGACGGCAGCGGGGTCGTTGGCTCGCCAGGCGGCGACATAGCGGTCGAGCCACGCCTGGACGTCGTCGTGGGTCATCGGCCCATGCTACGCGGGTTGGGCCGGCGTGGAGTCAGGCGGGTCGGTGTCGTGCGGCCCATTCGTCGCGAAGGATCGACATCACGTCCCCGCTCGTGTACTGCCCGTGCTCGAATCGGTCATGCCGCATCGTGGCCTCCAGCACGAAGCCCACCTTCTCGTAGGCGCGGCGCGCCCGTGCGTTCTCGGTCCACACGTTGAGCCAGATGCGCTCCAGGCGCAGCTCGGCGAAGCCGAACTCGACGATGGCACTGACTGCATCGGTCCCGTAGCCCTTGCCCCACTCGGCGGCCTCGCCGATGAAGATGCCCAACTGAGCGCTGCCGTTGCCCCGATCGATGTCGACCAGCATCACCTCGCCGATGGGACGCTCGTCGTCCACCAGGCAGATCAGGAACGTGTACTGGTCCTTCCCCTGCTCGTCGGCGAGGCGCGCGATGCGCTGCTCGACCTGGGCCAGGCTGAGTGGCGCGCGCTCGTGCCATCCGGCGAGCGCCATGGGCTCGGCATCGGCTCGCCAGCGCCGGTAGCGCTCGGCGTCGGCCGGCTCGAACGGTCGGAGGAAGACGCGACCCGAGCCGATGATGTGGCGCAACGCGCAGCGGGACCTACTCGCGACCGCTGAGCTGCCAGGACTTGCCCTCGGTCGCGATCGACGGCGCGATGACCATCTCGACCTCGTGCATCTCGCGGATCGTGCGGGCGCCGAGCGCCGCCATCGACTGGCGCAGCGCCCCGGCCAGGTTCTGCGTGCCGTGGCTGGTCTCCGCCGGACCGAACAGGATCTGCTCGAGCGGCAGACGCTCGCCGATGCGGATCCGCGTGCCGCGCGGCAGGGTCGGCGACGGGGCGGCCATGCCCCAGTTGAATCCGCGACCCGGTGCCTCGGTGGCGCCGGCGAACGGGGAGCCGAGCATGACCGCGTCCGCGCCCGACGCGATCGCCTTGGCGATGTCGCCGCCGGTCTTCATCCCGCCGTCGGTGACGATCGGGACGTGGCGGCCCGTCTCCCGCTCGAAGCGGTCGCGTGCCGCAGCCACCTCGATGGTGGCGGTGACCTGGGGAACGCCGATGCCGAGCACCTCTCGCGTCGTGCACGCGGCACCTGGCCCGACACCGACGAAGATGCCGGCCGCGCCCTGGTGCATGAGCTGGTACGCGGCCTCCCCGCTGACGGTGTTGCCCACCAGGACCGGCACCTTCAGCGCCCCGGTGAGATCGGACAGCGACAGCACCCGCGTCGAGGTCGAGATGTGCCGGGCCGACGAGACCTGCGACTGGACGAGGAAGAGATCCGCTCCGGCCTCCGCGGCCAGCTCCGCGTGGTGCCAGGCCGATGCCGGCGTCGTCGCGATCGCCGCGACCGCGCCCTGCGACTTGATGCGCGTGATGAGCCCGGTGATGAGCTCGTCACGAACGGGCTGCTCGTACGCCTCGGCCAGCACGTGCGCCGCCGCCTGCCCATTCTCGGCGGCCGCCACCCGGGCGATGATCGGTGTCGCATCCTCGTAGCGCGTGTAGAGGCCCTCGAGGTTGAGGAACGCGACGCCGCCGTGACGGTGGAGCCGAACGGCGAAGTCCGCGTCCGACACCGCGTCCATCGCGGCGGCCAGGAACGGGAGCTCGAGCCGGAAGCCGCCGATCTCGGTCGAGATGTCGACCTCTGCGGGATCGGCCGTCACCGAGCCCGGAACGAGCGCCACCTCTTCGAAGCCGTACGCGCGACGGAGGCGCGTCTGGACCGGGTCGCGGACGGGCGGCTGGTCGATCAACGGGTCGTCCTCCGGAGACGAAGAACCCGCGCGGCATGGCGGCGCGGGCGTGGGTGGCTGCGGGGTGCGGTGACGGCTCGGATGGGGTGCACGTCGTGACGGGCTGCGGCTTTCGGGGAGTATACGCATCGGCCGCGCGCGACGACGTCCACGCGGTGCATGCTGCGCGTGGCTGCCCGCCGAGCTCGGCATCGCGATCGACGGAGGTGGACCGTGTCTGGTGGGACGCTGGCCCTGGCGCGGGCGGTGGTCGGAGTCATCGGGGGCGGAGCGCTGATCATGGCGACCATGAACCTGATCTCCGGGAATTCGCTGACCGACCCGGTCTTCCCCGCCGGCCTGGCCATGGGGGCGTCGGCTGTCGGGGCGGCCATCTGGGTCGCGACGCCCGGGATCGTGCCGGCCATCGTGACGTGGCTGGGCCTGCTCGGCCTGGGCATCGCGGTCGTGGCGTTCGGTTCGATTGCGCTCGAAACGCCGAGCAGCGACGTGCTGACGCTGTTTGCCATCCCGGCGGCGATCGTGGTGGCGGCCGTCGTGCGCATGGCGATCGCGCGCCTGGCGGTACGAGGCCCCTAGCCCGCCCCTTCCGCCACCCACGCGATGCTGGCGCGGTCGACGTCCTCGGCGAGGAAGGCGAGGAGTGCTCCGGCCTCCGTCTCGACGTCCGCCCGCTCGGCGGCGGTGAGCTCACGGATGGGACGGATGGCGAGGACCGTCCCGTCGCCATCGGTCCTGGCCCGCCAGCCGCCGACCATGAAGCCGTCCACCAGAAGCGTGCCCTTGTCGTATTGCTCGACCGAGGGAGTCGTGACCGTGATGCGCGTGCGATCGGCGTGCGACAGGAAGAAGTTGTCGTACTCCGGTAGGAAGCGCACCGGCACCGGCTCCCCGCCGTCCACGATCATGCCGTCCGGCACGTCGAGCAGCTCGCGGCCCGACACGTCCCGGTACGTCCGCAACCCGGGTCGCATCCGAGCGATGACCGGAGCGAGGCCGGTGAGCCACGACCAGGTCCGCACGTCGCTGGTCGAGGCCGGCCCGAAGGCGCGGAGGTAGCGCAGCACGATCGCCTCGACGTCGCCCTCGGTGGCCGGTGGGCGGCCGGCCCAGGCGGCCAGCGTGGTCAGGATCGGCTGCCGCGACTGCTTCCACAGCCCGCGCGGCGGCACCTGGACGATGGGAACGAGATAGCGGATGGCCATCATCAGGATGGCCGGGTCGCGATCCGGGAACCGCGCGGCCAGGAGCGGACGCAGGGCGCCTGCCGCCATCGGCTGCTCCGATAGGTGGGCGGCGCCGACGGCTGCCACCTCGGCGAGGTCGAGCCCCTCGAGACCGATGCGGAACTGGCGTTGCGACTGCAGGGTGCGCGCGAGGACCGGGGCGAACAGCGGCTGCAGCGCCAGCGCGTCTTCGGTCATGACGAGATGCAACGTTGTCCGCATCAGCCCCGTGCGGACCGTGGCGCGATCGAGCAGCAGCCGGTCCAGCTCGGAGGGATCGAATCCCTCGATCCGCGACCAGAGGCCGACGAAGGGGTTCTGCGGCTCCTGGGCCTGGAGGCCGACGAGCTCCGTCAGAACGCGAGCCACGGGCCGGCGATCCCGGCGTATCAGACCCTGCCGAGCGAGCAGGGTCCGGTTCAGCGTCCGCTGGTCGAGGGTCGGCACCGCCACCGGCCCATCATCGGACACCCGGGGCACCGGTGACGGCCTGGCCGCGCAGACGCCACCGCAGTCGGACCGTAGACGCGGTGGATGATGATGCGACGCATGACGTCGACGACTGACGCGATCCCCACCTCTGTGCGCCTGGCGCGCTGGTACCTCGCAGGGATCGCCGCGCTGCTGCTCGGCATCGTCATCGTGACCGTCGCCAGCCACGCGTCGCTCGCCGCCCAGGGCATCACGCTCGTCTTCAGCCAGGCCGAGATGGACGAAGGCGACGCACCGATCGGACCGGCACCCGAGGAGGGGCCTGCCAGCGAGCCAGACGCCTCGCCCTCGCCGCTCCCCCCGGAGGAGACCGTCGGCGGTACGCAGTACGTCGACCTCACCAGTCTCGGACTGACGCTCCTCGGCGGCATCGTGGCGGCGACAGGCGCACGGATGCTCACACGACGGTCGAGGTGGTCCGTCCCGCTCGGCCTCGCGGCTGTCGCTGTGACCGCCGCCGTGGGCCTCATTCCCGCATCCATCGGCGTCTGGGCGGCCGACTTCTACGAGATGGTCGACCTGGGGCAGGTCCTGCCATTCCTATTGATCAGCGGCCTCCTCGTTGCCGCGTCGGCGGCGGCGGCGATCGCCATCTGGCGACATCGCGCCCTGCTCGGCCAGGCCTGACGCCGCAGGATCGCAGCCGCGACCCATCGGCTTGACAGTGTCTGTACAAAGCCTATACAGTGCATCGCAATGAGTGTGCACCGACTGACTGCCGAACTGTTCATCCCGCGGCCACGCGACGTCGTCTTCCCGTTCTTCGCGGCCCCTCGTAACCTCCACCGGATCACGCCGCCGGGCCTCGGCTTCGAGTACCTCACCGATGTGGCGCCGATGGCCGCAGGACTCGAGATCGGGTACCGGATCCGCCCTCTGTTCGGCATCCCCGTCGGATGGCTGACGCGGATCACCGAGTACGACCCCCCGAACGGTTTCGTCGACATTCAGCTGCGCGGCCCGTACCGACGCTGGGAGCATCGCCACGCGTTCGAGGACATCGACGGCGGGACGCTCGTCCGCGACCAGGTCGACTACGAGGTGCCGGTCGGTCCTGCAGGCGACCTCGTTAACGCGCTCGTCCTCCGCAACGAGCTCACCGCGATCTTCGGGTACCGAACGTGGGCCATCGGCGAGGCGCTCGCCGAGGCAGGGCCACCGACCGGCCGCACCGTCGCCGTGGCCGGGGGCACGGGCTTCGTTGGCGGCGCCATCGCGGCTGAGCTCCGACGCCGTGGGGATCGCGTCGTGGTGCTGTCCCGCGCCGGCGAGCCGGCGCGCGGCCCCCTGCCCGACGACGTCGAGATCCGCCGGGCCGACGCGCGCACCGGGGAAGGGCTGGAGGAGGCGCTCCGCGGGGTCGATGCGCTGACCATCGCGCTGGCCTTCGACAACTCGCCGATGGAGTCGCCCAGAAGCCACCAGACTTTCATGGAAGTCGATGCCGGAGGCACGGAGAACCTCGTCCGTGCCGCCCGCGCAGCCGGGGTGGGCCGGGTCGCCTACGTCTCGGGCGCCGGCGCCGCCCCGGACGCCGACAGGCACTGGTTCCGGGCCAAGTGGCGGGCGGAGGAGGCGGTCCGCGCCAGCGGTCTGACCTGGACGATCGTGCGCCCGACATGGATCTACGGGCCACGCGACGTTTCGTTGAACCGGTTCATCGGCTTCGCGCGCCGCCTGCCCCTCGTGCCGATGACGAACTTCGGCGGCCAGCACCTGGCGCCGGCATTCGTCGGCGACGCGGCGCGCCTCGTGGCCGACGCGCTCGTCGAGCCCGCCGCGGAGGGCCAGGTGCTCGAACTCGGTGGACCGGACACCATGCCAATGCGGGAGGTGATCGCCACCGCCCTGCGTGTCGCCGGATTGCGCCGCCCGATCGTCCCCGGTCCCGCGACGCTCCTCAAGCTCGGGGCGCTGCCGCTGACGCTTCTGCCGGAGCCGCCGCTGACGCCGGACGCGGTCGACTTCATCAACCAGCCGGCGACCGTGGACCTCGGCCCGTTGCTCGAGAGGCTCCCACGGCGGCTGACCCCGCTCGAGGAGGGCCTGCGCACCTACCTCGCCCCCGCGGAAGCGCGCGCGCTGCGTTTCGACGAGGTTCGGTCGGCGGCCTGAGCCGACTACCAGCCCTCCGTCCCGGGCTCCCCCTTGAAGGGACCGATGACCTCCATCGTGATCCAGCCGCCGTAGAAGTTGCCCGGCTGGGGCGTCACCCGCTCCTCACCGACGAACGCGGCGTCAACCCGGCCGGCATAGAAGGCGACGCGGTCGCGCAGCACCTCGTACGCCGCGTTTGGGTCCCGGTAGGTCCATGCCGCGCGTCGCGCGACGCGGCCGCCGACGACGACGTCGAGGTAGCTCGCCACGCCCTTCCACTCACACACCGTCATGCCGGGTGCGGGGCGCAGCAGGTCGAGCCGAACGTCCTCCGGCGGCAGGTACCAGCACGGTGCACCGGCCGTCTCGAGCACGCGAAGGGCGCGCGTGCTCCTCGCGATGACGACTCCACCGACCTCGATGCGTACCCGCCGAGAGTCCGGTTCGACGCGGGGCGGGCGCGGGTAGTCCCAGACCGATTCCTGGCCAGGGCCGGGCCGGGGGACAGCGCGCCGGCGCGTCATGCGGACCGCGGCCCTGGCCCCCGCCCGCCGCCGCGCTTCGGCGTCCCCGCAGCATAGCGGGCAAGGGCGCGCTCCCGGCCGGCCGCATGGTCGACGATGGGCGGCGGGTAGTCGACGGGCGGCTCCGGCGCGGTCCATGGCTCGAGGACGTGCTCGTTCGGGACGCTGGCAAGCTCGGGCACCCAGCGCCGCACGTAGCTCCCGTCCGGATCGAAGCGCTTCGCCTGAAGCGTGGGGTTCAGGATCCGGAAGTACGGCGCGGCATCGGTGCCGACACCCGCGACCCATTGCCAGTTGCCGTTGTTCTGGGCCAGGTCCCCGTCGAGGAGATGCTCGATGAAGACCGATTCCCCCCGGCGCCAGTCGATGCCGAGGTCCTTCACCAGGAACGATGCCGCGGTCAGCCGCGCGCGGTTGTGCATCCAGCCGGTCGATGCCAGCTGTCGCATGCCGGCGTCCACCAGCGGGTATCCGGTTCGCCCCGATCGCCACGCGAGGAGCGCCTCGTCCGCTGCCGAGCCTTCCTCCCATGCCAGTCCGTCGAGCTCGGGCCGGAAGCTCTCGCGGGCGAGCCGCGGATGCGCGGACAGGACATGGGCGAAGAACTCGCGCCAGGCGAGCTCGCGGCGCCAGGCGGCCGCGCCGCGCGCGAGGGCCCGATCGCGGCGCTCGCGGGCTCGCGCCTCGGCGTCGCGCACTGCTCGCCACGCGGCACGGACGCTGATGGCGCCGACGCGGAGATACGGTGACAGGTGACTGGTGGCGTCCCGCGCAAGGTCGTCACGATGCTCGAGGTAGCCGGCGAGCCCACTCCGCAGGAAGCCGCGGAGCCGCGCGGTGGCGGCCGTCTCGCCGGGCTCAGGCAGTTCGTGCGGCGATGCCGGCGCGGTCCAGTCGCCCGGCCCGCCGGCGCCGGCAGATCGAGGCGCCAGCCGCCGGACGTCCGTGTCCTGGCGCTCGGTCAGTGCATCGTGCGCCTCGAGTGCGGCATCGAGCGCGCGTCGGAAGGGACTGAAGACCGAGAACGGCCTGCCCTCGCCCGTCCGCATCGCGCTCGGCGGCACCAGCTGGGTGTCGTCCACGAGGCGCAGATCGACGGCGGTCGCCACGCGCGCGTCGCGACTGATCGCGGCCGGATCCTCGTCGGCCGCGGCGAACACGGCCTCGGCGCCGACCGTCCGAGCGAACCGCAGGATCTCGTCCTCGGGCGGGCCGACGAGGATTGTGAGTGCGGAGCCGTGTCCGGCCAGCGCGTTGTCGAGCGCACGGACGTTGGCGGAGAACCAGGCCACTCGGCCGGGGGCCGCCTCGTGAATCTGCGAGCAGTCCCGGATCGGCCACGAAGACGGGCCAGACGCGCTCGGAGACCTGCGCCGCCGCGGACAGGACGCGGTTGTCGGTCAGCCGCAGGTCTCGGCGCAGCCACGCGATGGATCGGCGCATGGAGGGTTCTCTCAGCAACAACGAGCCGGGGGAGGCGCGGTGCCTCCCCCGGCGGACGGACCACGCCGGCTCAGCTGCGGACGCGGCGGGTCGCCAGCGGCAGGGCCGTCACGAGCGCCAGGCCCACGAACGCCAGGCCGATGACCGCGACCGACATCGTCGGCAGCGCCGTGGCCGTGTTCGGCATCTCGGCCATCGCCTCGGTGGCGATGATGACCTGGACACCGGCCTCACCCTCGGGATCGTCCATGGCGATGGCGGTGTAGTTCATGCCAGCCTCGAGGGTCGCCTCGAGCGAGAGGGCGGCCGCCCCCTCACCCGCAGCGCGGATCTCGAGCGGGTAGGTGCCGGCGTCGACCGTCAGGTAGCCGGTCGCCTCCGGGTAGGTTAGGGCCTCGACGAGGATCGGGCCGTCGGTGACGGCGACGTCGACATCGGCCGGCGCGCTCGGCGACGCGTGGAAGACGCGCAGCTTGGCCTGGCCATCGGCCGGGGTTCGGTCGTCGATCGAGCACAGTCGCCGTGATGTCGGCGAGCAGCCCCGTGGCAGCGACGGTGTACGACATGCCGGCGTCGAGCGTCAGATCGGCGTCGATGACCGGCTCGGTGCTGCCGGTCGCGGTCACCTGCACATTGTAGGTGCCGGCTGGAAGGGTCAGGTAGTCACTGACGGCCGTGAAGGGCACGTCGGTCAGGACGGTCTCGCCGTCGACCCAGACGTCGACGTTGGGAGCGTCGGGGGAGGCGTGCACGACACGAACGAAGGCTTCGTTCTGTGCGGCGACCGGCATCGCCAGGGCGGCGACGAGGCCGAGGCCCCCGAGCAGGCCGAGGGCACGCTGCATGATGCGAGGCATGGGTTCAGTTCTCCTTGTCCAGCGGTTCCCGCGGCCAGCGCCGCGAGCTGTTTGTATAATGTCTGTATAGCGCCGTGCGCAAGGCTTGTCAAGAGTTCGTCCACAGATGTACGATGCACGAAGCATGTACACCATCAAGGAAGCATCGGCCCGCAGCGGTGTTGGCATCCCGCTCTTGCGCGCGTGGGAGCGTCGGTACGCCGTCGTCGCCCCGACGCGGAGTCCGTCGGGCTACCGCCTCTACGACGACACCGCCATCGAGCGACTGCGGGCAATGCGGGGCCTCATTGCCGCCGGCTGGTCGGCCCAGCAGGCCGCCGAGCGAGTGCGTGCCGCGCGGGAGACTGAGCTCTCGTCCCTGCTGACGACAGGCTCGGGTTCGGCGCACCGCGAAACCAGCGCCGGCGGACCCCTCGAGCGCTCTGCCGCCGACGTCCTGATCGGGAGGCTTGTCGAGGCGGCCCGCCGGATCGATGCAACGGAGCTGGAGGCCGCACTCGACGAAGCCTTCTCGGCCGCACGCTTCGAGGTCGCGGCCGATGGCGTGGTCATGCCCGCGTTCAGAGCGATCGGCGACGCGTGGGAGCGCCGAGAGATCAGCGTGGCCGGCGAGCATGCCGCCAGCCATGCCGTGCTGCGCCGGCTGGCGATGGCGTACGAGGCCGCCGGCGACCCGGATGCCGAGCGCCCGATCCTCGTCGGTCTCGGCCCGGGCACCCGCCACGAGCTCGGGGCCTTCGCGTTCGCGATTGCCGCTCGTCGGGCCGGCCTGCCCGTGCTCTACCTCGGTCCGGACCTACCGGCCGACGACTGGGCCTCGGCCGCCGTCGGGCGCGACGCACGCGCGGCGATCATCGGCGTGCCGACCCGGGTCGACGTGCGACGCGCGACCACCGTCCTCGACGCCCTGCGATCCGCCCGGCCCGAGATGCTCCTGGCCGTCGGCGGCGACGAGGCCGCCCGCGCCGCGCGCGAGTCGGGTGCTCTGGAGTTGCCCGGAAGCCTCTCCACTGCCGTCGGCGCGGTCCGAGCCGCCCTGGACAGCGCCTAGTCCAGCTCGACACCCGCGGCTCGCGCGTCGGCCGCCAGTGACTCGAGAGCCTCGTCGGACTCGGTCGACGCCTGGAGCAGGCCGATGACCCGGCTCACGCCCACCGCGGCGTACTCGGCAAGGAACTCCTGGCGCGTGGTGCCTGCCTCGCGCCAGTCCGGCATGCCCCACCAGACGTGGACCGACACCGACAGCGAGCCTGGATCCCGACCGATCTCCTCGCAACGCGACCGAATGGTGGGCAATGCCTCCCGGACCTCGTCCGGCGAGAAGCCGTCGAGGTTCAGCTCATCGGCGTAGCGGGCTGCCAGCCGCCACGTCACGTTCGGCCCGTTGCCTCCGACCATGATCGGCATGCCGCCGGGCTGGATCGGCTTGGGCACGTTGCGCGCGTCCCGGACCGAGTGGTACCTGCCCTCGTACGTGGCGTGGAGGTGCGTTCCCGGCTCGAGCATGCGGCCGATCACCTCGAGGCCGTCGTGGAGCATCGCCAGCCGCTCTGCCGTCTCCGGGAACCCGTATCCATACGCCTCCCACTCGTCGCGCTTCCAGCCCGCGCCGATGCCCAGCTCGAAGCGGCCGCCCGAGATCGTGTCCACGGTGGCGGCCATCTTCGCGGTCAGGGCCGGGTTGCGAAAGCCGTTGCAGATCACGACCTGCCCGAGTCGCACTCGCTCCGTCAGCGCCGCCAGCGCCGCCAGCGAAGAGAACGACTCGAACGTGATCTCGTCGGTCGGCTTCGGGACGGTGTGGAAGTGGTCGAACAGCCAGATCGACTCGGCGCCGAGCCGCTCCGCCTGCCGTGCCACGGCCACGGTGCGAGCCCACGCTCGGTCTGGCTCCCAGCCGTCGTATTCGCCGGTCCATCCCTGGGGGACGATGACGCCCAGCTTCATCGGTTCACCTCCCGCACGATCATCTGCGCCCGTTCGGGCCCGACGCTGACGTGGCTGATGGGCACGCCGGCCAGCGCCTCGATGCGCTCGACGTACGCCCGCGCCGCGGCGGGCAGCTCCTCCCATGAGCGGCAGCCTGTCGTATCGCGCCTGCCACCCGGCGACCTCCTCGTACACCGGCTCGAGCCGCTCGTAGACCGACGTCGCCGCCGGCACCGTCGTCCACTCCGCACCATCGGCCGGGTCGCGGTAGGCAACGCCGATCAGGATGCGATCGAATCCATCGAGGACGTCCAGCTTGGTGAGCGCGATGCTCGAGTAGCCGGCGAGCCGCACGCTGAACCGGACCGCGACGGCGTCGTACCAGCCGCACCGGCGGGCGCGGCCGGTGGAGGTGCCGTACTCGGCGCCTCGCTCGCGCAGCGCCTCGCCGTCGCCGTCGGCCAGCTCGGTCGGCAGCGGACCGGCCCCGACCGCGGTGGTGTACGCCTTCACGACCCCCAGCACCTGGTCGATCTTCACCGCGGGCAGCCCGGCCCCCAGGCTCGCCCCGCCCGGGATCGGCGACGAGCTGGTCACGTACGGGTAGATGCCCCAGTCGAGGTCGCGCATCGTCCCGAGCTGGCCCTCGAGCAGGATGCGCTCGCCGCGATCGAGGGCCTCGTCGACCAGGCGCTGCCCGTCGACCACGTGCGCCCGCAGCCGCTCACCGGCCTCCAGGTAGGCCGGGCCGATCCGCTCGGCGTCGGTCGCCTCGGCGATCGCATCGGCCATCTCCTCGTCGCACGTAGCCGTGCGGCCAGCCGTCGGACCCGAGGCAGGGTCGCCGCCAGTCGCTCCCGAAAGACATCGGGCTCCATGAGGTCGATGACCCGGATCCCGCGGCGTGCGACCTTGTCCACGTAGGCCGGCCCGATGCCGCGCGAGGTCGTCCCGATCTTCGCCGCCCCACGCTCGCGCTCGTCGAGCTGGTCGAGCAGCACGTGGTAGGGCATCACCAGGTGCGCGCGGTCGCTGATGAACAGGTTGCGCGCGTCGAACCCGGCCGCCGACAGCCCGTCGAGCTCGGCCACCAGCGCCGGGGGGTTGATGACCACGCCATTGCCGAGCAGGTTGCGGGTGCCCGGATGGAAGATGCCCGACGGGATCAGGTGGAGCTTGAAGTGGCCGTGCGGGTTGACCACCGTGTGGCCGGCGTTGTTGCCGCCGCCGTAGCGGATGACGAGGTCCGCATCGTCGGCCAGGTAGTCGACGACCCGTCCCTTCCCTTCATCGCCCCACTGGGCGCCGACGACCGCGACGACGGACATGGCGGGACGGCGACGACCTCGATGCGGGAACGGCGGCCATGGTACCGCAGGGGCTCAGCCGGAGCCCTTCAGCCACAGCCACTCCCGCAGCGTCAGGCCCGATGCCCGGACCTCGGCCGCCATCGGCCGTCCGAGGTAGCGGTAGTGCCACGGCTCGTACTCGTAGCACACGGTCGCGAAGCGACCGCGCGGGTAGCTCAGGACGAAGCCGTAGCGCCACGCGTTGGTGGCCATCCACGCGCCGGCGGGGAGTGCGGCCCAATCCGCGTACTCCCACGGCGGCCGGCCGCCAAGGCTGGTGAAGTCGAACGTCGTCCCGAGCTGATGCTCCGAGTGGCCCGGGCCGTGCGCTGGTGCGCAGTGCCTGCTGGTAGCCGCCGACCCTGACCCAGTGGTCGAACGTGGTCACCTGCGCCGAGTAGCTTCGATACGCGCTGGCGACCTGGATCGGGCGGCCGGCTGCGCGGGCCGCGTCGCCCATCGCCTTCGAGGTCGGCCACGACGTGGCCGCGGGCCGCGTGCCCCGCGTTCAGGCCCGCCTCGACGTGTCGACCAGGTCGCCGGGCGCGTAGTCGGCCGGCACCATCAGGATCGGTGTCGAGCAGCGTGCGCTGCCAGTCTGCGTACCCGCGATACCGGGTGAGCACATCCCGGTAGGAGCACGCGGGCAGCGGAGCGAGGTCGCCGACCGCCACGCGCAGGTCGAACGTCACCCGTTCGTTCATGGCCGCCATGCCGCCGAGCAGCGCGAGCCGCGCCGGCCGCAGGCGCGCGGCCTCGTTTCGGATGGCCGACGGCACGCGATGCGCTGCCGGGCACGAGCAGGAGGGCGGCGCCGATCCGGGCGGCCGCGGGAACCGCCACCAGCGCGTCCGGGAAGCCGATGCCGGTCGCCACGTACAGGCCAGGCACGCCGGCCGGGAACGATGCGCGGCTGATCGCGGCCGCCGTTGCGTAGCGGTCCGGCCCGGCGAGCCGGATGACCGCGCCGGTGGTGGCGAGGCTCCGCAGCTGCGCGACCACCCCCTCGCCCACGGCGCTCGGGCCACCGAGCACGACGATCCGGGCCGGCGCGAGCCGCCGCAGCTCCGTCACCGTCGCGGAGGGAAGGGTTCCGGGCCGGGTGAGCAGGACCGGGCTGCCCGCGCGTGCGGCAGCGGCCCCACCGACCAGCGCGTCCGGGAAGGCGAGGCCGGTGGCGACGTAGGCGGCACCCAGACCCGGAGCGAACGTTTGCCGGCTCACCAGCGCGGCGGTCGCGTAGCGATCGGCGCCGCCGATGCGCTGGACGCCGCCACCGGTCTGGTAGCCAGCCAGCGCCGCCACGACCGCGTCGGAGATCACCCCGGCGCCGCCGAGGACGACGATGCGCGATGGACGGAGCCGGACCAGCTCGGTCGTCGTGGCGGGCGGGATCTCGCGGCGGCTGACAAGCAGGATCGGGCCACCGGCCCGGGCGGCGGCCGGACCGCCCGCCAGCGCATCGGGGAAGTCGGCGCCAGTGGCGACGAACGCCGCTGCCACGCCGGGGGCGAAGTGTGCCGCCGAGACCGAGGCGGCCGTGGCGAAGCGATCCGCACCGCCGAAGCGCTGCACGGCCATCCCGGCCGCCGCGGCCGGACGCGCGCCAGGCGGCCAGGAGCGCGCCGGTCGCCAGCGCGAGGACGAGGACCGCCTGGAGCAACCGCGCGGCGAGGTGCGTCACGACCTTATGCGGTCCTCTGATCGGGATCAGGCACCCGATGTCCGCCGATGTGGAGCGAGGCGGAATCGACCGATCGTCCGGCTTCTGGCACCACGGATGGCGCCGCGCAAGGCGGCGCCATCGTGGGCGTAACGTCGGATCAGGTCCGAGCGCGCACCTTGTCGAAGCAATTGCTGCAGTAGACGGGTCGGTCGTTCCGCGGGAGGAATGGCACGAGCGCCTGTCCGCCACACTCTGCGCACACGGCCGCGTGCATCTCCCGCTGTCCGCCGTTGGTGGCACCGCCGGATCCGATGCCGAGGGCGCGATTCTGCTTGGCGACGGCGCGGCAGCTCTGGCAGCGCTGGGGCTCGTTCATCAACCCCTTGCTGGCGTAGAACTCCTGCTCTCCGGCGGAAAAGACGAAGTCCATGCCGCAGTCGCGACAGCGGATGGTCTTGTCGGCGTACACCCTTCCCAGTGCCTCCTGTCTCGCACGACCGATCCCTGATTGGACGGTCGCGGTCTGCGAGATGGAGGACTGCTCCACCGAACTCGGGTCAGACGCTTCGGGACCGGGTCGTTACTGGCGCGGAGTGTACTCCGGCCGCGCAAGCCCTCGGACGCCCGAACGGCCGCTTGCCCGCTCCCGTTTTCAGTACGCCGCGACCTCCTCGCGGGCGGCGACGGTGTAGAAGCGGGTGTTCGCCTTGCGGAACTGGAGCGGCACCTCGCCGATCGGCCCGTTGCGGTGTTTGGCGACCTTCGCCTTCACCAGTTCGACCTCGGCATCGGGATTCTGCTCCGCCGTCGCGATACAGGAAGATGACGACGTCGGCGTCCTGCTCGATCGAGCCCGACTCGCGCAGATCCGACAGGCGCGGCTCGGCCGATCCGCGCTGCTCCACGCCGCGGGACAGCTGCGAGAGGGCGACGACCGGGACCTTCAGCTCACGAGCGAGCTGCTTCAGGCCGCGGCTGATCTCGCTCACCTCCTGGACCCGGTTCGCGTCGCGGCTGACGGTGGCCGCCTGCATCAGCTGCAGGTAGTCGACGATGATGAGATCCATGCCGCGCTGCTCGGCCTCGAGGCGACGCGCCTTCGTCCGCAGCTCCATCACCGACAGCGCCGGCGAGTCGTCGATCCACATCGGCGCGGTGGCCATGTCGTTCATGACGGTCGCGATCTTCGACCAGTCGGTCTCGTCCACGAACCCGGTCTGCAGCGGCCGTGGATTGATCCCGGTCTCGGCCGAGAGGAGGCGCAGGGCGAGCTGCTCCTTGCTCATCTCCAGGCTGAAGACCGCGACGCGCTTCGCCTCGTGCACGGCGGCATGCTGTGCGATGTTGAGCGCCATCGACGTCTTTCCGACCGACGGGCGGGCCGCAAGGATGATGAGGTCGGAGGGCTGCAGACCGCCCAGCAGGGCGTCCAGGTGGGCGAGGCCGGTCGGCACGCCCAGGATCTGGCCGCGATGCTCGTGGAGGTACTCGAGCCGGTCGTAGGCCTGGCCGAGGAGGGTGGACAGCGACTCGAACCCGACGTCGGTCCGCCGCTGGCTGATCTCGAACAGGATCGACTCGGCGCGGTCGATGGCGACCTCGGCGTCGTTCGCCTCCTCGTATCCGACCGCGGCGATCTTGCCTGCCGCTCCGATGAGGTTGCGCAGCACGGCCTTGCGCTCGACGATCCGGCCGTAGTGCTCGACGTGGACCGCCGTCGGCACGCTGTTCATCAGCGTCGTCAGGTAGGCCGGCCCGCCCACCTCGTCGAGCCGATCCCGGCGTCGCAGCTCGTCGCCGAGGGTCACCAGGTCGATCGGCTCGCGCTGGCCATGGAGCGCCAGCATGGCCTCGTAGATATCCGAGTGCTGCGCGCGGTAGAAGTCGCCGGGCTTCAGGAAGTCGCCGACCTTGAGGATCGCATCGGCGTCGATGAGGATCGAGCCGAGGACGCTCTGCTCTGCCTCGACCGCCTGCGGGGCGAGCTTGTCGACGCTCATTCGGGCGACCTATCGGCGGTCATCGGCGGTCATCTGCGGCGAACGCGGGGCACGGCGAGACAGTCTCCCTGGTATGGGTGGGCGGGCGGAGCGCCCGGCCGGTCCGGATTGAGGGAGGACCGTCGAGCACCGGGCGCACGCCAATGCTCGACCCGTCGTGCCGGCCCGGGCAACCGGGTTATCAACGAACGTTGTCCACATCGGTGTGGATGCCGCATCGGTCCATGGCCCGATGGTGGCGCCGGAATGTGACAGCTGTGTGTCGCGAGCCGATCGTCGCGCCGATGCTCAGTCGGTTGGATCCTGCCGATCGGCGAATGGTCCCCACGAGGTGGGCGGGTCGCTGCGGCCGTCGAGGGCATTCCACGCATCCCACTGCTCGACCACCATCCCGGCAGCGTCGAAGCGCAGGACGGACGTGCCGGCCAGGGTCCGCTCCGCGCCGTCCTCGCGGAGGCTGGCCCACCAGGACACTGCGGCACGGTCGCCGTCCACCAGCGGGTGTGAGGTCCAGACGCGGGGCCCTTCCTCCTCGGCGAAGACGCGGCTCACGTAGGTGCGAACGCCGTCCCGGCCGCGGGAGGGCTCGCGGAACGGCTCGGTGGAGAGAAGGGCATCCGGCGCGTAGAGCGCCACGATGGCGTCAACGTCGAGCGCCTCCCACGCCACCCGCCAGGTATGCGACCAGCGTGCAGCGCCCGCCCGAGCGTCATCGGTCATGCGGCACCCTGGCGGACCGTCGGAGTCAGCCGCCCTCGGCGACCACGCTGACGGCCAAGCTGGCCTCGACGCCGGGCATGAGACGGATGTCCACGCGGTAGTCGCCGAGCGCCTTGATCGGCTCGCGCAGGTGGAGGGCATGTCGGTCGAGCTCGATGCCGTTGCGGTGGATGTAGTCGACGATCTGGTGCGAGGTCACCGCCCCGAACAGGCGCCCGCGCTCCCCGGCCTTGACCGGGATCTCCAGCTTCAGCTCGTTGAGCTTCTCGGCGATGGCCTCGGCATCGGTGCGCACCGCGCGGTCGCGCTCGTCGCGCTGATCGCGATGACGCTCCCAGTTGGCGAGCGCGCCCTTGTCGGCGATGACGGCGCGGCCGGTCGGCAGCAGGAAGTTCCGGGCGTACCCGCCCTTGACCTCCTTGAGGTCGCCCTCGCGACCGAGGCCCTTCACATCCTGCTTGAGGATGACCTTCATTCGAGCTCCTTCGTGGGTGGAGAGCCGGCGCGCCGCCGGCGCCACGACGCCAGCGCACGCTTCAGCTCATCGGGGTCGCGGATGCGGCCGTAGCGCTCCAGCAGCTCCGGCAGGTTATCGCGAATGGTGTCGAAACGATCGCCCAGTGCCAGCCGCAGCCGGGCGAGGTCACGGTCGAGATCGGCAGTGCCGTTGCGCGCGCGGGCAGTGTGCTCGGCGCGGACCTCGGGTGGCGCGTTCTGGATGAACATGTCGAGCACAAGCAGCAGGACGGTGAGGTCGTCCGCCTGGCCGATGATCGGGATGGCGTCAGGGATCAGGTCCACCGGCATCACCACGTAGGCGAGCGACGCGGCGAGCAGACCCTTGAGGCCGATCGGCGTTCGAGGATCACGTGCCATGCCCCACACCAGGCGGGCGTAGGTCGGCAGACGCACGACGAGACGCCCGAGGCGAAGATAGCGGGACGTCGAGGACAGCTTCACGGGGTGGCTCCAGCCGTGGCGGTGGTGGGCCGCCGATGATAGCAGGGAAGCGCGGTCGCAGGAGTTTGACATTAGAACATGCGTTCTGCTACGGTCCGAGGGTACGGGAGGCGGCACCGCCCGACGCGCGAAGGAGCAGCGAGTGACCAGGCACGATCAGGAACGGCGACAGCGGATCCTCGACTGCATCGCGCAGACCGTCGAGGAGCGCGGGTACCCACCCTCGGTCCGCGAGATCGCCGAAGCCGTCGGCCTCGCCTCGACCAGCGCGGTGCACCACCACCTGATGGCCCTGGAGCGAGACGGCCTCCTCGAGCGCGGCGGCAAGCATTCGCGGGCGCTCCGCGTCACCGGTCGGTCCACCGTCTCTCGGCCGGCTGAGCCCAACAAGGTCACGCCCTTCCGTATGCCGGTCGAGCGCGACACCCTCGCCCTGCCCGTGATGGGCGAGATCGCCGCCGGCCAGCCGATCGAGGCTTACGAGGACGCCGCGGAGACCCTCGAGGTGCCGGCTTCGATGGAGGCGCGCGCCGACTCGTACGTCCTGCGCGTCCGCGGCAAGAGCATGATCGACGCGCTCATCGACGATGGCGACTTCGTCATCGTGCAGCCCCAGGCCACCGCCCGCGACGGCGACATCGTGGTGGCGCTGCTGGAGGACAACGGGGTGACGCTGAAGCGCTACTTCCGCGAGAAGGATCGGATCCGGCTCCAGCCCGCCAACGCCGAGATGGAGCCGATCTACGCCACCGACGTCCAGATCCAGGGCAAGGTCGTCGGCGTCATCCGCCGCCTCGCCTAGGGCATCCATGGCGCCCGAGGCGCCGCTCACCCCGCGCGACCTCAACCGCGCGACGCTCGCCCGGCAGGGCCTCCTCGAGCCGATCGTCGGGGACGCCGCCGCCGCCGTCGAGCGCGTGGTTCGCTCCAGGCACAGCACCCCGAGTGGCCGCCGGTCGCCCTTGCCGCCCGCGCCGCGGACCGGTCCGACCGCCGAACCTGGGCAGCGCGCTGAGCGATCGCTCCGTCGTCCGCAGCTCGCTGATGCGCATCACGATCCACGTCGTCCAGCGCCGATGACCTGGGCCGATGTTCGCGGTCTGCCAGCCAGCTGCGTCTGGACCAGTGGCGGCTGATGCTCAAGGCCGATCCGGTCGACTCGCCGCTCGGGCGCCGGATGTCGGCGGCTCACGCGGTGGCGATCGCCGCACTGCGCGAGGCGCCTCGCTCGTCACTCGAGCTCGACCGGCTGATGGCCGGCGAGGTCGGTCCGGAGGCGACCGCCACCACGCGCGCGATGTGGCGACAGCCGGAGACCCGAGTCGTGGTGCGTGCCGCGTGGCGGCACTTCGCCGCGTTCCTCCCGCTCGTCCACGTGCCATGGGACGGCGAAGGCTACGGGCGGTCGCGGTACGCGCTCGCGAGCGACTGGCTCGGGCGGACGGTGATGCAGCCAGATCCGGCCTCGCCCGGGCCCACATCGCGCGACGCTACCTCGCCGGCTTCGGGCCAGCCACCGTCGAGGACCTGGTCGCATACGTCGGACGCGGCAAGGGTGGGATCGGGGTGTGGCGTGAGGCGGTCGCGGCGCTCGGCGACGAGCTGGTCGACGCTCACCGCCGAGGACGGCCGAACGCTGCGTCGACCTCGATCCGATGCACCACGGCCGGCCGCCGATCGCCGAGCCCGCCGCGCCTGCTCGCGCGCTGGGACAGCCTGCTGCTGTCGCACGCGTCCGAAGCGCGCGCGGCCGGGTCATCGCCGACGAGCACCGTGGCGCGGTCTTCACCAAGAACGCCGACGTGCTGCCGACGTTGCTGATCGACGGCATTCGTGGCCGGCACCTGGGAGCTGACGCGTGGCGACGCGTCGGTCGACGATCCGCCTCCGTCCCTTTGCGGCGCTGCCCCGCGGGACGCGCCCGAAGCTCGTGGCCGAAGCGGAGCGCGTGCTCGGCCTCCTCGCGCCGGACGCGAACGAGCGGTCGGTACGCGTCGAGGCCTGACGGGCAATGGCCGGGCCGCGCGCCATCATCCACGCGGACCTCGACGCCTTCTACGCCAGCGTCGAGGTGCTCGACGACCCGTCGCTGCGCGGCAAGCCGGTCATCGTCGGCGGCCGGCCCGGCGAGCGAGGGGTGGTGAGCGCCGCGTCGTACGAGGCGCGCGACTTCGGCGTGCAGTCGGCCATGCCGCTGCGCACGGCCGGCCGCCGCTGCCCGGACGGCGTCTTCCTGCCCGGCCGCCCGGCGCGATACCGCGACGCTGTCGCGCGCAGGTGATGGCCATCTTCGCGTCCTACACCCCGCTGGTCGAGCCGATCAGCCTGGACGAGGCGTTCCTCGACGTGACCGGCAGCACGGCCGCGTTCGGCGACGGCGAGACGATCGGCCGCGCCATCAAGGACGCGTCCTCGAGGAGATCGGGCTGGTGGTATCGGTCGGCGTCGCCACCAACAAGCTGTGCGCCAAGATCGCATCGGACCTGCGCAAGCCCGACGCGCTGGTCGTCGTGCCGCCCGGCGAGGAGGCCGCCTTCCTCGCGCCGCTGCCGATCCGCCGCCTGTGGGGCGTCGGGCCGCAGGCGCAGAAGGCGCTGGCCGACTACGGCGTGACGACCATCGGGCAGCTGGCCGCGCTGGCGCCCGCCACCCTGCGGCGCCGGTTCGGCAAGCACGGCGACGACCTCGGGTCGCGGGCACGGGGCATCGATCGGGCCGCGGTCCAGTCGTTCCAGGCGCCCAAGAGCGTCGGGCACGAGCACACCTTCGACACCGACACCGCGACCGCGTGCGGCTCGAGGCGACGCTGCTCGACCTGGCGGAGTCGGTGGGACGGCGACTGCGGCGCCACGACCTCGCCGCCGGTGCCGTCCAGCTGAAGCTGCGCTACGAGGGCTTCGAGACGCTCACCCGCCAGGCGCCGCTGCCGCACCAGACGCGCGAGACGGATCCGATCTACGAGACCGCCGTGGCGCTCCTGCGCCGCACGCTGGTGGAGGGCCGGGCGTGCGCCTCGTCGGCGTGACCGCCATCTCGCTGACCGATGCCCAGCAGCTCACCCTGTTCGACGCGCCGGACCGCACGGATCGACTGACCCGGTCGATCGACGCGGTGCGCGACCGCTTCGGAGAGCACGCCATCATGCGTGCACGGCTGCTGACGCGATCGGCCCGACCGCCGCTTCGACTTCGGCGAGCGGCCGGAGGCCCCTCCTCGGAGCCGATCGACGACGGGGCTTGACAGATCGAACGTCTGTTCGATATGATGCGCTCCTGAATCGAACGCCTGTTCGAGTGCCCGAGCAGGTCTCCAGCCACAACAGACGCATTGGCAAGGAGCACCGCACGATGGCACTCGTCCAGATTCCCCCGATCGAGGCGCACGTCCGCTGGGACCGCGTCGCCGACCGCCCGGCCGAGATCTCGCTGGGCGGGCCGGCACCTGCGGGTCGTCGAGCTCGACGCCGTTCGTGACGAACGTGCCGCCTACCCGGCCGAGCGCGGCCCGCGCATCACCTTCGTGCTGCGCACCGACGACGGTGGCCGCGCGTCGGTGGTCTTCGACGGCCGTCGACGCCGCTGGTACGTGGAGGCCGTCGAGCCGGCCGCCTGAGCCTGAGCAGCCCCGCAACCTACAATCGGCCCGGCACCGCCGGGCCGATTCGCGTGTCCGTCGATGACCAGCGCCCGAGGACCCCATGACCGGCTTGGACTCCAGACTGAACGATCTCACGGTGACCGATCTCGTCGAGCGGCTGGCGACCAGCGGACCCGATGCCCGGCGGCGGCAGCGCCGCCGCGCTGGCCGGTGCCATGGGCGCCGCGCTCGTGCACATGGTGGTCGAGCTGACCGCACGGCCGCCCGGATGCCGAGCAGCACGAGGCCACCCTCGCCGAGATCCGCCTGGCCGCCGCGGGGCTGCAGTCGGACCTGCTGCGGCTGGCCGAGATCGACGCGGCGGCCTATGAATCGGTGATCCGGGCGCGGCGGCTCCCCCGCACCGACGAGCGCGATCGGGAGATGCGCCGGGTCCAGATCGACGGAGCCGTTCGGGAGGCGACGCAGGCCCCGCTCGAGATCGCGCGCCGGGCCGCCGAGGTGCTCGCGCTCGCGGAGCGGCTCGCCCCGCTCGGCAACCGCAACGCGGTGAGCGACGTCGGCGTGGCCGGGCTGCTGGCGGCGGCTGCCCTGCGCGGGGCCGCGATGAACGTCGAGATCAACCTGCCGTCGCTCCCCGAGGACGACCCGCTGCGTGGCGAGGCGGTGGAGGCCCTGCGGGAGCTGCTGGCCGGCCTCGACGATCGTGATCGCAGGCTGCGCACCGCCGTCGGTGGCCGTATCGGATGAGCGCCCGCCTGCTCGACGGGCGCGACCTGGCGTCCCACCTCCGTCGCGAGCTTCACCACCGTGTCGAGCCGCTGTGCGACCCGGACGCCGAGCGAGCGCCGGTGCTCGCCATCCTTCGCGACCGCTCGAGCGAAGCGGCCGCGGTGTATGCCGCAAGCCTGGAGCGCGCGGCCCGCAGCATCGGGGTCGCGACTCGGCTGGTGGAGGCTGACCAAGCCGCTGGGCTCGAGCCGACGGTCGACGCCCTGAACCGCGACGATCAGGTGGCCGGGATCGTCGTCGCCCAGCCATTCGCCGATGCGTCCGCCGGGCGACGCCTGGTCGAGCACATCGATCCGGCCAAGGACGTCGACGGCGCGACGCCGACGAACGCCGGCTGGCTGGCGCGGGGCGAGCCCGCCTTCGTGCCGGCCACGGCCCTGGCGGTGATCGCCATCCTCGAGGCGTCGGGGGTGGAGATCGCGGGCCGACGAGCGGTCATCGTCGGTCGCTCGGCGGTCGTGGGCCGCCCCGTCGCATCGCTCCTCCTGGCGCGCGACGCCACGATCGTCGTCTGCCATCGCGCCACGCGGAACCTGGCACGCGAGACCCGTCGTGCCGAGCTCCTGGTGGCAGCGGCCGGCGTGCCAGGGCTCATCCGGCCCGAGATGGTCAACCGCTCCGCCACCATCGTGGACTGCGGCATCAACGCGGTCGGCGGCCGGATCGTGGGCGACGTGGACTTCGATCGAGTGGCTCCTGTGGTCCGCGCCATCACTCCCGTGCCGGGTGGGGTCGGACCGGTGACGCCGATGATGGTCCTCCGCCAGACCGTCGAGTCGGCCGAACGACGGGCTCGCGGCGCCTGACACGGTGTGTCCGCAACCGGACACTGCGGCGGTCCGATCTCCGATCACCCCACTTGCATCGGGGGAGCAGCATTGGCAGTCAGGACGCCCGACCGAGTGCGGGCGCGCACGACAGGAGGACGACCCTCATGACCGATCAGGAACTGCTCATCGATCTCGACGACGTCGAGGGCCATGCTAGGGCTCCGGATCACCGACGACTCTGGCTGGCTGAAGGAGCGGCTCGGCCGCGACCCCGAGGCACGCCGCGTCACGCTCAAGGCTGTCGACGATGACGTCGAGGGCCATGCCATCGACACCAGCGTCACGCTGCGCGTCTTCGGCGACGACGACGACACCGAGGGCCACGCCATCTCGGTCCACTTCCCGTCGCGGGACGACGCCGATGCCTTCCGGCGCCGGCTCCTCTTGACCGGCGTCCTGGCGGGCACGATCGCGGTTGGCGCCGTGGCAGGCGTGGGCCTGGCGAACCTGCCGGCCGACGACGCGGCACCGGTTCCGCGGCGGTGGCTGGCGCTGCGGCCGGCTCCGACTGGACCCAGATGGAGCGTCCGCTGGCCGCAGGCGCTGTCTCGGAAGAGGCGGCCGGCATGGACTGGACGCAGATGGAGCGCCCGATCACCGGCGCCGGCATCTCGGCCGCCGGGGCCAACGAGTACGACGCGACCGACATGGAGCGCCCGATTGGTGCACCGGCTGCGGAAGAGGCACCCAACATCGGTAGCGACACGAAGGGCCCGGCCCCTCGCTGATCGCCTCCCTCTTGCGGTCCCAGGCCCGGCTTCGGCCGGGCCTGGTCCGTGCTCAGGAGCCGTCGAGGATGGGGGCGACCATCTCGTCCATCGGCACCGAACCGTCGATGAATTCCAGGCGCTCCATGGTGGCGTAGCCCGACTCCCACAGTTCGAGGTCGATCGCGCCGCTCTCGAAGCCGTCCCCCTCCCACAGGTCGACCGTCGCATCCAGCACGGCACGGGCAACGTCGGGGTCCTCCGCGATCGCCGGCACCGCCTCCTCCGCCGCGGCGAAGCCGAGCTCCGGGTCCTCGATCACCGCGGCCTGCGCCGCGGCGACCGCGCCGGCAAAGGCTTCGACCACCTCCGGGTCGGCGTCGAGCAGCTCGTCGCCGACGATCATGCCGGGACCGGGCAGCGGAGCGATCTCGTCGACCGTCAGCAGGCCGACGTCGATCCCGCGCGCCTCGAGCCGCAGCGGCTCGTTGTTCCGGAACCCGGTGATCAGCTCGACGTCGCCGTTCGACAGCCCGTCGACCTGGTTGAACTGCGGGTACTCGCGCAGCGTGACGTCGTCGGGCGTCAGCCCGCCGGCATCGAGCAGCGCCAGCAGCGCGTGCCACGACGAGCCGAACTGTCCCGGCGTGCCGATCGACATCCCGGCCAGGTCGGCCGGATCGGTCGGGACGTTCGCCGCCTCCCCGATGAGCGCCACCGGGAACGACTGGTACAGCGTGCTGATGTAGCGGATCGGGATCCCCGAGGTGCGAGCGATCATCACGTCGGTCGCGTCCGCCACGCCGAACTCGGCCTCCCCGGAGCCCACCAGGCGCTGGACATCGGGTGCCTGCTCGTGCCGGATCTCGACCTCGAGGCCGGCATCGGCGAAGTAGCCCTCCTGCTGCGCGACGTAGAACGGCGCGAACTGCACGTCGGGCCGGAACCCGAGCAGCAGCGTGACGGGGCGCAGCGGAGCGCCCGCCGACGCCGTGCCTGTCGATCCGGACGGGCCGCAGCGCGGCGAGGAGGACGCCGAGGAGGGCGAAGCCGGTGAGGAAGCGAGTCGGGCGCATGGGAGTTCCTTTCATCTGGGGACCAGCCGGCGCTCTGCCATGACGACCAGGCCGTAGAAGCCGAGGCCGAGCAGGGCAAGCGCCGCGAGGGCGACGAACATGAGCGGGGTGTCGAACAGCCCCTGGTTGGCGATGTTGATGAGCACGCCGAGCCCGACGTTGGCGCCGGCCCACTCCGCCACCACCGCCCCGATCACGGCCAGCGTGACCCCCACGCGCAGCCCGCCGAAGATCACCGGCAGCGCGGACGGGACCTCGAGCAGCCGTGTCCGCTGCGAGGAGCTGGCGCCGAGCGAACGAAGCAGCTCGTCGAGCAGCGGGTCGGTGGAACGAATGCCGACCATGGTGGCGATCGCGATCGGGAAGAAGACGATGAGCGCGCAGATCGCGACGCGCGCCAGCAATCCGCCGCCGAACCAGATGTCGAGCAGTGGCGCCAGGGCCAGGATCGGAATCGCCTGGGCAGCCACGATGTACGGCGAGAGGACCTGCTCGATGACGACGCGACTTGCCGAGCGCGATGCCGATCAGGATCCCAGCCGTGGCGCCGAACGTGAATCCGAGGATCACCTCCAGCATCGTGGTCGCCACGTGCTCCCACAGCACGCCGGAGCCGATGGCGCGCGCGGCGCGCTCGAGGACGACCTCCGGCGCCGGCAGGATGAACTCCGGGTAGCCGCCCACCACGGTCACGAGCTTCCAGGCCGCCAGGAAGGCGAGCAGGCTGAGCAGGCCGAAGCCGATGCGCCTCATGCGACCTCCGACTGCTCGGCCCACGGGCGCAGCTCGAGGGCGTGCGCCTCCGTCAGCGCGTCGCGCACGTCCGCCGCCAGCGCGGCGGCGCGCGGATCCCCGCCAAGCTCGACCGGGCGTGGCCGGGGCAGGTCGACCTCGACGATCCGCGCCACCCGGCCGGGCCGGGGCGTCATGACGACGACGCGATCGGCCAGGGTCACCGCCTCGGCCACGCTGTGCGTGACGAGCATCACGGTCCGGCGGCGCTCCTGCCAGAGCGTCTGGAGCTCGCGGTCGAACGTCTCGCGCGTGAGCGCGTCCAGCGCACTGAACGGCTCATCGAGCAGCACGACCGCCGGATCGCCGATCAGGGCGCGCGCCAGCGCGGCCCGCTGCGCCATGCCGCCGGACAGCTCGCGCGGACGAAGCTCGGCCGCGCCGAGGAGACCGACGCGCTCCAGGGCCTGGCTCGGCCTGCGCGTTCCGGTCGCGCTCGCTCACGCCGGCCACCTCCAGCGGCAGCGCGACGTTGTCGAGCGTCGAGCGCCACGGCACCAGCCGCGGCTGCTGGAAGGCGAGGCTGACCCGGCCGTCTCCGGCCCGGGGCGGCGCATCGCCCACCAGCACCGTCCCGGCGGACGGCGCCAGCAGGCCGGCCACGATCCGCAGCAGCGTCGACTTGCCGCAGCCGTTGGGGCCGATGATCACGGTGAACGAGCCCGCCGGCACGTCGAGGTCGAGCCGGTCGAGTGCCGGGACCTCGGCTCCCGGCTGTCCGAAGCGCATGCCGATGCCGCGGACTCGGACGTCCAGGGCGGCGTTGGGCGGCGGCGATGCGGTCATGAGCGCTCCCGGTCGATGTCGCCGGGGCACTGACCGATGGGCGAGCCGACCGCGGTCCCGCCCCGCCCATGGGAGGGGCGGGATGCGCCATCGGTTCGCGTCGCGGTCGCCTTCTCCCTTCCGGACTGTGACCGTCGGCCCTGTCTGCCCCGGCGCGAGCCGGGGGTCAGGTCGGCCGCAACGGCACTGGCCGATGCGGTTCGCGGGCTGGCCCGGATGCCGGGCCGACCGCCGGTGGGGACTTCCACCCCGCCCCGAAGACGATGCTCTCGTTCGATTGCCGCAGATCGTGTCACGCGGCGAGCAGGCCGGTCAACCGGCGGCCGCACGCGACCGCTTGCCCCACCACCATCGGCCGACGAAGTAGCGCCACGACGAGGAACACCACCGCGTAGATCACGTACTCGTACGGCTTGAGCGCGGCAGCGATCTGCTCGTAGTTCTCGCCCACGACGAAGCCCGCCACGATCAGGGCCACGTTCCAGATCAGCGAGCCCAGCGTGCTGAACACGATGAACCTGCCCAGCGGCATGCGGGCGATCCCGGCCGGGTAGCTGACGAACGTGCGGACGAGCGGCACCATGCGACCGAGGAAGACCGCCCAGCTGCCCCAGCGCCCGAACCAGGCATCGGCCCGGTCGAGATCCTCGGCGCCGATGCCGACGTAGCCGCCGTAGCGGTCCAGCAGCGGCCGCCCACCCCAGGCGCCGATGGCGTACCCGGCCAGCGCTCCCACCAGGCTCCCGACGGTGGCGAATGCAACCGTCAGCACGAAGTTCCAGGGCTGGTCGGTCAGCGGCTCCAGCACGGAAGGATCGGCGGCGGACTGGCTCACCTTCCAGCCGGCCATCGGCAGGATCACCTCCGACGGGATCGGCGCCACGATCGTCTCCAGCGCGACCGCCACCGCCACCCCGAGGTAGCCAACGGCGTCGTACATCTCGAGGATGAACGGGATCACCTCGGTGTCGATGAAGTCGAGCAGCGGTCAGCCCCCGCCCGCCGGCGGCGCCCGCCGAGGCACCGCCACTCGGTGCTCGCCACGTGCCATGCGCGCCGCCGACTCCGCGGCCTCTCGCAGACGCTGCCGCTCGTCGACGCGCAGGACGTGGATGGCCACGAGGATCGCGAGGAGCGCCGCACCGGCCATCCAGCCGCCGAAGACGTCCATCGGGTAGTGGGCACCGAGATAGATCCGCGTCGCGCTGATCGCGAGGATGAGGGCAACGGCCACCCCGTAGGCCGTCATGCCCTGGCGGACGTCGTGCGCGAGGCGCGCGACACAGAACGCCGCCATCCCGTACAGGACCGTGGCGCGCAGGGCATGACCGGCGGGGAAGTCGGCGATGTCGTCGAGCCCGACGTCGTTGAAGTTGAAGATCGCGCCGATCAGGGCCGGCAGGCTGATCGCCTCCGGCGATACGAAGTACTTCAGCGCCCACTCCATGGGGAAGCACAGCGTCCCGAGGGCGAGCAGCAGGGCCAGGTCGCGGCGGCCGCGGGCCAGGGCGAGCAGCCCTAACGCCGCGAAGGCCATGGCCACGAACCACCCGCTGCCCAGTGCGCTGATGCCGATGATCAGGGTGTTGACCGGCGCAAGGTTCGTTTCGATGAATCCGCGGACGGCCGGCACCACCGTCGACATCAGCCACTCCTCGGGGGCCGTGTAGACCGTGGTCCGCTTCAGCATCACGAGCCAGAACAGGGCGGGCAGCGTGACGACCGCGAGCAGGAACGCGGCGGCGGGGCTGGGGACGGCTCCCCCAAGTCGGTCGGCCGCGTCGTCGTGAACGACGAGGCGGCTCATGGGGTCCGGCAGCCGTCGCACGGTGCGTAGTATAGGGACCGATGCCGCCGCTCCTCCTCACCGGCCGGGACCTCACGATCGACCAGGTGATCGAGGTCGCGCGCGGTCGCCGGGCGGTCGCACTCGACCCTGACGCGGCCGAGCGGATGCGCGCATCGCGGGCGGTCATCGAGCGCCTGGTGGCCGACGGGGCAACCGTCTACGGCGTCACGACCGGCTTCGGCGACCTGGCCGACGTGCGGATCGAGCCGGCCCGTACCGCGGAGCTGCAGCGCAACCTGGTCCGCTCGCATGCGGCCGGCGTCGGTCCACCGCTGGCCGACGACGTCGTGCGGGCCATGCTGCTGCTCCGAGCGAACGCGCTGGCGATCGGGCTCTCCGGCGTGCGGGTCGACGTCGTCGAGCTGCTCCTGGCGATGCTGAACGAGGCCGTGCACCCGGTGATCCCATCCCGCGGAAGCCTGGGCGCCTCCGGCGACCTGGCGCCGCTCGCGCACCTGGCGCTCGTCGTCATCGGCGAGGGAGAGGCGAGCGTGGACGGTGCCGGCCCGGGCCCCGGTGCCACCGCGCTCGAGCGAGCGGGCCTGGCACCGCTCGCGCTGGGGGCCAAGGAAGGCCTCGCTCTGCTGAACGGGACGCAGCTCATGGCCGGCATCGGCTCGCTGGCGCACCACGACGCCCTGCGGCTGGCGATCAGCGCCGACGTGATCGGCGCGATGAGCCTGGAGGCGATGCTGGGCACCGGCGCCGCGTTCGACGCCGCGCCTGATCCAGGCCCGGCCGCATCCGGGCCAGCTCGCGTCCGCCCGGCATCTCCACGAGCTGCTCGCCGGCAGCGAGATCTGGGCGTCGCATCGGGCCGACACCGAGCACCGCGTGCAGGATGCGTACAGCCTGCGTTGCATGCCCCAGGTCCACGGCGCAGCGCGGGACGCGTTGGCCGAGCTGGAGCGCGTGCTGGCCGTGGAGCTGAATGCGGTGACCGACAACCCGCTCGTCTTCCCGACCGGCGAGGTGGTGTCCGGCGGCAACTTCCACGGCGAGCCGTTGGCGATGGCGCTCGACTACGCCACGATCGGGGTGACGGAGCTGGCCTCGATTTCCGAACGCCGCACTGCGCGGCTGGTGGACCCGAATCTCAGCGGCGGGCTCCCGCCGTTCCTCACCGAACAGCCGGGGATGGAATCCGGCCTGATGATCGCGCACTACACCGCCGCGGCTCTCGTCAATGAGCTGCAATCCCTGGCCCATCCCTCGTCGATCGACACGATCCCGACCAGTGCCAACCAGGAGGACCACGTGAGCATGGGGGGTACGGCGGCCCTGCAGCTGGCCGCAGCGGTCGACCTCGCCGAGCAGGTGCTGGCCATCGAGGCGTTGTGCGCCTCGCAGGGCCTCGACTTCCGTGCGCCGATGCGACCCGGCAACGGCGTGGCCGCCGCGCACGCGGCGATTCGCGCCCGCCTGCCGCACCGCTCGGCCGATGCGTCGCCCTCCGGCGAGATCGCGACCGTTCGTGCCCTGCTCCATGCCGGCGACCTGCTGGCCAATGCCGCTACAGGGCGGGCACATGCCGATGCCTGAGCTCGAGGCCATCCTCGTCGACGAGACAACGTTCGACGAGATCCCCGACCCGGCGCAGCCCGGTGCGCGCTGCCAGACCTGCGACTACTGGGAGCGGATCGACGGTGGGCGCGAGGCACCCGAGGCCGATGACCCGGGCGCGTCGGCCCGCGCGTCGCTCAAGCGCAGGCGGCTCCTCGCGGCGCGGGACATCTCGGGGGCGTACGCGATGCTCGGCTATCGGACCGACGCGATGGATCGCGTCGCCATCGGATACGCCCAGTTCGGCCCGATCAGTGCCTTCCCCCGGGCGCAGTCGATCCGCGATCGCTACCCGCAGCTACCGGAGTCTCCACCGCCGTGGGTCGTCACCTGCCTCCAGGTCACGCCCGCGGCCGGCGACGGGCCGACGCGGCTGCAGCTCGGCGTCGAGCTGTTGCAGGCGGTGTGCGCCGAGCTGGACCGCCGGGGCATCACCGCCGTCGAGGCCTATCCGGAGGGCGTCGCCGACGAGTGGCTCCCATCCCCCGGTCCGACGGCGGCCTACGAAGGCGCCGCGTTCGAACAGGTCGCCGGTGACGACCACTATCCGGTCTACCGCCGCGAGCTGTCCGGCGAGACCGATGCCGAGGCCTGGTCGGACCTGTTGCGCCGGTCCGCGCCGGACGAGGGCGACGAGTGGCCGCTGCCACTGCCAACAATCCCGGACGCCGACGACTTCTTCACGCTGCCGCCGGAGCGACCGAAGCGGCCCAACCCGTTCGGCGACGACTGACCGATGCTGGAGGCCGCCTTCTGGGGATTCGTCGCCGGCAGCGCGCTCCTCATCGGCGCGGCCATCGGGGTCTGGGCCCACATCTCGCGCCGGATCGTTGCCCTGGTGATGGGGTTCGGTGCTGGCGCCCTCGTATCGGCGGTCTCGTTCGACCTCACCGAGGAGGCGCTGAACCTCGGCGGAGCGGCGCCCACGGCGCTCGGGCTGGCGGCGGGAGGCCTCACCTTCTTCATTGGCGACCTGCTGATCGAGCGCCGCGCCGCGGCGAGCGGGAATGGCGGATCCGGAGGAAGCGGCTTGCCGATCGTGCTAGGCGCGCTGCTGGACGGCCTGCCGGAGTCGATCGTCCTCGGCGCGTCGCTCCTCGCCGGGGGTGGCGTGTCCGTGTCGTTCCTGGCAGCGGTGTTCGTCTCGAACCTCCCCGAGGGCCTTGCCGGCGCGCGGGACCTTCGGGATGCCGGGCGCAGCCCAAGATGGATCATCGGATTGTGGCTGGCGGTCACGGTCGCCTCCGCCGTGGCGGCCGCGATCGGCTTCGCCCTGCTCGGCGACATGGCCCCGGCCCAGGCGGCCGTCATTCAGGCCTTCGCCGCCGGCGCAATCCTCGCCATGCTCGCCGACAGCATGTTCCCCGAGGCCTTCGAGTACGGCGGGATCGGCGTCGGCCTGGCGACCGTCTTCGGGTTCGCGCTGGCCGCCTTCCTCTCGGCCGCTGGCTGATCGCCGGCGTAGGCCCAGGCCGGGGATCAGGATGTGTGGCCACGTTCTGGCTGGGCGAGGCGCCGTAGGGCAACGGGCCGGCCGTATCATCGGCGCATGACGGCCGTTCATCCGAGCAGCGGTCCCCGCACCGTCCGCGCCCCACGCGGAACGACCCTGTCCTGCCGCGGCTGGCAGCAGGAGGCGGCGCTCCGGATGCTGATGAACAACCTCGATCCCGACGTCGCCGAGGACCCGGACCACCTCGTCGTCTATGGCGGGACGGGACGGGCCGCTCGCGTCCTGGGAGGCCTTCGACGCCATCGTCGCCGAGCTCCAGCGCCTGGCCGACGACGAGACGCTGCTCATCCAGTCCGGCAAGCCGGTCGGCGTCTTCCGCACCACGCCCGATGCGCCGCGCGTCCTGATCGCCAATGCCAACCTCGTCCCGCACTGGGCGACGTGGGAGAAGTTCCGCGAGCTCGAGCGCGCCGGCCTGACCATGTACGGCCAGATGACGGCCGGCTCCTGGATCTACATCGCCACCCAGGGAATCATCCAGGGCACCTACGAGACCTTCGGCGAGGCCGCGCGCCAGCACTTCGGTGGCACGCTGGCGGGGACGGGGACGATCACCGCCGGGCTCGGCGGGATGGGCGGCGCGCAGCCGCTGGCCATCACCATGAACGAGGGGGCCGCGCTGGTCGTGGAGGTCGACGAATCGCGCGCGCGTCGGAGGCTGGAGGCCGGCTACGTCGATGAGCAGACGGACGACCTGGACGAGGCGATCGCGCTCGTCGACCGATGGCGCACCGAGCGGGTCGGCCGATCGGTGGCCCTGGTCGGGAACGCGGCCGACGTCCTGCCGGAGCTCGTCCGCCGCGGATGGCACCCCGACCTGGTCACCGACCAGACCTCCGCACACGACCCGCTGGGTGGGTACGTCCCCAACGGCATGTCGCTGGCCGATGCGCTCGCCCTGCGCAGCAGCGACCCCGACGCCTACGTCCGCCGATCGACGGCGGCGATGGCCGAGCACGTGCGGGCCATGCTCGCCTTCCAGGCCGGCGGCGCGGTCACGTTCGACTACGGCAACAACATCCGCACAGGTCGCGCAGGAGGCGGGCGTCGAGAACGCCTTCGACTTCCCCGGATTCGTGCCGGCCTTCATCCGCCCGCTGTTCTGCGAGGGCAAGGGTCCCTTCCGCGTGGCCGCACTCAGCGGCGACCCGGGTGACATCGCGGTCATCGACCGCGCGCTGGCCGAGCTGTTCCCTGACGACGACGGGCTCCAGCGCTGGCTGCGCCTGGCGGCCGAGCGGATCCCGGTCCAGGGCCTACCGGCACGGATCTGCTGGCTGGGCTACGGCGATCGGTCGCGCGCCGGGCTGCGGATCAACGAGCTCGTCGCATCCGGGGAGCTCAGCGCACCGATCGTCATCGGCCGCGACCACCTCGACGCCGGCTCCGTCGCCAGTCCGAACCGCGAGACCGAGGCCATGCGCGACGGCTCCGACGCCATCGCCGACTGGCCGATCCTCAACGCGCTGCTGAACACCGCCGCCGGCGCAACCTGGGTCAGCTTCCACCACGGCGGCGGCGTCGGCATCGGCTACAGCCTGCATGCCGGCATGGTGGTGGTGGCCGATGGCACGCCGGAGGCGGCCGCGCGCCTCGAGCGTGTGCTGACCACCGACCCGGGCATGGGCGTCCTGCGTCACGCCGACGCGGGGTACGAGCGTGCGCTCCAAGTCGCGGACGAGCACGGCGTCCGCATCCCGATGCGGACCGACTGACCGGTGGACCCGCTGGCGCTCCTGCTGAAGCTCGGACATGTCCTCGTGGCATTCGCCATGGTCTCCGGGCTCCTCGGCCGGTGGATCCTCCTGACGCGCGCCGCCCGCACCGACGACGTCGAGCGTGCCCACCTGCTGACCGATGCGGCCGGGCCATTCGAGCGCCTGGTCCAGGTCTCGAGCCCGACAGTCGTCATCATCGGACTCGGCACGGCCGGGGCCCAGGGCTACCCGTGGCTCGGACTGACGACCGGTTGGATGCTGCTGACCGTCCTGCTCATCATCCCGATCCTCGTCCTCATCCCGACCGTCTTCATCCCGCGCGGCCGCATCTTCGAGGCGGCCATGGGGGAGGCGCGGCAGGCCGGTGCCGTCACGCCGGCCCTGCGCGCGGCCTGGTCGGACCCGGCCGTGGCGATGGCGCGGCGCTACGAGCTGGCGGCGACCGCGATCATCGTCGGTCTGATGGTCCTCAAGCCGTGTCTAGGGGTGCTGACATGAGCCGAGCCTCGACCGAGCCACTGCCCGGCCCGCCCGATCCGTGGGTGTCGTCCGAGATGCCCCGCTTCCGCTCCCGGCCTCCGTACGTGATGACCGAGATGATCGCGGCCGAGCCGGCGCTCGCGCAGCGGCTCGTGCGCCGGCTTCGGGAGCAGGATGCCCTCGGCCGCCTGGCCGATGCGGTCCGACGGGCGGGCGGGAAGGCCCGGCCGATCCTGCTCACCGGCTGCGGAACGTCCGAGCATGCCGCCATGGGCGTCGCCGAGCTGCTGTCCGAGGCACTGCAGCCCGACGCCGGGCGAGAGGTCCGGGCGGTTGCCGGCGCTCGAGGCAATCCGGCGGCCGCTCCCGGACAGCGTGCTGATCGGGATTTCGCATGAAGGCGGGACGACGGCAACGAACGCCGCGCTGGAAGCCACGCGTGGGGCCGGCGGGACGACGGCGCTCATCACGGTCGGCGCGGCTTCGCCCGGCGCGGCCTTTGCCGACCACGTCCTGGCCACGGGCGAGCAGGACCAGAGCTGGTGCCACACCGTCGGCTACCTGTCGCCGATCGTCGCGGGCATCGTGCTGGCGTCCAAGATCGCCGGCGGCCGCATCGACGCGGCCGCCATCCACGCGCTGCTGGACGTCGCGCACGAACCGCGCGCAGCCGCGGACCTCGCGGCAGGCCTGACCGGCGTGGACCGCCTGATCGTGACCGGCGCGGGCATCGACTTCGGCTCCGCGCGCGAGCTCGCGCTGAAGGTCGAGGAAGGCGCCCGACTGCCGGCGGAGCCGATCGAGCTCGAGTCGGTGCTCCACGGCCACCTCGGGGCCGCGACGCGGTGGACCGGCCTCGTCGTGCGTCGCCACCCAGCTCGGACCAGCGCTGCAGGCGCAGCGGCTCGCACGCGTCCTGGATGCGGCCAGGGCGCTGTCGATGCCGACGGCCGGGCTCCTGGCCGAGCCGATCTCCGCCGCCACCGAGCCGGCGTTGACGCCTGCCGGGCGGATCGTGCTCCCCCACACCGGACGCGTCCGGGGCGCGGCGGCGGCGCTGCTGGCACCGCTCATCCCGCTCCAGCTGCTGACCGAGCGATTGGCTCGCGCGCGAGGCGTCGATCCCGACACGATCGGGCGCGAGGACCCCGCGCAGGCCGCGGCGCACGCCTGACCCGACGCGCCCTCCGCACTCGCCGGCGTCAGCGCGCGAAGGAGGTCGAACAGGCGGGTATAGAAGCGGAGGTTGTGAAGCGTGGCCAGGCGCTCCGCCGAGCCGTCGCCGACCTTGAACAGGTGGTGCAGGTAGGCGGCGGAGTGTCGCGTGCAGACGATGCAATCGCAGCCGTCCTCGATCGGCGCATGGTCCACGCGATACGGCTGATCGTGGATGCGGACCGCGCGGAAGAAGTCGTCGCCCGGCGCCGGTCGGCGCGACGACCAGCCGTTGCGAAAGGCGTACAGCCGTCCATGCCGCGCGTCCCGGGTCGGCAGCGCGCAGTCGAAGAGCGAGTAGCCGAGAGCGAACGCACTGACCACGTGATCGGCTCGCCCGATCCCGAGCGCGTGCTTCGGGGACGCGGGCGGCAGCGACTCGGTCACCCAGCGCATCGGCTCGGCCAGCAGGCGGCCGTCGGCAGCCAGTGGCCAGCCACCGAAGCCGAACCCGTCGAAACCGATGGCGGCCAGCTCGCTCGCGCATTGGCGACGCAGCACCTCGACGGAGCCGCCCTGGACCACGGCGAACAGCTTCGGCGCCGGCCCGGATCGCCGTGCGACCTCGCGATCGAACGCCTCGCGGCTTCGACGGGCCCAGCGCACCGTCCGCTCGACGGATTGCTCCTGCTCGGCCTCCGGAGCCTCGGCATCGGTGCAGTCGTCGAGGCAGACCATGATGTCGCTGCCCAGCTGGAACTGCAGGCCGATGACCCGCTCCGGCGTCAGGTTCCACTTCTCGCCGGTGGACGGCTCGCGAAAGATCACCTCGTTGTCGCGGATGACGCCTCGGCTCGGGTCCTGGCGGATCAGGCTCCAGACCTGGAATCCCCCTGAATCGGACAGGATCGGGCCGGACCAGTCCATGAACCGATGGATCCCGCCGGCCGCCTGCACCACCCGCGCGCCGGGGCGCCGCAGCAGGTGGAAGGCGTTCACGACCACCGCCTCGATCCCGATCGAGCGCAGGTCGTCGCTGCTCGCGCCCCGCACGCCGGCCCGGGTCGCATCCGGCAGGAAGGTCGGGACCGGCAGCGTCCCGCGACGCGTCTCGAGCGGGTCAGCCATCGCGCCGATCGAGGGTGAGGACGAACACGAGCTCGTTCGGCGACCGACGCCTCGGCGACGTCCGTCACCCGGCCGACGTCGGCGACGAGGCGCTCGACGCGGCGCCGGTAGGTCGACGCCATGCCACGGTCGCGGCCACCCGAGGGTGCGGGTCGTGAAGCTCACGACCGCGTGCGCCACGTCCAGCGTCCCGATGAGCCGAGCTGCCGCCTCCGGATCCTGGCGGTCCAGGGTCGTGACGAGCTTCAGCAGCAGGGCGACGTCGGCCGCGGCGTCGCGCGGCTGCTCGCGGACCAGGTCGACGGCCTCGACGCGATGCGGCTGCCCGACGAGATCCAGGAAGGATTCCACCGTGGCCAGTGCCCGGGCGTCGGCATCGGCGGCGTGGTACGTCGCTGCCCCGATGTCCATCCATGGGAGCGCCAGCGGGCCCAGCCCGGCGCCGAGGTCAAGGATCCGGCGCGGCGTGCCGGTGCGCAGCCAGATGTCGGGGTAGAAGCTGTCGAGGTGCGGCACTCGCTCGCGCGTCGACGCGTGCGTCCGCATCACCTCGATGCTTGCCCTGCGGAAGTCAGGCTCGCGAAGGTCGCCGTGCCATGCAGCCGCGAGCTCCCCTGACCGGGACGCACCGCGGAACGCACCGACCGCCTGGTGCAGCCGGCGCTTCACCCGCTTGACCGCCTCGTCGACGCTGCGAGATCGAGGCAGCTCCTCCCCCGCCAGCCGCTCGAGCATCGCCTCGTTCACGTCCCGGTAGCGGGCCGAGCGCCGGACGCGCTCGACCACCTCGGCCGTCATCGGCCCGACACGCGGAGCACGAGCGCGTAGGCCTGCCGCCGGCTCAGCCGGTGGCGAGACACGAGCAGGTCCTGAACGGCCCGTGCGGGCGCGCCCGTTGGCGAGCAACAGCCGGGCATCGTCCTCCGCGTCCTTCGCCGGCGCGGAGTCCGTGGATGCGCCGCGGATGACCAGGGTCGCCTCGCCGCGCACCTCGCCCTCGGCCTCGAGCTCGGCGGCGATGGCGGACAGGGCGCCGCGCTGCCAGCGCTCGTGCGGCTTGGTGAGGTTGCGCGCCAGGCACGCATCCCGATCGCCGAAGGCGTCCTGCGCGTCCCGCAGCGTGGCCAGCAGCCGGCGCGGCGCCTCGAACGCGATGAGCGTCGCCCGGTCGCCGGACACATCCTCGAGCGCAGCGCGACGAGCGGCCGCGGTCCTGGGCAGGAAGCCGAGGAATCGGAACGGATGCGGCGGCAAGCCGGATGCAGCGAGCGCCGTGGTGACCGCGGATGCGCCCGGAATGCTGGTGACCGGCACGCCGGCGTCGATCGCCGCTCGCACGAGCCGGTACCCCGGATCGCTGATCAGCGGCGTTCCGGCGTCGCTGACCAGGGCCACGTCGTCGCCGGCGCGGAGCCGGCCGAGGAGCTCCGGCGTGCGCGCGGCCTCGTTATGGTCGTGATAGCTGAGCGCACGCGTCGCCAGCCCGTGGTGGCGGGCCAGCGTGGCGAAGTGCCGCGTGTCCTCGGCGGCCACGACGGCCACGGCGGCCAGCACCAGGCGCGCACGGGCCGACAGATCGTCGGGGTTGCCGATCGGCACGGCGACGACGAACAGGGTTCCGCGATGCCGGGCCGGGGCCTGGATCAGCCACGGTCCGAGCGTAGCAGCGCTACGATCGAAGCGTGCCAGGCCTGATCGAGTGCGTGCCGAACTTCAGCGAAGGGCGGCGCCCGGAGGTCGTCGAGGAGATCGTCCGAGCCATCGGCCAGATCGATGGCGTCACGGTGCTCGACCACTCTCGCGATGAGACGCACAACCGCAGCGTCGTGACCTTCGCCGGCAGTGCCGAGCCGGTCGTGCGCGCTGCGACCGCGGCGGTCGGCCGCGCGCTGGAGCTGATCGACATGGAGCAGCACTCCGGCGCGCACCCTCGCATCGGCGCCATCGACGTCATCCCGTTCGTGCCGCTCGGCGGCACGCGGATCGAGGAGTGCGTCGACCTGGCCCGCCGCTTCGGCGAGCAGATCGCGATGCGCTTCGAGCTGCCGGTGTACCTCTACGGCGACGCGGCGCTCCGTCCGGAGCGACGGCGGCTGGCCGCACGTGCGCCGCGGGCAGTACGAGGGCCTGCGCGAGGAGATCGGCACGAGCCCGGACCGCGTCCCCGACTTCGGCCCGGCACGACTCCACCCGCGCGGCGGGGCCGTGGCGGTTGGCGCCCGCAAGCCGCTGATCGCCTTCAACGTGAACCTCCGCACCGACGACCTGGCCCTTGCCATGCGCATCGCGACGCACCATCCGCGAGAGCTCCGGCGGGATGCCCGCGGTGCAGGCCATGGGCGTCCTGCTCGAGAACCCGGGGAGCCGCCGATGGCCCAGGTGAGCATGAACCTCGTCGACTGGGAGCGGACCGGCATCAGCGCCGTGGTCCGCGAGATCCGCCGCCTCGCGCGGGAGGCGGGCACCGACATCGACCACTGCGAGCTCATCGGCCTGGCGCCGACCGGCGCCCTGCTGGAGGTCGCCGCCGACGCGCTCGCCCTGCGCCGACTTCTCGCCCGACCAGGCGCTCGAGCTTCGCCTGGCTCGCGAACGCTGACGGCCTCCGGTGCCCATCGGCACCGGAACGGTCGACGGTCTGGCACACCGCTTGCCTCTCGGGGTCGTCATTGGGGGACGACGACCAACCACCACGCGGATTGCGGAAATGCCCAGACCGATGAAGCCCACCACCGTCGTCGCCCCGGCGACGAACCGCCCGAACCGAATCCTCGTCGCACTGGCGGCCGCCTGGATGATCCTGTCGCTCGCCATCGGCGGCGCGGTGAACGCCGAGTCCGGTTCGAACGCGACGCCGGCCGCCGGGACCGTCACGAGCGCAACGCAACCGTAACGTCGGAGCCGGCCCCGAGCGGCGAGCGGGTAGACTCGACCGCCCATGACCCTCCGAGCCGAGCTCACGCGCGCGATCGCCGAGGCGCGCGATCGCGCCATCGCGGCCGGCGCGCTGCCGATCCCCGACGGATGTCGAGCTGCCGGCGATCGGCCTCGAGCGGCCGGCACACCCGGAGCACGGCGACTGGGCCAGCAACGCGGCCATGCAGCTGGCGCCCCTGGCGCGGATGGCGCCGATGCGAATCGCGGAGGCGCTCCTCGCTCATCTCGAGCGCCCGGCCGCCATCGGGCAGGTGGAGGTGGCCCCACCCGGCTTCCTCAACGTCCGGCTGGACCCCGCCTGGGTCGGCAGCGCAGGTCGGCCGAGATCCTCGCCGCCGGTCCCGGCTACGGCCGCGCCACCGCCGCCGCGCCGCGGCGGATCAACGTCGAGTTCGTGAGCGCCAACCCGACCGGGCCGCTGACGGTCGGCAACGCGCGCGGCGCGTTCGTGCGGTGACGTGCTGTCACGCGTGCTCGAGGCCGCCGGCCACGAGGTGACGCGCGAGTACTACTTCAACGACTTCGGCACCCAGGTCGCCAACCTCGGGCTGTCGGTCCTCGCCCGGCGCAACGGCACCGAGCTGCCGGAGGACGGCTACCGCGGCGACTACGTCGAGCAGACTGGCGGCCGAGCTGCCGGACGACATTGCGGGCCGAAGCCGACGGCGCAGCCGGACCAGGCGGCGTGGATCGTCGGACGCTGGGCCTCGGAGCGCGTGCGCGCCGGCATCGAGGCCAGCCTCGAGCGGCTGGGCGTCCACTTCGACGTGTGGAAGGAGGAGGGCTCGCTCCACTCGGAGGGCTGGGTCGAGCGCGCGGTGGACCGGCTGCGCGCAGGCGGCCACGTCTACGAGGACGACGGGGGCAACGTGGTTCCGGTCGACGGCGTTCGGCGACGACAAGGACCGCGTCATCATCCGGTCGAACGGCCAGCCGACCTACTTCGCGTCGGACATCGGCTACGTCACCGAGAAGTTCGGTCGCGGCTTCGACGAGCTCATCTACATCTGGGGCGCCGACCACCACGGCACGGTCGCCCGCGTCAGGAACGCCGCCGAGGCCATGGGCTACGACCGCGACGCGGTGCGCATGCTGCTCATCGCCTGGGTGCGGTTCGTGCGCGACGGCGTGGAGATCCCGATGAGCAAGCGCTCCGGCGAGTTCATCACCCTCGACGAGCTGCTGGCCGAGGTCGGCGTCGACGCGGCCCGCTGGTTCTTCAGCTCCCGCGCCTACACCACGGGCATCGACTTCGACCTCGAGCTCGCGAAGAAGCAGAGCAACGAGAACCCCGTCTACTACGTGCAGTACGCGCATGCCCGCGCGTTCTCGATCCTGCGCCATGCCGCCGAGGTCGACGCGCGACCGGACGCCACCGGCGCCGGAGAACTGCTCGTCCACCCGTCGGAGCAGGCGCTGATCCGCCACCTGCTCGACTTCCCCGATGCGGTGGCCACGGCCGCCGAGCGACGCGAGACGCACGAGGTGCCGCGCTACGTGTACGAGCTGGCCAGCGCCTTCTCGGCCTTCTACCGCGACTGCAAGGTGCTCACCGAGGACGCCGCCCTGACCTCGGCGCGCCTGGCCCTGGTCGACGCCACGCGCAGCGTGCTGGCCAACGGCCTCGGGCTGCTCGGGATCTCCGCCCCCGACTCGATGTAGCGCCGCGGATCCCGATCGGTCTCAGCCGGCGGCAGTCGTCGCTCGTCGCAGCAGCTCCTCGTCCGACGCATGGACGACGAGCACCTCGTCGTCCGCGACGGCGCGGACCATGGCCGGGAAGGGGAGCTCACCGACCACGGCCTCGTAGGCCAGCGGCGAACTGGTCCGCGTCCTCCGGCGTGTCCCAGGCCAGGCGCCAGGTGACCGCGAAGTCGTCGTCGGGCCCGACTGCGATGCGGACCCGGTCGCCGCCCCAGCCCGCCGCGGCCTCGTCGGCGACGTCGGCATCCAGCCCGAAGTGCTGGAGCATGAAGCCGATGCTCGCCTCGCCCATCGGCGTGTCGTCGACCTCCTCCCAGCCATCGCCGAGAGCGGCCGCCAGGTCCGGCACCTCCACCGGGATCGGCGCTTCGCGCGGATCCCACGCGTCGAGGTGGATGATCTGCTCGGTCGAGTCCGGCGGATCGTCATAGGCCTCGTCCAGCTCCGTGAAGTCCGGCTGCAGCGGGTTCACGGTCAGGGCGCCGGCCCACACCTGTCCGGTGGTGTACGGGAAGTAGAGCTGGTTGACCATCCATGACGGGATGCCGGTCGTGTCCGGCAGCTGCTGGCTGCCGATCTCGATGAGCTCCTGCTGGCTCGAGGTGCTCGAACGCCCACGCCAGCATCGTGACGCGTGGCGTCGCCCTCGGTCATCGACGTCAGGGCCAGCGCCTGGTCGTCCTCGAGGTCGGCATCCGGGTCGAAGCTGTGATGGTTCGAAGGCCGCGTCCTGCAGGGCATGCGTGTACTCGTGGGCGTACGTGAGCTTTGCGCTCGCGTCGAGGCCCGCGTCCGTGACCACGACCATTCGCTGCTCCGCCCGTCGTAGAAGCCGAGCACCCTGGTCCCCGAGCAGCTGGAGCTGGAGCTCCGCCACGTCCTCGTCCGGTCCCAGCAGGCCGAGCGCGCGGAGCGCCAGGTTGTCCCGCTCCTGCTCCTCGAGCGGGTACTCCTCGTCGAAGAGCTGCCTCCAGCTCGGCGCCGAGCTCGTCGCGGGTGATGAGATCCGGGCGGACCGATGTCGGCCGCCTCCAGCCCGCGGATCGCGATCACCTGCTCCTCGATCTCGGCCAGCGTCGCGAGCAGATCGGCTTCCTCGCCCGTGCTGGGATCCGCCGATGCCGGCGCCTCCGATGTGGTGACCGTGGCTGACGGCGTCGGCTCGGCCGACGGCGCCGTGGAGCCGGTAGGGTCAGCGCGACCGACGGGGCCACCGGCCATGGTGGCGACCAGGACGATGGCGGCGAGGACGACGAGCGCAGCGACCGTGGCAGCCACGACGCGCTGGGTGACAGACATTGCGGCGCATTCTGCCACGCGTTTCTAACGTGACCGTAAAGGTTCAGGTTTCTTAAGGTCCGGCAAGCCCGGGGTTTAGAAGGGCTCTCTAGTCTTCAAGGTGCGAGATGGAGATCCACGCGGGTTTCTACCTCCACCCTCCCTCCTTCGAGCCCCGGTGTCATTGGGCGGGCACCGGGGCTCGTGCTATCTCCGGGCCGACGCCTCCCGCCACGGGGTACCATCCCGACACCGATGGAGATCACCTGGTACGGACGTGCCTGCTTCCGGCTGAAGGGCAAGGACGCCACCGTCATCACCGACCCCTGCCCGCCGTCGACCGGCTTCGTCGCCGGCAAGCACGACGTCGAGCTGCTGACGATCAGCCACGACCATCCCGACCACACCTACACCCGCTCCATCACCGCCGGGCTGACGCTGACGCGCCCCGGGGAGTACGAGACCAGCGACCTGCTCGTCACCGGCATCCGCACCTTCCATGACGGCGAGGGCGGCCAGTCGCGGGGCGAGAACATGGTCTTCGCGGTCGAGATCGACGGCGTCCACATCTGCCACCTCGGAGACATCGGCCATCTGCTGTCCGAGGAGCAGATCAGCGAGCTCGGTCCGGTCGATGTCCTCCTCGTCCCCGTCGGCGGCGAGACGACCCTCACCCCGGCCGAGGCGGCCGAGGTCGTCGCGCAGGTCGGCCCGAAGATCGTCATCCCGATGCACTTCGCGGTGGACGGCGGCTCGAAGGACCTCGGCGGCCCCGACAAGTTCCTGCACGAGATGGCCGCCGAGCCGATCCGCCAGCCGAAGGCGCAGGTCACCGTCAGCTCCCTGCCGGACGAGACCCAGGTCGTCGTGCTCGAGGCCCGCGGCCGAACGTCCTAGTCCTGGATCGTCGGCTCGGTGCCGGTGCGCACCGCGTACTAGGTACCGATGTACCAGCTATCGTCACTTTTCTGCTCATTTCTGCACAGCGAGCAAGCGCTTTGGTACTAGGCGCGGGCATGACTTCTGCATATCCTGCCCTCGCGGAAGCTGAACGGGCCGCTCGCCCGCTGCCCCAGGTCTCTCCGCCTACCCGCGTCACGCGAAGGGCGCGGCGGTAAGACATATCAGGCAAGAGGGGACCTATCGACGTGTACGAAGCATCAACACGGTCGGAGAGCGGCCCGCCGGCTATTGCAGCCTTCGAGCTCGCCTCCGCCATCGCGCTGGACCGACTATCGGATGGTCGGGGAATGTTGGAGGCACTATCGTGAGTGGACTGACGGCCAAGACGCCGCGGACCGCGCTGGCCATCCTTGCGGCCTTGGGCCTCATCGCGGTCATGTTCGCGGTCCCTGTTTCCGCCGCACCCGACGGGAAGGTATTCGTCTGCAAGTACGTGCGGACGCCGGGCACCGGCGAGGAGTTGCAGTCGGGTAACAATCCCATCAGCGTTTCGGTGAACGCAATCCCGGCGTTCCAGGATTTCGAGGGCCCGATCGAGGACCTTGTCGGCGAGGAGTTTGCTGACGCGCAGGGCCGCTCGCTCGTGATCGCGGTCGATGTCGGACAGGAAGAGCCGTCGCCGGAGGACTGCCCACCGCCAGCCGGAGAGGAAACGCCAACGCTGACCCTCGACAAGACGGCCGTGGGTGGTGACGCCGAGTTCGCATTCACCCTCGGTGGAACCCCGCTGGCGGACACCCTGTCCGGAGCCGACCCGGCCGTCGTGATCGCCGACGAAGCCGGTAACTTCGTCATCGCAGAGGTGCTCGACCCAGGCACAGATCGATGCCGGCTGGTCGCTGACAGCCGTCGCGTGCGAGGGCAATGCCGCCGCCGAGGTCGTCGACCTCATGGCGGGCACGGTGGCCGTGACCGTGGGCGCCAACGAGGACGTCACGTGCACGTTCACCGACACCCTCGAGGTGGAAGCTCCGACACCCACGCTGACCCTCGACAAGGTGGCCGTGGGCGGTGACGCCGAGTTCGCCTTCACGCTCGGCGGTACGGCGCTGGCGGACACCCTGTCGGGTGCCGACCCGGCGGTCGTGATCGCGACGACGGCCGGCAGCTTCACCATCGCTGAAGTGCTCACCCAGGTGCAGATCGATGCCGGCTGGTCGCTGACTGCAATCAACTGCGAAGGCAACGCGACGGCTGAGGTCGTCAACGTCATGACGGGGACGGTGACCGTCACCGTCGGGGCCGACGAGGACGTGATCTGCACGTTCACGGATACCTTTGTAGAGCCGACGCCCGACACCGTCGAAGTCTCGATCATGAAGCACCTCTGCACCGATGTTTCGTCGGTTGAGGAGTTCGAGGCGGTTGAGAACGCAGGCGCTGGCGGCGAGCCGGGCGGCCAGGGGACGGTCTCCGGCCTGGTGGCCACCGTGCTCGCCTGCCCGACCATCGTCTTCACGGGTGACGTTCCCACCGAGGGAGCCATCTCGGCAGGTGCCATGGACTACGAGTTCAGCGTCATCGACGCTAACGGCGCCCAGCTGTTGAGCGTGGACGGCACCTTCATGCAGCTCGCACTGTGCGAAACCGATGTCATGCTCGACGCGGACGGCGACGGCACCATCGAGGACGACGTGTGCCTCGATGTCAGCCACTACTCCTTCGAGGTCGTCGACGGCCTGGTTGTCATAACCGAAACCGATGAGCCCGACGGCCATCACTTCGGCACAATCCGGTTCACCCCGGGCAGCGACGATGCCGACACGCTTGTTGGCACGATTGCCAACGTCGAGGCGACCGGCGTGATCACGCTTGACACGACGGCCGACGAAGACGACACGGTGATGATCCACGCGTACAACTTCGTGAACGAAGGTACGAGCGGTGGCGGTGGCGCTGGCGCTGGCGGCGAGGGAACCCTTGGCGGCAACCCGCTCCCGAATACGGCGACCTCGCCGTTCCCGACCGGCTCCATGCCGGCAGCGCTCGTCGCGTTGCTGATGCTGGCCAGCCTGGGTGCCGCAGGGTACACCGTCCGTGCGGAGGCATCGCGCCGCCGCTAGCCATCTCGGTTCGCTGAACAACGAACGAGGCCCCCGGATCCGTCCGGGGGCCTCGCCTCATGCAGCGGTCCTGGTACTTCGTTGTCCACGCGCACCGCCAGTCTCAGCCAAGTACTGGTATCAACCGCACCAGACCGCACCCGCTACGTCGTTTGGCCGGTACCCAAGTACCAGCGGACGCACTTATACTCGCGTCATTGCTCGGACATCGAGCATGCACTCATTCGGCCGTCAGGCCATCAGAACTCCGGCCGGCGACGGCCATACGGAAGGGAAAACTCGAATGCGCAAACTCATAGGACTCATCGCCGCAACGGCGATGGTCTTTGCGCTGGCGGTCCCGGTGGCCGCCGCGAACGACAAGGTGACGATTTGCCACGCGACCAGCTCGGCGAACAATCCGTACGTTGCCATCAAGGTGGCGGCAAACTCGGCTACGAGCCGCACCTCTCGACAACGAGGGCAACAGCCCGCTCGCCGGTCACGAGCAGGACTTCCTGCTCGAGAACACGGACCTCGAGACCTGCGACCAGATCCCGAATCCCGAAGTCACCCCACTGGCGCCGAGCGTCGGTGACGCGACCTGCGCTGCAGCTGGAACGCTGACGCTCACCGCAGTGGAAGGCGTCACGTACACAATAGAGCCCGAGTACGCTCCCGGTGACTCCGGTGACTTCACCGTCACCGCGAGGCGCGGACGAGGGCTTCCGTAATCGCCGAAGGGGCCCAGACGGTATTCGAGGTAACAGTCCCCGCGGCCCTCGATTGCCCGGATGGAGCGGGCGGTCGCCCCCTCGGTCTGGCGCCGACGTGCGAGGCACCCGGTACCTTGACGCTCAACCCGGTGGAAGGCGTCATCTACGCGGTCGAACCAGCCTACGAAGTTGGCGAGTCGGGCGAGTTCACCGTGACGGCCACGGCCGAGGAGGGATTCGAGCTCACCGGCAACACCAGCTTCACGGTCAGCGTGCCCGCGGAGACGGTCTGCAACGAGGGGACCGAGGGCGGGAATCCACCGGCGACCCCCGGTGAGGCAGAAGTGCCGGATACGTCCATGGCCGCTCCGGCCACGGATCAGGCCCCGATCGCAATCGCCCTGATCAGCCTGGCCGCCCTGGCGGTCATCGGCTTCCGCAATCTCTCGGCGGTGTCGAAGCGGCGGTAACGCACCACTCCGCCGGCCGGCGCCGGCGAATGCACCAGCGGCCCCTGGAGTGATCCGGGGGCCGCTTCGTGATTGCCTAGGAGGACGGCACTAGGACGGCCGCATCGTCCCGTACTAGGACTTTCGTTGCGCCGCGTCACCGCATCCTGCGCACCGGACTGCACCTGAACCCACCCAACCGGTCAAATCCGATCAGGTAGCCGGGTACTAAAGTACTTGACCCGCTCCTATACTCCGGCTCCCTGCGATGACCGCAGGTGACTGACGGCCAGGAACGCCGCCGCACATTCCAGGGGGCGCCGCGGAGCGGCGATCGACGAAACCGGCGTGTATGCGCCGAGTCATCACGAGGTCTATCGACAGTCACAGCGGTCGCAGCGCGACCAACAACCAAGGGGTCTGGAATCGAAATGGTTACCCGAGCACGGTCTGACCATCACTCACGCGCATCAGCGTCATCCCCGTTCTCATCGCACTCCTACTAACCTCGCTGGCACCGGTCCTGACGGCCGCCGTGCCGGAGGCGGCTCCCGAGGCCCTGCAGCCGCAGGTAGCCGAGGCAGTCGAGCCCACCCACGTAGCCTTCACGCTCGAGGGCTGTAAGGACCCATCGGTCAACCTGGAGCTCACGGGCTTCGTCTGCGCCGATGCCGACTACACCACCGGCAACCTCGGCAAGAGCTGGAACGAGCTCGACCTCGTCCCGCATCGGATCACTGACCCAGCTCGGGGAGCAGGACGCCGCCACCGAAACGTACGACGTGGCGATCGTCGCCGACCGCGAAGACGTCTCCCGCCCCGGCTACGACGTCATCTCGGTGCCGGTCCTCAATGATGCCCTCTCCGACGACTCCTGCGTGCTCGTCAACGCCACCGGCGGTGCCGTCGGGCAGACAGTGTCGCCGGGTCTCGGCGCCGCCGATACCTCGATCTACCGCATCCTGACCATCAGCCAGGACAAGGGGACGACCTGCGTCTTCGACTACTACCAGCGGCTGGCACTGGGCTCTCACCTCTACCCGGGCTCGTCGCTGCACTCGAACCTGGCGAACGAGAACCTCGGGACCGCGGGCATCGGGAGCAAGGAAGTCTCGATACCGGTCAAGGAGATCCTGCCCCAGGAGCTCGACAAGACCATGACAGCCGAGGTCGGCCAGGCCTACCGCTGGGCGATCGACAAGTCGGCAGATCCGGCTGAGCTTACCTTCGCAAACACGTGCCTAGACACAGCCGAGGCGCTCAGCCAGGACGTCGACATCACCATCACCTGGACGCGCTCCGGCCCGACGGCAAGCGGTGCGACGACGATCACCACGACCGTCACAGCCACCAACCCGGCGCACCGAACGATCACGGTCCAGGCCACCGACAAGATCTACGAGGGCGCCGGTCAGACGACGCAGCTCGATCAGGTCACAGGCGCGGCAGTTGACGTGGCCGCCGGGTCGTCGGCGGTGGTGCTGGTCCACACGTTCGCCTACAACGGCGCGGCGACGACGTTCAATGACGTCGCCACCGCCACTTACACCGACAAGGTCACCGGCGTCGCGGTGCCGGGCGCGACCAGCGCCACGGCATCTGCAACAGCCGTCCCGGCCGGTGGAGCGATCGCGAACTCAACGGTGACGATCACCGATACCGAGTCCATCACGGGCACGGGTCTCAGCTTCTCGGTTGCGGCCCCGTCGGTCGGCGCCTTCACCGGCGGCTATGTCGCCGGCATGGAGACGACGGGTCCCGTCGGCTGGCAGACCACGGCAACAGACAGCGGGTCGGTCACCTTCACCAAGACGGTGATGGTGGACGAGCCGCGAGTCACCAGCGGCACACTGTCCGACACCGCGACGATCGTGGGCGACGGCCAGACGCAGCTGGACAGCGACACCGAGAGCGTCGACATCACGAGCGACGCGCTCGTCGAGCTGACGATCAACAAGTCGATCCCCACCGGCTCGCTGCGCAGCGGCGAATCGGTGACCTTCAACTTCGACGTGACCGGATCGGGTGGCTTCAACGACACGGCCTCGATCACGTTCAACTTCGGCGACCCGCTGACAGATTCGACCACGCTCCAGGGCCTGGCGCCTGGTCAGTACACCGTCCACGAGCAGCCGCAGGCGAACTGGGCCGACCACGTCGACCAGGTCGAGACGATCACTCTGCCCGACTGCGAGGGACGCGTCGCGTTCAACAACTCGACGCTCGCCCCCGACCTTGACATCGACAAGTCGGCTGAGGACGAGGTCGTGAACGCCGGCGAGGACCTCGCGTTCTCGATCATTGTCAGCAATGACGACGAAGTCAGCACCGGCGTCGCCAAGGACGTCGAGTTGAGTGACCCGCTGCCCGGCAGCACGGCGCTCGGCGTCAGTTGGACGCTTGACGACGTCCTGTTCAACGACGCTCGGTAGCCGATCCCGATGCCCTCTGCGAGATCACCGGCACGGCTCCGGCCCAGACGCTGGAGTGCGAGCTCGGCGACCTCGATCCGGGCGACTCGTACGAGGTCCAGGTGTCCTCGGGCACCGATGCCCCGGACGGGTGTGAGACCGCAACCCTGCCGAACACGGCAACGGCGAACGCCTCGAACCACGACGAGATCGAAGCTTCGGCCACAATCACCGTCGAGTGCCCGGTGCTGGCCTTCGAAAAGGTGGCCGACGACGACCTCGTAAGCGTCGGCGAGGACATCGGCTTCAAGATCACGGTCAGCAATGGCGGTGGCGACGATGTCGGCACGGCCACGAATGTGACCATCGACGACCCGCTGCCGGGCAGCCTGGCTCTCGGCGTCGACTGGAGCGTCGATGCGGTCTGGCTGAATGGCATCGCGGTCGGTGACCCGAGCGCCTACTGCGAGATCACCGGCGACGCGCCGGCGCAGACGCTCGAGTGCTCGTTCGCTGACCTGGTTCCCGGCGACTCCGCCGCGGTACATGTCACCAGCACGACCTCGGATGTCGGCGAGTGCGAGACGGCGAATCTCCCGAACGTGGCCACCGCCGATGCGGACAACCACGATCAGATCACGGCCGAGGCCACGATCGTGGTCGAGTGCCCGGGCCTGAACATCCTCAAGATCGCCGATGACGACGAGATCGTCGTGGGCGAGGAGGCGAGCTTCACCATCGCGGTGTGGAACGCCGGACCTGGCACTGACCTCGACGTGACACTGCACGACGATCTGCCGGAAGGCCTGGCCTGGGACTTCGAGGTCCTCCAGGGCGACGCCGACTGCATGATCGCCAGCAGCCTCGTCAACGGCGGCGTCGAGCAGCGGTCGATCGACTGCGACCTCGGTGACCTCGCTCCCTCCCTGCCGGAGGACGGCGTGATCATCCGGGTCTTCGCGGAGACCGATCTCGACGATTGCGGCCTGATGGAGAACACGGCGTTCGCGGATGCAAGCAACGACGACGAGGTGTCATCGACCGATGACCTCACCGTCCGGTGCCCGACGCTCGTCATCGACAAGGTGGCCGACGCCGAGGTGATCACGATCAGCGGACCGAGCGACGCCCTCGTCGCCGATCCGTCGGTCGTGACCTGGACCCTGACCTACACGCTGACCGACGGCCCGGTCACCAACGCGGTGATCACCGATGAGGTGCCCGTGGGCTTCGAGTTCCTCGATGCCTCCGACGGCGGGACACGGTCGACGGCGTGGTCACCTGGACCTTCGCGACCCTCACCGAGAGCGGCAGCGTCACGTTCCGCACGACGGTCGACCCGGAGACGATCTCCCGGACCGGCCCCGACGGTGAACACGGCCGTCATCGACTCCGAACGAGACCGAGCCCGACGAGGGCGAGGACTCCGTCACGGTCGTCGTCGAGCCGCCGCCGCTGGGCGGTAATCCGACCCCGACGCCGTCGCTGCCGAACACGGCACGATCGGGATCGGGCGAACGGTGAGCCGATCACGGTGCCGGTGGAGCTGCTGGCGGTCGTGTTCCTCGGATCGCTCGGCGCGATGGCGCTGGCGAACGCGAGGGCGCGGAACCGCCGCCGGTAGCGCGCGACGGCGCGGGGCCGGTCGACAGGATCGGCCCCGCTCATTGATCCAGCCCCCCTGGCAGGGACGGGGTAGAGGTTCGCCTCTACCCCGTCTTCTGATTTCCGGGAGGCTGCGGCTGGAGGCCCGCGCGGGGGGATGGGCGTCGTCAGTCCCCGTCGTCAGGGTCGACGGAGTCCGCATCGGCCTGCGATTGCCCGTCCTGGTGTCGGCTTCGGGCTCTTCGCGGCTTCGGCGGCGCATTCTCGCCCGGGCCTTCGGCGGCGACGGCGTCGGATCCGGCGCGACGATCGCGTCAGGCGCTCGCGGCATCGGTGGACGTGGATCCAACTGTGCTTCCGCCCTGCGGGGCCGTCGGCGCGTCCGCCAGTCAGCTCGCGTCGACGGCTGCGCTACGGCCCGCGGGTCGCTCGATCACCCCTTCGATCGCCGCCTGCGCCGGCTCCGGGAGTCGCTCCAGCAGCTCGTTCAGAACGGCGGAGGTCTGCCCGCCGGACTCGCGCTCGATCACCCGCTCGATGCGGCCTGCGCGGTCTCGGCAGCCGATCGAGCAGGGCCCCGAGCACGATCGAGGTGGTGCTCGTTCGCGCCGTGCTGTCGCCACGGCTGATCCTCGGCGAAGGCTCTCGTAGTCGCGCTCCACGATGGCCGCCAGGGCGGCGCACGCGTACGTCGTCGCCGCGATCGGCCAGCGCGCCGAGCTCCTCGATGCGCTCGCCGAGCGCGTACGCCGCCAGGTCGTCCTGGAGATGGGCGGGCAGGACCTGGACGCGGAGTGTCTTCGACCTGGCGCTTCAGCGGGTAGAGCAGGTCGCCCGGCAGCGCCTCCTGCGGAGGCGGCGAGCACGCTCGTGGTCGTGGCCGCCAGCGCGAACGAGGCGTACAGCACCGCACGACCCAGCCTGCCCATCACGCGCCGTGGCGGGCGCGGCGACCAGGCCCTCGCGGGAAGCGACGAAGCGGTTCATCACCTGGCCGCGCAGCCGGCGTCGGAAGAGCGGGTCGGGCTCCAGCTCGGCGCGGATCGCGGCGAGGTACCGCTCGACGGCCTGGTCCGACAGGATGGCGGGCGGGCGGAGCATGTCGTTGAAGAGACTCACCCGCGCGCCTCCCCCGCCAGCTTGCGGCGCAGCGACTCGATCGCGCGGAACGTCAGGCCACGGACCGTTCCGGCCTGGCGTCCCATCGACCCGCGCGGCCTCGTCGGCCGACAGGCCGGCGCCATAGCGCAACGCGAGGGCTTCCTGCTGGTCGGGCGTCAGGCTGCGGATGGCGGTACGCAGCTCGCGGATCTCCTCGTCGCGCAGGGACAGGGTCTCGAGCAGCATGCCGTCGCTGGGCTCGGCGATCGCGGCCAGCGATTCGGTGGGGCGGATACGTCGCTGATGGTCGATCACCGCGTTGCGCGCGATGCGGAAGGCCCACGCCGCGAACGGCCGACCGTTGTGCCGATAGCGCGGCAGCGCCGCGACGATTCGCTCGAAGACGAGCTGCGTGACGTCCTCGGCATCCTCCCGGCGGCGGAGCCGCATCGCCACGTACCGATAGATCGGCACCGCGAGCGCGTCGTACAGGCGGCCGACCGCCTCGACGTCCCCACTGGTGGCTGCCACAGCCAGGTCGTCGACGGAGGCATCGTCGGCGAGCGTCGGGGCCCGAAGGACGGGAACGGGCAGCACACCCTCGACCAGGGTAGGTCGGAGTGTTGCGCTCAGCGGTCTGTCACGCATCGGGCAGCGGGCTCGGGCACGGCGTTGATCAGGCGAACCCTACCACCGCCGCCACGCCACGAATAGCACTCACGGTGCCTCGGCGCACCGCGCTCAGACGATCGCGAGCTCGCGGCCCACGCGCTCGAACACCTCGAGGCACGTGTCGAGCTCCTCGCGCGTGTGCTCGGCGGTGACGATGGTCCGCACACGGCTCTTCGCCTCGGGCACAGTCGGGAAGCCGATGCCCATCGCGAACACGCCCTCCTCGAAGAGCCGATCGCTGAAGCCGATGAGCCAGGGCGCCGGACCCGACGATGACCGGCGTGATCGGCGTCTCGCTGGCGCCGGTGTCGAACCCGATGCGGTCGAGTCCGGCCTTGAAGTGGCGGGTGTTGTCCCACAGCCGGTCGATCAGCTCCGGCTCGGACTCGAGGACGTCGATCGCCGCCACGCAGGCAGCCGCCACGGCAGGTGGGTGGGAAGTCGAGAACAGGAACGGCCGTGCCCGATGCTCGAGCACCGTTCGAAGTGCCGCAGGCCCGGCGACGTAGCCGCCCAGAACTCCAATGGCCTTGCTGAGCGTGCCGACCTGGACGTGGACGCGGCCGTGGAGGTCGAAGTGGTCGACGCTGCCACGCCCGTTCCGACCCAGCACGCCGGATGCGTGAGCGTCGTCGACGTACACGATCGCATCGGCCTCCTCGGCAGCCTCGACGATGCTCGGCAGGCGCGCGATGTCGCCATCCATGCTGAACACGCCGTCGGTGATGACAAGGATGGTGCGGTTCGCGTCGGCGGCCCGGATCTCACGCAGCACACCGCGCAGGGCATCGGTGTCGCCGTGCGGAAAGATCCTGCGCTCGGCCTTCGTCAACCGGATGCCGTCGATGATGCTGGCGTGGTTCAGCTCATCGGAGACGATCGTCGCTCCCTCCGGGGCGAGGATGGGGATCACGCCGGTATTGCAGGTGAAGCCGGACTGGAAGGTCAGGACGGCCTCGACGTGCTTGAACGTGGCCAGCCGTGCCTCGAGCTCCTCGTGGACGCTCATCGTGCCGGCGATGGTGCGGACCGCGCCGGAGCCCGCCCCGAACCGCTCCACCGCGTCGAGCGCCGCACGCCGCAGTCTCGGGTGGGTGTTCAGGCCGAGGTAGTTGTTGGAGCTGAGGGTGATCACCTCGCGACCGTCGATGACGCAGCGGCTCTTCTGCTCGCTCTCGACGACGCGCAGGCGGCGGTAGAGGCCCTTCGCCTTCAGCTCGTCGATCTCCGCATCCAGGAAGGCGAGCGGGTTGCGTGCGCGGGCACGCGCCGGGGCATCGGTCATGGAGACAGGATAAGACGGCTCACGGCAGAAGCACGACCTTGCCGGCGTGCCGCGAGGCGATGAGATCGAATGCCTGCGGCCACTCCTCGAGCGGCAGCCGGTGCGTGACGACTGGCGTGACGTCCAGCCCGCCGCGGAGGAGCGCCTGCGTGCGCTCCCAGGTGTCGTAGATGCGGCGGCCGTAGATGCCGTGCAGCCGGACCCCCTTCATGATCACCAGCTCCGAGAGATCGACGGTCGGCGGCGCGCCGAAGATGCCGAGCAGGCTGACGCTGCCGCCGCGCGTGATGGCCTGCAGCGCCTGGTCGAGGGCACGAGCCGCGCCGCTCATCTCGAGGGCGACGTCGACCCCGTCGCCACCGGTCGCCTCGCGCAGCCGGTCGAGGGTGGACGGGTCGGCGGCATCCAGCGTGAGGTCGGCGCCCATCGCGCGTGCCAGCTCGAGGCGATACGTCTCGGTGTCGGTGGCGATCACGAGCGAAGCACCGGCGGCCTTCGCAATCCCGACCGCGCACAGTCCGATCGGGCCGCAGCCGGTGACGAGCACCGACCGACCCTCGATCGGCTCGACGAACGCGGCGTGGACGGCGTTGCCCATCGGCTCCTGGAGGGCCACGACCGCGGGGTCGAGGCCGTTCGACTGGATCGCGTTTGCCTCCGGAATGACGACTTGCTCGGCGAAGCCGCCATCGGTGTGCACCCCGATCACCTTCAGGTTGCGGCACAGGTGCATGTCGCCGCGCCGGCACTGGGTGCAGGTCCAGTCGAAGAGGTGCGACTCGACGCCCACGAGGTCGCCCTCGCGGACACGTGTCACGCCTTGGCCGACCCCGACCACGGTCCCCGCCACCTCGTGGCCCAGGACCCGGGGCGGTTGCAGGTTCTCTGCGGCCCATTCGTCCCATGTGAACAGGTGATGGTCCGTGCCGCAGATGCTGGCCGCCTCGACGTTCAGGAGCACCTCGCCGGGACCTGGAGTGGGCGCCGGCCGCTCGACCAGCTCGAGGCCAGGTCCGGCGCGCGTTTTGGCGAGCGCGCGCATCACTGCGCGACGAGCTCGTCGATCCCGGCGGAACGCTGGTGATCGTCGGTGCGCGGCGTGGCATCCACGACCGGGTTCTCGACAGCCCCGATCCCCTCGATCTCGCAGCGCATCACGTCGCCATCGGCGAGGTACCGCGGCGGTCTCCGGTAGTGGCCGACGCCTGCGGGCGTTCCCGTCGCGATGACGTCGCCCGGCTCGAGCGTGATCGTCTGTGAAGCGAAGGCGACGATCGTGGCGACGTCGAACACCATCTCCGCGGTCGAGGAGTCCTGCCAGCGCTCGCCGTTGACGAACGAGCGAACGCGCAGCGCCTGCGGGTCGGGCACCTCGTCGGCGGTGACCACGACCGGACCCATGGGCGCGAACCCATCGGAGCCCTTGGCGCGCAGCCACTGCCGGTCCTCCTGCTGGAGGTCTCGCATCGTCACGTCGTTGAGGACCGTGTAGCCGAAGATGGCCGAGGGTGCATCGGCCACCGAGATCCGTGATGCTCGACGTCCGATCACCACCGCCAGCTCGCACTCGAGATCCAGCTTCTCGGTGGCAATCGGCCGCATGACGGGTGCGCCGGGATGCGCGATGGCGTTCGCGAACTTGCTGAACAGCATCGGGTACCGGGGCGGGTCGATCGACTGCTCGCGACAGTGGTCGTGGTAATTCAGCCCGACGCAGATGATCTTGCCGGGCCGCCGGATGGGCGCTCGGATCTCGACCTTCGCCGGGTCGACGCGGACGCCGTCGCCCGAACGGGCGCGATCGAGCAGGTCGGGCCGGGCCAGCAGCTCCCCGACGTCCGTGACGCCGAGGGCATCGGTCAGGTCGAGGATCCCTTCATCGGTGCGCAGGCCAAGGCGGGTGCCGGATCGGTCGGGACTGCCCTGCGCAAAGGCGAGCAGGTGCACGGCGCCGAGTATACGGAGGAGGAGTGATTCGATCGGCCCACTTCCCCGTACTCCTTCCGTGGCCGCCCTCGCGGTCACTTCGATCAACGAAGGAGTACACGAGTGCGATTCTGGAAGCTGACCTCACTGCTGATGGCGGGCGTCCTCGCCCTCGCGGCGTGTGCGACCGATCCCGGCGCGTCCACCGATCCCGCCACGGGCGAGTCGATGGACACCGAATCCGCGGCACCCCATTCGATGGGCGCCGAGTCCATGGAACCCGCCGAGTCGATGGACGACATGGGCGGCGAGTCCGATGTCACCAGCCCAGCCGCGACCCTGCGCGTCGACCTCAACTACCTGCTCGGCGAGCATCTCATCCTGGCCGCCAAGGCCACCGGCGCAGCACTCGGCGGACGGACCGAGCAGTTCGAGGCCTACGGTGGCCTGCTGAACACGAACGGCACCGATCTCGGGGCAGCCATCGGCTCCATCTACGGCACAGAGGGCGAGGACGAGTGGAACCGCATCTGGAGCGCCCACAACGGCTTCTTCGTCGACTACACCACGGGCGTGGCCACCGATGACGCGGCGCTCGCCGAAGGCGCGGTCGAGGATCTCACCACGGTCTACGTCCCCGAGTTCAGCGCCTTCCTCGCCGGAGCGACCGGGCTGCCCGAGGACGCGGTTGCCGAGCTGGTGACCGACCATGTCCTGCAGACCAAGGCCGTCGTCGACGCCCAGGCGTCGGGCGACTGGGAGGCCGCATACGAGGCCATCCGGGCCGCCTATGCCCACATGAGCATGATCGGTGACGCACTTGCGCCGGCGATCGCCGAAGGCAACGACATCGAGGGCGAGGCCGACTCGGCCGGCGTCGACTTCAGGACCGCTCTGAACCAGCTGCTGCAGGAGCATCTGTTCCTGGCCAGCTTCGCCACCGACGCCGCCATCGACGGCCGTGAAGACGAGTTCGCTGCCGCCGGCGGTGCGCTCAACACCAACGGCACGGATCTCGGCGCCGCCATCGGTTCGCTCTTCGGCGCCGAGGCCGAGGACGAGTGGAACCGCATCTGGAGCGCCCACAACGGGTTCTTCGTCGACTACACCACCGGCGTCGCCACCGATGACGCGGCCATGAAGGACCAGGCGGTCGAGGACCTGACCACGGTCTACGTGCCCGAGTTCAGCGCCTTCCTGGCCGGAGCCACGGGGCTTCCCGAGGATGCCCTGGCCGACCTGATCACCGAGCACGTGCTGACGACCGCCGCGGTCGTGGACGCCCAGGGTACTGGCGACGCCGCCGTGGCGGCCGATGCCGACCGCGAGGCAGCGATGCACATGCGGATGCTCGGCGACCCGTTGGCCGAGGCCATCGTGGCCGCCCAGCCCGAGAGCTTCCAGTAAGCACTCCTCCAATGGGGCGGTTCGGGTCCTTCCCGAGCCGCCCCGTTCTCTTCGCAGACGAGGACTGAATCGATGCGAACCAGGCTCCTGATCGGCGTCGGCGTACTCATGCTCGTGGGCTGCTCAGCGCAGGGGGGCGAGAGCGCCGCACCGTCCACCGGAGGCTCGGCGACCGATGCGATCCCGATCAGGGTCGCCGATTTCATGATCGACCCGGATGACGTGACGGCCGCCGGCCCCGCGGTCACGTTCGAGATCTCGAACGACGGACCGACGCCGCACAACTTCACCATCCGCAACGACTCCGACGAGGTCGTGGCCGCCACGGGCGATCTCAGCACTGGCGAGTCGGAGACGCTCAACGCGGACCTCGAGCCAGGGACCTATACGATCTTCTGCTCCTTCGCCGGTCACGAGAGCCTGGGTATGAGCGGCACGCTGACCGTGGCCGGCTCCTGAGGCTCAGGCCTCGGAGAAGTACGCTCGCGACGACGGACGCAGGAGACCGATCACCAGCACCAGGCTGATCAGCGCGCCGATCGGAACGGTCAGCAGGTACCAGCCATTCGCCGCGGCCGCCGGCATGTCGAGCAGGACCGGGGGCAGCCCGGCCAGGATGGGCACCGGCAGCAGGGCGATGCCGATCGCGAAGCGATGGGCGATCCGCTTTCGCTGGAGCGCCGTCGTCAGGCCGAACAGGACGAGGGCCAGCTCGACCATCATGAAGATGCCCAGCAGGCTGAACGGCGCGCGCTCGCTGAAGTCGATGAACTCGACGATCCGACCGAGGAGCAGCCCCGTCAGCGCCAGCAGCATGAAGGCCCAGCCGAACCACAGCGTCACCGCCAGCGGCCGTCGGGCCGCGGTGCTCGTTTCGTCGCCCATCGGTCCGGATGCTAGCAACTCCCCTACGCTGGCGCCGTGAGCTGGCTGGCCGAGCTGTTCGAGACGAACCGGATCATCGTCCTGTCGGTCTACGGACAGGTGTTCTTCGTGATGGGGCTGGCCGTCGCGCTCCAGAGCCGGCAGCGATCCGAGCTCCCGCTGGCCCGGGCGCTCGCGTGGCTGGCCGGCTTCGGCATCGTCCACGGGCTGATGGAGTGGGGCTACCTGTTCGTCCCGATCCAGGCCGGGTTCCTGCCGCTGCCGATCATCGAGAGCCTGCTCGTCCTGCAGCTGTTGATGAAGCCGCTCAGCTTCGCCCTGCTGTTCCAGTTCGGCGTGGAATTGGTGCTCAGCACCCGAAACCAGACCGATGGCGCGCGCGTGGCTGGCCAGCCCTGGCTGCGGCTGGTGCCGGCCAGCGCGTTCGTGCTGTGGGGCGTGGCCACCGTCGCGCTGTCGACGACAGTCGCTGCCGGCTTCAACCCCGATCCGGGACCATGGCTTCCGTCCGAGGAGATCGGTCCCGCCGTCGCCGCCGTGGGCGCGCCGCTGGCCGTCGGGGACGTGACCGCGCGCTTCATGCTGGCGCTGCCGGCGTCGATCCTGGTGGCCATCGGCCTCCGCCACACCACTCGCCTGCTGGGGCCGATCGCCAGCCCCAGGGTGGCCACCGCCCTCGGAGCCGCCGCGGTGGCATTCCTCGTGTATGCAGTCGTCGGCGGGCTCGTGCCGATGCCCGCGCCGTTCCCGCCGGCGTCGGTACTCAACGGGCAGGTCGTGCTCGAGACCCTCGGGGTGCCCATCGAGGTCTTCCGATCGATCACGGGGCTGGCCATCGCCGTGGCGGTGATCGGCAGCCTCGAGTTGTTCGAGCGGGAGACCGACCGCGCGCTGGCCGACGCTCGCCGTCGAGAGCTGCTCCTGCGCGAGCGTGAGCGCATCGGCCGCGACCTGCACGATGGGATCATCCAGTCCATCTACGCCGCGGGCCTGCACCTGGAGCAGGCCGCCAGCGATGCGGACGCAGCGCCGACCGCAACCCGTGAGCGGATCGGCACGGTGATGGGCGAGCTCAACCGGATCACCGGCGACATCCGCAGCACGATCTTCGACCTGCGCTCCGGCGAGCTCGAGTCGCGCGATGCCGAGGCCATCGTCCTCGCCGTGGCCGACGAGCTCCAGGCACATACGCTGGTGACGCTCGACATCGGATCCGAGGGGATGTATCGGCCGCGCCTGCGGCCGGAGCAGGCAGAGCAGCTGCACCACCTCGTCACGGAGGCGTTCAGCAACGTCCTGCGCCATGCCCACGCCCGCCGGGTCGAGGTTCACATGTCCTGCACCCAGCGCCGCTTCACGTTGGACATCCGCGACGACGGCGCCGGCTTCGATCCCGAGGCGCAGAGCGCTCGAGGCCGTCGGGGACGCGCGCAGGGGCTCGCCAACATCCGCCGGCGCGCGGAGCTGCTCGACGCCGACCTCCTGATCGAGAGCGCGCCCGGGCGCGGGACACGGCTGTCCCTTACGATGCCGGTGGCCACCGCGCGCCGATCCACATGACCGAACCATCCTCCCCTGCCGCTTCCGCGGCCCCGATCCGCGTCCTCATCGCCGATGACCACGAGGTGGTCCGCATCGGCCTTGCGGCGCTGCTCGGCGGCCAGCCAGGGCTCACCGTCGTGGCGGAGGCGGCCTCGGGCAGCGATGCGGTCCGCCTGGCGCGTCAGCACCGACCGGACGTGGTCGTCATGGACATCCGAATGCCGAACGGGTCCGGCATCGACGCGTGCCGCACCATCAGCGCGGAGCTGACGGACACGCCGGTGATCATGCTGACCAGCCATGCCGATTCGGATGCCCTGTTCGACGCGATCGATGCCGGCGCATCGGGCTACGTGCTCAAGCGCGTCGGCTCCGGCGAGCTCGTCGACGCCGTGCGGACCGTGGCGGCCGGCGGCTCCCTGCTCGACCCTGCAGTCACTCGAAGCGTGCTCGACCGGCTGCGGAACGCCAGCCGGCTCGAGGAGGCGGGCGCGTTCGTGGACCTGACCGATCAGGAGCGTCGGGTGCTCGCGCAGCTGGCGGACGGGGGGACGAACCGGGTGATCGCCGATCGCATGGGCCTCGCCGAGAAGACCGTGCGCAACTACGTCTCGAGCATCCTGGCCAAGCTCGGGCTGGACAGCCGCGCACAGGCCGCCGGCTACGCCATTCGCAACCGCCTCCCGGAGCTCGAGGAACCCGAGGCGTGAGGCGCACCACCCGGGGCGTGGCCATGGCGGCCGCGCTCCTGCTCGCCGCCTGCCTGCCGGAGCCGTCGCCGACGTTGTCTCCCTCGCCGAGCGCGCAGCCGACCGCCACCCCGACCGCGTCTCCTTCCCCGAGCGCCGTGCCGACGGCGTCCGCGGCTCCCACGCCGACGCCGGAGCCATCCCTGTCGCTCGAGCCTCCCGAGGCCCTCGACGATCGCATCGTGGCAGTGGACGTGGCCACCAACGTCCCCGCGGGCGACAACGGCACGATCACGCTGACCGTGACCAGCGCCGCCGACACGCGGATCGATGAGCTCGTGCTGCGCTGGCCGACCGCCGTGGCCGAAACGCTGTTCCTCGCGCCGTTCACCCCGTCCGACGAGCGGATCCGGGACGGCGGGCCCCCGCTGGTGCAGCCGTGGACGAAGTGGGTCGTCGGACCGGGCGAGCGCGGCGAGCCGGCGGGTACGACCTCGCTCGGCTGGGGCCCGCTGCTGGCCGGCGCCACCCTGGAGATCCCGATCGTCGTCACCCGCCGCGCGGACGGCCCCGTCGCCTTCGACCTCCAGGTCCTCGCCGGGGAAGGTCTGCTCATGCTCGAGGGCGGGGAGCCGGCTCGCCTGCGAATCGAGGTGCCGTGATGCGGCCGATCCTGCCGGCGTGGACGGAGACCGATGCGGCTCTCCACGAGCGGCTCGGCGCCGCCATCGACCCCGACCGCAAGGTCCTCGCCGCCCTCGAGCGAATCACGCCACTGAGCGGGCGCCGCATCGCGGACATCGGCACCGGCATCGGGCATTACCCCATGCTCCTCGCCCGCCGCACCGGACGGACCTACGGCATCGAGTCCGATCCCCACCTGCTTGCCGAAGCCCGTCGTCGGGCGACGGAGGCGCACCAGCCGAACATCCGCATCGTCGAGGGGGCAGCGACGGATCTGCCGTTGCGCGACGGTGCCGTCGACATCGTCCTCACCGGCGGCATCGACCCCGACGACGGCTCGATGCCGGCCGTCGAGGAGGCGATGCGCGTCATCCGGCCCGGCGGTCGCCTGATCGTCATCGGCTATTACGGCCGCGACGACGTGGCGGCCCTGCTGGAGCCGGAGGTGGTCGACCACATGCGGGAGGCCACGCAGCGTCGCACCGGCTGGTGGCTGAAGAATGCCTTCAAGATCAAGGTCGTTCACGCTCGCCTCGACCTCGGCGACCCGGCGACCGCCCACGAGCTCCTGCCGCGGCTGTACGGCGACCGCGGCCGGGCATTCCTGATGGGCCCGCATCCGGCGATGCTGCGGCTCAACCTGGGCCTCTACCATCGCGAGAAACCGGCTGCTGCCTGAGCGAGCCGACCAATCGGTGGCCGAACGGGCTTCCCGTGTGCGAGATCCTTGGTAAATCCCTGTTGCGGACACGGATCGCGATGGATATCATCGTCGGGTCCGAAGGCCAGGCTCTTCTCCCCCCGGAGCCTGGCCTTCGGCATGCCCGTCCCCGACGCTGGGTGCGATAATCACAAGCCCGCACGCACGCTCGAGGCGCACCGCACCGATGGCCACCACGCCGCGCATGAAGATCACCTATGCGACGCTCTCCGCAGACAACGAGGAGCTGCAGGCCGCGTTCGACACTGCCGTCGGGCAGGCCCGGGCCGACCTTGGTCGCGCGTATCCGATGATCATCGGCTCCGAGGAGCGGACGGCGGAGCAGACGTTCGAGGATTTCTCGCCGATCGACCGCTCCCTGGTGGTCGGCCGCTTCCCGGTCGGCACCCGCCACGACGTGCGCGATGCGATCGACGCCGCCCGTGCGGCGTACCCGGCATGGCGCTCGACACCGTGGCGAGATCGGCTGGCGATCCTGCGCCGGGCTGCCGACCTCATCAGCGAGCGGCAGTTCGACTACGCGGCGCTCATGAGCCTGGAGGTGGGCAAGACTCGGCTCGAGGCCCTCGGCGACGTCGAGGAGACCGCGGACCTTATCCGCTACTACTCCGACGAGTTCGAGAAGGCCGATGGCTTCGTGAAGCCGCTCGGGTCGCTGTCCGCCGCTGAGAAGACGCGGTCGATCCTGCGGCCGTACGGGGTGTTCGCGGTGATCAGCCCGTTCAACTTCCCGATGGCCCTGGCGGGTGGACCATCGGCGGGCGCCATGATCGCGGGCAACACCGTCGTCCTGAAGCCTTCGTCCGACGCGCCGCTGCTGGGCTGGAAGTTCGGCGAGGCGCTTCGCGACGCCGGCCTGCCGGACGGGGTCTTCAACCTCGTCACCGGCCCGGGCGAGACTGTGGGGGCCGAGCTCGAGGAGAACCCCGGCATCGACGGCATGGTCTTCACCGGCTCCTACGAGGTCGGCATGAAGCTCCACCGCGGATTCACGAAGGACTACCCGCGGCCGATCATCACCGAGATGGGCGGGAAGAACCCCGCCATCGTCACCCGGCACGCCGACCTCGACGAGGCTGCCGAAGGCGTGATGCGGTCCGCCTTCGGCTTCGACGGGCAGAAGTGCAGCGCGAATTCGCGGGTGTATGTCGAGCGGCCGGTGGCCCGCGCCTTCGTCGACAAGCTTGTCGAGAAGTCACGGACCATCACGGTCGGCGACCCGACCCGACGGGAGAGCTGGATGGGGCCGGTCATCAACGAACGTGCCCTCCAGACCTTCCGCACCGCGGTTGACGAGGCGCGATCCGATGGCGGGACGATCGAGCTCGGCGGCGAGGCGGACGATGCGACCGGCTGGTTCCCCACCCCGACCGTCGTCACCGGTCTGCCGCTCGAGCACCGGCTCTTCCACGACGAGCTGTTTGTCCCGTTCCTGGTGGTCGGCGAGGTCGACTCGCTCGACCAGGCGCTCCACGAGGCCAACGACACGGCGTACGGGTTGACGGCCGGCATCTTCAGCCGCGACCAGGGCGAGGTCCAGCGGTTCCTCGACACGATCCAGGCCGGCGTGGTGTACGTGAACCGCCGCGCGGGGGCCACGACGGGCGCCTGGCCGGGCATCCAGAGCTTCGGCGGCTGGAAGGGCTCCGGCTCGTCCGGCAAGGGTGGCCTCGGCCCGTACTACGTGCAGCAGTTCCTGCGGGAGCAGTCGCAGACCGTCATCGGCGACGACGGCGACGCGGCCAGGCTGTGATCACCGACGCGGACGTCGTCGTCGAGCCGTCGGGCTGGTTCGCCATCCAGCTGCGGTACGCCTACCGCGCCGGCGAGCTCTCCGAGGTGACCCTGGTCGAGGACCGGGTCGTGCTCGTCGACGGCACCGATGAGGAGGCGGCCCTGGGCCGCGCGGTCGAGATGGCCCCGCTGTACGAGGACGACTACGAGACCGATGACGGCGAGCCCGGCACGATCCGCTTCGAGGGCATCGTGGCGATCAAGGAGCTCGACGATCCGCCCGCGGCCGGAACCGAGGTATGGCACGAGTTCATGTCGCCCGACCCGCGCCGAGGCTCAGCCGACGACGAGGGCGAGCCGCTCCCGCCGGTCTACCCGGAGGAGATGGCCTTCCCGCGGGCACGCGACGACTGACCGATGAGCTGGCGCACGACGGCCTACCGGGCCGTCCGCCCGCTCCTCTTCACCCTCGATCCCGAGCACGTCCATCACCTGGCCCTCTCGCTGCTCGCCTCGCCGATCGGCCGCGCGCTGGCGCCAGTCGCATCGGGCGCCGGCACGCCGCACGGCGCGCCCGCCGAGCTGATGGGCCTCCGCTTCCGCAACCGCATCGGCCTCGGGGCCGGCTTCGACAAGGACGGCCTGGCCATCCGGGGCTGGGCGGCGCTCGGGTTCGGATTCGTCGAGCTCGGCACGGTCACGCCTCGGCCACAGGCCGGCAACCCTCGCCCGCGACTGTTCCGGCTCCCGGCCGACGGTGCCCTCGTCAATCGCATGGGATTCAACAATGCCGGAGCCGATGCCCTGGCCGCGCGCATCGCGCAGGCCCGGCCTCACCTGCCGCCGGGATTCGTGGTCGGCGTGAACATCGGCCGCAACCGCGATGGCGATGAGGGCGACTACCCCGTCGCCGCGCGTGCGGTCGCCGATGTCGCCGACTACCTGGCGGTCAACGTCAGCAGCCCGAACACTCCCCGCCTTCGAGACCTCGAGGACCCCGAGCGGCTGCCCGAGCTCCTGGCCATCGTGCGCGACGCTGCCCCGTCGTGCCCGCTGGTTGTCAAGCTGTCGCCTGACCTGACGCACAACCGGCGCGCAGACATCATCCGGGCCCTGCCCGGAGCGGCCGAGGGCGTGATCGTCAGCAATACGACCACGGTGCGCATCGGCCATCGGTCCCGATCGGCGGATGAGGGAGGCGGGCTGTCCGGCGCGCCTCTTCGACCGCGCACGCTCGGCGCGACGGCGGAGGCGCGGAGGATCGCAGGCGATCGCCTCGCGATCATCGCGTCCGGCGGCGTGGACTCAGCGGACGCCGCACGTGCGGCCGTCGGTGCGGGTGCCGACCTTGTCCAGCTCTGGACCGGGATGATCTACGCCGGCACGGGCCTCATCGGACAGGCAATTCGAGGCGTAGACCAACCCGAGGCGACGGGAGCAACTGAGGGATTGTGAGAACCGATCTCCCTGTTAGGATGGCGCGCGTATAGCCAAGGTGCGCGGGCAGGACGCGCCGCTCCGATCACGGAGTGCACCTCCTCATGACCACAATGGACGCCACGTCCGCAGCTGCGGCTGCCCCGGAACCGGTGGCGCCGCACATCGTCACCGAGCTGCCGGGGCCGAAGGCACGCGCCATCATCGAGCGCGACGAGGCGGTCGCCAGCCCTTCGCTGACCCGCGCCTACCCCCTCGTCGCCGAATCCGGGTCGGGCTCGACCGTGACCGATGTCGATGGCAACCGCTTCCTGGATTTCGCGGCCGGCATCGCGGTCTGCTCGACCGGTCATGCGCACCCGAAGGTCGTGGCCGCGATCAAGGACCAGACGGAACGCCTCATTCACATCGCCGCCACCGACTTCTACGAGCCGCGCTACCTGGAACTGATGGAGCGGCTGGCGGCCATCGCCCCGTTCCGCGAGCCGGCCCGCGTGTTCCTGACCAACTCGGGCACCGAGGCGGTCGAGGGCGCGATCAAGCTCGCCCGCTACCACACCCACCGGCCCGGGATCGTCGCCTTCGAGGGCGGCTTCCACGGCCGCACGATGGGCGCGCTGAGCCTGACGAACTCGAAGATCAAGCAGCGCGCCGGCTTCGGACCGCTGCTGCCGATGGTCCACCACGCACCGTTTCCGCGCATCCGGTCGTGGCGCGAGGGATCGGGCGGCGACGGGTCCGCGGAGCTCGAGCACCTCAAGCGCACGATCTTCGGGCGACAGATCGCCCCGTCGGACGTCGCCGCCATCGTGGTCGAGCCGATCCAGGGCGAAGGCGGATACTTCCCGGCGCCGGCCACCTTCCTGGCCGGGCTGCGCGAGCTGTGCGACGAGCACGGCATCCTCCTGGTGGCCGACGAGATCCAATCGGGCATGGGCCGCACCGGCTCGTGGTGGGCGATGGAGCGCTCCGGCGTCGAGCCGGACATCGTGACGACCGCCAAGGGCATCGCATCCGGCATGCCGATCGGCGCCTTCATCGCCCGCTCCTCGGTCTGGACCTGGCCACCGGGCGCACACGGCTCGACGTTCGCCGGCAACCCGGTGTGCGCCGCGGCTGCCCTGGCCACGCTTGATGTCATCGAGGCTGAGGGGCTGGCGAACGCCGAAGCGATGGGAACCCGACTTCGCGCCGGGCTGGAGGGCGTCGCAACGGACGCGGTGCGCGATATCCGCGGCACCGGGCTGATGCTGGGGGTCGAGTTCGACTCGCACCAGGTGGCGGAGGCGGTCCAGGAAGAGGCGTTCCGGCTGGGACTGCTGACCCTCGAGTGCGGTGAGTCGTCGCTGCGCTTCAGTCCCCCGCTGATCGTGACCGCCGACCAGGTCGACACCGCGATCGACCTCTTCGGGCAAGCGCTCGCCGCGGCGGTGCACCCAGAGGAGGGGATCGCCGAAACGGGCGGCTAGTTCAGCAGGTCCGACAGGCTGGTCAGGGTGAATCCCCGGTCGCGCAGGCCGGGAACGATGAGGCGCAGCGCGTCGAGGGTCTCGTAGCCGCCGAGGTGGAACAGCACGTTCGAGCCGTTCACCGCGTTGCCGACGACCTTCGACGCGATCTGCGTTGCCGTTGGTCCGCCGTCGGCGATCGGCTTCCAGTCCACGGTGTCGATGTCCCACATGAACGTCTTGGTATAGCCCGCCGCCGCGACGGCCTCGAGGACCGCGTCGTTGTACGAGCCGTAGGGCGGCCGCCAGTACGGCCGCGGATCCTGGCCCGTCCCGTCGTGCAGGATGGTCTCCGCATCGGCCATCTCCGACCGGATCCGCTCCGCGCTGAACGGTCCGCCGGCGCAGGGCCGGGTCGAGGGCGAGCCGCCGCCGCCGCGCACGAGATCGCAGTGGTACATGGTGTGGTTCGCGATCTCGAACAGCTCCGGATGGGCACGGATGATTGTCAGCACCTGCTGGCCCTGCATCGTCTCGCTCATCACGCCGGTGGCGAAGATGGTGGCGCACACCCGGTTGGCCACGAGGAAGTTCATGATGTCGACCGCGGGATCCATGCGGCCGCCCATATCGAAGGTCAGCGCAACGCCGGGACCGGCGTTGGGGATGGCGCGGAAGACCTGGACGCCACCGGCCGGCACCCTGTTGCCGGCCGTGCAGCCATCCGCGCCGCCATCCGCGCCGCCGGGTGATGGGGTTGGCGCTGGAGTGGCGGGTCGCGGCGTGACACCCGGCTCACGGCTGACGACCAGCTCCCAGCCCGGCTCGATGGCGTTCGGGTCGGTCGTCAGCGACGGGTAGCGCTCCGCGTTCCAGTCCCTGAGCTGGTCGACCGTGGTCGCGTACGCCCGGGCGATGGCCGCGAGCGTGTCGCCGGCGCGTACCGTGTGCACCGTTCCGGTGCCCGCGGTTGCTGTCGGGGCCTCAGACGCCGACGGCCTCGAGGTGGCCGAGGGCGAGTCGGTTGGCGTTGCGCTGGTTGCCGGCGGCGACGGCGACAGCATGGCCTCGGACGGGCTGGGGTCCGTTGCCGGCGCGCCGCAGGCTGCCATCACGAGGCACAGGGCGACAAGCGGCCCGGGGCCGAGGCGGCGCATCGGTCAGTTCGGGTGATAGCCGAGCGTGGACTGCGGCACCGGGGACAGCGAGCCGTCGTCGAGCAGAAGCGTCTCACGGCGCAGCAGCTCGAGCTCGGCGCGCAGCCGCCCCGCGGCGTCGGGCAGCTCGAGGAGCTGCTGCTTCCGGCTGAGCTCGACCTGGAGCACGCCGCCGACCGCGTAGCTGGCCGCGACCGGGTCGTCAGGCAGGCGAATCGGCTTGAGGACCTCGTCCAGGGTCGCCGTCACGTCTCGAGTCTCCTGCGCATGCTCCCCGACAGACGTCGCCCGGGCCACGAAACGTTTCACCGTCGCCAGGTACTCGTCGAGCGCGCGCTGGACGGACGGCAGGAGGCTGTCCGCGTCGTCCCCCACCCGCTCCTCGATCTCCTCGACGTCGACGAGCGCATACGGCCCTGATCGGTCGACAGCGCCGAGCCGTGCCCGCGCCAGGCCTACGGCGAGCAGCAGCCAGCGACCATCAGGCAGGTGCTCCGCGGTGCGCACCTCGCAGACGGTGCCCACCGGCTGGGTGACAGCGTCCCCGCCCACCTCCGGGCCGTCGGTGATCATGCTCACCACGAATCGCCCGCCGTACGGCGAGCCCTCGGCGACGAGGTCGGCCGCCATCGCGCGGTAGCGCTCCTCGAACACGTTGATCGGGAGCGGCAGGTGCGGGAAGAGCACCACGTGGAGCGGGAAGTGCGGAAGCTGCATCGGCCCCGCATGGTCGCACCCGTGCCCACTGCGGGCAAGCCGGCATCAGGGATCCGGGCCCAGCGTCTACACCGTTCCCCGGTCATGCGAGGTGAGCCACACCGAGCCCAGCGCGACTGCTCTTCGAGATGTCCGGTCGGCGACACCCACTCTGTCGTCGAGGCGATAGGCAACGGGTCGGCGAGCATGCAGCCTGACCAAGGGACGATCGCCACCGGGCGAACGACAAAGAGGAGCGGAGATGATCGGGTCACTCACCCTGCGCACAGCGGGAGGTCTTCGACTGCGCCTCGCGGTGGCCGCGATGGCCGTCGCGTCGCTGCTGTCGCTGTCGCTGGCCAACCTCGCGCGCGCGATCCTCTGAGCCGAGGCGGACTCCGCCTCCTGCGACCGCGAGCTGATGACCGAGCCGTCCCGCCCGCGGTCGGTGCTCCGCGTCAGTCCTCGTCGATGAAGGTGGTGTCGATCTGGGCCCGCTGGAGCTTCCCCGAGTAGTCGATGTAGACGCTCTTCCACTCGCTGAAGAAGTCGAGCGCGGCCTGCCCCACCTCCCGGTGGCCGTTGCCGGTCGCCTTCGTTCCGCCGAATGGCAGGTGCGCCTCGGCGCCGATGGTGCCGTGGTTCACGTAGCCGAGCCCTGAGTCGAAGTCGCGGATGCTGCGGAAGGCGAGGTTGACGTCGCGGGTGAACAGCGAGGTCGACAGCCCGTACTTCACCGAGTTCACGATCCGCACGGTCTCGTCCCAATCGTCCACCGGAATCACCGATGTCACCGGGCCGAAGATCTCCTCCTGCGCGATGCGGGCGTCGGGCTTGACCGCGGTGAAGATCGTGGGCTGGAAGAACGAGCCCTTGCCCAGGTTCCCTTCGCGGGCGGGCTCGCCGCCGATGACCAGGTCGGCCTCGTTGCGACCGATGGCGGCGTACGCCGCGATGCGCTCGACCGCCGTGTCGTTGATCACCGGGCCCACGTCGGTTGCCTCGTCGAGCCCGTCACCGAGAACGAGCTTCGCGACGCGCTGCTGGAGCCGATGGACGAAGTCGTCGTGGACGCCGCGATGGACGATGAGGCGCGACGCGGCGGTGCAGCGCTGGCCCGACGTCCCGAAGGCCGACCAGACGACCGAGTCCAGCGCGAGATCGAGGTCAGCGTCCTCCCACACCACGATCGGGTTCTTACCACCCAGCTCGAGGCTGACGCGCTTCAGCGTCTCGGCCGCCCGCCGGCTGATCTCGACGCCGGTGTCGGTGTGGCCGGTGAAGCTGATCGCCTTGACGTCGGGGTGATCGACGATCGCGTTGCCGACCTCACCGCCGGATCCGGTGACCACGTTGACGACACCCTCGGGGATGCCGCCCTCGAGCAAGAGCTCGACGAATCGGACCATGCATGCCGGCGTGTCCGATGCCGGCTTGAGGACAGCGGTGTTGCCGCAGATGAGCGCCGGGAAGAGCTTCCAGGCCGGAATGGCGACGGGGAAGTTCCACGGGGTGATGATCCCGACCACGCCGATCGGCCGTCGGATCGCCATGGCGAACTTGTCGGGCATCTCTGACGGCACGGTCTGCCCGAACAGGCGTCGGCCTTCGCCGGCCATGTAGTAGGCGACGTCGATCGCCTCCTGCACGTCGCCGCGCGCCTCCGGCAGGACCTTCCCCATCTCCAGGGTCATCAGGCGGCTCAGCTCTTCCTTGTGCTCTGCGAGCAGGCGCCCGACGCGGAAGAGGACCTCCCCACGCTTGGGCGCCGGCATCGCGCTCCAGGCCGGGAACGCGGCGCGTGCTGCCGCGACCGCAGCCTCGACGTCAGCGGGACCGGACGCGGGGAACTCGCCGACCACCTGGTCGTGATCGGCTGGGCTGACGCTGGTGAACGTGGCGCCCGATGCGGCCGGCTGCCAGTCGCCGCCGATCAGGTTGCGATATGTCTTCGTCAAGGCAGTCTCCTCAGGGCCGCGCGGATATGCGGTGCGTGCCCGCGACGATTCTATCTGCGCGCGCCCGTTTCCCGGATCGGGCGGGACATTCGCCCCTTCCACGTGGCTGGCGGGACCGACAGGATCGAGCCACAACTGAAGAACCGTGGCGACGGGGAACCTGTATCCAAAGATAACGGGGCTGAAGTAGTGGCATTCCCGTCGTGGCGGTCGACGCCAGCGCCGGTCCGGTAACGGGCCGGCGTTCGGCCGTCCAGCTCCCGTTCGCTCGGTAATCGACTGGTAAGCGGTCGGAAACAGACTGTCGCGATCATGGGCGGCAGACGACCTGACCTCTTGAACGCCGGCCCGCCTCCGATGGCAAGGAGGCTGCCCTCATGCTCACTCGACGGACGTTCGCGGCTGTGATGACCGCGACGCTCTTGACTCTGCTCGCCGTGGCGCCCGCGGCTGCGGCCAAGCCGACTCGACCCCCCGCTCCACCGCCCGGCGACGAGCGCCCACTGACTGCGCAGGAGCTCGCCGCATCCGAGCGCCGGATCGCCGCCGCGGAGGCCCACGCGGCCGAGAACGCGTCCTCCGGCGATGATCTCGTCTCGCTTGCCTGCGTGACGCCACAGTCGACGAACCCGACGTCAACATTCCAGGCGGCCTGTGCCGTGCCCCAGGGGTTCCTCTCCGTGGAGGCCCGCGACCAGACACTCAGTCATTACTGCGGACCGGCCGTGGGACAGGTCATCGCCAACTACTCGTGGGCGACGTCCGCCGGCGGCAACAAGTACACCCAGGGCAGGATCGCCGGATGGATGGGTACCGATGCATACGGTCAGACCGATGCTCCCCGCCTCGAGGATGGTCTCGAGGCCGCCACGACCGGTTCTCCGCGGCGTCCCGCCAACTGGGACTGGGTGGTCACCGATCTGCGGGACCGGGATGGCGATCAGTCGACCGGGGACGAGCTGCACAGCTACGTGCGATCGAACATCAGCACCTCGAGGATGCCCCTCGCGGTCCCCGTCAAGCCACATGCCAGCTCGTCAAACTTCAACCTGCCGAGCTGGCCGAAGCCCGTCGCCTCGGTAGGGCACTGGATCGGCGTCTACGGCTGGTACAGCACCTGGAACGGCGGAGATACGGCGCGCACCTACTACACGGACTCGTCGAGGGATGAGGGTGGGGCGACCGGCAAGTTCTGGCTCCCGACCCGCCACCTCGCGTTCCTGGTGGGCGAGCACACCCGCCGCTTCGTATGGTGAGTCGGTGGATGGCCGCCCTGGTGACGGCGTCACTCATGACGGGGATGGCGGCCTGCAGCGCCGCCATCCCCAACCCGACTCGATCGCCTGGCCCGTCCGCGTCCGACCCCCCGCCCGTCACGCCGACCGACACACCGGGCGTCACGGCGGCCGTAGCGACGGGGGAGCCCGACGAGCTCGGCGCGCGGATCGAGGTCGGCTCGATCGATTCGTCGCTGACCAACCCGGTGCTCGAGTTCCGGAGTGACGGCGAGTCGGTCGTGTTCTCGTCCGGCCGCGCGTCGGACGCCGCGCCCGACGCGGCGCCCGACCTCTGGCGGGTCCCCCTGCCCGGCGGGGACACGGCCCTGCTGTGGCGAAATCCCGAGCGAGACCACTCGATCGTGCGGATCGCCGCCGACCTCGGCACCGTCGCCTTCGTCGACATGCCGCTCAGCGGCGACCGCGCGTGGAATCTGTGGCTGCTGTCGCGCGGCGCCACGACCGCCCAGCTGCTCGACACACACCCCGGAGACGAGGATGTCTCGACCCTCGTTCCGAGCATGGCGCTCTGGGGCGACACCTTGGTGTGGACCGCATTCGATCGCGGGGCCGACGGTCCCGTGTCCCAGCTGCGGATCGCCCAGGCACCTGACTGGGAACCGCGCACCATCCGGGAGCTACGCGCCGCCGATGCCGAGGTGTGGCTTCCATCACTGCTCGGCTCCACGTTGGCGTACACGGAGGTCCACTATCGCGACGAGCGCGCGTCCGACGAGCGCTTCGTCTTCGTCACCACCACAGCGCGCGACGCCGAGCCGCGTCGCCTCGACGAATCGGGCCTCGCGACCATGCCGGTGGTCATCGACGGCGCCGTCCTGTGGAAGGAGGCCGATCCGGGCTTCGCCATGTTCAACTGGGGCCGTATGTTCCACCATGACCTGGAGACCGGCACGACGCGGCGGCTGCGGGTCGCGCCTCAGCAGTTCGTGAACTACCCGTCGGCCGGCAATCGCTTTGCGGCCTGGTGGGGAGCAGACAGCTTCCAGCTCGGCGTCTACGACCTCGTCCTCGACGAGCCGCAGCTGCTGTTCCGGAACTCGACCGCTTCGCAGGAGAGTGCTCTTCGCCCGCACATCGCCGGCGATCTCCTGGTCTGGATGCACGTCGACGTGGACGCCGGCACCGAGCGCGGAGAGCTGCGCTACGCGTTTCTCCCGGCGCCACGGGATCCATGACCGGTCATGGACGGGTCATCCGCATCACGTCGAGCGCCTCGTCGAGCTGGGCCTCGGTGATCCGGCCCTGGGCGACGTGGCCGCGCTCGATGACGACCTGGCGGATCGTCTTGCGCTCGGCGAGCGCCTGCTTGGCGATGCTGGCCGCCTCCTCGTAGCCGAGATACGGGTTGAGAGGGGTGACGATGGCCGGCGAGCTCTCGGCCATCTCGCGGAGGTGATCGACGTCGGCGCTGATGCCGTCGATGCAGCGATCGGCGAGGAGCCGGGTCACGCTGGCCAGGAGCCGGATCGACTCGAGCACGTTGCGCCCGATCATCGGCAGCATCACGTTCAGCTCGAAGTTGCCGGCCGCGCCTCCCCATGCCACGGCGGCGTCGTTGCCGATGACCTGGGCGCACACCATCAGGGTCGCCTCGGGGAGCACCGGGTTCACCTTGCCGGGCATGATCGAGGACCCCGGCTGGAGGTCCGGCAGGTGGATCTCGCCGAGGCCGGCACGCGGACCGGAGCCCATCCAGCGCAGGTCGTTGGCGATCTTGGTGAGACTGACCGCGATCGTCCGCAGCTGGCCGGAGAGCTCGACCAGCCCGTCCCGGGCGCCCTGCGCCTCGAAGTGATCGCGCGCCTCGGTCAGCGGGAGCCCGGTCTCGGCCGCGACGGCGGCGATGACCCGTGCGCCGAAGCCCGGTGGCGAGTTGATCCCCGTGCCGACGGCCGTCCCGCCCAGCGGCAGCTCCGCCACCCGCGGCAACGTGGCGCGCAGACGCTCGACGCCGATGCGGGCCTGGGCCGCATAGCCGCCGAACTCCTGGCCGAGGGTCACCGGCGTGGCGTCCATGAGGTGCGTGCGGCCTGCCTTCACGGCATCGGCGAACTCGGTGGCCTTCGCCTCGAGCGCGCCGGCCAGGTGCTCCAACGCCGGGATGAGGTCCTCGACGACGCCGGAGGTCGCGGCGATGTGGATGGCGGCCGGGAACAGGTCGTTCGACGACATCGGATGGTTGACGTCGTCGTTCGGATGGACCGGGCGGCCGAGGCGCTCGGACGCGAGCGTGGCGAGCACCTCGTTCATGTTCATGTTGCTGCTCGTCCCCGAGCCGGTCTGGAAGACGTCGATCGGGAACTGGGCATCGTGGTCCCCGCGCGCGACCTCGTCGGCGGCCGCGGCGATCGCCTCGGCCAGGTCCGGCGCGATCATCCCCTCCGCGGCCTTCACCGACGCGACGGCCCCCTTGGTTCGCGCCAGGGCGGCGATCAGCGCGGGCTCGAGGCGTGTGCCGGAGATCGGGAAGTTCTCGACCGCGCGCTGCGTCTGAGCGCGCCACTTCGCATCGGCTGGGACGCGCACCTCGCCCATCGAGTCGCGCTCGACCCGGAACTCGCTCATCGGCTGAAGTCGGCGCGCTCCGCGTCGGTGAAGCGGATGACGGGCGGGATGAGGTAGGGCAGGTAGCCGTCGTTCAGCTCATCGAGGACGCGCGTCGCCTGCCCCATCAGCTCATTCACGAAGATGCCGTGGTGCGCCGGCTCGTAGCGTCGGAGCTTGGCGACCCCCTCGGACAGCTTGTTCCTCGCCCCGCGTAGGTTGCGGCGTTGGAGATGCAGCAGCCCGGCCGCGACCTGGATCAGGCCCTGGTAGAACTCGCGCTCCTCGTCGGGGGCGGCTCGCCAGACGGTCTCCCACGCCTCGTGGGCGTGCCAGTAGCGAACCCCGTTGAAGAGCGCCACGCCCTGGCGGAACAGTCGATCCGCTTCCTCAGGCGCCAGCGGCGGCGTCCGGCCGGGCGGCAGCTCGCCGGGCGCATCGGGTTCGGCCTTGACGGACGCATCGGTCATGGAAGCCGATGCTAGCAGGCCAACGTCGCGCGGCACCTCTTCGGAGCCCGTCCCGAACCCCATCGCATCGGGCTAGGCTGCGCGGATGCAGCACGATCAGCGCTGGTGGCAGACCGGCGTCGTCTACCAGATCTACCCGCGCTCGTTCGCCGATGCGAACGGTGACGGCACCGGAGACCTGGCCGGCATCACCAGCCGCCTCGACTACCTGGCCTGGCTCGGGGTCGACGCGATCTGGATCTCACCGTTCTACCCGTCCCCGATGGACGACTTCGGCTACGACGTTGCCGACTACACCGACGTCGACCCGCTGTTCGGATCGATGGCCGACTTCGACGAGCTCCTCGCCGCCGCCCACGAGCGCCGGCATCCGGGTGGTGATCGACTACGTCCCGAACCACACCTCCGAGCAGCATCCGTGGTTCGTGGAGTCGCGTTCCTCGCGCGGCAACCCGAAGGCGGACTGGTATGTCTGGCGCGATCCGAAGCCGGACGGGAGCCTGCCGAACAACTGGATCAGCATGTTCGCCGGGCCGACCTGGACCTGGGACGAGACGCGGCAGCAGTACTACCTCCACATCTTCCTGCCCCAGCAGCCGGACCTGAACTGGCGCAACCCCGAGGTGCGGGACGCGATGTTCGACGTCGCGCGCTTCTGGCTCGATCGCGGGGTCGACGGGTTCCGGATTGACGTGGCGCCGATGGTCATGAAGGACCCCGAGCTGCGGGACAACCCGCCGAATCCCGACCCCGGGTGGGAGCATTCGCGCCTCGGCTCATGGCTGACGCAGCTGCATGTCAACGACCACAACCACCCCGACATGCACGAGCTGTATCGGTCATTCCGAGCCATGCTGGACGCGTATCCGGGCGACCGCGTCAGCATCGGCGAGCTGCACCATCCGGACTTCGACCGATGGGCCGAGTACTACGGCGAGCGCCAGGACGAGATCCACGTCCCGTTCAACTTCCACGTCATCAACAGCCCCTGGCGAGCCGACGCGGTGCGCCGCGCCGTCGAGGGAGTGCAGGGCGCGCTTCCGGCCGGCGCCTGGGCATCGTGGGTGCTCGGCAACCACGACCAGCCGCGCTTCGCCTCACCCGAGCGTGCCGGCCGAGACCAGGCGAAGGTCGGGATGCTCCTGCTCCTGACGCTCCGAGGCACGCCCACGATCTACTACGGCGAGGAGATCGGCATGGTGGACGTCCCGGTCGCTTCGGCCGATGCGCGTGACCCGCTCGAGCGGCGGGAGCCCGGCCGCGGCCGCGACCCGGAACGCTCGCCGATGCAGTGGGACGCGTCGCCGAACGCCGGCTTCACCCACGCCGGCGTCGAGCCCTGGCTCCCGACGGCGCGGGACGCTGGCCGCGTCAACGTCGCCGGTCAGGCGGAAGACCCCGACTCGATCCTGACTCTCACGCGGGACCTGCTGCGGCTGCGGAAGGAGCACCCGGTCCTGCACCGCGGGGACTTCGAGCCCTTCGGGCCGACCCCGGATGGGACGTTCGCATTTCGGCGCATCGGCGCCGGAGGGACGCCTGAACGTTGTCCTCAACCTCACGGCGGAACCGCGAACGATCCCCGACGGCGGAGCCGGACGGGTGCTGATCGGCACCCACCGAAATCGCGACGAGACTCGCGTCGATCGCGCCGTCGAGCTCCGCCCGAACGAGGCGCTGATCGTCGAGTCGGAGGGCTGAGCGGCTCCTAGCCGGCCGGCTGTGCCCCCTGGATGTTCACCATCCACAGCACCCCGTAGGGGTCGGTGACCATCCCGAACTTGTCTCCCCACGGAGCCTGCTCGAGTGGCTCGACGACCGTACCCTTCTGCGCCAGCCGGTCGTAGTAGCCGGACAGCTCCGCATCGGCCGCGGTGTCGCCCGAGAGCGAGATCTGCACGCCGGACATCGGCTCCCCCGGCGCGTCGCTCCGCGCGTCCGAGCCCATCAGCGTGAACCCGTTGTCGGTCTCGAGCTGCCCGTGCATCACCTTGTCGGCATCGGCCGGGTTGTCGGCCATTCCGCCCTCAGCGAAGGTCGTGAGGACCAGGTTCCCGCCCAGGACGTCGTCGTAGTACTCCATCGCCTCGCGGGCATTCCCAGGGAAGGTGAGATACGGGTTCAATCGCGCCGGCATCGTGATCTCCTCCGGTTTGGTGCGTCCGTCCACCCTAGCCCGGTCACTCTCCATTCGCGAATGCGGCGGCTCGCCTGAAGCAGACCGAGCGACCGCGGGTCCCATGCCCGCTGCCGACGCCGCCTGCGCCGTCCTGCGGCGCGTCAGAGTCCGAAGCCGTCCGGCGACCGAGCCGGGCGTCAGCCGATGCGGATCAGCTTCTTGTTCACGAACTCGTCGGCGCCAAAGTCGGCCCAGCTCGCGGCCCGAGCCTGAGCGCTTGATGCCGCCGAACGGCAGCTCGGCGCCGTCGGCGAGCACGACGTTCACGAACACCATGCCGGCCTCGATGCCGTCAGCGACGCGGAGCGCCTGCTCCTCGTCGGTGGTGTAGACGTACGAGCCGAGGCCGTACGGGGTGTCGTTCGCGATGCGCACGGCGTCGGCCTCATCCTTCGCGCGGTACACCTGCGCGACCGGGCCGAAGAACTCCTCCTTGGAGGCGGGGTTCTCGGGCGTGACTTCCGTCAGCACCGTCGTCTGGAAGAACGCGCCGCTGCGGGTGCCGCCGTGCGCGAGCGTCGCGCCGTGCTCGATCGCCCGCTTGACCTGCTCGTCGACGTTCTCGGCTGCCTTCAGCGAGGACAGCGGGCCGAGCGCCGAGTCAGCCGACGTCGGGTCGGTCGCCTCGATCTCGGCGATCTTCGCGGTGAACTTCTCGAGGAAAGGCTGGTACAGCTCGTCGGCGACGATGAAGCGCTTGGCCGCGTTGCAGGACTGGCCGCTGTTGTCGAGCCGGGCGTCGATCGCCTGCTGAACCGTGGCGTCGAGGTCGTCGGTCGAGAGCAGGATGAAGGGGTCCGACCCGCCGAGCTCGAGCACGACCTTCTTCAGGTGGCGGCCGGCGATCTCGGCGACCGCGGCGCCTGCGCGCTCGGAGCCGGTGAGCGAGACGCCCTGCACGCGCGGGTCGGCGATGACCCGCTCGAGCTGGTCGTGCGAGGCGTAGATATTGACGTAGGCACCGGGCGGGAAGCCCGCGTCGCGGAAGATCTGCTGCATCGCGGCAGCGGACTCGGGGCACTGCGCGGCGTGCTTGAGCAGGATCGTATTGCCGATGATGAGGTTCGGGCCCGCGAAGCGGGCAACTTGGTAGTACGGAAAATTCCACGGCATGACGCCGAGCAGCACCCCGAGCGACGAGCGGCGGATGACCGCCGAGCCATCGCCCGCGAGGAGGTCGATCGGCTCGTCCTTCAGAAAGTCCGGCGAGTGGTCGGCGTAATAGTCGTAAATGTCCGCGGCGAAGTCGACCTCGCTCGAGCGCCTGCCCGATCGGCTTGCCCATCTCGCGGACGATGAGCTCGGCCAGCTCCTGGCGGCGCTCGCGTGTGCAATTCGGCGACGCGACGGATGAGGGCAGCGCGCTCTTCGACCGTGGTCGACTTCGACCAGGTGCGGTGTGCTTCGTCGGCTGAGCCAATCACGGTCTCGAGCTCGGCATCGGTGATGGTGTCGTAGGTCTTGACCGTCTCGCCCGTGGCGGGGTTGGTCACGGCATAGCTCATCGTGTGAGTCTCCTTGTCAGTGCGCCACACTGGGCCGGGCTGCCGCGGTGTACCCCCACCGGGAGGCAGGCTGGTGGGCCGGAGGGCCGATTCTACCGCCGGGCGCAACGGCTAACGAAGCGCGGCGGGAGCAGATGGCCGGGCTCGGCGGCGTGCACCGATACCGCCGATGCTAGCCTCATTCGCGACGATTTCCACGTGAACCAAGTGGCGGCCCAACCGGAATCCGCCGCTCAGCGGCGGACGGGCAGGAAGCCTCCATCCGCAGCGCGGGCCGCAACGAAAAGGAGATCGGCCAGGCGGTTGAGGTAAGGGACCACCTGCGACTCGGGCAGCTCGCCGGACTCCGCCAGTGCGACGGCTCGCCGCTCTGCACGTCGCACCGTGGTCCGCGCCAGGTCGAGCGCCGCGCCGGTCATCGACTCGCCGGGCAGGACGAACTCCTTCGGCTGCTCGACGACCCCCTCGAGCTCGTCGATCTCCCGCTCGAGCGCCGCGACCATGTCATCGGTCACGCGGGAGACGCCGTCCGTCAGCCGGTCGCGACGGTCGACGTGCGTGGCGATCTCCGCGCCCACCACGAACAGCTCCCGTTGCAAGCGTAGGGAGAGCTCCGCGAGGCGCGCCTCGGTGCGGTCCGTGACGCTCCCGATCGCCGCGCGGGCCAGCCCGAGGGCGGAGACGGCCTCGTCGACCGTGCCGTACGCATCGGTCCGAAGGTCGGCCTTGCTCACACGGTCGCCACCGAACAGCAGCCCGGTCGTGCCGTCGTCGCCCTTCTTCGTGTAGATGCGCACGTCGAGATCCTAACCGGGTGCAGGCGCGCCAGGGCGATCCGCGCGAAGCAGGTGAGGGACCCCCGCTAGAAGAGGCCCGGCGGCGGCTCCCAGCGCTCGGCGAGCAGGGTGACCTTGACCGGCGGACCGACGACCTCTTCGGCCTTCGTCTTCACGGTCTGAATCAGCTCCCCGGCCCACGGGCAGAACGGCGTGGTGAGCACCATCTTGATCTCGGTGGGACCACCATCGGCGCCGATCTCGACGGCCTTGATGAGGTCGAGGTCCACGATGCTCATCCCGATCTCCGGATCTTGGATGTCGTACAGCGCGGTCATCACCTCGTCCACCTTGCCGAGGTTCTGTTCGATTGCCATGCGCTAAGGATACGCCGTTCCGCGAATGGCGCTTACAGGAGGCGAGTGTCGTAGACCGGATGCGGCTGCGGCACGAGCGGGCGAACGCGGTGATAGCCCTCGTGAATCGGTCCGCCGGCCTCGATGGCCGCTCGCAGCGCGGCGATCTCCTCGACCGTGTCCACCTGGCTGGCGTGCGACTCGAGGGCGTCGACCTTCCGCGGGGCGACGGGCGTGATCTCGATCCGATGCGTTGCAGCCTGCTCCTCTGGCGACAGGTCGTACAGAGTGCCGCTTGGATCGAAGATGGGCGAGATCACGTACACCGCGTTGGGCGCCTGGCCGATATCGGCGAGGCGCTCCACAGCCCAGCGGGTGGCATTGCCCACGACGACGTGGTCGGGGTGGCCGGTCACCCCGTGCGGGCCGAAGGTGATCACCGCCTGCGGCCGCCGATCGGCAAGCCAGGCAGCGATCTCCTCGATCAGGGTGTCGAAGTCGTGGTCCGCCACGCCGCCATCGGGATAGCCGTCGAGGATCGAGACCTCGTCCAGGCCGATCGCCTTGGCCGCGCCGATCAGCTCCGCCTCGCGTCGATCGCCGAACGACGGGTCGGCCTCGCCGTCCGGTGTGCCCGCCTCGCCGCGCGTCACGACCAGCAGCCGCGTGGTGGCGCCCGCGTCGTGGGCGAGGGCCAGGGCGCCGGCGCAGCCGAAGCTCTCGTCGTCGGGGTGGGCAAGGACGGCCGCGAGGCCGCCCGCGGCGATCGGGTAGCTCATCGGTCCTCCTCGGCTGGCGGGCTGTCGGGCTCGTCGGAGAGCAGGGTCCAACCCTGGCGCTCCACGGCGGACTTCATCGTACGCAGGACGGCCAGCTTGCCGCTGGCTACCTCGGCAATGAAGCGGCGCGTGCCGCTCTCGTCGAGCGCGGACCCCGGCGGCGCACTGTCGCGGCCGACGTTCAGCCAGGCGAGGTGGTAGCGGTCCATTCGGCCCCAGACACGCTCGAGAAGCCGGTCGGACGCCAGCAGCCATGCGCGGAACCGATCCCAGTCGGGATCCTCGACGAGCGCCTCGCCGTCGCGCACCAGGGCGTCGGTGGCCGCCAGGAAGTCGCGGCGCGACATCACGGCAGCGGGTCGGTCCTTCACGGCCCGCCGAGTATAGGAGCGAGCGTTCGTACCATTGCCGCGGCGCGCGAGGCTCGACCACACTCGATCCATGGAGCGCATCGCCGCGATCGGCGCCGTTCGAAGCGCGCTCGGGCTGCTGGTGGCCGGCCCCCTGCTGGCCGTGCTGGTGGCCGTCCGCGCGCTGCCTCCCGCTGACCTCGACGCGGCCGGCGTGGGCTGGGTGCCGTCCGTGCTGGCCGTCGCGCTGCTGGTCACGGCGGCGATCGCCACGCTGGCGTGGTTGGTGGCGGGGCTCCGTGACGGACGGGTGTCTGCGCTCCTTGGCGCCGGCGCTTCCGGGGCTCTCGCCGGCGCGGCACTCGGCTGGCTCGGCGGCGCGCCGTCGCTGCTGGCCCTTGTCGGCGCGGCCATCGCGCTGCTCGGCGCCGCGATCGCCGATCGCTCGGCGTGGACCGTCGCCGCCGGCAGCTCGCGCGCCGCGGTGGCCGGCGGACTGCTCGGCCTTGCCGGCATCGCGGTCGTGCTGGACCTCCTTCCCGTTGTGCGGGATGCGATCCAGCCGCTCACCGTCCCGATCACGATGCTCGGTGCCGTGGCGGCGGTCGCGGCCGCGCTGGTCGCGACTGGACGGGGCATCGGTGCGATCGCGACGGCCCTGCTCCCGGGCCTTGCCGCGGCGGCCGTCGCCAGCGAGGCAAGCCTGGAGGCGGTGATCGGCCTGGCGGCACTGGTCGGCTCCCAGCTCATCGCGATCCTCGTTGCGGCCGTGCCGCAGGGACGGGTGGCCGACCAGGACGCGGACCGCCTTCCGGAGCTTGCCGCGCACCTCGCGGACGCGGTGCTTCGCTTCGACGGCCGCCTCCGGCTGCGCGACTGGAATCCCACGGCCGCATCGTTGCTCGGTCTCGATGACGCGTCGGCCGGCTCGCGGCTGGAAGACCTCCTCGGCATCTCCCTGGCGACGATGCCCCTGCCCGGCGAATCCGTCTCGACGGTCACCGCCGTCGGCGGGCTGCGCGTCGGCCTGCGGCGAAGCGGGGACGGCCTGACGGCCGTGATCCGGGACCCGGGCACCTCACCCGAGGCAGAGCGGCTCGGCCGCGAGCTGCGCGGGACGATCGAGGAGCTGCTCCAGGCGCGGCGCACGATCGACCTCCAGCGGCAGGAGCTCGAGCGCGCCTCGTCGGTCGATCCGCTCACCGGCGTCACCAGCCGGACCGCGATCCTCGAGCGACTTCGCATCGAGGTGGCCGAGGCCCGGCGCTATCAGCATCCGGTCGCGATCGTCCTGCTCGACCTCGACGACTTTGCCGCCGTGAACCGGCTCCACGGCACCGCAGGCGGCGACGCCGCCCTGCGCGAGGTGGCGCTCCGCATCCGGCTGCGAGTCCGCGAAGCCGACGAGCTCGGCCGCTTCGGCGGGGACGCGTTCCTCGCCGTCCTGCCGCACACCGACGAGGGCGGGGCGGCCACCTTCGCCGATGCGCTCCAGCACCGGCTCGGCCTGCGACCGATCGCCGTCGGAACCGAGCAGCTCGACGCTCACTTCCAGCGTCGGCATCGCAGTCCTGCGACCCGGCGACGACCTCGACCGCGACGGCCTGCTCCTCCGCGTCGACGAGGCGCTCGCGAGCGCGAAGCGGGCAGGCGGCAACCGCGTCGCCTTCGACCGCACGCACGGCCTGGCACGGCTCGAGGATCGCGATCGAGGAGCGGGAGACGACCCCGCCGACGACCAAGGCGCCGTATGACAACGGGGCGAGCACGAATCTGAATTCGAGCGCGAGCGACGGCGTCGAGGCGTATCGGGTTATCCACAGTTGTCATACACTGTGTGGGTAGGATCTGTGGATAACCGTATGGTTCCGCTGGCCGCCGGCTGGCACCCTTGAGGCTCAGATGCCCCCCACCTCCGCCGCGCTCTCCGCCAAGCTCATCTTCCCCACCAAGGAGATCGTGGAGGAGTACTACCTCCCGATCATCTACACGGCCTGCCGCACCTGCTACTCCGAGCAGGTCCCCGACCAGATCTGGGACAAGGCGGTCAGCCGCCAGGTGGCCGACGAGAAGCAGCAGAACCTCGTCCGCAAGGTGATGGAGTCGGGGCACGGCAGCACGATCGAGCACGTGAACTTCACGTTCGCCATCAGCGGCGTCACCCGGACCCTGTCGCACCAGCTGGTCCGCCATCGCGCGGGTACCGCCTTCGATCAGCAGTCACAGCGGTACGTGAGCTTCAAGAAGCGCGACAACTTCACGATCCCCGACTCGATCACGAAGGGCGACCTGCCCGACGACCTGGCGGGCCGGTTCCAGCGCGCCGTCGACGAGAACCTCGACCTGTATGGCCAGCTGCTCCAGGCCGAGGTGCCGGCCGAGGACGCCCGGTTCATCTTCCCGAACGCCATGCAGACCAACCTGATCATGACGGTGAACCTGCGGCAGCTCATCCACATGAGCGGCCTGCGGCTGTGCACCATGGCGCAGTGGGAGATCCGCCAGCTGTTCAAGCAGATCCGCCACGAGATCTTCCGCGTCTCGCCGTTCTTCGGCTCGTTCCTGGCCCCGAAGTGCGTCCCGCTCGGCTACTGCGACGAGATGGGCAACCGGGACGAGCACTGCCGCATCCGGCCCCACCGAGACACCGTGATGGCGGTGTGGGAGGCCTATCGGGGCGGCACGTTGGCGGAGACCGACGGGCCGATCGTCCCCGAGACCTCGCCGTTCCGACCGAAGCCGCGCCGGGTGCCACTGCCGGTGAACGACGACGCGGTCCGACCGACCCACGGCGAGCCGGTCGGCGCCCAGCTCGGCCAGGCTGGAGACTCCGACCGGGTCTGACGCGCGCTACCCTCGGGGGGTGGAAGCGCAGACCGCCGGCTTCGCATGACGCTCCGCGGGCGTCGCCGGGGTGATCGACCAATCCGCTCCGGACGAGCCGAGCAGCAACGGATCACCATCACGCCGCCTCGGCGAGCCGGCCGGCCACCGGACGCGGCCCTTTCCCTGCTTCTCCTGTTCGTCGTCCTCATCACCGCCGGCACCGGGTTGCTCATGCTGCCCTTCGCGACGGCCGGTGGCGCCTCGCCGCCCTTCATGGATGCGCTCTTCACCGCCACCAGCGCCGCCTGCGTCACCGGCCTGGTGGTGGTGGACACGGCGACCTACTGGAGCCCGTTCGGACAGGTCGTGATCCTGCTGCTCATCCAGATCGGCGGCTTCGGCATCATGGCGGGCTCGACCCTGCTGCTCATGCTGTTCCTCGGAAGGCGAACGACGCTGCGGGACCGCCTCGTCGTCCAGGAATCGCTCGGGGGCCTGGAGCTCGGGACGGTGACGACCGTCCTGAAACGCATCGCGATCTTCACCATCGTGGTCGAGGTTGCCGGGGCGGTCGTCCTGTCGATCGCCTTCATGGCCGGTCCGGAGGCCGGGCCGCCGTGGCATCCGTTGGGCATCTGGTGGGGCATCTTCCATTCGATCTCGGCCTTCAACAACGCGGGCTTCGACATCACCGGCGGGTTCCGCAGCCTCAGCCCCTTCGTGGACGACTGGGTCGTCCTCGTTACGATCGGGGTGATCCTGTCGCTCGGCGGCCTGGGGTACGCGATCATCGCGAACGCCGTCACGGTGCGGCGCTGGGCGCGCATGGCTCTCGAGACCAAGATCGTGCTGATCACCACGCTCGCCCTCCTCGGCGGCGGGGCCGCCCTCATCGGCTTCAGCGAGTGGTCGAACCCGAGCACCCTCGGCGCGCTGCCGCCCGGCCAGCGCCTGCTGAACGCCCTGTTCGAATCGACCACGCTCCGGACCGCCGGATTCACGGCACTCGATACCGGCGCGTTCCTGGACGAGACGCTGTTCGTGGTGATGGCGTTGATGTTCATCGGGGGCGCTTCCGGCTCGACGGCCGGCGGCATCAAGATCAACACCTTCGCCGTGCTCTTGATCGCCATCGCCTCGACGGTGCGAGGAAATCCGAACGCGATGGCATTCGGTCGCCGCATCGAGCACGTGATCGTGTATCGCGCGCTGGCAGTGGCGCTGCTGGCCATCGCATTCGTCTTCATCGTCGGCATCGGCCTGACGGTGACGACCGAGGCGACGTTCGTGCAGACGCTGTTCGAATCCGTGTCGGCATTCGCCACGGTCGGGGCCAGCACCGGCATCACTCCCGAGATGGACGACGCGGCCCGGCTGATCACGATCGCGGCGATGTTCATCGGGCGCCTCGGGCCGTTGACCCTCGTGCTCGCCCTCACCGCTCGCGCACGGCCGATCCCGTATCGACCGGCCGTCGAGTCGGTTCGCATCGGCTAGGCTGGAACCGATGGCGCGCGAACAGGTGATGGTGATCGGCCTCGGCCGCTTCGGGTCCGCCCTTGCGCTCGAGCTCGAGCGCCTGGGCAACGAGGTGCTGGCCATCGATCGAAGCGAGGGTCTCGTCAACGAGATCGCGCCGGACGTCACGCACGCCCTCCAGCTCGACGCCGCCGACGAGGAGGCGCTTCGGTCGGCGGGTGCCGGCGACTTCGCGACGGCGATCGTCGCGATCAGCAGCGACGCCGAGCCCTCCATCTTCGCCACGATGGTCCTGAAACGCCTTGGGGTGCGGACGGTGATCGCCAAGGCCGGCAGCCTGCTGCACGGCGAGATCCTGGCCCGCGTCGGGGCCGACCGGGTCGTCTTTCCCGAGCGCGAGACCGGCCTGCGGCTGGCGCATTCGTTCAACGTGCCGAACGTGCTCGACTATCTCGACGTGGCGCCGAATTTCGGGATCGAGAAGATCCTGCCGCCCAAGTCGTTCATCGGGAAGTCGTTGGGCGAACTGGACCTCCCGGGTCGACTGGGCCTGACCCCCATCGCGCTGCGTCGCGGCCAGCAGGTCGTCGTCAACCCGGCTCGCGAAGAGCGGCTGGCCGACGGCGACGAGCTGATCCTCATCGGGCGCGACGACAAGCTCGAGGAGCTGCGCGACTAGCGTCAGTTGTCGCGCGTGATCCCGTCGCCCAGGGTGAACTGGCGGAGCTCCTCCGCGCACGCCTCGGCCAGGCGGCGAGCCTCGGCCACGAGGAACGAGCTCATCTTGGTCGAGTCGATGATGAGGAGCGTGTGCCCGCGTTCGTTGCGATCGAGCACGATCCGATCTTCGCCGTGGAAGCTGATGCCCCAGTTCGCCTGGAGCTGGACGATCTCGGCGAGGACGACCTTCTCGGCGAACGACCAGTCGAGGAACTCGGCGTTCAGCGCGGTGACGACGTCCCGCAGCTGGAGCGTCTCGTTGCGACGGAGGCGCGACACGAAATGGACGACCCGCAGCGCGGCGAACGGGTCACCGCTCCGCGCGATCTGGGGCGGAGTCAGGTGCGGGTCCGGCATGCCCTCCGGCGCCGGACCCACCAGCGACCGCGCGGGGGCGTCCGTCAATTCGACGATCCGTCGCCCGTCTCGATCGGCACGCCCACCAGCGAGCCGTACTCGGTCCAGGAGCCGTCGTAGTTGCGCACGTCTCCGTAGCCGAGCAGCTCGTGCAGCACGAACCACGTGTGGCTCGAGCGCTCACCGATGCGGCAGTACGCGACGATCTCCTCGCCGCCGTCGACGCCGCGGTCGCCGTAGAGCGCACGGAGCTGGTCGATCGGCTTGAACGTGCCGTCCTCGGCGACCGCCTGGGACCAGGGAACGTTGATGGCGCCGGGGATGTGGCCGCGGCGCTGCGCCGCCTCCTGCGGGAGGTGGGCCGGGGCCGCGAGCTCGCCGCGGAACTCCTCCGGTGACCGGACGTCGACCAGGCTCCCTCCGCCTGCCCCGACCCCGTCGATCACCTGCTGCCGGTAGGCCCGCAGCTCCTCGCGCGTCGACGAGGGCAGCGTGATGGTGCCCGGCGTGTGGCTCGGCGCATCGGTCGTCAGCGGCAGGCCGTCGGCCTCGACCTTGGCGCGGCCGCCGTCGAGGAGCCGGACGTTGTCGAGCCCCTGGTAGCGCGCCTGCCAGTAGGCCCAGGCCGCGAACCAGTTGTGGTTGTCGCCGTACAGCACGATCGTGGTGTCGTCGTTCACGCCGGCGGCACGCAGCAGATCCTGGAGCTCCTCGCGGCTGACGAGGTCGCGGCGCACCGCGTCGGTGAGCTGCGTCTTCCAGTTCACCCCGGTGGCGCCGGGCAGATGACCGGAGTCGTAGGCGTCGGTGTCGACGTCGACCTCCAGGAATCGGACGGTCGGGTCGTCGAGATGATCCCGGGCCCATTCGGTGGTGACGAGCGCAGCGGGACGCGCGGTGGAGGTTGCTTCTGCAACGGACATGGGTGGGGGTTCGCCGATGGTCGACGGGCGCGCGGGCTGTTGCCGCGCGGGCGGAGATGGAACCTCGGCCGGAACTCCGACCGATTCAGTCGGAGTATCGCGTCAGGCTTCGCCGAGGGCAACCCCCAGCGGCAGGACCGATGCGTCCGGGCAACGGCCCCCGTAGGACTTTCGACCCGTTGGTGACGGTGCGAGCCACCGGTACGGTTCGCACACGGCCGCCGCCTTCGTGCCCCGGCGGCGACCACTCAGGAGGCAACGTGACGTTCTGGAACTGGCGCCGCGGTCCCGGCCCGTCGGCCACGCAGGGAAGCGCGGCGATCGCCACGTCCACCGACCTCGCGCCGATCGAGCTCTACACCGCCGACGCGCGAATCGTCGGCTGGATCGCCCCGAACGGCCAGCGCGTGACCGACCTGCTCGCCACCCAGGACGAGCTGCGCCTGTGGCGGCCGAGTCCCGGACCCCTCGACGACCGTTCGATGCCATCGGACGACACCGATGTGCCCGTCGCCCTCGGCGAACACGGCCAGTGGGAGTCCCTCGCGACGGCCCGGGTGATCCTCGCCATGCCGCCCGAATGGCGCGCCAGCCGGCAGCTGCGCCTCCACCGTCGCCTTCGTCGCGCATCGTGCGTGGCCGGTCCGTTCAACATCACCGGCAACGTGCACCTCGCCCCGGGTGTCGAGATCGGCCTGCACCTCCTGCGCACGCAGCGGTTCATCCCGCTGACCGACGCCTACATCCTCCACTCCGGCGAACCGCCCTTCGAGCACGTGGTCAGCGTCGCCCTCGTCAACACCACCCACGTCGCGCAGATCGTCCCGCTCGTCACGCTGGCCTGATCGCGCGGCGATAATCGACGGCGATGGCCGTCCTGCGCAGCGAGCTCGACCCGACCAGCCCATCCACGCGCGCCAACGCCGAGGCGATGCGCGCGCTCGTCGACGACCTGCGGTCCAGGCATCGGGCGCTGAGCGCGCGGGGTGCCGCGGGTGACGACCGGTCGATCGATCGCCACCGCGAGCGCGGCAAGCTGCCGGTACGGGAACGGATCGATCGCCTGCTCGACCCGGGAAGCGCGTTTCTGGAGCTGAATGCCCTGGCCGCTACGGACCTCTACGACGACGAGGCTCCGGGGGCCGGGATCGTGACCGGCGTCGGTCGGATCGAGGGCGGCGAGTGCGTCATCGTGGCGAACGACGCCACCGTCAAGGGCGGCACCTACTATCCGATGACGGTGAAGAAGCACCTCCGTGCCCAGGAGGTCGCGCTGGAGAACCACCTGCCGTGCCTGTACCTCGTCGACTCGGGCGGTGCCTTCCTGCCACTCCAGGACGAGGTCTTTCCCGACCGCGAGCACTTCGGGCGGATCTTCTACAACCAGGCGCAGCTCTCGGCCCGCCGCATCCCTCAGGTCGCGCTGGTGATGGGCTCCTGCACGGCGGGCGGCGCGTACGTGCCGGCCATGTCCGACGAGACGGTGATCGTCAGGGGCACCGGAACGATCTTCCTCGGAGGCCCGCCGCTCGTGCAGGCGGCGACCGGCGAAGTCGTGAGCGCAGAGGAGCTGGGCGGCGCCGAGGTGCACACGGTGCAGTCTGGCGTAGCCGATCACTACGCCCTCGACGACGAGCACGCGCTGGCCATCGGTCGCGAGATCGTCCGGAACCTCGCGCGGCGCCGGCCCGACCCACCGTGGGACGTCGCCCCGCCGGCGGACCCCGACGTGGCCGAGGCGGACCTGTACGGCGTCGTCCCGGCCGACGCGCGCCAGGCCTACGACGTTCGCGAGGTGATCGCGCGACTGGTCGATGCGAGCGAGTTCCACGAGTTCAAGCAGCGGTACGGCGAGACGCTGGTGTGCGGCTTCGCGCGGATCATGGGCCAGCCGATCGGCATCCTCGCCAACAACGGCATCCTGTTCAGCCAGTCGGCGCTGAAGGGAGCGCATTTCGTCGAGCTCGCCTCGCAACGGCGCATCCCACTCGTCTTCCTCCAGAACATCACCGGCTTCATGGTGGGCCGCGAGTACGAGGCGGGCGGCATCGCCCGGGATGGCGCCAAGCTGGTCACGGCGGTGAGCACCACGAACGTGCCGAAGTTCACCGTCATCATCGGCGGCAGCTTCGGCGCCGGGAACTACGGTATGGCCGGACGCGCGTACGGCCCGCGCCAGCTCTGGATGTGGCCCAACGCCCGGATCAGCGTCATGGGCGGGCAGCAAGCCGCGCGTGTCCTGTCGACCGTGCGCGGAGGCTTCGACACCGATGCGGAGCGCGACGCCTTCGAGGCGTCGATCCTGGACAAGTACGAACGCGAGGGCTCGCCCTACCACTCCACGGCGCGCCTCTGGGACGACGGGGTCATCGATCCGCTGGACACGCGGCGGGTGCTCGCTCTCGGGATCTCCGCCGCCCTGAACGCGCCGATTCCCGAGCCGGGGTTCAGCCTCTATCGGATGTGAGAGTCATCCGGCTGCGAGACGGCGAGCGCAGGAGCTGGCTTCCGGGCTAGGCCGGGAAGGGCACCGGCACCGGCAGGTCGACGACCTCGACGTCGAGGCGCAATTCGAGCACCTCGGCTGTCCGAGGTGTCTCGACCGCGGCTCCGAGCGTGACGACCGCCGGGAGCGGCACTTCGCGGCGCGGGACGAGGCGGATGACGTGCGGTCCGACGTCGGCCACCGCGAGATCGGCCACGGCCCAGAAGTCGAGCTCCAGCTCCTGGTGCAGGTCGGCGGCCAGCGACGGTGGATCCACGGAGGCGAGGTCGAGCCGCACCAGCACCACCGGCGACCCGATCGGGTGCGCGAACAGCGCGCGCTCGCCAAGCGCCGCGGGGCCCCACTCGACGCCGAAATAGGCGTGCTCGATGAGGAACGGCATCGTCGGACCGAGCGGTGCCTCGGGCACCGATGTCCACCACTCGACGACCTCGCCATCGTCGCGGGTCCGGCTCCCGAAGATGGGCGGGCCGTACGAGGAGCCGGCCGCCCGCAGACCGGCCACGGTCGCGTCGAGGTCGTCCACGCGGAGCGCGTACGTGGCCAGCCCGCCGCCCGCCTCGTCGAGGGCTCGCAGGCCGGCCGCACCGACCGGGCTCTGCCGCGCCGCGTCGGGATCGGTCACCCCGATCAGCTCGAGGTAGGACCCGTCCGCGAGCCATGCGATCCGGTTCCACGTGCCCGAGCCAGGATGGCGGCCGCCGCCCGTGCTGACGACACCGAGCGCTGCCTCGAGCTCCGTTGCGGCGGCGTCCGGATCCTCACAGGCGATCACAAGGTGGTCGATGCCCCGGATCATGGACCTGATGCTATCAGCATCCGGTAGGCTCACCGGACCGATGCAATCGCCCGCCGACCGCCCCGCTCCGGGCTCGCACGACCGATCCGTCCCGTCCGGCAGCCTCGAGGAGAGCGCCGCCAACCTGTTCGACGCCATGCTCGCCGCACGAGACGCCGAGGAGGGTGGCGGCGGGGATCGACGCGCGCTGCGCGAGTTCTACCGCGTGCTGATGGGCGGCACGCTGCTGCTCCCGGTCCCGCCGGAGCACGGCGAGGAGGCGAAGGCGGCGCTCGCATCGGCTGTGAACGACGACGAGCAGGTCGAGATCAGTGTGATGCTCGCCCAGGAGGGCGAAGGGCGACCGGTGAGCGTCGTGTTCGGCTCGGTCGGCGCGCTCGCCGCGTGGGCGCCGGCCCACACCGGCAACCTGCCGCTGCCCGCTCGCATCGCGGTCGCCAACCTGGCCGCGGCCGGACTGCCCGCGATCATGGACCCGGCTGGCCCGGTGCCCTACCGCTTCGACCTGGAGGAGCTGGAGGCCCTGGCAGGTGGGCGCGTCCCCGGCTCCGACGACGAGCCACTCTTCAGCCCGACGGCGCGATCCTCGATTCGCATCCGACCGCCGAGCATCGACACGCGTGACCTCGAGCGACAGCTGGCGGAGGCGTTGCGCGACACGCGCGTGGATGCCGCGTACCTGGTGGAATCCGACGACGGCGGCCGCTCCCGATTGCTGCTCGGGCTGGTCGGCGCGAACGGCGCGTCCGCGACCGTCGACGTGCCCGACGGGACCGACGTGGTGTGGCTGGAGGAGCCACTGCTCGGGCAGGTTCGCGCCGTCAGCGAGCCGTTCCATCGCCGGGGTCGGGCACCGTGAGTGGCACCGCGGTGCATGTGACGCGGGACGCGGACGTGGCGTGGGTCCGCCTCTGGCGCCCGGAGGTTCGGAACGCGTTCAACGCGGCGGTCATCGCCGAGCTGCGCGCCGCGTTCGAGGCGCTGGCCACCGAACCGCCCGACGCCCTGCGCGGTGTCGTCCTCGCCGGGGAGGGTCCGGTCTTCTGCGCCGGCGCGGACGTCGAGTGGATGCGTGCGGCGATCGGCCTGTCCGTCGACGACAACGAGCGCGACGCCGCGGCCATGCAGGCGATGTTCGCCGCGATCGATGCCTGCCCGGTGCCCGTCCTTGCCCGCGTGCAGGGCGCGGCGCTCGGGGGCGGGATGGGCCTGTGCGCCGTCAGCGACGTCGTCGTCGCCACCGCCGACGCGACCTTCGGCTTCACCGAGACGAGGCTGGGCATCATCCCGGCGGTCATCAGCACGTTCGTCGTCCCGAAGATCGGCGAGTCCCATGCGCGCGCCCTGTTCCCGGCCGGCCAGCGCTTCGACGCCGCGCGCGCGCTGCGCATCGGCCTCGTGCACGAGGTCGTTCCCGACGAGGCGGCCCTGGACGATCGGATCACGGCATGGGTCGGCGAGCTGCGCACCGCGGGGCCGACGGCGATCCGCGCTGCGAAGTCGCTGGTCCGTGAGATCCGGACGCTGGGTCCGGAGGAGGCGGCCGGGCACACGCCGCGACACATCGCCCAGCAGCGGACATCGGCGGAGGGACAGGAAGGCCTGACCGCGTTCGTGGAGAAGCGGCCGCCGCGCTGGACCTCGTGACCGCCGGGCGCTACCTGCGACAATCGCGACATGCCTGACGACGAGCTTAGCCCTCGGGAGGTGGCAGCGGAGCTGGGGGTGACGGTCCGGACCGTCCAGCGCTGGATCGCTGAAGGGAAGCTCCCGGCCCGCCGCGTGGGAGCGCGTGCGCGGGTGTCGCGTTCGTCGCTGTCGAACGTGGCGGAACGGGGTGGCGAAGCGACCCGCTCCCCGATTCGCGCCCTGCTCGTCGCCAACCGTGGGGAGATCGCGGTCCGAGTGGCCAGGACCGCCCGCCGCTTGGGCATTCGCGTGGTGGGCATCCATGCCGCGGACGAGCGCCCGCCATCCGGGATGGACGAGGCGCACGTCATCGGCTCGTACCTGGACGCCGCCGAGATCCTGGCGGTCGCGCAGCGCGCCGGAGCCGATGCGATCCATCCCGGGTACGGGTTCCTCGCCGAGAACGCGAACTTCGCCCGATCGGTGGGCGCCGCCGGCCTCGTGTGGGTCGGCCCCCCGCCCGGCGCCATCGCGGCCATGGGCGACAAGGCCGCGGCCCGGCAACGCGCAGCCGCACACGGGGTGGCGGTGATCCCGGGCTACGACGGCGATGCGCAGGACGACGGAAGGCTGGCGCGCGAAGCAGCGCGCATCGGCTACCCCGTCCTGGTCAAGCCCTCCGCCGGTGGCGGCGGCAAGGGCATGCGCGTGGTGACGGAGCCCGGGGACCTGGCGGAGGCGCTGCGCGGCGCTCGCCGCGAGGCGTCGCGGTCGTTCCGGGACGACCGGATCGTGCTCGAGCAGTACCTGGGCGGGTCGCGTCACGTCGAGGTGCAGGTGCTGTTCGACGCGCACGGAGCGGGTGTCCACCTCGGCGAGCGCGACTGCAGCGCCCAGCGGCGGAACCAGAAGATCGTCGAGGAGGCGCCGGCACCAGCGGTGACCCCGGAGCTTCGCCGGCGCCTCGGGGAGGCGGCGCTGGCCGTGGCGAAGGCGGTCGGCTATGTGAGCGCCGGCACCGTCGAAGATGCTGCTCGCCGACTCGGGCGACTTCTACTTCCTCGAGATGAACACGCGCCTCCAGGTCGAGCACCCCGTCACCGAGGCGGTGACAGGACGCGACCTGGTGGAGGACCAGCTGCGAATCGCCGGCGGGGAATCGCTCGGAGCGCTGGGCCTGTCGGCCCCGCCGGACCTCCGCGGACACGCGATCGAGGCGCGCCTCTATGCCGAGGATCCGGAGGGCGGGTTCCTGCCGGCGACCGGGAGGCTGGCGACCGTTCGCTGGCCGGACGGGGTGCGGGTCGACACCGGCGTGGCCGCGGGCGACGAGGTGAGCGACCGCTACGACCCGATGCTGGCCAAGATCGTCACGCACGGCGCGACTCGCGAGGACGCCGTCGAACGGCTGCGACGCGCGCTCGCCGAGACCCTGGTCCTGGGCGTCCGGACGAACCTTCGCTTCCTCCGCTGGCTCGTCGAGCAGCCGGTCATGCGCGAGGGCGAGATGCGGACAGACACGATCGCCGGCATGTCGCTGCCCGGCTCGCCCGCCATCGAGGACCGGCACTGGCGAGCCGCAGCCCGCGCGCTCCGTGGCGCCGCCACCGGTGACCCGTGGGGCGGTGGCTGGCGTCTGAATGCCTCGCCGGTGCAGCGGCTGGTGCAGGAGGGTGACGAGCGGTCGATCGAGGTACCGCAGGAAGGCGATGTGGCGACCGATGCGATCGCGGCGGTCGACGGGCCGACGGCGCACGTCGACGTCGACGGGCAGAGCCTGTCCTTCGCTCCGGCGCCGGCCCCAACGGTGGAGGAGGCGGTTCGGCATGCCGCGTCAGCCGGCGATGAGGGGACGGCGATGCTCGTCGCGCCGATGCCGGGACGGGTGATCGCGGTCCGGGTGGCCGAGGGCGCATCGGTCCAGGCCCACCAGGCGGTGATCGTGATCGAGGCCATGAAGATGGAGCACGCGGTGGTCGCACCCATCGATGGAGTGCTCGTCCGGCTGCTGGTCGACGTGGGCCAGCAGGTCCAGCGCGGCGACCTGGTCGGCGAAGTCGCACAATCGGGCGCATGAGCGACCGCGACGTCCGTGTCTACGAGGTCGGTCCGCGCGATGGCCTGCAGAACGAGGCAACCCAGATCCCGACCGACGCGAAGCTGCGGTTCATTGATCTGCTCGCCGACGCGGGGCTGCGCGAGATCGAGGCCACCAGTTTCGTGTCACCCAAGGCGGTCCCCCAGCTGGAGGACGCGGACGCGCTGATGGCGCGGCTGGATCGGCGACCGGGCGTCCGCTACCCGGTGCTCGTCCCCAATGCCCGGGGCATGGATCGCGCCGAGGCCGCGGGAGCCGATGCGGTCTGCGTGTTCACGGCCGCCTCGGAGCCTTTCACGCGCGCGAACATCAACATGAGCATCGCCGAGTCGATCGACGCCTTCCGCCCGGTGGTCGAACGGGCGCGCGTGCGTGGCTGGTGGACGCGCGGCTATGTCAGCACCGCCTTCGGCTGCCCCTACCAGGGCGAGGTCGGTGAGGCGGCGGTGGTCGGCGTGGCGCGGGAGCTGGTCGCGCTCGGCATCGACGAGCTGAGCATCGGCGACACGATCGGTGTGGCCGGTCCGGCGGACGTGCGACGCGTGGTGGCCGCCCTTGCGGCCGCAGGGATCGCTCCCGAACGGCTGGCCATGCACTTCCACGACACGCGTGGGACGGCCCTCGCCAACGTCTCGGCCGCCCTCGAGCTCGGCGTGCGCTGCTTCGATTCCTCGACCGGCGGAACCGGCGGATGCCCCTACGCCCCGGGCGCCGCGGGCAACCTCGCCAGCGAGGACCTCGTCTACCTGCTCGACCGCGAGGGCCTGTCGCACGGCATCGACCTCGACGCGCTCCTCGTCGCGGCGCGCCACGTGGCCGACACGCTCGGCCGGCCGTTGAGCACGAAGGTCGGTCAGGCCGGCGGCTGGCGCGTACCATAGGCGGCCGATGGACGTGGAGGACACCCCTCAGCAGGCCGTGCCCCGGCCGTTGATCCTGGATGTCGACACCGGGATCGACGACATGATCGCGCTGCTGATCGCCGCCACCAGCCCCGAGCTCAACCTCCGGGGCGTCACCTGCGTCGCCGGCAACGTCGAGATTCACCACGTGGCACGCAACACCGGCAAGATCCTGCGGATGGTCGGCCGCGGCGACGTGCCGGTCAGCATCGGCGCCGCCCGCCCGCTTCAGCGCCGGCTGCGCACGGCGCCCGACACGCACGGCCCGACCGGGACCGGCTACGTCGAGCTGCGCGGCGAGGACCGCCAGCTGGGGACGACCGAGTACACCGCCATCCCTGCCAGCCGCTATCTCGGGGCGCATCTCACCCGGCATCCGGGAAAGATGACGGTCCTCGCCCTCGGGCCGTTGACCAACCTGGCTGCCGCGAGTCAGCAGGGCGTCGACTTCCACCGCGCGGCGCGCGAGGTGATCTGGATGGGTGGCACGCTCGAGGAGCGCGGGAACACGACGGAGACCGGCGAGTGGAATGCGTGCGTCGACCCCGAGGCCGCCGAGCTCTGCCTTCGCGCGGGAGCCCTGCACCGGATGTTCCCGCTGGATGCGACGCAGGACGTCGTGTTTCGGATGGAGGACCTGGCGGCCCTGCCCGACACCCATCTCGCGGGCATCGTCCGCGACGCGGTCCGCTTCTACGTCGGATTCCACCAGCAGGCCGATGGCATCGACGGCGCGTACCTGCATGATCCGGTCGCGCTGATCGGCTCGCTCCTCCGCCCGGACCTGGTGACAGAGGAGGTCAGCGAGGTCCTCGCCTGCGACACCAGCTCCGACCCCTACCTGGCCGGCAGCCTCTTCCGCTCCGAGTCTGACGAACGGCCGCCGGTGACGCTCGCCACCCGCATCGACGCTGAAGGGATGCGGGCCGAGCTCCTGTCCCGCCTCGCGCGCGCCGTCAGCGCGCCGTACAGCTAGCCACCCGCACCGATACCAGAGGAAGGTCAGATGCTCGTTCGATGGATCGCGACCCTCGTCGCCTTCGTGGTCGTCGTGGCCGCCGGCATCGTCATGGCGGGAGGGATCCCGGAGGCCGGTGAGGCAGACCCGGTCACGTTCGCCTACCAGGCGGTGGCCGACGTCCTGGCCCTCACCCTCGGCGTGGCGCTCCTCGTGGCGATCGCGGTCTATCTGGTCGTCGAGCGGATTCAGACCGGCACCATCTCGTCGGTGACAAGCCAGTTCACGACACGGACGCTCATCCTGATGCCGATCGCCATCGCCCTCAACATCATCCTCGGTCAGACCGTCGCCGCCGCCCTGAAGATCCCGATCTACCTCGACTCGATCGGGACGATCCTGGTCGGCGTGCTGGCCGGTCCGCTTGCCGGAGCCGCGACAGGGATGCTCGCCAACGTCCTGTGGGCATACGTGATCCCCCCGCCGTTCCAGTATCCGCCGGCGGCCGCATTCGCGGTCGTGGCAGCGGTGATCGGCCTGCTTGCCGGCGTGGCGGGGCAGCTTGGAATGCTCCGGCCGCGCCCGAACCGGCCGACGCGCGAGCTGCTCATCGGCGGCGCGATCACCGCCGTGGTGGTGGGCGGGCTCGCGTACCTCGCCTACCTCGGGTACACCGCGGCCCTTGGGCCGACCAGCCTGACGCCGACCTCCGACAACGCGATCTTCGTGATCATCGGGTGGCTCGCCCTGGCGCTGGTGGTCGCGACCGTCGTCGGCCTCTTCGCGCTGTTGATCGTGCGGCGCGACCTGACCGCGACCTACGTGGTGGTGACCGGCATGGTGACGGGCATCGTGGCGGCGCTGATCAGCGCCCCGATCGCGGCCGGCGTGTTCGGCGGCGTGACCGGCTCCGGCACGGACTTCCTGGTCGCGGCGTTCCGCCAGGGAGGTGCCGACATCGGGGCCGCGACGCTCGGCCAGGGCCTGATCAGCGACCCGATCGACAAGATCACCACCTTCTTCGTCGTCTACCTCATCGTCTCGGCCATGGCCCGACGGACGAAGGCACGCTTCCCGCAGGGCGAGCGGCTGTTCGAGGAGGAGGAGGCGCGTGCCCGAGGAGGAGGGCGAGTGGCGGGGAGCGACCGCCTGAGCGAGATCGCGGCGACCGGCCGCGACGTCCCGGCCTTCCTCGCATCCCCCGGGCCGAGCGCCTTCCACCGCCTCAACCCGCTGACGAAGGCGACGCTGGCGACCGTGACGGCGCTGGCCGCCGTCGTCCTCGGTGGGCTGGTCGGGCCGGCGGTGCTCGTGGTCGTCGCCGTCATCGGTCCGGCCATCGCCGCCGGCGTGCTGGGTCGCCTGATCCGGACCACCCTGCTGCTGTCGCTGCCGATCGCCGTGTCGGCGGTCCTCGTCAACCTCTTCTTCTTTCCGGGCGGCGAGACGGTCCTGCTGCAGATCGGCCCGATCACGGCGACCGCCGAGGGGCTCGCCTTCGCCCTGGAGATCCTGGCCCGGATCGTCGCCATCAGCGGCGCCATCACCCTCTTCTACCTGACCACCCGGCCCGGCGACCTCGTCGTCGACCTCGAGCGGCGCGGCGTGAGCCCGCGGGTCGCGTTCGTGGCCAACGCGTCGGTCCAGACGGTGCCGGCCATGGTCGAGCGGGCCGGGCACATCACCGCGGCGCAGCGCGCCCGCGGCCTCGACACCGAGGGCTCCGTCTGGCGTCGGGTGCGCGGGATCCTGCCGATCGTCGGGCCCGGTGATCCTGGGCTCGATCGCCGAGGTCGAGGAGCGGACGATGGCCCTCGAGGCGCGCGGATTCACTCGACCCGGCCGGCGGACCCTGCTCTGGACGCCCGCGGACCGCCCGGTGGAGGCCGTGGTTCGCTGGGCGCTCGTGGTCGCGCTGGTCGCGCTGATGGTGGCGCGCATCGCGCGGGTCGGGCCGCATGACCGCTGCGGCTCTCGGGCGTCGGCTACCGGTACGCCGGCGTCGCCGCCCATCGCTGCTCGACATCGACCTCGAGCTGCCGGAGGCGACGTGGTCGGGCTGGCGGGTCCCTCGGAAGCGGGCAAGACGACGCTGTGCCTCGTCGTCAGCGGTCTCGCGCCGCGCGCCATCGGCGGGCGCATCCGCGGGACGATCGAGCTGGACGGCGAGGACGTGGACGCCTGGCCGATGTACCGACTGGCGGAGCGGATCGGCATCGGCTTCCAGAACCCGGCCACGCAGCTCAGCCAGGTGGCCGATACCGTCTTCGAGGAGATCGCGTTCGGGCCGATGAACCTCGGCCTGCCGCGCGACGAGGTCGCTGCGAACGAACGTGGCAGTCCGTCGTCGCCCTGCGCATCGAGTCGCTGGTCGAGCGCGATCCGCGCGGCTGTCCGGCGGTCAGCAGCAGCTCGTGGCCATCGCCGGCCTGCTCGCGATGCGGCCGGAGCACCTCGTCCTCGACGAGCCGACCGCGCAGCTCGACCCGGCCGGGAACGACGCTCGTGGCGGAAGCCATCGGCCGCCTGGCCGGCCGACGGCGCCTGCATCCTGATCGCGAGCAGAAGACGGACCTGCTGGCCGCCGTCGCCAGCCGCGTCGTCGTCGCTCGTCGAGGGCGCCGATCGCGCTCGACGGTCCCGCCGCCGAGGTGCTGGCCGATCCGCGCCTCCCGAGAGCTCGGCGTCGCCCCGCCCGCCGGCCGTGCGACTGGCGCGCGCGGCCGTGATGGCCGCCGGCCTCGACCCGGCCGGCTGCGGAGGCGGCCGAGGCTGACCGATCGCACGCTCGAGCACGGCTCGGTGCCACGTCTACCGCGAGGGGCCAGTCCGCGCGCTCGACGGCGTGACGCTGACCATCGCGTCCGGCGACGTGGTGGCGCTGGTCGGCCAGAACGGCAGCGGCAAGACCACGCTCGTGCGCCACCTCAACGGCCTGCTGCGGCCGACCGAGGGGCGCGTGCTGGTCGACGGTCAGCGACGCGGCAACGCTGCACCGTCGCGCAGCTGGCGGTCGCGCGTGGGCCTCGTCTTCCAGGACCCTGACCGCCAGATCTTCGCCGGCTCCGTGCGTTCCGAGGTGGAGTTCGGGCCGCGCAACCTGGGCCGATGCGCGGCGGTGACCTCGCGGCCGCGGTCGATGCCGCGCTCGATGGCGGCCGGGCTCCGCGGCGAGGACGAACCAACCCGTACGACCTCGGCGCACTCGCGCCGAAAGCTGCTGGCGCTCGCCTCGGTGCTCGCCATGCGCACGCCGGTGCTGGTGCTCGACGAGCCGACCACCGGCCAGGACGCGCGCGGCGTGGAGCGCGTGCGCTCGATCGTCGATGCCTGCGCCGCGGACGCCGGACGGACCGTCATCGCCATCAGCCACGACATGCGGTTCGTGGCCGAGACGTTCGAGCGCGTGGTGGTCATGCGCGAGCGGGCGTGTCCTGCTCGACGGCACGCCGGCGGAGGTCTTCGCGGCCGACGGGCTGCGGAGCTGCTGCGTCGACCTACCTCGAGCCGCCGCTGGCGGCGCGCGTCGGCGACCGGCTGGGGCTCGGATCGACGCCGACCGAGGCCGCCTGTCGATGCGCTGCGGGCGCGGGACGGGACCGCGGCGCCCGACCCGACCGCGGCTAGGTAGTAGCCGGGCGGCGGCGGGAGCGGGCGGCCGTCGGCGTCGAACCGCTGCTCGGCCGCCAGGTCGTCGCGGTGCTGGCGACCGTCGGTCGGGCCCGCGATCGGCTGGGCCATGACGGAGTGCGGGATCTCGTCGAGCCGATCGTTGATGCCGCGAGGCCGAGCGGCGCAGGGCGGCGCGAAGCGCTCGACGAATCCGTGCTCCCGCAGAAGGCCGAACAGGAGCGACGCAGTGTGCGCGGTTCAGCAGCTCGATGCCGCGCGCCGACTCCGCGCGTTGACCTGGTTGCAGCCCAAGCTGGTTCTCGAGCGCGTCGAGCGCCCGGTTCGCCTCCTTGCGCGTCGACTTGCTGAAATGCGGGCGTACGGTTGACCAGCACGCGGGTGCGGTACAGGACCTCGCGGACGCGGCCGTCCCGGTCGAGGTGAGCCTGGAGCATGGATCGGATTCTACGCGCTGCCGACGGATGGCAGGCCGCCATCGCCGATGCGGTGGCCCGCGTCGCCGCGTCCGATCCCGCTGGACGAGCGCCTCTTCGCACGCACGCGTGACGGGACGGTCGTGCGCGGCCGGTTCGACCGTTCCACGTTCCCGCCGGCGCGGCCGGCCGCGACGCTGCTGGCGATCTACCCCGGTGACGACGGGCGGCTGCGTCGTGCCGCTGACCGTCCGCCACGCCGACGCTGCGCTCCCATGCCGGCGAGGTGTCGCTGCCGGGCGGCGCCGTCGACCCGGACGACGCGTCGCCCGAGGCCGCCGCGCTGCGCGAGGCGTGGGAGGAGATCGGCCTCGAGCCGGCGGCGGTCGTCGATCCTCGGCGAGCTCGACGACGTCTGGATCCCGGTCAGCAACTACGAGCTGCGGCCGGTGATCGGTGCGCTGCCGGCACGGCCGACGCTCGTGCCGCACGATGCCGAGGTGGCGTCGATCGTCGAGCTGCCGCTCTCCGCGCTGTTCGACCCCGATGTCCTCGGCGACGAGGAGTTCGAGTCGCGCGGCTTCCGGATCGTCGCCGGCGCATACCGCTACGGCGGCGTGCGGGTGTGGGGCGCCACCGCGCTCACGCTCGGGATGTTCGCCCACGTCCTCGAGGCCGGCGCGGCCGGCCTCCTAGCGGCGGCGTCTGGACGCGAGGTGCGGACGGAGGCCAGGAGCTCCATGAGCGCGCCGTGCTGCGCGGCCGGCGCCGCCACGACGCTGGTGCGTGGTCCCACGAACGCGCGGATCCCACCACGGCCCGCCGCTGATGTTCGTGACCACCGCCCCCGACCGCTCGGCGATCAGGCCGGCCGCCGCGACGTCCCACGGCGAGAGGCCGCCATTCTGGACGAACGCGTCGAAGCGCCCGTTGGCGACGTACGCCAGCGACAGCGCGGCGCTGCCCATGCGCCGATGGATGCGGATGAGCGGCGCGATCCGTCCGCTCGCGCATCAGGCCGCCACGACCGATCACGGCAAGGCTCACGACGTAGTCGCCGAGATTCTCCTTGGTCGACGCCCGCACCGGGCCGCCGTTGAGCCGCGCACGGCCCGTCGGCGACCGCGTCGTACAGGTCGTCGCGGGCGGGATCGAAGATCACTCCCACGGTCGGGCGGTCGTCGACCACGAGGCCGATGCTGACGCAGTAGTACGGGATCCCGTTCGCGTAGTTGACGGTCCCGTCGAGGGGATCGACGACCCAGGTCCGGCCGTTGTGCGAGCCGTCGTCGCGCAGCACGCCGGCATGCTCGCCCGACTCCTCCGCCAGGATCGCGTCGCCCGGGAATCGCTCGTGAATCGCGTCGATGACGAGCCGCTCCGACGCGTAGTCGGCGTTCGTCACGACGTCGCGCTTGCTCTTGTAGTCGATGCGCTCGATCCGCTCGTAGCTCTCGATCAGCAGCGCGCCGGCGCGTCGAGCGAGATCGGTGGCGAAGCGAAGCTCATCGGTCCATCGGCTGGTCATTCCGCCGCCGATGCTAGCGGGTCGAGACCTCAGGCAGCTCCGTCGTCCTCCGCCTGGCGCGGGTTGGGCGGCGGCTCCTCGCCATCGCCGTCGCCCGAACGGTCCCGCTGGATGAAGCTGATCTTGCCCCTGGGCTCCAGGATCGCCCACGCCACGTCGGTGAGCGTCCCGATCCCGGCCAGCCGCATCTCGGACTCGATCTCGGACGCCGTCAGGCGGCTTCGGTGCAGGTTGGGCGTCAGGATCTCACCGTCGCGCACGATGACCCGAGGCTCGCCCTCGAGCAGCCGCTCGGCCCACGGCCACAGGTACGCCGCCCAGCTCATGAGCAGCGCCAGCAGCGCGATGGTGGAGACCGCGATGATGGCGCCCGGTCAGGCTGAAGTCGTTCTGCGTCACGCCCTGCTGGATGAGGTCGCCGATGACGACCAGGACGATCAGCTCGAACGGCGTCATCTGCCCGAGCTCCCGCTTGCCCATCAGCCGCACGAGCACGTACAGCGCGACGAAGATGACCGTGGCCCGCAGCGCGATGTCCATCAGGGCAGCACCGTGATCGAGAGGTCGGCCGTGGCGAGCTCATCGGCTCCCGTCGTAGATCGTCACGCTGCCCTCGTTGCCGATGACGATGTCCGGGTTGACCTGGACGTCGATCTTGAACAGGAACGTCGTCCCGGCGGCCAGCTCGGCGAAGGTGAATCGGTCTCGCCGTCCTCGCTCGTCTCCTCGGTGGCCGCGGGGATCAGGGTGTTGACCGTCATGTCCTCCCACAGCGCCTCGTCGATCCCCACGACCAGCTCGCCGATGGCGCTCGTGCGACGCGACCCGCACGCGCATCTCGAAGAACTCGCCGTTGCGGATGATCTCCGGGGCGTGCACCTCGAGGGACGCGGCCGACTCGCCTGCGGCTTCCCACGTCCGCTCGTGTCCGAGCAGGCCGCTGACACGCCAGCACGACCACCACGCCGAACACCGCCAGCCCGACCGGGCTGGCGTTGCGTCGCCAGCCGGTCACCGGCCGGATGTGGCGGTCGGAGATGCCGTCGGGGTAGACGCCCGGTCGAGTCGCTCGGTCATGGCTTCCTCGCCACCTGAGCAATCGCGACGGGCCAACTCGCGCTCGGCGGACCGGCTGGGATAGGCTACCGGCATGCCACAGATCCATCTCCGCGCCGAGGACGGCGACTACGCGCCGCTCGTGCTCCTCCCCGGCGATCCCAACCGTGCCCGCCGCATCGCCGAGCGCTTCGACGGGGGCATCGATGCGCCAGGTGAACGACCATCGCGGCCTGCTCGGCTTCACGGGCACGTTCGGCGGGCGCGCCGGTCAGCGTCCAGACGACCGGCATGGGCACGCCGAGCCTGAGCATCGTGGTCGAGGAGCTGCTGCGCCTCGGCGCGCGACGGCTCATCCGGGTCGGGACCTGCGGCGGGATCGGCGACGGGCTCCGCACCGGCGATCTCGTCATCGCCACCGCGGCCTGCCCGGTCGACGGCGCCACGACGCACGTACCTGCACGGCGAGCCCGTACGCGCCGGCCGCCGACTTCGAGCTGACCCGCGCGCTGGTCGACGCGGCCGTCCGCGGTCGGCGTGGAGGCGCAGACCGGGCTGGTCGCGTCGGTCGACGTCTTCTACAACACCGATGACGACTACGCGAAGCGGTGGCGGGAGCGCGGCGTGCTCGCCTTCGAGATGGAGGCGTCGGCGCTCTTCTTCCTCGCCGCCCGGGCCGGGGTCCAGGCGGCATGCGCGCTCACGGTCAGCGACGTGCTGTCGGAGGAGGCGACCACCGAGGAGACGTACCTGCCGCTCGACGAGCTGAACCTGGCGATCGACCGCATGATCGACGTGGCGCTCGCCGCCGGAACCGGTCGGACTCCGGCCGAGAGCTGATCCGGAGGTCGAGGGCGGCATCGGTCCTGCGGTAGACTCGCCGCCATGACCGACACCATCTCGCGCGGCGCCGCCAACCAGGCCGGCGCGATCATCAACCCGAACGCCGCCGCCGAGGCGCAGGACTTCCTGCCGCTGAAGGGCATCGACCACGTCGAGTTCTGGGTCGGCAACGCCAAGCAGGCCGCCCACTACTACCGCGCGCTGTGGGGCTTCACGCCGGTGGCCTATGCGGGGCTCGAGACGGGCGTGCGGGATCGGTCGAGCTACGTCCTGCGTCCAGAACGACATCCGCTTCGTCTTCACCGCGCCGCTGACGCCGGATGGCGAGATCGCGGAGCACGTCGCCAGGCACGGCGACGGGGTGAAGGACATCGCCTTCGCGGTCGACGACGTCGAGTCGGCCTGGCGCGAGACGACCTCACGCGGCGCGCGTCAGCGCCCTCGAGCCCGCCGAGCTGGAGGGGCAGAAGGGCGTCCTGCGCCGGTCGGCGATTCGAACGTACGGCGAGGTGGTTCACTCCTTCGTCGACCGCTCCGACTACCACGGCACGTTCGCGCCGGGCTATCACCGGGTCACGAAGCCGGCGCCGGCCGCGACCGGCCAGAGCCTGCTCGAGGTCGATCACTGCGTCGGCAACGTCGGGCTCGGCGACATGAACCGCTTCGTCGACTACTACCGGGACATCCTCGGCTTCGCCCAGCTCATCCACTACGACGACAAGGTGATCCACACCGACTATTCGGCGCTGATGAGCAAGGTCATGACGAACGGGAACGGGCGGATCAAGTTCCCGATCAACGAGCCGGCGGCCGGCAAGAAGAAGAGCCAGATCCAGGAGTTCCTCGACTACTACCTCGACGCCGGAACGCAGCACATCGCCCTGCGCACCGAGGACATCGTCGGGACGGTGCGCGCGCTCCGCGAGCGCGGCGTCGAGTTCCTGGGCATGCCACACGCCTACTACGAGTCGCTTCCCGACCGCGTCGGCGACGTCGGCGTGCCGATCGACCAGCTCGAGGAGCTCGGGCATCGAGGCCGATCGCGACGAGGAGGGCTACCTGCTCCAGATCTTCACGCGACCGGTGCAGGATCGGCCGACCTTCTTCTTCGAGATCATCGAGCGCCACGGCTCCCGCGGCTTCGGCGTCGGCAACTTCAAGGCGCTGTTCGAGGCGATCGAGATCGAGCAGGCGAGGCGCGGCAACCTCTAGCCGGCGCCGACGAGGGCGAAGACCTCCCGCTCCTCCGCCAGTCCCTTGAGCCGATGCGACCCGCGCGACTCGAAGCGCAGTCTCGACCCTGCGGCAAGCTCGCGGGTCGTCGCGGACACCAGGACCTCGCCGGCCGCCGCCAGCGCGGCGATCCGGCTCGCGACGTGCACCGCGACCCCGCGCACACTGCCGCGCTCGCTCGACCTCCCCGGTGGAGCCCGGCGCGAACCTCCAGCCCGATCGATCTGGCTCGCCTGCCGATCTCGGACGCGCACTCCGCCGCGCGGGCCGCCCCGTCGAACAGCGCCAGCAGTCCGTCCCCGGCCCGGTCGACCTCCCGCCCCGGAACCGATCGAGCTCGAGCTGGATCGTCTCGTGATGCTGACCGAGCACGTCGCGCCAGGCCGCATCCCCGATCCGCTCGAGCAGCTCGGTCGACGCGACGACGTCGACGAACAGGATGGTGGCCAGGACCCGATCGCCGGACGCCACCGGCAGGCGGGCGTAGTTCCGCGCCCCGCGGAAGTCGATCGCCTCCCATGGCTCGTCGCCCACCACCCAGGCGTCGTGGCCCGGCGGGATCTCGAACATCTCGCGCGGACCGAGGTCGAGCTCCGAGCCGTCCGCCAGCTCGACGTGCAACGTCCCGCGAACGACGTATCCGAGATGGTGGTTCATGCAGCGCTCGGTCCCGACGATCGGCTGCACGTCTCGGATCCAGCGCCAGCCGGGGTGCATGATCATGCGGCCGATGACGAAGTCGTCCAGCTCGAAGATCTCGGTCGCGCCCTTCGTGTACTGGCGCACCTCGTCGGGGTGCTCGATCTTCTTGTGCTGAAGCCGGGCCATCGCCGCATTCTCGCAGCGTCGTCCACCGCCGATGCCCAGTCCGGGCCGGCCTAGCATCCACCGATGCGCCGCGTTCGGAACCTGGCCCTGTTCGCGATCGGTGCGTTCGCACTGCTCTTCGGCGTCGGCTGGATCCTGCGACCGCTGCTGGCTCCGTTCATGGGCGTGAACTTCGACGCCGGGTGCGGGAGGCCGCGCCGAGCTTCGCCTGCCGGACGGCTTTCGGGCGTCGGTCTTCGCCGAGGGCCTTCGCAGGCCCGCGCTTCATGGCGGTCGCGCCCGACGGCACGCTGCTCGTCGCAGAGCGCGGTGCGGACCGCATCGTGGCGCTGCCGGACGCCGATGCGGACGGTGTGGCCGACGAGGTCGTCGAGGTCGGCTCCGGCTACGGATCGGCCCACGACATCGCGCTGACCGAGGATGGGCGGCTGCTCGTGGCCGGCGAGGCCGCCCTGTACGAGGTCGTGCTCGACGGCCTCGAGGAGACGGATCGGCGGACCGTGGCCAGCGGGCTCCCGACCGGCGGCCACAGCACCAAGACCGTGGCGGTGCTGCCCGACGGCCGTCTGCTGCTGTCCATCGGCTCGTCCTGCAACGTCTGCGACGAGGAGGACGAGCGCCGCGCCACGGTGCAGGTCGTCGAGGACGGCGAGCTGCGACCGTGGATGGTCGGGCTGCGCAACGCCGTGGGCGTCTGGGTGGACCCTGCCACCGGCCGCGCGTGGGCGACGAACATGGGACGCGACCTGCTGGGCGACGACGAGCCGCCGGAGACGATGTACGAGCTCGTCGACGGTGCCGATGCCGGATGGCCGCGCTGCCACGCGGGCTCCCTGCGCGACCCCGAATTCGGGACGGATGCGACCGCGTGCGACGGCGTCGCGCGATCCGGCGGCGACCGTTCCCGGCCCACACGGCTCCGCTCGACCTGGTCGGCTGGGAGGATCACCTCGTGGTTGCCCTCCACGGATCGTGGAACTCGTCGGTCAAGGTCGGCTACGCGCTGTGGTGGCTGCCATGGGACGGCGAGCCGGCAGGCGACCCCGAGCCGTTCGCAACCGGCTTCCTGCCCGACGGCGCCGATGGGGCTCTCGGCCGCCCCGCGGGCCTGGCGGTCGGGTCCGATGGCGCGCTCTACGTCAGCGACGACAAGGCCGGGTTCATCTACCGCATCGTGCGCGCGGACGACTGAGTCCGGGCCTAACCGCACCCGTCCGATCCGGACCTCATCGGGTCGCGGCACTCGAGTCCTACGGGGTACTGCACCCGACTGCACACTCGTTCGACGAGGCCGATATCGCGGTGGTGCGCGCCCGCCCCGGGGCGTACCACGGGTGACGATTACGCCCCTCGCCGCGCCGGCCTCGTCGCGGCATCGTTCCGTTCATCAACCTTCAGGAATGCCCCCTGATCGGAGCGACATCGATGACCCGAGCATGAACCAGACACCAGGCCGCCGGCGCCACTTCCGCATCGGACGCCGCCCGATGGCGTCCGTCACGGCCGTTGCCCTCGCCTGGTCGATGCTCCTGCTCGTTGCCGCCCCTTCCCTCGCTGCCCCCGGAACGCGTGTCAACGTGGATCCCGAGCAGCTGCAGGTCGCCATCGGGTCGACCGTCGTCCTGACCGCCGAGGTCAGCGACGCCTCCGGCAGCCCGACGGTCGGAAGCGACAGCAACACCCACGTGCGGTGGTTCTTCACGCCGTCGAGCCCGAACAGCCCGAACAGCCCAGGAAACAGCCCCGACCTGCAGTGCTGGACGGGGACGTCCGGGACCTGTTCCGTGAGCTACGTCGCCGCCAATGCGGGCATGGACCACGTCTGCGCGGTCGTGAGCGGCTCCGTCTTCAGCTGCGACGAGGAGGTGGCGGCGCCGGAATGGGACGATCACTCCGACACCGTCGAGCGGGTGGCAACGACCGATCCAACGTCCTCGCCGAGCCCGACCCCCACTCCCGACCCGACTCCGGTGCCCACGCCGGACCCGACTCCGGTGCCCACGCCGGACCCGACTCCTGTGCCCACGCCGGACCCGACTCCGGTGCCCACGCCGGACCCGACTCCGGTGCCCACGCCGGATCCGACCCCGGTGCCGACGCCGGACCCGACTCCTGTGCCCACGCCGGACCCGACTCCAGTGCCCACGCCGGACCCGACTCCAGTGCCCACGCCGGATCCAACCCCGGTCCCGAGGCCCGATCCAACCCCGGCTCAGGTCGGACCCACGCCCTCTGGTCCGGCAGGACCGGTGCAGGAACCGCAGCCGAATCCGGGGTCCGCGCCGGTGCAGGAGCCCGGCCCGGCCGAGCCGGTGCAGGAACCGCAGCCGAACCCGGGATCCGCGCCGGTGCAGAGCCCGATCCGGCCGAGCCGGTGCAGGAACCGGCGAATGATCCCTCCATGGGCGAGCCGCCGATGGCCCTGCCGCCGATCGTCGACGAGTCGATCGAGAGCGGTTTCGGCGAGGAGCGTCGTGGACCAGCCTCCCTCGAGACAGCGGCCGGGGCCCGCCCTGAGCCGGCGGCCCCGGCCGGCCAGCCGATCACCGTGGTGCCGCCCATCGAGGCGCACCCGCTCGCGCCGACCGGCGTCGTCGCCCAGGTCCTGGCGGCTGCCATCACCGGGGTGACCGCGGTGGTGCAGCCTGAGGCCGCGGTCGCCGTGGCCGGGCAATTCACCTTCCCGATTGCCCTTACCGTGGCGGTGCTGGCCTTCATCGCCGTGCAGGGTCACATCGATCGCCGCGATCCGAAGCTGCGCATGGCGCCCCAGCACGTGGTGGAGACCGTCGTCCGATTCGAGCCGGAGGTCGACCTGTGATCCGGCGGCGACACGTCACTCCCGAGGACTACACCGCGCTGAGCGACCGCATGGGCCATCTGCTGGTCCTGCGCATGGCCATGGGAGCCGTGGTGATGGCGTGGAGCTTCGCCCGCCCCGAGTCGCTTGGCGTGCCGATCTCGGCGCTTGCCGGTGCCACCGCTGTGTACATGCTGGCCGCGATCCTTGCCGAGGTTGCGCGGAGGCGGGCCGGTCCATTCAGCTTCGCCGTGCTCAATGCCCTGCTCCTGGCTGACGGCGTCTACCTCGCGTACGCGATGTATGTGACCGGCGCCACCCAGAGCCCGATCCGATTCCTCATCTACCTGCACCTGGTGGCGGTGTCGTTGCTCGCGTCGTACCGCACGGGCCTGAAGATCGCGCTGTGGCACTCGCTGCTGCTGTTCGTGGTGCTGTACGCGCAGGCCGCCGGGCTCGTCCCGCCGGTCGACGTGGTGCCGGGCAGTGCCGTGGTCTTCGATCGGATGCCGGTGCTGAACGTGACCAGCTTCTGGCTGTTCGCGATCGCGACCTCGATCTTCTCGGCGATGAACGAGCGGGAGCTCCGGCAGCGTCGCGCCGACCTCCAGGCGCTGGTCGATGTCGGCGCGCGGCTCGACGACGTCGCCGATCCGGTGCTCCAGGCCCGTGTCGTGCTCGACGGGCTGGCGGCGCGGTTCGGGTTCCGGCGGGGCGTCGTGCTCGGGGCGGCCGCTGACCAGCTCATCGTGCTGGCGTCCCGCGGGACGACCGAGTGGACGGATCCCGCGCCGGTCGACGCGATCGTGCGGCGCGCGTGGCAGCGCCGCGAGCTGCTGCCGGTCAAGCGCGTCGAGGCCGACGCCAACCCGTTGCTGGCTGCCGTCATGCCCGATGCGCGGAACCTGCTGGTCGCGCCACTCATGGCCGACGGACTGCCGGTCGGCGCGATCGTGGTCGAGCATCGCGTCGCGCACCGTGTTCGGCGTCGAGCGCCGCGTGGCATCGGTCCTCGGCCAGTTCGCCGGCCGTGGCGGCCCTCAACCTGCGCAACGCCGTCCTGCTGCGCCACGTCCAGAGACCTGGCCGAGCGCGACTCGCTGACCGGCGCCGCCAACCGGCACATGTTCCAGGCAGACCTGGAGAGCACGCTCGAGGCCAACGCGGCGACCGGGACGGGCTCACCGCCGTCCTGTTCATCGACCTCGACGACTTCAAGGTCATCAACGACACCCTCGGCCACGCCGCCGGCGACGCGCTGCTGATCGCGGTCACCGACCGGATCCGCGGCGCTCGTCCGCGAGGGCGACCTCGTGGCCCGGCTGGGCGGCGACGAGTTCGCCATCCTCACCGAGGACGACCGGGAGCTCGCGCCGCGCACGGTCGATGGCCGAGCGGCTCGTCCGCGACCTGCGCGTGCCGTACGTCATCGGCGACCACACCATCACGATCGTCCGCCAGCATCGGCATCGCCAGCGCACGCGACGCGCGGAGCGCGCAGGAGATGGTGCGCAACGCCGACGTGGCGATGTACATGGCCAAGGCCAACGGCAAGGCCGGGTTCGCGGTCTTCGACCCGGGCATGCACGCAGCCGATCCGCGCCCGGCACGAGCTGGGCGCCGAGCTGCAGCAGCGCCGTCGACCTCGACCAGCTGCGGCTCGTCTACCAGCCGATCGTCGACGCTCGAGACCGGGCCGCATCGCCGGCGTCGAAGCCCTCGTCCGCTGGCAGCACCCCGAGCGCGGCCTCGTCCCGCCGGGCGAGTTCATCGAGATCGCCGAGGAGAACGGCGCGATCCTGCCGATCGGTCGCTGGGTCCTGCGGAGAGGCCTGCGAGCGGGCCGTCGGCCTGGCAGGCGCCTCGGCCTGACCCCGCCGCGAGCTCTTCCTGTGCGTCAACGTGTCGGCGCGCGAGATCCAGCAGCCGGGGTTCGTCGGCGCGGTCGAGGAGGCCCTCGCCTGGGCCGGCCTGGAGCCGACCCGCCTCATCCTCGAGCTCACCGAGACCGCGCTCATCAAGGCGACCACCGCGACGGTGGCGACCCTCGAGGCGCCTGCGCGACGCTCGGGGTCGCGGGTCGTGATCGACGACTTCGGCACCGGATACTTCTCGCTCAGCCACCTGCGCCAGTTCCCGGTCGACGCGCTGAAGATCGCCGCCGAGTTCGTGCAGGGCGCCGAGGGGACGCGCGACCGGCCGGCGCTGGCCGGGGCGATCGTGGCGCTGGGCGAGTCGCTCGGCATCGCGACGGTGGCCGAGGGGATCGAGACCGAGGACCAGGCGGAGCGGATGCGCGTGCTGGGCAGCACGTACGGGCAGGGGTGGTTCTTCTCACGGCCCGTGGACGCCACGGAGGTGGAGGCCGGCATGGAGGGCCTAGCGACCGCGCATCGCTGGGCCGCGCGAACGGCGAGGCCCAAGCGGGCCCGACGAGGAGCCCTGCGTCCGGCGGCCGCTGACGGCACCGCCGCCTAGGGACGACGTGCCATCGGCTAGCATCGGCGCTCCATGAGCACCGCCAGGCTGCCGAGGCAGGCAGACGACTTCCCGGGCTGGTACGTCGAGGTCGTGAAGCGGGCCGAGCTGGCCGAGCACGGCCCGGCCAAGGGCTCGATGATCATCAGGCCCCACGGCTATGCGATCTGGGAGCACACCCAGCGCGCGCTCGACGATCGCTTCAAGGCGACGGGCCACGAGAACGTCTACTTCCCGCTGCTCATCCCGATGAGCCTCCTCGACAGGGAGGCCGATCACGTCGAGGGCTTCGCGCCGCAGGTGGCGGTCGTGACGCACGGCGGCGGGCGAGGAGCTCGAGGAGCCGCTCGTCATCCGGCCGACGTCGGAGTCGATCATCTGGTCGACCTACGCGACTGGATCCAGAGCTATCGCGACCTGCCGCTGCTCTACAACCAATGGGCGAACGTCGTGCGCTGGGAGATGCGCACGCGGCTGTTCCTCCGCACGACCGAGTTCCTCTGGCAGGAGGGCCACACGGCCCACGCGACCGCGGACGAGGCGCACGAGGAGGCGCTCCAGATGCTCGAGGTCTACCGCGAGGTCGCGGAGGACGTGCTCGCGATCCCGGTCGACCGGGCGCAAGAGCCGCGGGCGAGCGATTCCCGGGAGCCGTCGAGACCTACACGCATCGAGGGCCTGATGCGCGACGGGAAGGCGCTGCAGTGCGGGCACCTCGCACTTCCTCGGGCAGAACTTCGCGAAGGCCTACGACGTGACGTTCCTCGAACGCGGCGGCGAGCTCGAGCACGCGTGGGCCACGTCGTGGGGCTTCTCCACGCGCCTGGTCGGGGGCACGATCATGGCCCACGGCGACGATGCCGGCCTTCGCCTTCCTCCGGCGGTCGCGCCGATCCAGGTCGTGATCGTGCCGATCCATCGGACCGACGAGGAGCGGTCGCGCGGTGCTCGGCGGTGGCCGAGCGAGTGCGCGACGACCTCGCTGCGAACGGCATTCGCGTACGGCTCGATGACCGCGACCAGCATCGCCCCGGATACAAGTTCGCAGAGTGGGAGCTCAAGGGCGTGCCGGTGCGCGATCGAGCTCGGGCCGCGGGACGTTGCCGCCGGCCGGGCGGTGGCTCGTCAGCCGTCAGGGCGGCGACAAGGTGGAGCTGTCGATGGCCGAGGTCGTGAGCGGCATGGCAGCGCGGCTCGCATCGGTCCAGCGGGCGCTGCTACGACGACGCGCTCGCCTTCCGCGACGCCAACACCCACGAGATCGCCTCGTTCGACGCATTCGCGACGGGCGTCGAGGCAGAGGGCGGGTTCTGGGTCGGCGCCTGGTGCGGCGACGCGGCCTGCGAGGCGGAGATCAGCGCGAAGACGAAGGCGACGATCCGCTTCCTGCCGCTCGAGGTGCGCGACCCCGGCACCGCATGCATGCACTGCGGCAAGCCTGGCACCGAGCTCGCGACCTGGGCTCGCGCCTACTGACCGATGCGTCAGCGCGCCGTCCTCGTCGCGATCCTCGGACTGCTGGCCGGGTGCACGAGCCCCTTGTCGACCGACGAGCCTGAGTGGATCACCAACCGGTTGCCGCTCGCATCGTGCGGCGTCGAGTCCATCGAGGCGAACGGGCTGCCTCACAACGTCGATGCCCGGACGTGCCTGCTCCGCGCGTTCCAGAACGGTGACGGCGCGGAGCTCATCAGCACCCGGCCAACCGACGAGGGCGACCCGGTCACGCGCTACTACCGGGTCCACGAGAACGGGACGGTCGAGCTCTTAGTCGACGCCACGCGCGACCGGTTCGGCTCGCAGCGATGGTCACGCTACCGCTGCGACCGTCTCGTCCCAGCCGACGACGTCAACCCGGCCCTCGGGAACGAGGAGCGGGTGTTCGTCGAGCTGGGCTGCGAGGAGCTGCCGATCCCGTGAGCCTCGCGCGCTAGCATCGGTGGCATGGAGGTCAGCGCCGAGCCGCACATCGTCACCATCGAGGAGATTCGGGAAGCCGCCGATCGCGTTCGCGGCGTGGCGACGCGTACGCCGCTGCTGCGCTGGGACGACACGACCTGGCTGAAGCCCGAGTCCCTCCAGCCGGTCGGCGCGTTCAAGATGCGCGGCGCCTACAACAAGATTGCGTCGCTGACCGACGAGGAGCGCTCCCGTGGCGTCGTGACCTACTCGTCGGGCAACCATGCCCAGGCCGTGGCGCGGGCCGCGCGTCTGCTGGGCGCGCCCGCCGTGATCTGCATGCCGCGCGACGCGCCGCGCGTGAAGATCGAGGGCGTCCGGCGCGACGGTGCCGAGATCCAGTTCACCGGGATGGACTCCGAGGAGCGCCACGCGCTCGCGCTCCGGCTGGTCGCGCAGCGCGGCCTGGTGATGGTCGAGCCGTACGACGACCCGGCCATCATCGCCGGCCAGGGGACGTGCGGCCTCGAGATCGTGGAGGACCTGCCGTCGGTCACCAGCGTCCTCGTGCCGGTGTCGGGCGGTGGCCTGTCCGGCGGGGTGGCGACCGCCGTGCGAGCGCTGGCCCCCGGCGCCCGGATCGTCGGAGTCGAGCCGGAGCTGGCGGCCGATGCCAAGGAGTCGCTGGAGCGGGGTGTGCTGGTCACCTGGACCGCGGAGCAGACCGGGCGCACCATGGCCGACGGCCTGCGCACGAACTCGCTCGGGACGCTTCCCTTCGAGCACCTGCGGCGCTTCATGAACGAGATCGTCACCGTCACCGAGGACGAGATGGCCGATGCCATGCGGCAGCTCGCCACGCGCGCGCGCCTGGTCGTGGAGCCATCGGGTGCGGCGGCGATGGGGGCGCACCTTGCCGGCAGCGTGCCGCGCGGCGAAGACGACGACGCCCGGGTGGTCGTCATCTCCGGCGGGAACGTCGATCCCGACCTGTTCCTGCGGATTCTCGCCGGGTAGCCGGCCGGCTCAGTCCTCGAGCAGGACCTCGACCGCCCGGTCCAGCTGTGGGTCGTCCTCCGAGGCCGGATCCTCCGGGCCGGCGACCTCGACGTCGGGTTGCACACCGTCGGGCGCCACCGAGTTGTGCTCGGGAGTGAACCACCGGTCGGTGGTCAGGCGCAGCCCGCCGCCATTGGGCAGGTCGTTCCAGATCTGGACCGTGTTCTTCCCGAACGTGTCCTCCCCGAGGATCGTCGCGCGCTCGTGCTCCTGGAGCGCGGCTGCCACGATCTCGGAGGCCGATGCCGATCCGCCGTCGACGAGCACGACGACCTCGATCGAGGGGTCCTGGGCCACGCCGTCCTCCGCGCGCCACTCGTCGACGTCCTCGCCCGACTCGACCGTGAACAGCAGCTCGCCGGACCCGACGAACTGCGACGCGACGCCCTGCGCGGCCACGATGTAGCCGCCGGGATTCGACCGCAGGTCGAACACGATGTCGGTGGCGCCCTGCTGGAGGAGCGACGAGACGGCTTCGGAGAACAGGCCCGGTGCGCGATCGGTGAACGAAGTGAGGCGGACGTAGCCGATGCCGTCCTGCAGCAGCTCGGAGGTCACCTCTTCGAGCTCGATCACCGCTCGGGTGATCGTCACGTCGAACTCCTCGTCGTCCCGACGGATCGTGAGCGTCACATCGGTGCCCGACTCGCCTCGCACCTGGTAGACGAGCGAGCTGATGCTCTCGCCCAGCGTCGGGGTCCCGTCGACCGCCAGGATCTGGTCGCCCGGCCGCAGTCCCGCCTGCTCCGCCGGCGAGTCGTCGAGCGGCGCGACGATGACCATCACGCACGTCTCCGTCACAACTGTGCACGCGGCCAGGTCGTCGGGATCGGCCAGGTTCTCCATGCCCACCTCCGCGCCGATGCCAGAGAAGCTGCCGGACAGGTCGTCCAGCGCGGAGCCGTACTGCTCCGGCGGAAGATAGCCGGAGTACGGATCCTCGAGGCCGTACTCGACCATGCCGCGCACCGCGCCATCGACGAGGTCCTCGTCGCTGATCTCGTCGACGTACTCGCCCTTGATGTCGGCGTACACCTCGCACAGCACGGCGAAGGCCTCGGACGGCTCGGTGCAGGTCACCGTCTCGAGGACCGGCGTCGGTCCCGGCGTTCCCTCAGGCGTGGCGACCTCGGACGGCACGCTGACCGACGGATCGGCCGATGGGTCCGCCTGGCCCACGCCGCCGTTCGAGCCGACGGCCAGGCCGGCCACGAACGTGGCCGCCCCGAAGAGCAGGAGAACGGCAATCAGGATGGCGGCACTGGCGGGCGCCGGGCGCCGCTCGGAGTCGCTGACAGTCATGACGGTGAACCTGTGCTGGTGTGTGGGAAGGCGGGGGCGCATTCTCGCCCGAAACGCGCTGGCGCGCTTGGTCGGTCACCGACGGACGGCGCGCAACCCCAGGAAGATCGGGATTTCGTCGTGGGCGCGGGCATCCCCGCGAGCCGCCTTGCCCGGTCGCCGGTCGGGCGGGAGGTCGGGGATCTCGACCATGGCATCGGTCGCGAAGCCGCCCGCCGCGAGGGCGTTGACGTAGGCGCTGATCGGCCGATGGAAGCTGCGCGTCGGCAGGCCACCACCGAGCGACTTCATCGGCACCGCCATCTCGGACAGGTAGCCGTCCACGCGTCGATAGGTCAGCTTGCGCCCCTCGTCGTATCCCCAGCCGGAGTGGCGAGGCTGGCGGAATGCCGGGTGCGTCATGAGCAGCACGACGCGTGACGCGGGCTTCAACGCCCAGTCCAGCCCTCGGACGACGTCGTCGAGCGGGTCCATGTCCTGGATCGCGAGCATGACGGTCGCCGCGTCGAAGCCGCCCCGGCTCGAGCCCTGCGACGGCGGACAGCCGGCGGGCATCGCCGACCAGGAACCGCGCATCGCGCAAGCCGCCCGTGGCGCCGCTTCGCCGCCGCGATCAGCCTGGCCGAGGCATCGACCACCGTGACCGATGCCCCCGCCTCGACGAGCGCCGGCGCGAGCACGCCCTGCCCTCCGCCGAGGTCGAGGACCGCCTCGCCCGGGCGCGGGTCGAGCAGATCGAGCGTGGCCGGGATCGCGAGCTCGCGGTGGTACGCCGAGCCGCGGTCGCCGACCCAGCCGTCGTACCACGTCGCGACCCGCTCCCAGCTGGTCTCGCCTAGCGCTGCCACCGGAAGGTGGCCGGTCGCGGCGGCCGGGGCCGGGCGAAGAAGGGCGGCGCATGGAGCGAGTATGGCGGCCAATGCCGCGCGCGGGCAGGTCAGGCGCCGGCGGGCAGTCGCTTCTCGAGGACGAGCTGGAGGTCCTGCGTCACGCCCGTCGCGAAGCCGGCTTCGCTGAGCGCGAGGTAGTACTCCCAAGTCCGGATGAAGCGGTCGTCGAAGCCCATCGCCCGGACGTCTCCCCGACGCTCGAGGAAGGCGCTGCGCCAGGCACGCAGCGTCCGGACGTAGTGCTCGGCGATGTCGCGGCACGCCGGTGACCACGAATCCGGTGCCGTGCAGCGAACGCTCGATCGCTGCGAGCGACGGCAGCATGCCTCCCGGGAAGATGTAGCGTCTGGATCCAGTTCGCGCCACCGACCTGGCGCCGGTAGCCGACATCGGGCACCGTGATCGTCTGGAGGCTCAGCCTGCCGCCGGGGACGAGCGCGTCGCTGCACGCGCGGAAGAAGGCCGCGAAGTACTCGGCGCCGACCGCCTCGAACATCTCGATCGACACCACCGCGTCGTACGTGCCGGTGACGTCGCGATAGTCGCGCAGCTGGATCTCGACGCGGTCCTCGAGGCCAGCCTCGCGGACGCGGTGCCGGGCGAGATCGCGCTGCTCCCGCGAGATGGTGATCGACGTCACCCGCGCCGCCGAGCTCGCCGGCCGCGTACAGGGCGAACCCGCCCCAGCCGGATCCGATCTCCAGGACGCGGGATCCCTCCCGCACGCCGGCGCCCTCGGCGATGATCCGGTACTTGTTGCGCTGCGCATCGGCGAGCGACTGGTCCGGGGAGGCGAAGACCGCGCTCGAGTAGGTCATCGTCTCGTCGAGCCACAGCCGGTAGAAGTCGTTGCCCAGGTCGTAATGGGCGGAGATGTTGCGGCGCGCGCCGCTCCGCGTATTGCGGCGCAGCCGATGGGTGACCGTCCGGCGCAGCTGGTCTGGTACGCGCAGCATCCCGGTCGATAGTGCAAGCTCGGCTCGATTCCGGGCGCCGAGCCGGATGACCGCAGTGAGGTCCGGGCTCGACCAGAGCCTGTCGACGTAGGCCTCGCCGGCGCCGGTCTCGCCGCCCACGAGCATGCGCAGGTATGCCTCGGGGTCGTGGACGACAACCTCGGCGCGATCCATGGCGGCCGGGTCGCCGAACGATCGTTGCGAACCATCGGGGAAGGTCACTGGAGCCGCCCTCTGCGGATCCGTGTCGCCGCGGCGAGGAGGACCCGCTCGGCAACCCGCGACAGGATCGGCTCGGCGACCCGCGTCAGTTGGCCGAGGGATGCGGTGGAGGTCACGATGCGGCCTGGCCGTGGCGGTAGAACCGGGCCCCGCGGCGCCAGATGCGGAGGGCGTGGACGTGGATCATCCCGATCGTCCTGTGCGTCATCAGCGGATGCCGCAGAAGCATGCCTGCCACTGCGCGCGAACTCAATCGACGACGCGCCAGGTCGAGGCTCGCGTGGAGCTGGAGCTCGCCGTCCTTGGCCTCGTTGATCGTGATGCGCAGCCGCTCGTCCTCGTCGCGCACGCGCACGGTGTAGGAGCCGACGGGGTCGATGAACGGTGACACGTAGAAGGCCTTCTCCATCGACGAGACGAACGTGCTGCCGTCGTGCTCCGGCCGCAGCGTGTACTGGTGGCGCTCGCCGTGGGTGTTGTGGACCTCCACGATGACGACCTGCAGCGTGCCCTCCGTGTCGCGGCACAGATAGAAGCTGGCCGGGTTGAAGACGTAGCCGAGCACGCGAAGGTTCGTCACCAGCGTGATCCGCCAACCCGCGGGCTCCAACCCTTCGGCGCGGAGGTGCGCATGGACCGATGTGCGCAGGTCCGCAGCGGGCGGATCGAGGTGGTCCGCGTCGCGGAAGACGAGCAGGTTCGGCCGGTTGCGGCCGATGAGGCGCACCCGACGCGGGGTCTCGTCGAGCTCGTCCAGGTCGAGCGCGAGATAGAAGACCGAGTGTTCGAGCTCGTATGTGAACGGCCGTGCACGACGGTGCCGCACGATCCCCTCCAGCAGGTGCGACCTCATGCCGCCAGCTCCCGCGCGCCGCCGGCGATCAGCTCCGCTGCGGCGTACCCGGAGCGGCAGCCGTCCTCGTGGAACCCGTACCCGAGGTGCGCCCCGGCGTAGAACGTGCCGCGCCAACCCTGGAGCGCACTGAGCGCAGCCTGGGCCTCCAGCGTCTTGAAGGTGTACAGCGGGTGGCGCATGGCGCGCTCGACGATCACGGTGGCGGGATCGAGCCGCTCGCGGTCGGGGTTGACCGAGGTGCAGTACTGCGTCGTGCCCGACAGGGACTGGAGGCGGTTCATGTCGTAGGTCATGGTGAGGGCGTCGCCAGGAAGCCTACAGTCGGCCTGGTCGACGTTCCAGGACGCGTGCGCCGCGCGACGCCGCGGCAGGAGCGTCGCATCGGTATGGAGCACGACGTCGTTGGTGGTGTAGTCGAAGCCCCCGAGCGCCGCCCGCTCGCGCGGATCGGCGTCACTGAGCAGCCGGAGTGCGTCGTCGGCATGAGTAGCCAGGACGATCACGTCGAACGCTTCGTGCCAGCCCGCCGCGGTGCGCACCGTCGTACCGCTCGCGTCCCGGCTGACGTCTACGACCGCGTCCCCGGCACGGACCACGCCGGCCGGCAGCCGCTCCAGGATGCGGTCGACGTAGCGCATCGAGCCGCCGGTGACGGTTCGCCAGCGGAGGGCGTTGCCATAGCCGATGAGGCCGTGGTGGTCGAGGAATCGGAGCAGGTAGTCGACCGGGAAGTCGCCGATGCGGCTCGCTGCCGTCGACCACACGGCCGACGTCAGCGGAAGGATGAAGTGGCTGCGGAAGGCCGTCCCATACCCGCGCTCATCCAGGAACTCGGCGAGCGTCGTCCGCCGCGCGCCCTGAGCTCCGTCAAGTCGGGCACGAGCGTCTCGATAGAAGCGGAGGATGTCGTTGAGCATGCCCCAGTGTCGCGGCCGCACGATCGATGTCGGCGGCGCGAAATAGCCGCGGAGGCCGCGGGTGCTCCATTCGATGTCGCACGCCCGACACGAGCCACCGAGCGACATGTCGCTCGGCTGCGAGGACACGCCCAGCTCGGCAAGGAGGCCGATGAAGCGCGGGTAGGTCCGGTCGTTGAAGACGATGAACCCGGTGTCGACGGCGATCGGCCCCGCGGGCGTCTCGACCTCGACCGTCTTGACGTGGCCGCCGGGCGTTGCCTCGCCCTCGAACAGCCGAACCTCGTGTCCGTCGCGGGACACCTTGTACGCGGCGGTCAGGCCGCTGATGCCGGAACCGATGACGGCGACCCTCATGGCCGGTCCGTTCCGTGCGCCGCGGCACGGGCCGCGAGCGTGCTCCGGATGCCCCCCGACGCGTCGGCGGCGATGCGCCGGAAGGTGCCGCTCAGGAACGGCTGCACGAGGCGCAGGAGGCCGCCGAGCCGGATATCGGCGGTGTAGTCGACGATCGTGCCGTTGCCGGATCGCTCGAAGCGCAGCTCGTCGACGGCGTTGATGGCGGAGCCAGAGCCGGCCAGCACGACCCGGCGAGGCCGATCGAAGTCGGTGATGCGGTACTCCATCGGCACAACCCGGTCGCCCTGGCGGACGCCGAGTCGGAAGCGGGTCCCGACCCCGATCTCTTCGGAGCCGATGCGCTCCGCGCGGGCCACGCCGGGGTCCCACTCCTGCGAGTTGGCGAAATCGGCGAGATAGGCGAAGGCCTCCTCGATCGGAAGGGCGGTTTCGATGCGTTCGTTCAAGCGGGTCATGTCGTCCTCGGTACGGTTGCGGTCAAGATGTGCATGCGTCGGACTGGCGGCGCGACAGGAGGTGGAGATGGGCTGGAACGAGGTGCTCGACGACGCGCTCGAGGTCACCGTGGTTGGGAGTTTCACGAGCCTCGGCATCGCCGCCCGCCGACGCCTTCACGCCTGGCGTCGTCCCGATCCCGACGCGCTGGCCGGCCAGACGGTGCTGCTCACCGGCCCGACCTCCGGGCTGGGTCGCCAGGCGGCGGACGAGCTGGCCGCTCTCGGAGGGCGGATCGTGCTGGTCGGTCGCAGCCGTGAACGCCTGGAAACGGTGCGCGACGAGCTCACGGACCGCCACGGGGAGGGCCGCTTCACCACCGTCGTGGCCGATATGGGCTCGCTGGCGTCGGTGCGCGAAGCCGTTGAAGCCATCACGGCGGCTGAGCCACGCATCGACGTCCTCATCGACAACGCCGGGGCGATCTTCCCCGAGCGCTCCGTGGGCCCCGACGGAATCGAGGCAACCCTGGCCGTGCTGGTGATCGGGCCGTTCGCGCTCGTCGCCGGCGTGCTCCCCCTGCTGCGCGCTTCGCCGGCCGGCCGGGTCATCGCCATGAGCTCGGGCGGCATGTACACCCAGCGGCTGCGGCTCGACGACCTCCAATTCGAGGGCGAGCCCTTCTCCGGCACTCTCGCCTACGCACGCGCCAAACGGGCCCAGGTGATGCTCATGCGCGAGTGGGCGCGCCGCATGCGCGGCAGCGGCATCGCGTTCAACGCGATGCACCCGGGTTGGGCCGACACGCCAGGGCTGTCCGCCTCGCTTCCCGGCTTCCGGCAGCTGATCGAGCCCATCCTTCGCACGCCCGCGGAGGGCGTCGACACCCTCGTCTGGCTGGCCTGCGACCCGGCGGGACATCGCCGATCCGGCGCGTTCTTCCTCGATCGACGGGAGCGTCCGTTCGACCGGGTTCCGTTCACCAGGGTCAGCCGGGAGGAGCGCCGCCGGCTGTGGCAGATCGTCGTCGGGCTCGCGCGCGTCGACGATCCGGCCCTGGAGGGCTGACGGGCGATCGGTACAGGGGGTCGGGCGAGGCATGGCGTCCAGTGTTTGTATAGTCTGGACGCCACGATACCACACTCTGTACAAGGTCTGTCAAGTGTTGCCTCGGCTGGCGATTCGGTCGGTCGGTCAGCGCCAGCCCAACTCGGGCGCGACGTACGCGCAGGATGCTCTCGATGGCGTGGGCGTTGTAGTCGACGCCGAGCTGGTTCGGCACGGTCAGCAGGAGCGTATCGGCTGCCGCGATCGCGGTGTCCTCCGCCAGCTCCCTGACGAGGACCTCGGGCTCGGCGGCGTACGATCGACCGAAGATCGCCTTGGTGTTCTCGTCGATGTAGCCGATCTGGTCTCGCTCCTGTCCGCCGCGACCGAAGTAGGTGCGGTCGCGGTCGTCGACGATGGCGAAGATGCTGCGGCTGACCGAGACGCGCGGCTCGCGCTCGTGGCCGGCGGCGGTCCAGGCCTCGCGGTACGCGTCGATCTGCCTGCGCTGTTGGACGTGCAGTGGCTCACCGCTCTCGTCGAACACGAGGGTCGAGCTCTGAAGGTTCATGCCCAGCTCGGCAGCCCACACTGCCGTGGCCGTCGATGCGGCGCCCCACCAGATTCGCTCGCGTAACCCCGCGGAGAACGGCTCGAGCCGGAGCAGTCCGGGCGGGTTGGGGAACATCGGCCTCGGATTCGGCTGGGCGAAGCCCTCGCCCTTCAGGAGCTCGAGGAAGCCCTGGGCGTGGCGCCGAGCCATGTCGGCATCGGTCTCCCCCTCGGCCGGAACATAGCCAAAGTGTCGATACCCGTCGATGACCTGCTCCGGCGAGCCGCGGCTGATTCCGAGCTGGAGGCGGCCGCCGGCGATGACGTCCGCCGCACCGGCGTCCTCGGCCATGTAGAACGAATTCTCGTAGCGCATGTCGATGACCGCGGTACCCATCTCGATCCGGCTCGTCCGCGCGCCGACAGCGGCCAGCAGCGGGAACGGCGACGCCAGCTGGCGGGCGAAGTGGTGGACGCGGAAGTACGCGCCGTCGGCCCCGAGCTCCTCGGCGGCGACCGCCAGCTCGATCGACTGGAGCAGCGCGTCGGACGCGGACCGCACCTGCGAGTGGGGCGAGTCGGACCAATGGCCGAAGGACAGGAAACCGATGCGCTTCACGCGATGCCGTGCTCCAGGAGGTCGGGGTAAAGAAATTCTACGGGGCCAGGCCGTCGCGCACGGCATCGAGAAATGCGACGGCGTTCGCGCCGAGCGCGTCCACCGCATAGCCGCCTTCCTGGAGCGCAACGACCGGCATGCCGAGGGTCGAGATGGCCGCTCCGATCCGCGCGTAGTCGGGAGTTTGCAGGGCGAGGTTGCAGATCGGGTCGGCGTGGTAGGTGTCGAATCCCAGCGAGACCACGAGCGGCGCATCGGCGTCGAAGTCGCTGATGACAGCGAGACCCTCGGCGAGTGCGCCGAGGTACGCGTCACCATCGGTTCCCGGCGCGAGCGGCAGGTTCAACGTCGCGCCGAGGCCATCCTCGGCACCGCGCTCCGTGGCGTAGCCGGAGAAGTACGGATAGATGCCACGCGGATCCCCGTGGAGGCTGACGTACAGGACGTCGCCGCGCTCCCAGAAGATCTGCTGCGTGCCATTCCCATGGTGGAAGTCGACGTCGAGGATCGCGACGCGCTCCGCACCGCGCGCCAGGACCGACTCGGCGACGATGGCGGCGTTGTTGAAGAAGCAGTAGCCGCCGATGAGGTTCCGCCCGGCATGATGGCCCGGCGGCCGGCACAGACCGTACGCCACGGGCGCCCCGGCCAGCACGAGATCGAGGGCGGTCAGGCCGATGTCGACTGCCGCCCGCGCGGCAGTCGCCGTTCCGGCAACGATCGGGGTCGCGGTGTCGAAGCAGTAGGCCCCGAGACGGTCGTGGCGCTCGATCGGCAGCTCGGACAGCGCCATGCGGCCGGCGTACTCGCGGAGCAGGAACGTGTCGGGCAGCAGCGGTCGCCCTGGATCGCGCCCGGCCGCCATCGCGTCGTCCCATGCGTGCTCGACCAGGTCGATGAGCTCCAGCTGGTGCACGGCCGCGATCGGGTCCGGCCCATGGGACTCGGGGGCGACGAGCTCGTAGTCCCCGGTGGCCAGCAATGCCTCCCGGATGACGACCGCCCGTTCCGGCGACTCGAAGCACGGCACCTCGAGACCGCCGACCAGCTCGATGAGCCCTGAGTGATCGAGGTGCGCGTCGGACGCGACGAGCGGAGAGGGCGGGAGCGGCGGCATCGCGCCCGAGTCTAGCGGCCGCCCTAGACTTAGACGCCGATGAAGATCGCTCACATCCGGGAGCGGACGGGCCCCGCCGGAACGCCGTGGCGCCTCGCCGCGGCGCTCGATACGGACGGTGGCGGGTGGCTCGACCTCGAGGGGGCGCGCCGCGCCCTCGTTGCCGCCGAACCCGCGCGCGCCCACAACAGCGCCCTCTTCCGGCAACCGGTCACAACGCTCGACGCGCACCTCGCCAACGGCCTCCGCGTCGAGGCACTCGCGGACCTGCTGGACGCCGACACCGATGAGCCGATGGACGCACCGGACCTGGTCTTCGGCCCACCGATCCTCCAGCCGCCCACGTTCCGCGACTTCTACGCCTTCGAGCAGCACGTCGGCACGATGTGGAAGCGACGCGACATGGAGATCCCGGAGGCGTGGTACCGCCTGCCGATCTTCTACTTCAGCAACGTGTCCGAGATCCGAGGGCCGGGCGATCCCGTGTGGGCGCCGCGCGGATCGAGCGAGCTCGACTACGAGCTCGAGGTCGCCGCGCTCATCGACACGCCGGTGCGCGACCTCGATGCAGGCCGCGGCGAGGAGGCGATCGGCGGCTACATGGTCCTCAATGACTGGTCGGCCCGCGACCTCCAGCGCGAGGAGACGACGGTCCGCCTCGGCCCGGCCAAGGGCAAGGACTTCGCGTCGTCCATCGGCCCGTGGCTGGTCACCCCGGACGAGCTCGCCGACGCACGGAAGGGCAAGGGCTACGATGTTGCGATGACTGCCACCGTGAACGGGGACGAGCTGTCGCGCGGCACCTGGTCCAGCGCCCACTTCAGCTTCGGCGAGATGGTCGAGCGCGCCAGCGCCGACGTCCGTCTGCGACCCGGAGACCTCCTCGGATCGGGCACCGTTGGCACGGGGTGTCTGCTGGAGATCCGGGACGAACGGCTGAAGCGCTACCTCGAACCCGGAGACACGGTCAGCCTGGCGATCGAACGCCTCGGCGAGCTGACGGCGAACGTGGTGGAGCGGCCGTCCCGATGAGTGCCTCGGTCGATGCCCTGGTCGCCCGCCTGTCTGACGCCGAGCGCCGGCTGGCCGAGCACGCGTCGCGACCGCTGCCGTCCGGCCTCGCCGATCCCGACCCAGGGGGCGACGAGCGCTGGGAGGCGGGGCAGGTCTGGGCGCACCTCGCCGAGTTTCCCGCGTACTGGTTCGCGCAGGCGCAGCGGGTGATCGCCCAACCCACGCACTCGCCGGTTCCCTTCGGGCGGGTGAAGACCGATGCGGGCCGCCTCGCGGCGATCGAGCGCGACCGCCACACCGACCCGCAGGCACTGTTGGAACGCGTGCAGTCCTCGCTGGCCGAGGTCAACGACGCCGTGCGCGCGTGGGATGACGAGACCTGGCGGCTGCGGGGCATGCACCCGGTCCGCGGCGAGATGACGGTGGAGCAGATCGTCGAGAAGTTCATCGCGAGCCACCTCGAGGAGCACGCGGACCAGCTGGACTCGCTGCACCGGTAGCACTCAGGCAGTGGCCGGCGCTCGCAGCAGCCCGACCCCGGTCGTGATGACCGCGCCCACCAGGAACAGCCCACCAATCGGCACCAGCCCGATCAGGGCATTCGGCTCGGTTGTCTCCGGGCTCAGGACCGAAAGGAAGAACCCGAGCGGCATGAAGATCGCCGCGATCGGCGCGCCGTGCCGAGCCAGCCACAGCCAGCCGCTGCGCAACGGCGTCTCGTCGACGTAGCGGAGCAGGACGAGCGAGATGATCAGCATGATCCCCGCGTGCGCGTGCCCGGCCCGCCACAGGTCCTGCCGGACCTGATTGTCGAGGTAGCCCGGCGCCTGGCCGACGATCATCGACAGCAGGCTGGCGCCACCGAAGGCCACCGCCGGAACGAGGATGAGGATGATGCCGGCGAGCCGGCGCGATTCGTGGGCCATCGGTGATTCGCTCCTTGCGGATAGTTGATCTATCTATTGCAGATAGTGGCACTATCCATTAGGATCGTCAAGCCATGCGAATCTCGGAGCTGAGTCGGGCGAGCGGAGTGCCGCTCCCCACGATCAAGTACTACCTGCGCGAAGGGCTGCTGCCTGGCGGTGAGCGCACGGCGCGCAACCAGGCGAGCTATGGCGATCGGCACCTCCGACGACTGCACCTGGTGCGGGTGCTGGTGGAGGTCGGCGGCTTGAGCCTCGAGGCGGTGCGCTCCGTCCTCGACGCCCTGGATCGGAGCGACGTGCCGCTGCACGAGACGCTGGCGGCCGCGCACACCGCGCTCCGTCGGGAGACGCCGGTTCGGGACGAGGCGCTGCCGATGGCACGCGCGGAGACGGACGCGTGGCTGGAAACGCTGGGCTGGAACCTCGCCGGCGCCAACCCGGCACGCGACGACCTCGCGGCGGCCCTCCTTGCCCTGCGCCAGCTCGGCTGGCGGGTCGGGCCCGAGGTGTTCGATCGCTACGCCCGCCACGCCGACGCGCTGGCGGATGCCGAGCTCGCCTACGTCGCCGAACAGACGGAGCCCGCTGCGGCGGTCGAAGCCACCGTGATCGGCACCGTCGTGTTCGAGCGGGCGCTATCGGCGCTGCGGCGCCTCGCGCAGGAGCACCACTCGCGGACGCGGTTCGGCGCGAAGTGACCGGACGCTACTGGACCGAGCTGCCCGCTCCCCACCGGCGCAGCTCGGCCTCGAGGTCGAGCGGCATGACGGTGGCTTCCTTCTCGAAGCGACCCCACGCCTCGCGTGGCACCTCCCACATCACCTCGAACTCGTTGCCATCGGGATCGCGGCCGTACAGCGACTTGCTCACGCCGTGATCGGACGTACCCGTCAGGGCGCCGAGCCCGCGGAGGCGGCCTGCCATCTCGGCCAGCGCCTCGATGGTGTCGATCTGCCAGGCGAGGTGGTACAGCCCGACGGATCCCCGCGGAGGCCGCGGGGCATCGGGCCCAACCTCGAACAGGCCGAGGTCGTGATGGTTGGTCCCGGAGGGCGACCGCATGAATGCGGCGCGCATCCCCTGCGGCCGATCGAGCTCCTCGAAGCCGAAGGCGTCGCGGTAGAACGCCGCGGCCGCATCGGCGTCCCGGACGAACAGGACGGCGTGGTTCAGGCGAGTGATGGCCATCCCGTCAGCGCTCGAGCCGCCAGGCGGACTTCCAGTCCCACCCGTTGGCAGCGTTCAGGCCGATGTTGATGTAGGCCATGCCCTCCAGGTGGCGGGCGCTGCGCAGTGGTCCAACGTCGACCGGCGAGAAGCCGATGGACTCGACGAGCTCGAGCACCTTGGCCTTGGCCTGGTCGTCGTCACCGGCGACGTAGCCGTCCATCGATGCGTCCGGCTTCGCCTGGTTCGACGCGAAGATCGTGTTGAACGCCTTCACGACGCTGGCCTCGGGCAGCTGCTTCTGGAACTCCTCGGCAGCCGAGGTGCCCTCGGTCGCCAGGCCGGAGTAGTCGGGCTTCATCGGGTTCGTGGCGTCGACCACGACGTGCCCGGCCGCGACGTCCCGAATCTCCTGGGCGACCTCCTGGCCGGCGCCGACGTACGGGACGGCGAGTATGACGATGTCCGAGTCACGGACGGCGCTGGCGTTGTCCGGCGCAGCATGCGCGCCGGTGACCTCCGCGGCCTGGCGTGCGCTCTCCGGTGTGCTGGCACTGATGGTGACGTCGTGTCCTGCGCGGCCGATGGATGTGGCGAGTGCGGTACCGACGTTGCCGGCACCGATGATGGCGACCTTCATGACGTGTGGTCCTTCCTGGGCTTCCATGGGATCGATGAGATTTGACGAAGGCCATCCCATTTGGTCTTCGTCCATATTCTGCCTCGCGATATTGCTCTTGTCAATATCGGTTTTTCGATGACATACTCGTCGCATGACCGAAGCCGCACCCCCGACGCGTCGTCGGCCGCTCGTGGGCTCCCAGGTCCGCCGGCGGCGGCGCGACCGGGGGCTGACGCTCACCCAGGTTTCGGAGGCATCGGGCCTCAACGTCGGTTACCTGTCGCAGGTCGAGAACGACAAGGCCTCACCGTCGCTCGAGACGCTTGCCGCCCTGGCCGATGCGCTCGACGTGCCGATCGCATGGTTCCTGCTCGATCAGAGCGTTGGGCCGCGCCTGGTGCGATCCTCGGAACGCCCACGCCGCCGGCTGCCGCGCGGGTCGGGCGCGATGTCCCAGGTCGACGGCGGGATTGCACGAGATGTGGCGATCTTCGAGGGCGTCATGCCCGTCGGCTACCGCACCGGGTTTCACGCCCATCCGGGGGACGAGCATCATCTCGTGATGTCGGGCCGGGTCCGGATCACGCAGGGTGAGTCGGTCGTCGAGGCCGGCGCGGGCGACTACGTCCTGCTCGACGGGACACTGCCCCACGACGCGGAGACGGTGGGGGACGAGCCCGCGCGGCTGATCATCGTCTACCCGAGGGGCGGGCACTCGGAGCTGACCCGCCAAGGCTGACGAGCCACGCTCAGCCCGCCGAGGCGGCCCTCCATTGGCGCAGCTTCGTCGGTGTGATGCGGATCGGGACCGCGTACTCGCCGGCGAATGAAGCAGGGTCCGCCCCGAGCCGCGCGATGAGGTCCGCGTACTTCTCCCGGTAGCCGGGGTGCTCAGCAGCCGACGGCAGCGATGAATCGACGACAGCCTCGCCGGCGAGGACGGTGATCTCATCGCCGAGCTCGTCGGTCCGCATGGCCACGGAGACTCGAGGGTTGGCCGCAATGTGACGGAGCTTCGGCTTCTCACGCTGCGAGTAGACGAGGACCGTCTGCCCGTCCCACCAGAACCAGACGGGCGTCGGAACCGGACTTCCATCCGCCGAGACGGTGATGAGCCATACGACCAGCTCGTCGCGAAGGCGCGCATCGGCGCGTCCGCCCTTCTCGGTCCCCGGGTCGATCACCATCGCTCCGCTCCTGCATCGGTCTGTCGCGGCGATAATGCACTCGATGTTCTACGTCCGCCGCGGCGAGGTGCCGCACAAGCGCCACACGCAGTTCCGCAAGGACGATGGCGGGCTCTACGCGGAGGAGCTCTTCGGGGTCGAGGGCTTCAGCGGGCGCGCCAGTCTCCTCTACCACCACACGCCACCGACCCAGACGCACCAGGTCGAGAAGGTCCGCGACGTTCGGCTCGAGCAGAGTGCCGACGAGGCGTCGGGTGCCCATCGGCATCGGCTGGTCAACACGAAGGACCTAAAGCCGCGCGGGGACGGCGTCAGCGGGCGTGTCCCACTGTTCTACAACGCGGATGTCACCTTCGGCGTGGTGCTGCCGGCTGACCCGATGGAGCGGTACTACCGCAACGGCGAGGCGGACGAGATGTACTTCGTGCACACCGGGTCCGGGGTGCTGGAAACGAACTTCGGACCGATCGACTACGGCCCGGGCGACTACCTCGTCCTGCCCATCGGCACCACGTACCGGCTGCGGCCCTCGTCGAGCGACCAGCGCCTGCTGTGGGTCGAGTCGCCGTCAGCGATCGTGCCACCGAAGCGGTATCGCAACGACTTCGGACAGCTGCTCGAGCACTCGCCGTACTGCGAGCGCGACATCCGGCCGCCGGCCGAGATGGCGCCCAGCCTCGAGTCCGGCGACTACGTCATCGAGGTGAAGACGCGCGGCCGGATCACGGCCTACCACTACCGGCACCATCCGTTCGACCTGGTCGGCTGGGACGGCCACCTATGGCCGTTCGCCTTCAACATCGGCGACTTCGAGCCGATCACCGGGCGGGTCCATCAGCCACCGCCGGTGCACCTCACCTTCCAGCCGCGGAACTACGTCATCTGCTCGTTCGTGCCGCGCAAGTTCGACTACCACCCGCTCGCCATTCCCGCGCCGTACAACCACTCGAACATCAACAGCGACGAGGTCATCTACTACGTCGCCGGCAACTTCATGTCGCGCCGCGGCGTCGACATCAGCTCCTTCACCATCCACCCGGCCGGCATCCCGCACGGGCCGCATCCGGGGTCGGTCGAAGCGTCGATCGGCAAGGAAGCGACCGAGGAGCTGGCGGTGATGATCGACACGTTCCACCCGCTCCACCTGACGAAGCAGGCCTCGGAGCTGGAGGACGACCGGTATCCGTACTCCTGGATCCCGCCGGAGGACGGAGGGGAGCACGCGCGCGAGCTTTCGGAGCGCGGGCCCGAGGCCTTCCCGGACTGACCCTCGCTAGTCGCGCGTCGCGTGTTATCCCGAACGGTACGAATTCCCACCAGGCGGGCGTTACGCGCTGATCGAGGCTCCGAACGGGTCGAATGCCCACCAGGTGGGCACCAGGCGGTCGAACTGACGGTCGCGCCGTTCGGACGCCGATACCGCCCACCGCATGGGAATCCGGAAGCATCGCCGGACGCGCGGCCGCACCGCGCGTTGCCAGAGGTGGACGGCGGGCGGTGTTGACGCGCCGTCATGTGCAGCCGACAGCCGCGCCAATCGGCCTCGAAGAGCTCTGGGCTGCCGTCCTGCGGATCTCAACCGGCATCTGACCGCCAGCCGCCGATCGATCCGCGCTGGCGCTTGCTCTCACCTGAAACTGGCGAGCCGCACCGCACCAGGCCCCAACGAAACGCTGCGCCTTCAGCCCTGCGCGGTGAGCTCGCGGGCTCGCGTCGCCATCTCGCGCAGCACGTCGAGGTCGAGATCCGACGCGTGCTTGAACTGCACGTTCGCCCTGGCCGCCTTCACCTTGCCGAGCCGGCTCGCGTAGCGCTGGCCCAGGGACTCCCCTTCGTCGGCGGCATTGACGTACAGCGACAGGTAGTTCTTCTGCGCCGCCAGCCCGACAACGAACCACTCACCCTCGGCTCCGCTGCGACCTTTGTAGTGGTACGAGCCGTAGCCGATGATGTGCTGCTGGGTGCCGCCCCAGAACGGGCCTTCCCACAGCACCCGCTCGTCATCGGCGAACACGAGCGCCAGTGCCCCGTCGACGGCGACCATGTCGTCACGGACGTCATCGGGGAGCGTGGCGAGGAAGTCGTCGGGAGAGGTCTCGGATCGCTGCATGGGTGAGACCAATGCTAGGCCTGGGGACGAGGCAGCGGTAGCATCGGACTTGCAGGAGGACCCGCCATGACCGATGCGACCGCCGTCCCCGTCAACGTCTTCGAAAACGACCGCGAGCTCATGGTGGTGGCACCGATGCCCGGCGTGGCGCCGGAGGACATCAGCATCGACGTGACCGATGACGGCGGCCTCACGTTGCGGGCCGCGATCCACGGGGAAGGCCAGGAGCGGATCCGCTACCTGACCCGGGAATGGTCGTACGGGCCGTACGAGCGACGGATCGAGCTGCCCTACCCGGTCGACGCGCGACGCGCGAACGTGACGTTCGGCAACGGTGTCGTTTCGATTGCGTTTCCGAAGGCCGACCGCACCGTGGCCGGACAGGTGCACGTCCAGCGGACCGGACACACCCGCGGTGTGGCCGTCGGCCACCGCGGCACGCGCGGCGGGGCCGCCGAGGATCCGCCCGCCACGACGCTCGGGTGATCCTCTACTTCCTGCGCCACGGCAAGGCCGGCCAGCCGCGCGCCACGAACGACGACGCCCGCGAGCTCAGCGACAAGGGTCGCGACGCGCTCCGGAACGCCGCCCCGCTCTGGCGGCGGCTCAACCTGCGGCCGGACCTCGTGCTCAGCTCACCGTTGCCGCGCGCGCTCCAGACCGCAGAGCTCTTCTGCGAGGCCGTCGGCGGCGAGCCGATCGCCGATGACCGGCTGCGGCCCGGCGCCGGGTGGGGCGACCTGGCACGCGCGATGGCCGCGCATGGCGACGCGCGCCGGGTGATGTTCGTCGGCCACGAGCCCGACCTCTCGTCGGCGATCGTCGAGCTCACCGGCGCTGCGTCGGTCAGGATGCGCAAGGGGGGCTTGGCCTGCCTCGAGTTCTATGGCATCCCCGAGCCCGGCGGCGGGGAGATCGCCTGGCTCCTCGATCCCGACCTCTACACCGACGACACCGAGGGAGACTGACACCGATGCCCGAGTCCGCCGCCATCCTCCGTCGCTTCGACGACCCCGACGAGCACCGAGACTTCCCACTGGGCGGGTTCGACCTTGTCGAGATCGGCGGCATGACGGTGGGTCGTGCGTCAGTACGAGCCCGGCTGGCGCTGGTCGGAGCACGTGGGCGCCGCGCAGGGCCAGGCGGTGTGCGAGGTCGCGCACCTCGGGCTGGTGCTGTCGGGCCGCAACCGGATCGAGATGACCGACGGACGGGTGATCGAGGTCGGGCCCGGGCGACCTCTTCGAGATCGGTCCCGGTCACGACTCGGTCGTCATCGGTGACGAGCCGTACGTCAGCATCCACTTTCTCGGCGCCGACCAGTACGCCGCCTCGAAGTGAACGACGCACCCCGGCGCGTCACGCGCGTCGCCGCGTACGCGCTGTGCGTCGATGGCGAGGCCATCCTGCTCAGCCGGATCGCGCGGGGAGCAACTGCCAGCTCCGACGGCATGTGGACGCTGCCGGGGGGAGGGATCGAGTTCGGAGAGGACCCCCGCGATGCTGCCGTCCGCGAGCTGGAGGAGGAGACCGGGCTGGCCGGCGAGATCGTGGAGCTGGCCGGCGTCGACTCGTGGGCTGGGCACTTCGTGATGCCGGACGACGAGGTGCCGACCGACTTCCACGCCGTTCGCATCATCTACCGCGTCAGGATCACCGGCGGCGAGCTGCGCGACGAGATCGGCGGCTCCAGTGACACCTGCGCCTGGATCTCGACATCCGAGCTCGCGTCGCTGCCACTCGTCGAGCTGGCGTGGACGGGCGCGCGGCTGGCTGGCATCGTCGACGAAGGGGCTGACGCCTCGGTGTAGGCTTGCGCGATGGCCGAGCTGCAGCTGCACACCCTCTTGCTGTGCGACTACGCGCTCACCTCGCAGGACGGCAAGATCAGCGCCATCGGCGTCTTCAGCCAGATCAATGTGGCGCGTCTACCTGCGGCGCACGGCCGATGCTTCATCGTCGCCATCCTCGAGGCCTCGCCCGGCCCGCACGAGCTCGGCATCCAGGTCGTGAGCCCCAGCGGCAAGGACACGCTCCAGCAGGCGCCGCGGCTTCGAATCGAGGTCCCGGCCAATGCGACCACGGCGAACATCGTCGCCGACCTGAAGGGCATGCGGCTCGAGGAGATCGGCCGCCATCGGATCGAGGTGCGCTCCGATGGCCAGCGCCTCGGCAGCGCCCCGTTCAACGTGAACCTCGTCATGCGCCAACAGGCCGGCAGGGCCTGAGACCGAACCTCACGCCCTCGCCGCATCGGGCGTTTCACCAGGCATGAGCACCACCGAGTTCGAGCGCGCGTTCCTCGCGTCCGACCCTGCCTACGACGGCCGCTTCGTGGCCGCGGTCCGCACCACTGGCATCTTCTGCCGCCCCTCGTGCCGGGTCCGCAAGCCCCTGCCAAAGAACGTCTCCCTGTTGGCCGATGCGGCCGCGGCGCGCGCGGCCGGCTACCGCGCCTGCCTGCGATGCCATCCCGAGTCCGCGGAGCCGGTGCGCGTTCGCGGGATCGAGACACCGATCGGACCGATGACGATCGGCGCCACCGAAGGCGCCGTTGTCCTCGCCGACTTCACGGAGCGCCGGATGATGCCCGCCCAGCTGGCCGCGGTTCGACGCCGCTTCGGGCCGACCGTCGAGGGCGACTCGCCCCTGCTGGATCGGACGGAGCGACAGCTGGGCGAGTACTTCGCCGCCGAGCGCCGAACGTTCGACCTGCCGATGGACGCGCCGGGCAGCGCCTTCCAGGAACGGGTGTGGGGCGAGCTGCAGGCCATTCCATACGGCGAGACGATCGCCTACCGGGACCTGGCCGAGCGGGTCGGCGCGCCCGGTGCGCCGCGGGCGGTCGGCCGCGCGAACGGCTCGAACCGGCTGGCGGTCATCGTCCCCTGCCACCGGGTCATCGCCGCCGGCGGCGGGCTGGGTGGCTACGGCGGCGGACTGGCCGCCAAGCGCTACCTGCTCGACCTGGAAAACGCGTGAGCTTCAGCCGCCCTTGAAATCGGCGCCGAGTGCGTGGTAGCCACCGTCGACGTGGATCATCTCGCCGGTCGTCATCGGCGCCATGTCGGAGAGCAGGAAGGCGCACATCTGGCCGACCGGTGTCGCATCGGTCAGGGACCAGGCCAGCGGGGCCCGGCTGCTCCATGAGCCGGCGATCGCGTCAAAGCCGGGGATGCTCTTGCCGGCCATGGTCCGGATCGGTCCGGCCGAGACGGTGTTGACCCGGATGTTGTGCTCGCCGAGATCGCGAGCCAGGTAGCGGGTGGTTGCCTCCAGACCCGCCTTGGCAACGCCCATCCAGTCGTAGATCGGCCAGGCGACCCGCGCATCGAAGGTCAGGGACACGACCGAGGCCCCGCCGTCGGCGCCCGCCACCTTCAGCGGCTCGAGGAGCCCGACGGCGAGCGCCTTCAACGAATACGCCGAGGTCTGCACCGCGACGGCGACGCTCTCCCACGGCGCGGTCAGGAAGTTGCCGCCCAGCGCGTCCTGCGGAGCGAAGGCGATGGCGTGCAGGGCGCCGTCGAGGCGACCCCATCGGTTCACGATGTCGGAGGCGACCGCGGCGATGTCGTCGGGATTGTTCACGTCCATCTGGAGGACGTCGGGCGCCGTCGGGAGCTTCCGCGCCACCCGCTCGGTCAGCCGCACGCCCTTGCCGACATTGGTCAGGAGAACCTCGGCGCCCTGCTCCTGCGCCACCTTCGCGGCGAAGAAGGCGATGCTGTCGTCGGTCAGGACGCCGGTGATGAGCAGCTTCTTGCCGTCGAGCAGCACGTCGTTCCTCCTGGTGGTCTGCGTCCGGGACAGCGAGGATTGTAGACGGGCCGAGTGCGACGCCGAACGCATCGGTCTAGGATCTGCGGACCGATGATGGTTCGCCTCTACGACTACGACGTGCCGGCCGCAGACCCCGCCGCCGGGATCCCGAGCCTGCGTCCCCTCCTCGAGGGGCTGGAGGCCGGCGAGCGACGCACGGTCCTGACCGGGCTGTTCAAGCCGGAGCGCATGCCGGGCACGATGGAGCGCCTGACGACGCTGGTAGAGGACGTGGACACCAGCTTCGCGAACGCGCTCCTCACGCTCGACAACGCGACGCGTTCCCGCCGCTTCGTGGCGATCGACGAGGCGAAGGCGATCCTGGATCGCTGGCTCCCGGCCTCCGCCCTTGCTGGTATTCGCGAGTGGGACGTGGCGCGGCTGCTCGAGCCATATGGCGACGGCTCGTACCACGGCAAGCTGCTGAAGCGGACCCGCAAGCAGCTGCGCAGCGTGTCGAGCCGGGAGGCGTTGACCGTTCCATTCCTGTTCAAGAGGACGTGGGGAGCATCCGCCTCGTGAGCCGATCCGCTCGCCGACGGCAGGGCCGACCGGTGCATTCACCGAGGCGAAATCCGTGGGTGGCGCGGCTGGTCATCATCGCCGTCGGCGTGATCATGATCTTCGGCTCGCTGGCGCTGTTCGCCGGCGGCCCAGCCCAATGAGCGCCGCCTAGAGCGTCTCCTCCATCAGCTGCCGCACGTGGAGCAGGAGCTTCCACAGCTCGGGGGCGGCCGCCAGCAGGTCCAGGTTGTCGGGCTGGACGTGGTCGAAGAGCCGGAACTCCGTGTGCCGCACCAGCCGACCGGAGGGCTCGAGCGCCTCGGCCAGGGCCCGCGTCTCCACGTACGGCACGTGGTGGTCCTCGGTCTCGTGCATCAGGTACACCGAGGCGTGCAGGCCGCCGAGGTGGCGGACGGGTGAGATCGCATCGACGAACGCAAGGCTCGCATCGGGCAAGTCGCTGATCGCCCGCGTCGCCTCGGCGAGCGAGGCGCTGGTCAGCAGATCGTGGACGGTGCGTGCCGGCTCGGTTCGGAGCGAGGTGCGCAGCGCCGGATCAGGCGAGGGCCGGTCACCGGCCACGACCGTGTCGCCGAGGGCCGCCTCGAGCGACGCCCGGTCATCGGGGTCGTCGACCTGGTCGAGCAGGAACCGAAGCTCGACCTCGCGCGCCAACGGGGTCGGCACCCAGGACTGGAGCTCCCCATCGGGTACGACGTAACCGTGGGAAGCCACCGACGCCAGGTAGGTCTCGGCATCGGCGAATGCACCGAACGCGTTGACCCACCGCACCTGGTCCGCGATCTCCGGATCGCCGGCAGCGAGGAGGGCGAGCGAACCGCCGACGCTGAACCCGACGATGCCCACGCGCTCGCGATCGACCTCCGGGCGGGCGGCGAGCGTCTGTGAACGCCTCGACCACGCCGTCGATCTCGGCTACCTCCAGCCGCCCCTCGAGCAGCGTGCGCGAGTCCGGCACCAGGACCGCCACGCCGGTGCGGGCGAGGGCGTCGGCCACGCGAACGATGGCCGGATGGTTGCGGCCGAGGTTGTTCACGCCGAAGACGAGGAGGATCGCTCCGGCCGGCCGTTCCGCGGATGCCCATGCCGGCAGCCACAGCTCCGCAAGGTCGGGCTCGCCGCTGCCATCCGGGCCGAGCCGGTACGCAACGCTCGATCGCTGCGGCGTAGGGCTGAACAGGGTGAGCGGTTGCGGGCCGGCGCCGAGCATGTTCGGCAGCATCACCGCCGTCTGGAGCGCGACCCGGGTCGGCTCCCAGGCGACCAGCGCCACGGCGAGGACGAGGACCCCCAGGCCGATGCGCCGCAGCCATCGCATCGGCGCATCCTACGTGAGGGCCGGCTAGGCGGCGCCCGCTGCCTGGCGGCGCCGCTCCGGCGCGTCCGTCCGAGCGGCCAGCTCCACCTGGAGGCGACGACGGTAGAGGATGTTCCACTCCTGGCTGTCGATACTGGCGGTATCCATCTGCTGCTGGATGTCGTCGAGGCGCCGTTCGATCTCCTCGATGCTGCACTCGACATCCCGGTGCACCTCGAGGAGCTGGTCCTCGATCCCCTGGGCCTCGCCGTTCCAGGTCAGATACGCCTCGTGGAAGCCGAGCTTGCGCAGGATCGCGGCGCGGACGCGGTAGGTGACCTCCCTGGGACCCTGCACCGAGATGTTCGTTGCGTAGGCGTAGATCTCGAGGTCGTCGGCCGCGAGGCGCACCGGCTCGCCACGAACCACGGCGCCGAGCAGGTGCTCGACCGCAAAGGCAACGGTCCGCAGCGGCCAGGCCTTGGGACCGGTGGCCTCGGCAATCGACACGTCCTCGATGCCGATCGACGCCAGTGCGTCGCGAATGCCGGTGGCGAGGTCGTCGTCATCGGCGGCCTCGCGCATGACGAGCGGGATCTGGACGTACTTGCGCTTCTGGCGCCAGCGCTGGACGAGGAAGATCGGCGTGAATGCCACCATCTGGAGCACCGCCGCCCCCAGCATGGCGGTCGCCGGATAGCTGACCGGCACCAGGCGGAGCCAGGTTCGGATCGAGCGGTCGCCGTGGAACTCGCCCCACACCGTGACGGCCGCGACGAACGGCGGAACGAGCACGATCCCGGCGACCAGGCCGGCGTAGACGCTGAACTCGACGTCGAAGTTGTCCTCGATGACACCGAGCGCTTCGAGCCCGCCGCCGATGAGGAGCGGGATCGCGAACCCGACGACCAGGATCACCCAGCCGGCCGCGACGAGGCTGCTGACGGCAAGCATCCGGCCCTGGCGACCGGGGACCTGGCCGAAGTACAGCGCGGTGGCCCAACCGAGCGCGAACGATGCGCCTCGGCTCAGGGCCTGCCAGGCGAGCAGAAGGACGAACGGCAGGAACGGCACGTTCGCCGACCAAGCAATCGGTGTGCCGACGCGAGCCCCGGGATCAGTCCCCCAGCTGCAGGGGGCGGACCGTCATCACGTCGTCGACGCGGCCCTCCCACTCCTCGCGCGGAGCGTCGCAGTACAGCTCGATCTCGTTGCCGTCGGGGTCCATCGTGTACAGGCTCTTCGTCACGCCGTGATCGGCGGTGCCCTTCAGCAGCCCGCGCTCGGTGAGGACCGCGTGGGCCGCTCGCACCGCTTCGAAGTCCGCGAGCTGGACCGCGACGTGGTAGAGGCCGACGGCGGTGGGCATCGGGGACGGCGCCGAGTCACCGACGCGGAGGAGGGCGAGATCGTGATGGTTCTCCCCGGTTGCGGTGAGGAAGATCATCACGTTGCTCATCTCGCTGGCCACCCGAAAGCCGAGGATGTCACGGTAGAAGGCGAGCGACCGATCGAGGTCGCGGACCTTGAGCACGACGTGACCGACCCGAACCGGATGGAGCATGGACCGATGCTACCGCAGGGGGTTCACCGACCCCCGCGGTCAGCGGCGTGAGGTCAGGGCAGGCCGAGCTTCGCGCGGCAGGCGGGCCACGGCGCGTAGCCCCGGGCCGCACGGAGTCGCTCGGCGACGATGATCTGCTCCTCGCGCGTGGCCTCGTGTGGGTACGCGGCGAACTCGCCGCCGCCGTTCCCGAGCCACGTCCCCTGGCTGAACTGCAGGCCGCCGTAGTAGCCGTTGCCGGTGTTGATCGCCCAGTTGCCGCCCGACTCGCAGCGCGCGAGGTCATCCCACACGCTGGTCCCGGCGTAGGTGACGACCCGGCTGGGGGCAGGAGGCGGCGGGCCGGTCGAGACCAGGGTCGCCTGCATCGGCGCCGATCCCGGCGTCGGCACCGGGTCGATGGCCAGGACCTCGGCGGTCAGGGAGGGGCCGGCATCCACGGGGGTGGCACGACTCGCCAGGGTTCCGCGATTCACGTCTACGGCCTCGGCCGGGGCCGGGGCTGCGTCGACGGTGAGGAGGTGCTCTTCGATGGGTGGCGCGACGGGGGCCGCGGAACGAGCGGCCAGCGGCGCCAGCAGCGCGATCCCGGCCGTCGAGATCGCGGCGAGCAGCAGAATGCGTCGGACGACGGTCATCGCGTTATCGCCTGGCACGGCGCGCGGCGGGCGGTGAGCGGCATCGGCAGGGCGCTTCGCGCCCCGGTCGGCGGGGTCAGTGCGGCGACGCGCCGCAGCGGATCCAGCAATAGAATTCTTCCGATACGAAATCCAACCGGCACAGTCCATGCGAAGCAGGAACGATGCCGGCGAGCGGTCACCGTAGCATCCACCCTTGGCCCTGTCGAGCGAGAGGAGTCCCATGCCGCGCAAGAAGAAGGAGCCAGAACGGCGTCGCGGCGCGGTCGTCGTGCGTGGTGGGCACGACCCCGACAAGGCCACCGAGGACCAGAAGCTCCTTCGCTCCCGCGAGCCGATCACCGGCTTCCAGGAGACCGATACGTGGCGGACGCTGCGGATCATGGGCGAGTTCGTCGAGGGGTTCGACGCGCTTGCGGACGTCGGCCCGGCGGTGAGCATCTTCGGCTCGGCGCGGGTCGGCCGGCGGAATCGCTACTACGGCGCGGCGCGGCGACTGGCCGCCGCGCTCGCGAAGCAGGGCTTCGCAATCATCACCGGCGGTGGCCCGGGCATCATGGAGGCGGCAAACCGCGGGGCCAAGGAGGCGGGCGGGCTGTCCATCGGCTGCAACATCGAGCTGCCCTTCGAGCAGGGGCTGAACGAGTACGTGGACCTCGGCATGGAGTTCCGGTACTTCTTCGTGCGCAAGGTGATGTTCGTGAAGTACGCCGAGGGCTTCGTGATCTTTCCCGGTGGCTTCGGCACCCTGGACGAGCTGTTCGAGGCGCTGACGCTGATCCAGACCGGCAAGGTCGAGCACTTCCCGGTCGTGCTGTACGGCACGGAGTACTGGGAGGGAATGATGCGCTGGATCCGGGAGAAGCCGCTGTTCGAGGAGAAGGTCAGCGTCGAGGACCTGGACCTCGTCACGATCACCTCGGACGTCGACGAGGCCTGTGAGGCGATCGCGCGCCACCACTCGTCGCGCCAGCAGGAGCTCCGCGAGGCGGCATCACGCAAGGCGACCAAGGAAGCGGTGCAGGGCGCGGCCACCAGCGAGCGGTGATGAGCGCTGGCGGGCCCGACCGGATTCGAACCGGCGATCTCCAGCGTGACAGGCTGGCATGTTTGGCCACTACACCACGGGCCCGCGGCGGTGACGACGGTGGCGGAGCATAGCACAGGGCCCCGATTCGTTCAGGCGGCGGATCCGGCGCGGAGGTCGCCCACCAGGAGGGCCGCCACCACCCCGTAGGCAGCCGCGCCGATCGACGCGCCGAGGCCCGCTCCGATGAAGAGTGGAGCCGATGCGGGCGTGGTCAACGCGCTCGTGAATGCGGCCGCGGCGAGCGCCACGAACGTCGCGGTGAGCACCGCGGCGAGCAGGATGCCTGCGCTGTGTGCTCGACGCCGGCCGGCTCGCAGTCCCACCACGATGGCGCCGTGGGCAGCGGCGGTCAGCGCCATCGCCACGCCGACGGCCACGATGGCGCCACGCAGCGCGTCCGTGTCGATCGACAGAGGCGGAAGGACAGCCTCCAGGCGCTCGGCTCCGACGGCGGCGAGGCCCAGGATGAGGACCGCCGCGACGCCCCAGGCGATGGTCGCGGCCAGCAGGATGGCGCGCGCCACGCCGGTCTCAGCGACGAGGACGCAGCAGCAGGATCGCGGCGACCCCGAAGATGAGCGTGGCAACGGTGAGGGCGATGGAGATCACCACGTCGGTCGGCTCGCTCGTCGCGGCGAGGACGGTTCCGAGCGCCGCCAGTCCGGCCGTCAGTGCGGCGAGGATCCCGGTCACCGGCCGCGCGCGGCGCGCTCCGCCGAGGACGGCAATCGCGCCTGCGGTGAGTGCACCGCCCAGCGCAATGAGGCCGAGCCCGCCCAGTACGGGACCGATCGCGAGCGAGGCGACGTCCGGTGGAGGGCTGCCGCCGTATCGCGCCCCGGTCGTGAGTGCCAGGGCGACCATCCCGATGCCGGTGATCACCATGGCGATGCCTCCGACCACCACGGCCACCACGGCCGCAGCGGTGGCCTCGCCGAGGTGGGCGGGTGCGAGCGTGTGGTGCGCACGCCCGCGCGCGCCGGCGGCGGATGCCGCGGGGATCGATCGTCGGTTGGTCATCGGCGACGGATTGTACGTTGGGACCGGGATCGCTGCTGGAACGCTCCTATACTCCCGCAACAGCGATGCCCTACCAGCTGCCGCAGGATCCGAGCACCGCCCGCCGCGCCCGCGTCACGGGCTGGGTGACCTTCGGGTTCGCCGCCGTCCTCATCGCGCTGGTTGCCTACTTCGGCTACGTGGGGTACGAGGGATCGCGCCAGTTCACCGACGCACCCGCCCCGACCGGGGATTGCCGGACGCCGGCCACGTTCGGTTGGGACTACGAGGCGATCAACTATGACCGCGCGGCTGACGAAGTCCTCGCCGCGGAACCGGACCCAACCGACTGCGAGGGCGTCGGTGCCACTGCCGGCGGTGCGGTCGCCGGGCCCGGTGAAGTCGGCCTGGCCGGCTGGTATGTGCCCGCCGCAAGCGGGGCCGCGCCCGATGCTCCCACCGTCGTGCTTGCGCACGGCTGGGGAAGCAACAAGAGCGCGATGCTCGATCGGGCCGCCGTCCTCCACGACGACTACAACCTCCTGCTCCTCGACTTCCGCAACCACGGGCAGAGCCAGGGAAGCCAGACCACCCAGGGAGTGCGGGAGGCCGAGGACCTCGAGGCTATGCTCGACTGGCTGGAAGCGAGCAAGGGACCCGATCGAATCGCGGTGCTAGGCAGCTCGATGGGCGGCGCCAGCGCCCTCGCCGCCGCCGTCGGGGACGAGCGGATCGATGCGCTCATCGTGGAGTCCACGCACGCCACCCTGGCCAACGCGATCCAGGCGAGGCTCCAGCGCGAGGGCTACCCGCTGTCGGTGCCGGCGAGCTGGGCGATCCTGCTCGGATCACTCATGCGCACCGGCGAGGACGCCAGCTCGGTGGATCCGATCCAGGCCGTTTCGCGGTTGGACGGGCGGCCACTCCTCCTGATCTACGGCGGGATGGACGACAGCATTGGTCCAACGGATGCCGAAGACATGCTGGCCGCCGCAACCGATGGCGGGACCCCGGCCGAGCTCGACGTGTGCGACTCCGCCGGGCATTCGGTCGCCCAGGATGTCTGTGCCGAGGACTACGCGGACTGGGTGCTAGGCTTTCTCGAGCGCGTGCTCGGCGAGCCCGGCTGAGGACGCGCTGGTCCCGCCCGTCGAACCCAACCGGCGCCGGTCCCCGCGACCGGCCCGCCCCACGGAGCATCCTCGATGACCATGCCACCGTCCGACGCCGACGCGCGCTTCGACCGCACGATCGACCGTTGGTTCCGCGACCAGCTCGCGCTACGGCCCGACGTCGCGACGTTCTTCGGCCTCCACGACCACGACGCCGAGCTCGCCTCCGGCACGCGTGGAGCGATCGATGACGAGGTCGAGTTCTACCGGCGCACGATCGACGAGCTGTCGGTCATCGACCCGTCCGAGCTCACGCACGATCGCGCCATCGACCGCGACCTTGCGATCCACCAGGCCCGCATCGGCCTCCACTGGCAGACCGAGTACCGCACCTGGGCTGGATCCTCAGGAGCGGCCGGCTACGTCGGAGAGGCGATCTTCCCGCTGTTCACCCGGGACTTCGCCCCGCTGGCCGAGCGCCTGGAGAGCATCGCGTCGCGCCTCGAGGCCGCGCCGCGCTACCTGCTGGAGACGCGCGAGCGCGTGACCGAGCCGGTCCGCCTGTGGACCGAGATCGACGTCCAGTCGACGCAGATGCTCCCCGGATTCCTCGACACGATCCTGGCGGCCGCACGCTCCGAGACGGCGGGGAACGGTCTCGTCGAGCGGCTCACCGCCGCGGTGGACGGCACGAAGGCGGCGCTGGCGGATCACGCCTCCTGGCTGCGCGACGACGTGCTGCCCCGGGCATCCGCCGAGTGGAAGGCCGGGCCAGAGCGATTGGAGGAGATGATCCGGCTCCGCGAGCTGGAAGCCGACGGCGACGAGATCCTGGCCGTCGGCGAGGAGCTGCTGGCGGTCGAGAAGGCGGCGCGCGAGGCCCTGATGGTGGAGATCGAGCCGGGGGCGTCGCCGGCGGAGGTCGCGGACATCGTGAAGAACGACCACGCCTCCACGTTCGTCGAGTCGCTGGGCGAGTACCGGGCCACGATGGACGAGGCGCGGTCCTTCGTGGTGGAGCACGGCATCGCGACCCCACCGGACGAGGACCACCTCAACGTCATCGAGACGCCGTCGTTCATCCGACATCTCATCCCGTTCGCCGCCTACTACGAGCCGGCGAAATTCGACGCGTCGCCGGTCGGGACCTACATCGTCACCCCGCCGAGCTCGCCGGAGATGATGCGCGAGCACAACCGGGCGTCGATCTCGAACACGAGCGTGCACGAGGCCTACCCCGGCCACCACCTCCAGCTGTCGGCCGCGATCACGAACCCGAGCCTGGTGCGGCTCTTCTCGCAGTCGCCGGAGTTCGCCGAGGGCTGGGCCTTCTACTGCGAGCGGATGATGAAGGAGGCCGGATTCGACGACACCCCGAAGGGGTGGTACATCGTCCACACCGATGCGATCTGGCGCGCCACCAGGATCATCCTGGACATCCAGCTCCATCGCGGCCTGATCGGCTTCGACGAGGCCGTCGATCGGCTGGTTGCGGAGACCGGGTTCGAGCGCCCGGCGGCGCTTGCCGAGGTCAAGCGATACACCGCCACCCCCACCTACCAGCTGTCGTACCTGTTCGGCCGGCACATGATCGAGAAGCTGAAGGCCGATGTGGCGGCGCGCCAGGGACGCGACTTCGATCTCCGCCGCTTCCACGACACGCTCCTGTACGGTGGGACGATGCCGGTCAGCTACGCGCGCCGGCTGTTCGAGTCCAACGGCGCATGAGACGGATCGGCGTGCTGTGCGGCGTGGGGCTGGTCATCGCGGCCTGCACGGCGGACCCCACCCCGCCCGCTCGTCCCAGCTGTCCGACCGCGCCGCCCACGGCCACCTCCGCGCAGGCCTCCCTGGAGGACGCCGCGACCGCGACGGTGACGGTCAGCGGCGCGGTATCCGGAGAGTTCGTCATCGAGCTGCTCGGCGATGACGGCCCCGCTCGCGACCGCCAACTTCGTCGAGCTGGCTCGGTGCGGCTTCTACGACGGGATCAGCTTCCACCGCGTCCTGGCCGGCTTCGTGATCCAGGCCGGCGACCCCCAGACGCGCGACAACCGCGGCGACTTCCCCGGCCTCGGTACCGGCGGGCCTGGGTACGAGTTCGAGATCGAGCCACCGGCAGACGGGCTGACCTTCGATCCGTACGCCGTCGCGATGGCGAACGACACGGTGGCCAACAGCAGCCAGTTCTTCATCACGCTCGCCGACCTCGATCGGCACCTTCGGGCCGTCGGCCTGTACACGATCTTCGGCCGCGTGATCTCCGGCACCGAGGTAGTCGACGAGATCGCGACCGTCCCGGTCAACGACCCGCGCATCGGCCTGCCGCTCGACTCCGGTGATCATCGACTCGATCGTCGTCTCATCCGGCGACCGATCCGAGCCCGTCAGGCGGCTTGACGAAGCGCTGAACCGCTTTGCTTTGTAAAGGAATCTAAACCTCCGAAACCCTTGTCTAAAGGGAACAGACGGTCTATTCTGACGGTGCTGTTCGCACAGCGATTCAGAACTGGTTGCAAGGCCATGGGTAGGTTAGGGTTAGGGTAGTACGGGAAACCGTGCGTGAAAGATGCCCTTGCGATTAGCGAATCCGGCAGCACTGAGGGCCCCCGCTTCGGCGGGGGCCTTCGTCTATGCGCGTCGCGCGACTCGAACTGGGCCACGCGTGTACCATGCCCTCCGGCCGACGACGGTCGGCCACTCTCGTGCATGGCGCCGGTAGCTCAGTGGATAGAGCGTCGGCCTCCGGAGCCGAAGGTCGCAGGTTCGAATCCTGTCCGGCGCGCCAGCCATCCATCCGGGTCGACGCTCAGCCAGTGCGTCCGCTTCCCTACCGCTCGCCCGATGAGCTTCCCGCCGAACCGTGGTCCAACCATCGACGATCACTCGCAGGGAGCGATGACCATGAAGCTGACCGCATCGATGATGCTGACCGTGGACGGCGTGTACCAGGGACCCGGAGGACCCGACGAGGACCGGCGCGGCGGGTTCGAGCGCGGCGGATGGACGGCCGCCGTACGCCGACGAGGACATGTGGCCGTTCCTCACCTCGTGGTTCGAGCGCGCCGATGCGCTGCTGCTCGGGCGCAAGACCTGGGAGATCTGGGAGCCGTACTGGCCGCTTCACGACGAAGGCGACCCGGTCTCCCACGGCATCAACGTGCTGCCCAAGTACGTGCCCTCGACCACGCTCAAGGACCCGACGTGGCAGAACACCCACGTCATCGACGGTGACGTCGAGGCGGCCGTGCGTGAGCTCAAGGCGCAAGCCCGGGCGCGAGCTCCAGGTCCACGGCAGCGGCGTCCTGCTGCGGTGGCTGCTCGAGCGCGACCTCGTCGACGAGCTCAACCTGCGGATCTACCCGGTCATCGTCGGCGACGGGCTGCGGCTCTTCCCGGAGCGCGGCCAGACGCACAACCTGGAGCTGGTCGAGTCGCGATCGACGTCGACCGGCGTGATGATCCAGACCTATCGACCGGCCGGTCGCGCGACCTTCGGGCCTGCCGGCTGAGGGCGCCGCACGTGGCATGATCCTCGCCATGGACGCCGACCAGCAGGTGCCCGCGGGCGAGCACGACGACCGGCACCTGCTCGCGTCGGACGCGCACCGCAGGGAGCGCGTCCGCGAGGGCGTGACGATGGCCCTCTACATCAGCCTCTCGCTCCTCGCCGTGATGCTCGCCCTGCCGAGGGATATCGGTCCGTCGGCTGCCGAATCCCCGGCGACCGCTGTCTTCCTGACGTCGGTCGGCCTGATCCTCGCCCACCAGCTGGCGTATCGCCTCTCCGCGCGGCTCGCGCATCACGGTCGGCTGCATGCGACGCATCTCGACCTCCTCGCCGCCCAGCTCGCGGGCGGCCTCGCGGTCACCGGCGTCGCGGTCGCACCGCTCCTCCTGATCGACGGACGCGCCGGGGTGGTGGTGAGCGAGCTCGTCCTCATCACCTTCATCGCCGGGGCCGCGTACACCGCTGCTCGAATGGTGCCGCACAGCCGGCTCCGCTCCCTGGCCTTCACGGGGGGCATCGTGGTCCTCGCCCTCGCCGTGCTCTGGGTGAAGAACCTGGTCGGCCATTGACCCGGCCGGATCAGGCATCATCGGCGCGATGCAGGAGATCACGCGTCCCGACGGACTCCACCGCCGCGATCGGCCGGCCCGTGAGGCCGACGAGGAGCGCCTCAGCCCGGCCGCCGCGCGCTCGACGGCGGTCCCGCGGCCGCGTCCGGCCCGAGGAGCCGGATGCCTTCCGGACGGCGTTCGAGCGGGATCGCGATCGGATCATCCACTCGAAGGCGTTTCGCCGGCTGAAGCACAAGACGCAGGTGTTCCTCAACCCCGAGGGCGACCACTTCGTCACGCGCCTGACGCACACGATGCAGGTGACCCAGGTGGCCCGCTCGCTGGCGGCGGCGCTCGACCTGAACGAGCCGCTGGCCGAGGCGATCGCGCTCGGCCACGACGTCGGGCACTCGCCCTTCGGCCACACCGGTGAGGATGCCCTCAGCCCGTACTTCGCTCCGGACGAGTGGCACCACGCCGCCCAATCGGTCCGCATCCTCGAGGTCCTCGAGGACCAGAACCTGACCTGGGAGGTGCGCGACGGGATCCGCGCGCACTCGTGGAAGATCGCGCCGCCGCCCGCGACCGCGGAGGCCTTCTGCGTGCGATTCGCCGATCGGATCGCCTACCTCGCCCACGACGCCCTCGACGCTCTCCGCGCCGGCGTCCTCGGCCGCGGGGCGTTCCCGCCGGCCGTGCTCGAGCGCTTCGGCGAGCCGGGGCGATCCTGGGTCGGGGCGATGATCGGCGCGGTGATCGACGAGTCGCTGCGCGTCGGCGCGGTACGGATGGACGAGGCCACCCTCGCCGTGATGAACGAACTGCGCGACTTCATGTTCGTTCATGTCTACGAGTCAGAAGAGCAGCAACGCCAGCAGCAGCGGGCGATCGCCGTCATCCGCGACCTGATGGACTGGCACCTCGAGCACCCCGACGAGATCCCGGACAGCTATCGCCAGCACGAGGCGCCGCTGGTTGTCCAGGCCGCCGACTACATCGCCGGCATGACCGATCGGTTCGCCCTGGCCACCCACGACCGGCTGTTCCGCCCGACGCTGAACGTCTAGGTCGAGGCGCTCTAGGCCGAGGCGCCGGGCCGCCGGAAGAGGCGGAGCGCGCCCGGTCGCACCTCGAAGCCCACCGGTGTCATGCCGATGCTCACCCCGTCGGCGTGGGCCGGGAGTGCGCGCTGGATGCCCTCGATGGTGATCCGCGTCGCCGGGCGGCTGACGACCCGGGGCTCGCGACGCGGACGGCGTCGCGCCACCGCCAGGAAGTGTCGAACCACCTCCCAACGGCTCATGCCACGGAAGATCGCGACATTGAGCACGCCGTCGGTCGGGTCGGCATCGGCGTTGATGGCGAAGCCCATCCCGTGATACGGCCCGTTGCTGACGGTGACCGCCGGGCTCCCCGTGCGGTAGGTCCGCCCGTCGATCGAGATCCGCATCGGTGTCTTGCGCAGCCGCAGCCCGCGGAGCAGGGCGCGGCCACCGCGCCACCAGCCGCGGCGGCCCGCCAGCTCTACGACGAGGAAGCCGATGGCCTCGACCGCCAACGCCGGCCGCCTCGAAGAACGGACGGCCCTCGTCGTCGTCCCGTACCACCCAGCCCGCGTCGACGGCTGTGGCGTGGCCCTCGGCGATGACGTCGAGGGCATCGTCCAGCGTCGTCGGCACGCCGAAGCCGCGCGCGATGTTGTTGAAGCTGCCCATGGCCAGGATGCCGAGCGTCGCTCCGGGGTGATGGAGCAGTGCCTCCGCGGCCACGCTCACCGTCCCGTCCCCGCCCGCCACCACCACGTCGTGCCCGGCGTCCGCGGCCGTCCCGGCCAGGGCGGCGAGGTCGTCGTCCTGGGCGATCTCGCGATCGGTCACCTCGAGCCCTCGCGCCTCGAGCGCCGCTCGCAGCGCGCCCGCGGTCAGGAGCGCCGGGTCGTCGGCCAGTCCCGGGCCGGATCCCGGCTTGCCTCCGGAGATCGGATTGACGAGAAGGAGGATCGGTCGACGGGTCACCCGGTGCCCCGCTGGTACGCCCGGTAGGTCCCGTCGCCGCACTCCAGCACGATCCGCTGGGGCAGGGGCTCGCCGCTGGCGCTGGGCGCGCGGCCGGGCTCCACCCAGACCCTCCAGGTCGCCAGCCCGAACGTCACGCTGCCCGCCTCCTCGAGGGGCGCATCGATGCCGTCGAGCGTCGGTTCGGGCACGGGCTCGCCAGCGGGCTGGTACGACGCCGGTTCATACGGGAGGGCATCCGGACACTCCGCCGGCGCACCGGCGCGCAGGACGGCGAGCGTGGCGACGATCACGAACACCCCCGCGGCCACCGTGAGGCAGCCGATGGCGCGGCGGTTCACCCGCGGACGATCCCAAACCGCTCGAACTCGCCGCTCGCCGGGGAACGCCGCGCCTCGACGCTCTCGACCCGTGCGCCATCGGGGCCTTGCCACAGTCGTCGCTCGAGCTCGTCGAGCGCCTCGGACAGGCCCTCGGCCACGAGCTCCACGGCCCGCTCGCTGTTGGCGTTCATGACCCAGCCGGTCAGCCGCAGGCCCTCGGCCTGGCGGCGCACCCACCAGCGGAAGCCGACGCCCTGCACCCGGCCGGTGATGCGAGCGGTCATGCGTACGCCACTCACCGCTCCCTCGTGGCCGGCAGCATCGGCCAACTCAGCATGGCGGCCTCGAGGGCGAGCCTCGGGGCCGCGTTGTCGCGAAGGCCGGCATGGACCTCCTCCAACCGCCGCACGGCGGCCAGCAGGACGCGGCGTCGAGACGTCCCGCGGCCGCTCGAGCTCCGGGCCGAGCTCCGTTCCCGGTGCCAACGAGGCGCGGCCGAGGCCCGGAACGAGCATATCGCGGGCGAGCGCGATCGAGGCCTCCACGACCAGGATCGCCGCCTCGCGCTGGACGGAGGCCGGCGTGCGGGACTCTTCGTCGACGGCTGGTCGCGCGGGCACCAGCGCGCACGGTGTCGTCGAGCAGGTCGCGCACCGACACGAACCGATCGGCACGCCCGCGTTGGAGAAGTGCGAGCAGCTTGCCCTGCACCGGCGCCGCCAGTCCAGCAAACCCCGGTTCCCGGCGTACGCCACGGCCGTCCCGCTCAGGCCGTCGGAGATCCGCGCGAGGGCGTCGGCGAGATCCTGGGGCAGCCGCTCGACATCCATGAGGCCAGCGGTCAGCTCCTCTCGCGGCACCGGGCCGATGACGCAGCGGCTGAAATCGCCAGCGAATCGTCGGCAGCAGGCGCGACGGCTCGTCCGCGACGAAGGATGAAGACGTGACGGTCGGTCGGCTCCTCGAGCGCCTTGAGCAGCGCGTTCTGGATCTGCTCGTTCGCCCGATCGGCCACGTTGACCAGGACGACGCGACCGCTCCGCTGTCACGGGAGCTCCGGCGGCCTCGAGCAGCCATCGACGCGCGGCGGCGACGATGCTCGCGGTCGCGCGCGAGATCGGCGCCAGCCGTCCGGTGACCCGATGAACGAGGTCCGGGTGGAACCGCGAGCGTCGTCGTGGCATCCGCGACACGCGTCGGACGGGCGGCGCGAGCAATATGGTCG
>CAWDYT010000007.1:0-7816 GCA_963806695.1 uncultured Chloroflexia bacterium | reverse complement strand
GCCGTGTGAGGCTCCCGTTGTCGGGCGGTTCGGGAAACTGTCAGCCGTTATATCACTAACGATATATTCGCTGAACGGCCGTGAGCGGCTCCAGCGACGGCGGTCGGCGGCTGGGTCAGATGAGCCGATACACCTCGATCGGCCGGGACAGGCCCTTGACCTCGCGGGAGCCCTGGTCCTCGAATGCGAGGTCGCTCCCATCGGCCAGGCCGACAGTCATCCCGGAGGCGAGCACTTCCGACGCGCCGGCCAGCGCCATGATCCGGGCGACCGCGTGGACCGCCACGCCGCCGATGTTGCTGCCCATCGGCTCGACCTCGCCGGTATGGACGCCGATGCGGACCTCCGTTTCGCTGTCCCGAAGCGCATCGACGATGGCGGCGGCACATCGGAGGCCGGCGACTGCGCTTCGGAACGTGGCCAGGAAGCCGTCACCGGTGGTGTCCACCTCGCGGCCGCCGAAGCGGAGCAGCTGGGCGCGGACAAGCCGATTGTGGTCGGAGAGCAGCTGCTTCCAGACCGCGTCCCCGAGACGGCTGGCGGTCTGAGTACGAGTCGACGATATCGGTCATGAGCAGCGTGGTCACCATTCGCTCGTGCTCGCGTGGAAGACCAAGGAGGTCGATGTTCCCCGCGAAGTCGATCAGGACCGCCGGCTCGTCGCCGACCACCCAGGCATCGTGGCCGGGCGGAACGTCCATCACCTCACCGGGCCCGAACGCCACCTCTTCGCCGTCGTCCATGCGCACCGTGAAGCGCCCGGACAGCAGCACCTGAACGTGATGCACCGGGCACGATTCCGTCCCCATGACCGGCGCCAGATGCTCCGACCAATGCCAGCCGGGCTCCACCACGCCGCGACCGATCGTGTGCGACCCGATCCTCGCCAGCGAAACCGCGAGGAGTGGGAGGTCCCGGAGTCCGTCCGGGTCGTCGAAGCTCTTTCGCCTGATCGCGCCCATGCGTCCATGGTGACGCCGCTGCGCAAGGCTGCCTCCGGCCGACCGTAGTCGGTAACTCCGCCGCGGATGTCCCGAGACGCGCTACCCAGATCTCCTCGGCCGGCCACTGGCGTGCCCACTCCGGGGTGACGTAGTCGTAGAACTCGTGCTTCGTCGCCTCGGGCGGCGCCGCGAGCTCGATCAGCCGCTCGATCTCGAACCCGCTCCCCCGCAGCAGGTCGATCCAGTCGCCGTGGGCCAGGTGATACTCCACTCCCGACTCGCCCGGCCACTGCATCCGATACGCGCCGAACTGCGGCCGCTGCAGAGGTCTCAGAGGTGCCGCCCTCGTCAATGGCGCACAGGAAGCTGATGAACGAGTTCGTCAGGAACACCAGCCGGCCGGCGGGGCGGAGCAGACGGGCGGCTTCGGGCACCCACAGCGCCGGATCGGCCCACAGCGACGCGCCGAACTCCGAGAACGCGAGGTCGAAGCTTGCGTCGGGGAGCGGGACGCGCTCGGCCGGTGCCTCGACCAGCGGGAAGCGGATGCCGGTGGCGTCCATCATCCGCCGGGCGGTGTCGAGCTGCGCCGGCGTCGGGTCGACGCCCACCGGCCTCGGCACCCCGTTGCGCCAACTGGGCGGAGAAGTACGCCGTCCCGCAGCCGAGCTCAACGACCTCGAGCGCATCCACCTCACCCAGCGGCGAACCGATGTCTGCCTCGCGAACCTGGAACACGCCCCACGCCAGCTCCTGGGGAGCCCACGCGCGTTCAGCGTTCGCATCGGTGAACTGGGCGTTCGTCTCCGACCACTCGGCGACGTTGGCGGCAATCGAGTCGGGCAGGTCGCGATCGGTCATCGGCTGATCCTAACGGGCTTGTGACCGGTGCGATCCTTGGCGCATGGATCGGATCGATCTTCGAGGCCACCGGCGGCATGGAGGGCATGCGTCGCCTGGCCAGCGCGTGGCACGCCCGGGTGATGGCCGACGAGATCGTGAGCCACGCGTTCAGCCACGGCTTCCACCCGCAGCACACCGAGCGGCTTGCCGCGTACTGGGCGGAGGCGCTCGGTGGACCATCGGCCTACACCGATGCGTACGGCGACGAGACCTCGGTGGTGCGCATGCACAGCGGCAACGGCCTGCACGAGGAGATGGACCGACGCGCGATCGCGTGCTTCGACCAGGCACTGGCCGATGCCGGCCTCGCCGATGACGACCATTGCGCCAGGCGCTGCATGACTACTTCGCCTGGGCGACCGCCACGTCCATGGCCCGTTACCACGAGTCCGCCGACGACGTCCCGGCCGGCCTGCCCATCCCGCGCTGGAGCTGGACCGGGCTCGTCGGCTGAGGCGTTCTCCTTCGCCGACAGTTTCGGATCAGCGCCGGCCCGGTTGCGCCTGCCAGCCAGTACAGCAGTCCCCACAGGATCGCGAGCGGCGCGATGGTCAGCGCCGCCACGAGCAGCAGGACCTTTCGGAGGCGCGTGTCCTCGTCGTCGTCCCGATCGGCGCCGATGGCCAGCAACCGGCCCAGCAGCCTGCGCATGGACCGATCCTAAGCGACCTTGAACGTACGGACGGCGCGACGGTTGTCGCGGCGTGCGGCCGAGCAGATGCCGATGGCCGCGCGGTGGTCGCCCGACGACGATGGCGCGGTGAATACCCAGACGATCGCAGCGCCACATTCAGGCAGCGACCATGCCTCCCGTCACGCGGGTCGGCGGGGCTGGCTGCGCTTCATCGGTCACCTCGCCGAGATGCTGGTCGTGATGCTCCTCGGCATGGGCGTGCTGACCGCGGTGCTGGGCATGCCGCACTCGAGCCCGATCGAGGTCCAGGCACTGTTCATGGCCGCGACGATGACCGTGCCGATGGTCGGCTGGATGCTGATCCGTGGCCACTCACGCCGAGGAACTGCCGAGATGGCTGCCGCAATGGTCCTGCCCCTCGCCGCCCTGTTCCCGATGTCGTGGGCCGGGCTCGTCTCGGGCGACGCCCTCCTCGACCTCCAGCACGTGCTGATGGTCCCGGCCATGCTCGGAGCGATGCTCTACCGACGCACCGAGTACGGGTTGTAGCTCGCTCGCTATCGGGCCGCGCCCGGGATCCGGTCGCGCAACTGTCAGCCGATATATCACTAACGCTATAACGGCTGACAGCGCAGGGCTCGGGCCGCCCGCGATACCGGCGCCGCCACAGCAGTCATCGGCGTGCCAACCGCCTCCGACGCCGATGCGGCTCGCGCCGTGGCAAAGGCCCTGCGGCGCGCCTCGCCGGAGCTGCTCGTGGCGTTCGGCGGACGCGGCGCCGCTGACATGCGGGGCGCGACGGTCCTCCCCGAGGCGCTCGCGGACGCCGTCGCCGCGATTCGCTGAGACTCGGCCCCAGGGAGCCGCTCTCCCTCGCCGAGTCGCGCGCACTCGAGGAACGCGAGTTGGAAGCCATCCGCCGTCAGGAGCCGTCGATCCGATCCCGCGTGTCGACCCGGACGACCGGGAGGTCGGCCGATGTCGTCTCGCCGGCCACGATCACGACCGCGCCGCCCACGTCGAAGGCGCAGAACCCGTCGGCGGAATCGGCCGGGATCTGGAAGGACACCCAGCCCTCGAAACCGCCGTTCAGCGACGGCACTGGTCCGACCCGGAAGTTTGCCGATAGCGCAGGGCCGCCATCGGAACCGGCGCCCCTCAGTGCCCGCACAATGACCGTGCGCGTCAGGTCGGCGAGCGCCGGCTGGACGGCATCGGGGTGGGTCGGTCGGAGCACGGTCGGCACCAGCGGGGCGTCGCAGGAGCTGCCGTCGATCGGCTCCATCCTTGCCTGGATCTCCAGGCTGCGCCGGACGGCCGAGGTGCCGACGTCGCCCCGGCGGCATCGCCACCACGTGCTGCCCCAACGCGGTGGACGGCGCCTGGACGACCTCGACCACAGCAATCACGCCCTGGTGCGGAGTGGGAGCGGCGAACTCGGCGTCGGGGGCCGACGAGGGCGACTGGCCCGCAACCGCAGTCGCCGATGCGCCATCCGCGACCGGCGTCGGCGCGGTCTGGCCACCGCAGCCGGCCAGACCGATCAGCAGCACGATCGCCCGCCAGCGGGGCACGCGGGTGGCCCAGCCCGAGGGCGCGGAAAGGGTTGGTCGCGAGGGTTCCCAACGTCGTCCTACCTAAGGACGCGAAGTGGCCCGATGCCAGGGATCACCCCGACACCGGGCTGCCCTCGATGGAGCTGCCCTACTCCTCGGGCGCGAAGATGCAGTCCTGTTCTGTGCCTGTCGGGTTGGCCGCCATGGCGTCCTCGAACGATTCGTACCAGGGACACACGAACCCGAAGTCGAACCAATAGACGTAGAGCGGGGCGACGTCGACGCCATCGGTGAAGATCAGGGCGTGTCCGGTCTTGAAGGCGCCGCCTTCGTCGATGGCGTACGTGATCGGCCCGACAATGACCTGCTCGGTGGCCTCACAGATCTCGGTCGGGAACCAGTCAGGGCAGTCCGCCTCGGTGAACGCGAAGTCGCGTCCGTGGAACATCCCGATGGTGCGGTCCCAACTGAGATCGAGGTCCGGCTCGGGGACCTTGTCGTAGCGGCAGACCCACTGCACCCCTGGCAGACACTGGAGACGCTCGTGCTCCGCCGCGACGTCATCCGTCGCCGGGTTCAGCCGATGCCAGGTCTCCCGGTGCGGTGGCGCAGCCGATGCGGGCGCGACGATCACCAGGAGCGCCCAACAGGGCGATCACTAGAGATGGCGCCCGGCGGCGCGCTGGACGTGGTGGGGCCGATCTCGGCATCGGCGAATCCTCCCATCGCTCCTTGCGGAGCTGACATGCGCGGCGCGGCAGCACGTCGTGGGCGCCTGACGGCGTCAGACCGATGGTACGCCCGGTGGCAACCCGCGCATTGTCGCCGGAGGCTGGTCCGGGTGCTGCAGCAGGTTCAGGAAGATGGCGGACCAGAGCATGCTCTCGTCGCTGTGGGTCAGCAGCGTCGAGCTGTAGCGCTCCCCGTCTCGTCGTCGATGACCTCCCAAAAGGTGCCGTCGCGCTCGATCCACGCGACGTATCGGTCCATCTCCACCCTCGCCTGCGCGGGATGGACGGTGTTCAGCAGCTGGAGATACATCGAGCCGAGCGAGGTCCAGACCGTGGCGCCCTGGTAGTCCGGCATGAGTGTCCGCACGAACAGCGGCTCAATCTCGGGTTTGCGTACCGGCTCGTACTTCAACGGATACGGATCCGCGTAGCCCTTCTGCTCGAGCGTGTCGAGTGCCTGCCGCAGGACCGATGGGTCGGTGATCACCCCGGTCCAGAACGGCCAGATGTTGCCTTCGCCGGATGGCGTCGTGTCACCGGGTGAGTCGCGAAAGAACCCACGGGGGTCCCAGAAGTGGTCGAGGAGGATGCTCTGCGGGGCGAGCGCCAGCGGCTTCATCGGATCCGGTACATCCCAGCCGAGGTCGACCAGGGTCATGGCCAGCAGCGCGACCATGCTGTTCCCGAACGCGTTGCATCGATTCACGACCGTGTCGCGGTGCGCGCTGTACTTGCGATCACTGCGCACCATCCCTGTGTTCGGCTCGACGACCTCGTCCAGGTAGTGGGCCACTTCCGCCTCCAGCCATGGCCGATGCTCGCGGATCAGCTCGTCGGCGCCGATGCGGTGCAGGGCGGCGATCATGAGCGGCAGGCAGTCGACACCGTAGTCGAAGACATCGACGGGCTGGTCGAAGAAGTGGATCGTCGTTGTGATGTGGCTGTCCTGCCGTTCCCAGGTACGGATTGCCCACTCGAATGAGGCGATGACGCGTTCCCGATGGGCGTCGGAGATCCGCGCCAGGGACGGAGCGCTGAAGCTCAGGTCACGGGTCCAGAACTGGCGGAAGTAGCCGGGACTGGCTCGGTAGTGCGTTCCGTCCCAGCAGTCGTCGATGCACTCGCCGATGATCGTCGCCGCCGACCCGGCGTGGCGCTTGCGCCCAGCGAGCCCCCGGCGCGCGCGAACACCGAGGTTGACCGCGTAGGCTGCCGCCACCAACGGTCGCTTGATCAGCTGCCATGCCATGAGGACGGCGATTCGCAAGCGACGGGCCGGGACGCGGCACCCCGGTCACGCCGGTCCGTGTCATTCTCTGCGCGGGCGCAGCGGCATACCCACCAGTCGCCGAAGTGACCAGTGCATAGCATTTGACATCGGTACGTTTAACCTTCGGCGTGCTCTTCCGCTGGGACGGCGACGAGGCGTTCCTCGTGAACCTCGGCTCACACGACCAGGTCTACTGATCCGCGAGTGCCGGCTGGGTGTCAACCCGTGTCTCTGTCAGCGGGCGGCCAGAACTGTCAGCGGATATAGCATTAGTGATATATCGGCTGACAGCGACAGCAACGCCGGTGGTTTGAGGGCCTCAACTGCGCTCGCTCGAGGACCTCACTCGCCAGGTCGGCTGCGTCCGCGGCCTCAAGACGAAGCTCACCCACATCGGCTCGACCGCGCGCGAGGTGTCCGACGCGCTCGACCTGCGCCGCGCCGGTGTCCTGCGCGGCATCTGAAGGAGCCACTTGTGCCGCGGCGTACGCTGTGCGCACGACTGCGACCACATCCGACCACGAGCGCCGGCGGGCGAGGGCCGGCCCGAAGGATGACCGCAGGGGGCGAGGAGTAGCGTCGCGCCGCCAGCAGACGAATACGGAGGACGCGGCATGGACTCGCTCATCGAGCTCACCGAGACGGCGGTGGCTCAGCACGGTCGGAGGACGGCGCTCCTCATCAAGCCGGGCTTCCGCACGCACACCTGGAGCTATGCCGACATCGGCGCCCAGGTGCCGCGGATCGCGCGCGTCCTGCGCGAGAAGGGCGTCGAGCCGGGCGACCGGGTGCTGATCTGGGCGGTCAATCGGCCCGAGTGGGCGCTCGCCTTCCTCGGGCTGCTGTGGGCGGAAGGCATTGCCGTCCCGGTCGACGTGCGCAGCACCGATGAGCTCGTCCTCAAGATCGCCGCGCAGACGCGTTCGAAGCTCGTCCTCGCATCGCTGCCGACCATGAAGGCCGCCGGCCGCCTCGAGCTCCCGATGCTGACCGTCGAATCCCTCGTCGACGCGGCGCGGAAGGCTGAGCCGCTCCCCCGCCCGCAGATCACGCCCGACACGCTCGCCGAGATCGTCTTCACCTCCGGGACGACGGGCGACCCGAAGGGCGTCATGCTCAGCCATCGCAACGTCGCCACCAATGCGGCGAGCCTGCGCAGCGTCGTACCGCTCGGGCCGGAGACGCGCCTGCTCTCCATCCTTCCCCTGTCGCACATGTACGGACTGAACCCCGGGCTCCTGGCACCGATGCTGGCCGGTGCCCAGATGATCTATCCCACCAGCCTCCAGCCGCCCGTCCTGGCGCGGACCTTCCGCGAGCGGAAGGTCACGATGCTGCTGGCGGTGCCGCAGATCGTGAAGCTGCTGACGAACTCGGTCGAGCGGCGCGTCGACGCCGACGGCCGGCGCGCGACCTACGAGCGGCTGCACGCGATCGGCGCACGGCTGCCCTGCCGCTGCGACGCCTCCTGTTCCGCCCGGTCCTCTCCCGCTTCGGCGGCGCGTTGCGCTACTTCGCGGTCGGCGGAGCGGCGATGAACCCGAACATCGCGCGGCGCTGGGAGGAGATGGGCGTGAGCTCGCTCCAGGGCTACGGCGCGACGGAGACCGCGCCGGTCGTCTCGTTCACACGAATCGAGGCCAACCGCATCGGCACCGTCGGCCAGGTGATCCCGGGCGTCGAGGTCCGCATCGCGCCCGACGGCGAGGTGCTCGTGCGCGGCCCGAACATCTTCCAGGGCTACTGGGAGCGTCCGGACGCGACCGCGGCCGTCATCG
>CAWDYT010000006.1:0-57078 GCA_963806695.1 uncultured Chloroflexia bacterium | reverse complement strand
TCGCTGACGACCACCACGACTGCATCGGTCTGCTCGCTGATGCCGATGGCGGCGCGGTGGCGCGTGCCGTATCGCTCCGAGTCCAGGACGTTCTGGCTCAGCGGCAGAAGCACGCCGGCCGACGTGATCTGCTCGCCGGAGACAACGGCGGCCCCGTCGTGGAGTGCCGTCCCACGGTAGAAGATCGTCACGAGCAGCTCCGCGCGCAGGTCGGCGTGGATCGGCACGCCGGACTCGGCCGCCAGATCCTGGAGCCCGGTCTCGCGCTCGAGCACGATGAGCGCGCCATGGCGGGAGCCGGCCAGGATCCGGGCCGCTCGGCTGATCTCCTTGGCGACGCGCTCCGCGCTGGCGACCTCGGAGCTGACGAAGAACCGGTTGACCGAGCCGATGCGTCCGATCTGCTCGAGCGCCCGGCGCAGCTCCGGCTGGAAGACGACGACGACCGCGAACAGGCCGGCCAGTGCGGCCGTCTCCATCAGGCTGCGAAGCAGATCGAGCCCGAACAGCACCGCGGCCAGGTAGACGAGGTAGAGGACCGACAGGCCGATGACGATCCGCACCGCGCGCGTGCCGCGGATGAGGATGAACAGCCAGTAGATGACGAACGCCACCAGCAGGATGTCGATGATCGACGTCCAGCTACCCTGCAGGTACGTTGCGTAGAACTCGCGGATCGCGTCGATCACGGTCGGGATGGCGGCCTGCGTGCGTGCGGCGTGCCCCGATGATACCAAAGCGCCCCGGCGAAACCGCCGGGGCGCCTCGGTTGGGCGTGCCGTGCTCGGATGTGGCGCCGTGCTCAGCGCTTCGTGTACTGCGGCGCCTTGCGGGCGCGCTTCAGGCCGTACTTCTTGCGCTCCTTGGCCCGCGGGTCGCGGGTCAGCAGGCCGGCCTCGCGCAGCGCGGCGCGTGCGTCGGGATGGGCGCTGAGGAGGGCACGAGCGATGCCGTGGCGGATGGCGCCGACCTGGCCGGAGACGCCGCCACCGGCGACGAGGACGCTGGCCGAGTAGCGGCCCTCGGTCTCGGTCACCCGGAACGGCAGGACGATCGCGCCGTCGCGCATCGCGCCGCCGAAGTACTCCGACGGCGGGCTTGCCGTTGACGACGATCGCGCCGTCACCGGGCAGCAGGCGGACGCGCGCGACGGCGGTCTTGCGCCTGCCGGTCCCGTAGACGTAGTTCGTGCTCACCGATCGTCCTTCCTCACAGCTCGACCGCGGTCGGCTGCTGTGCCTGGTGCGGGTGCTCGCCGCCCTTGTAGACCTTCAGCTTCTTGAACATGGCCCGGCCGAGCCGGTTCTGCGGCAGCATGCCCTTCACCGCGCGCTCGATCACGAGCTCCGGCTTGCGCTCGAGCAGCGTGCCGAGCTTCTCCTCGCGCAGGCCGCCGGGATAGTTGCTGTGCCGGAAGTAGCTCTTCTGCTGCAGCTTGTCGCCGGTCACCCGGATCTTGCCGGCGTTGACGACCACGACGTGGTCGCCGGTGTCGAGGTGCGGCGAGTAGATCGGCTTGTGCTTGCCCTCGAGCAGGGTGGCGATGCGCGTCGCCAGCCGGCCGAGGGTCTGGTCGGTCGCGTCCACGACCCACCAGCTGCGCTCGATCTCGCTCGCCTTGACGGCGTAGGTCTTCACGTTCCCTGCTCTCCGGTCTTGCCTTGATGTCCTGCGCGCCGCGTCCGGTGACGCGCCGATGCGTTCGTTTCGTGTTGTCGGCTGATCCGTAGACGACTCGCTCGAGCGTGAGCCCCGCGGCGGTGCCGCCCGCCCGTGGAGGGCGCGGCCGGTCCCGGCGAGGAGCTCGTCGACCGCCTCCGGCGCCAGCCGCCGCTGCCCGACGGCGAGGAGGATGGCGACGATGCTGCGCACCATCCGCCGCAGGAATGCGTTCGCCGTCACGCGGACCTCGACGAGGTCCCCGCGACGCGTGACGCGCACCTCTGCGAGGTGCCGCACGGTCCGGCCCCGCACGTCGGAGCCGAGCGTCGCGAAGTCGCGTTCCCCGACCATCCGCGCCGCCGCCGCCGGCATGGCGCGACGTCGAGCCGGTCGTCGATCTCGAGCGTCCGATGCCGATCCGTCGGCCGGCGGCTCCCGTTCATGCGGATCCGGTAGCGGTACACGCGCCAGCGCGCGTCCCGCCGCGGATCGAAGCCCGTCGCCGCCGGTCGCAGCGACCGCACGGCCAGGTCCGCGCGGCAGGAGCGGCGTTCAGCCGCTCCCGCAGGCCCGGCAGCCCCGGCTCCCGCGAGGCGACCGCGGAACACCGCGACCTGGCCGGTGGCATGCACCCCGGCATCGGTTCGCCCGGCGAGCCGGACTCGCGTCCGCTCACCGATCAGCCTGTTAAGGGCCTCCTCCAGCTCCCCCTGCACGGTCCGCGCGTTCGGTTGGACCTGCGAGCCGGCGAAGGCCGTCCCGTCGTACTCGATCACCGCGCTCGCACTCGCTGCGCCGTCGGCGGTCATCGGCTCGACTCGATTCTGTTGCGCCCGCCCTTCAGACGAGCTCGATCTGGACCATCGGCGCAGCGTCGCCCGCGCGCTGCCCGATCTTGACGATGCGCGTGAACCCCGACGGTCGATCGGCGTACTTCACCGCGATCTCGGTCATCAGCTTGTCGACGATGAGCGGCTCGTGCGGCATCTTGCTGACCAGCTGCCGGCGAGCGTGGAGGTCACCGCGCTTGGCGAGCGTGATCATGCCGTCGACGAGGCCGCGGACCTCCTTGGCCTTCGCCTCGGTGGTCTGCATCCGCTCGTAGCGGATGACCGACACGGCCAGGTTGCCGAGCATCGCGAGGCGATGGTCGTGCTGTGCGCCCGAGCTTGCGGCCGGCGATCCGGTGCGGCATCGGCCTAGGACTCCCGGTCGAGCTCGGCCGCGGCCGCCTCGTCGAGCTCCGCCGAGGCGGGCAGATCCGACTCGTCGGTGCTCATCGGCCGTCGCGTCCGGGCTGATGAAGCCCGCGCAGCGCCAGGCGCTCCTTGAGCTCGTCCAGCGTCTTCTGGCCGAAGTTCCGCATGCGGAGGAACTCGTCGTCCGACAGCGACAGGACCTGGCCGATCTTGGTGATCGTGTTCCGCTTCAGCGAGTTGTACGCCCGCATCGGCAGGTCGAGCTCCTCGATCGGCGCGTCGAGCAGGTTGGCCGACGGCGCGACCGGGGTCTCCTCGCCCGCCGGCATGGCCGGACGGCCGATCTCCGCGAAGCGGCCGAACTCGCGGACCAGGATGTCGGCGGCCTCGCTCAGCGCGGCCTGGGCGGTCTGGGTGCCATCGGTCTCGATCTCGACCATCAGCTTGTCGTAGTTCGTCATCTGGCCGACGCGGGTCTTCTCGACCTGGTAGTTCACGCGACGCACCGGGGAGAAGAGCGCGTCCACCGGGATGACGCCGATCGGCATCTCCTCGGTGTGCTCGGCCGGCTGATACCCCATCCCGTTCTCGATGGTCAGGTCCATCTCGATCGAGCCGGAGTCGGAGTCGAGCGTGAGGAGCACGAGGTCCGGGTTGACGATCTCCACGTCCGCCGACTCGCTGATGTCGGCGGCGGTGACCGGGCCTGCGCCGCGCTTCACGAGCTTCAACGTGACCGCGTGGCGGGCGAACGAGCGAAGGCGAAGCTTCTTCACGTTCAGCACGATCTGGGTGACGTCCTCCTTGACGTTCTCGATCGTGCTGAACTCGTGGAACACGCCGTTGACCTGGACGCTGGTGACGGCGGCGCCCTCGAGGGAGCTGAGCAGGACGCGGCGCAGGGCGTTGCCGAGCGTCACGCCGTACCCCTCCTGGAGCGGGCTCACCTCGAAGCGCGACAGGTTGCCGTCCGAGTGCACCTCTTCGATGCGCGGGGCCGGCGCCTGCTGCGGCTGGGGCTGTGGGGTCTCGAGTTCGATCATGAGAGAGAAGTGACTCCTAGCGCGAGTAGTACTCGACGACGAGCTGCTCGTTGAACTCGAGCGGCATCTGCTCGCGCGCCGGTTCGGAGAGCACCGTGCCCGACAGCTTCGCCGGGTCGACGCTCACCCATTCGGGGATCTGGGCGGACTTGATCGTCTCGGGCGCGGCCTTGAAGTACTCGCGCCCGCGGCGGCTGTCGCGAACCTCGATGCGGTCCCCGACCTTGGTCCCGTAGCTCGGGATGTTCGTCGGGCGGCCGTTGACCGCGAAGTGGCCGTGCGTGACGAGCTGGCGCGCCTGGGCGCGGCTCGAGGCGAAGCCCATCCGGTAGACGACGTTGTCGAGGCGCATCTCGAGCAGGCGCAGGAGGTTCTCGCCGGTCATTCCCTTGCGCTGCTCCGCCTTGTCGAAGTAGTTGCGGAACTGGCGCTCGAGCACGGAATAGCTCTTGCGGACCTTCTGCTTCTCGCGCAGCTGGAGCCCGAACTCGCTGACCTTTCGGCGACGTTGCGTGTTCATGCCGGGCGGCGTGCTGCGGCGTTCGAAGGCGCACTTGCGGCTGTAGCAGCGGCTGCCCTTGAGGAAGAGCTTCAGCCCTTCGCGGCGGCAGATGCGACAGACGGCGTCGGTGTAGCGTGCCATGTCGCCCCCTAGACCCGACGCCGCTTCGGCGGGCGGCAGCCGTTGTGCGGGATCGGCGTGACGTCGGTGATGGCACTCACCTCGAGGCCGGCCGACTGGAGGGAGCGGATCGCCTGCTCGCGACCGCCGCCCGGGCCCTTCACGAAGACCTCGATCTGGCGCATGCCGTGCTCCATGGCGCGGCGCGCCGCAAGCTCGGCCGTCTGGGCGGCCGCATACGGCGTGCTCTTCCGCGAGCCCTTGAAGCCGACCAGGCCCGCGCTGCCCCAGCTGATCACGTTCCCCGTCGTGTCGGTGATCGTCACGATCGTGTTGTTGAACGTCGACTGGATGTGCGCGTGCCCGACCGGCACGTTCTTTCGCTCGCGCTTCTTCCCGCGCTTCGCGCTCTTACGCTCTGCCATGGAACTCCCTGGTTACTTCTTGCGGCGGACGCCGACCGTCTTCTTCGAGCCACGGCGCTGCCGCGCGTTCGTCTTCGTACGCTGCCCGCGGACCGGCAGGTTGCGCCGATGGCGGAGGCCCCGGTACGAGCCGATCTCCATCAAGCGCTTGATGTTCATGCTCACCTCACGGCGAAGGTCGCCCTCCACCTTGAACTGGCGGTCGACGATCTCGCGGAGGCGGTTGACCTCCTCCTCGGTGAGGTCGCGCACGCGGGTGTGCGGAGACACGTTTGCGGCGCCGATGACCTTCGCGGCCGAGGTCGGGCCGATGCCGTGGATGTAGGTGAGGCTGACGATCACCCGCTTCTCGCGGGGAATGTCGACGCCGGAAATACGTGCCACGACTCGCTTACCCCTGCCGCTGCTTGTGCTTGGGGATGACGCAGATGACCATCACCACGCCAGAGCGCTTGATGACCTTGCAGCGCTCGCAGCGGGGCTTCACGGATGCAGAAACCTTCATCTCATCCTGTAGGTGATGCGACCCCGGGTGAGGTCGTAGGGACTCAGTTCGACGCGGACGGTGTCACCGGGCAGGATGCGGATGAAGTTCTGGCGCAGCTTCCCGGAAATGTGTGCGAGCACCTCGTGCCCGTTCTCCAGGCGCACCTTGAACATCGCGTTCGGGAGGGGAAGGATCACTTCACCCTCGACCTCGATTGCATCCTTCTTCGGCAAGCGACACGCACCCTCGTTTCAAGCTCTGATCAGTTCATTGGGATTGACACACGGAAAGGCCGCCGCACAGGGCGACCCACGGAACGGAGAGTATACCCCGATCGGGTCCCTCGCACAAGGCGCCCTCATGGGCGCTCCGTCAGGATCTCGGGCCGATCATCGGTCACCGCGATCGTGTTCTCGAAGTGCGCTGACAGCGCGCCATCGGCGGTGCGCACGGTCCATCCGTCGGCGTCGACGAAGACGTCGTCACCGCCCAGGGTGAACATCGGCTCGATGGCGAAGCACATCCCCGCCTCGATCAGCATTCCCGCACCGGGCCGCCCGTAGTTCGGGACCTGCGGGTCCTCGTGCATCGCCTGGCCGATGCCGTGGCCCACGAACGGGCGGACGATGCCGTAGCCGTGCTCGTGCGCCACCGACTCGATGGCGTGACCGATGTCGCCGAGATGGTTGCCGGGGAGCGCGGCCGCGATTCCGGCTTCCATCCCTCGCCGGGTCGCGTCGACGAGGCGAGCGACCTCGGGCGTCGGCTCGCCGACGACCCATGTTCGGGCGCAGTCGGCATGCCAGCCGTCGACGATGCAGCCGACGTCGATGCTGACCGTGTCGCCCTCCGACAACCGGCGACGTGGTGACGGAATGCCGTGGACCACCTCGTCGTTGACGCTCGCGCAGATGACGCCCGGGAACGGCGGGTTGCTGCCGTAGCCCTTGAACGAGCTGACCGCGCCGGCGTCGCGCATCATGCGCGCGGCGATCTCGTCGAGCTCACCCGTCGTCGTGCCCGGCCGCAGCTCGGCGTGGAGCACCTCGAGAATGTCGGTCAGGATCCCACCTGCCGCCCGCATCCGGTCGATCTCGGCGGCGCGCTTGATCGTCACCGCGCCGGCACGACGCAACTCCCATCGGCCCCCGCCGCGTGGGTGCGCATGCGCGACAGGATGTCGCGTGTCACCGCGTCGATGGGCTGCCTGCCGTCCACACGATCCACGATACCAGCCTTCTCGTAATGGTCGACGACCGCCAGCATGGGTGGCACCTGTCGATCCAGGCGTGCCTGGACGACCTCCGGACGGTCGTCGTCGCGCTGGCGCAGGGGCGAGCCCGTCCTTGTCGCAGACGCCCGGCACCTTGGGCGGATCAGCAGTCTCGTGGTACGGCGTGCCGCAGGTGGGGCAGACCCATCGGCCCCCGACGCGGCGGATGATCTCGTCGGTCGGGACCTCGATGAAAATGACGCGATCGACCTCCTCGTTGACGGCGTCGAGCGTCTCGTCCAGGGCCTTCGCCTGACCGACGGTGCGTGGGAAGCCGTCGAGGATCGCGCCGCGCGCGGCGTGCGGCTTCGCGAGCTCCTCCATGAACATGCCGATGGTGATCTCGTCGGGCACGAGCTCGCCGCGCTGCATGTAGTGCTGGGCCTCGTCGCCGATCGGCGTCCCGGCGGCCAATGCCGCACGAAACAGGTTTCCGGAGGCGAGGTGCGGCAGGCCGAGCTCGCGCGACAGGGCCTTCGCCTGCGTTCCCTTGCCGGTCCCGACCGCGCCCACCAGGAGCACGATCAGTCGCTCGTTGGCCCGTCCGGGCTTGCCCACTTGATCGGTCATCGGATGAAGCCCTCGTAGTGACGCATCATCATCTGTGCCTCGAGCTGCTTCATCGTCTCGACCACGACGCTGACCATGATGAGGATGCTGGTTCCGCCCAGCTGGAGGCTGGTGGTGCCGGGGATGATGGCGGTAACGACGAACGGCAGCATCGGCGATGAACCCGAGGAAGAGCGCGCCGCCCAGCGTGATCCGGTTCGTGACCCGCGCCAGGAACTCCTCGGTCGGCTTGCCGGGCCGGATGCCGGGGATGAACCCGCCGTTCTTGCGCAGGTAGTCGGCGGTCTGGTCAGGCCGGAACTGGAACGCGGTGTAGAAGTACGTGAAGAAGACGACCAGCAGGAAGTACAGGGTCCCGTACAGCGGGATGTTGTCCTGGCCGTTCAGGTTCGTGCTGATCCAGGTGGCGACGTTGCGCACCCACTCGATGTCGCTCGCGGTGAAGTAGCTCGCGATCTGCGCCGGGAACAGCAGGATGCTGACCGCGAAGATGATCGGGATGACGCCCGCCATCGTCACCTTGAGCGGCAGATACTGCGTCTGGCCCTGGTACATGCGCCGGCCGCGGACGCGGCTGGCGTACTGCACCGGGATGCGACGCTGGCCCTCGTTGATGAACACGACGGCCGCGATCACCACGATCGCCACGATCACGAACGGGATGAGGCGCGTGAACGCGTCGGGGCCGCTGATGATCGGGCCGATCTGGCTCGGGATGCTGCCGACGATGCCGGCGAAGATGATGAAGCTGATGCCGTTGCCGAGGCCGCGCTCGCTGATCAGCTCGCCGATCCACATCAGCAGGATCGTGCCGGCCGTGAAGCTGAGCAGCAGCGACAGCGTCTCGACGCTGAACAGCGGGTTGGCCGGGATGCACCCCGTTGGCGCTGAGCAGCACGCTGATGCCGTAGCCCTGGGCGAACGCGAGCGGCACGGTCAGCAGCCGGGTGTACTGGTTGATCCGGTTGCGCCCGTACTCGCCCTCCCGGCGCAGCTCCTCGAGCGCCGGGATCACGCCGCGCATCAGCTGCATGATGATGCTGGCGTTGATGTACGGGTTCACCCCGAGCCCGATGATCGAGGCGGCTGCCAGGCCGCCACCGGAGAAGATGTTCAGGATCCCGAGCAACGGGTTGTCCGTGAACAGGTTCGCCAGCGCTGCCGTGTTGACGTTGGGGATCGGGACGTTCGTCAGGGCGCGGAATACCGCCAGCATCGCCAGCGTGAACAGCAGCTTGCGCCGGATGTCCGGCGCCCGGAAGGCGGTGACGACCGTCTCGATCAAGGTCTAGGACTCGCTTTCGGTCTCGTCGGTGTCGGTGGCCGACGCTTCGGTCGCCTCGGCGTCGGCAGCGGCGTCCCCGGCATCCCCATCGGCGTCGCCGGCGGCCTCGGCAGCCTCCGCGGCCTCGGCGGCCTCGGCAGCTGCGCGCTGCTTCTTCGTCGGGACCGGAGCCGGCGGGGCGGCATCCCCACCCGCGTCGACGCGCGCGGCCCGATCGATCCCGGCCTGGCGCCGTGCGGAGCGCTTGCCCTCGGGCTTGGCCGGACGCTCGTCGATCGGCGCGTTGTCCGGCCAGCTCAGGAGCTGGACCGTGCTGCCCGCGGCGGTCAGCTTGTCGAGCGCCGACTTGCTGAAGGCGTGCGCGTGGACGGTGACGCCCTTCGGCGCGTCACCCACGCCGAGGATCTTCACCGGCTTCTTGGTGTCGGCGACCAGCCCGTCGTGCGCCAGCACGTCGGGCGTGACCAGCGTCCCCTTCTCGAGGTCGCCCAGCCGGGCCAGGTTGATCGGCGCGTACTCGACGCGGAACCGGTTCTTGAAGCCGTGCAGCTTCGGGGTCCGGACATGGAGCGGCGTCTGGCCGCCCTCGAACCAGGCCGGGAGGTTCCCGCCGGCTCGTGACTTCTGGCCCTTCGTCCCGCGCCCCGCGGTCTTGCCGCGGCCGCTTCCATGCCCGCGGCCGACCCGTCGGGCCGGCTTGCGCGACCCGGGGGCCGGATGCAGGTCGTGGAGCTTCACTTCGAATCCCCTTCCTTCGCCGCTGCGCCGCTCGACGGCTCCTCCACGGACAGGAGGAAGTCGACGCGCCGCAGCATGCCCCGGTTCTCCGGGGTGTCGGCGATCTCGATGGTCTGGTTGAGCCGATGCAGGCCGAGCGCCCGGATCGTGCCTCGCGCGGCGGCCTTGTGGCCGATGGTCGAGCGGATCCAGGTGACCTTCAGCGTCTTGGCGTTCGTCTCAGCGGCCACGTCCGCCTCCCGGCCCGGTATTCATCGGCTCGCGCCGCTCCGGAATCACGTGGGGGGTGCGGGCGAGCTCGGCGCCGCGCTTCCCGAGCAGCTGCTCGGCGGTGCGACCGCGGAGCGCGGCGATCTCGTCCGCCGAGCGCAGGCTCGCCAGGCACTCGACCGTGGCGCGCACCACGTTGATCGGGTTGGTGGAGCCGGACGCCTTGCTCAGCAGGTCGCGGATCCCGGCCGCCTCGACCACCGCGCGCACCGAGCCGCCGGCGATGACGCCGGTGCCGGCGCTGGCCGGCTTGAGCATGACGTTCGCTGCCCCGAACCTGCGATGCACCTCGTGCGGAATGGTCGAGCCGACGAGCGGGACCTTGATCAGGTGCTTCTTCGCGTCCTCGACGCCCTTGCGGATCGCCTCGGGGACCTCGCCGGCCTTGCCGATGCCGGCGCCGACGCGTGCCGTTCCCGTCGCCGACGACGACGACCGCGCTGAAGCTGAAGCGACGTCCGCCCTGGACGACCTTCGAGACGCGGTTGATCTGGACGACCTTCTCTTCCAGGTTGAGCTTGGACGCATCGATCCGTGCCATGGGTGAGTCTCCTCTCTCGCTACAGGTTGAGGCCGCCCTCGCGGGCGCCCTCGGCGAGCGCTCGGACCCGCCCGTGGTACTGGTATCCGCCGCGATCGAACACGACCGCCGACACGCCGGCCGCCTTGGCCCGCTCGGCCACGGCCTTGCCGACGGCGCGCGCCGCGTCGACGGGCGTGCCGCTGCCCAGACTCGCTTCGCGGCTCGAGGCCGCGGCCAGGGTGCGGCCCGTCGTATCGTCGATCACCTGGGCGTAGATGAACTTCGCGCTGCGGAAGATCGACAGGCGCGGGCGCTCGGCGCTGCCGCTGATCCGCAGCCGCAGTCGCGCGTGGCGCTTGCGACGCAGGGCGTCGCGAGATGCGTTCGTCATCGTCATCCTCAGCCTCCGACCTTGCCGGCCTTGCCGGCCTTGCGGAGGATCTGCTCACCCGCGTAGCGGATGCCCTTGCCCTTGTACGGCTCGGGCTTGCGCTGGGAGCGGATGTGGGCGGCCATCTGCCCGACGAGCTCCTTGTCGGTGCCGAAGACCGACAGCCGCGTGGGCGTCTCGACCCGGAACTCGATGCCGGTCGGCGGATCCACCTCGACCGGGTGCGAGTAGCCGAGCGCCAGCACGAGCTTGGCGCCCTGCAGCTGCGCGCGGTACCCGACACCGGAGATCTCGAGGTTCTTCGTGAAGCCGGTGGTCACGCCGGTGACCATGTTGTTGACCAGCGTGCGCGTCAGGCCGTGCAGCGCGCGGTGGCGCGGCTCGTCGCTGGGGCGCACGACGCGGATCGTGCCGTCCTCGCGCTCGAGGGTCATCTCGGGATGGATCTCGCGCTCCAGGGTCCCGAGTGGGCCCTTGACGCGGAGGCGAGTGCCCTCCTGGGCGACCTCGACCCCCGACGGGAGCGGGATCGGCATGCGTCCAATGCGAGACATGCTGATGCGCTCCTACCAGACGTAGCAGAGGACTTCGCCACCGAGATTCTGCTTCCGGGCCTCGGACCCGGTCATGATCCCGTGGGAGGTGGAGAGGATGGCGACGCCGAGCCCGCCGAGCACGCGCGGAATCTCGGTCTTGCGCGCGTAGACGCGCAGGCCGGGCTTGCTGATCCGCTTGAGCCCGGTGACGACCGGGGTCTTGCCCTCGACGTACTTCAGTCGCAGCACGAGGTGGTCCTGCGCCGCCTCGGGGTCACGACGCGTCTCGAAGGAATCGATGAACCCCTCGTCGGCGAGGATCCGCGCGATCTCGCGCTTGACCCGCGACGACGGGAGGGACAGCTCACGGTGCCGCGCCGCGCTGGCGTTGCGGATGCGCGTCAGCATGTCGGCGATCGGATCGGTCACGTTCATGTGGTCTTCGTTCGTCTCCTCGGCGGCGGTTCGCTCCCGTCCGGTTCACCCGGCGGGTGGCGCCTGCCGCTGATGGCGGCCGTCGACTGTCGACGGCCTCGGTATCGGCGAGCCCTTACCAGCTCGACTTCGTCACGCCGGGCAGCTTGCCCACAGGGCGCGCTCGCGGAAGCAGATGCGGCACATCGCGAACTTCCGCATGTAGGCGCGCGCTCGGCCGCACACCTGGCAGCGGTTGTCCTGTCGCACCTCGAACCGGGGCTCGCGCCGGGATCGTGCGATCCTCGACTTCTTGGCCACGTGCTGCTCCTCAGTTGCTCTGGAACGGCATGCCGAGGAGCGCGAGGAGCCTGCGCCCCTCCTCATCGGTCTTCGCCGTCGTCACGATGCTGATCTCGAGACCGCGCATCCTGTCGATCTTGTCGTAGTCGATCTCCGGGAACACGAGCTGCTCCCGCAGGCCGAGGGTGTAGTTGCCGCGCCCGTCGAACGAGCGGGTCGAGATGCCGCGGAAGTCGCGGATGCGCGGCAGCGCGAGCGCCATCGTGCCGCTCGAGGAACTCGTACATCCGCTGGCCGCGCAGCGTGACCATCGCGCCGATCGGCATCCCGGTCGCGCAGCTTGAACTGCGCGATGCTGCGCTTGGCCCGCGTCACGACCGGCTTCTGGCCGGTGATCGTGGTCAGGTCGCCGACCGCCGCGTCGAGCGCCTTCGCGTTGGCGATGGCCTCGCCCAGGCCGATGTTGACCACGATCTTGTCGAGCCGCGGGATCTGCATCGAGTTCGGATAGCTCGAATTCGCGCTGCAGCGCCGGCACGACCTCGTCGTGATAGCGCTGACGCATGCCGTGATAGGTCGGGCGCTGGAAGCCGTTCTTCGACCTCGTGGCCGTCGCCGTCGCCGTCGCCGTGACCGTCGCCGTGTCTGACGTCTCGGTGGCGCGGTCGGCAGCCTTCGCCGTCGCGCGCGATCGCGAGGTCGTCGATCGCGTCGTCGTCGATCGCGTCGCGGTCGTCTTCTTCTCGGGGCTCACCTGGTCACCTCGATCTGCTCGCCGCAGCGCTTGCAGACGCGCGTGCGCTTCCCGCTCTCGAGTTGGCTGTGCCCGATCCGGGTGGGTCGGTTGCAGCGCGGACAGACGACCTGGACGTTGCTGATGTGGATCGGCACCGGCAGGTCGATGATTCCGGCGGACTGCGTCCGCGACCGCGCGCGCTGGTGGCGCTTGGCCATGTTGATGCCCGGGATCACGACACCGAAGCCTCGCTTCGTCTTCTCGAGCCGCTCGACGGTGCCGCGCTTCCCGCGGTCCTTGCCGGCCAGCACGAGGACGGTGTCACCCCTTCGCACGTTCACCTAGAGCACCTCCGGGGCGAGCGAGACGATCTTCATGTAGTTGCGTTCGCGGAGCTCGCGCGCAACCGGCCCGAAGATGCGGGTTCCGCGCGGGCTGCCCTGCGCGTTGATCAGGACGGCCGCGTTCTCGTCGAAGCGAATGTGGCTGCCGTCCGGTCGGCCGTACTCCTTCGTGGTACGGACCACGACGGCGCGCACGACCTCGCCCTTCTTCACGCCCGAGTTCGGGCAGGGCCTGCTTGACGCTGGCCACGATCACGTCGCCGACTTCGGCGGTGTCGCTGGTGGAGCGACCGATGATGGAGATGCACGACAGCGTTCGCGCGCCGGAGTTATCGGCCACGCGCAGCCTGCTGTACTTCTGAATCATGCCTGCTCCGTCCCGTCGACCAGCTCTTCGTGGGAGCCGCGCGCCACGACCTCGACGACCGACCAGCGCTTCTCGCGGGAGAGCGGTCGGCTCTCCTCGATGCGCACCGTGTCGCCGACCCGGGCGCTGTTCTCCTCGTCGTGCGCCTTGAACTTGCTGCTGAGCCGAACCACCCGCTTGTAGACCGGGTGCCTCCGCAGCCGCTCGACGCTGACCACGACCGTCTTGTCCATCTTGTCGGACACGACGCGTCCGACCTTCGTTCGTCGTTTGCCCTGCATCAGCTGGCCTTCTCTGTGTCAGCGGCCGCGGACTCGGCCGCGCGCTGACGTTCCGTGATCACGGTCAGGATGCGGGCGATGCGCTTGCGCGTCGCCGGCAGCCTGCTGTAGTTGCTTTCCTGTCGCGTGGCGAGGTCGAAGCGGACCTTCCACAGCTCCTGCTTTGCGTCACGCAGCGCGCCCTCGAGGTCCTTGTCGGAGAGGGCCCGCACCTCACTGATGTCCATGCTCGAGCCCCTCCTTGAAGACGAACTTCGTGCTGATCGGCAGCTTGTGCCCGGCGAGGCGCATGGCCTCGCGAGCGATCGGCTCCGGGACGCCCGACATCTCGAACATCACACGCCCGGGCTTGACGACGGCCACCCAGTGGTCCGGCGCACCCTTGCCCGAGCCCATCCGGACCTCGGCGGGCTTCTTGGTGACCGGCTTGTCCGGGAAGACCCGGATCCAGACCCGGCCACCACGCTTGATGTGATGGGTCATTGCACGGCGCGCGGCCTCGATCTGCCGGCTGGTGAGCCAGCAGACCTCCTCGGCCATCAGGCCGTAGTCGCCGAAGCTGACCGACGTCCCGCCCTTGGCCAGGCCGGCGCGGCGGCCGCGCTGAACCTTGCGGTGCTTGACCCGCTTTGGCATCAGCATGCTCAGGACTCCTTCGCCGCGTCGTCCGCGGACTCGGTCGGCTCGGCAGCGGCCTCGGTCGGCTCCGGTGGGGCCTCAGCCGCGGGAGTCTCGGCAACGGGCTCAGTCGGCTCGGCAGCGGCCTCGGTCGGCTTGGCAGCCGGCTCCGGTGCGGCCTCTGCCGCGGGAGTCTCGGCAACCGGAGCCTCGGCGACCGGAGCCTCTGCCGCGGGAGCCTCGGCAACGGGAGCTTCGGCCACCGGCGCGTCCGTCACGGGAGCCTCGACCACGACCGCCTCCTCCGCCTCCTGGACGGCCGTCACGGCACGCCCCTCGTCGGCGGCACGGGCACCGCGGCGGGTCCCGGCCGGCGCGGCCGATCGGCCACGGGCCGCGGCGGCTGCGCCGCGGCGTGGAGCGCGCGGCTCGGTCCGGGCACTGCCCGGCCGGTCGCCGAGCTGCTCACCGCGGTAGACCCACGCCTTCACGCCGATGCGACCGTAGGTGGTGTGGGCGTGGACGACGCCGTAGCTGATGTCGGCGCGCAGCGTCCCGAGCGGGATGCGCCCCTCCTTGTCCCACTCGGTCCGGCTCATCTCGGCGCCGCCGAGACGACCGGAGACCTGGATCTTCACGCCCTTGGCGCCGGCCTTGATCGTGCGCTGGATCGACTGCTTGATCGCCTTGCGGAAGGCGATGCGACGCTCCAGCTGCCCGGCGACGTTCTGGGCCAGCAGCATGCCGTCCAGCTCGGGCTGCAGGATCTCCTTGATCTCGAGCTTGACCTTCTTGTCGGTCAGCTTGCCGATGTTCGTACGCAGTGCCTCGACGTTCGCGCCGCCCTTGCCGATGACGATGCCCGGCTTGGCAGTGTGAACCGTGACGGTGACGTGGTTGATGCCACGCTCGATCTCGACCTGGCTCACGCTCGCGTTCGACAGCTGCCGTGCGACCAGCTCCCGGATCCGCATGTCCTCCTGGAGCAGCGTGGCGTAGTCGCGATCCGCGTACCACTTCGCCAGCCAGGGCTTGATGATGCCGATCCGGAAGCCGTAGGGATGGACCTTGTGACCCAACTTACGACTCCTCTCGGTCAGCCACGGCGACGGTGATGTGGCTGGTGCGCTTCAGGACCTGGAAGTACCGGCCCTGCGCGCGCGGTCGCCCGCGCTTCAGGGTCGGGCCCTCGTCGGCAACCGCGCTCACCACGCGCAGCTCATCGGCCGACAGGTTGTAGTTGTTCTCGGCGTTGGCGGTGGCGCTCTTCAGCACCTTGCCCACGTCCTTCGCCGCCGCCTGCGGCAGGAAGCGCAGGATGGCCGCCGCCTCCTCGACCGGCTTGCCGGCGATGAGGTTGGTGACCAGCCGCACCTTGCGTGGGCTGATGCGGACGTACTTGGCGGTTGCGGAAACGCGCATCGGCTCGCCTACTTCAGCGCCGACGAGCGCTCGGTGGCGCGTCCGGTGTGCCCGCGGTAGGTGCGCGTCGGAGCGAACTCGCCGAGCCGATGCCCGACCATGTTCTCGGTGATGAAGACCGGCACATGCCGACGGCCGTCGTGGACGGCGATCGTGTGCCCGATCATCTGCGGGAAGATGACGCTGGCGCGCGACCAGGTCTTCAGCACCTTCCGCTCGTTGCGCTTGTTCATGTCGTCGATGCGGCCGAGCAGGCGCGCGTCGACGAATGGTCCCTTCTTGACGGAACGACTCATCTATCGGCTCCTAACCCCGTCCGTACCGACGGCGGACGATCAACTGGTTGCTCTTGCTCTTCTTCGCGCGGGTTCGCAGGCCCATGGCCGGCTTGCCCCACGGGGTCTTCGGCGGCATGCCGGTCGGCTGCTTGCCCTCGCCACCACCGTGCGGGTGGTCGTTCGGGTTCATCGCCGAACCGCGCACGGTCGGCCGCTTGCCCATGTGGCGCGCGCGGCCGGCCTTGCCGATCTTCTGGTTCTCGTGGTCGAGGTTGCTGACCTGCCCGACGGTCGCCATGCACTCCACGCGCACGCGCCGCACCTCGCCTGACGGCAGGCGCAGGGTGCGCGTAGTCGCCCTCCTTGGCGAGCAGCTGTGCGCTGCTGCCGGCGCGAGCGCACGATCTGGCCGCCGCGACCGGCGACGAGCTCGATGTTGTGGACCTGCGTGCCGAACGGGATGCGCGACAGCGGCAGGGCGTTGCCGGTGCGCGCCTCGATGTCCGGGCCGGACGCGACCGTGTCGCCCACCCCGAGGCCGTGCGGCAGCAGCATGTAGCGCTTGTCGCCATCGGCGTAATGGAGGAGGCCGATGCGGGCCGAGCGGTTCGGGTCGTACTCGACCGTCGCGATCTTCGCCGGGACGCCGTACTTGTCGCGCTTCCAGTCGATCACCCGGTACAGGCGCTTGTGGCCGCGAGCCCTGGTGGCGAACCGAGATCTTGCCCTGGCTGTTGCGACCGGCGCGTCGCACGAGCTTCTCGGTGAGCGGCTTGTGCGGCGTGTCCTTGGTGATCTCCTCGAACGTCGAGCGGGTCATCTGGCGAAGCCCGGGCGACGTCGGTCGATAGTTGCGAAGTGGCATGCTCAGACGGCCTCGAACAGTTCGATCTTGTCGCCGGGCGCGATCGACACGATGGCCTTCTTCCAGCCGGGAACCGTGCCCATCGTCTTGCGCCCGCGCCGCTTCTGCTTGGAGCGGACGCTGACGATCCGCACGTCGAGGACCTTGACCTTGAACTCGGCCTCGACCGCGGACTTGATGAGGAACTTGTTCGCGTGGCGTGCCACGGCGAACGTGTAGTTGTTGCGCTCGGTCTCGAGCGTGCTCTTCTCGCTGATCACCGGACGCAGGAGCACGTCGTGCAGGCTGCCGGTCACGCGTACACCTCCTGTGCGCGGTCGAGCGCGTCACGGGTGAAGACGACCGTATCGGCCTCGAGCAGGTCGACGACATTCAGGCTGTCGGCCAGGATGACGCGCACCTCCCGCAGGTTGCGGCAGGACAGCTCGACCTTCTCGTCACGGGCGGCGAGGACCAGCAGGACCTTGCCCTCGGCCTTCCAGCCACCCAGGCGGCCGAGCATCGTCTTCGTCTTGGTCTCGTCGATGTCGAAGCCCTCGACGACGCGCAGGGCGCCCTCCGCCTGCTTGGCCGAGAGCACGCCGCGCAGCGCGCTGCGGCGCATCTTGGCCGGCATCTTCTGCGCGTAGGAGCGGGGGTGCGGCCCGAAGACCACGCCACCGCCGACCCAGTGCGGGGCCGACTTCGTACCCTGCCGGGCGCGGCCGGTGCCCTTCTGGCGCCACGGCTTCGCGCCGCGTCCGTGGACCTCGCCGCGGGTCTGCGTGTCGGCCGTGCCGATGCGGCGGCTCGCCATCTGGCGGACCACGGCCTGGTGGATGAGGGACTCGTTGACCGGCGCGGCGAAGAGGGTCTCGGCGAGGTCCACCGTGCCCCCCTCCTTGCCGTCGGCGCGTGAGGATCGTCGTCTGCGGCATCGTCACTTCGCCTTCTGGACCAGCAGCAGGCCGTTGCGCGCCCCGGGCACCGCACCCTTCACCAGGATGAGGTTGCGTTCCGGGTCGATCTTCACGACCTTGAGCTTCTTCACGGTCACCTGCTCGTTGCCCATGTGGCCAGGCATGCGGGAGCCCTTCCAGACCCGGCCCGGGTACGTCCCCGCGCCGATAGAGCCAGGCGCCCGATGATGGTCGGAACCGTGGGTCTTCGGACCCCGCCGGAAGTGGTGGCGGGCGATGACGCCGGTGAACCCGTGCCCCTTCGAGACACCGGTCACGTCGACGAGCTCCCCGGCCTCGAACAGGTCGACACCGAGCTGCTGCCCGACCTCGTACCCGTCGGTCGCATCGACCCGGAGCTCACGGACGCTCTTCGGGCGCTGCAGATCCTTGTCGAGATGCTTGAACTGGCCGGCAACCGGCTTCGTCGAGCGGCGCGCGACACCGGCGCCGAGCTGGACGGCCGCGTAGCCGTCCTTCTCGACGTCCCGAATGCGCGTGACGGTGTTCGGAGTCGCCTCGATGACGCTCACCGGGACGACGCTTCCGTCGTCGGCGAAGATGCGGGTCATCCCCAGCTTCCTTCCGATCAATCCTGCCGGCACTGTTGGTGGTTCCTTCCTGATGGCGGAACGCCCTCGCGATGCGCCGAGGCGGCGCATCCGAAGGAGTTCACATCTTGATCTCGATATCGACGCCGGCCGCCAGCGACAGCCGCATCAGCGCATCCACCGTCTTCGTCGACGGGTCGATGATGTCGATGAGGCGCTTGTGGGTCCGGATCTCGAACTGCTCCCGCCCGTCCTTGTGGACGAACGGTCCGCGGATGACGGTGTACTTCTCGATCCGGGTCGGCAGCGGGACCGGACCGGCGACGTCGGCGCCGGTCCGCTGCGCGGTCTCCACGATCTGCTCGGCCGACTGGTCGAGCAGCTTGTGGTCGTACGCCTTGAGCCGAATACGGATGCGCTGCTTGGCCATGATGGCTAGCCGACGACCTCGGTGATCACGCCGGCGCCCACGGTGTGGCCGCCCTCGCGAATGGCGAAGCGCTGGCCCTGCTCGATGGCGATCGGCTGGATCAGCTCGACGTCGATGTTGACGTTGTCGCCCGGCATGATCATCTCGACGCCCGCGGGCAGGATGATCGCGCCGGTCACGTCGGTCGTCCGCAGGTAGAACTGCGGGCGGTAGCCGGCGTAGAACGGCGTGTGGCGGCCGCCCTCCTCCTTGGAGAGGACGTAGACCTCGGCCTTGAACTTCGTCCCGGCCTTCACGCTGTTCGGCTTGGCCAGCACCTGGCCGCGCTCGAGCTCGTCGCGCTCGATGCCACGCAGGAGGAGACCGACGTTGTCACCGGCCTGGCCCTCGTCGAGCGTCTTCTTGAACATCTCGACGCCGGTCACGACCAGCTGGCGCGTCTTCTCGTGGATGCCGACCAGCTCGACGCTCTCGCCGGTGTTGACGATGCCACGCTCGATGCGGCCGGTGGCCACGGTGCCGCGGCCCTTGATGCCGAACACGTCCTCGATCGGCATGAGGAACGGCTTCTCCGTCTCACGAGCCGGGGTCGGGATGTACGAGTCGACGGCCTCCATGAGCTCCTTGATGGAGGCGTAGTCCTCGTTCTCCGGGTCATCGCTGCTCGACTCGAGCGCCTTGAGCGCCGAGCCACGGATGACCGGGATGTCGTCACCGGGGAACTCGTACTTGCTGAGAAGCTCGCGGACCTCCATCTCGACCAGGTCGATGAGCATCTCGTCGTCGACCATGTCGACCTTGTTGAGATACACGACCAGCGACGGGACCTCCACCTGGCGCGCCAGGAGGATGTGCTCGCGGGTCTGCGGCATCGGGCCGTCCGCGGCGGACACGACCAGGATCGCGCCGTCCATCTGGGCGGCGCCGGTGATCATGTTCTTGATGTAGTCCGCGTGGCCGGGGCAGTCGACGTGCGCGTAGTGCCGGTTCGCCGTCTGGTACTCGACGTGGCTGATCGCGATCGTGATGCCGCGCTGCCGCTCCTCGGGCGCGTTGTCGATCTGGTCGAAGGCACGGAAGTCCGCGCCGCCGGACAGCGACAGGAACTTCGTGATCGCTGCGGTCAGCGTCGTCTTGCCGTGGTCGACGTGACCGATCGTGCCGACGTTGACGTGCGGCTTGCTGCGGTCGAACTTCTGCTTGGCCATGGTTGGTCCTTCGTCGCTCCTTATCGGTCCGAATTAGCTCTTGGACTTTGCAATCAGCTCGTTGGCGAGGTTGGTGGGGACTTCGGCGTAGCGGCTGAACTCCATCGAGTAGGTCGCCCGGCCCTGGGTCATGCTGCGCAGCTCGGTCGCGTAGCCGAACATCTCGGCCAGCGGGACGTGCGCCTGGATCATCCGGCTCGAGCCACGCTCGTCGATCCCGTCGATCGTGCCGCGGCGGGCGTTGAGGTTGCCGATGACGTCGCCCATGAAATCCTCGGGCGCCGTGACCTCGACCTTCATGACCGGCTCGAGGATCGCGGGGTCGGCCTTGCGGACGCCGTCCTTGGCGGCCATGCTGCCGGCGATCTTCATCGCCATCTCGGACGAGTCGACCTCGTGGTACGAGCCGTCGATGAGCGTGGCCTTGATGTCGATCACCGGGAATCCGGCGACCACGCCGCCGGCCAGCGCCTCGACGACGCCCTGCTCGATGGCGCGCCAGAACTCGCGCGGCACGGCGCCGCCGACGATCTTCGACTCCCATTCGAACCCGGCTGCCGCGCTCGAGCGGCTCGAGCGTCAGGACGGCATGGCCGTACTGGCCCTTGCCGCCGGTCTGGCGCACGAAGCGGCCCTCGGCCTTCGGCACCGGGCGGCGGATCGCCTCCCGGTAGCTCACCTGGGGCCGACCGACGTTGGCCTGCACCTTGAACTCGCGCAGCATCCGGTCGACCAGCACCTCGAGGTGCAGCTCGCCCATGCCGGCGATGCGTGTCTGGCTCGACTCCTCGTCGGTGTGGACGCGGAAGGTCGGGTCCTCTTCGGCGAGGCGCTGAAGCGCGATCGCCATCTTGTCCTGGTCGGCCTTCGTCTTCGGCTCGACCGCCAGCTCGATGACCGGCTCCGGGAACGTGATCGACTCGAGCACGATCGCGCTTGTCCTCGACGCACAGCGTGTCGCCCGTCGTCGTGTTCTTCAGGCCGACCGCGGCGGCGATGTCACCCGCACTGACCTGGTCGATCTCCTCTCGATGATTGGCGTGCATCTGGAGGATGCGGCCGATGCGCTCCTTCTGACCCTTCGAGGAGTTGTAGACGTATGAGCCCGTCTTCAGCGTGCCCGAGTAGACCCGGAAGAAGGCGAGCTTGCCCACGAACGGGTCGGCCACGATCTTGAAGGCGAGTGCCGCGAACGGCTCGGCCGGATCGGTCTGGCGGGTCGCCTCCTCGTGCGTCCGCGGGTCCGTGCCGGTGACCGGCGGGACGTCGAGCGGGCTGGGCAGGAGGTCGATGACCGCGTCGAGCATCGGCTGCACGCCCTTGTTCTTCAGGGCCGAGCCGGTGAGGACGGGGACGATCCTGGTAGGCCAGCGTGCCGGTGCGGAGGGCGATTCGGATCTCATCGGCGGAGATCTCCTCGCCCTCGAGGAACTTGTGGGCGATGTCGTCATCCAGGTCGGCGAGCGCCTCGATCATCTTCTCGCGCCACTCGTCGGCGGTCGCCTGCACGTCGGACGGGATCTCGCCGATCTCGATCTGGTCGCCCAGGTCGTTGCCGTAGGTGATCGCCTTCATGTTGATGAGGTCGACCACGCCGCGGAACTTGTCCTCGGCGCCGATCGGCACCTGCAGCGGCACGGCGTTCACGCCGAGGCGGTCCTTGATCATGTCGACCACGCGCCAGAAGTCGGCGCCGGTTCGGTCGAGCTTGTTGACGAAGCAGAAGCGCGGCACGTGGTACTTGTCGGCCTGGCGCCAGACGGTCTCGGACTGCGGCTCGACGCCGGCCACGCCGTCGAACACGACGACCGCGCCGTCGAGCACGCGAAGGCTGCGCTCCACCTCGGCCGTAAAGTCCACGTGCCCGGGTGTGTCGATCAAGTTGATGCGATGATCGCTCCAGAAGCAGGTCGTGGCGGCGGCCGTGATGGTGATCCCCCGCTCCTGCTCCTGCTCCATCCAGTCCATCGTGGCGGCGCCCTCGTGGACCTCGCCGAGCTTGTAGATCTTCTTCGTGTAGAAGAGGATCCGCTCGGTCACGGTGGTCTTGCCCGCGTCGATGTGCGCGATGATCCCGATGTTCCGGGTGCGCTCGAGCGAGACGTCGCCGACCTTGGTGGACCGCGTGGCGGTCTGCGTGGTCGTCATCGGCCTACCACTTGAAGTGGCTGAAGGCGCGATTCGCCTCCGCCATCCGATGGGTGTCCTCGCGGCGCTTCACCGCGGCGCCGAGGCCGTTGCTGGCGTCGATCAGCTCCGAGGCGAGCTTGTCCGACATGCTCTTGCCGTTCCGGCGGCGGGCCGACTCGATCAGCCAGCGCATGCCGAGGCTGACCCGACGGTCGGCGCGGACCTCGACCGGAATCTGGTAGGTGGAGCCACCGACGCGCTTGGGCTTGACCTCGATGAGCGGCATCGCGTTGCGCAGGGCTGCCTCGAGCACCTCGACGCCGGCACGGCCCGCCTGGCTCTCGCAGCGTGAGAGCGCGTCCTCGAGGATGCGGTGCGCCAGCTGGCGCTTGCCGCCGTGCATGAGCTTGTTGGTGAACTGATCGAGCGTGAGCGCCGTGCCGGTGAGCTGCTCGGCGTACTTCGTCTTGCGCGCGATCGTCGGTCGTCGGGGCATGTGCTAGGACTTCCCGGGCGCCTTCGCGCCGTACTTGCTGCGGCTCTGCCTGCGATCGCGGACGCCGGCCGCGTCGAGGGTGCCACGGATGATGTGGTACTTCACGGCGGGCAGGTCCTTCACCCGGCCGCCACGCACGAGCACCATCGAGTGCTCCTGCAGGTTGTGGCCGACGCCGGGGATGTAGGCCGTCACTTCCATGCCATTCGTCAGGCGGACACGGGCCACCTTCCGAAGCGCCGAGTTCGGCTTCTTCGGGGTGCGCGTCATGACCTGGAGGCACACGCCACGCCGCTGCGGCGCCCCGCGTCCCTCGCTGGTGGTCTGCTTGAGGGTGTTCAGCGTCCGGCGCAGCGCCGGAGCCTTCACCTTCTTGATCGCCGGCTTGCGACCCTTGCGCACCAGCTGGCTGATGGTCGGCAACGAGAACCTCGCGTTCGTACTCGCGTACTTGATGTCTGTGGCTGCGTTCCCCGCGGAGCCCACGGCGACGCGGCATCGGATGCCCATCGGAGGCTTCAGCGGAGGTTGCCCCTACGAGACAGGCGCGGGGGGCACACACGAAGGCGTCCCGCACGCGGGACACCGAAACGGGAGTATACGGAACGGGCCGATTTGCGTCAACCGAGTCACGCTCCGTGCGACCCCGCGTCGCACGGGGTTGCGTGGCGCGGTACCGTGTTCACGACCCATGCCGATGCCCGTCGTCCTGGCGACCATCTATCTGGCGATCAACCTCGCGATCACCGTCTGGCTGGCGCGCGAGGAGTCCCAGGGCCGCGCCGTCGCGGCCTGGGTCATCGTGCTGTACCGGACCCTGCGCTACGGCCCGCCCATGCTCGGCGTCCTGTACCTCGTGACGATCGCCGGCGACTGGCCGTTCGTCCTGTTCGTGGCCGCCTTCTTCGGCGGCGCGTTCTGGCTGCTGAACGGTGCCCTGAACTACCCGAGCCGTCCGCCGAAGCGCTGACGAGGAAAGGCGGCCCGGAGGCCGCCCTTCGCATCGGTTCGCCCGCGGTGCGTGCCTAGCTGGTGGCCTCCTCCGGCTGTGGCTCGGCCTCGGTGGCGCCGTCGGTGAGCTCCTCGAAGGTCTGCTCCTCGACCGCCGCCTCCATCTCCGGGTTGTCGCCGGCGCCCATCAGCTCGGCGATCGTGTCGCCCTCGGCCTCGGCTGCCGCCTCGGCCTCGTCGGTCTCCACCTCGCCGGAGCCATCGGTATCCGGATCGCCCGACAGGAAGGCCCTCGCCGCGGCGGCTTCGCGCTGCTGCTCCTCCACCGCGGGTGGGATCTGCGCAGCCTTCTCAGCCTGGAGGCGTCGCGCCTCGGCGCCGGTCCCGGCGGGGATCAGCTTGCCGATGATCACGTTCTCCTTCAGGCCGATGAGGTGGTCCTTGGAGCCGTTGATCGCCGCCTCGGTCAGCACCCGGGTGGTCTCCTGGAAGGAGGCGGCCGCCAGGAAGGACGAGGTGTTCAGCGACGCCTTCGTCACGCCGAGCAGGACCGGTCTGCGCCGTCGCCGGCTCGCCGCCCTCGGCCAGGATCCGGTTGTTCGTCTCCTCGAACTCGAAGCGGTCGATCAGCTCCGACGGGAGCAGCTCGGTGTCGCCGGCGTTGTCGATCGTCACCTTGCGCAGCATCTGGCGCACGATGATCTCGACGTGCTTGTCGTAGATCGTCACGCCCTGGGAGCGGTAGACCTTCTGGACCTCCGACACCAGGAAGCGCTGGACGGTGTCCACGCCCTTGATGAGCAGCAGGTCCTTCGGGTTCAGCGACCCCTCGGTCAGGGGATCGCCGGCCTGCACGACGTCGCCGTCGGCGACGCGCATGCGCGCCGAGTGCGGCACCGGGTACTCGCGGACGTCGACCTCCTCGGTGTGGAGCGTCACCGTGTTGCCCTTCTTCGTCGCCCGGCCGGAGCTCGGCGCCTTGATCTCGATCAGCTCCTCGCCCTCCGCCCAGGCGGGCCAACAGCTGGCCCTCGGTCACCTCGTCGCCGTTGGCGACCAGGATCTCGTGCTGCGCGGTGAGCTTGAAGTTCGTGTCGTAGGCCTCGCTGTGGGTGACCCGGACCGTGATCGGCTGGTCACCCGATGCGGGCGGCACCTCGACCACGCCGTCGATCTCGGTCATCGTGGCCTGGCCCTTCGGGATGCGGGCCTCGAAGAGCTCCTCGACGCGCGGCAGACCCTGCGTGATGTCCTCGCCGGCGACACCGCCGGTGTGGAACGTCCGCATCGTCAGCTGCGTGCCCGGCTCACCGATCGACTGCGCGGCGATGATCCCGACCGCCTGGCCGATGTCGACGAGCTTGCCGCTGGCCAGGTTGCGGCCGTAGCACATGCGGCACACGCCGTGACGCGCCGCGCACGTCAGCGGTGAGCGCACGCTGACCCGATCGAGGCCGGACGCCTCGATCCGCTCGAGCGCCTCCTCGTCGATCTCCGCGTTGCGCTCGACGAGCACCTCGCCCGTCTTCTCGTCGACGATGTCGATCGCCGCCATGCGGCCGATCAGGCGCTCGATGAACGGCTCGGGGATCTGCGTCGGACTCCTCGATGCGTGATCCACGTGCCGATGTCCGTCCCGCAGTCGTCCTCGCGCGTGATCACGTCCTGCGCCACGTCCACCAGGCGCCGGGTCAGGTACCCGGAGTCGGCGGTGCGGAGCGCCGTGTCGGCGAGGCCCTTGCGGGCGCCGTGGCGTCGAGATGAAGTACTCGAGCACGGTCATCCCCTCGCGGAAGTTCGAGCGGATCGGCAGGTCGATGATCCGGCCGGACGGGTCGGCCATCAGGCCGCGCATGCCGGCCAGCTGGCGGATCTGGGTCACCGAGCCACGGGCGCCCGAGTTCGTGATCAGCATGATCGAGCCGCGCTCGTCCAGCCCCGCCAGCATCGACTCGGTCACCTTGTCGGTCGTCTCACGCCAGACCTCGACGGTCTGCGTGTACCGCTCGTCCTCGGTGATGAAGCCACGTCGGAACTCGCGGTCGATGTCGACCACGCGCTCCTCGGCCTGCTTCAGCAGCTCGGCCTTCTGCTTCGGGACCGCCAGGTCCTCCACTCCGATGGTGATGCCGGCGCGAGTGGCGTAGTGGAAGCCGATGCCCTTGATGCCGTCCACCAGGGTGGCCGTCGCCTCCGGACCGAGGTTTCGGTAGCAGCGCGCGATGATCTCCTTGAGACCCTTGCGGTCCATGACCCGGTCGACGAAGCGCAGCGGCGGCGGCAGGATCGAATTGAAGATGACCCGGCCGGCCGTGGTGGTGATGATCTCGCGGACGGTTGTGCCGTCCGTCGGCTCGCCCTGCCAGGTCTCGGTCTCGACGCGGACCCTGTCCTGGACGTGGATCGCGCCGGACGAGACCGCCAGCACGACCTCCGCATCGTCGGAGTACACCTGCCACGGCTTGAACTCGCCGTCCTTCGGCTTGCTCTTGGAGCGGTCGACGGTCAGGTAGTAGCAGCCGAGCACCATGTCGTGCGTCGGGCTGACCACCGGCGAGCCATCGGCCGCGGACAGCAGGTTGCGGGTGGACAGCATGAGGTCCTTCGCCTCCTGCTGCGCCGCGGAGCTGAGCGGAACGTGGACCGCCATCTGGTCGCCGTCGAAGTCCGCGTTGAACGCGAAGCACACGAGCGGGTGGATCTGGATCGCCGATCCCTCGACGAGCACCGGCATGAATGCCTGGATGCCGAGCCGGTGGAGGGTCGGGGCGCGGTTCAGCAGGACCGGATGGTCCTTGATGACGTCCTCGAGGACGTCCCACACCTCGGGCCGCACGCGCTCCACGATGCGCTTGGCGCTCTTGATGTTGTGCGCGAAGCCCTTCTCGACGAGCTGTCGCATGACGAACGGCTTGAACAGCTCGAGCGCCATCTGCTTCGGCAGACCGCACTGGTGGAGCTTCAGCTCCGGACCGACCACGATGACCGAGCGGCCCGAGTAGTCCACGCGCTTGCCCAGCAGGTTCTGGCGGAACCGGCCCTGCTTGCCCTTCAGCATGTCCGACAGGCTCTTGAGCTCGATGGTTGCCGGTGCCGGCGATCGCGCGGCCGCGTCGGCCGTTGTCGATCAGCGCGTCGACAGCCTCCTGGAGCATGCGCTTCTCGTTGCGGATGATGATCTCCGGCGCCCCAGATCGAGCAGCCGCTTGAGGCGGTTGTTGCGGTTGATCACGCGGCGGTACAGATCGTTGAGGTCGGACGTCGCGAAGCGGCCACCGTCCAGCTGCACCATGGGGCGCAGGTCGGGCGGAATGACCGGCAGGGTGGACAGGATCATCCACTCCGGCCGCGTTGCCGGACTTGCGGAACGCCTCGATCAGGCGCAGCCGCTTGATCGCCTTCTTCCGGCGCTGGCCGGAGGTCTGGCGCATCTCGACGTGCAGGTCCTGGCTGAGCTGATCGAGATCGATCTGCTCGATGATCTTCTTCACCGCCTCGGCGCCCATGCCCGCGTCGAACATGCGGCCGTACAGCTCGGTCAGCTGGCGGTACTCGGACTCGGTGACGATCTGCATGACCTTGATGTCGGCCAGCCGCGCCTTCTCGGTGCGGGCCCAGCAGCGCGAGCGTCGTCGGTCTCGCGCGCGACGTTCTCGCGCTCCGAGGCGGTCGCCTCCTCGATCCCCGAGGTGAGGTCGGCGACGGCGGTCTGATACTTCTCCTCGGCGGTGGCCAGCGCTTCCTTGGCATCGGCGTCGACAGCGGCGACCTCGCCCTTGGCGACGGCGCGCAGCTTGGCGAGGGCCTCCTTGCTCGTCTCACCGGCACGACCGATCACCTCGCCGGTCGCCGCGAAGACGACATCCTCGGCGAGGGTCTTGCCGGCGGCCTTGATCGATGCCTCCACCGCCTGGGCGGCGGTCATCAGCTCCTCGGTCCGGGCGGCCTGCGCATCGGCGACACGCTTCTTCTCGGACTCGTGAGCCGCATCGACCTCGGTGCGCTTGTCGGCGACGGCGGCCTCGAGCTCGGCGCGCTTCTCGTCGACCACGGCCTGTGCGCGCGCGATGCGCTCCTCGGCCTCCTCGTCGACGCGCTGGATCGCCTTGTCGCGCTGCGCTGCGTCGACGCGGGTGACGACGTACAGGGCGAAGTAGAGGATGCGCTCGAGGTTGCGCGGGCTGATGTCGAGCAGGATGCCGAGACGGCTCGGCGTGCCCTTGAAGTACCAGATGTGGCTCACCGGGCTGGCGAGCTCGATGTGGCCCATCCGCTCGCGACGCACCTTCGAGCGAGTGACCTCGACGCCGCACTTGTCGCAGACGATGCCCTTGTAGCGGATGCGCTTGTACTTCCCGCAGTAGCACTCCCAGTCCTTGGTCGGACCGAAGATGCGCTCGTCGAACAGGCCGTCCTTCTCCGGCTTGAGCGTGCGGTAGTTGATCGTCTCCGGCTTGGTGACCTCGCCGGAGGACCAGCCCTTGATCTGATCGGGGGACGCGAGGCTGATACGGATCGCGTCGAAATTGTTGACTTCAAGCATGAGCGGCTTGCTGACTCCTGCGGCGGCTGGCGGTGCCGCTGCTGCGCTCTCGACCGGGGTGGACCAGACCCAGGCTCAGGATCGACCGATGGGTGGGACGCGGCGACGCCGTCCTGCGGCGTCGCCGGTCGAGGCTATTCCTCAAAGCCCTGGAGATTGATTCCGCCGAGGTCCGGCAGCGGGTAGCTACCGGTGTCCTCGATGAAGCGGATCTCCTCTTCGTTCTCGTTCAGGATCTCCACCGACAGCCCGAGCGCCTGGAGCTCCTTGATGAGCACCTTGAACGACTCCGGCACGCCGGGCGGACTGGATCTCCTCGCCCTTGACGATCGCCTCGTAGGTCTTGCACGCGACCCATGACGTCGTCGGACTTCACTGTGAGCAGCTCCTGGAGGATGTTCGCCGCGCCGTAGGCCTCGAGCGCCCACACCTCCATCTCGCCGAAGCGCTGGCCACCGAACTGCGCCTTGCCGCCCAGCGGCTGCTGGGTGATGAGGCGTGTACGGCCCGGTGGAGCGCGCGTGGATCTTGTCCTCGACCAGGTGGTGCAGCTTCAGCATGTAGATGTAGCCGACCGTCACGCGATGATCGAACCGATCGCCGGTGCGGCCGTCGTACAGGTCGATCTTCCCGTCCTTCGGCAGGCCGGCCGACTTCAGCGCCTCCTCGATGTGCTCCTCGGTGGCGCCGTCGAAGACGGGCGTCGCGACCTTGAGGCCGAGGACCTTCACGGCCCAGCCGAGATGCGTCTCGAGGATCTGGCCGATGTTCATCCGGGACGGCACGCCGAGCGGGTTGAGCACGATGTCGACCGGCGTGCCGTCCGGCATGAACGGCATGTCCTCCACCGGCAGGATCTTGGCGATCACGCCCTTGTTGCCGTGCCGGCCGGCCATCTTGTCGCCGACCGCGATCTTGCGCTTCTGGGCGACGCTGACGCGCACCAGTCGGTTCACGCCGGCGGAGCAGCTCGTCGCCGTTGTCCCGGCTGAACTGCCGGACGTCGACCACGATTCCCCGCTCGCCGTGCGGCACCCGCAGGCTCGAGTCGCGCACCTCGCGCGCCTTCTCCCCGAAGATCGCGCGCAGCAGGCGCTCCTCGGCGGTCAGCTCGGTCTCGCCCTTGGGAGTGATCTTGCCGACGAGGATGTCGCCGGGCTTGACCTCGGCGCCGTCGTAGATGATCCCGTCCTCGTCGAGGTTCCGCAGGCTCTCCTCGCCCACGTTCGGGATATCGCGCGTGATCTCCTCGGGGCCGAGCTTCGTGTCGCGGGCCTCGATCTCGTACTTCTCGATATGGATCGACGTGAACAGGTCGTCCTTGACGAGCCGCTCGCTGATGACGATGGCGTCCTCGTAGTTGCCGCCCTCCCAGGGCAGGAACGCGACGAGGACGTTCTGGCCCAGGGCCATCTCCCCGCCATCGGTGCTGCTGCCATCGGCCAGGACCTGCCCGGCGGTGACGCGATCGCCAACGTCGACGACCGGCCGCTGGTTGATGCAGGTGCCCTGGTTCGAGCGCAGGAACTTCTTCAGCTTGTACGTGTCGCGCTCGTCGCCCTCGTCACGCTCGATCTGCAGGAAGTCGGCCGTGACGGACACGACGGTGCCGCCGGCCCTGGCCACCAGGACGCCCTGCGAGTCGAGGGCGGCGCGGAACTCGACGCCCGTGCCGACCACCGGAGCCTCCGGCTGGAGGAGCGGGACCGACTGGCGCATCATGTTCGAGCCCATCAGGGCCCGGTTCGCGTCGTCGTGCTCGAGGAACGGGATCATCGCCGTGGCGACGCTGACGATCTGCTTCGGCGAGACGTCCATGTAGTCGATCACGTCGACCGTCTCCTCGAGGAACTTGTCCTTGTAGCGGACCAGCACCCGGTCCTCGGAGAAGCGGAAGCTCTCGTCGAGCGCGGCGTTGGCCTGCGCGATGTGGAACTTCTCCTCCTCGGACGCATCGAGGTACACGATCTCGTCGGTGACGACCGGCCGGATCCGGACCTGGGCGACCTTGCCGTCCTTGATCTGGCCCCACAGCTTGTCGTCGATCGTGGCGCCGGCCTTCGCGACGGGCTTGCCGCCGTCGGACAGGACCAGGTCCTCGGCCAGGATCTGGCCCGAGCGCATCGGCCTGCTTGTCCTTGCTGCCGACGAAACGACGCACCTTCCGATACGGCGTCTCGATGAAGCCGTGCTTGTTGATCTTGCCGTAGGTCGCCAGCGAGCCGATCAGGCCGATGTTCGGACCTTCCGGCGTCTCGATCGGGCACATCCGGCCGTAGTGGCTGGGATGGACGTCACGGACGTCGAAGCCGGCGCGCTCGCGGCTCAGGCCACCGGGGCCCAGCGCGGAGAGGCGTCGCTTGTTGGTCAGCTCGGCCAGCGGGTTCGTCTGATCCATGAACTGGCTCAGCTGGCTGCCGCCGAAGAACTCCTTCATGGCCGCCACGACCGGGCGGATGTTGATCAGCGTGTTCGGCGTCGCCTGGTCCGAGTCGGTGATCGTCATCCGCTCCTTCACGACGCGCTCCATGCGGAGCAGGCCGATCCGGAACTGGTTCTGGATCAGCTCGCCGTTGGCGCGGATGCGCCGGTTGCCCAGATGGTCGATGTCGTCGGGGTCGCCGCGGCCGTTGTTCAGCTCGATCAGCTTGCCGATGATCGCCTCGATGTCCTCGCGGCTGATGACGCGGCTCTCGCGAGGGTTCGGCGCGTCCTCGGCGGGCAGGTCGATCTTCAGCTTCGCGGCCACCTCGCCGAGCGCCTTGTTCAGCTTGTAGCGACCGACGCGACCGAGGTCGTAGCGGCGGAAGTTGAAGAACAGGCTGGTGACCAGGGCGCGCGCGTTCTCGACGGTCGGCGGATCGCCGGGGCGCAGCTTCTTGTAGACCTCGATGAGCGCCTGGTCCTGGTCCCCGGTCGGGTCCTTCTCCAGGGTCAGCGCGATATACGGGTGCTCCGGATTGTCGTCGGCGGGCGCGAAGATCTTCTCGATCTCGCTGGTCTCGAGGCCGACGGCGCGCAGCAGCGTGGTGACCGGGATCTTGCGCTTGCGGTCGACCTTGACGCTCAGCAGGTCCTTGTTCGAGGTCTCGAACTCGAGCCAGGCACCGCGGTTCGGGATCACCTTGGCGGCATGCAGCAGCCGCCCGGTCGAGGGATCCTCGGCAGCGGTGTAGTACACGCCCGGCGAGCGCACGAGCTGGCTCACCACCACGCGCTCGGCGCCGTTGATGATGAACGTGCCCTGGTCCGTCATCCACGGGAAGTCGCCCATGAAGACGGTCTGGTGCTTGACCTCGTCGGTCTCCTTGATGACGAGGTCGACCTCCACCTTCAGCGGACGCGCGTAGGTGAGGTCACGGGTGCGGCACTCCTCTTCCGAGAACTTCGGATCTTCGAAGTAGAACTCGCGGAAGTGCAGCTCGAGATTCTTGCCGGTGAAGTCGGTGATCGGGGTGATCTCGTCGAGGAGCTCGCGGAGGCCGGTGGAGACGAACCACTCGAACGAGTCGGTCTGGGTCTGGATCAGGTTCGGGAGGGGCAGGACCTCCGGAATGTGCGAGAAATTCTCACGAATCGGAGCCAGCTCAAATCGGCTGGCAGACTCGGCCAAGGCCATTCAGTACTCCTGGAGGAAGGCATGGTGAGGCGCGGACACGCGAAAGGAGAGTATATCACCGCGTTCCGCTTCGTCAACTGAAGCGCCCCCCGACGGCGAGCGTCCCCCAGAGACCGGCTCGTGAGCCCGAGCCGGCCTCTCCGCCGTGCGAGCCGGACGCCATCCGGCAATGCGCGCCAGACTCAGAAGACGCGATAGGCGATCTCGGCCGGAGCGAGTCAGTAGCTCCTTGAGCTCGTCGTCGACCTTGAGCAGCGAGATGTGGGCACCGGCCATCTCGAGCGAGGTGCAGTACTCGTTCACGTAGCTGCGCCAGACGTTGATGCCCTTGTCGGCGAGCTTCTTGTGGGCGGAGCCGTACAGCAGGTACAGCTCGCTGATCGGCGTGCCACCCAGACCGTTCACCATCAACGCGACCTCGTCGCCGGAGCTGAACGGCAGGTCAGGCACGATCGCGTCGAGCAGGATGTCGACGAGCGCGTCGGCCGGCTCGATCTTGGCCCGCTGGCGGCCGGGCTCACCGTGGATGCCGATCCCGATCTCGATCTCGTCGTCGCCGATGTCGAACAGCGGCGTGCCGCGCACCGGCGGGGTGCACGACGATAGGGCGATGCCCATGGTGCGCACGTTGGCGATGACCTTCTCGCCGACCGCCACGCAGTCCTCGAGGCTGCCGCCCTTGTCGGCCTTGGCGCCGACGGCCTTGATGACGAAGAAGTTGCCGGCCACGCCCCGGCGGCCGACGGTCCAGGTCGAGTCCTTGACCGCCACGTCGTCGTTGACCAGCAGGTAGCCGATCTTCTGGCCCTCGGCCTCCTGGATCTCCTTGGCCATCTCCCACGCGGCCCGGTCGCCGGTGTAGTTGTTGACGATGTAGAGGACGCCCGCCGGCGTGTCCATCAGCTTCGAGGTCTCGGTCACGAACTCGACCGGCGGGCCCGCGAACACGTCACCGGGGCAGGCAGCGTCGAGCATGCCCGGGCCGACGATCATGGTGTGGGCGGGCTCGTGGCCGGAACCCGAGCCCTGGATGATCGACACCCGGTCGGCCTTCGGCATGTCGGCCCGATAGATGAGGTTGTACTTCGGCTCGTACTTGAGCGAGCCGCCGCTGGCGAGGGCGATCCCCTCCAGGAACTCGGGGACGAACTGGCTGGGGTCGTTGACGAACTTCTTCACGCCCGGATCTCCTTCAGGTGCTGTACTTGGCGCCCCATGCGGCGCTGATGGCCTGGAGAATGACGCCGATGGCGGTCGCACCGGCGTCGACGGAATCGCGACTTCGCTCGCCGGTGTATGCCGCGCGGCCGCGCATGGCGAGCATGCCCTTGGTGTCCTCGGCCGCCTTGACGGCCACGTCCGCGGCTGTCTGGAGCGCCGCCACGCCGTTGTCGGTGATCGGCTCGCCGAAGCTTCCCTCGAGGCTGTCGATCGCCGGCACGAGCGCGTCGAGCAGCGTCTTCTCCCCGAGCGATGCGCCACCGCGGGCCATGATCCCCTCGACCGCGGCGCGGAGCATTGCGATCAGGTCCTCCGAGGTGAGCTCGGTCTTGTCGCCGGCCGTGATGCCGGCGCGCAGGAACGCGGTGCCCCAGAACGGCCCGCTCGAGCCGCCGACCTTGCTGGAGATCGTGATGCCGATCTTCTTGAGGACGGCGCCGACGCTCGAGCGATCGAAGGTGTCGTACTCGGCCGCGACGACCTCGAAGCCGCTGCGCAGCGAGTAGCCGAAGTCACCGTCACCGACGACAGCGTCAAGCTGCGAGAAGTACTCCGTGTTGTCGACGATCGTGGTCGACATCGTCTTGATGACGAGGTCGAGGTCGTCGAGCGCGGGTCTTGCCATACACGAACCTCCTTCGGTGACCGAGCCGGCCTCAGCCGGAAAGACACTGCTCCAGATCAGCCAGGGTGATGTAGTCGCCCGGCTGCGCCCCGCTCCGGTTGGCGATGACGCGGGTCCGCTCGCCGCCCGGGTCGCCCAGCGACGTGACGACCAGGACCGCCTCGGATGCATCCTCTCCCTCGGTGTATCCGTTGACGGTCATCACGCACCGCAGGCCGGCGCCGACCGCGGCGAGGAGCCCATTGCGCGAGTCCTCGATCACGAGCGTCTCGGCCGGCGGGATCCCCAGGCGCTTGAGGGCGAGCTCGTAGATGTCCGGCGCCGGCTTCTTGTGCTCGACCACGTCGCCGGCGAGCACGGCAACCTTGGCCGCGCCCTCGGGTCCGGCCGCCTGCGCGAGGATGGCGCGGACCGACGGCTCCGCCGACGTCGATGCCACGGCCATTGCCCATCCGGCGGCGTCCGCCTCGGCCATGACGCGGCTGATCCCCGGCCTCGGCGGGAGGCGCCCGGCGGCCACCATCTCGGTGTAGATGGCGGTCTTGCGCCGATGCCAGTCGCCCAGCATGGCGGTCTGGCCCTCGGGATCGGTCGGCAGGCCGTTGGCCCGGCAGAACTCGGGCGTCAGCTCGCTCGCCATACGCTCCTTGCCGCCGGCGATCTGCAGCTTGCGCCCGTACTCCTCCTCCGCCCACTCGAGTGGGATGCCGAACTCGCGGAAGGTCTGGTTGAAGGCGAGTCGGTGCCCGTCGCGCTCGGTATCGGCGAGCACGCCGTCGCAGTCGAACACCAGGGCGTTCATCACGCCCTTCCCGCGCTGTCGAAGAGGCGGATGTGATCCTCGGCCATCGCCTTGACCGCGGCGCGCTGCGCGTCGAAGAGCTTCGGCGGGTCGTACTCGCCGGCATGTTCGGTCATGTAGTCGTATCCCGACTGCATGAGCTGGATCTTCAGCGCGGTCGAGATGTTGACCTTCGCGCAGCCTCGTGCGATCAGGTCGCTGAACTGGTCCGGTGTCATGCCCGTTCCCCCGTGGAGCGCAACCGGAATGCCGGTCGCCTCGACGATGTCGGTCACTCGCTGGCTGTCGAGTGTCGGTGTCGTCCGATACATGCCGTGGGCGTTGCCGATGGCGGGGGCGAAGACATCGACGCCGGTGGCCCGGATGAACTCGACCGCCGTCTCGAGGGACTGCTCCTCGACGACGTCGTCGGCGGTGATCTCCTCGACGCGCCTGAAGCCCTCGATCTCCCCCTCGACAAGGGCGCCGTATGGCCGAGCCTCGGCCACGACCTCGGCGCTTTGCCGCTGGTTCTCTTCGACGCTCAGCTGCGAACCGTCGAAGAGGACCGAGTTCCAGCCCTTCTCGAGGCAGAGGGTGATGATCTCGCGCTCGCCGCAGTGATCCAGGTGGAGCGCAACCGGCACCGTGATGCGGTCGGTCATCGCGCGCCACATGGCCATCAGCACGTCTGCGCCGACCGACTTCACGGTCTTGACCGATGTCTGAACGATGAGCGGTGCCCTGAGGTCCTCCGCGGCGGCGAGAACCGCCTCCATCGTCAGGTCGTTCACGACGTTGATCGCGGCCACGCCGTACCTGCCCTCGAAGGCGCGGCTGATGATCTCCGTCGTTGGGGTGACCGGCACTACACACCTCCTCCCGGGACGAGCCCAACGACCGTGCGCGCATTCGCCTCGTCCACGATCAGGACGTCGATGACCCCGGCCCGCAGCGCTCCGAGGATGGCTCGCGGCTTCTCGTCGCCAGAGGCGACGGCGATGACCGAGCCGATGCGCCGCAGATCGTCGATCGACAGTCCCACGAGTCGGCTGTCGTGGGGCGCCTGGATCACGCCGCCGTCGACGTCCACGTAGTTGCCGATGACGTCCCCCACCGCTCCCTGCGTCCGGAGCTCGGCGATCTCGGTCAGCGAGAGCGAGCCGCTGCGCACCATCGTGCAGCCGTCATCGGTTCCGCCGATCCCGACCAGCGCCACGTCGGCAGCCGCCGCCACCTGCAGCGCGTGCGCCACCGCATCCTGCTCGAGCAGCCGATCGCGGATCTCGGCGCTCTCCACGTAGGCGGGGGCGAAGAGGATCTCGGCACGCCCGCCGCATCGCGCCGCGAGGGCGCGACAGATCTCGTTGGGATTGGTCGGGGCGTCGACGCTGGGGGACCCGCCCATCGCGCTGGCGAACACGCAGTCGATCGGCGCGGCAGGTCGGAAATAGCGCGGGACCTCGCCGATGTCGCGACCGTGGCTCACCGCCACCACCGATCCGTCGTGCAGCCGCCGCTCCAGGTGACGGGCGGCGCTGCGTGCCACGCCGGCACGCTGGGACTCCACGTCCGGGCGGCGCGAGCTGATGATGGCATCGGTCAGACCGAACACGTCGACCAGCTGGGCCTCGAGGTCGAGATCGACGCCCAGGGGCGGCTCGATGTGGATCTCGACCACGCCGGTTGCACGCGCACGCTCCAGCAGGCGCTGGACCTTCGTTCGGGACAGGCCGAACTCTTCGCCGATCTCGCCCTGCGTCCGACCATCCGCGTACCAGCGGTGCGCGATGCGGGCGAGGAGCTCGTGTTCGTCCCAGCTGAGCTCGTCGGGCAACGTCCGGACCTTCCGGTGTGCGGCATGAGCAATTGCTCAAGAACGTGCAGATGCTCAGCGTACACGCTTGCCGGCGCCGATGGAAGGGCCCGGGCACGACGAAGCCGGCTCCCGCGATGGGAGCCGGCTTCGTGAATCGCGGGCGCCGGAGGTTACTTGATCTCGACGGTGGCGCCGGCCTCGGCCAGCTTCTCCTTGGCGGCCTCGGCCTCCTCCTTGGCGACACCCTCCTTCACGGCCTTCGGGGCCGCGTCGACGAGGTCCTTCGCCTCCTTGAGGCCCAGCCCGGTCAGCTCGCGGACGGCCTTGATCACCAGGATCTTGTTGGCGCCGACGTCGGTCAGGACCGCGTCGAACTCGCTCTGCTCCTCGGAGGCGGCGGCGGCGGCACCGTCACCACCGGCCGCGGGGCCGGCGGCGGCCACGGCCACGGGGGCGGCGGCGGTCACGCCGTATCGCTCCTCGAAGGCCTTCACCAGCTCGCTGAGCTCGAGGACGGTCATCGTGTCGATCGCCTCGAGGATCTGATCCTTGTCCAGGGTCTTGGTCGCCATCGGGTTCGTTCTCCTGTCGTTAGCTTCGTCGACCCGTCAGGCCGGATCTTGCGTCTGCTGCTTCTTGTCGGCCACGGCGCTGAGCACCCCGACCAGGTTGCGGAGGTTCGCCGCCAGCACGGCGGCCATGCCGGTCATCGGTGCGGCCATCCCGCCGGCGATCTTGCCGAGCAGGACGTCGCGCGACGGCAGGGTGGCGAGCCGGGTGAGCTGCGCGGCGTCGATCGCCTGGCTGCCCAGCATGCCGCCCCGCACCGAGACGACGCGGGAGTAGGGCCGGAGGGCATCTGACAGCGCCTTCGCCATCGCCGCCTCGTCGCCGTCGATCGTGGCCAGCGCGGTCGGACCGGTGAGCGCGTCCTTGAGCTCGGTGCGGTCCGCCTCGTCGGCAGCGATCTTCAGCAGGCGGTTCTTGGCGATGGTGAGCTGCACACCGCTGTCGCGGAGCGTCCTCCGGACCGATTGCATGTCCGAGACCTTCAGGCCCCGGTAATCGACCACGGCCATGGCGGAGCTGGAGCGGAGCAGCTCCGTCAGCTCGGCAACGGCCTGGCGCTTGACATCGGTCGGCATCGGTCTGTCCTGGTCTCCTCCTTGAAATCGAAAACGGCGGCCCGTGCAGTGCGCGACACGGAACCGCCGTCATGGCAAGTCGTTCTTTCGTGCCTGCGCGTGCCGCGGCGTCTGAGTCCTTCAGCGCCGACGATTGGTCCGGGAGTCACACCCGGGACGCATCGCGGTCTCTGGCGTCTTCGGTTGAATCGGCGCCCATCCTAGCCGATGTGCGCCGCCCTGTCCTCTCAGGCGTTGGCGGCTGCCAGCGCCGATGGGATGTCGACGCGGATGCCGGGGCCCATGGTCGGCGCCAGGGTCAGCGTCCGCATGTAGGTGCCCTTGGCGCCCGACGGCTTGGCGCGGTTGATCGCGTCCACCAGGGTCGCGACGTTGGCCGCCAGCTGCTCGGGCGTGAAGCTTGCGCGTCCGACCGGCACGTGGACGATCCCGGCGCGGTCGACCTTGAACTCGATACGCCCCGACTTGATCTCGCCGACGGCGCGCTCGATGTCGAAGGTCACGGTGCCCGACTTCGGGTTCGGCATCAGGCCGCGTGGGCCGAGCTTCTTCCCCAGACGGCCGACGGTGCCCATCATGTCCGGCGTGGCGATGGCGACGTCGAACTCGAACCAGCCGTCCTCGATCCGCTTCACCAGGTCGTCGCCGCCGACCTCGTCGGCGCCGGCGCGCAGCGCCTCCTGGGCCTTCTCACCCTGGGCGAAGACGATGACGCGGGTCGTCTTGCCGGTGCCGTGCGGCAGGACGACGGTGCCGCGCACCAGCTGGTCGGCGTGGCGCGGGTCGACGCCCAGGCGCAGGTGCGCCTCGACGGTGCCGTCGAACTTGGAGATCGACAGCTTGCGGCAGCAGCTCGGCCGCCTCGTCGATCTCGTAGCGGCGCTCCGGCTCGACCAGCTTGGCCGCCTCGGTGTACTTCCGTCCGTGCTTCGCCATCAGGAGGCCACCTCGATGCCCATCGAGCGCGCGGTGCCCTCGATGATCCGCATCGCCTGCTCGACGGTGTTGGCGTTGAGGTCCTGCATCTTCATCTCGGCGATCTCGCGGACCTGGGCGCGCGTGACGCTGCCGACCTTCTCCTTGTTCGGGACCGCCGAGCCGGACTCGACGCCGGCTGCCTTCTTCAGCAGCGCGGCCGCCAGCGGCGCCTTCGTCACGAAGGTGAAGCTGCGGTCCTCGAAGACGGTGATCTCGGCCGGGACGACGTAGCCGCGCTGGTCGGCGGTCCGCTCGTTGAAGGCCTTGATGAACTCCATGATGTTGATGCCGTGCTGGCCGAGCGCCGGTCCGACGGGCGGGGCGGCGGTGGCGGCGCCGGCGGGCGCCTGCACCTTCAGCATCGCGCGAATCTTCTTTGCCATCGGTTCTCCTTCGGAGGTTCAGACGGGACCGGTGCGGTCCCTCCCTCTGCCTGGGCGGCGCGCTCATGACGCCGCGATCTGGATCGGTCGCTACAGCTTCTCGATCTGCAGGAAGTCGAGCTCCACCGGCGTCTCGCGGCCGAAGATGCTGACCAGCACCTTGACCTTGTTCTTCTCCGGATTGACCTCGTCGACGGTGCCGATGAACTCGGCGAACGGGCCGTCCTTGACGCGCACGCTCTGGCCCTTCTGGTACTGGACCTTGAACTTCGGCGTCTCGACCCCCATCTGCTTGAGGATCTTCTTGACCTCGTTCTCGTCGAGGGGCAGCGGCCGGTTCCCGGAGCCGACGAAGCTCGTCACGCCCGGGGTGTTCCGCACCACGTACCAGGACTCGTCGCTCATCGCCATCTCCACCAGCACGTAGCCGGGGAAGACCTTGCGATTCACGGTCTGGCGCTGGCCGTTCCGGATCTCGATCTCCTCCTCCATCGGGACGAGGACCTGGAAGATCTGGTCCTCCACGCCCATCGACTCGATGCGGTGCTCGAGGTTGGCCTTCACCTTGTTCTCGTAGCCCGAGTAGGTGTGGATGACGTACCACTGCTTCTTGGCGCGCTCCGCCTCCGGCATGTCGCCGGGGCGCGGCGCCTCGCGCGAGAGACGGGCGGCTTCGCGCGCCTCGTTCACCGTCGTCTCGGGGGTCGTTTCGTCGGGCATCAGATCACCTGGTCAATGAGCGTGTTGAAGATCCGGTCGAGCACGAAGATGTAGAGGCCCACGAGAACGGACACCGCGACGACCAGGACGGTCAGGCGGATGACGGTCTCGCGAGTCGGCCAGGCGACCTTCTTCAGCTCGGCCCAGCTCTCGACCAGATAACGGCGGATGCCGGTCAGCACGATCGGTTCGGTCTTCCTGCTACGGCGTGGTGGGTGGGATGGCGGCGGTCGTGAGGGTGGCAGGGGCGACAGGACTCGAACCTGCAACCGCTGGTTTTGGAGACCAGTGCTCTACCAATTGAGCTACACCCCTCCGCGAACGCAGCCTCCCTACTTCGTCTCCCGGTGCAGCTGGTGCTGCCGGCAGCGCGGGCAGAACTTGTTCAGCTCCAGGCGCCCCGGGTCGTTTCGCTTGTTCTTCCGCGTGCTGTACGTGCGCTCCTTGCAGACGGTGCACGCCAGTGCGATCACGGGTCGGTTCTCGGCCTTAGCCACGTGGTTCTCGTTTCCTCGTCGTCACCCCCGGCCGACCGACTCCGCGGCCGCGTCGAACTAGGGCGGGTCACCGGGGGAAAGCCGGCAGATTGTACTCCGCAGCTCCCGCCTGCGTCAACGCGCCTCGTGCGTTCCGGCGGCCTCCGGCGCGGCCCGGCCGGTGCTCCGGCGCTTGACGCCGATGCGCGTGAACGGCAGCTGCCGGTCGCTGACGATCTCGGTGCTGACCAGGAAGCCGAGGAAGATGAAGATCACCCCCAGCAGCTCGCCGAGGAAGAAGGCCCAGGTGACGCCGAAGCGGTTCAGGCCACTGGTCCAGCTCGGGATGAAGCCGCCGATGGCGATCAGCAGCGTGGCCGGCACCCGCGAGTTGAGCGTGCCCGCCCGGAACGCGCGCCACGCGCCGGGGATCGAGGCCACGAAGTTCACGGCGACCGCGACGGCGCGGCCGATGGTGCCGATGACGGGTGGGCCGCCGGGGACGCGCATCACGCGGCGCTTGGGCATGAAGATGTAGGCCGAGTAGACGGCGCCGAACACGAGGACCAGCGCGCCGCCGATGTTGAACGGTGGGGTGAGGATGCGCAGGTCGGCAGGGAAGGCCTCGCCGGTCGGCACCCCGCTGGCGTCGACGTGGTAGCCAGGCGGATCGACCGGGACGGTGAAGGTGAGCACGGCCACCACGAGCGTGGCGGCCACCAGCAGCGTGGCAGCCGTCGGCCCGACGAGGTCGCGGCGCGAACGGGTCGCCAGCACCAGCGCGACGGCCGCTGCGGCCGCGGCCGTCACGACCAGTGGCACCATCCCGGCCGACACCGGGTCGCCCTCCTTGGCGCGCGCAGCTGCGGACAGGATGCTGAACAGGCCGCCGGCGAAGACGCTGAAGGCGACGAAGTACCCGAAGCGGGTGCGCTCGAGGAGGAAGACGGTCCCGAGGCCCAGCCAGGCAGCGACGCCGAATGCGCCGGCGAGATACCAGCTCCGGTACAGCGGCTCGCTCCAGCCGAAGGCCGAGCCGAGGTACTCGGTGCCGGCGCCGATGCCGTACCAGACGAGCCCGATCGTCCACACCAGCTGGTACGGCTGCCGGCGGCGGAGCCACTGGGCGAAGACCATGGCCGCGAAGATGAACGACAGCGCCGAGCTGGCGAAGCGGCAGGAGGACGTTGGGATCCACGTGACGGACTGGCCTCCCGAGTGGGACGGGGCTGAGCCACGCGAGGATCGGCTTGGGCAGCACCGCGCGTCAACTCTGGGACACAGATTTGCGGCGATTTCCCGGCATCTCGGCAGCCCACGCGGAGCTGGTCCACTGCCGGAGGGATGGAGCCCACGTCCGGGCTCGAACCGGAGACCTCTTCCTTACCAAGGAAGTGCTCTGCCTACTGAGCTACGTGGGCCTGGGAACGGGTCGTTCGGCTGCGATGTGTGGTGGGCAGGGAGGGAATCGAACCCCCACAGTCGAAAGACGGCTGATCTACAGTCAGCGGAGCTCACCACCTGCTCAACCTACCCACGAATCGCGGCCGGCGCGTGGTGCGACGCCGACCGAGATATCGAGTATATCCGAAGCCCCAACCGCCCTCAACAGACGCTGGAATGGAGCCGATGGGTGGGCCGGTTACCCCTTCCGCGACACCGATGCGGCGTGGTCGCGACGCCGGTACACGCTCGCACTGAAGGTGCGATCGATCCGCGACAGGGCCATCGACCGGTCCACCCGGGTGACCGCGGCCTGGCTGGCGTGCGCCGCGGCCCGGTATTCGACGCGGCGCTCCTGACGTCGGCGCAGGATGCCCGCGTACGCGCCGGATGCCGCGACCAAGCCGCTCAGCGAGAGCGCCTGTGCGAGGAGGACGTGGACCTGCTGCATTCCCCGACTCTACGCCCGGCCACGGCGAGGGGCAGTAGTACCTCCGTGCCCCTGACACCCACCCGGCAGGCACCGGGTTCCCCTGCTATTCGGCGCCGACGCGGGGGGCTCCGGCGCCGGCGTATCCTCGCGAGCTACCGCAAGCGTGAACATCCGCACACGGTCGCGAAGCTCGTCGCGGACGCGCCGGAAGACGGCGATGCGCTCCTCCGGGAAAGACCGGGCAGGTCTGCCGGGCTCGATCGCAGACGGTGACGACCCACTCGAACGGCTCGCCGACGTAGCGATCAATCGTCTTGCTCTCCTGCCCCGAGATGTCGATGTTGATCTCGCCCATAACGGCGATTGCCTCGGGGCGGACGGACGTCGCCTCGGTCCCGGCGCTGTGCACGTCGAAGCGATCACCGCCGAAGTGCCGTAGGAGCCCCTCGGCTATTTGTGAGCGAGCCGAGTTATGGGTGCAGACAAACAGGACACGACGTCTCTCCGTGTCGGCGGGTCTACTCGCTGATCGTCAAGCGAGCGTTCTCACGCTGTGAACGGAATGCGAAGGGTCGGCTAGCATGCCGCGAATGAACGCCGAATCGGTCGAAGCAACCCCACGGCCGATAGTGCGACCGTCGAGCAGTGCCTTCCGCGTCCTCGCATCGCCGTGGACGTCGCTCGCACATCCACCACTGCTCGCGGCGACCTTCGTAGTCTTCCTCTTCGCTCAGAACATCGAGGAGCAGGTTGGCGCCGCCGTCGTCCTCAGGCCGCTGCTGATCGTCCTGCTCGGGACCGCGGCCACGATGCTCCTCGCGCTCGCCTTGTTCCGCGACTTGCGTCGCGCGGGCCTGGCGGCGAGCGTGGCCGTCCTCCTCTTCTTCACGTACGGCCATGCGCAGAAGGACGTGGACCGGCTGCATTCCCGGACTCTACGCCCGCCCACTGTCGACGGAAGTAGTGCATTCGGGCCATCCCGACCGGACGCCCGGCGACCTCCCGGACCGGCCCGCGTGCGGCTGTGCGCCTGAGGGTGGAGCCGAGGGTGGGAGTCGAACCCACAACCGTCGGTTTACAAAACCGATGCTCTGCCATTGAGCTACCTCGGCACGGGACGAGTCTAGCGACTGCGCTGTCGGACCACCTCGAACAGCAGGAGCGCGCCCGCGGTCGCGGCGTTCAGGCTGGCCACGCGTCCCGCCATCGGGAAGCTGACGAGCACGTCGCACCGGCGGCGGGTCGCTCCCGACAGCCCGCTTCCCTCGCTGCCGACCACGACGGCCAGCGGTCCGGACAGGTCCGTCTCCCAGGCCGATGCGGGTGCGTCCTGGTCTGCCGCGACCAGGCGCAGCCCGGCCTGCTTCAGCTCGTGGATCGCCTCACCGATCGTCGGCAGCCGCACGAGCAGGAGGTGCTCGCTGGCTCCGGCGCTCGCCTTCACCGCGGCGGCGCTCAGCGGTGCGGCCCCGCGTTCGGGAAAGACGACGCCGTCGACGCCGGCGGCCTCGGCCGAGCGAAGGAGAGTCCCGAAGTTCGTCGGGTCCTGGAGGTGCTCGAGAACCAGTACGAGGGGGTCGTGTCCGGCGGTGCGGGCATGCCCTCGCACGTCGTCCAGGCTCGCCCAGCGGCGCTCCCCCACCTCCAGCAGGACGCCCTGGTGGCCATCGAAGCCGGCGATCCGGCTCAGCCGGTCGGCCGGGACGCGGTCGGTCGGCAGGTGCAGGCGGCGTGCCGCGTCGGTGATCGCCCGGAGCTCGGGCGACGGCCTGGCCGACGCCGAGACGAGGAGGCGGTGCGCCTCGCGCCCAGCGGCGAGGGCCTCGGCCACCGGACGACGGCCGCCGATCCAGTCGCTCACCCAGCCGGCTCGATGCCGGCGACCGCCCAGGCCGCGATCCCGCCGCCGTCCGCGATGCCGAGACCGTCGGTCGTCGTCGCCTTGATCGACACCGACTCCCGCGCCAGGCCGAGGAGGTCGGCGACGCGAGCGGCCAGCTCGTCCCGTCGTGGCGCGATCGACGGCCGCGCGACCGCGACGGCGACGTCGGCGAACGCCGGCCGCCACCCGTGCTCGCCGAGAAGCCGCAGCGCGCCTTGGACCAGCTCCGCGGAGTCGGCGCCTTCCCAGGCCTCGACATCGGATGGGAACAGCATCCCGATGTCACCCAGGGACGCGGCCCCGAGCAGGGCGTCGATCAGCGCGTGGAGCGCCGCGTCCCCATCCGAGTGGCCCTGTGGGCCGCGCTGCTCGTCGGGAAAGGTGACGCCCGCGATGCGCATCGGCCGGCCCTCGACCAGCGCATGGGCGTCGAAGCCGATCCCGACCCGCCCAGCCTCGACGTGACGCGGTTCGATCGGCGCCGCCCGGCTGGCAAGCAGGGCGCGGATGGCCACCAGGTCTCCGGGATCGGTCAGCTTGCGGTTCGTCGGGTCGCCCGGAACGGTGTGGACCGGAACGCCGGCCGCGGCCAGCGCGCCCGCGTCGTCGGTGATCGGCCGACCCCAGGCGTGCGCTTCCTCGATGGCGGCGCGCAGCGCCCCGAGCCGCGCGGCCTGCGGGGTCTGGGCGGCCGCGACCTCCGAGCGCTCGACCGGCGCCACGACGCGCTGGTTGCGGATGCGCTTCAGCGAGTCGGTCACCGGTACGACCGGGATGACGGCTGCCTCCCCGCCCGCCGCCGCGGCCGCGATCGCGCCGATGAGCTCGGGCAGCACCGCCGGGCGCGCGGCGTCGTGGACGAGCACGAGCGTTGCGTCGTCGTAGCCCGCCCCGGTCAGGGCCCACAGCCCGGCGATGACCGAGTCGGCGCGCACCTCACCGCCCGGAACGACGAGGCAGCGGTCGGCTGCGTCGGCAGGAAGCGCCGCGCGAAATCGGTCCACCGCGTCGGCGCCGACGGCAATCGCGACACGGGTCAGGCCAGGAGTGGCGAACAGCGCGTCCAGGCTCCAGCGCCAGGTGGGCCGGCCCCAGACATCGGCCCACAGCTTGTCGCTCCCCATCCGGCTGCTGCGCCCGGCGGCGACCAGGATGGCGGCGAACGGGACCGGCGACGCCATCGGACCGCGTCAGACCGCGTCGCCGCGGGGCTGGGCGAAGATCATGCGGCCGGCCACGGTCTGCAGCACGCGGGTGACCGTGATCGGCGAGCTCCTGGTTGAGGAAGCGGATCCCGCCCTCGACCACGATCATCGTGCCGTCGTCGAGGTAGCCGACGCCCTGCCCGGCCTCCTTGCCCTCCTGGATGATCCGGACGCTCATCTCCTCGCCGGGGTGCACGACCGCCTTCACCGCGTTCGCCAGCTCGTTGATGTTCAGCACACGGATGCCCTGGAGATCGGCCACGCGGTTCAGGTTGTAGTCGTTCGTCAGGATCGCCGCCGTGTGGTCGCGCGCGTAGGCCATCAGCTTCGCGTCGACCTCTGGCACTTCCGGGTAGGTGGCCTCGCTGATCTCCACCTGGGCGATGGAGTCCTTCTGCAGCGCGGACAGCATCTCGAGTCCTCGACGGCCGCGGTTCCGACGCATCGCGTCCGGAGAGTCGGCGATCCGCTGCAGCTCGTCGAGCACGAAGCGCGGAACGACGAGGTGGCCGAGGATGAAGCCGGTCTTGGCGATGTCGACGATGCGCCCGTCGATCACGGCGCTGGTGTCGATCACGACCTGGCCGGGCGCACCCGCGCGACGCCCGCCGGGGACGAGCCCTCCGGCCGCGGCCAGCAGCACGTCCCGCTTGTACATCGTGGCCGCCAGCATCATGAAGGCCAGGAACAGGGCCGCCGCCGGCGGCAGCAGCTGCCCGGCGGCACCACCGAGCTGCGCCAGCGGAATGCCGATCAGCACCCCCATCAGCAGGCCGACGACGACCGCTGCCACCCCGAGCGCGAACTCTCCCGCACCCGCGTCAGTGAGCTTCTCGACTGCGCGGCGAACCGGATAGATCGTGATGTACGGGATGGCGAGGTAGCCGAAGAGCAGCGTGGCCACGACGAACGCGGTGAGGAAGGCCGGCCTGTTGGCGGGATCCACCAGACCGCCGGCGCGCTGAAGCAGCGCCAATCCCAGCGCGAACCCGATCAGGGTGCCCAGCAGAGCACCCGTCAGCTGGATGATCCGTGTCATGAATGAGTTCCGAATGATCGTGGCCGCGGGCGAGGATGAACCGGATGAAGAGAGAAGATGACCGTCGGACCGCGGCCGGTCCCGGCGGGCCGAAACCTTAGCACCTGGGTACCGTGGCGTCCATGCACCACCCGAGGGACTATCCAGGCGCCGCGCCAGGTCCGGCGGCAGCCGGACCGTCAGTCGGTCAGTGCCTGACCGATGGCCTCCCGGATGTCACGCGCCACGATGAGTCCGCGGGCGCGCTCGGGCGCGGCACCGCGCGCAGGCCCGGTGACGAGGCGCTCGAAGCCGAGGCGGGTGGCCTCCAGCAACCGACGCTCGGCGCGGACGGCCGCCCGCAGCCGTCCCGATAACGCCACCTCGCCGGCCAGCACCGTCGCCGGCTGCACCGGCCGGTCGCGCAGGCTCGAGGCGAGGGCCATGGCAATGGCGAGGTCGGCGGCCGGCTCGTCGATGCGTAGTCCGCCGGCGACGTTGACGTACACGTCCTGGCTCGACAGGTTCAAGCCTGCGTGGCGCGCCAGCACGGCGATCAGCATCAGCACCCGGTTCGTGTCCACTCCTGTCGTGGCGCGCCGGGGCGAGCCGTAGCTGGCAGGCGCAGACAGGGCCTGGATCTCCACGGCCAGCGGCCTTGTCCCCTCGAGCGCAATGGTGACGGCCGCGCCCGCCGTGGGGCTCTCGTCGGACTCGATGAAGAAGCGGCTGGCGTCGTCGACCTCGGCCAGGCCGTCGCCGCGCATCTCGAGCACGCCGACCTCGTCGGTCGACCCGAAGCGGTTCTTCGCCGCCCGCAGCAGGCGGGTCGAGCCGAGCCGCTCACCCTCCAGGTAGATCACTGCGTCTACGAGGTGCTCCAGCGTGCGCGGTCCCGCGACCGTGCCCTCCTTGGTGACGTGACCGACCAGGGCCACGCAGGTTCCGCTCGACTTCGCCGCCTCCGCCAGGCGGGCGGCAACCTCGCGCACCTGGCCGACGCTGCCCGCAGGCCCGGTCAGCTCACCGCTCGTCAGCGTCTGGACGCTGTCGACGACCGCGAGCGCCGGACGGAGATGGTCAATGGCGGCGAGCGCAGTTTCGAGGTCCGTGGTGGCGGCGAGGCTGAGCCCCTCGACCACCGCCCCGATTCGCTCCGCTCGGCCACGCACCTGTGCCGAGGACTCCTCGCCGGTGACGTACAGCACCTGCTCACGTTCGGCGAGACGGGCCGCCAGTTGGAGGAGGAGGGTCGACTTCCCGATGCCGGGGTCCCCACCGAACAGGACGATCGAGCCGGGCACGAATCCCCCGCCCAGCACTCGGTCCACCTCCCCGATGCCCGAGGCCAATCGCGACGCCTCTGCGCTCTCGACCTGGCCGATCGCCTCCATCGAGGCGGCGCCGGCCATGGCCCGTGCCGGCGACTGCCTGGCGCGAGCGGCTGCCCGGGGCGCGGCCGCGGTCTCGACCAGGGTGTTCCAGGCGCTGCACGACGGGCACTGCCCGGCCCACTTGGGTGAGGCGGCGCCGCACTGCTGGCAGAGGTAGGTGGTCTTGACGGCTGGCACGCTGCTCTCAGTCGCTCACGGGCGCCGCGATGGTGCCACGGCCCGCGTACCCCCGGATTACCGGCGGGTTACCGGCCGGCCCGGGCCGGCTGCTTCTTGGCGGGCGTGCCGCTGTCGATCGTCAGCGCGCCGTCCTCGCCGACGTCGATCACGACGATATCGCCGGGGGAGAAGCTGGCCTGGAGCATCCGCTCCGCCAGCGGGTCCTCGATCTGGTTCTGGATCTCGCGCCGCAGCGGCCGCGCGCCGTACGCCTGGTCGTACCCCTTCACGATGATCGAGTCCTTGGCGGCATCGGTGACCACCAGCTCCATCTCCTGGCCCGCGAGCTGGTCCTTCACCCGCGCCAGCAGCAGGTCCACGATCTCGCGGATCTCTTCGCGCGTGAGCTGACGGAAGACGACGGTGGCGTCGATGCGGTTAAGGAACTCCGGCCGGAAGACGTTCTTCAGCTCGCCGAGCACCTTCTCCTTCATCCGGTCGTATTCCTGGTTCGCCTGCAGCGACTCGTCGCCGGCGGCGGCACGGAAGCCGATGCTCGTGTCGCGCTGGAGAAGCTGTGCGCCGACGTTGCTGGTCATCACGATGACCGTGTTGCGGAAGTCGACGCGGCGCCCCTTCGCATCGGTCAGGTGCCCGTCCTCCAGGATCTGGAGGAGGATGTTGAACACCTCGGGGTGCGCCTTCTCGATCTCGTCGAGCAGCACCACTGAGTAGCTCTTGCGCCGCACCGCCTCGGTCAGCTGGCCGCCCTCGTCGTAGCCGACGTAGCCGGGCGGGGCGCCGACCAGGCGCGAGACGTTGTGGCGCTCCATGAACTCGCTCATGTCGATCTTGATGAGCGCGTCCTCGGAGCCGAACATGAACTCGGCCAGCGCCTTGGCGAGCTCCGTCTTGCCGACGCCGGTGGGTCCCATGAAGATGAACGAGCCGATCGGCCGCTTGGGGTCCTTGAGCCCGGCGCGCGCGCGACGCACGGCCTTGCTGATCGTCTCGATCGCCTCCTGCTGACCGATGACCCGGCCGTGGAGGGCATCCTCCATCTTCAGCAGGCGCTCCGACTCCTCGGCGCTGATGCGGATGACCGGGATGCCGGTCCACATGCTCACGACCTGGGCGATGTCCTCGTCGGTGACGACGGGCGTCTCCTTGGCCTGCTCCTCGTGCCAGGCCTTCCGCATCTCCTCGATGCGTTCCTTGCCCTGGGCTTCCTCGTCGCGCAGGCGAGCGGCGGCCTCGTAGTCCTGGCCGGCGATCGCTTCGTCCTTCAGGCGCGTCGTCTCCTCGAGTGCCTGCTGCGCGGTCTTGATCTCCGCCGGCGCCGATGCGGACCGCAGCCGCACGCGCGACCCGGCCTCGTCGATGAGGTCGATCGCCTTGTCCGGCAGGGCGCGGTCGGCCACGTAGCGCACCGAGAGATCCACGGCAGAGCGCACGGCCTCGTCGCTGATCTTGACCCGGTGGTGGTCTTCGTAGCGCTCGCGGATGCCGAACAGGATCTCGACCGCCTCGTCCATGGTCGGCTCCTCGACCATGACCGGCTGGAAGCGCCGCTCGAGTGCGGCGTCCTTCTCGATGTACTTGCGGAACTCGTCGAGGGTGGTGGCGCCGATGCACTGGAGCTCGCCTCGCGCCAGCGGCGGCTTGAGGATGTTGGCCGCGTCGATCGCGCCTTCGGCCGCGCCCGCGCCGACCAGCGTGTGGAGCTCGTCGATGAACAGCACGCTGTCGCTGCTCGCGCGAAGCTCCTCGATGATCTTCTTCAGCCGCTCCTCGAACTCGCCGCGGTACTTCGTGCCGGCCACCAACGAGCCGATGTCGAGGGTGAGCACTCGCTTGTCGGCGAGCGTCTCCGGGACATCACCCTTCACGATGCGGTGCGCCAGGCCTTCGGCGATCGCCGTCTTGCCGACGCCTGGCTCCCCGATGAGCGCCGGGTTGTTCTTTGTCCGGCGGCTCAGGATCTGGATGACCCGCTCGATCTCTTTCTCGCGGCCGATGACCGGGTCGAGCTTGTCCTGCCGAGCCAGGTCGGTGAGGTTGATGCCGAGCTGGTCGAGCGTCGGTGTCTTGGACGGACGCTTCGTCTCGGGAGCTGGTGCGGTGCTGCTCGACTGGCTGAGGACGTGGATGACCTGGTGGCGGACCTTGTCGAGGTTGACGCCCAGGCTCTCCAGCACGCCGGCGGCGATCCCCTCGCCCTCGCGGACGAGGCCGAGGAGGAGGTGCTCGGTCCCGATGTAGTTGTGGCCGAGCCGCCGGGCCTCGTCGATGGCCAGCTCGATGACGCGCTTGGCGCGTGGCGTGAGACCGACCTCGCCGACCACCGGCCGGTCACCGCGCCCGATGATGAACTCGACGGCGGTGCGGACCTTCGACAGTTCGACGTTCATGTTCTCGAGCACGCGCGCGGCAACACCCTCGCCCTCGCGAACGAGGCCGAGGAGAAGGTGCTCGGTACCGATGTAGTTGTGGTTGAAGCGCTGCGCCTCGTCCTGGGCGAGCGTCAGCACCTTCCTCGCACGATCGGTGAACTTGTCGAATCGGTCCATGGTCGCCGCTTTCGTGTGCGTTCTGGGCCTGAGTGTACGGCACCGATGCTGTCAAGCGCTGCTGTGCGCGTACCGGCTCAGGCGTCTGGAGTAGATACGCAGGACGACACCGATTCGCTCATCGTTGCGTCGTCCTGCCGCAGAGATTGCCGAAGAGCGGACCCGTCATCGGGCCCGCTCCATCGGTCGCGTCTGGGTGAGAGGGCTAGGCCTTGGCCGCGCCCTTCTTCTTCTTTGGCTCGTCGGCGGGCTCGGCTTCGGCTTCGGTCGTTGCCTCGGCGTCGGTCGTTGCCTCGGCTTCGGTCGTCGCCTCAGCTTCCGCCTCGGCCACCGGCTCAGCTTCCGCCTCGGCCACCGGCTCAGCTTCCGCCTCAACCACGGGCTCGGCTTCCGCCTCGGCCACCGGCTCAGCGTCCGCCTCGACCATCGGCTCAGCTTCCGCCTCCGCGGGGCAGCCTTCCCTTCGTCGTTGCCTCGGCTTCGGTCGTTGCTCGGCTTCGGCTTCGGCCACTGGCTCAGCTTCCGCCTCAGCGCCGGCTCAGCTTCCGCCTCCGCGGGAGCGGCTACGGCCTCGGTCGTTGCTTCCGCCTCCGCACCCGCCTCCGCAACGGGAACGGGCTCGGCTTCCGCCTCGACCACGGGCTCAGCTTCGGCGACCGGCTCGGCGGAAGCCTCCGGCTCGGCGGTGCCCTGCGACGTGCGGAACTGATCGAGCAGGCCCGACTCGGCGAAGGCCGCGGCCATCGTGTTGTCGATCCCGCCCTCCGGCTCGGCGGTCGCGTCCTCCGGCCGATAGTCGAACCGGTCGCGGCGCGGACCGCGGTCCCGTCGCGGACGCTCTTCGCGGGGCGCCGGTGCGGGACGATCCTCGGCCTGCTTCAGGCTGAGACCGAGGCGATGGCGCTCCGAGTCGAGACTGATGATGCGGAGCTTGACCTGCTGGCCCTCCTGCACGACGTCGCCCGGATGGGCCACGCGCTGGTGGGACAGCTCACTGATGTGGATCAGGCCCTCGAGACCCTCCTCCACGCGAACGAAGGCGCCGAAGTTCACGAGCTTCGTGACGGTGCCCTCGATCACGTCGCCGATCTTGTACTTGGCGACCGACTCCTGCCACGGGTCGGGCTGGAGGCGACGGATGGAGAGGCTGATCCGACCACGCTCGTGATTGATGTCGATGACCTCGGCCTCGACCTCGTCGCCGATGCCGTACGCGGTCTCCGGATTGTTGACCTTGTTCCACGACAGCTCGCTCTTGTGGACGAGTCCGTCGATCCCTCCAAGATCCACGAAGACGCCGAACGGGGCGATGCTGCGCACGATCCCGGTCACGCGCTGACCGGTCTCGAGGCTGCTGAACAGCTCGTCGCGCTTCTCCCGTCGCTCCTCGTACAGCGCGACCTTCTCCGACAGGATCAGGCGGTTCGCCTTGCGGTTCACCTCGAGGATCTTCAGGCGCAACGTGCGTCCGACGAACGGCTGCAGCTTCTCGGCGATCTCCTGGGCCGCGTCGCGGGGCTGCTCGTCACGCGGCCGGCGCGGGAAGTCGACGATCTGACTGATCGGGACGAACCCGCGCACGCCGAGGTCGACGATCAGGCCGCCCTTGTTGTGATCGATGACACGAGCCTCGACGATCTCGCCGGCGTCGAAGCGCTCCTGCATGCCGCGCCACTTGCGCTCGAGCCCCGCCCGCCGCAGCGACAGCACGGCGTGCCCCTCGGGCGACTCCGGCTGCAGCACGTAGACGAGCACCTGGCTGCCGACCTCGATCTCCGCGCGGCTTTCGTCGCCATCGCGCGGCCCGCGGCGGTTCATCAGCTCGCGGTTGCTGACGACCCCCTCGCTCTTGCCACCGAAGTCGACGAGGATCTCGTCTGGGTCGATGCGGACGACCATGCCCTCCACGACGTCGCCGTGCTTCAGGCTCTTCACCTCGTTGTCGGGGTGGTCGAGCAGCTCGGCCATGGTGGTGGGCTCCGGAGCCGGCGGTGCGGGGGCGGCCTCGGCCTCCGCCTCGGCCTCGACCAGGGCGGCATCGGCGGGCGCGGACGACTCGGGAGCACTCGACTCGACACTGATCGCAGCGGGCTCGTCCTCGGTCGCCTGGGTGGCGACGGAATCGGGCTCTGCCGCTGCCGGCTCGGCGGGCGCTTCCTGCGCGCCCGTCACCTCCGCGGCCGGCACCTCGTCCGCTTCCGTCGCTGCATCGATGGCAGGCTCAACGGGGGCTTCTGGTGCCTCTGGCGCCTGGTCCACCGCGATGGAGGCCGTGGCGGGTGGCTCGAGCTCCTCGGGGTTGGCCGGCTGCTCGGCGACGGTGACCGCAGCCTCCGGATCGGAATCCGTGGATGCGGGGGGCGCCTGATTCGTGTCGTCGGTCAAAATGTGGGTACGCTCCTGTCGATCAGAGTCCGTGGACAACAGATAACGCCCTCCGCGCAGAGGGCGTTCATTGCCGTCGGTTGCAATCAGGGCGGCCTGCTGTCTCGAAATCAGACGATCGGTGCTCCTCGCTGCTCAGACGGAACGAAGCGCTCACGCGCGACTTATGGGATTGTCTGCCACACGGCCCGGGTAGCATACCATACGGTCAATGCGGACCCGACCTCGTGCCTGAGCTGCCCGACCTCACCGTCGTGGCCGAAGAGCTCGAGCGTCGGGTCTCAGGACGGCCGGTCCTGGACGCGTCGGCGCCCACACCGATCCTGGTGCGTGCCACGCCCGACGAGCTGGGCGCTCTCCTTGGGACGACCGTCGGCCGGCCGGCCCGGCGCGGGAAGTTCCTCCTCCTTCCGTTCGAACGGGACGACACCCCGACGCGCATCCTGGCCGCCAATCCGATGCTTGCCGGACGCTTCTGGATCACCGGGTCGAACGAGCGCGTCCGAGCCCGAACCGGTCTCCGACTCACCCTGCAGGACTCCGAGGACCTGCGGTACGTGGACCGCGAGATGCTGGGCAAGCTGTACCTCGTGGCACCCGATGGCATGGACGCGATTCCCGGCTGGGTCGAGATGGGACCGGACGCGGACGACCCGGCTCTCACCCTCGAGGCATTTCGCGGGCGCATCCGGCGGCACCCCGGAGAGCTGAAGCCGCTCCTGCGCAACAGCCGGTTCGTGGCGGGAATCGGCAACGCGTACAGCGACGAGATCCTGTGGGAGGCGCGACTCGCGCCGTTCCGCAAGCGAAGCACACTGGACGACGACGACGTCGAGCGGCTGTACCACGCCATGCGTTCTGTCCTGGCCGATGCGATCGAGCGGATCCGGGCAAGCGTCCCCCCGCACATCGAGACGCAGGACCGCTCCTTCCTCAAGGTCCATCTCCGCGGCGGCGAGCCGTGTCCGCGATGTGGCCGCGAGCTCCGCCAGATCGGCGGACGTGAGGCCACCACGTTCTGCCGGAGCTGCCAGCCGCCGTTCTGACCGTCAGGGGATGACGAGCACCTGACCGATGACGATCTCGTCGGGGTCAGTGATCCCGTTGGCCGATTGGATGGCCGCGACAGTCGTCCCGAAGCGTTGAGCGATGAGCGCCAGCGTGTCGCCCTCCGCGACCGTATACGTCGTCGGCGGCGGAGGCGTCGGAGCTGGGGTGGGCGCGGGGGTCGGGACCGGCGTGGCGGTCGGCACCGGCGTGGGGGTCGGAGTCGGGACGGCAGTGGGCGACGGGGTCGCACGCGGCGTCGCGGTCGCCGACGGCGTGGCGGTCATTGTGGCCGGAACGGCCGACGGCGATGCGCTGCCGCCGAGGGCGCCGAAGCGGCCGTCGATCACCGCCGACGCCAGCGCCACGCCCCCGAGCCCGACCGCCATCGCGACGGCTGCCACGGCGACCAGCGGACCGCGTGGCGTTCTGCGCGCGCGGCCGGCGATGCCGCGCCACGCCGGTTCCGGCGCAAGGACGAGCCGGGTCGAGACGAGCCCGTCGCCGAGCGCCGTCGGCGCCGTTCCGCGGCCGGCGCGGGCGAGGTGGGCCAGGTAGCGCTCGCAGCGCTCGTGGCTTGCGGTGAGGCAGAGGGCGGCCTGCTGCTGGCGCTCGAGCGGCATGGGGGTCGCCTCGGCATGGCAGCGGTGGGCGTTGTCGACGCCGTCGACGGCGACCCGGCGATCCGAGGCCAGGCCGAGCAGCGGGCAGACGCGATCCACGCGTCGAGCATAGCAAGGGCCCCGCGCGGCGAACCGGTGGGGCCGACAATGAAATATCCCGGCGACGACCTATTTTCCCAGGAGGTTGCCCCCCAAGTATCTTCGGCGCTGGAGAGCTTAACTTCCGTGTTCGGGATGGGAACGGGTGGTGCCTCTCCGCTAGCGTCACCGGGATAGATCTTCAATTCTCGACCGTCGCCCACTACGGGCGACATCGAAGGCGGAAGCGTCGAATCATCGTGGTCGGTGGCGCGGTGCCACCTTCCGAACGCGATCCAGCTGCGTGCTAGTCGCGTGAACTAGGTCAAGCCCTCGACCATTAGTGCCGGCTTCGCTGAACACATTGCTGTGCTTACACGTGCGGCCTATCAAACAGCTAGTCTCGCTGCGGTCTTACCTGGTTAACCCAGTGGGGAACCTCATCTTGAGGCGAGCTTCGCACTTAGATGCTTTCAGTGCTTATCCCAACCGAACATACCTACCCAGCAATGCCATTGGCATGACAACTGGTACAACATTGGTTCGTCCACTCCGGTCCTCTCGTACTAGGAGCAGCTCCTCTCAAGTTCCCTGCGCCCACGGCGGATAGAGACCGAACTGTCTCACGACGTTCTGAACCCAGCTCGCGTACCGCTTTAATTGGCGAACAGCCAAACCCTTGGGACGTACTTCCGCCCCAGGATGCGACGAGCCGACATCGAGGTGCCAAACAGGGCCGTCGATATGAACTCTTGGGCCCTATAAGCCTGTTATCCCCGGGGTAGCTTTTATCCGTTGAGTGATACCCCTTCCACTCGGAGGTACCAGATCACTAAGCCCGACTTTCGTCTCTGCTCGACTTGTAGGTCTCGCAGTCAAGCACCCTTATGCCTTTGCACTCTTCGGCTGGTTTCCATTCAGCCTGAGGGTACCTTTGGGCGCCTCCGTTACTCTTTAGGAGGCGACCGCCCCAGTCAAACTGCCCATCTGACAATGTCCGGTGCCCGGATTACGGGACACCGTTAGAGCCGAAATCCAACAAGGGTGGTATTTCAAGGTTGACTCCGCCGAGGCTGGCGCCCCAACTTCAATGTCTCCCACCTATCCTACACATGCTGAACCTCAGTCCAATATCAAACTACAGTAAAGCTCCACGGGGTCTTTTTGCCCTGCCGCGGGTAACCTGCATCTTCACAGGTATTTCAATTTCGCCGGATCCCTCGTTGAGACAGCGCCCAGATCGTTACGCCATTCGTGCGGGTCGGAACTTACCCGACAAGGAATTTCGCTACCTTAGTACCGTTATAGTTACGGCAGCCGTTTACCGGGGCTTCAATTCAGAGCTTGCACCCCTCCTCTTAACCTTCCGGCACTGGGCAGGCGTCAGCCCCTATACGTCAGCTTTCGCTTTAGCAGAGACCTGTGTTTTTGCTAAACAGTCGCCTGGGCCGTTTCACTGCGACCTCGATCAGCCTCCCATCAAAGATGAGCGCTGCGAGGTACCCCTTCTCCCGAAGTTACGGGGTCAATTTGCCGAGTTCCTTAACGAGGGTTCTTCCGATCGCCTTGGTATGCTCTACCCGTCTACCTGCGTCGGTTTGCGGTACGGTCGCCTTTGATCTCGCTAGACGCTTTTCTTGCAGGATCGGCTCAGTCGAATCAGCCTTTCGGCCTTTCATTCGCTTCTCGGAGTGAATGAGAGGACGGATTTGCCTGTCCTCTCCCCCTACCAGCTTAGACGCACATAGCCAAAGTGCGCTCAACCTACCGTTCCCGGTCACGCCCTTGCTCTCGCGGTCGCTTCTCACCGGCTGCCTCGACAGGAAAACCTGCCTCAGCGCACCGGCGTCCACGGCCGTGACACCCGAAGGTGCAAACGATCTCTGGCGGTATCGGAATATCAACCGATTGTCCATCGCCTACGGCTCTCGCCCTCGGCTTAGGCCCGACTAACCCTGAGCGGATTAACCTTCCTCAGGAAACCTTAGACATACGGCGTGCGCGTTTCTCACGCGCATTTCGCTACTCATGCCGGCATTCGCACTTCCGTCCACTCCAGCCGTCCTCACGGTCGACCTTCACTGCTGACGGAACGCTCCCCTACCACCGCCGCGCGCCCGAAGGCGGCGACGATCCGAAGCTTCGGTATCAGACTTGAGCCCCGTTGGATCTTCGGCGCGGAATCACTTGACCAGTGAGCTATTACGCACTCTTTAAATGGTGGCTGCTTCTGAGCCAACATCCTGGTTGTCTGAGCAACTCCACATCCTTCCCCACTTAGTCTGAATTTTGGGACCTTAGCTGTCGGTCTGGACTGTTTTCCTTTTGACCACGAAGCTTAGCCCTCGCAGTCTGACTCCCGGGGTATGTAATCGCGAGATTCGGAGTTTGATTGGGGTTGGTAAGCGGGAAGCCCCCTAGCCCATTCAGTGCTCTACCCTCACGACTGAACCCCCGAGGCTAGCCCTAAAGCTATTTCGGGGAGAACCAGCTATCTCCGAGTTCGATTGGCATTTCACCTCTACCCACAGGTCATCCCCTAGCTTTTCAACGCTAGTGAGTTCGGTCCTTCACGGGACATTACTCCCGCTTCAACCTGCCCATGGGTAGCTCACTCGGTTTCGGGTCTACCCGCTGCGACTGTGACGCCCTGTTCAGACTCGCTTTCGCTACGGCTCCGTCCTTCACGGACTTAACCTTGCCACAGACCGGGTAACTCGCCGGCTCATTCTTCAAAAGGCACGCCATCAGGCTACCCGGCTCCCGAAGGATCCGGGCAACACCCTTTGACTGCTTGTAAGCACGCGGTTTCAGGTACTGTTTCACTCCCCTCCCGGGGTGCTTTTCACCTTTCCCTCACGGTACTGGTTCGCTATCGGTCGCCAAGAGTATTTAGCCTTGGACGGTGGTCCGCCCGGGTTCCCACATGAAGAGACCTTCCACGTGGTACTCAGGGACACGTCCGGGAGTCGGATCGCTTTCGCGTACGGGGCTATCACCCGCTCTGGCAGGCCTTTCCAGGCCGCTTCCGCTAACGAACCGATTTGTAACTCCCTGCAGGAATCGCAGCTCCTGCCGGACGGCCCTACAACACCGCGACTGCAACGGCTGCGACCTATCACGCAGCCACGGTTTGGGCTTCTCCGCGTTCGCTCGCCACTACTAACGGAATGTT
>CAWDYT010000005.1:0-37881 GCA_963806695.1 uncultured Chloroflexia bacterium | reverse complement strand
AGGTCGGCCGATCGCCCAGCTCGGGAGAAGTGCGCGGCGATTGGGATGCCGGCGCGCCGCAGGGCATCGCGGCCCTTGCGCCCGACGGTGATGGCCTCGATCTCGACCGGCCCATCGCCGTTGCTGCGCGACGCGCGCTGGGTCACCCAGCGCAGGACCGATCGCGTGGCGTTGGCGTTCGGCGAGCCGGCGAGTCCGCGGTCGGTGGTGATCACGATGATCGCCGCCCGCCGGATGGGACGCTTGGCGAGGAGCGGGTCGATGTCCTCGCTCAGTCCGGCGGCTCGGGCGACGCGGCGCAGCGCATCCTCGAGCTCGTCGGCGTACGGACGCGCGGCGAGAATGGAGTCCTGCGCGCGCTTCATGCGCGACGCGGCCACCATCTCCATCGCCCGGGTGATCTGGGCGATGTTGCGGACCGATCCGATCCGCCCGCGAATGTCCTTCAGGCTCGGCATTGCCTAGCGCCGCCCACGCTGTGTCCGGTCGGAGCGTATATACGGATATACGCCACGATCGCGACGGGGAACGGAGGCCATCAGGACTTGTCCTCGGCCGCATCGGCCCTGCCACCGCCGAAATATCGGCTGCTTTTCACCGGAACCTCTGCTCGGGCTGCATTTCGCCGATGTATCGGCCGCCCGCACGCGTGAGGCGCGCCCAGCAGCGCGCGGCGTGCTGCCGATTGGCCGATGGATCGGCGAAACCGCACGGGAAGCGGCCTTCCGGTGAATATCGGCCGATCCATCGTCACTTCTGGTCCTCGGCAGCGCTATCGGCCTCCGCAGCGTCGGCCTCGGGCTCTTTCGTACTGGCCTCGTCGGCCTTCGCCTCTTCGGCCTTGCCCTCATCGGCCTTGGGCCCATCTGCATCGGCCTTCGGCGCATCGGCCTTGGCGCCGTCATCGGCCGTGCCGTAGCCGCCCTGGCGCTTGAACTCGGCGACCGCCTTCTCGAGCGTCGCGATCGTCTCGTCGGAGAGGACCTTGTCGTTCTTGATGGTCGGAAGGACGTCCTCGTAGCCGGATTCGAGATGCCGGTACAGGCCGGACTCGAACTCGGCGATCTTCGGCGTCTCGACGTCGTCCAGCAGACCGCTGGTGGCAGCCCAGATGATGACGACCTGCTTCTCCACCGCGAGCGGCTGGTACTGCGGCTGCTTGAGGATCTCGGTCGTCTTCTCGCCGCGGGTCAGCTGGTCGCGCGTCGCCTTGTCCAGGTCGGAGCTGAACTGGGCGAAGGCCGCCAGCTCGCGGTACTGGGCCAGGTCGATGCGGAGCTTGCCGGCCACCTGCCGCATGGCCTTGATCTGCGCCGCGCCGCCCACGCGGGAGACGCTGATACCGGCGTTGACCGCCGGGCGCTGGCCCTGGTTGAAGAGGTCGGACTGCAGGAAGATCTGCCCGTCGGTGATGCTGATCACGTTGGTCGGGATGTAGGCCGACACGTCACCGGCCTGCGTCTCGATGATCGGCAGCGCGGTCAGCGAGCCGCCGCCGTTCTCCTCGTTCAGTCGCGCGGCGCGCTCCAGCAGGCGGGAGTGCGAGTAGAAGATGTCGCCGGGGAACGCCTCGCGGCCCGGAGGGCGTCGCATGAGCAGCGAGACCTGCCGGTAGGCCCAGGCGTGCTTCGAGAGGTCGTCGTACACGCACAGCGCATCGCGCCCGTTGTCGAGGAACTCCTCGCCCATGGCCACGCCGGCGTACGGCGCCAGGTACTGCAGCGGTGCGGGGTCCGAGGCACCGGCGAACACGACGATCGTGTGCTCCATCGCGCCGGACTCCTCGAGCTGCGCGACCACCTGCGCCACCGTCGACTGCTTCTGGCCGATGGCGACGTAGATGCAGATGAGGTCCTGGCCCTTCTGGTTGATGATCGTGTCGACCGCGATCGCGGTCTTGCCGGTCTGGCGGTCGCCGATGATCAGCTCGCGCTGGCCGCGGCCGATCGGGATCATGCTGTCGATGGCCTTGATGCCGGTCTGCACCGGCGTGTCGACCGGCTGGCGGACGATGACGCCGGGGGCGATGCGCTCGACCGGGCGGGTCGTGGTCGTCTCGAGTCGGGCCCTTGCCGTCGATCGGCTCGCCGAGCGGGTTCAGCACCCGGCCGATGAGCGCGTCACCGACCGGCACCTCCACGATGCGACCGGTGGTCTTGACCTGGTCGCCCTCGGAGAGGGACGTGTAGTCGCCCAGGATCAGGGCGCCGACCGTCTCCTCCTCGAGGTTGAAGGCCATGCCCATGATGCCGTTGCCGAAGTCGAGCAGCTCCTGCGCCAGCGCGCCGGACAGCCCGTGGACCTGGGCGATGCCGTCGCCCACCTCGACGATGGTGCCGACGCCGCTGACGTCCGCGCTCGCGTCGAATCCCTTGATCTCGCTCTTGATGATCGACGTGATCTCGTCGGATCTGATCGCCATCTGTTCCTCTTTCCTATCGCCTAGACGGCGGTCAGCCGCGCCCGCAGCCGCTCGAGGCGGCTCCGAACGCTCGCGTCATAGAGTCGGTCGCCGATGCGGACGGTGATGCCGCCGATCAGGGATTCGTCGACCACCTCGTTGATCTCGATCTCGTCGCCGGTGAGCTCGTGGAGCCGCTCCATCACGGCGTCCCGCTGCGTCGCGTCCAGCGGCAGCGCGGTCCGCACCTCGGCCAGCGACACGCCGCGCTCGCGGCGGACCAGGTTCGCGAAGTGCTCGACCATGCGCGGAATTGCGCGCGGGCGGCCGCGCCGGATCATGAGCAGCACCAGGTTCAGCGCCTCGGGTGACACGTCACCGGCCACGCGCCGGATGACGCGCTCCTTCTCTGCGTACGGCACGGCCGGATGCTCGGCCAGCGTGCGCAGCTGGTCGTCGGCCAGTGCGGCACTGAGCCGCGCGAGGTCGCGCTCCCACTGATCGAGCGTGCCGTCGGCACGGCCGATCTCGAGCGCAGCCTCGGCGTAGCGCCGCGCGGCGGTGTCACGTCGAGCCATCGGTCAGTTGCGCTCCCGTGCGCCGCGCTTCTCGGACGGCACCTCGGCCAGGAACTCCTCGACCAGCCGACGCTGGGTCGTGGCATTCATGTCCGAGCGGACGAGCTTGGCGGCCGCCTCCAGCGCCAGGTCGGCGACCTGGGAGCGGAGCTCGGACATCGCCTTCTCCTTCTCGGCGGTGATCTCCTCGCGTGCGCGCTGCGTGACCTTCTCGGCCTCGCTGCGCGCGTCGCCCAGGATCTCGTTCCGCGTGTCCTCGGCGATCTTGTTGGCGCGCGCCAGCATCTCGGCCGCCTCCTTGCGCGCTTCGGCCACGGCGGCCTCGCGCTCGGCGGCGGCGAGCTCCCGGTCTCGTGCGGCGGTCTCGGCGTCCTCCAGGCCCTTGCTGATCTTCGCGCCGCGCTCGTCCATCCTCGCGAGCAGCGGCTTGAAGAGGAGCCGGTTGAGGACGTAGAGGAGCAGCAGGAAGTTCAGCACCTGGAAGGCGAGGCCCACCAGGTTGATGTCGAACGCCTCGATCAGCGCGTCCACAGGCTCGCTGTCCTACGTGAAGAGGATGAGCAGGCCGATGACGAGCGCGTAGATCGCGACGGCTTCGGTGAGGGCCAGGCCGAGGACGTACGGCACGAAGATCGCGCCGGATGCCTCCGGGTTGCGGCCGAGCGCCTCCATGGCCTTGCTGACGCCGAGGCCGAGGCCGATGCCCGGGCCGAGGGCGCCGAGGCCGATGGCCAGTCCGGCGGCGAGGGGTGTCAGGTCCACGTGTTGCGTTCCTCCTGGAGCTCTACGTTCGGGGAGAGCCTTCCCGGTCAGTCTTGGTTCCGATTCAATCGCTCAATGGGCGCCCGCGCGCAGCGCGACGTCGTCCGCGTCGTGGGCCGGAGCGTCGTGCGCCTCGTCGTGGCCACCACCGTGGCCGGCGGTGGCGAGCGTGATGTAGGTGAGGGTCAGCAGGGCGAAGACCAGCGCCTGCACGGCGCCGAAGATCGCCTCCAGGCCGAGGAAGAGGGCGGGGACGACCGCGAAGGTCAGTGCCAGCACCACTGCCAGCAGGATCTCGCCGGCGAAGATGTTGCCGAAGAGTCGCATCGACAGGCTGATGATCCGGCTCAGCTCGGACACGATGTGGATCGGCGTCATGAGCGGCGTCATGTACCACGGGTTCGAGATGAACGTCTCCTTGAGGTAGCCGCGCAGCCCGTTGGCGCGGATCCCCCAGCTCACGAACAGCACGAACGAGATGAGCGCCAGGGCGAGCGTGAAGTTCAGGTCCGCCGATGCCGGCCGGATGATGGGCGCCGACGCCTCGGCGCCCTCTTCGACGACGTGCAGGTTGATGGTCCCGACCCCGGGGAGCAGCCCCACGTAGTTCGCGAACAGCACCAGCATGAAGATGGTGAGGATGGGGGGAAGGATCGCCGCGAAGCGAGTGGGCTGGAGATCGCGGATGACGCCGCCGAGGAACTCGAGCGGGAACTCGAGCAACGACTGCAGCCGACCAGGGACCAGGGTGCTGTTCCGTGACGCCCACCAGGCGAGGGCGATCAGCGTCACGGTCGCGATCAACGTGCCGATCATGCTGTTCGTCACGGCGATCGGGCCGATGTGGAACAGCACCTCACCCTTGATCGCGACGTGAATCAGGCTCTCGCCGTGCTCCGCTTCCTCAGGCACGCAGGATCCTCTTCTCCATGTGCTACCGCCGCCTCATCTCGGTCCGCGCGACGTCCCAGATCGAGTACATCGCCGCACCGATGCCGACCGCCACCCCCAGCAGGATGAAGATCGGCCTTGTGCCGAGCCAGTTGTCGAGCAGGACTCCCGCGCCGACCCCGATGACGACCGAAAGGCCGAGACGGAACCCGAGATCGAGCAGCATCCCCCAGTTCTGGGGACGCTCGTCCGGGCTAGGTCGCTCCTCCGTTCCCTTCGGATCGGTTGTGTTCATGCTTCTCCGTGGCCGTGGCGGCCGCCTCCTCGCGATCGCGACGCATCTGCACGACGGTCGAAGCGACGAAGCTGCGCAGCCACAGGGCCGAGATGAGGGTCCCACCCGCCAGGCCGATCAGGACGTACCGCGGTGCTGTGTCGCCGATGCCATCGGCCACGAGCCCTGCGATCACGCCACCCAAGAGCGGCACGATCACTCGCAAGCTGACCTGGGCAAGCACCGTGCCCGGTGCGAAGCCCGGTGGTCTCTGAGACATGCGGTGTACAGCTCGACTCACGGCGGGGTCGGACGGCGCGAGTATAGCCGAGCCTCCCGGATGATGCCCGTCGGGACTCGGTCGAAGGACGTAGGCAAGCGGCCGTCTCTGGACCGATGTGACGCCCGGATAACGAGGCGACCCTTTGCGGCATGAAGATCACCGCTTCCGCACAGCGCCACATCGACGCGCCGGCGGACCGCGTCTACCGCTACATCGCGAACTTCCGCGACCACCACCCGAAGTTCCTGCCCTCGCAGTTCAGCCACTTCGAGGTCGAGACGGGCGGCATCGGCGCCGGGACCGTCAATCGGTTCAGCATCACCCTGGGCGGTCGCCGCTCGGAGTACCGCGTGCGGGTCGGCGAGCCCGAGCCCGGCCGCGTGCTCATCGAGTCCGACCCGAGCCGGTTGATGCTCACCACCTTCACCGTCGACCGCGAGCTCGACGGAACGAGCAGAGTCACGATCCACACCCGCTGGTTCACGAGCGGCGTGGCCGGCGTGGTTGAGCGCATGCTCGCCCCCCGGATGCTGCGACGGGTCTTCCGAGCGGAGCTCAACCTGCTCGACCGCTACGCCCGCGAGACGGTGCCGGACAGCCGTCCTGCCGTCCGCACCGGGCGAGGGCTCGTCTCGCTGGTCTAGGCGGGAACGTCGGCCGTCGACCGCGACGCCGGCAGCCCGGGAACCGGGAAGCGATCGGCGATCCCCGCGACCCGCCGGCGCACCTCGTCCTGCGCAGCTTCGTCCCCGCGTGCGGCAATGCCGTCGACGATGAGGCGCGCGATCTCGCGCATCTCTCCTTCTCGCATGCCGCGCGACGTCACCGCCGGGGTGCCGACGCGGACGCCGGAGCCGATCATCGGCTTCTCGGGGTCGTACGGAATCGTGTTCTTGTTCACCGTGATGCGGACCTCGCCCAGGGCCGCATCGGCCTCCTTGCCGTTCACCCCCAGCGGGCGAACGTCGACGAGCATCAGGTGGTTGTCGGTGCCGCCGGACACGATCGAGGCGCCGGCATCGGCCAGGGAGGCGGCGAGGACGCGGGCGTTCGCCACGGTCGCCTCCTGATCGCGGCGGAACTCCTCGGAGGCCGCCTCCTTGAAGGCCACCGCCTTGGCGGCGATCACGTGCATCAGCGGACCGCCCTGGATGCCCGGGAAGACGCTCTTGTCGATCGCCTTGGCGTGCACCTCGCCGCGACATGATCATCCCGCCGCGCGGGCCGCGCAGGGTCTTGTGGGTGGTGGTGGTCACCACGTCGCAGTGCGGCACCGGCGACGGATGGACGCCGGCGGCGACGAGGCCGGCGAAGTGGGCCATGTCGCACAGGAGCAGCGCGCCGACCTCGTCGGCGATCTCGCGGAAGGCGGCGAAGTCCCAGATCCTCGGGTAGGCCGTCGCGCCGGTGACGATCATCTTCGGCCGATGCTCCCGGGCCAGCGAGCGCACCTCGTCCATGTCGATCAGGTGCGTCTCACGGTCCACCCGGTACGGCACGAAGCCGTAGTACTGGCCCGAGAAGTTCACCGGCGAGCCGTGGGTCAGGTGGCCGCCCTGGTCGAGGCTCAGGCCGAGGACGGTGTCGCCGCGCTCGAGCAGCGCGTGATACGCGGCCATGTTGGCCTGCGCCCCGGCGTGTGGCTGAACGTTCACGTGCTCGGCGCCAAACAGCTCCTTCGCGCGGTCGCGGGCCAGGTTCTCGGCCACGTCGACGACCTCGCAGCCGCCGTAATAGCGGCGGCCCGGGTAGCCCTCGGCGTACTTCGCGGTGAGGACCGATCCCATGGCCTCCAGCACGGCGAGGCTTGGATAGTTCTCCGACGCGATCAGCTCGAGGTGCGACTGGGTGCGCGCCTCCTCGTCGCGGATCACCTGCCAGATCTCGGGATCCTCGGTCTCGAGCGGTGCCCAGAAGTCCATGCGGGCAGTGTAGTGGGCCCGATCCCTCAGTCGAGGTCGATCGGCTCTCGGTCCACGATGGCGTCGTATCGGTCCGGGGGCAGGACGATGACCGGGACGCGAACGCCGTACAGCTCCTCGGCCACGGCGGAGCCGATGGCGAGGATGAGGTCCGGCTCGGCCAGCACGATGCCGGCGGGGGCGGTGCCGGCCCGAACGGCCTCTGCCAGCACCGAGGCCGACGACGACGAGCCTCGCCCGTTGGGCATGACGAGCACCCGCCCGGACACGTTGGCGCCGTGCTGTGGGTGGTGGACGTCGATCACCTCACCGGTGGCCGGGTCCATGCCGCCCCACAGGCTCAGCCCCTCGTCCAGCACCAACGCCCTGGGATCGCCGCTCACGACGGCGGTCCCCACGCGGCGTCGTCGCGGACCACGCGGCCGGCAACCGCGCTGCGCACGCACTCGGCGGTCGAGCCGAGCACCACCGATGCGCCGATGTTGCCGGGCGCGTACTACGCCCACTTGCCCGAGTCGGTCATCACCGCACCGTCGGTGCGCCGCAGGATGGGCGCGATGTAGCTGCAGGTGTCGACCAGCAGCTCCACGCCAGCCTCGCGCAGCCTGATGGTGACTCCCTCGTCCGCGGCCGCGGTGAGCACGTCGCGGCCGGTCGACACCAGGAACTCGACGTCGGGATGGATCCGCCGATCGCCGAGCATGACCGCGATCCGGCGCAGCTCGTCCAGGGACGCGTGGGGCGTGCCGAGGCTGACCGCGGCGAGCCGTTCCCCCGCGGTGGTCGTCAGCTGGTCGCGGGCACGCCGCAGGTCAGCCAGCCGGATGAGCTCCACGGCATCCGGCGCGCTGTCCTGGAGTGCCGCGTCCAGCGTCGGCGCCTCGGGTGTCGAGCCGACGACGTGGAACATCGCCACGGCGCCCGACGAGGCGGCGGCCGCACCGAGCTGCTTCAGGCGATCCTCGGACTGGCCCGGCGGCAGGCCGTCGATGGCTGCGACGGCCGATCCGGCCCGGCGGCCCAGGACGACGCCCAGGACCGGGAACAGCTCATCCGCGTCGCGCAGGGCCGCCGGCACGTCGGCCGCCAGGCGCAGCACGAGCGTGGCGCGGCGCTCCTCGGTCCGGTGCATCCCGGCGTCCGGCACCCGTCCAGTAATGGCGGCCGCGACGTCGATGAAGTCGCCGTAGCGGTTCGTCCGCGCCCCGAGCACCGAGTTGCAGAAGGCGATGGCGTTCGACTCGCCCCACGCGACCTGCTCGCCCATGGCCGGGCGGGCGTCGGCAAGCTGGTACGGCGCGCAGGTGTAGGTGGGACGCGCGCCGAGGGAACGGTATCGGTTCATCAGCAGGCGGCCGCGTTCCGCGACGCGCTGGTCGCCGCGGTACAGCTCGGGGTGCAGCAGGTCGACCGCCCCGACGTTGAGCGTGGTCGGGCACGCGCACCCGCGCCTGGCCGTCGACCAGGCGTTGCACGAAGTCCACCGTCGCCTCGCCGTGGTACAGGCAGGAGTCCACGTGGGCCCGCGTGATGTCGATCAGGCGCGCGGCATTGGTGACCTCCGCCGCGCGGACGACGAGCCGCATGGCGAACGCGACTCCCTCGCCGTCGCCGCCCTCGAGGAGCGCGCGATCGCGACGCGCGCAGCGCCAGGCTCAGCCGCGCGCCTCCTCGGCCTCGATGCGGGCGATCTTCTCGACCCGCGCCACGTGACGGCCGCCGCTGAACTCGCCGTCCAGGAACGCTCGCAGGCACGCTTTCGCCACCTCGACGCCGACGATCCGCGACCCCATCGCGAGGACGTTGGCGTCGTTGTGCTCGCGTCCGAGCTTCGCGGTCACGGGGTCGGTGGCCTCCACGCAGCGGATGCCGCGCACCTTGTTCGCCACGATCGCCTCGCCCGTGCCGCTCCCGCCGAGCACGACGCCGCGATCGAACTCGCCGCGGGCCACGGCACGGGCGACCGGCGCGATGAGGTCGGGATAGTCGACCGGCTCGGCGCCGAAGGTGCCGAAGTCGCGGTACTCGATCGCGCAGCTCGTCGAGGAGCGAGCAGAGCTCGCCCTTGAGCTGGAAGCCCGCGTGGTCGGAGCCGATGGCGACGCGCATGATCGGCGAGTGTATGCCGACGACGGCCGTCGCGAGGCCTCAGCCCTCGAGGGCGACCACCTCGGCAAGCTGCCTGGGTCGATCGGCCCCGATCGGAGGACGCGGGCGGGCGTGACCGTCAGGTCGAGCACCGTCGAGGCGACCCCGCCGGGCACGGCCCCGCCGTCGACCACCGCGGCCAGTCCGTCCTGGTCGGTGGCGAAGGCGATCAGCACGTCGTCGGCGCCCAGCGTGTCGGGCTGGTCGGAGATGTTCGCGCTGGTCGCGAACATCGGACCGGCCGCCCGGATCAGCGTCAGCGCCACCGGGTGGTCGGGGGCGCGGAAGGCCTGGGTCTCGGACTGCGCCCGCGGGCAGCACGAGGGTGAGCGCGCCCGGCCAGAAGCGCTCCGACAAGGCGCGTGCCCGATCGTCGACGGGCCACCCGGCGACGGCGGCCTGGTCCAGGCTCGCCGACGCAGGATCGGGATGCGCCGGTCGAGCGGCCGTCGCTTCAGGTCGAACAGCGCTGCGAGCCGATCCCGGCCGCGAGCCCGCCACGCCGACGCCGTAGACGGTGTCGGTCGGGAAGGCGACGACCTCGCCGGCGAGCAGCAACTCGGCGGCGCGGGCGATCCCCTCAGGCGTCGCGGGCAGGACATCGGTCATCCTGCGCCCTCGGGCAGCTCGATGCGGACGACGCGCTCCATCCCCGCCAGGTCGCGCTCGACGGCCACCGACGAGGCCGGGCCGGCCATGGAGCGAAGAACGTCGGCCTGGCCGGCGCCGATCTCGAGCAGCAGCGTGCCACCCGACGCGACGCGCTCGGGCGCCTCGTCGAACAGCCGCCGGAAGATGTCCAGGCCATCGGGACCGCCGTCGAGCGCGATCAGCGGCTCGTGAGCAAGGCCCCGGCCCGGCGCACGAACCTCGGCGGAGGGCACGTAGGGCAGGTTCGCGACCACCACGTTCGGCCGCTGGAGGCGTCGCGCCCGCCGGCTCGAGCAGGTCGGCGCAGGCGAGGTCGACGAGGGGCGCCACGCCGTGGACCGCGAGGTTCTCCGCGGCCAGCTCGAGCGCATCGGGCGAGAGGTCGCTGGCGATCAGCCGCAGCCGTCCGAGCGCGAGCGCCGTCGCGGAAGCGCAGGGCCAGCGCGACCGCAACGGCGCCGCTGCCGGTCGCCACCTCCCACGCCACGATCGGCTCCCGATCGCGTGCCATGCGCGCGGACGACTTCGGCGATCGCCGGTCCAGCCAGCAGCTCCGTCTCGGGTCGAGGCACCAGGGCCCGTGCGTCGGTGCGGATCCGCAGCGAGCGCCACTCCTTGAAGCCGCGCAGGTAGGCGATCGGCTCCCCGTGCCTCGCCGATCGACCAGCGCGTCGAAGGCGGCGGGCTCGACCGCCGCCTCGGGGTGGGCGTGCAGCCAGGAGCGATCGCGTTCCGAGGACGTGCGCGAGCAGGACCTCCGCGTCGAGGCGCGGTGTCGAGGAGCCGCCGTCGCGCAGCGCGGCGGCGGCGCGCGCCAGGACGTCGCCGCACCGCTGCCGTCACGTCGCGCTCGGCGCCGATGTCGGCGAGTCGCCGCGCCTGGTCGGCCTCCAGCCAGGGGCTCGACGACGCGGTCCAGGTCCCCCTCGAGCAGGCCAGGCAGGTTGTGGACGGTGAGCCCGATGCGATGGTCGGTCACCCGGTCATCGGGGAAGTTGTACGTGCGGATCTTCTCCGAGCGCTCGCCGGTGCCGACCTGCGAGCGACGCTCCTCGCCGCGCTCGGCCGCCTGGCGCTCCTGCTCCGCCTCGAGCAGCCGGGCGCGCAGCACGCTCATCGCCTTCGCCCGGTTCTTGTGCTGGGACTTCTCGTCCTGGATGGCGACGACGAGGCCGGTCGGCAGGTGGGTGATGCGCACCGCGGAGTCGGTCGTGTTGACGGTCTGGCCGCCGGGGCCGCTCGACCGATAGACGTCGACCCGCAGGTCCTTCTCGTCGATCTCGACCTCGACCTCGTCGGCCTCGGGCAGCACCGACACCGTCGCGGTCGAGGTGTGGATGCGGCCCTGCGCCTCGGTCGTCGGCACGCGCTGGACGCGATGGACGCCCGACTCGAACTTCAGTCGCGAGTAGGCGCGCGTTGCCGCGGACCTCGGCGATGACCTCCTTGAACCCGCCGGCCTCCGACTCCGAGGTCGAGAGGATCTCGACCTTCCAGCGCCGGCCGCTCGGCGTAGCGCGCGTACATGCGGTACAGGTCGGCGGCGAAGAGCGACGCCTCGTCGCCGCCGGTGCCGGCCCGGACCTCGACGATCACGTTGCGGTCGTCGTTCGGGTCGCGCGGCACGAGCTGGAGCCGCAGCTCGGCCTCGAGGGCGGCCTCGCGGGCGCTCCAGGCGCGTCGATCTCCTCGCGCGGCCATCGTCCGCATCTCCTCGTCCGGATCGTCGGCCATGGCCCTGCGCGCCCTCGAGCTCCTCGCGCACCGTGCGCCACTCGCGCAGGCCGGTGACGATCGGCTCGAGGCGGGCGAGCTCGCGGCCGAGCTCGGCCAGCTGCAGCGGGTTGGTCGGCGACCTCGGGGGTCGACAGCTGCCGGCCGATCTCCTCGTGGCGCGCCTCGAGCTCGGCGAGCCGGTCGATCATGCCTGCGGCGCGGAGCGGCGCGCGGCGCGGCCTCGCGGTCCGGCGGCCAGGCACGACTCGAGGCTGGCGATGCTCACCTCGAGCATCGACCGGTCCGGCGGCCGGGTGGTGAGCGACTGGAGCCACAGGCCGGGCGTGTAGAGGGCGCGCACGAAGCGCGTTGCCGTAGTGGCGGGCGCCGAACCGGACCAGCTCGTACGCGACCGCGGCGATGATCGGCACGAGCACGATCCGCGACAGGAACAGCGCCCAGCAGCGGGACGCCGGCGCGCGGGATGAGGCTGAAGAAGAAGATGCTGATCACGACCACGATCAGGATGAACGTCGTCCCGCAGCGGGTGTGGGCGGTGCCGAACGCGTCGACCTCGTCCGGCGTCAGCGGGCGGTCGTGCTCGTAGGCGCTGATCGCCTTGTGCTCGGCGCCGTGATAGGCGAACACGCGTCGGATGTCCGGCATGAGGCCGATGGCGACGATGTAGGCGACGAAGATCACCAGCCGGATCACGCCCTCGACCACGTTGGCGACGAAGTCGGAGTCGGCCGCCTCCTCGGCGAAGGTCGACAGGAACAGCGGCAGCAGGAAGAAGAGGCCGATGGCGAAGCCGAGGCTGAAGATCATGGTGCAGCGCGATCATGCCCTTGCCGAGCTCGATGTCCTCGTCCTCGGCCGCGATCGGCGGCCGAGCGCATCAGCATGCGCGTGCCGATGACGAGCGTCTCGTACAGCACGAACATCCCGCGCAGGAACGGGATCCTGATGAGCCTGCGGTCGGCCGAGAGCGCGGCCGGCAGCGGCTCCGAGATCGTGCGCGATCTCGCCGGACGGCGGGCGCACGCTCATCGCGACCGTCGTCCGGCCGCGCATCATGACGCCCTCGATGAGCGCCTGGCCGCCATAGAAGAAGTCGGGCATCCGGAATCGGCGCGCGCCCGTCGGCACCGGTCGACCGCGCCGATCACGAGTGGACCGGCCGCCATCAGCAGCTCGGGGATGAGGAAGACGAGGTGTGGCGCGAGATGCGCCGGCCACCGGGTCGGGCGGCGGCGCATCAGCGTGCGCGCGGTCAGCGCAGCGAGCGCTCCAGGCGCTTCTGGAACCGCTCGACCTGGCCGGCGGTGTCGACGATGTTCTGCGTGCCGGTGAAGAACGGATGGCACTTGTTGCAGACCTCGACGCGGATCAGCTCGGCGGTCGAGCCGACCGTGAACTCGTTGCCACAGACGCAGTGGACCTGCGCCTGATGGTACTGCGGATGAACTTCGGCCTTCATTTCGATCAGGTGCTCCGTGCCCGCGCTCAGGCGGACTGGTACTCGCCAGCCTCGATGCTGACGCGCTTCTTGCTTCGGGTTTCGTGGGTGAAGCGGACCTTGCCGTCGGCGGTTGCGAACAGCGTGTAGTCACGGCCCATGCCGACGTTCTCGCCGGGATGGAACGTGCTGCCGCGCTGACGGACGATGATCGTCCCCGACAGCACGAACTGCCCGTCGCCGCGCTTGACGCCGAGCCGCTTGCCGGCGCTGTCGCGCCCGTTCTTGCTGGACGAGCCAGCCTTCTTGTGTGCCATCGGTTACTCCTCCGCCTCGGCCTTCTTGGCCGGGGCGCGCCGTCGGGTCGTCTTCGGCTTGGCCTCGTCGGCCGCGTCCGCATCGGCCTTCGCCGCCGCCGCCTTCGCGGTCGGCTTGCGCGTGCGCGTCGGCTTCGGGGCGGCCTGCGCGTCGGTGCCGCTTCATCGGCCGCTGCCGGCGTCTGGCCTCGGCCTTGGCCTTGGCGCCCTTGCCGCGCGAGGAGCCCGCGCTGATCTCGTCGATGCGCACCCGGGTCAGGTGCTGGCGGTGCCCGTTCTTGCGGCGGTAGGTGGCCTTCTGCTTGAACTTGAAGACGATGAGCTTCGGGCCGAGCGCCTCGCCGAGGACGGTGCCACTCACCGTGGCGCCCTCGACGACCGGGGTCCCGACCGTCACCGCCTCGCCGTCGCCGATGAGCAGGACGCGATCGAACGTGATCGCGTCTCCGGCATCACCGGGCACGCGCTCGACGACCAGCTCGCTGCCGGCCTCGACGCGGTACTGCTTCCCGCCGGTGCTCACGACGGCGTACATGCTGCTCTCCTGGGTCTGCTGCTGATGGTGCCGTCGCCTCCGTCACCGGGGCATCTCACGCGCACACGAAAACGGGCCGAGTGCTCAGCCCGCGGGAGCTCAGAGTCTACCGAGCGATCGGGGGAGTGTCAACGAAGAGGAGACGCACCCGGACGGCCCGGTCGACGCGCAGCGGCAGGTCGAGCGCCCGCACCACGTCCTCGGGCCGGCCCGCGCCGTTGGCGTCGAGCTGGAGCACGGTGCGAAGCCGCGCGGTGTGGGCCTTCTCGTCCACCTCGAGGACCTCGACGTCCTCGATGAGCGGCCGCAGGTCTCGGTCGCCGGCATCGGCCCGGCGCTCGCTCTCGCCGCGTCGCCGCATGCCGGCCAGCTCCCGGCGTGCCGAGCAGCCGCACGACCGCACCGCGGAGCGCGTCGGAGGTCAGCGACTCGTCGCCACGCACGCTCCACCTCGTACTCGGCGCCGCGCAGCTGGGAGGCGGCCGACGGGAAGCCGTGCCACACCTCCTTGGCGTCACGGAACGCGACGCCGTCGGGAAAGAGCTGGCCGGCCGCCTCGATGCGATCGAGCGGGACGAGCTCGTCGAAGTAGGCCTCGACCACCTCGTTGCGCAGCTCGATGCCGACCGGCAGGTTGGCGGCGAGCTTGATCCGGGGCCGCGGCTTCACCGCCTGCGTATAGGACAGCGGCAGGCCGGCGTCGCGGAAGACCTGCTCGAGCGCGCTGACCAGGTCCGCCTGGCGCATGCGGAGCGCGGGCTCGCTGCGGCTGAAGAGGAGCTGCCAGCGCTGTCGAGGCTGGCCGTCGGTGGATCGGTCCGTCACGGCGCGTGCATCGTACCGTCCGACGCGCCGAGCGGCCAGCGGCGGCCGGGGTAGGATGTCGCACGATGTCCGAGGTGCTCGCATCGGTCCGGCGTCATCGCCAGGCCCTCTTCGCCCTGGTCGACGATCGTCATCGTCGCGCTGCTGCTGTGGCAGGCGCGCGGCGCGCTGCCGGCGTTCTTCATCGGCCTGGCGCTCGCCTTCGTGCTCGACCCGGCGGTCACCTTCCTGGCCCGATGGGGGATGCCGCGCTGGGCCGGGCGTCGTCGTCATGTACGTGGCCGTCGTGGCGGTCATCTGGGGGATCGTCGCGTACGCCCTCCCGCCGATCACGGCCCAGGCACGCGAGCTGGTCGACCACCTTCCGGAGCTCGGCGCCGCCCTCACCGACTTCGAGCGCGGGGTCGTCGAGTGGTACGAGGGCCTTCCGCTCCCCGACGACATTCGCGAGACGGTCGGCGAGCAGCTCGCCGCCAGCGGTGCAGGCGCTCGCCGACTTCCTGAGCGGGCTCCTCGCCCCGACGCTCACCGCGCTGCTGCGGGCGGCGACCTTCCTGCTCGGCCTGGTCGTCATCCCGGTCTGGCTGTTCTTCGTCCTCAAGGACCGCGAGGGCTTCAGCCGAGCCGTCGCCGGAGCCATGCCGCCGGGCTGGCGAGCCGACGTCGGGAACCTCCTCGGCCTCCTCGGCCGGGTCGGCGGCCGATGGGTCCGCGGCCAGCTGCTCCTCGGCCTGTCGGTCTTCGTGGCCACCGTCATCGGCCTCGGCCTGCTCACGCTCGTCGGCTTCGAGGAATTCGGGCAGTTCATGCTCATCCTGGCGCTCATCGCCGGCGTCCTGGAGTGGCTCCCGATCATCGGCCCGATCGTCGCTGCCGTCCCGGCCATCCTCATCGGCCTGTCGATCGGCCCGCCGGCGGCGATCGCCGCCGCGGTGCTGTACACCGGCATCCAGCAGCTCGAGAACCACATCCTGGTGCCCGAAGGTGATGGGTGACGCGGTCGACCTCCACCCGGCCGTGATGATCATGGCGCTCGTCGTCGGCGGCGCGCTCTTCGGGATCGGCGGTGCGATCCTGGCCGCGCCGGCCGTGGCCGCCGGGCGCGACCTGTACCGCTACGGATTCCACCGCTTCGGCGGCCAGCCGCCGACGGAAGCGCTCGAGCTGGCGATGCACGGCGTCACGTCCGCCGCGACCCCCCGAGGAGCCGCCGGCCCCCGAACCACCCGCGGAGGCCGCGGCCACGCCGGCGTGATGCCGGCGGGCCGCTACGTGAGACGGAGTCTCATAGCGTCGGCTTGTGGCTCCGCATCCGGATCGACTGCAGGATCCCCATGCCGAACAGCAGGCTGATCAGGCTCGACCCGCCGTAGGTCACGAAGGGCAGCGGGATGCCGGTGACCGGCATCACGCCGATGACCATCCCGACGTTCACGACCAGCTGGAAGAGGATCATCGACGCCAGCCCGACCGCGATCAGCATGCCGAACGCGTCCTGTGCCTGCCAGCCGATGAGCAGGATCCGCCACACCAGCAGGGCGAACAGCGCCAGCACCACCAGGCCGCCGAGGAACCCGAGGTCCTCGGCCACCACGGTGAAGATGAAGTCGGTGGACTGCACCGGGATGTAGCCGCGCTGCACCTCGCCGCCGACGGTCAGGCCGCGACCGATCACGCCGCCGGAGCCCACCGCGTTCAACGCCTGGACCAGCTGGTAGCAGGCGCCCTGCGCATCGGCGTAGGGGTCGAGGAAGCAGAACAGCCGCTGTCGCTGGTAGTCCTGCAGCATGCTCACCGCGATGGGTGCCGCGGCGATGACTCCCGCCGCGATCAGGCCCATCCAGCCGAGGCTCGCCCCTGACAGGAAGAGCATCCCGACCAGGATGCCGACGAACACCAGGGCCGTCCCGAGGTCGGGCTGGCGGAACACCAGCAAGGTCGGCACCGCCATGAGGGCCCCGGCGACAGGATGGTCGACAGGCGGCCGATGCGGCTCCCGCGCCCTGCGAGATACGCGGCGAGCACCGCGATCATCAGGACCTTGCTGACCTCGCTGAACTGGAAGTCGAGGCCGGCGACGGTCACCGACATCTGGGCGCCGAACAGGTTCGTGCCGATGAGCATGGTGAGCGCCAGCAACCCGAGCACGACGCAGGTAGATCGGCAGGCCCAAGCGTGCGCAGCCAGTGGTAGTCGATGCTCGAGGCGACGAAGAAGAGCGTCAGCCCGATCGCTGCCCAGATCAGCGTCTTCACCGTCTGAGACATCCCGGCTGCCTCGGCTCCGTCGTTGAAGGCGGCCGAGTAGCCCATCACCACCCCGACCGTGATGAGCAGCACGACGTACAGCAGCAGCTGGACGTCGAAGTGGCGCCAGTCCCGGGCCCGGAAGGTCTCGACGAGGGTTGCGGTCGCGACGCCCATCGGTCAGTTCGCCGTCACGAGGCTGAAGTCGTTCGGATCCAGGCGCAGATCCTGGTCGAGGTCGTAGTACAGCTGGAGGAAGTACTTCACGACCTCGGCGGACACGTTGCCCGGCACGACCGCCGAGTAGTTGAAGCTCAGGACCGCCAGCTCCGCGTCGGTCGCGCCGGCCGCCGAGGGAAGGTAGGCCACGAACCAGGAGTGGAACGGCAGGGTGCCCTCGTCGGTGAGCTCGCCGAACTCGGCCGTGCCGGTCTTGCCGGACAGCGCGCCGGGCAGATCGAGGTCGCGGATGTTGTAGGCGTGGCCCGAGGTGATCACCTCGCGCGCGCCGATCCGCATCGTCTGCAACGTGGATGGGTCGGCGCCGATCTCGCGGAGCACGACCGGGTCGTACGGCCGGACCAGCTCGCCACTCTCATCCGCCTCGCCGCGCACGATCATCGGCTGCATCAGCCGGCCGCCGTTCGCGACTGCGGCATACGCGTTCAGCACCTGGAGCGGCGTGACGGCGATGACGTTCTGGCCGATGCCGGCCTGGGCCACCTCGCCGGTGAACACGCCCGCGCGCCCCTGCTGACGGGCCCACTCGGTGCTGGCGATGATCCCCTCGGCTTCGCCGGGCAGCCGAATCCCGCTCCGCTCGCCGAAGCCGAGCTCGTGCGCCCACTCGGCGAGCGGGTCGATCCCGGTCTCCACCGCCATCTGGTAGAAGAAGGTGTCGGACGACTTCGCGAAGGCGTCGACCATGGCGAGGGGTCCGAAGCCCTGCCGGTTCCAGTCGTACAGGCACTCACCCTTGGGCGCGCCGGGGATCTGGTAGCAGCCGTACGTCGGCCACTTCCGGGCCGCGGTCGTGACCCCCTCCTCCATGGCGGCGATGCCGGTGACCAGCTTGTACGTCGAGCCCGGTGGGTAGATGTCGGCGATCGCATGGTTGCGCAGCGGCCGATCCGCATCGGCGAGGTAGACGTTGAAGTCCTCGACGCTGATGCCTCGCGCGAACCGGTTGTTGTCGTAGGCCGGCAGCGACACCATCGCCAGGATCTCGCCCGTCTGCGGGTTCATGACGATCGTCACGCCCTGGCTGACGTCCGCCGCCTCCATGCCCCAGGTGAGCGCCTGGGTCGCGAGGCGCTGGACCTCGGCGTCGATGGTCAGCATGAGGTTCGTGCCGGGCTCCGGCTCCTGCGCCGTCTCGATCACCTTGAGCTGGCGGCCGGACGCGTCCCGTTCGACGAGCTGTGTGCCGTACGTGCCGCGCAGCTGTTCCTCGAACGAAGCCTCGATCCCGGACTTGCCGATCACGTCGTCTCGCAGGTAGCCGTTCTCCGCGAGCGTGACCAGCTCGTCACGGCTGACCGGTCCGGTGTAGCCGACGATGTGCGACAGCAGCGTGCCGTCCACCTCCCCGGTCTCGTCGCGGTAGGCGCGCATCGGCTCGACCTCGACGACGACGCCCGGCAGCCGCTCCGTTTCCTCGCCGACGATCAGCGCAACCTCGCGTGGCACGCCACGGACGATCGGCACGAGCTCGTACGGCGAGCCCTGGAACGCGTCGAGCCGGCTGCGGAGCTCCCCAGCCGGGTGTCGGTGAGGCGCGAGATGCGAGCGAGCACACGCAGCTCGATCCGTGTCGGGAAGATCGGCCGGACGGACGTGGATCGTCCATGACGGTGTGTTGACCGCCACCGGCCGGCCGGCGCGGTCGAAGATGAGGCCACGCGGGGCGGGGAGCGGGACCTCGACCGTCCGGTCCGCAGCGGCCCGCCGGGCGTACTCGTCGCCGTTGACCACCTGCAGCTGGAAGAGCCTGCCCCCCAGCGCGGTGAACAGGATGGCGGCGACCACGCTGAAGGCCAGGAATCGGCCGCGCGACCGACGCAGATCGACCCGTCCGTCGTTCATGTCGGCCATGCGCTACCAGGCCCCGGCCTCGTCGGTCGCCCAGCGCGTGGCGATCAGGCGCGCGGGCACCAGCGCGATGGCGCAGATGGCGGCGTTCAGGACCGCTGCCCCGAGGATGACGTCGGTCGGGATCGACGTGACCGAAGCATCCTCGACCAGCGCAGCGATGCCGAGCGTGACGAGGTCCGCGACGATCGATCCGACGGCCGTGGCGATCACCGGATAGATCCAGACCATGCGGCCCAAGAGTCGCGCACCCCCGGCGGTCAGCGCCGCCACCACGAGGAGGGCCAGCGGGATCGATCCGAGCGGGGCGGACACGAGCAGGTTGGCCGTCAGACCGGCAACGAACGCCCAGGTGATGCCGGGCAGGAAGCCGGCCAGGCAGGTGACGAGAACGACGGCGACGAGCACGAGATTGGGCTTCACGTCGCCGATGGCGATCACCGGCGCGAGCGCCGCGTGAACGATCCCCACGATGACCGCGAGAAGCGGACTCAGGTAGCCGATGACGGTGCCCCCGCTGGATGCTCGTCGACATCGCGAGTATAGGCGGCGAGGGATGCTTCGCTTTCACGTGAAACATCCTGTGGATAACTTCTGCCGCAGGCCCGACGTCGCAGCTTGCGTGCGGCCCCGAGACGCGCGCGATAAGCGGCCGGTAAGCGGCGAAACTGGTAGAATGTGTATGCCCAACTGAACTCGCAGCGGAGCGCTCGTGGTCCGGGTCACTGCCTGCACAAACCAGAAGGGCGGCGTCGGCAAGACGACCACGGTCATCAACCTGGCGGCCTACCTCGCCCTCTCCGGGACGCGAACTCTTGTCATCGATCTCGACCCTCAGGGCAATGCCACGAGCGGCCTCGGCATCGACCGTCGCACCGTCGAACGTTCCTCGTACGAGGCGCTCGTCGACCGTGCACCGATCGAGGATCTGACGCTCTCGACGGCCATCGCAGGGCTGGATATCGTCCCGTCCGCGCCCGCGCTGTCGGGAGCGGAGGTCGAGCTGGTGGGCATCACGGCGCGCGAGCGCCGGCTGGCGGCGAGCCTGGCGGAGCTCCAGGACCGATATGACAGGGTCCTGATCGACTGCCCCCCGTCGCTGGGATTGCTGACCGTGAACGCATTGACCGCCGCGGACGGGGTGTTGATCCCGATCCAGACCGAGTACTACGCCCTGGAGGGCCTGAGCCAACTGGTGAACACGATTCGACGCGTCCGCGAGGGCCTGAACCCGCGTCTCGAGATCGAGGGCGTGGTGCTGACGATGTACGACGCGCGCACCAACCTGTCCGCGCAGGTCGCGACCGAGGTGCGCCGGCACATGAACGGCACGGTGTACCAGACGGTGGTGCCGCGCTCGGTGCGCCTGTCGGAGGCGCCGAGCCATGGCCTGCCGATCGCCCTGTACGACCCGGCGTCGCGCGGGGCCTCCGCCTACCGCGAGCTCGCCGGCGAGGTCACCGCCCGTGGCTAGCAGCAGCGCGGCGGGCGGTGCCCGCACGTTCGGGCTGGGACGCGGCCTGGACGCGCTGATTCCCGGCCGGGAAGAGCGTGCCGTGCTCGAGATCCCGGTCGACCGCGTCGAACGCAACCCGAACCAGCCTCGCACGGCCTTCGACGAGGAGCAGCTCGGCGAGCTGGCCGCTTCGATCGCAGTGCACGGCATCCTGCAGCCGATCGTGGTCCGTGCGCTGGCCGACGGCGGCTACCAGCTGATCGCGGGCGAGCGCAGGCTGCGTGCCGCGCGGCTGGCGGGACTGGAGACCGTGCCGGCCATCGAACGCGACACCGACGACGGCGAGACGTCGCTCGAGCTGGCCCTCATCGAGAACATCCAGCGCGAGAACCTGAACGCGATCGAGACGGCGCTCGCCTACCGCGATCTGATCGATCGGTTCGGGCTCACCCACGAAGCGGTCGCCCGCCAGGTGGGCAAGAGCCGGGTCGCCATCAGCAACTCGCTCCGCCTGCTCGACCTGGCCGATGAGACCCGCCAGGCGATCGTGGACGGCCGGATCACCGAGGGGCACGGCCGCGCGCTGGCGGCCATCACCATCCCCGAGCTGCAGCGGGCCGTCCTGGCGGTCGTGCTGGAGCGCGGGCTATCGGTTCGGCAGGCCGAGGAGCTCGTGCGCCGCAAGCGCGAGGAGCAGCCGGCCCGGGAGCGGCGCACCCTCAGTCCCGACCTCCAGGACCTCGAGGCGCAACTGCGCGGCGTGCTGGCCACCAAGGTCGGCATCGTCCGCACCCGTCGCGGCGGGCGCCTCGTCATCGACTTCTACTCGGACGAGGAGCTCGACCGCCTGTACTCGATCATCACGCGCGGCGCCGCCGGCTCCGACGAACGCGACGCATCGGCTCACGAAGGAATCTGACCACGACATGACCGTCGAACGCGCACCGAAGACCCGCACCAAGTCCTCATCGAGCTACACCGCGGCCAACATCCAGGTGCTCGAGGGGCTGACCGCCGTGCGGAAGCGCCCCGGCATGTACATCGGCTCGACCGATGCGCGCGGCCTGCACCAGCTGGTCTGGGAGGTCGTCGACAACAGCATCGACGAGGCGATGGCGAACCAGGCCACCCGGATCGACATCACCCTCCACGCCGACGGGCGATGCGAGGTGGTCGACGACGGCCGAGGGATCCCGGTCGACCGCCACTCCACCGGCAAGAGCGCGCTCGAGGTGATCATGACCGTCCTCCACGCCGGCGGAAAGTTCGGCGGAGGCGGATACAAGGTCTCCGGTGGCCTCCACGGCGTGGGTGTGAGCGTCGTGAACGCGCTCAGCTCGGAGATGCGGGTGGAGGTGCTCCGGGACGGCAAGCGCCATGCGCAGGAGTTCGAGCGCGGGATCCCGAAGGGCCCGGTGAAGCAGTCGGGAGGCGCCGCGGAGGCGAACCGCGGCCTGGATCCGGCCTGGAAGCGACAGCACGGGACCCGCACCTTCTTCCGGCCCGACCCGGAGATGTTCGAGACGCTCGACTTCAGCTGGGAGACGATCAGCACCCGGCTGCGCGAGTCGGCCTACCTGAACAAGGGTCTCTGGATCCGGCTGCGCGACGAGCGAGTCGACCACGAGAAGAACTTCTTCTTCGAGGGCGGCGTGACGAGCTTCGTGCGTCACCTCAATCGACGCCGTGACGTGCTCAACGCTCGCCCGATCTACGTCGAGCGCCTCGTCGGCTCGACGAGCGTCGAGGTGGCGCTCCAGTACAACGATGGATTCGCGGAGACCGTCATCCCCTTCGCCAACAACATCCACACCGTGGACGGCGGCACGCACGTCGCCGGCTTCCGCGCGGCACTCACGACCTCGCTCAACAACTGGTCCCGCAAGTCCGGCACGCTGTCCGAGAAGGAGGCGAACCTCTCCGGCGACGACGTCCGCGAGGGCCTGACCGCCGTCATCAGCGTCAAGCTGACCGACCCGCAGTTCGAGGGGCAGACGAAGGCCAAGCTGGGCAACGCGGACATCAAGGGCATCGTCCAGAACGTCGTGACCGAGGGCATCGTCCAGCACCTCGAGGAGAACCCGGCCGACGGCCGGCGCATCATCGAGAAGTGCCTGACCGCCGCCCGGGCCCGCGAGGCGGCGCGCAAGGCGCGCGACCTCGTCATTCGCAAGGGCGCGCTCGAGGGAATGGCGCTGCCCGGCAAGCTGGCCGACTGCCAGGAGCGGGATCCAGCCCGATCCGAGCTCTACATCGTCGAGGGCGACTCGGCCGGCGGCTCCGCGAAGCAGGGCCGCGATCGGCGCTACCAGGCGATCCTGCCGATGTTCGGCAAGATGCTCAACGTCGAGAAGGCGCGCCTGGACCGCGTGCTCAGCTCGGACAAGATCCGACCGCTGGTGATCGCGCTGGGGGCCGGCATCGGCGAGACGTTCGACATCGCGAAGCTGCGCTACCACCGCATCTGCCTGCTCAGCGACGCCGACGTGGACGGAGCGCACATCACCACGTTGCTGCTCACGTACTTCTATCGGCACATGCCCGAGGTGATCGACAACGGGTACCTCTACATCTGCCAGCCGCCGCTGTATCGCGTCAGCACCGGAAAGGTGACCCGCTACGCCGCGTCGGAGAAGGAGCGCGACGCCGCCGTCAAGGCGCTGTCGCGCGAGGGAAAGACGAAGAACGTGAGCGTCCAGCGCTTCAAGGGCCTGGGCGAGATGAACGCCGACCAGCTGTGGGAGACCACGATGAACCCCGACACACGCACGCTGCTGCGGGTGGACGTCGGAGACGCGGCGGAGGCGGACGAGATCTTCAGCACCCTGATGGGCGAGAAGGTGGAGCCGCGCCGCGACTTCATCCGCGGAGAAGCTCGCAAGGTCCGCAACCTGGACATCTGAGTCGGAACCCGACACGAGAAAGGCGCTCACCAACGATGCCATCACGACACGCCGCCGACATCCGGCAGGTGGCCCAGAAGACCGGCCGCACGCTCGACGAGTGGTGCGAGCTGCTCGAGGCCAACGGCGTCGGCGACCGCCGCGAGGCGGTGAACATGCTCCGCGACTCGTATGCCGTGAGCCATGCCTTCGCGCTGGCCATCGCCGATCAGTGCCTCCGTCGAGCGAACGACGACGACGAGTGGGGCTCCGACGAGTACGACGCGGAAGAGGAGGACGCGCGCTGGTAGTCATGGACGAGCCGATGGTCGAGGGCAGCACGAACCGCGAGATCGTCACGGCCGATGGCCGCCGATACGCGTTCGCCGATCACAACTGCTTCGCGTGCGGAGGCGAGAACCCCATCGGCATGCGGCTGCACATCGTGCTCGGTGACGGCACCGCCAGCACCACCTGGACCGTCGGCCACGACTACGTCGGATGGAGCGACAAGGCGCACGGAGGCATCATCGCCACGCTCCTCGACGAGGTGATGGCCTGGGCGCCGTCGAGCTACGACTCGTGGGCGGTGACGGCCGAGATGACGGTGCGATACCGCTCGCCCGCGGCACCCGGCGAGGAGCTCACCGCCACCGGCCGGGTGGTCGAGCAGCGGCGACGCATCTACGAGGTCGCGGGCGAGGTGCGCGGCGCCGACGGCCGGCTGGTTGCCCAGGGATCCGGGCGCTACCTGGGGGCAAGCCCGAGCGACAAGGCCGAGCTCAGAGCGCGATACGGCATCACCCCCGGGGTCGGTGCCGAATGACGACAAACGCGACAGCGCTTCTGCACGCCGGCGTGTCTGCGGTGGCTACGCTGGCACCCGAGAGGAACTGACCGATGGAGATGGATCGGGTCGGAAACGTCCGGCCGGTGGCGATCGAGGACGAGATGCGCACCGCGTACATCGACTACGCGATGAGCGTGATCGTCGCGCGCGCGCTGCCTGACGTGCGCGACGGCCTGAAGCCGGTGCATCGGCGGATCCTGTACACGATGCAGGAGATGGGGCTTCGCTCCACCGCGGCGTATCGAAAGTGCGCCGGCGTCGTCGGCGAGGCGATGGCGAAGTACCACCCCCACGGCGACCTGGCGCTGTACGAGACGCTGGTGCGCATGGCCCAGGACTTCAGCCTGCGCTACCCGCTGGTCGACGGCCAGGGCAACTTCGGGTCCGTGGACGGCGACCCACCGGCCGCCATGCGGTACACCGAAGCGCGGATGTCGGCGATCACCGACGAGATGCTGGCCGACATCGAGAAGGACACCGTCGACTTCGTCGAAAACTACGACGGCCGCCTCCGCCAGCCGACCGTGCTCCCCTCGAAGCTGCCGAATCTCCTCGTCAACGGGTCGTCGGGCATCGCCGTCGGCATGGCCACGAACATCCCGCCCCACAACCTCAACGAGATTGCCGGGGCCATCCGCGCGCTGATCGACAACCCGGATCTCTCTGTGGACGACCTGTGTGAGATCGTCACCGGCCCCGACTTCCCGACGGGCGGCACGGTCTTCCGTTTCGAGGATCAGCGGAACACGATCACCGGCGAGAAGGAGCGAGTCGACGCCATCCGCCACATGTACGCCACCGGGCGCGGGCGGGTCATCATTCGCGGACAGGTCGCGTTCGAGGAGGTCCGCGCCGGCCGCATGGCCGTGGTGGTGACCGAGCTGCCGTACCAGGTCAACAAGACGACCCTCATCGAGAAGATGGCGGACCTCGTCGGATCCAAGAAGATCACCGACGTAAGCGACATTCGCGACGAAAGCGACAGAGACGGCATGCGGATCGTCGTCGAGGTGAAGCGCGACGGGTCACCCCACACGGTCATGCAGCAGCTCTTCAAGCACACGCAGCTCCAGACCAGCTTCAGCGCCAACATGCTCGCCCTGGTCGACGGCCAGCCCCTCACGCTACCGCTCAAGAAGATGCTGGAGCACTACATCACCTATCGGCGCGATGTCGTGCGCCGGCGGACCGAGTTCGACCTGGCCCGCGCCCAGGAGCGGGCGCACATCCTCGAAGGGCTCAAGATCGCGCTCGACAACCTCGACGAGGTGATCGCCACCATCCGGGCGGCCGCCGACGTCGATGCTGCCCGCCAGGCACTCATCAAGAAGTTCTCGCTCACCGAGGTCCAGGCCAACGCGATCCTCGAGATGCAGCTCCGCCGGTTGGCCGCGCTGGAGCGCAAGAAGATCGAGGACGAGTACCGCGCCATCATCCAGCTCATCAGCGAGCTGGAGGACCTGCTCGCCAACCCGCGCAAGATCCTCCAGGTCATCAAGGACGAGCTGGCCGACCTCGAGAAGCGCTACGGCGACGACCGCAAGACGCGCATCCAGGCCGACGCCAACCGCGAGCTGACCGCCGAGGACCTGGTCCAGGCCGAGGATGTCGTCGTCACGCTCAGCCAGCGGGGCTACATCAAGCGCCAGCCGATCTCCACCTTCCGCTCCCAGCGGCGCGGCGGCCGCGGCAAGCTCGCCATGCTCACCCGCGAGGAGGATGCGGTGCGCCACCTGCTGGTGGCGAACACCCATGACAACATCCTGTTCTTCACGAACCGGGGCCGCGTCTTCATCACCAAGGTCCACACCCTGCCCGATGCCTCGCGCCAGGCGAAGGGCCTCCCGATCATCAACCTGCCCGGCGTGCAGGTCGAGCAGCGGGAGTACGTGAGCGCGATCATCAGCCTTCCGCTGTTCGAGCAAGGCCACTACCTGGTCATGGCCACTCGACGCGGAATGATCAAGAAGACCTCGCTCGAGGACTACGCGAAGATCCGCGCCAACGGCCTGATCGCCATCAACCTCATCGACGGCGACGAGCTCCAATGGGTCGGTCTTTCGGACGGCCAGAACGACATCATCGTGGCCACCAAGAAGGGCCAGGCCGCACGGTTCAAGGAATCCGAGGTACGCCCTCTCGGCCGTGGCACACAGGGCGTGACCGCCATTCGCCTCAAGGGTGACGACGAGGTGGTTGGCATGGAGGTCGTCGAGCACCTCGAGCAGCAGCTGCTCGTCGTGACCGAGCAGGGCTTCGGCAAGCGGACCGACGTGGCCGACTTCCCGATCAAGCATCGGGCCACTGGAGGCGTGATCGCCAACTCGCTCAATGCCGACACCGGGGACGTCGCTGCCGTCCGCCTCGTCGGTCGCGACGAGGAGGAGCTGATGCTGATCACCGAGTTCGGCACGATCCTGCGCACCGAGGTCGGTGGCATCAACCGATATCGGCGGGCGTCGCGCGGCGTCACGGTGATGAAGCCGCAGGACGAGGACCGGATCGTGTCGATCACGACGTTCGTCGACAACCGGCCTCTCGAGGAGATCACCGAAGCCGAATAGGGACCGAGCTTCTCCCGAAGGGGAACCGAAGCTCATGGGTGCGTCACTGGGTGTCACCTCACGGAGTACATCCCATGAACCGCACCGTCATCCGCCGTCCCTACGCTCCGGAAGTGCTTCTGCTTTCCGCGCTGCTGGCAGCCTGCGGCGCTCCGGGGTCGCCAGCGACCAGCGACGTCCCCGGCCCTTCAGCGAGCCAACCATTGCCCACTGCCTCGCCGCCGATCGACGTCGCAGCCGCGTTCGCCGAACAGATCCTCTCACCGAGCTTCTCGATGGAGGCTGTCATCACCGGAACCGTGGAAGCCGGTGCCGGTGCCGGCACGATCAGCGGCTCCATGTCGAGTGGCTTCGGCGCGTTCCACCAGATCCTGGAGGTCGCTAGCTCTGGCCATACCCAGGAGACCGAGATGATCGGCGTCGGCGGGATGGTCTACGAGCGTGACGGCGAGCTCTGGTTCGAGTCGCCACAGACGACCGCCGGCACGCCGTTCGACGCACTTCCCGGCGACTTCGCGTCTCTCACCGACCTGGGTCTGGTCGAGCGCAACGGTGATCGCCTGCACCGGCTCGTCCTCACCGAACCGGTGGAGATCGATGCGGGATCCCTCGGCTTCACCGATCCATCGATCTCGGGCTTCTCAGCCGATTTCGAGTTCTTCGCCACGGCGGAGGGTGTGCCCGCGGCCATGGTCCTATCGGCCACATGGACGCAGCAGGCGAGCGAGGAGCCAATCTCCGGCGAAATGACACTGGACTACGCGTTCGCCGCAGTGGGCGAGCCCATTCACATCGTCGCGCCAGAAGACATCTGGGTCAGGTTCACGTCCGACGCGTTGGGATATCGCATCGCCCATCCCTCTTCGTGGGATTTCCAGCACATCGCTGCCGATGGGGAGTACCTGGCCGCCGACGACTTTCTGTCGCCGGTGAAGGGGGCGTCCGCCTCCGAGGTGATGATCACTCGGTACACCGATTTCGACCAGGCGGTCACGCCCAACGCATGGTTCGTCGGGACGGCGCAGGTCCTCGAGGAAGAGTGGGCCACGCCGGTCGAGACATCGGAGCCACTCGCGATCGAGGGAGTCGACGCACAGCTCTTCGACCTGCACGGCGAGATCGAGGGTGACGCCGTCTATTACCAGCAGGCAGCTGTGTTCCTTGATGGAGTGGCCTGGGACGTGAGCTGGTACTCCGACCCTGGGACCGAGGAGCAAGACCGGAAGTTGTTCCTCCGGATGCTCTCCACCTTCAGTCCAACGCCGTAACCGACGGCGCCGGGCCGGGCCGGGATCGAGGGGTTCCGGCCCGGCATCGGGCTGCCATCCGACATCGGCGGCGGAGGGTCGGGTAGAATCGGCCAGCCTGACCCAGCGCCGCAGGAGACGACGCCGTGTACGCCGACGAGTTCAGCATCTACGCCGGCAACGCCAATCGCCCCCTGGCCGAGCGCATCTGCCGGTACCTCCAGACCGATATCGGCGCCGTGGAGGTCTTCCAGTTTGCGAACGAGAACATCTTCGTGCGCGTCATGGAGAATGTCCGCGAGCAGGACGTCTTCCTGGTCCAGCCGACGAGCCGGCCGGTGAACCAATCGATCATGGAGCTACTGATCATGATCGACGCGTTCAAGCGGGCCTCGGCCGGACGCATCACTGCGGTGATCCCGTACTACAGCTACGGCCGCTCCGACAAGAAGGACCAGCCGCGGGTACCGATCACGGCGCGCCTCATCGCCGACATGCTCACCGTCGCCGGTGCCGATCGGGTCCTGACGATGGACCTCCACCAGGGCCAGATCCAGGGCTTCTTCAGCATCCCGGTCGACGAGCTCACCGCCGTCAATCTGCTCTGCGCGCACATCAAGGCCAAGGGCCTCGACGACATCGTGGTGGTCTCGGAGCTCGGCTTCGCCAAGAAGGCCCGGAACTTCGCCGAGCTGCTGCAGGCTCCGCTCGCCATCGTGGAGAAGCGGCGGCTCGGCAACGAGGACCGCACCGAGGTGATGAACATCATCGGCGACGTGCACGGCAAGACGGCGGTCATCATCGACGACGAGATCGACACGGCCGGCTCGCTGATGGAAGCGGTCGGAGCGCTGGAGGCAGCGGGCACGCGTGCGATCTACTCGTGCGCCACCCACGGCGTCTTCTCCGGCGCCGCCCTCGAACGGATCGCCGCCAGCCCGCTGACCGAGATCATCGTGACCGACACCGTGCCGCTGCCACCGGAAGCCAACGACCCGCGCATCACCATCCTGTCGGTGGCGCCGCTGTTCGGCGAGGCCATCAAGCGCATCCACCGCGGCGAGAGCGTGGGCGCGCTGTTCAGCTCGGAGGTCGAGATGGTCGAGGAGATGACCTTCTGGGACGAGGCCAAGCCGGACGCAGCCGCGCCGGAGGAACCGGAGCCCTTTCGCGTGAGCGCCGGCTGACCGTGCCCTCGGGTCCTGAGGGCGCCGACGTCACCTGAACCCCTGCCGGGAGCCCGCTGGATTCAGGGCTATACTCGGCCTCCCCATGATGAAGTTCCTCTCCCGGCTCACGGACACCAACGAACGTGAGGTCCGGGCCCTCGAGCCGATCGTCACGCAGATCAACTCGCTCGAGCCCGAGCTCCAGGCACTGACCGATGACGAGCTTGCGGCCTGGACCGAGACGTTGCGCGCACGCCTCGTCGATGAGATCGGCGACATCCTCATCCCCATCGAGCTGCGCGACCTCGACCCCGACGAGGAGGCGGCCGAATCGGCCCTCGCCGGCGCCGATGCCGCGCGGCTGGCCGACGAGCTGAAGCAGCAGCGTGACTCCGAGCTCAAGCGCATCAACGACGCGCTCGAGGGCGTCCTGCCCGAGGCGTTCGCCGCCGTCCGCGAGGCGATGGTCCGCGCTCTCGGCAAGCGGCACTACGACGTCCAGCTCATGGGCGGGGTCGTGCTCCATCGCGGCGCGATCGCCGAGCAGCGCACTGGCGAAGGCAAGACCTTCGTCGGGCCGCTGGCCGCCTACCTGAACGCGCTCGTCGGCCGCGGGGTCCACGTCGTCACCGTCAACGACTATCTCGCCAAGCGCGACGCGCAGTGGATCGGTGCGGTCTTCCATCGGCTCGGGATGTCGGTCGGCTCGATCCAGCACGAGGGCGCGTTCGTGTTCGACCCGGAGTTCCCGGCCACCGACGAGCGCCTGCGCGACCTCCGCCCGGTGACGCGGCAGGAGGCCTACGCCGCGGACGTGACGTACGGGACGAACAACGAGCTCGGGTTCGACTTCCTGCGCGACAACCTCGTGGTCGACCTCCGGCAGCGCGTCCAGCGCGCGCACTTCTTCGCGATCGTCGACGAGGTCGACAACATCCTCATCGACGAGGCGCGCACCCCGCTCATCATCAGTGGCAACGCCGAGCAGTCCGCCGACAAGTACGTCCAGTTCTCACGCCTCGTGCCTCGGCTGACGGCCGAGGAGGACTACATCGTCGACGAGAAGTTCAAGCAGGTTGCGATCACCGAGGCCGGCACCGACAAGATGGAGCAGTGGCTCGGCGTCGAGAACATGTTCGCCGACGACTTCAGCCTCGCCCGCCATCTCGAGCAGGCGCTGAAGGCGCAGGTCCTCTACCAGAAGGACCGCGACTACGTGATCAAGGACGGCGAGATCGTCATCGTCGACGAGTTCACCGGACGCCTCATGCCAGGTCGGCGCTGGTCGGAGGGCCTCCACCAGGCGGTCGAGGCGAAGGAGGGCGTGGCGGTCAAGAACGAGCAGCGCACGCTCGCCACCGTCACGTTCCAGAACTACTTCCGGATGTACGAGAAGCTGGCCGGGATGACGGGCACGGCCGAGACCGAGGCCGAGGAATTCAGCAAGATCTACAACCTCGAGGTGATCGTCATCCCCACCCACCGCGAGATGATCCGCGCCGACTACGCCGACCTCGTCTACCCGTCCCAGAAGGGCAAATGGGGCTCGGTCATCGAGGAGATCGCCGAGGAGCACGAGAAGGGTCGCCCGGTGCTGGTCGGCACGATCAGCGTCGAGATCTCCGAGATGCTGTCGGGCCTGCTCAAGCGCCGGGGCATCAAGCACAACGTCCTGAACGCGAAGTTCCACGAGCGCGAGGCCGAGGTCGTGGCGCAGGCCGGCCGGTCGGGTGCCGTGACGATCGCGACGAACATGGCCGGGCGCGGGACGGACATCCTGCTCGGCGGCAACCCCGAGCAGATGGCCGCGGAGCTCCTGCACAGGCAGGGAAAGACCGTCCTGGAGGCCACCCCCGAGGAGTACGCCGAGGCGATGGCCGAGGCCGAGACGCTCTGCGCCACGGACCGGGACAAGGTGGTCGCCGCTGGCGGGCTGCACATCATCGGGACGGAGCGCCATGAGGCGCGGCGCATCGACAACCAGCTCCGCGGGCGGTCGGGTCGCCAGGGCGACCCCGGCAGCAGTCGGTTCTACCTGTCTCTCGAGGACGACCTGATGCGGCGGTTCGCCAACGACCGGGTGCAGGGGATCATGCGCACCCTCGGCTTCACCGAGGAGACGGCCCTAGAGTCGAAGATGGTGAGTCGCACCATCGAGAGCGCCCAGTCACGCGTCGAGGGGTATAACTTCGACGCCCGCAAGCACGTCGTCGAGTACGACGACGTGATCAACCGCCAACGCGAGACGATCTATCGCGAGCGGGACCGGATCCTGCGCTCGACGAACCTGGGTCCCACCATCGAGGCGATGCTCGAGGACGAGGTCGACGACCCTCTCCACGGAGCACACGGCGGCCGACCATCCAAGCGACTGGAACCTGGACGGGCTTCGCACACAGCTGGCGAGCATGATCCCCGCACTGACCGACGCCGACCTGGGCTCGCTGGACGACGCGACCGAGGGTGCCGAGCTCGCCGCGCAGCTGACCGACGTGGTCCGGGCACAGTACGAGGCACGGCGAGCGGAGCTCGGCGAGGAACGGGCGTCAGTCCTCGAGCGGCTCGTGCTCCTGCGCGTCATCGACTCCCTGTGGGTCGAGCACCTCACCGCGGTGGACGACATGCGGCGCGGCATCGGCCTCCGGGCCTACTCGCAGCGCGATCCGCTGAACGAGTTCAAGATCGAGGCGTATCGGATGTTCGACGAGCTGAAGTCGACGATCCGGCACGACGTGACCCACACGATCTTCCGTGTCACCGTCGAGCGCACGCCCGCGCAGCCGCGCCCGGTGGCGCGGAACGTCGTCGAGGGCCGCGCGCCGGTGGCCGGCGACAGTGGCACCGCGACCGCCGCCGGGGCGGCAACGGCCACCGCCGTCGCGGGTGGCAACGGCTCCCAGCCGGCGCGATCGGGCCCGAAGATCGGTCGCAACGACCCGTGCTGGTGCGGCTCCGGCAAGAAATTCAAGAAATGCCACGGGGCGTGACCGCCGAGATCTGACTTCTGCGTTTTGGAGCGTCTCCGCCAGGACCGACGTCTCCGCCGGGACCGATATGTCGGGCAGCAGGACGCCGTTGGGTCGGTAGTTCGCCGGTTCCACCGATATTTCGGGTAGCCCGGCACGCGAAGGCCGCCTGCCAGGGGTTCCCGGTGTCTCACTGCCCGATCTATCGGCTCACCGTGCGTGGCGGCAGGGCCACCCGCGTCTGCGCTGCCCGACACATCGGCCACTTCGACCTGCAATGCTCAATCGGTGGTGTCGTCGTTGCCGTAGTCGTGGTGCCGCTGGCGCCAGCGTCGGATCGGGTACAGCGCCAGGCAGGCGATGGCGATGCATCCGAGGATCAGCCAGAACGGGTCGGGCGGATAGGGCATGGGGCACAAAGGATGGCCCATGCCGGACCATCGTGCAGGGTTGCGCTCTCCGATCCACCCGCTACGATGGAGCCCAACGATGCACGCGGGACATGCTCGGATCCCGCGCATCTCCAGGCTCGGTGGAGGGAATCGTTGAAGCAACTGACCGATACGCCTCGGGTCCCCATCCCGCTCCCCGTCAGCACGGCGGCCCACCTTCCACCGGTCACCCGCTTCCGAGATCCAGACCTCCCCTACGAAGACCTCATCATGTGCGAGCGCGACTGCATGCGCTGCAGCTACGCCGCGACGCTCGACTGCGATGGCAACTGCGGCGTGTGCCCGCGCCAGAGCTACTGCCCGTGCGTGAACCCGGCCAAGATCCGGACGAAGCAGAACCGCCTGGCCGAGATGGCCGAGCTGCCGATGGTGGCGTCGCTTGGACGCAATTAGGGACGAGGCGCAGCGGCTGGCGCGCCTGGTGGACGACACGTCGGTGCGCCTTTGACCTCGCCTCGAAGGAGGCCGAGCTCGCCGAGCTGACCGAGCGCTCGGCCGATCCGAACCTGTGGGATGACCCCGCCGCGGCGCAATCGATCATGCGTCGCGCCGAGGAGCTGCGCTCGGAGATCGAGATGTGGCGCGATCTCGGCGATCGCGCGCGCGGCCTGGCCGAGATGGCCGAGATGGCCGCCGCCGAGGCGGACGGGGGCGAGACGCTCGCGCCGGATCTCGAGCGCGACCTTGCGGCGATCCAGACCGACTGGGGACGGATGGAGCAGCAGCTCCTCCTGGCCGAGCCGTTCGACGAGCGCGGCGCCATCGTCTCCGTTCATGCCGGCGCCGGCGGCACCGAGTCGCAGGACTGGGCCGAGATGCTGCTGCGCATGTACCTGCGCTGGGCTGAGCGGAACCGCTTCAAGACCGAGATCCTCGAGGCCACCGAGGGCGAGGAGGCCGGCCTCAAGAGCGTGAGCGTCAGCATCGACGGCCGCTGGGGGTACGGGCGGCTCCGGAGCGAGCGAGGCGTGCATCGGCTGGTCCGCATCAGCCCGTACGACTCGCAGAAGCGGCGGCACACGAGCTTCGCGCTCGTCGAGGTCCTGCCGGAGGTGCCGGAGGACGCGCAGGTCGAGATCGACGAGAAGGACCTGCGCGTCGACACGTACCGCTCCAGCGGTGCCGGTGGCCAGCACGTGAACAAGACCGACTCGGCGGTCCGCCTCACCCACAACCCGACCGGGATCGTGGTGGCCGTCCAATCCGAGCGGAGCCAGCACCAGAACCGGGACCGAGCCATGGCGGTGCTGCGCGCAAAGCTCATCGAGCGGCAGATGGAGGAGCGCGAGGCGGAGATGGCGCGCCTGCGCGGCGAGCACGTCGAGGCGGGGTGGGGAAACCAGATCCGCTCGTACGTGCTCCAGCCGTACACGATGGTCAAGGACCTCCGGACCGGGGTCGAGACCTCGAACCCGACGGCGGTGCTCGACGGCGACATCGACGCATTCATCGAGGGCTACCTTCGCTCACGGGTCGGGGAGGGAGATCCGACGCCGGCGGCGTAGGCGACCGGACCCAGACGGCACGCATTGGTACCATCCCCGCCGAACCGATGACGTCCCTCCTGCGCCGCCGCACCCGTTCCGAGCCGACCGATGCGCCCGTCATCGAGCTGGCTGACGTGGGGATGACGTACCCGAACGGCAAGGTCGCCCTGGCCGACGTCAGCGTCACCATCGCTCCCGGCGACTTCGTCTTCCTGGTCGGGCCGTCGGGTGCGGGCAAGAGCACGTTCATCCGCCTCCTCATCCGCGAGCAGCTGCCGACCCACGGCAGCGTGCGCGTCGCCGGTCGCGACCTGGTCCGCATGCGGCGCGGCCAGGTGCCGGCCCTGCGGCGCCGGATCGGGATCGTCTTCCAGGACTTCCGCCTGCTGCCGAGCAAGACGGTGGCGGAGAACGTCGCCTTCGCGCTGGACGTGACCGGCACGCCGGGATCGGTCGTCCGGCGCCGGGTGCCCCAGCTGTTGAGCCTGGTCGGACTCCACGAGCACGCCCACCACCTGCCCACGCAGCTATCGGGCGGCGAGCAGCAGCGGACCGCCATCGCCCGCGCGCTCGTCCACGATCCGGCGATCCTCATCGCCGACGAGCCGACCGGGAACCTCGACCCCGTCACCAGCTGGGAGATCATCCAGCTCCTGATCCAGATCAACCAGCTGGGCACGACCGTGCTGATGGCCACGCACAACCAGGAGATCGTGAACGCGATGCGTCGTCGCGTGCTGGCGCTCGAGGCGGGACAACTCGTGCGGGACGAGTCGGCCGCCGCATACGAGCGGGAGTACTGAGCCGATGGCGTTCGCCCGCTTCATCGGATTCAGCGTCGTGCGCGCCTGGCAGGGCTTCTGGCGCAACGCGATGATGAGCCTGGCCGCCACCGCCACGGTGATCCTGATGCTCGTGCTGCTGGCGGCGCTGTTCATCGTGATCAGCGGCCTCAACGCGGGCCTGGAGTTCATCGAGAGCAAGGTCGCCGTCACCGCCCAGCTGGAGGACAACCTCACCGATGCGGCGCCTCGCCGTGGTGACCCGAGAGGCCGAGTCGATCCCCGGCGTCGCATCGGTCGACTACATCTCGCCCGATGAGGCCTGGGCGCGCCTCGAGGCTGCCTACGAGGAGACCGGCCAGTCGCTCGACACCGGTGGCGCGGAGCATCCAGCTGTTCGCCAGCCTCGAGATCAGCCTCGACGATCCGGAGGCCTCGAGCACCGTCAGCGCCCGGCTGGCTGACGACCCGCGGGTCGTCCGCGTCCTCACCAAGCAGGCGGAGTACGACACGCTGCTGGGGATCATCAACGTCATCCGCACGGTCGGCATCATCGGTGTTGGGCTGGTGGGGCTGACCGTGCTGTTCATGATCATCAACACGATCCGGATCGCGGTCTACAGCCGGGCGAACGAGATCGAGATCATGCGGCTGGTCGGGGCGTCCGACTCGTTCATCCGCTGGCCGTTCATTCTCGAGGGCATCCTGTGCGGACTGATCGGCGCCGTGGTCTCGATCTTCCTGGTGGCGGCCGTGTGGGAGCCGATCCAGCCGGCGATGGTGCAGATCTTCCAGATGCCGACCGCGGTCAGCACCCGCTTCCTCACCACGCTGTCGCTCCTGCTGCTGGCCGTCGGGCTCGGCGTCGGTGCGGTCGGCTCGTGGATCAGCGTCCGCTCGTACCTGGCGACGGCGCGCTGAGCGTGCGCCGGCCGAGCGTCCGAGCCCTCGCGCGGATATCGGAATCGTAATGTCGCCGAAACCGGCTGCGTACGGTGCGTTGCTAGACTTCCACCTCCCATGACCGATCTGACCCCGCCGTCCGAGCCTGTCGAGCGTCCGGCGCGACCATCTCCGCTGCCGTGGATCGCGGGCCTCGCGCTGGCCGCGGTGGTCGGTGCCTTGCTCTTCATCGGCGGCTACCTGGCCGCCGGCAGAGGCTCGGCCAACGGCTGTGCCGCTCCGGACGAGTCGTTCGCGGCGTTCTGCGAGGCGTACGACCGCCTGCAGGGCGAGTACGTCGACCAGCTCGATCCCGACGACCTGGCCGAGGGCGCCATCCGCGGGATGTTCCAGTACGGGGTCGCCGACCCCTACTCCGGCTACATGCCGCCGGAGCAGTTCAACCAGGCGCTCGGCGACCTGTCCGGGGCGTTCGGTGGGATCGGCGCGGAGATGTCCGTCCGCAACGTCGAGAACCCGGAGGACCTGGCCAGCTGCACCGAGCTGACGGCGACCTGCCGCCTGGTGGTCGTCGCCCCGCTCGCCGGCACGCCGGCCGAGGAGGCGGGGATCCAGGCCGGCGACATCGTCCTGGCCGTCAATGGCGAGCCGGTCGATGGCTCGACGATGAACGACCAGGTCACGCAGATCCGCGGCGAGCCGGGCACTGAGGTCACGCTGCAGGATCCAGCGCGGCGAGGAGCAGCCGTTCGACCTCACGATCACGCGAGCCGAGATCAAGCTCCAGGAGGTCGAGGCGCGCATGATCGACGACCACATCGGCTACATCGCGCTGAACGGGTTCTCGGCGCCGGCCAGCGAGCAGTTCGCCGCGGGCCTGGCCGATCTCCTCGAGCAGGGCGCCGATCAGATCGTGTTCGACCTGCGCGACAACCCCGGCGGCTACATCGACGCGGCGCAGAAGATCGCCAGCCAGTTCGTGGACGACGGGCTGATCTTCACCCAGGAGTCGGCCGGTGACGAGGTGAAGGAGTACCGCGTCGACCGGCGACGGAATCGCGACCGATCCGGATCTTCCGCTCGTCGTCCTCGTCAACGGCGGATCCGCATCGGCTTCGGAGATCGTGGCGGCCGCCCTCCAGGAGCACGAGCGCGCAACGCTCATCGGCGAGCCGACCTTCGGCAAGAACACCGTGCAGGTCTGGGGACGCCTCGAGAACGAGGGCGGCGTGCGGATCACGATCAGCCGCTGGTTCACCCCGGACCACAACTCGGTGGCGCCCGACGGCATCCAGCCCGACATCGACGCCGCCCGCACGGCCGAGACGCCGCCAGAGGAGGACCCGGTCCTCGATGCGGCGCTCGACTTCCTGGCAGAGCAGCCGGTGGCCGAGGACGGGGAGGCTTCCGTTCCAGCGGCAGGCACCACGTTCGACCTTCCCGCGGTGGTCGGCATTGTCGCGGCGCGACCCATCTGCTAGCATCGCCGCCAACGAAAGGAGGTGGTGTGCACGTCGGTCCGTTCCAAGCACGCCACCACCGAGGCGGTGCGCTAACACAGCTTCGCGTGGTGTAGCGACGGATCGAGCCGGCCGATACGGTCGGCTCGTTCCATGTGCCAGCCTTTTGATCCCACATCCGTTGCCAGACCAGGACCGCCGATCGATGCCCGACGAAACGATTGCCGTCAACCGACGAGCACGCCACGACTACGCCATCGAGGACACCCTCGAAGCGGGGATCGTGCTGACCGGCACCGAGGAGATCAAGTCGGTCCGCGCGCACAAGGTCAACATCGCCGAGGCCTACGTGCGCATCGAGAGCGGCGAAGCGTGGCTGATCGGCGCGCACATCGCTGAGTACGCCCAGGGCAACCGCTACGACCCGCGCGCGCCAGCGCGAACCGCAAGCCCTGCTGCATCGTGACCAGATCAGCGAAGCTCTCGGGCTCCAGTCGGCCAAGGGGCTGACGCTCGTACCGCTGAAGATGTACGTGCGTGGCGGGCTGGCCAGCGAGGTGGGAG
>CAWDYT010000004.1:0-87709 GCA_963806695.1 uncultured Chloroflexia bacterium | reverse complement strand
GGTTGGCTACGGAGCTCCGGTCGGACGAGCCAGTGCCGTGTCGGGGAGGAGGTGGGTGCGGAGGTACCCGTCGATGTCTCCGTCGGATCGCCGGGCTCAGCGGGTGCGCCGGGCGTTCAGGGCGGCGAGCTCGGTGTGCGAGGCGCCGGCGCCGGCCCGCGCGGCGCACGGATCACGAAGCAGGCGGGCCCGGCCTTTCGCTGGCTGGCCTGCGCCGCGGTGGGACTGCCGGTGGTCTTCACGTAGTTGCAGTAGAGGCCACCGATCGGGGCGTCATCCGGCACGGCGAGCGTCATGCGCAGCACGAACGATTGGTTGCTCGGCACGAAGGAAACGATGTACTTCAGCTCGGGCACGTCGTTGATGAACGCGCAGTCGAGGATTGTGAATTCCTTGCCGACGCTCGAGGCGTTGAGGGGGTAGGTGATCTCGAAGACGGCCGTTCCGCCGGGCACCATGCTGCCGCCGACGACCCGCATGTCGGTGTTGCCGTCATTGGAGGGCAGGACGCCCGTGCATCCGTTGGTGCCGGACTGAAGCTCGACGTGCGGCGGACCGTGGTCCGCGACCGCGGGCGTCGCGATGAGCAGCGCGCCGAGAACGCGGCGCTGACGGAAGCGATTCGACGATGTCGACGAAGCCGGGCACTGCCGCATCGTCCGATCATGCGGGCGGCGATAGCCAGCGGACCTTTGTACCGAGCGGGGCGTACATCGGGCGGCCATACGCTGACCGCGCACGCATAGCCGACCCGGCACCATGAGCGGGGAGGTTCTCGCCATCATGGAGAGCATCGCTGCGAAGCCATGCGCAGCGTTCCGGAGCCCGATTGACGTCTGCCGGCTCGGGCGTCCGGCCCTACGCCGACGACTTGGCCGGCTGCGTCGTCGCGACGAAGCGATACCCCTGGCCCGGGACGGTCGCGATGAACCGTGGACGGCGCCAGTCATTCTGGAGCTTTGCGCGGAGGACTCGGATGTGGCGGTCGACGATGTTGCTCTCCGCCACGAAGTCCGGACCCCCACACCGCGTCGAGGATCTCCTCGCGCGTCACCACGCGGCCGGCATTGGCGGCGAGCACGTACAGCAGACTCTGATCGATCCCGGTCAGGTGCAGGGTCTCTCCACCCACAGTACCTGCCGGTTGAGGATGTCGATCTCGATCTCGCCGATCCTGATCGTGGAGACGAGGCCGCTGCCGCCGCCGTACACGCGCCTCGTGATCACGACCACGCGGGCCAGCAGCTCCTCGGGCGAGAACGGCACCGTCATGATGTCGTCGACGCCCTGATCGAACGCTTCCAGCTTGTGCTTGAGATCGCCGCGCCGCGTGAGCGCGAGGATCGGAATGGCCTGGCCGCCGGGCGTACGCGGCTTCAGCTCGCGCAGGAGCGCGGCGCTCCGAGGTCCATGTCGATGACCGCGACGTCGGGGCGCCACTCGCGGACGATGGCGTTCGCCTCATCGAGATTCGGCGCGTTCCGTGTCACGAAGACGCCGTGGTTGAGCGTCAGGCCGATCACCTCGACCATGACCGGCTGATCAGCCAGCACCAGCACGCGGTGAGGGGGCGCCTTGCTGCCCACCATGACCAAACCGTAATGACACACCCGGGTTTCGTCAACACCATAACGGTGGCCGGCGGTCCCTCGTCCGCTGGCAATCGACAGTGGGCGAGACATGGCAAGGCAAGGACACCAGAAGCGCAGCCGACCTCACCCGAGGCCCGTCGGCTCCCGACCAAAGCGCGTGCGGACCCGCCGAAAGGACCGCGAGACCGCCGACAGCCTGCGGCGCTGGCTCGTCGGCGGTACGCGCCAGCGTCGGAGCCGGGCGCACGTGACTACAGGAGAGGGGCCGGAGCGAGAGCGAGCGGAGGAGCCGGCCTCGCTCCCCACGAGCCACACCAGGGGGGCCGATCAGCTCCGCCTCCGCACCATCGTGGTCAGCGGCACCAGCGCGCTGAGCAAGACCCGCGACCCTGGTACGCGGCAGCGTATCCGGGGGCGCATGGTCGAGTTGCTCGGTGCCCTCGAAGACAGGATCGCGCGCGACGGCGCGGACCCCGAGATGCTGTCCGCGATCCGACGCACGCGGAGCGAGCTCAGAACGTAGCGCCGCCGCCCGAGCGTCGGCAGGCGCGAACGAGGCCCGGGGGGCTGCCCTGCGCGTATGACCGCGCAACCTCCGGGCCTCGAATAAATCCAGCCCGCGACCGGGATGAGGGCAACCCATCGCGTTCGAGCCGTGCCGTGCCGCCTAGGAGTGGGGCATCCGGCCGCCCAGGCCCTCGGCCTCGGGTTGGCCCATCCTCATCGGGCGGGGTGCTCCCAGCCGCGGCGGACGTTTCGGCCGTCGATGGCGATCCCGATCGGCCACACCCCGCTGAGACCACCTACCACAGCGGGCCACCCCCCGAGCGCATAGGCGATCACGCTGACGTTGATTGCTAACCAGAGCACGGGGGACTCTCAGGAACCTCAGAAGAAGGAGCGCCCCAGCGAAAGGTACGCGCGGACGCCCGGGGCCCCGATCAGCAGTGGCGCGTAACACTGAGAGCATGGTGGAGTGGCATTCAGCCGCGGTATCGCGCACGTGAAGATCGCACCGCAAAGCCGCCGCGGCGGACAAGGGCTGCGCGTGCACAGGCCGCTCGTGCGAGCGTAGGCTGGCCCGCAGCAACCGAAACCGCTCGGAGCCCTCGCCATGCTGGCCAACAGTCCGATCCGTCCCGTCCTTCTGGCGACTGATCTCGAAGCGGCGCGCAGGTTCTACCACGAGAAGCTTGGCCTTCCCATCCTCCTGGAACGGGAGGGGGCTATCGAGTTCAGCTGCGGTGGCGACACGAGGCTCGCCGTCTCGAAGAGCACGATCGGAACGGCCGATAGCCAGACCCAGGTGGCATGGTCGGTATCTGATCTCGACGCTACGCTCGCCGCACTGCGCGCCCGTGGGGTCAAGATCGAGGACTACGACCTGCCCGGGCTGAAGACCGAGGACGGGATCGCCGACGTCGGCTTCGGGCGGATGGCGTGGATCATCGACCCCGGCGGCAATTGCCTGGGCATCGTGCAGGAGCGCTAGCGACCATGCCGCACTGCTCGACCTTCGGAAAAGCTGACGCGCGCCAAGCGCTCCGGATACGGGTGGCGCGGTGGATCAGTCAGGCGCGCCCGACGACACGCACCGAGTTGGGCGACTCGCCGGACGGTCGAGGTCCGTCCGGCATCAATCGAGCGATCGTCATCAGCGGCAGCGTTCCATGAATGAGAACTTGCCCATGCCGATACTGCCATCCACGGTCAGCGTGTCGCCGTCGATGGTGACGGTGCCACTCGCCTGGCGTTGTTCGCCCGACGAACTGAAGGTGAACGTGCAGGTGCCATCACTGGACGTCGAACGCTGCTTGTCGGTGACGATTGGCCCCGAGGCGGTCAACTCGGCCGCGACGGTGACGGTGTCGCCCTCCACGCAGCCCTGCTGGTTGCAGTCGAAGAATGTGACCTCGGTCGGGGATAGCGAAGCCGATGACAGATCCGCGCCGATGACCAGCGCATCGCTCGAGACCTCGTCGGAACAGGCCCCGTCCTCGGAGATGTTCCGCCCGGTGTGGATGTTGAACGTGGACTCGAACAGACACACGACGAGGGTCTCGTCGCTGACGGTGAATACGTCGACGAACGTGTCGGTACACGTCGCTGGTCCACAGTCAGAGCTGACGGCGAACAGGAACTCCTGCGTGCCGGAGTCTTTCACGGGCGGCGCCGCAGCCGCCGGCGCGGCGAAGAGCAGGACGAGGATCGATAGGGCGGCGGCGGAGACAACGAAGCGACGCATGGCTCGGGACCTCGCTTCGTGCGGGCGGGCCCGGGGCCGGTCGGTCACGAGACGGGCAGCGCCCGCGCGAGTCATTTGTCCTCCGATTCGGAGGAGTTGCCTAGAGCGCACCGGAGCCGTCGCTGCCGCGAACGACGTCGAAGGGCAGGCGCCGTGAGACCGCGATGAAGCCGCAACTGCTGGCTGGGGCCGGGTGACGGGACCGGGGGAGAAGCCCCGTCACCCGACGGTTCACATGGCGACGACGGCCTCGATGTCGTCCTCGACCGTGGCGCCGTTGGCCTGGGGCTCGCCGTCCGAACCCTCGGCCACTGCCTGGGCCTCCTTGGCGTACTCCTTCTTGGAGCGACCCGACAGCATTTCGAGCGAGGCCACCACGACCTCGGTCTTCCAGTGTCGCTTGCCGGCGTCGTCGTCCCATTGGCGGGTCTGGAGCCGGCCCTCCACGTCGACGAGCTGGCCCTTCGACAGGAATTGGCCGCAGATCTCGGCCAGGCGGTCCCAGGCGACGCAGGGGTGATACTCGGTCCGCTCGGCACCTCCCCCGCCGCGGAAGTCGTTCGTCGCGATGGTGAACGTCGCGACGTGTTTGCCCGACGGCAGCGACCGGAGCTCCGGGTCGCGTGTCAGCCTGCCGACGAGCATCACCTTGTTCATAGCGATGGCTCCTTCCATCAACGCAGCGCACCGGGGGCGAGGACGGCCGCTCGGGCAGGAGGCTAGGGAGGACCCGTTACCGCCTCGTTACCGGTGGCTTATCGTGGGGTCGCCAGAGCCGCAGACGCGTCAGGAGCGGGCCGGCTCGCGCTCGACCCAGGCTGCGCGCCACTCCGGTGCCTGGAAGGGCTCGGAGTAGTAGCTCGTCTCGCGCCAGATTCTCCCGTCGCGGACGATCAGCAGCGCGATGGCGTGCCAGATGGAGCCGTCCGGATAGGGCACGACGCCGGTGATCGTGAATTCATCGTCCGAGCCGGTCAGGTGGACGATGGACCAGCCGAGCGCCGACGGGGCGGTGACGAACTGGTCGTCGGTGCCGGAAATCGCGTCGATGCGTGGCCGGAAGCCCGCGTCCTCGCGGCCCGGGTAGTTCGACGCGATGGCGATCCGGTTGTCCGGTCCGCGGATCACCTCACCGGACTGCGGGTAGCGGCCGAGGAAGTCATCGTGGAGCAGGCTGCGCTGGGTCTCGACGTCGTCAGCCTCGAGGGCCTTCACCCAGAGCTCGATGACACGGCGATTTCCCATGACGGACTCCTCGCGGCTGGTGGGGAGCAGCCGCCGAAGAATACGCCGCTCACCGAATGCACACCACGGGATCGGTGCCTGCCGTCAGCGGCGCGAGCCCGGACGCCGGCGCGGGTAGAGATGGTCGAAACCCGGCGTGCGCAGCGACAGCTTGGCCACCGGCGGCAGCTGGCGCTTGAACTCCATGCGCGCCACGCGCCGCTCGACCCACTCGACCAGGTCGCGAGGAAGGCCGGCCCGCTCGCAGCGGTCCACGGACCAGCGGCGGTCCACCAGGGCGTACAGCGCGCGGTCGAGCATGTCGTACGAGCGGCCCAGCTCACCCTCGTCGGTCTGCCCGGGCCACAGGTCGGCCGATGGCGGCTTGGCCACGACCTCCTCCGGGACGCCCAGCTCAGCGGCCACTGCCCGCAGCTGGGTCTTGTAGAGATCGCCGATGGGCGCCAGCGCAGCCGCCATGTCGCCGTGGAGCGTCCCGTACCCGAGCAGGGCCTCCGTCTTGTTGCTGGTGCCGATGACGAGGGCGTCGAAGGCGGCGGACCGGTCATATAGCACGATCATTCGCTGGCGAGCCATGACGTTCCCGCGGCGCACGTTGCGCGCGGTCTCGTCCTCGTCGGTGATGACGGCCAGCATCGGATCGACCATGGGGCTGATCTCGACTCGCTCGGTCGGGCAGCCGAGCGCGGTCACGACGCGCAGCGCATCGGTCTCCGAAGCCTCCGACGAGGTGGCGTATGGCATTCGCACGGTGAGGAGGTTGTCGGAGCCGATCGCCCGAGCCGCCAGGAACGCCACTGTCGCCGAATCGACGCCGCCCGAGAGCCCGACGACGAGGCGAGAGAATCCGGCCTGGTCCAGCTGGCGTCGGATGAAGTCGACGATGATCTCGACCGCCAGCGCCGGATCGACCGCCGGCAGCGGCGCCGACTCGTCGAGGCCGGTGGTCACGCCTCGGGCGCCCCGTCCATGCCGGCCCGCTCGGCGATGATGCGATCAAGCTCACGCCGCACGAGCTCGAGACGCTCATCGGCAAGGACCGGAAGGCCATAGCGCTGAATGCGCAGGTCTTCGGTGTCGAGCGCGCCGATCACGAGCGCCTCCTGCCATAACGGGGCCTCGACGACCGTGGAGCCGTCCGCGGCCACGATGCGCGATCCGCCCCAGAAGGTCAGGCCCTCCTCGTTGCCGACGCGGTTGCAGAACGCGAGCGGCACGGTCCCGAGCAGCGCATAGGTGTCCTGCATCTTGTGCCAGCCGGCCACCGCGGCCAAGCCGGCCGGCCCTCCGGGGGCGCGAGATGGGCCCGCGGCGACGTTCACGAGCAGGGCTGCGCCGTCGAGTGCCTGGAGCATCGGCAGGCTGGGGTGCCAGAAGTCCTCGCACACCGACAGGCCGATGCGACCGATCGGATCACCGGCGTCGTGGGTACGGATGCGGTCGCCGCCTCGCGTGAAGCGCCCCTCGTCGAACAGGCCATAGGTCGGCAGGTAGACCTTGCGATGGAGGCCAACCAGGGTGCCGTCCCGGACGAGAGCGACGCTGTTGCAGTACCGATGCTCCGGCGTCTCCTCCACGAACCCGACGGCAACCAGCATTCCCGGCGCTGGTTTGCCGATTGCCAGCAGACGCGGGTCGTCGGCGCCGATCGCAACGTCGGGAACAAGGTCCTGGAGAAGGTATCCGGTGAGCGCCAGCTCCGGGAAGACGGTGAGTTGGGCCCCCTCGGCCTCGGCATCCCGCACCCGTTCCGCGACCATCTCGAAATTCGCGTCGAGCTCGCCGAGCCGCGGCGCCACCTGGGCCAGCGCGATGCGGTACTCCACGCCCGAAGCGTAGTCGATCAGTGCTGGCCGAACTGCTCCCCGACGTCCCCTGGGAAGAACGTGTCCTCCTCGGGTGGGGTAGGCGGCAGGTCGGTCGGGCCGACTGCCTCGTCGTCGCTGACGTCGCGCGCGTCGGAATGCGCGGCGCCGGCCTCGACGAGCGAGGCGCGGCGCTCCCCCAGGAGCGCCTCTGCGAAGTGGCAGGCGACCTGGTGGCCGGGAGCAAGCTCGCGGAGCGCCGGCGGACTCGGTCGAGCAGCTCTCCGGGTTGGAGAGCTCGCGACGCAGCCAGCATCGGGTGTGGAAGCGGCAGCCGGAGGGCGGGTTCGCCGGCGACGGCACGTCGCCGCGCAGGATCATCCGCTTGCGCGTGCCCTCGACGCGCGGATCCGGGATCGGCACGGCGCTGACGAGGGCGATCGTGTACGGGTGCATCGGCCGGTCGTAGAGCTCCTTGGACGGCGACAGCTCGACGACCTCGCCGAGGTACATCACCGCGATTCGGTCGGAGATATGGCGCACCACCGACAGGTCGTGTGCGATGAAGAGGTAGGTCAGCTGGAACTCGTCCTGCAGGTCGGCCAGGAGGTTGATGATCTGGGCCTGGATCGAGACGTCCAGCGCCGATACCGCCTCGTCGGCGGCGATGAAGTCGGGCTGCACGGCGAGGGCGCGGGCGATACCGGCACGCTGCCGCTGGCCGCCGCTGAACTCGTGCGGGTAGCGGTTGATCGCGTTGCGCGGCAACCCGACGATCTCGACCAGCCGCTGCACGCGGTTCGCGGCCTGGGCGCCGGTGGCGATGCGATGTACCTTGAGCGGCTCGGCGAGCATGGCGCCGATCGTCATCCGCGGGTTCAGCGACGCGTACGGGTCCTGGAAGATCATCTGCATCCGGCTTCGCATCCGCCGCAGGGCGTCGCCCTTGAGCGTGGTGATGTCCGTTCCGTCGAAGATGATTCGCCCGTCGGTCGTGTCGACCAGCCGGATCATCGCCCGCGCGAAGGTCGACTTGCCGCAGCCGGACTCGCCGACCAGGCCGAGCGTCTCGCCGCGCTTCACGTCGAGCGAGACGCCATCCACGGCGCGCACGGAGCCGATGCGTCGCTCGAAGATGAGGCCCTCGGTGATCGGGAAGTGGACGCGGACTCCCTCGGCGCGCACGAGCGGCTGTGACGGAGGCGTGGCGCTCGGAGCGCCCGGCGCGGGCGCCGCGATCTCCGCGGTCACGAAGCCACCGCGGTCTCGAAGCCTGACGGGACCAGACGTTCGCCCTCGGCTGGGTTCCAGCAGGCAACCTCGTGCCCATCGGCGGCCGACGGCGCCTGCTCCAGCGGCGGCATCTCGACGTGGCATCGGTCGGTGACGTTGAAGCAGCGCGCGGCGAACGGGCAGCCGGGGATCCGGTGCGACAGATCCGGCGGCTGGCCCTGGATCGGGACCAGCGCCCCGCTGCCCGCGGCGTCGAGCCGCGGGATCGACTGGAGCAGCCCGACCGTGTACGGGTGCCGTGGCCGGCCGAAGAGGTCCTCCGTGGTCGCACGCTCGACGATGTGACCGGCGTACATGACGTTGATCATGCGAGCCATCCCGGCGACCACGCCGAGGTCGTGGGTGATGAGGATGAGGGCCGCGCCGGACTCCATGACCGTGCTGCGCATGAGGTCCAGGATCTGGGCCTGGATCGTGACATCCAGGGCGGTCGTCGGCTCGTCGGCGATGAGGAGGATGGGATCGCAGGCCAGCGCCATGGCGATCATCACCCGCTGGCGCATCCCGCCGCTGAACTGGTGCGGGTAGTCGTTGAGCCGGCGCCGTGCGGCGGGGATCCCGACCAGCTCGAGGAGCTCGACGGCTCGAGTGACCGCGCCGCGGCGCTTCAGCTTGCGGTGCGTCTCCAGCACCTCGGTCAGCTGGCGTTCGACGCTGAGCACCGGATTCAACGAGGTCATCGGGTCCTGGAAGATCATGGCCATGCGGTTGCCTCGCAACTCGCGCACCGACTCCTCGGACAGGGCGAGCACGTCCTCGCCGTCGAACAGGATCTCGCCCGAGGTGATCCGCGCCGCCGGCTTCGGCAGGAGGCGCAGGAGCGCCAGCGAGCTGACCGACTTGCCACAGCCCGACTCCCCCACCACGCCGAGGGTCTCTCCCGCGGGCAGGTCGTAGCTGATCCCGTTGACCGCATGGACCGTCCGGTCGCCCGATCCGAAGGTAATGGCGAGATCGCGAACCCGGAGCAGCGGGAGGTCGGGATCGAGCCGCATGCCGTCCGTCCTCATCGACGCAGCTTCGGGTCGAGCGACTCGCGGAGCGCATCGCCGAGAAGGTTGAAGCCGAGGACCGAGAGGACGATGGCGATGCCCGGGAAGAAGGCGAGGTACGGCGCCTGGTTCAAGTAGCGGTAGGAGTCCGAGAGCATCATCCCCCACTCCGGCGTGCGCGGGTCCGGCGGGCCGAGGCCGAGGAAGCCGAGTGCCGCCGCGTCGATCACCGCCGTCGCCAGTGCCAGCGTCGCGGCCACGATCAGCGGGCTCACCGCGTTCGGGAGCATGTGACGCACCAGCAGCGTGCCCCCACCCACCCCGACGGAGCGGGCGGCGGCGACGTACTCGGCCTCGCGCACGCTGAGCAGCGTCCCGCGCAGCAGACGCGCAAAGATCGGCACGTTGATGATCGCGATGGCTAGGGCGATCTGCGGAACTCCCTGGCCGAGGAACGTGACGACCGCGATGGCGAAGAGCAAGCCCGGGATCGACAGCATGATGTCCACGCCGCGCATGATCACCGAGTCGGTCGTGCCGCGGAAGAAGCCGGCGAGGGCGCCGAAAAAGGCGCCAACGGTGATGCCGATCACGACCGACAGGAGCGCGATGCCCAGGGTCAGGCGCGAGCCGTAAACGATCCGCGAGAACACGTCCTGGCCCTGCACATTGGTGCCGAACCAGTGCTCCGGCGATGGCGGCAGGTGGCTGTCGCTCAGGCTTCCCTGGGTCGGGTCGTAGGGGGCGATGAACGGCGCGAAGATCGCCATCAGCACGAAGAAGGCGATCAGGACCCCGCCGATGATCGCCGACGGATTCCGCCGCATCCGGCGGAACGCATCGGCCCAGAGACCGATCGGCTTGTCCTCCGCAATCGGAGCGCCGACGGTCGCCGCGGTCGCGCTCATGAGTACCGGATCCTCGGGTTGAGGTATGCGTAGCCAACGTCGACCGCGAGGTTGACGAGGATGAAGATCAGGGCGAGGAGCAGGACGGAGCTCTGGATCACCTGGTAGTCGTTGTTCACGACCGCGTCGTAGATCCACTTCCCGACGCCTCCCCACACGAAGATCGTCTCGGTCAGGATCGCGCCACCCAGGAGCAGACCGAGCTGAAGGCCGATGACGGTGATCACCGGGAGCAGCGCATTGCGGAGGACGTGGCGGTTGTCGACCACGCGGGATCGGAGGCCCTTGGCATTTGCCGTGCGGACGTAGTCCTCGTTGATGACGTCGATGGCGCTCGCGCGCGTGATGCGCATGATGATGGCGAGCGGGATCGTGCCGAGCGCGATGGCTGGAAGGACCAGGTGGCGGAGGGCGTCGGCGAAGCCGCCCCAGCTGCCCGCCAGCAGGGCGTCGATCGTCATGAAGTTCGTGACCTTCGGGATGGAGTAGGTCATCAGGTCGATGCGGCCCGAGTCGGGCAGGATCGGCCAGTGGATGGCGAAGACGTACTTCAGCATCAGGCCGAGGAAGAAGATCGGGATGCTGATGCCGATGAGCGCGACGATCGTGCCTCCGGAGTCGAGCCATGACCCGTGACGCTTCGCGGTCATCATGCCCAGTGGGATGCCGAGGCCGATGGCAAAGAACATCGCGGCCAGCGTCAGCTCGATCGTGGCCGGGAAGCGCTGGAGGAAGTCGTCGGCTACGTCGCGGTTGGTGATGAAGCTCGTTCCGAAGTCGAGCCGGATGATGCCCGAGAGGTACTCGAAGTACTGCTCGATGAGCGGCCGGTCGAGGCCGAGCGCGGCGCGCACCCGCTCGATCGCCTCCGGCGTCGCGCGCTCGCCGAGGATCGCGCTGGCCGGGTCCCCGGGCAATGCCCGGATGAAAAAGAAGACGAGCACGGTCAGCCCGAGGAGGATCGGGACCAGGAGCAGCAGCCGCCTCAGGATGAACTTGCCCACGTCAGTCTCCGCAGGTGGATGAGCAGAGGGCCTCGGCCCGCGGCCGAGGCCCTCTGCGTTTCATCACGCGTCAGCCGGCGTCAGTCGCCGCTCAACCACACGGTGGCGAAGCTCTCCGAGCCGGTCGGATTGGGCTGGTAGCCCTGCACGTCCGCGGTGAACGCCAGGGCGGTGTCGCCATGGACGAGGGTCACGAAGCAGACGTCACCGTGGATGATGCCTGCAACGTCCGCCCACGCCTCGCCGCGGGCGGTCGGATCGATCTCGGCTTCGGCGGCGTTGATCGCGTCCTCGAGTCCCTCGGTGTCGCAGCCGAACTGCGCGGCCGGGGCACCCTGCGAGAACCCGAAGTGAATGCCATAGAAGTTGCCGGGATCATCCCAGTCGCCGGTCCACCCGAGGAAGTGCAGATCGTAGAAGCCGCTCTGCGCATCGAGCAGGTAGCCGGGATCATCCCAGATGTCGTTGTGCGGCTCCACGACGAAGCCGGCGTCCTCAAGCATCTGGGTGATCGCCTGGTGCAGGCCGGCCGGATCCGGCATGTACGGCCGGGTCACCTGGGTCGGATACCAGAAGTGAACCGTTGCCGGGTTGTCGGCGGTGAAGCCGGCCTCCTCGAGCAGCGCAGCAGCGCCCTCGGGGTCGAACTCGACTGGAGTCACGCCGGCTTCCGTGGCATCGGCCCACTGGCTCGTCTCCGGGATGAACGTGGTCGCGACCGTGCCGCGGCCGCCGTAGAAGGCCGGAATGAGCGCTTCCTTGTCGATCGCCATCTCGATCGCCTGGCGGACCGCAAGATCCTGCAGCGGCGACTCGGTGTCATCGCCGTAGAAGTCACGTCCGGCCTCGGCCGCATTGGCGCGAGCAACCGGGTTGAGGCCGAGGAACAGGGTGTTGAACGACTGTCGGTGGACCAGCTGGAAGCCGCCGCCTTCGACCGTCTCGTAGTCGTTCGGATTGACCAGGTCATAGCCCTGGATGCTGGTGCCCTCGAGCGCCGCGAGGCGATCCGCCGGCTCGGCAATCGGCCGGATGATCAGCGAGTCGAGATAGGCCGGCGTCCCCCAGTAGTCCTCGTTGCGAACCAGCGTGGCGTTGTCGTCAGGCGTATACGACTCGAGGATGAATGGCCCCGTGCCGCCCTGCACAGCGTCAGTTACCAGGGTGCTGGCTTCGAAGTCAGCCGCGTTCGTAGACTCGAGGATGGCCGGGCTCACGATCCCGAAGGACGGCAGCGAGAGGCCGTAGATGAAGCTCGGGCTCGGCTCCCGGAGCGTGATCGTGACAGTGAATTCGTCGGTGGCCTCGATGCTGGCCATGAGGTTGTCCGGGCCGAAGCCATCGAAGACCGCATCGTAGTAGTACGCGCTGGCCTGGAAGGGCTCGGCGAAGCTCTGCCATCGCTCGAAGTTCGCGACGACGGCATCGGCGTTGAACGGGGTGCCGTCATGGAAGGTCACGCCCTGCCGAAGGTTGAAGACGTACTCCGTGTCAGACGGCTCGCCGGTCCACGTCTCCGCCAGGACCCCGACGAGCTCGTTGGTCGATCCCGGGGCGAGGTCGACGAGCTGCTCGTAGACCTGCTGATGGATCCGGAACGACTCGCCGTCGCTCGTGAGTGCCGGGTCCAGGCTCGCAGCCAGCCGGGCGCCCGCGAACACGAGCGTGCCGCCGGCAACTGGCTCACCGGCCGCGCCGCCCGACGGCTCCGGGGCAGCGGACTCGCCGCTCGCAGGCGGCTCATCCGAGGGCTCCGCCGATTCACTGGTGCCCTGGTCGCCGCAAGCGGCGAGAACGAGCGCCAGGATGGCGAAGATGGAGATCAATCTCCAGGTGCGCATCCACTCTCCTCCACAATGGGATTGGTGCTGGGTGGGACCACCGCGCCGGTCGCTGATCGGCAATCGCCGGTGACGCCGGTGATCCGGGGTGATCCATCGAAATGGTCCGCTAGTCTTGCATACTCCGATCGAATCAGGAAGGTCGGGCGAGCTCGGTCGGGACCGGCCCCGGCGGAATGAGGGTCTCGGTGACCGGCTCATCCGCCTCCGCCGACGAGGGTGACGAGCTCGCGCTGATCGCAATCTCCAGGCTCCCCAGCTCTCCCGGGCCCGCCTGGAACGCCGGCTGGATCACGGCCAGCGTCTGACGCGGCGGGGGCAGCACCACCAGGGGCTGCGGATCCGCCAGGGTGCTCGGTGCCTGCGCCTGCTGGTACGCCAGCCGGCGGCTGCGTTCGGCGGGCGCCCAGCGTCCGCCATCGGTCAGGCTGGCTGTCTCGCTCGACGTGGCGGGCTCGGTCGAGGCCGGCCCGGCGATCGAGATCACCTGCGTGTTGAGGGCCAGCACGAGCGCCAACCCGGTGCCGGCCATGGCCGTTGCGGTCCGAAGCCGGACGACCACGCCGAGCGATCGGCTCCACAGCGTCGCCCACCGACCCGGATCCGGGGCCTGCGCGCGGCGCAGGATCCCGTCCCACGCGGTGGGCGAGGGCGCGATGCCATCCACCCGGGATGTGAGGGCCACGCGCAGCTGGCGGACGACCTCACGGTCGAAGCCGACCTCGTCGCGGCAGGCGGCGCAGCGGGCAAGGTGGTCCAGGTGTGGCTGGGAGCTCGCGTCCAGCTCGCCGAAGCGGACGGACCACAGGAGCTCGCGGCAGATACGACGGCAGGTCATCGGTGCGTCACGCGAACCGGTGCCGCCCGACCGACCGGCACGCGCCGCTCGACTGGCAGGCGAACTCGCAGGGCCTTGAGTGCGTAATGCAACCGTGACTTCATGGTGCCGACGTTGCAGTCGGCGATCTCAGCGGCCTCGGCCAGTGAGTAGCCGTGGAGGTAGTAGAGGATGATGGCCGTCTGCTGCTTGGGCGGCAGGGCGTCGATGCCGCGCTGCAGCACGTCGAGCACCTCACGCGACTCGGCGACCTGGTCAGGGCGCGCCGCAAGGTCGACGACCAGGTTGGTGATGAGGCTCGTGATCGGCTCGGACAGCGACTTCCGGCGGCTGACGCGGCTGTAGCACAGGTTGATCGTGACGCGCTGCAGCCACGGGAGCGGCGAGCGCGCCGGGTCGAGCCGTTCGCGCACGCGATACGCCTTGACGAAGCAGTCCTGCAGGACCTCCTCGGCAAGGAACGGGTCGCGCGTGATCGCCAGCGCCGTCGCATAGACCGGTCGCTTGAAGGTGTTGAAGAATTCCTCGAATGCATCCAGGTCGCCGCCCTGCATGCGCTCGACGAGGTCGTCCGGCTGTCTTGCTTCCACTCGCACCTGTGCCGATCGGCCGCCGTGAGGGGTTGCCTATCGTACGCCCGGCAGTCCACTTAAGTTCAGACCGATGCTGCCGCCTGGACGCGATCGGGTGCGTGGCGGTTCCCCGGAAGCGCGCACGCACATCAACGATACGAAGGGCGTTGCGCTCAGGCGGTCGGGACGGCAGGCGTCGTTTCGCCGGCCGGGGCCGTGGGCTGCGACTCCTCGGCGAACGTGTAGCGCAGGTCCGGGCGTCGGGCCGCCGCGGCCTCGTCGAGGCGGCCGACCGGCGTGGTCGTCGGCGCTCGCTTGATCGACTCGGGATCCGTCGCCGCCGTCTCGGCGATCCCGCGCATGACCTCGACGAAGTGGTCGAGCGTCTCGACCGACTCGGTCTCGGTGGGCTCGACCATGAGCGCCTCCTCGACGATGAGGGGGAAGTAGATCGTCGGCGGATGGATGCCGTGATCGAGGATCGCCTTGGCGATGTCCAGCGTCGTCACCCCGTGCTCGCGCTTCTGGCGCCGGCCGCTGAACACCACCTCGTGCTTGCTGAGGCGGTCGTACGGGAGGTCGTAGACGTCGTGCAGCCGGACCCGCAGGTAGTTGGCCGCCAGCACCGCGTCCTCGCTGATCGTCCGCAGGCCGGCACTGCCGTTGGAGCGGATGTACGTGTACGCGCGCACGAACATCCCGAAGTTGCCGTAGCAGCTGCGCACCTTGCCGATGCTCTGCGGCCGGTCCGCGTCGAGCGCGAACCGCGCCCCGGGCGTCGAGCGGCCCGACCACGCGTTGGCGCGCACCTCGTCGGGATCGCCGTCGACCAGGGTCGGGATCGGCGCGGGCAGGAACGGCTCCAGGCGCTCGCTCACCCCTACCGGACCGGCTCCCGGCCCGCCGCCGCCGTGCGGCGTGCTGAACGTCTTGTGCAGGTTGAAGTGCATGACGTCGAACCCGACCTCGCCGGGGCGGAAGCGACCGAGGATGGCGTTCAGGTTGGCCCCGTCCATGTAGGCGATGGCGCCGGCCTCCTTCACGGCGCGGATGACCTGGTCGATCTGGTCCTCGAAGATGCCGAGCGTCGACGGGTTCGTGATCATCAGCGCCGCGACGTCCGGCCCGAGCGCCCCGACGCAGGGCCTCGAGGTCGATCCCGCCGCGCTCGTTCGAGCGAATCGTGACCGTCTCGTAGCCGACCATCGTGGCCGTCGCCGGATTCGTGCCGTGGGCCGAGTCGGGCACCAGCACCTTCGTCCGCCGATCGCCCTCGCCGTTGGCCCGATGGAACGCGCGGGCCATGAGCAGCCCGGTCAGCTCGCCGTGGGCGCCCGCGGCCGGCTGGAGGCTGACCGCCGGGAAGCCGGAGATCTCCTTCAGCAGCTCGGCCAGCAGCCACATCAGCTCGAGGCTTCCCTGGCTGAGCGCCTCGGGGTCGAGCGGGTGGGAGTCGGCGAGGCCCGGGAGGCGTGCCGCCCACTCGTTGACCTTGGGGTTGTACTTCATCGTGCACGACCCGAGCGGATAGAAGCCGAGGTCGATGGCATGGTTCAGGCGGGCCAGGCGGTTGAAGTGGCGGAGCAGCTCCAGCTCGCTCACCTCCGGGAGCCGCGGCGGAACGGCGCGCAGCGCGCGGCCGGCAGCTCGGCGAGGCCGTCGGCGGCCGCGCGGGCGGCAGCCGATGCGGAGGGGAAGCGGACCGCTCGGCGCTCGGGACGCGACCGCTCGAAGATCAGCGGCTCGACGACCGAGAGCTCGTCACCGCCGGTCGCGCCGGAGAAGGCGGCGCCGCGCCCCGACGGGTCGGCTCGATCCGGGGCCTCGGTCACGGTCATCGGGTCGCCTGCAGCGCCGGCGACGAGCCGCTCGATGTCGGCATCCGTCGTGAGCTCGGTGGCGGCGATGAGCAGCGTGTCGCGTCAGCTCGGGATCGTCACCGCTCGAGCAGGTGCCCGGCCACGATGCCCTGCTCGGCCAGCGCCGCGTGGCGACGGGCGGCATCCGGCACGACCATCGCGACCTCGGCGAAGAACGGTCCGTCGAAGCGCCGTTCGGCGAGGCCCGCGCCGGTCAGCGCCGCGACGCGCGTGGCGCGCCTGGGTCATCGACAGCTCCGCGACCTCGCGCAGCCCCTCGGGCCCGACGGCGCCGAGGTAGGCGGTCGCGGCGAGGGCCATGAGCGCCTGGTTCGTGCAGATGTTGCTCGCGGCCTTCTCGCGCCGGATGTGCTGCTCACGAGCCTGCAGGGTCAGCACGTAGCCCTTGCGCCCCTGGACGTCGCGCGTGGCACCGACCAGGCGGCCGGGCATCTGTCGGACCGATGCCATCCGAGCCGCCATCAGGCCGACGTAGGGACCGCCGAAGCTGGCCGGAATGCCGAGCGGCTGGCCCTCGGCGGCGACGATGTCGGCGTCGTAGGCGCCGGGCGGGGCCAGTACGGCCAGCGAGGTCGGCTCCACGACCGCGACGAGCAGGGCGCCCGTCGCGTGCGCGGCCTCCGCGAGCTCGGACATCGGCTCGAGCTGCCCGAAGAAGTTCGGCTGGGCCGCCACGAGGCACGCGACGTCGTCGCCGAGCGCGGCCGCCGCCGCGGCCGGATCGGTGCTGCCGGCTGCGCCGGCGGCGAGATCGACCGGGACGGTGACGACCTCGACGCCCGGTCCCGAGCAGTACGTCTCGAGCACGCGGCGGTAGTCCGGGTTCACGGCCGCCGACACGGCGATCCGGTGGCGGCGGGTCAGGCGGCAGGCCATGAGGGCCGCCTCGGCCGTGGCCGTGGCCCCGTCGTAGTGCGAGGCCGTCGCGACCTCCATGCCGGTCAGCTCGCAGATCAGCGACTGGAACTCGTAGATCGACTGCAGCGTGCCCTGCGAGACTTCGGGCTGGTACGGCGTGTAGGCGGTCGAGAACTCCGGCCGGCCGATCACCTCACCCACGACCGCGGGAACGAGGTGCCGGTACACGCCGGCCCCCAGGAAGCTCACCTCGGGGATGCGGTTGCGCGCGGCGAGGCGCGCGAGCTCGGCCCGGACCTCCTGCTCGGCGAGCGGTGCGGGCACGGTCCATCCCGACGCGCGAACCGCCTCCGGGATGTCGGCGAACAGGTCCTCGACCGAGCCGACGCCGATGGCCTCGAGCATCCGGGCTCGATCGGCATCGGTGTGGGGGGAGTAGGTCATCGGCGCCGCCCCTCAGGCGGTCTGGGCGTCGTACGCGTCAGCGTCCATCAGGGCGTCGAGCTCGCCGGGATCCGCCAGCGCGACCCGCGCGATCCAGCCCTCGCCGAAGGGGTCGCTGTTCAGCAGCTCGGGCGCCTCGCGCAGCGCGTCGTTGACCTCGAGCACCTCGCCCGCGATCGGGGCGAAGAGATCGCTGACCGCCTTCACGCTCTCGACCACGCCGAACGCACCGAACTGCGACAGCGTGGCGCCCACCTCCGGCAGCTCGACGAAGACGATGTCGCCGAGCTCATCGGCGGCGAAGCTGGTGATCCCGATCGTGGCGCGCGAGTCCTCCACGCGAACCCACTCATGCTCCTTCGAGTACCGCAGGTCGTCGGGGTAGGACATCGGCGATCGGATCCTCCTCAGGCTGGCGCGACGCTCAGTCGCGGGCGCGGCGGTAGAACGGCAACTTTACCTGCTCGGCCCGATAGGGGCGGTCGCGCACGACGACCTCGAAGGCATTCCCCACCCCGGCCAGCTCGGCGGGGACGAGCGCCATGGCGATCTTCGTGCCGAGCGTCGGGGACAGCCCTCCGCTCGTGACCTGGCCGACCGATGCGGCCGTCCGCCTGCACGGGATACCCGGCGCGTGGGATCGCGTTGTCGCGCATCTCGAGACCGATGAGCTTGCGCTCGGGGCCGGCCTGCTGCACCGCCTGCAGCGCGGCGCGTCCGACGAACTCCCCCTTCTCGAGCTTGACGACTCGCCCGAGATTCACCTCGAACGGGTTCGTCTCGCGCGTCAGCTCGTTGCCGTACAGCGGCATTCCCGCCTCCATGCGCAGCGTGTCGCGCGCGCCGAGACCGCACGGCCGCAGGCCGTGCTCCGCTCCCGCCGCGGTGACCGCGTCCCACACCGCACGCGCCCGGCGCGCGTCGCAGAAGAGCTCGAATCCATCCTCCCCGGTGTAGCCGGTGCGTGCCACCAGGCATTCGATGCCGGCCACCTCGCCCCGCACGGCGTGGTAGTTGGCGATGTCCTCCAGGTCCAGGTCGGTCAACGCGCCGAGCACGACGGCGGCGTTCGGGCCCTGCGGCGCGATGAGCGCCGTGCGCTCGCTGCGATCCTCCAGCGACGCGCCGAAGTCGCCGCGCGCCAGCAGGGTCTCGAGGTGCGCGACCACCGCCGCCCGGTTCGAGGCGTTGCAGACGACCAGGAAGCGGTCGTCCTCGAGCCGATAGCAGATGAGGTCGTCGATGATGCCGCCGTCGTCCTCGCACACCATCGAGTACTGCGCCTGCCCGACCACGAGCGTGCCGGGATCGCTGACGAGCGCATAGCGCAGGAAGGCGACCGCCTCCTCGCCGCTGACCTCGAGCTCGCCCATGTGCGACAGGTCGAACAGGCCGACAGCGGCGCGCACCGTCCGATGCTCGTCGATGATCGAGGTGTACTGCACCGGCATCTCGTAGCCGGCGAACGGCACGAGCCGCGCTCCGAGGTCACGGTGGAGGTCGTGCAGCGGGGTCCGGAGCAGGGCGGCGGGGGCCTCGCTCACGCGCTGGCCTCGGCGCCGGTCATCGGCTGGTGGCGGTCTTCCGCCTCGCCGAGGACCTCGGCCGCCTCCTCGACGACCGAGCGCTCCGTGGCGTGGTTGAGGATGGCGAGCGCCTCCTCGAGGTCCGTCCAGCGCACCTCGTCGAACTCGGAGTCATGCTCGTCGGTCGAGCCGCCGATGGGCCGCATGAGGAAGAAGTGCACGGTCTTGTGGAAGCGCGTCGAGCCGCGGACGAAGAAGTACCGGATCGAGCGCAGCCGGCGCTCGATCTCGACCTCGATCCCGGTCTCCTCGCGGGTCTCGCGCAGCGCGGTCTCCTCGATGGTCTCGCCGGAGTCGGGCGTCCCCTTGGGCAGCGCCCACAGGCGCGGCGATCGCCGATGCACGAGCAGGACCTGGATCCGACCGTCGACGGCTCGATGGACGACGCCACCCGCCGAGGTGGCACGTGCTGTTCGCAGGACGGCCACCGCGGCCGCTAGCCGCGGCGGGCGCGCGGCAGCCCGAAGGGAAGCGCCGGACGGCGTGCGGGCAGACGTGTGGCGCGACCGACCGCCGGGAAGCGGAATCGGCTCGTCTCGGCGCGCAGCGCGGCCACGGTCGGCGTCACGAGCACGGTGCGGCGCGGCCGGTGGTACACCGACCGGCCACGATCGAGGCCGAGGCGCGACCGGTGCGCACGACCACGGCCGGAGCCGAAGTCGATGGTCGGATGGGAGACGAGGCGGGCCACCACACTCACTCGCATGCCCGGCATTGTACGCCGCATCGATGGCCGCGCAAGCAATTCACGACGCCGTCCGACGGACGAGGGACCGATACAGCCCCTCCGTCTCCTCGACCCGTCGTGCGACCGAGAAACGGTCCGCATCGGCCGTCGCCCGTGCGGCAAGCTCGGCGCGTCGGTGGGGGTTCGCCGCGAGCGATGCCAGCGCCGATCCCATCCGCGCCGCGCGATCCCCTTCCGGGTCCGCGGCCAGGACCAGCGCCGTCGATGCCGTCGCGCACCGAGTCCCGCACGCCCGGCCCGTCGATGGCGACCGCCGGGAGCCCTGCGGCCAACGCCTCGGCCAGCACGAGCCCCTGTGTCTCCGTCCGGGACGCGAACGCGAAGAGATCTGCTCCCGCGACCACGGCGAGGGCGTCGATGCGTGGGAGACTTCCGGTGAACGCGACCCGCCCGGCGAGGTCCGCGGCGTCGGCCCTCGCCCGGAGCCCTGTCTCCGACGGTCCGCCGCCGACGACGACCAAACGCAAGTGCGGGCCGGTCGCGGCCGCCGCCGCGACCGCCTCCAGGATGGTCATCGGGCTCTTCTCGGGGGCGAGACGCCCAAGCGAGGCGACGACCACGGCGTCGGCCGGCCAGCCGAACCGAGCGCGCACGTCCACCGGACGCCAGGGCCCGGATGGCATCGACGTCGATGCCGGTCGGGATGACGTGCACCGCGTCGGACCGGCCGGGCATGCGCTCGCGAAGCTCGCTCGCGAGGTCGCTCGACGGCGCGATGACCGCCTGGCAGGCAGCCCCAGAATCGGGCGAGGTAGGCATCGGTCAGCGCCGCGCCGGGGCCGGCCAGCGGCCCGAGGTAGTGGTCGTAGTCGCCGAAGCGCGTGTGGTGGGTGAATACCAGCGGGGCGTCCGCGGCCCGAGCCAGCCGCCTTGCCAGCAGGCCGGTCACGAACGGGGAGTGGGCGTGGACAACGTCCGCTCGGAACCGCACCGCCTCCGCCATGGCGCTGGTCCACGGCAGCGGCATCGGCATCCGGTAGCCCGCCGGCGCGATCCGCGGCAGCTGATACGAGGGCAGCCAGGCGTGGCGTGGCGCCGGGCCGGGCGATCCCACCTCATGCGGCGCCGATCCCGCGGCCGGACGCGGCGCCAGCACCAGAACCTCGTGGCCGCGCGCGCCGAGCCCACGCGCCAGGGCGTCGACCGAGACGGTGACCCCGGACAGGTACGGCAGGTAGGACTCGGTGGTCAGCAGGACCCGCATCGGCGTCAGCGGCGGCTGCCGACGTGGAGCGTGACCAGCCCCAGCCCGAGGCGTCGCCAGCCCACGTCCTCGAGCCCGCATCCACGCATGACCTGGGCGATGCGTCCAGGCGAGGGGTAGCGCTGGACGCTGTCCGGCAGGTACCGGTACGCCGCGCCGGCCCCGAAGAGCCGCCCGAGGATCGGCACGATGCGTCGGAACCAGACGGCAGCCACCGCCCTGCCCAGCGGGCTCCTCGGCCTGGCGATCTCGAGCACGACCACCCGGCCGCCCGGCCGTGTCACGCGCGCCAGCTCGGCCAGGGCCTGGCTGTAGTCGCCGACGTTCCGCAACCCGAAGGCGATCGTGACCGCATCGGCCGTTCCGTCCGCGAGCGGCAGGTCCAGCGCATCGCCGGCGATGTAGCGAGGGCGGGCCGCACCGGCGGACGCACGCCACTCGGCCGCGCGCGTGAGCATGGCGGTCGAGACGATCCACGCCCGTCACCGTGCCCGAGGGGCCGACCGCCCGCGCCAGCTCCCGGGTCAGCGCCCCGGTGCCGCAGGCGACGTCGACCGCCGACATCCCGACACGGAGCCCGGTCGCCGCCACCGCGGCGCGGCGCCATCCGGCGTCGCGACCGGCCGTCATGAGCGAGTTCATGCGGTCGTAGATCGGCGCGATGCGGTCGAACATGGCCCGCACCTCGGCGGCGGGCACCACGTTGCTCGGCGCGTCGCGATCAGGCACGAGCACGGAAGGGGAAGGAAGGAAGTGGTGGGCGATACTGGATTCGAACCAGTGACCTCACGGATGTGAACCGTGCGCTCTAACCAGCTGAGCCAATCGCCCATCGGGGAGTGCGCAGTATAGCGGTGAGTCGCCGGCCCCATCAATCGGCGCCGATCGCGTTCAGCCGCCGGGCGAGCTCACCATCGTCGATCGACGACAGGCGAAGGCGCTTCCGACGCGCCCGGACTCCGGTCACGATCTCCACGGTCCCAGCCGGGACGTCGAGGGCCCGGGCGACGAGCCGGAGCACCGCGCGGTTCGCCTCACCGTCGGTCGCCGGCCGCGTGACACGAACGAGGAGCGCGCCGTTGCGCAGCGGCCCGACGCGGTCCTCGCCGGCGCGCGGCGTGACGGCCACCTCCAGCTCCGCCATGGCGACGCTCAGAGGCGGACGATGACGCGGACGATGACCCCGAGCACGAGCATCGCGATCAGCGGCGACCAGTCCATTCCCGCGGTGGGAGGCAGCAGCCTCCGGATGGGCGCCAGGATCGGCTCGGTCATCTGGTAGACGAAGGCCGTCAGCCCACCGCCGCCCGTCGGGTTCGTCCAGCTCAGGACCACCCGCGCGATGAGCAGGAACCACAGCAGAAAGGCGAGGATCTGGATGAAGTTGACGAGCACCTGCGTCATGGCGCGAGGATAGCAGCCGTCAGCCTCGAGGCCCGAAGAGCGCGGTGCCGATGCGGACCAGGGTCGCGCCCTCGGCGGCGGCCGCCTCGGCATCGGCGCTCATCCCCATCGACAGCTCCGGCAGGCCGATCCCGGACGTCTGCTCCAGCCGATCGCGAACGTCGCGCAGCCCAGCGAAGACCGCGCGGGCCTCGGGAAGCGATGCCCCCATCGGCGCCATCGTCATCAGCCCCACGAGGTCGGCCATGATCGGCGCAGTCACCGTCACGAGCGCCTCGGGCGCGATGCCGGCCTTGCTGCTCTCTCCGCTCACATTGACCTGGAGCAGCACCCGAGGGCGGCGACCTTCCTCGACGGCGAGGTCATCGATACGCGCGAGGAGCTCGATCGAATCGATCGAGTGGATGACCTCGAAGGAGCGTACCGCTCGACGCACCTTGTTCGACTGGAGCCGGCCGACGAGGTGCCACTCCGCCTCGGGCACCGCCGCGATCTTGGGCTCCGCCTCCTGGACGCGGTTCTCAGCGAGTCGCGTGATGCCGGCGTCGATCGCCGCACGCACGAGGTCCACCGGATGCGTCTTCGTCACGGCCACGATCCGCAGCTTCTCCGGGTCGTGCCCTTGCGCGGCGGCCACGTCATGCAGGCGGGCGAGCAATCGCGTATGCCGACCACGGATCGAATCGACGAGGGCTGCGTCCATCGCCTAACGAACCGATGGTCGCGTGCGCCGCGGTGCGAGGCGCCCGGGATCCTGCCAGATCGTCTCCACGAGACGGTTCGGCCGAACTTCGCCGCCGACTCTCTGCCAATTCGTCACGGGGAGACGATACGGCAGGGTCACCACGCTCGGCCGTTGGCCCGACCAACGCCGGACGTGGCCTTGTCGTCACTCCGAGACGATCTGGCAGGATGAGATCCGTCAGGCGCCGACGCGCCCGCCGACGCTCAGCGAGGCTGCGGACCGGACGTGACAAAGCCCCGGGCGGGCCGGGGCTCGTCGGGCTCAGCTGACTGCGGGGCGACCCGCATCGGTCAGTCGTTCTTGCGGCGCAGGAAGGACGGAATGTCGAGGTCGGCCTCGCCGTACGACGGCTTCTCGAGGCTGGCGGGACGCACCGGCACCGGCTGGCGCTCGGCCGGCCGGATCTCGGTCGCCTCGCGCTCCGATGGCCTGGCGAACGGAGACTCCTCGCCCATCTGCTCCTCGAGGTTCGCTCGCTCGGCGCGGTCGCGCTCGATCTCGGCCAGGATCTCGCGGCTGCGCTCGTCGAGGGTCGACTCGACGCCCCCTGCCGACTCGGCGCCGAAGCGCGACTGCGGCTTCGGCTTCTTGGCCGGGTCGAAGCCGGTGGCGATGACGGTGACCTTGACCTCGTCGCGCATCCGATCGTCGATCACGGTGCCGAAGATGATGTTCGCCTCGGCGTCCGCTGCCTCCTTGATCACCTCCGCCGCCTCGTTGACCTCGAACAGGCCGAGGTCGCTGCCGCCGGTGACGTTGAACAGGATGCCGCGCGCGCCGGTGATGTTCGACCTCGAGCAGCGGGCTCATGACCGCCGCGCGGGCCGCATCCACGGCGCGGTTCTCGCCGGTCCCGATGCCGATGCCCATCATCGAGCTGCCGGCGTCGCGCATGATCGTCTTGACGTCGGCGAAGTCGAGGTTGATGAGGCCCGGGACGGTGATGAGGTCGCTGATGCCCTGCACGCCCTGCCGCAGGACGTCGTCCACGACGCGGAAGGCGTCGACGATGGAGGTCTTCTTGTCGACCACCTCGCGCAGCCGATCGTTCGGGATCGTGATGAGCGTGTCGACCTTCTCCTTGAGGAGCTCGGTGTACTGCTCGGCCACCAGCTTGCGGCGCATGCCCTCGAAGCTGAACGGCTTGGTGACCACGCCGACGGTGAGCGAGCCAAGATCCTTCGCGATCTCCGCGATGACCGGCGCGGCCCCGGATCCCGTGCCACCGCCCATGCCGGCCGTGATGAAGATCATGTCGGCGTCCTTGAGCGCCTCGTAGATCTTCTCCGAGTCCTCCTCGGCCGCCCGCTGGCCCACGCTCGGATCGCGCTCCGGCGCCGAGGCCACGGGTCATCTTGTCGCCGATGCGGATCTTGTGCGGCGCGTCGCTCTGGAGCAGCGCCTGCGCATCGGTGTTGACGCTGATGAACTCGACACCCATCATCTCGGCCCGGATCATCCGGTTGACGGCATTCGACCCGCCGCCACCGACCCCGATGACCTTGATCAGCGCGAAATTCTCGGAATCAGATCGGAGCGGCATGTCGGGTGAACCTCTGCACGGCAGGTGGCTGGAGTTGTCAACCCGAGGGCTACGACGGGTTTGACCGATTCTAGCGATCGGCGTATGACGCCGTCGGACGTTTTCCACAATCCGGCGTCAACTTATCCACACCGGGCGATCCGATCGTGGATGGCGCGACCCCCTGTCCACTGCCGACGGCTAATCGCTGCGCAACGCCACCCAGATGCCGTCCGGTGCGAGGGCGAGCGCGGCCGGCGTGCCGTCCACCTCGATGTCGGCGACCAGCGCGCCGTCCACGTCGAATCGGCGAACCATCCGACCGATGCGGCATGCCACCCATACGCCGTCGTCCGAGGCGACCACCGCGTCCGGCCCGTCACAGGTCTCGATCGTGTCCGCCACGCGGCCCTGTGCCGGATCGATCCGGTACAGCCGATCGGCATCCATGCTCGTGACCCATACGCTTCCGGCGGCCACCGCGATATCGGTGGGTGAGCTGCCGAGGCCGATCGGATGACCGACGCCCGCCGCCGTGGCGGCATCGATCTCGAACACCGTGGCAGCCCGCTCGTTGGCCACCCAGACCGATCCGTTCGCCGCCGCGATCGCGCGTGGACCGCTGCCGGCCTCGAGTGCCACGGACGCGTCCTCGGTCAGCGTCGTCGAGGACAGCCGGACCACCCGATCCGCGACGTCATCGGTGATCCAGACCGCATCGCCATCGGCGGCGAGTCGCCGGACGTGCAGGTCGACGCCGTCGCGGACCGCGACCGCCTCGGCGTCCAGGCGAGAGATATGTCCGCCGAATGCCTCCGCCACCCACACTGCACCCTCCGTCGCGGCCAGCGCGGTCGGGATCCCGACGCCGCCCACGACCTGGGTGGACTGGTCGTCTGGATCCATCCGGGTCACGGTCCCCGCCTCGCTGGCGACCCACAGCGCACCATCGACGACGGCGAGCGCCATCGGTCCACGTGCCACGGCGACCGCTTCGGCCGGTTCGTTGGCGAAGTCGATCCTATGCACGGTATTGGGTCCCGGCTCGGCGCCGGAGGGCTGGCCGGTCACGCCGAGGAGGAGCAGGACGCCGACCACGAGTGCCGCCCCGATCACCCCGCCCAGAGCGATCGCCGTCCGCCCCGCGAACGGCGCGCGATCGGATGTCTCCTCCGCGGGCGTGGCCGCAGCCGTCGGCTCGGGACCGGTGACCCGAAAGATGTGCCAGGGCTCGGAAAAACCCTTGAAGGTCCGCGTTCCCGCATCGGCGAAGGTGAGCTCCGCTCCGGCCACCAGCTCGCGAACCGTCGACGTGACGAGGATCTCGTCCGGCTCAGCCGCGGAGAGCGCACGGGCGGCGAGATGAACCGCCACCCCACCTACCTTCGGGCCGATCTGCTCCACCTCGCCGGTATGGACGGCCGATCTGACCTGCAGGCCCAGGGGTCGGACTCCGGCACGGATGGCGAGCGCGCATCGGATCGCGTCCGCCGGCTGCGGGAAGGAGGCGAAGAACCCATCGCCAGCCGAGTCGACCTCGTGGCCACCGAAGCGGCGCAGCTCGCCACGGACCGCCCGGTGATGGCGTCGCAGGAGCTCGCGCCACGCGCGGTCCCCGAGCTCGATCGCCCGCTCGGTGGATCCCACCAAGTCCGTGAACAGGACCGTCGCCAGGCGTCGCCGGCCGGAACGATCGCGGCGGATCACGGCGCATCGTCCGTTCGAAGTGATACCTGGTCGAGGGCCGGCATCTGCTCGGAGCCTGAGATCTCGAAGTGGTCGACCTCAGGGCCGGTCGCGTACGAAGCGATGGAGCTCGCCACCGGGACCCACGCGACGATCTGCTCCGTGATGAGCTGGTCCAGCTCCGCCCAGCACGCGAAGGCGGCACTGCCGCCCTGCGTACGGCACAAGGAGATCTTGTCATCGAGCGATGGCACGGATTCCGTCGCGTATCCCCACTCTTCCAGCTGCTCGGGCGTGGCGCCGATCAGGGAAGGATTGAACCCATCGGGACCTGGATCGCTGAGGAGGGTGACGAAGTCGTTCGCGCTCGGATAATCCGCGACCCAGCCGAAGATCGCGCCGAGCCCGACATGGCCGGCTGGGTCGAGCATCTGCGGCTCGTCGACCCATTCGACGGTGATGCCGAGCTCCGCGAGGCCCTGCTCGATGATGTCGATCGCCTCCTCGCTGGTCGCCCCGATTCGGTTGGCGATGACCGCACACACGTCACCGTCGCAACGACCATCGCCGTCGGTGTCGTATGTCGACTCCGCCATGAGCTCCCGAGCGCCGTCGATATCACCGCCGACGGACCCGAAATTGGCAGGGACGTAGTCCCGCAGCAATCCGCCAACCGCTACCTCCGGGAAACGCATGGAACTCTGGGGCGAAGTCGCTTCCCCTCTCCGGATCGAACGTGGACAGCAGGGCCTCTCGGTCGATGATCGCGTTCACGGCCCGACGGACGGCCACGTCGTCGAATGGAGGCTGGGCGAGGTTGAGGGGCATGAAGAACAGGACGGGGTTGGGCGCGTCCCGGAAGGCCCGGGCGAAGGTCCGGATCCGAGGCGGCCTCGCCGCGCGCCTCCGGCGTGAGCGGATCGAGGACGAGGTGGATATCGCCGCCGGCAACGGCGTCGACAGCCGTGGGACCGCGGTCCTCCAGGGGCACGACCTCGATGCGGTCGGCGTACGCGGGACGGATCGGATCCAGCTCGCTCGACCACGACGGGTTCCGCACCAAGACGAGTTCATCGGATGCGTAGGTTGGTGCAGCCGCCGGGTCGCTATGGTCGATGGACTCGGCGCCCTCGATCATGTACGGGCCGGACGCGACAAGGTAGCCGCCGTAGTCATCGCCATGCACCTCGAGCGCCTCTTCGGGGATCGGCGCCAGGTACGCCATGGCGACCCGATTGCCGAAGTCACCCGCCGGCTCGGTCAGACGGAAGACGATCGTCCAGTCGTCCGGAGCCTGGGCGCCGGCGATCGTGCCGGCCTCGCCGTCGCGGAACTCGGAGACCCCCTCGATGACGTCGTGGTACGGGGACTCCCCGACGACCACCGTGCGTTCGAGGGCGGTGATGAAGTCACCCGCCGAGGATCTCGCGATCCTCGAACGGCGGGGCGTACCGCAGGCCCTCCCTGAGATGGAACGTCCACGTCGAGGCCGTCCGCGCTCACCTCCGGCATCGCCTCGGCGAGATCCGGCCTGCAGCTGCGCGCCACCATCCTCGATCGCGCGGCCCTCGTAGGTGAGCAGCGTCCGCAGCAGGCAGCAGCGCGCGAACGGATGCCAGAAGAACGAGCTGCGGGTCGAGCAGCGCCGGCTCGAGCGTATCCGGGTCGTCCCAGATCCATAGCCCTGCGCGCAGGGTCCCTCCGACCGCAGGCGTCGCCTTCCGCAGACGCGGAAGGTGCGTCTCGCGGTAGTGCAGCCGGCAGCAAGCAGGATGATGACGAGCCACGCTCGGGGCACGGTGGCGAATTCCCCCTGCTCGGGTTCGGCGCAGTATGCCCCGCGACGGGGCGGCATGGGAAGAGCGAGCGTCAGCCCGGGAACAGGTTCCGGATCCACTCCCCGACGCGGGACAGCGGATTGACACCGTTGCCTCGCCGCCGCCGTAGCCGATCGGCTCCTCGCCGAGGTGGTGGGCGCCCCACAGCAGAAGCCCGATCGAGGTCGAGAAGGCCGGGTTGCCGATCTGGTCCATCAGCCCGCCGACGCCCTGCGGCGAGCCGACGCGCACCGGCATCTCGAGTGTCTCGCGAGCAAGGACCTCGGCTCCGCCGAGCCGCGCGCCGCCGCCGGTCAGCACCGCCCCGGCCGGCAGCATGCCGGCATGGCCCGAGCGCTTCACCTCCTCGCGCACCAGGCTGAAGATCTCGCCCATCCGGGCCTCGATGATCTCCGACAGCTTGCGGCGCTGGATGGTCTGCCCACCGGCCTCGCCGAGGACCGCCACGTTCAGCAGCTCCTCGGGCTCGACCTCGGTGATGTTGGCCGTGCCGTGCTTGATCTTGATCTCCTCGGCCAGGTTGAGCGAGGTGCGCAGGCCGATGGCGACGTCGTTCGTGACGTTGATGCCGCCGACCGGCAGCACGGCGGTGTGATACACCGCGCCGTCGACGAAGATCGCGATGTCGGTGGTGCCGCCGCCGATGTCGGCGACCAGCACGCCGAGCTCCTTCTCGGTATCGGTCAGGACGGACTCCGCCGCGGCGAGCGAGCTGATGACCATCTCGTCGATCTGCACGCCGGAGGTGACGATGCACTTGCTGAGGTTCTGCACCGAGGTGGCGGCGCCGGCCACGATATGCGTCTCGACCTCGAGCCGCACGGCCGACATGCCCAGCGGGTCCTTGATGCCCTCCTGGCCGTCGACGATGTAGCCACGCGGGACGACGTGGAGGATCTCGCGGTTGGACGGCACCTGCACCGCCTTGGCTGCCTCGGTGGCGCGCCCCACATCCTCGCGGCTGACCTCGCGCTTGTGGCCCGAGACGGCCACCACGCCACGCGAGTTCTGGCTGCTGATGTGCGAGCCGCCGACGGACACGAAGGCCGAGCTGATCTTGTAGCCGGACAGGCGCTCGGCCTTCTCGACGCTGGAGGCGATGGAGTTCACGGTCTGGTCGATGTTGGCGACCATGCCCTTCTTCATCCCGACCGATGGCGCGATGCCATAGCCGATGACGTTCACGTCACCGGAGCGCCCGACCTCGCCGATGAGAGTCGTGACCTTGGTCGTGCCCGCGTCGATGCCGACGAGGACCGCTTCGCGTTCCAAGCTACCTCCTGTGTCCGGCGTCCCGAGGGCCGCGCTGGGTGCCGATCGAGCCTACAGGAAGTGACGCCGGATGAGGGCCACGTTCTGGAAGATGCGAAGGCCGAAGGCGAAGAGCGCGACCAGGTACAGGTCGATGCCCAGGCGGTCGCCGACGAAGGTGAGCGCCACTGCCACCAGCGTGTTCGTGATGAAGCCCGAGATGAAGATCCGGTTGTCGTAGTGCGCGTCCAGCTCCGCACGGATGGCTCCCAGCACGGAGTCGAGGCCGGCCAGAATGGCCACGGCGGAGTAGCGCGCCAGGTCCGGGCTCACGTTGACGTTGAGCACCAGCCCGAGCGCGATGCCGAGCGCAAGGCCGACGAGCGGAAGCCACATGGGGGCGGGTCCAGAGCGAGGGATGATCGCTGACGGGACGCCCGTACCGAACGTCCGGGTCACCCCTTGGCACGGAAATATACCTTCCCGGGGTTGCGAACATCCACCCATCCGATCTCGGCCTCGGGCCGCGAGGTGAACAGCGTGCGCACCGCGGTCACCTGGCGCTCCAGCCGAGCGGCCGCCTCCGCGTCCGACTCGCGCGGATCAGTTCCGTAGACTCCGAACGCCGCCTCCCAGCCGGCGTCGGCGGCTACGAGGCGGAAGCCGAACTCGTCGTCGAGCCGCAGCCCGAGGCCGCTCGCCGTCGAGCCGAGCACCGCGGGGTCGATCGACATGAGGCGCATGGTTGCCGCCAACAGCTCCTGGGGGATGCGGTCGCCGACGGTCATGAGTCGCGTCGTCGCACGCTCGTCGTGGACGGTCGGCACGTCCGCCAGGCCGTCCGGCGTCTCGCCATCCGGCAGCAGGGCGGCGAACACTGTGCCGTCCGAGGCGGCGAGGAAGCGCGCCCTGTCGGTGTGCCACACGACTGCCACCTCGCGCTCGGTGACGGAGGCCTCGATGAGCCCGGTGAGGCTGGTGGTCACGTCCGCCGCCGCGACCGACGGCACCTCCTCGATGCGCGCCCGCAGAGCACGGGTGTCGACGGCCAGCACGCTCCGCCCCTGCGCCTCGGCGAGCACGGCCTCGACCACCTCGCCGCGGGTGTAGGTGCCCCCGTTCCAGCTCACCGCGCTCACCCGCAGCCACGGCCCGTTGAGCAGCGCCACCAGCCCTGCCACGGCAGCGCCGGCGGCGACGACCGCGAGCAGGCGGCGGATCGATGGCAGGCGTCCCGCCAGGCGGCGTCGGAACGGGATGCCGGGTCGTCTTGCCTGGCGCCCGCGCGGGCGCGGTCCGACGCGGTGGGCGCCACGGCCTCCACGGCGTCCACGGCCGGTCACACGCGTCGTCCCCGTCGCCCGAGTCTGGCGCTTGAGCTTCATCGGTCGCGCTCCAGCGCCAGCTCGATGAGCCGGTCGATCAGCTCGGTGAACGTGATTCCCGCGAGCTCCGCCTGCTTCGGATACATGCTCGTGGCGGTGAAGCCGGGCAGCGTGTTCATCTCGCTGAGGTAGGCCTCCTCGTCGGTGACGAGGAAGTCCACGCGCGCCATGCCCGCGCCGTCCACCGCCCGGTAGGCGGCCAGTGCCAGTTCCTTGAGGCGGGCCGCCAGATCCGGGTCGATGTCGGCGCGGGGCTGGACCAGCGCCAGGCCCTCGACATACTTCGCCTCGTAGTCGTAGAACTCGTGGCTCGACCGGATCTCACCTGGCTCGAAGACGATCGGGTCGTCGGTGCCGAGCACGCCGCACTCGAGCTCGCGGGCGCCGGCCACGTATGCCTCGACAATGGCCTTGCTGTCGTAGCGGAACGCCTCGTCCAGGGCGGCGGGAAGCTCGCCCAGCGCGTGCACGAGGGTCATCCCGACCGAGCTGCCCAGGCGGGCGGGCTTGACCACCGATTGCTCCCCGACGGTCTCGGCAACCTCACGGACGACGTGCTCCGGCTCGAGCTCCCACGCCCGGCGCCGCACCCAGGTGGAGTCGACGACCGGCAGGCCGTGCCCGCGCATGAGGTCCTTGAAGACGACCTTGTCCATGGCGACCGCACTCGCCAGCACACCGGCGCCGATGTACGGGATGTCGGCAAGCTCGAGGAAGCCCTGGAGGGTCCCGTCCTCACCGAAGGGCCCGTGGACGGCCAGAAAGGCGACGTCGATCGCGTCGGCCAGCGAGCGCACGGCCGTGCGAGCCGCAAGGGACCGCTCGTCGGCGGGCGCGGGCAGCAGATCCTCGTGCGTGCGCAGCTTGGCAACCTCCTGGGCAGGCGTCGCGGCGCCGAGCAGCGGCGCCAGCCGATCGCCCTCGCCCAGGGCCGGTGCGGGCCCCGACGGGAGCAGCCACCGGCCCGATCGGTCGATGTAGACCAGATACGGCTCGTAGCGCTCGCGATCGATGGCGCGCAGGACCGCTTCGGCCGACGCGATGCTCACCTCGTGCTCCGCCGAGCGTCCCCCGGCGAAGATCCCGACGCGCAATCGCTCGGTCATGCGCTCGCGGCCTGCGACCAGTCGCCGACGAACTCGATCTCGTACGCCAGCTCGACGCCGAAGCGATCGCGGACCTTGGCGCGAACATGGTCGCCGAGAGCCCTCACGTCGGCGGCTCGGGCCGACCCCCGGTCGGTGACGATGAAGTTCGCGTGCAGGGTGCTGACCTGGGCCGTGCCGATGCGGTGGCCCTTGAGCCCGGCGGCCTCGACGAGGCGACCGGCATGGTCGCCCGGCGGGTTGCGAAACACGCTGCCCGCATTCTGGTCAGCCAGCGGCTGGGTGGCCGAGCGACTTGCCTGGTGCTCGGCGATCAACGCGGAGATCTCCCCAGGGTCGCCCTCGCGGAGCTCCATCGTGCCCGCCAGGACGACTTCGGGTGCGTGCTTGAAGCGCGAGTCGCGGTACGCGAACCCGACCTCGCCGGCAGGAATCGTCCGTCGCGTGCGGTCACGCGGGTCGTAGACCTCGACCTCCTTCACCACGTCGGCCATCTGCCCGTCGTGAGCGCCGGCGTTGGCCCACACCGCACCACCGAAGGAGCCGGGGATGCTGATGCCCCAGTCGAAGCCGGCCAGGCCATCCCGCGCGCAGCGCTTGGCAAGTCCGGTCATCGAGGCACCGGCCTCGGCCCGTAGGAACGGCGGATCGACATGCACGCCGTCGGCACGCACGCGAATGACGAGGCCGCGGATGCCGGCATCGGCAACGACGATGTCGCTGCCCTTGCCGAGCAGGAACGGCTCGACGCCGGCATCGGTCGCCAGGCGCAGCAGGTCGACGAGCTGCTCGACGCTCGACGCCACCGCGAGACGGTCAGCCGGCCCGCCCACCCGCAGCGTCGTGAGCGGAGCGAGTGGAGCGTCGTGCTCCAGCGCCACGCCGTGTTCGCCTGCCAGGGTATCCAGCATGTCGAGGGCAGCGGTCGCGCGCACCACGCTCACGCGCCCGACTCGGACGGCAGCGGTCGCCGCTCGGCCATGGCCAGCAGCTCGTCGGCAAGCGCACGGGCCGCATCCGGACGTCCGAGGCGCCGAGCCGCAGCGGCCATCGCCCCGCGTCGCGCATCGTCGCGCAACGCGCTGGCCTCATCGGCCAGGCGCTCCCCGGTCAGATCCTCGTCCGCGACCACTGTCGCCGCTCCCTCGTCGGCGAGGTAGCCGGCGTTGTAGCGCTGGTGCGCGCCGGCGAAGGGATATGGCACCAGGATCGAGGCGACCCCGACCGCGGTGAGCTCGGCGCAGGTCGACGAGCCGGCACGGCCGACCACGAGATCGGCCGCCACCAGTGCGTCGGCCATGCGGTCGGTGAGGAACGGCTCGGCCGCGTATCGGGGTCGAAGCTCTGCCGGCAGCCGCTGGCGGGCCGCGCCCGCATCGGCCATGCCCGCCTCCCCGGCCAGGTGCAGGACGTGCCAGTCGGCCAGGAGCCGCGGCAGCGCCTCGCCGACCGCGGTGTTCAACCGCGTCACGGCCTGGGACCCGCCGAACACGAGCATCAGGCGGTCCTCCGGGCCGACGCCCAGCGCCTGACGTGCCGCGTCGCGATCGATCCCGGCGAACGAGCGAATCGGCGTGCCGGACACGAAGCTGTTGCCGGGGAACGCCTCGAGGGTCGGCGGGAAGCTGACGGCCACCCGGCTGGCGAAGCTCCCGATGGCCCGGGTGGCGCGGCCCGGCAGCACGTTGCCCTCCCAGACCAGGGTCGGAATGCCACGCGCGCGCGCGGCCAGGACGAGCGGCAGAGCGAGGTAGCCGCCCGTGGTGAACACGGCCACCGGGCGCAGCCGGCCCAGCAGCCACCAGGCCTGCGGAACGGCCGCGACGAGCCGGACGGGGTCCAGGAGGGTGTGGACGGAAGCGCCGGCCGACCGCAGCGAGCGCACGACCAGCTCGTGGTACGGCAGCTCGCCGCGCATGGGATGACTGGCCACGAGCCGGCGCTCGAAGCCCCTGACACCGCCGATGTAGTCGAGCTCAACGTCGGGTCTGACGTCGCGAAGTGCTCGCGCGACGGCCAGCGCGGGGTACACGTGCCCGCCGGTCCCGCCGCCCGACACCGAAAATCGCATCGCGCAGGGATCCTGTCTGAGTGGTCTCGCGGCTGATCGACAGCAGGACGCCGATGGCCGCCAGGTTGATGGTCAGCGCCGAGCCTCCGGCGCTGATGAACGGGAGGGGGATGCCGGTCACCGGCATCAGGGCGGTCACGACCGCCAGGTTGATGAACGCCTGAGCCACCAGCCACGTCGTGATCCCACACGCCACGAGCCCAGAGAACGTGTCGGGCGCGGTGATCGCGATGCGGTAGCCCTGGTAGGCGACGACCACGAACAGGGCCAACACGGCGAGCGTGCCGACCAGTCCCCATTCCTCGCCGATGATGGCGAAGATGAAGTCGGTCGACGGGGCCGGCAGGTAGAGGAACTTCATGCGGCTCTCGCCGAGGCCCAGGCCGGTGATCCCGCCCAGGGCGAGCGCCATCAGCGCCTGGACCGTGTTGTAGCCGGCGCCGAGCGGATCCCGGAAGGGGTCGAGGAAGGTCTGCACTCGCTCGAGCTGATAGCCGGTGCTGCTGATCATCAGCCACGCCGTCGCCATGACCCCGGCGCCGATCGCGCTGAGGTAGAGCAGGTTGGCCCCGGCCATGAAGAAGATGCCGACGGCCACGATGACGTACACGCCGGCCGTGCCGAGGTCCGGCTCCAGGGCGATCAGCAGGAAGCCCGGTGCGACCAGCATGGCGAACGGAACGAGGCCGTTCCAGAAGCTCTTCGCCGCCGTGCCCCGGCGATCCAGCCAATGCGCCAGGTAGAGCACGATCGCGAGCTTCGCGAACTCGGCCGGCTGCAGCGAGCCGACCCCGGGGATCACGATCCAGCGCCGCGAGCCGTTGATCTCCGAACCGATGCCCGGGACCAGCACGGCGACGAGCAGCGCCAGCGTGATCACGTAGAACGGGATCGCCAGGTAGCGCAGGTGCCGGAAGTCGAGCCGCATCGCGACCACGAGGCCGGCGAGGCCGATGCCGGCCCATGCCAGCTGTTCGAGCCCCTGGGACGCCGGGTCGGCGGTGCTGAAGTAGGACCGGACGCTCGACGAGGAGTAGACCATCACGATGCCGATGGCGGTCAGCGCCATTGCCGCCAGCAGCAACGGGTAGGCAGGCTCGTGACGCTCGCGCTTCACGCCGCCACGAACGGCCGTCTTTCGCGCGGTGGTGGCGACCGCGACGGCGCTCATCGGGCGGCACCCAAGCTCGCAACGGCGGCACGAAACGCGTCGCCGCGGGCCGCGTAGTCGACGAACATGTCGAAGCTGGCCGCTGCGGGTGACAGCAGGACGATGTCACCGGCCCCGACCTGCGCGGCGGCCCGGCGCACGGCGTCGTCCATCGACTCGGCGCGCTCGACGGGGACGCGTCCACCGATGAGCCGCTCGAGCTCGTCGGCGGTCTCGCCGATCAGGATCGCGGCCCTGGCCCGCTGCGCGATGGCATCGGCGAAGCCGGCATAGTCGAGGCCCTTGTCCTTGCCACCCGCGATGAGCACGATCGGCGCGTCGAACGCCTCGAGGGCGGCCATCGCGGCCACCGGGATCGTGGCCTGCGAGTCGTTCACCCAGCGCACGCCGTCACGCTCGACGACGACCTCCAGGCGGTGGGGAACGCCGCCGAAGCCGCGGACCGCCGCGGCGATGTCCGCCCCCGCCACCCCGGCCAGGGTGGCGGCCAGCGATGCACCCACCACGTCCGCCAGCATGTGGCGGCCGGGGAGCGGCACCTCCCGGCTCGGAAGCAGCCGCTCCCCCGCCACGGTGACCCATCCGTCGCCATCGACCCATGCCTCGAGCGCGCCACGATCCGGTCGCTCGAGGCCGTACCACGCCACCGTCGCCGAGGGCAGGCGCGAGGCGAGGTCACGGCAGCCGGCGTCGTCGTGGTTCAGCACGATCCGCCCGGTCGCCGCCGTCAGCTCGGCGAGCCGTGCCTTCACCGCGCGGTATGCCTCGACGCTGCCGTGGCGGTCGAGGTGGTCCTCGCCGATGTTCGTGTACAGCGCGAGATCGGCGCCGCGGCTGATCGTGGGCAGCTGCAGCTCGGACAGCTCCAGGACGACCCAGTCGTCGGCGGACAGCTCATCGGCACGCTCCACCAGCGGCGTGCCGATGTTGCCGCCCAGCGTGACGGGCAGGCCGCCGGCCTCGAGCATCGCCGCCACGAGCGAGGCGGTCGTGGTCTTGCCCTTCGTGCCGGTGACCGCCAGCACGCGAGCCCGCGTGAGGCGCAGGAACAGGTCGACCTCGCTGACGAGCTCCGCACCGCGCGCCTCGGCGTCGAGCAGTGCCTCGCGCAGCCACGGCTCCGTGGTCGGGAAGCGAGGCGAGATGGACGGGCTGGTCACGAGCAGGTCGGCGTGCTCGAGCAATGCCCCCGCCGTGGACTGGTCAACGCCCAGTGCCAGGCGCACCGGACGCGCACCCAGCGCGGCGATCTCATCGGCGAGGTCAGCGGCCGGGCGACGGTCGTAGGCGGCAACCACTGCGCCCGCATCGGCCAGGAAGCGGCTGGCGGCCACGCCCGAGCGAGCGAGGCCAAGGACGACGACGCGTCGGCCACGCAGATCTTCGATGGTGCGGACGGGTGCGGCAGGGGCGGTCATCATCGGTCCATCTACAGCTGCTCGACGCCGATCAGGAAGATGCTGAAGCCGAGCAGGCCCGCCAGCGCCGCCACGATCCAGAAGCGGAGCGTGATCTTCTCCTCCGCCCAGCCGATGAGCTCGAAGTGGTGGTGGAGTGGCGTCATGCGGAAGATCCGCCGTCCCCGCAGCCGGTACGACAGGACCTGGATGACGACGCTCATGATCACCGCGAAGAACACGATCCCCACGATCGCGAGCAGCGGCAGCTGTCCGTTCACCGTGGCCACCACGGCCAGCGTCGCCCCGAGGCTCAGCGCGCCCGAGTCGCCCATGAAGATCTGCGCCGGGTGCACGTTGAACCACAGGAATCCCATCAGCGCGCCGATGACCAGCGCGCAGAAGACGGCCAGGTTGGGCTGCGCGTTCTTCACGTCCTCGACCGGGACCAGGCTGATCAGCAGGTAGGCCACGAAGCTGAAGATCAGGACGCCGCCGGCCAGCCCGTCGAGCCCATCGGTGAGGTTCACGGCGTTGCTGGTGCCGACGATGACGAAGGCGATGAAGCCGATGAGCAGGATCGGAGCGACCTCGAACTGCCCGAGGAACGGCACGTTGATGCCGGTCAGCTCGAAGTGGCGCTGGATGTAATAGCCGGCGAGGACGGCCACCACCGTCTGCCACACCAGCTTCCAGCGGCCGCGCACGCCAAGTCCGGTGCGCACGTTCACGTAGTCGTCGACCGCGCCGAGGATGCCGACGCCCATCAGCGTGAGCATCGGCGTCAGCGTCGCCGCATCCTCGATGCGCAACGCCATGGCCAGGAACAGGACCACGCCGACGACCAGGATGCCGCCCATGGTCGGCGTCCCGGCCTTGCCGTAGTGCGCCTCGGGTCCCTCGAGGCGAATCTGCTTCCCGTAGCCGAGCCGCTGCAGCAGGCTGATGTAGATCGGCGCCAGCAGCACCATGCCGATGAAGGCCAGCAGCAGGGCGACCACGATCGAGGTCAGCTCCACGGTCGCGGCACCTCCCGCAACAGGTCGACGGCCCTGTCGAGACCGATGCCGCGCGACGCCTTGAACAGCACGAGGTCGCCGGGCCCCGGCGCAAGCTCCCGTTCCAGCACGGACGGCGCGTCATCGGCGCCATCCGCGGTGAAGACGCGGTCCGCTCCGGCCGCGCGTGCGGCTTCGGCGATCCAGCGACCGCGCGGACCAACCGCCACCAGCCCGTCGACCGTTCCGGCGGCCCTCGCGCCGGTCTCGCGATGCAGGCGCTCCTCGTCGGGCCCGAGCTCCAGCATGTCGCCCAGCACGGCGATTCGCCGCCGGCCGGCCGCCAGTGGCGTCTCGGCAAGGAAGTCGAGGGCGCCGGCCACGCTGACGGGCGAGGCGTTGTAGGTGTCGTCCACCAGGGTGGCACCCGATGCGCCTGGCAGGATGGCCATGCGGTGCGCCGCGTGGCTGCCGGCGGCCAGGGCCGCGGCGACCTCGTCGAGCGGGACGCCGAGCCAGTCCGCCGCCGCCGCTGCGGCCAACGCGTGGGGAACGAGGTGGCGCCCCGGCGTGGCGCTCCTGACCCGGCGAGCGCCCCACGGTGCCGTGATCGTGAACTCGGTGCCCGCCAGGCCGTGCCCGACGACGTCGTCGGCGCGCACGTCCGCCTCCGATCCCAGCCCGAAGGTGCGCACGGCGGCCCGCGTCGATCCCGCGCATGGCGGCGACGCGCGGGTCATCGGCGTTGAGGATGGCGAGGCCGTCCGCCGGCAGTGCCGCGGGAAGCTCGGCCTTTGCCTGGGCGATGCGCTCGATGCTCCCGGCCCGCTCGAGATGTGTCGGGTGGACGGCGAGCACGATCCCACCTCCGGTCGCGCCAGCTCCGCCAGGCGCGCGATCTCGCCCACGGTGTACATGCTCATCTTCGAGCACCGCGGCCTCGTGCGAGTCGTCCAGGCGCAACAGGGTCATCGGCAGACCGGTCTCGGAGTTCAGGTTGCCCTCGTTGCGGAGGGTACGCAGGGTGCGTGACAGGACGTCGGCGGTGATCTCCTTCGCGACCGTCTTGCCCGTCGAACCGGTAATGCCCACCACGCGGACCGCGTGGCGTGAGCGCCACCATGCGGCCAGCTCCTGCAGCGCTGCCAGCGGGTCTGCGACGGAGATGACGGCAGCATCCAGGTCGGTTGGAAGCTCGACCGGCCGGTCCACGAGGGCCGCTGCTGCGCCGGCGCGTAGCGCGTCGACGGCGAACCGATGGCCGTCGGTCCGCTCACCGGCCAGGGCGACGAAGATGCTTCCGGGGGAGACGCCGCGCGAGTCGACCGATGCGCCGGAGACGGTGCTCACCGAGGTCGGTCCCTGGAGTCGGCCATGGACGACGCTCAGCAGATCGTCGAGACGAATGGTCGGGTGCACACGGCCCACGCTGCGGAATCGGGGCGAGTCTAGCAGCGTCATGGCTGTGCCACCGGCTCCAGCGGGCGGTCCGGCGGGATGGCCAGATAGTCGAGGATTTCGGGCATCAGCCGTGCGTACACGTACTCCGGCCGGTCCGGCATGCGGCGGTCCCACGGCACCGGGCGGTGGATGAGGATGACCGTCACGAGCTTCGTGTCGCCGGCTGGAAGGATGCCGACGAAGCTGGAGTCGACCCATCCGGCGATGTACCGGTAGACGGTGACCTTCTCGCCGTCCGCGTTCGTCACCTCGACCGGACCGGCGATCTGCGCGGTGCCGGTCTTGCCGGCCACGGTGTAGCCGGGGATCGACGCGCCGTTGGCGATGCCCTCGTCGATCGCGTTGGTCAGCAGGTCGATCATCGTCTCGGCCGTCTTCCCGCGCAGGATGCGCTCGCCCGGCGGGTGCTGCGCTTCGTGGTAGGTGCCGTCCGGGTCGGTCCAGCCCTCGATGACGTGGGGGGTGACGAGCATGCCACCGTTGGCGAACGAGGCGTAGCCTGCGGCGAGCTGGACGGCCGTCAGGCTCAGCCCCTGCCCGAAGGCGTTCTGGGCGGTGGTGAGCTCACCGGATGCCTGATCCGGATGCCACACCATCCCCGGCTCCTCTGCGGCCAGCTCGATGCCGGTCGGGCTCCCGAAGCCGAATCGGCGGAAGGCGTCGTACAGCGCCTGCCCGCCCAGCTTCAGACCGATCTTCGCCGCGCCCACGTTGTTCGACAGCTCCAGCACGTCGCCAGGGGTGATCGCTCCGTGGCCATAGGGGAAGTCGGCGCGGTCCGCATTCTGGATTCGGACGCCGCGCAGCTGCAGGTTGTTGTCGTCGTCGACCGTGTCGCGCGTGGTGACCGCGCCGGCGTCGAGCGCGGCGGCGATGGTGAACGCTTTCATCACCGATCCCGGCTCGTACTGGCGCGAGACCGCCGGGTTCGAGAAGCGCTCGCCATCGGTGCTCGCGAACTGGTTCGCGTCATACGACGGCGCGCTCGCCATCCCGACAATGGCACCGGTCTCGGCGTTGAGGATGACGCCCGTCGCTCCGGTGGCGTTGTTCTTCCGGTAGGTGTCCCAGATCACCGCCTCGAGAAGGTGCTGCACGCCCACATCGATCGTCAGCCGCAGGTCGGCACCGTCGACCGGATCGGTCAGCAGGGTCGCGGAGTCCGCGATGCGCCGGCCGATGACGTCCTCCTGCGCGCTCACGCTCCCCGGCGATCCGGCCAGCAGCCCGTTCTCGTTCTGCTCGACGCCGAACTGGCCGACGTAGCGACCCTCCTTCTTGTGGTCTTCGGCGACGAAGCCAATGAGCTGGGCGGCCATGGTCGTGTCCTTGGCAGCACCCTCCATCGGGTAGACCCGCTTGGTCTCGGGCAGCATGCCGACGCCCGCCAGATCGAGCTGGCGCACCCGCTCGGCCTCACGCGGCGAGACGCGTCGCTCGAGCCAGACCCACGCGGCATCGCTCTCGAGCCGCTCGCGAACGTCGGCCACCGGCAGGGAGAGGGCGGCCGCGAGCAGGCGCGCCGCCTGGCGAGGATCGTCGAGGGTGGGAGGGGTGGCGAAGACCGATTGGAGCTCGACCGACGTGGCGAGCAGCTGTCCGGTCACGTCGGTGATCTCGCCGCGCTCCGCCGGCAGCTCCTCATGCTGTGCGAGCTGGTGGAGGGCCATACCCGCCAGCCATGGCTGCTGGACCGCCTGCCACCAGACCAGCCGAGCGCCGATCGCCGTCGCCGCGAATGCGACGACGATGAAGAGGACCATGGCGCGGGCACGGCTGTCGGTCCTGGCGAGCATTGACGATTGGTCTCCGGTGCGTGCGACCGCGATTCGGCCGCGGGGTCTAGGTCAATCGGCGGGTTCGCTCGGTGCTGGGGCGTAGGTGACGGCGTCGTGCGTCAGCGGCACGAGACGAAGCTCGGCGCGGGCGCGGCGTGTGATCTCGGCCGGTGACCTCGCCTCGCCGATGGCGAGCACCAGCTGCTGCTGCTCGGCGTGTCGTACGGCCAGCTGGGCCTCGAGTGCGTCGATCTCGTACCCGGTCGCCGCGACGCGCGTCGACTGGCTGAGGTAGAAGAGGGCGAGGGCCGCGGCCACCACGATGGCGACCAGCAGTGGCCTGATGTCGAGCCGCGACTCGAAGCGGCGGTTCGCCCGGGTGCCCCGCACGCGACGCGCCGGCCGAGGCCGGGTGCGCGGGCGTGGCCGGCCGCGGCCTGGCAGGAACCAGGGTCCAGTGGCCGGTCGGGCGCCGATGACTGCCATGTCTCGACTGACTCCCTCGTTCGCTGCCGGTGGCTAGGCGGCCGTCGCCGCGGCGACGGACCGTGATGCCGAGGACCGCGGGTGCCTCGAAATCGAGTCCTTCCTCGATCTCGATCGCGGCGACCTGGTCGCTGAGCCAGTACTCGTCCTCGCGCGCGGCATGCAGCCGCCGCTCGCGAAGCTCCCGTTGGCGCGCGGAGTACATCCGCCGCCGGCTGGACTGGTGTCGTGACCGACCCTTGCTCATCCCTGGACCCTCCTCGTGCTGCCGCGTCCTACGCGAGCTTTTCGGCGACGCGCAGCTTCGCGCTGCGCGCGCGGCGGTTCCGCCGGACCTCTTCGGGGCCTGCGGTGACGACGCCCTTGGTGACCGCGCGGACCTGAGCGCGGTGGCCGCAGGTGCAGACCGGCGGCAGCGGGTCCTCGAGGCAGTCGCGGCTCTCACGGGCGATGAACCGCTTGGCGATCCGGTCCTCGAGGCTGTGGTAGCTGATGACGGCCAGCCGGCCGCCGGGACGAAGCGCCGCGAGCGCGCCGGCCAGGCCGGCCGATAGCACCTCGACCTCGCGATTGACGGCGATCCTGAGCGCCTGGAACGTCCGCGTCGCCGGATGGATCCGGCCCGCATCGGCTCCGCCCGGGCGGCCCGGGGAGGCGGCGGCCACGACGGCGGCGAGATCGGCAGCGGTCACGATGCGACCTTCCGCACGCGCCGCCAGGATCGCCTTCGCGATGCGGCCTGCACGGCGCTCTTCACCAAACGTCGCGAGGATTCCGGTGAGCTCTCGCTCCGATGAGCGGTCGATGAGCTCAAGGGCCGATACACCACGTGTTTCATCGAATCTCATGTCCGGCGGCCCATCGGCCGCAAAGCTGAATCCGCGCTCGGGATCGGCAAGCTGATAGCTGCTGAGGCCCAGGTCGAAGAGGACGCCGTCGAGCGGAACGACGCCCGCCTCGATCGCCGTGTCGTAGATCGACTCGAAGTTCGCCTGGACCAGGACGACCCGATCGTCGAAGCGCGCGAGGACGCGTTCCGCCTCCGCGATGGCCGCCCGATCGGCGTCGATGCCGAGCAGGCGACCATCCGGAGACGTGGCTTCCAGGAGCCGCTCGGCGTGCCCACCGCCGCCGACCGTGCAATCAGCCACGGAGCTGCCGGCGCCCACGGCCAGCGAGGTAACGACCTCGTCGACCAGGACCGGCAGGTGCCCTTCTCCCATGTGGCGTTGCACCTCGTGTGTCGAACGGCGGGCCGACCGGCCCGGAAGCGCATGAATGGCCCGGGCACCGTCAGATGCCCAGGTCGGCGAGGTGCTCGGCGAGCGCCTCCGGTTCGTTCTCGATCTGCGACCGATACGGCTGCCACCGCGTCGGAGCCCAGATCTCGAGCCGGTTCAGCGCGCCGACCACGACCACCTCGCCCCCGGTCAGATCGGCGTACTCGCGCAGATAGCTCGGGACGAGGACCCGCCCCTGGCGGTCGAGCTCCACCTCGACCGCTCCCGAGCTCATGAAGCGACCGAACTGTCGTGCGGCCGCGTTGGTGGTGGGCAGCGACTGGATCCGCGCTGCGAGGTCCTCCCAGGTGTCCGCCGGGAAGATCGCCAGGCAGCCATCCAGCCAGCGGGCCAGCGTCGCGCCCTGGGCCAGCCGCGCCCGGAAGCGGACCGGGACCGCTACGCGGCCTCGATCGTCCAGTGCGTGCCGGAACTCCCCGGTGAGGAACGACGCTCGATCCATCCTGCCTGTGATTCACCACTTCTCCCCACATGGCCCCATTTGGAACCACCGGGCGCCACTATACAGGGCAGCGACCACCCGTCAAGGGGTTTTTCGCACAGGGAGGTACCGCATCCGAGGAGTCCGTTCGGGTTGGCGGACGGGCGTGGGGCGTCGACGTCCGGGTCACAAGCGCCGAACGACGGCTGGCGCGGGGATAGGGATCGGGTCCGCGATGGCGTCGCGGTCAGGGAGCGGGAGTCGCCTCCGGCATCACGGTCAGCTGGTCCCCGTCGAGGTACTCGGAGCGGCGCTCCTCGGCACTGTTCAGGTAGACCGCGCGGATTCGGAAGGTCCCCGAGTCCGGGGAGGTGTACGCCCAGCCGGCGAGGTCGCCGTCCTGGGTGACCCAGTACACGTCGCCGTTGGCGGCCTCGACCGGCTCAGCCCGCGCGAACGAGTAGCCGTCGAAGGACGTCAGTCGGCTGGCGAAGCGCTCCCCGTCGCTGTTGAGCTGGAAGAGCCGGTACTCCTCTGGCGCCACCGACACCTCGTAGAACGCGAATGCGTCCCCCGCCTCCGGCGTCGGCTCGGGCGTGGGCGTGGGCAGGGCGCTGGCGTCGGGCGGCGTGGCTGTCGGAGCCGGCTCGCTCGGCGCTCCACTGGCCGGCGTCGTGGACGGCGGTGCGACCGTCGGCTCGACGGTGACCGATGGCGTGGGTGAGGTCGAGGCGATGCCGCCGGAGTCACCGAACAACAGAAACGCGCCGGCTCCGCCGCCCACGACGAGCAGCAACAACAGGAGCAGAAGGACGGGCGTCCAGCGCCGACCTCCTCGCGCCGGTTCGGGCGCCGGCGGTGGTGGGGGCGGCAACGGCTCGACGGGCGCCCGTGGTCGGCGCAGGGCCTCCAGCTCTTCGGTCGGGATGACGAGCACCCCGCGCAGGTACCGCGGGCAGTTTCCGTAGCCTCGCTCCTGGCAGACCCGGGTCTGCTGTTCGGCACTGATCGGGGCCGGGTCGCCGAAGGCGAAGCATCGGTGCTCGTCGCTGACGCCCTCGACGTACCCGGTCCGGTCGCCGTCCAGGCCGAGGAACGGACAGATGTGCTCGGGCCGTTCGGCCAGCTTGGCGAACAGCGCGTGGCGCTCGACCTCGCGGGCAGCCTCGGCGGCAGCCTCCTCCTCGCGCCTGCGTCGTCCGAACACGACACCTCCTCGTCCTGGTGCATCGCGGACCCGCGACCGCCCGAGTCTAGCGCGCGCCAGCGATCGGTCGCGAGATCACGGCCGGCAGGACGGGGGTGGTACGAAGGCGCCATTGTTGCCGGAACGCAACCGGGGATAGGCTGTTGCCGATGTCGCACATGCGACGGTGCACCGAGGCCGTACCCGGATGGCGCTGAACCCGATCGAAGGGGGCGGAGAACGTCGACCGATCCCACGGTCCGGTCGGATCCGCCGCTGCTCGGTTCGCCACGTCGGCATCGTCCCGGGGAGTCCGGCCACGGTGGCCGCGACCTGCCTGCTGGGAGGCGCGGAGTACCCGCTCCCGCTGGGGACCATGGACGAGGCCCGCCCGATCTGCAACGCCTGCACTGCGCGCTCGGTATGGCGCGAGGACGAGGACTAGCAGGCTGCTGATGGCCGGCGACCACCGCACGGTGGCGTCGCGACCCTTCGGATGGATTTGATGTCCCTGGAGGCGGCCTGTAAGCCGAGTTCTGTCGTGAGCCGATGTCTCCATCGGTCACGGACGGCCATCCATCTGAGCGACCTACCCGGGAGCTGTGCGAGCCACCTGCTGCGGCCGAAGCCGCCTTGCGCTCCCCTATTCGGTCTTGCTCCGGCTAGAGCTTGCCGCGTTTCACTCCCACCCGGCGAACCGGGAGGGCATCGTCACTGTGGCGCTGGTCCTCGCCTCGCGGCGGACGGGTGTTACCCGCTAGCCTGCTCTGTGGAGCTCGGACTTTCCTCGGACGCGGCCTTTCGACCGGTGCGCCCGCGGCCGTCCAGCCGCCTCCAGGGATGGCCATTCTACCCGATCCGAACGTTCGTTCGATTTCATCGGGTCGAGACCGCCTCGACGATGGCGTCGGCGATGACCTGGTAGCCCGCCGCATTGGGATGGACGTCTCCCTCACCGATGCGGGTCAGCTCGAGCTCGCGGCCGAGGAAGGCGCCGTGGAGATTCACGAGCGTGGCGCTGCGCGCCTCGGTCACGCAGGCGATCCGGTCGTCGAGTCCCGGCCGTGGCTCAGCCGGGTCGCAGGCCACGCGGCCGTCGGACCCGACGATCGTCTCGGTGGCAACCGGCTCCAGGTCGGGGTTGTAGTAGGCGAGGACGAGGACCGGCGCGGAGCTGCCGTGCGTCGCCAGCGCATCCCCCACCGCATCGAGGATCGCGTCCAGGGCTCCAGCGGCCTCGGCGATGGCCGTATCGACCAACGTCCGGCAGGCCTCGCCATCCGGCTCCTCCATGCAGGCGTCCTCGCGGCGCACGCGGAGAACCTCGTTGGCGCCGAGCCCGACCGTCACCAGCTCGATGCGGGATCCGAGCTCGGCGATCGCCGTCAGCACGCCGCTCAGGCGTCGGTCCCGAAAGCCGGCCGCCGTCTCGCCGGGGACGGCGAAGATGCGCGTGTCGCCGATCGGCGGCTCGGCGTCCGCCAGGGCATCGGCAACGCGGGCGACGAACCCGTTCTCGACCGGCCGCGGAACGCCGAGGCCGAAGGTCACGGAGTCGCCGAGCGCGAGGTAGACGCCACCCGACGCCGACGTGGTCCCGGACGGTGCCGACGACTCGACCGGCTCCGAGGTCTCGGCCGGCGACGGACGCCCGGGCTCCGGGCAGATGCCGTCGCTCGGCTCGAATCGACAGTGCTGTCGCTGCTCGCTGCGGGTGACCGCCCACGAGCCGTCCACGCGTTCGATCCGCACGCGGAGATCCGCGGCAAGCGCTGCGTCCTCACCAAGGCCGCTGACGCGCAGCCACCCTGTGACGACGTCCGCGTTGTCGCCCGGCACCACGGCGTGCTCCGTCGTTACGCCGCTCTGCTCGATCGACGCTGCGAGGGCGGCCATCATGTCCTCCGGCGATGACCAGGCGACGCCGTCTGGGCCGAATGGGCTGGTCGGCGTGCCGTTGTCCTCCCACTCGGTCACGCCGGCCGATCCGTCGACCGGGCGATCCCAGGGCTCGGGGTCGGACGGCGGGCCGGCGCACGCCGCGATGACCGCCGCCGCCAGGCCGGCCGCGAGCCAGCTACTCGAGCGTCGCGGTCGACCCGGGCGCATGGTCTCCCCACCCGTCGATGGCCACGTTGCTGAGGCGATCGGCGTCCTTGTTCAGCTCGCGCGGGACATGGCCGACCGTGTAGCCCTCGAATGCGCGCAGCAGGGCCATCACCCTGGCGTGGATCGGCTTGAGGTCCGGATGCTTGACGCGGTAGATCCCCGAGATCTGGCGTGCGACGAGCTCGGAGTCCATGCGCATGTCGACGTGGGTCGCACCGAGGCGCCGAGCCTCCTCGAGGGCGAGCAGCACCGCGGTCCATTCGGCGACGTTGTTCGTTGCCCGACCGAGGCCCTGGGCCACCTCAGCCAAGCACCTCGCCGGATTCTGCGTCCCGCAGGATGGCCCCCGCCCCCGCGGGACCCGGGTTGCCGCGGGCCGCGCCATCGGTGTGGATCAGCAGCCTCACCGCACGCCGGCCCGATTGATCTCGTTGGTGACCTCGAGGATGGCCTTGGTGATCTTGATGTCGCGCGGACAGGCCTCGACACAGTTGAACGTCGTGCGGCATCGCCACACCCCGTCGCGGTCGGCCATGATCTCCAGCCGCTCCTGCGTGGCGATGTCGCGCGTGTCGACGATGAAGCGGTGCGCGTTGACGATCGCGGCCGGACCGACGTACGACTGGTCCGACCAGAACACCGGGCAGCTGGTCGTGCAGGCGGCGCACAGGATGCAGCGGCTGGTGTCCTCGTACCGGTCGCGATCGGCCTGTGATTGGCGGCGCTCCCGGCCATCCACCGGGACCTGGTCGTTGACCAGGAACGGGCATGACCTGCTCGGTACGACTCCCAGAACGGCTCCATGTCGACGAGCAGGTCCTTGACGACATCCATGCCGCGGATCGCCTCGACGGTGATGGTCCGGCCCGCATCGCGGATGAGGTACTCGCAGGCGAGCCGGTTGCGGCCGTTGATGAGCATCGCGTCGGAGCCGCACACGCCGTGGGCGCACGATCGACGGAAGGTCAGCGTGCCGTCCTGGTACCACTTCACCTGGTGGAGGAGGTCGAGCACCCGGTCGGTCGGCTCGGCCTGCACGGTGTACTCCTCCCAGTGCGGCTCGCGATCCGTCTCCGGGTTGTAGCGGCGGATGCGGAGGGAGATGTCCATGGTCATCGGTCAGTACACCCGCGCCTTGGGCTCGAACTTCGTGATGGTGACCGGCTTGTACGCCATGCTCACGTCACCGCTGGTCCCTCGGGTGGCGAACGTGTGCTTCAGCCAGTTGGTGTCGTCTCGCTCGGGGAAGTCCTCGCGCGCGTGCCCGCCGCGGCTCTCCTTCCGTGCCAGGGCCGATTCGACGGTGGCCTCGGCGCAATCGAGCAGGAAGCCGATCTCCAGCGCATCGCCGAGGTCGGTGTTGTAGCGGCAGCCGCGATCGTCGATCAGCAGACGCTCGGCGCGCTCGCGCAGGCCTCGGACCTCGTCGCGGCAGTCGGTCAGCAGCTGCTCGGTGCGGTAGACGCCGCACTTGGTGAACATCGTCTCCTGCAGCTCCGTGCGCAGGACCGCCGGCCGCTCCCCATCCGCCGGACCGCCGAGGAGCCGGCCGATGCGTTCCTGGACCGACGCCTCCGCCCCCGGATCGGGTACCGGCTCGGGGAGCTCGGACAGGTCGGCGGCCATGGCCTTCCCGGCGCGACGGCCGAAGACGAGGATGTCGAGCAGCGAGTTCGTGCCGAGCCGGTTCGCGCCGTGGACGCTGACGCAGGCCACCTCCCCGGCGGCGTACAGGCCGGGGACGACCGTGTTGCGCTCGTCGGCCAGCGCGCGGCCGTCGATCTCGGTCGGGATGCCGCCCATGGCGTAGTGAGCCGTCGGCTGGATCGGCACCAGGTCGGTCAGCGGCTCGAGCCCGAAGTAGGTGCGGATGAACCCGCTCATGTCGGGGAGCTTCTTGTTCAGCACCTCGGCACCGAGGTGACGCACGTCGAGGTGGACGTAGTCCTCGCCGCCGATCCCCCGACCCTCGGCGATCTCGAGATAGATCGAGCGCGACACGACGTCGCGCGAGGCCAGGTCCTTCATGGTGGGCGCATAGCGCTCCATGAAGCGCTCGCCCGCGTCGTTGAGGAGAACGCCGCCCTCGCCGCGCATGGCCTCCGACAGCAGGAAGCCCAGCTTGTACATGCCGGTCGGATGGAACTGGAAGAACTCCATGTCCTCCAGGGGCAGGCCGCGACGGTACGGGATCGCCATCCCGTCGCCGGTGAGCGTGTGGGCGTTGGAGGTGACCTTGAAGACCTTCCCGTACCCGCCGGTCGCGAACAGGACTGCCCGGGCGCGGAAGGCGTGGAGCTCGGTCGTCGCGATCTGGAGGGCGATGACGCCGGTCACCGGTCCGCCCGGCCCGTCCGGCATGGCGAGGTCGAGCACCTGGTACTCGTCGAAGAACGTGACCTGGTGCTTGATGCACTGCTGGAACAGCGTCTGGAGGATGGCGTGGCCGGTGCGATCGGCCGCAAAGCAGCTTCGACGCACGGGACCCTCCCCGAAGTTGCGCGTGTGGCCGCCGAAGCGCCGCTGGTTGATGAGGCCCTCCGGCGTGCGGTCGAACGGCAGGCCGAGATGCTCGAGGTTGATGATCGTCTCGATGGCGTCGCGGCACATCACCTCGGCGGCATCCTGGTCGACGAGGTAGTCCCCGCCCTTGACCGTGTCGAACCAGTGCCACTCCCAGTGGTCCTCCTCGGTGTTGCCGAGGGCGGCGCACACCCCGCCCTGGGCGGCACCGGTGTGCGACCGGGAGGGATAGAGCTTGCTGATGACACCGATGCGCGCCTCGGGCCCGAGCTCCTGCTTCAGCTCCAGCGCCGCGTACAGGCCGGCCCCGCCAGCACCGACCACGACCGCGTCCAGCTCGTGGACGCGCGCCTCCGGGATGGTGGGACGGCCGACGGTGGCGAGCGTCACGAGAACGGTCCGGTCGGCGGCGCGCTGTTCGGATCGAAGAAGGCGATGACCGCCATGCCGAGCACCAGCCAGATGCCGCTGATCACGAGCAGCACGCCGATGAAGAAGCTGCGCGCCGTCCGGTTCACCACGTAGTCGCCGATCACGATTCGGGCCCCGTTCGCTCCGTGGACGAAGGCGAGGACGAGCAGCAGGAGGTCGTAGATGCGCCAGAACGGTGTCCCCCACCGGCTCTGGACGAAGGCGAAGTCGATCTCGCCGCCGGTGAGCTCCACCAGCACGTGCATGATGAACATGTGGCCCAGCGCCAGGAGCACGAGCGCCAGGCCGGACAGCCGCATGAAGTACCACCAGAAGCGCTCGCGACCGGACGCCTCGGGTCGGGGCCGGGCGGCGTGCGACGGGTTGGCGTAGATCACGCGTGGGCGGCGGGTCTCCGTCGTCATCGGATCAGCCTCCGCCCCATCCGATGAACGGCCGGAGCATGAGCAGCGCCGAGCGGAATCATCGACACCACGGTCGCCCCGATCACGCCGTAGGTCAGCGGCCGGTAGTAGATCGTGAGGCCGGGCCAGAAGTCCATCGCGATGACCCGGATCCCGTTCAGCGCGTGGTAGACCAGCGCGGCCATCAGGATCACCTCGCCGATGCGAGCCGGCAGGTTCTTGAAGATCCCGACCGCGGCGTTGTAGACGTCCGGGCCGAACAGCACCGTCGATGTCTCGACGATGTGCATGAACAGGTAGAGGAGCACGCCGAGCCCGCTGGCGCGGTGGCCGAACCAGGCCAGCTGTGACCACGAGACGCGGTACCCGAACAGGTTGATCACGGGCGTCGAGTCACTCCCTCGGGGCACCACCCATACGGGCGGCGCGGAACTAGCGGCCCCTCGATTCTAGCGGCGGTCGCCGATCCGGGCCGCGACCTCCCGTCCGAACTCGTTGGTGCCGGCCGTGCCGCCCAGGTCGTAGGTCACCGTGTGGCCCTCGCCGATCACGTCGCGCACGGCCGACTCGACCGCGCTGGCCGCATCGGTCTCGCCGAGATGGCGCAGCATGAGGGCGCCGGAGAGGATCAGCGCCGTGGGATTGGCCTTGTTCTGGCCGGCGTACTTCGGCGCCGAACCGTGGACCGGCTCGAAGACGGCAGCCTTCTCGCCGATGTTCGCGCCCGGAGCCACGCCCAGCCCGCCGACCAGGCCCGCGGCCAGGTCGGAGACGATGTCGCCGTACAGGTTCGGCAGCACGAGGACGTCGTACAGCTCGGGCTTCTGGACGAGCTGCATGCACATGTTGTCGACGATGCGGTCCTCGAACTCGACGCGCCCGGCGTACTCGGCGGCCACCTGCCGCGCGGACTCGAGGAAGAGCCCGTCCGACAGCTTCATGATGTTGGCCTTGTGGACGGCGGTGACCTTGCGTCGGCCGTTCTTCACCGCGTACTCGAACGCGTAGCGCGCGATCCGCTGACTGGCCGCGCGCGTGATGATCTTGATGCTCTCCGCGGCATCCGGCCCGACCATGTGCTCGACCCCGGCGTACAGGTCCTCGGTGTTCTCGCGGACGATGATCAGGTCGACGTTCTCGTAGCGGGACTCGACGCCGGCCATCGTCCGCGCGGGTCGGACGTTCGCGTACAGCTCGAGCTCCTTGCGCAGCGCGACGTTGACCGAGCGGAAGCCCGAACCGACCGGGGTGGTGATCGGGCCCTTGAGCCCGACGCCGTTGGTGCGGATCGACTCGATGACCCGATCCGGCAGCGGCGTCCCCTCCGAGGCGATCGTCGCCTCTCCGGCCTGCTGGACGTCCCACTCGAAGCCGATGCCGGTCGCCTCGAGGACGCCCCTGGTCGCCTCCGCCAGCTCGGGGCCGATGCCGTCGCCGGGGATCAGGGTCACGGTGTAGGTCACGGCCGACCTCGTCTCGTGCGTGCCGGTCAACGCGCCGGCGTGCGGTCCGCCAGTCTACGACGCGGCAACTGCATCCACCGCAGCGACGCAGCCTACGCCATCCGCGGTGCCCCATTACAATCGCGACGTTCCCCGCGTCGGCACCCTTTCTCCGAGCGTGCGCGCCGACGTCACGCAACAGGAGAAGCGCGTGAAGCTCCAGGAGTATCGGTCGAAGGAGATCCTCGCCCGTCACGGCGTGCCGCTCCTTCCCGGGCAGGTTGCCATGTCGCCCGCGGAGGCCCGAGCCGCCGCCATCGAGATGCACGGTCCGGTCGTGGTCAAGGCACAGGTGCTGGTCGGCGGCCGCGGCAAGGCCGGCGGCGTGAAGCTCGCCGCCACGCCAGAGGAGGCCGAGGATCGTGCCCGCGAGATCATCGGTCTCGACATCAAGGGCACGACGGTCAAGACGGTCCTCATCGCGCCGGCGGCCGACATCGCCCACGAGTACTACCTGGGCCTCATCCTCGACCGTGCGGCGAAGGCGATCACCCTCATCGCCTCGGCCGAGGGTGGCGTCGAGATCGAGGAGACGGCGAAGACGAACCCGGACGCCATCCTGCGCCTGCCGCTCCACCCGCTCATGGGCCTCCAGGAGCATGAGGTGCGACGCGTGGCGTTCTTCCTCGGCATCCCGGCCGATCTGCGGAAGGACTTCGCGACCACCATGCGCGGCCTGTACGAGGCGTTCGTGGAGTCCGATGCCGACCTCGCCGAGATCAATCCGCTGGTCGTGACCGCCGAGGATCGGCTGCTGGCGCTCGACGCCAAGATCGTGCTAGACGACTCCGCGCTCCCGCGCCACCTGGATCTGGAGGCGATGCGCGACCTCAACGAGGAGGAGCCGTCGGAGATCGCGGCCCGCGAGGCCGAGATCAGCTTCATCAAGCTCGACGGAACGATCGGCTGCATGGTGAACGGCGCCGGCCTGGCGATGACCACCATGGATCTCGTGAAGCTCGCCGGCGGCGAGCCGGCGAACTTCCTCGACATCGGCGGCGGGGCAAAGGCCGACAAGGTCGCCGCGGCGTTTCGGATCATCCTCGACGACCCGAACGTGAAGGCGATCCTCATCAACATCTTCGGCGGCATCACTCGGGGGGACGAGGTCGCACGCGGCATCGTCGAGGCGAGATCGCGGCTGGAGCGCGATGTGCCGATGGTCGTCCGCATCGTCGGCACCAACGCCGAGGCGGCCAAGCCCATCCTCGCCGAGGCCAACCTCATCACGGCCGAGTCGCTGGACGACGCAGCCGCCAAGGCGGTCGCGGCCGCGAGCGGGGCCTCCGCATGAGCATCTTCGTCAACCGCGACACGCGGCTCCTGGTCCAGGGAATCACCGGCCGCGAGGGCGAGTTTCATTCGACCGCCATGCTCGAATACGGGACCACCATCGTGGCCGGCGTGACGCCGGGCAAGGGTGGACAGACCGCCCTCGACGGACGCGTCCCCGTGTTCGATACCGTGGCAGAGGCGGTCGAGCGGACCGGTGCCAACGCGTCCTGCATCTTCGTCCCGGCGGCCTTCGCGCCCGACGCGATGCTCGAGGCATCGGCGGCGCGCATCCCGTTGGTCATCTGCATCACCGAGGGGGTGCCCGCCCTCGACATGCTGCGCGTCTACCACGTCCTCAGGGCACAGGGCACGCGGCTGATCGGGCCGAACTGTCCAGGGCTGACGACCGTCGGTGAGGCGAAGGTCGGCATCATCCCGGGTGGCATCCATCGGCCCGGCGCGGTGGGTCTCGTCTCGCGCTCGGGAACGCTGACATACGAGGTGGTGCAGGCCATGACCGATGCCGGCATCGGCCAGTCCACCTGCGTCGGCATCGGCGGCGATCCGATCATCGGGACCTCGTTCATCGACGTGCTCGACGCGTTCAACCAGGACCCGCACACCGAGGCGATCGTGATGATCGGCGAGATCGGCGGCGAGGAAGAGGAGCGGGCCGCGGCCTTCTGCGCGCGCGAGGTCAACAAGCCGATGGCGGCGTTCATCGCCGGGCGCACGGCGCCGCCCGGGCGCCGAATGGGCCACGCCGGCGCGATCATCTCGTCCGGCGGCGGCGGGACGGCCGAGTCGAAGCGCACGGCGCTGGAGGAGGCGGGCATCCGCGTCGCCGACTCGCCGTCGCACATCCCCCAGCTGCTGCGGGATGCCGGAGTCCGCTGACCAGTAGGCGGCCCTTGGTCTAGGCGGCCCTTGGTCGTATATACCGTATATACGCGTTGCTGAAGTAACCCGGCGCGTATCTCGGAGTGCATCGGATTCCGCATATGGGGGCACCCCATGCCATTCGACATCACGCTCCGACGACCCTCGGCACTCGGCGTCGCCGCGATCTCGCTCACCATGGTGCTTGCCGCCTGTGGCGGGGGCGACGACGGGAGCGCCGAGCCGGCCGCCTCCGAGGCGGCCGCTGCTTCAGAGGCCGCTGCCGGTGACGCCGCCGTCCTGGTCGCCGATTCTGATCTCGGCGAGATCCTGACCGACGCCGACGGCAACGTCATCTACTTCTTCGCCAACGACACGGAGGGTGAGCCAAGCACCTGCGAGGGTGACTGCGCCACGAATTGGCCGCCAGTTCCCGCCGAGGGAACGCCGACCGCCGGCGAGGGCGTCGAGGCCGAGCTCGGGACGACCGAGGCCACGGACGGCACGACGATGCTCACCGTGAACGGCTACCCGGCGTACTATTTCGCGGGCGATGAGGCGGCCGGCGACACGAACGGCCAGGGCGTCGGCGAGGTCTGGTGGGTCTTCGGTCCGGATGGCGAGCCAATCGAGGGCTGAGCTAGGGCTTCGGCTGGAGCAGCTCCCAGAGCACGCCGTTCAGGGTGCGGGGGTGGACGAACGCGACGGAGCCGTGCGCGCCAGCGCGCGGCTCCCGGTCGATCAGCTCCGCCTCCGCCGCCGCCAACGCGTCGAGCGAGCTCGGCAGGTCGTCGGTGACGAAGCACACGTGGTGGATGCCCTCCCCGTGAGCGGCGAGGTAGCGCGCCACGCCGCTCTCGTCGTCGATCGGCTGGACCAGCTCGATCCGCGCCGCGCTGCCCGGACCGGTCGGAAGGAAGCAGAGCCGGACGCGCTGGGGGGCGAAGGTCATCGGCGGGGCATCGGGCTCGAGGCCGAAGAGCTCCAGGTAGCGCGGTAGCGTCTCCTCGATCGAGGCCACGACCACCGCGACGTGGTGAATCGGCCCGACCTGCGGCACCCGGGTCATGGCCGGTGCTCGCCCCACACCCGCCGCAGGGCATGCGCGATCTCCCCCAGCGTGACGTCGGCATCGACGCAGGCCCGAATGCGGGGCAGGACGTTCTCCGTCCCCGCCGCCGCAGTCTCGAGCGCGGCCACGGCCGCCGTCGCGGCGGTCGGGTCGCGCCGCTCTCGCACCGCCCGGGTGCGCTCGACCTGCCGGGCCTCCAGCTCCGGGTCGATGGCCTGCGGCTGCGGATGCTGCTCCTCGCCCTCGTCGGCGAAGGCGTTGACGCCGACGACGATGCGCTCCCCCGCCTCGATCGCGCGCTGGGCCTCGTACGCGGCGTCGCCGATGGCGTCGGCCTGGTAGCCGTCGGCCAGTGCCGCCAGCGTTCCACCCCGCGCGTCGATCGCCTCCAGCTCCTCCAGCGCCCCCTCGACGATTGCCTCGGTCAGCGACTCGACGTAGTAGGAGCCCGCCAGTGGGTCGACCGTCGCACCGACCCCAGACTCGTGATACAGCACCTGCTGCGTGCGGAGCGCGAGACGGGCGGTCGCCGGCGTTGGCAGGCCCAGCGCCTCGTCCAAGGCGTTCGTGTGGAGGGACTGGGCGCCGCCCAAGGTGGCCGCCAGGGCCTGGACGGTGGTGCGGACGACGTTCACATCGGGCTGCTGTGCGGTGAGGGTCGATCCCCCGGTCTGGACGTGGAAGCGCATCGCCATGCTGCGCGGGTCCTCGGCGCCGTAGCGATCGCGCGCGACCGTGGCCCACACCCGTCGTGCCGCACGGAACTTGGCGGCCTCCTCGAGGAGGTCGTTGTGCGCGGCGAAGAAGAAGGAGAGGCGGGGCGCGAAATCGTCGAAGGCCAGGCCCGCGGCGAGGGCTGCATCGGCGTAGGCGATCGCGTTGGCGACCGTGAAGGCGACCTCCTGGACCGCGGTGGCCCCCGCCTCGCGCATGTGGTACCCGCTGATGCTGATCGTGTTCCAGGCGGGCAGCTCGGCCCGGCAGTACGCGAAGGTATCGGTGACCAGGCGCATCGAGGGCACCGGCGGAAAGATGTACGTGCCGCGGGCGATGTACTCCTTGAGGATGTCGTTCTGGATCGTGCCCCGCAGCCGATGCGGGTCGACTCCCCGTCGCCGGGCCACGGCCTCGTACAGGGCGAGCAGGATCGCCGCGGTGGCGTTGATCGTCATCGAGGTGCTCACGGTTCCCGGGTCGATGCCGTCGAGCAGGATCTCCATGTCGGCGATCGAGTCGATCGGCACGCCGACCCGGCCGACCTCGCCGGTCGCCATCGGGTCGTCCGAGTCGTAACCGATCTGCGTCGGCAGGTCGAAGGCCACCGACAGCCCGGTCTGCCCGCGCTCCAGCAGGTACCGGAACCTCCGGTTCGTCTCCTCCGCGGAGCCGAAGCCGGCGTACTGGCGCATCGTCCACGGCCGGCCGCGGTAGCCATCCGGGCGGATGCCGCGGGTGAACGGGAAGCTGCCCGGCTCGCCCAGCATCGTCGCCGGATCGAAACCCTCCGGATCGCCCGGACCGTACACCGGCCGGACCTCGAAGCCCGAGGTGGACCGATGCGGACGCGCCTCCGGACGCTCGGGGTCACTCATGGGCCGTCGATTGTAGACGCCGGGATCGGCCCGATCGGCTACTCGAGCCGCAGGAGCGCGGCACCGGTGGCGACCGTCTGTCCGGCGACCACGGCCACCTCGATGACCCTGCCGGCACGCGGTGCGCGAACCTCGTTCTGCATCTTCATCGCCTCGATGGTCAGCAGGGAGTCGCCCTCGGCCACCTCGACCCCGGACTCGACGGCCACGGCCACGATGAGCCCGGGAAGCGTCGCGTTCACGGTCACCGGCCCGGCATGCGCCTGGGTCGCCGTGTCGACCTCGGCCAGCAGCCGCTCCCGCCAGCTGCGCACGATGACCGGGATCCGCCGCCCCCCGAGCGTGATCTCCCACTGGTGGCCGGCGCCCTCGACCAGCACCGGGATGGACGCCCCGTCGCCGACCAGTCGCGCCACCCCGTGCGCCCGATCGACCCAGTCCAGTTCCCAGCCCTCGGCCGGTGTGACGACCCCGTCGCCGATGCGAACCTCGAGCTCGCTCATCGACGCAGTGCCTCGCGGCGGGCGAGGCTGCCCCACCCCGACGCGTCAGCAGTGGCCGGCGCCGCGGCCCGCGCCGGCGGCGTGCTGAGCCGTGCACCCCGCGCTGCGGCAGCCGCGAGCGCGGCGGCGTCGTCCGCCAGGTCCGGCCCGTGCCCCCAGCGCTCCGCGATCAGCGAGGTGTCGTAGTCGCCGGCGGCGAACGCCGGGTCGTCGACGAGCCAACGCAGGAAACCCGCATCGGTCTGGAGGCCGCCGATGAGCGTCTCGTCCAGCGCGCGGCGGAGGCGCGCGACGGCAGCTGGGCGGTCGTCGGCGTGGACCATCAGCTTCGCCAGCAGCGGGTCGTACTCCGGCCTCAGCTCGGTATCGGCCTCCATGCCGGCATCCACGCGGACGCCGGGGCCCTCGGGCATGCGCCAGGCGGTGATACGCCCGGCCGTGGGGCGAAAGTCGTCGTAGGGATCCTCCGCGTACAGCCGCACCTCGATGGCGTGGCCATGACGAGGCGCCTCCAGCACCTCCTGCGGCAAGCGAGCGCCCGCCGCAACCCGGATCTGCCACGCCACGAGGTCGAGCCCGGTCACGAGCTCCGTGACACCGTGCTCGACCTGCAGCCGAGTGTTCATCTCGAGGAAGAAATGGTTCCGGTCAGCGTCGACCAGGAACTCCACGGTCGCGGCGTTGTGGAATTCCACCGTGCGCGCCACCCGGCGGGCACTGTCGAACAGCGCCTCCCGGGTCCGCTCGTCGAGGGCCGGTGACGGGGACTCCTCGACCAGCTTCTGATGGCGGCGCTGGACGGAGCAATCGCGCTCGCCGAGGATGGCCAGCCCGCCGTGCCGGTCGCCGAGCACCTGCACCTCGACGTGGCGGGCCGGGCTGACGAGGCGCTCGACGTACACCGTGCCATCGCCGAAGGCGGCTTCGGCCTCGCGTCGCGCGGCCGTCATCGCCTGCTCCAGGTCCTCGACCCGATCGACCCGCCGCATGCCTCGTCCCCCACCTCCGGCCGCGGCTTTGAGCATCACCGGGTAGCCGAGCCGTTCGACGGCCGACGTGTCCTCGCCGAGCGCCACGGTCGTGCCCGGGACGATCGGCACGCCGGCGGCGTCGGCGGAGCGTCGCGCCTCGAGCTTGTTGCCGAGTGCGGTCAGCGCAGAGGGCGGCGGACCGACGAAGGTGAGGCCGGCGTCTTCGACCGCCGACGCGAATTCGGCATTCTCGGACAGGAAGCCGTACCCCGGATGGATCGCCTGGGCCTCGCTGCGACGGGCCGCGTCGATGATCGCGTCGATGGACAGGTAGGAGTCGCGGGCCACCGCGGGGCCGATCAGCTCCGAGCGGTCGGCGGCGCGGACGTGGAGGGCGTCGGCATCGACCTCGGAGTGGACGGCGATCGGCGAGATGCCCAACTCCCGGCAGGCGCGGATGACCCGGAGCGCGATCTCGCCGCGGTTCGCCACCAGCAGCCGCCGAAAGGGCGGCGTGGACGGGGTCTGAGTGTCTGTGCGCAAAGACACGCGCGGCTCAGAGGGGGATGTTGCCGTGCTTCTTCGGCGGCACGGACTGTCGCTTGTTCTCCAGCATCGCGAACGAGCCGGCCACCCGGGCTCTGGTCTCGGACGGGAGGATCACCTCGTCGACATACCCGCGGGCTGCCGCGATGTACGGGTTTGCGAATCGCTCTTCGTACTCGCTCACCAAGCGGACGCGTTCCGCATCGGCGTCGTCGGCAGAGGCGAGGCGGTCGCGGAAGATGATGTTCACCGCACCCTCGACACCCATGACCGCGATCTCGGCCGTCGGCCACGCGAAGTTCATGTCACCACGGACGTGCTTGCTGCTCATGACGTCGTACGCGCCGCCATATGCCTTGCGGGTGATGACGGTCACCTTCGGGACGGTCGCTTCGCAATAGGCGTAGAGCAGCTTCGCGCCGTGGCGAATGATCCCCCGATGCTCCTGATCCACACCTGGCAGGAAACCCGGTACGTCCACCAGCGTCAGGATCGGGATGTTGAAGGCATCGCAGGTCCGAACGAACCGAGCGGCCTTGTCGGACGCATCGATGTCGAGCACGCCGGCCAGCACCTCCGGCTGCTGGGCGATGACGCCGACCGAGCGGCCCTCGATGCGCGCCAGCCCGCAGAGGATGTTCCGCGCAAAGTGCTCGTGGACCTCGGTGAACGAGTCGCCGTCGACGATGCCGCGAATGACAGCGTGCATGTCGTACGACTGCTTCGGCGAGTCGGGCACGAGGTTGTCCAGCGCCGATCCGTCGACGGGGTCGGTCCACTCGCTTCGGCGCGGCGGCAAGTCAACGTTGTTCTGCGGCAGGTAGCCGACGATCGCGCGCGCCAGCTCGAGTGCCTGCGGCTCGCCCGGGCTCAGGAAGTGCGCGACGCCGCTCATCTCGTTGTGCACCCGCGCGCCACCCAGTCCCTCGAAGTCGATCTCCTCGTGCGTGACCGTCTTCACCACGTTCGGCCCGGTGACGAACATGTAGCTCGTTCCCTCGACCATGACGACGAAGTCGGTGATCGCGGGCGAGTACACGGCACCACCGGCGCATGGCCCCATGACCAAGGAGATCTGCGGCACAACGCCGGATGCCATGGTGTTCCGGAGGAAGATGTCGGCATACCCGCCGAGACTGACGACCCCCTCCTGGATACGTGCGCCGCCGGAATCCGACAGGCCGATGACCGGCGCCCCGTTCTCGACCGCAAGATCCATCACCTTGCAGATCTTCTCGGCGTGCGCCTCGGACAGCGAGCCGCCGAAGACCGTGAAGTCCTGGCTGTAGACGAAGACCAGCCGGCCATCGATGCGACCGAAGCCGGTCACCACGCCGTCGCCGAGGTAGCGCTCCTCGTCGAGTCCGAATTCACTCGCGCGATGCGTGACGAACGCATCGATCTCGGTGAAGCTGTCCTCGTCGAGCAGGAGCTCCAGGCGCTCACGGGCGGAGAGCTTGCCACGAGCGTGCTGCTGCTCGAGCCGTCGTTCTCCCCCGCCCTGTCGCGCCTCCTCGCGCATCCGCTGCAATCGTTCCAGCTTGTCGGCAGTCGACACGCAGCGCTCCTCCGTGACACGCAGGGTGGATGGTGGGCCCGGCAGGAATCGAACCTGCGACCGTCCGGTTATGAGCCGGTTGCTCTGACCATTGAGCTACGGGCCCCTCCCGGCCGACGGTGGACAACTTCGAGTATAGACCGATGTCTTTGCACAACGACAGCGACATTTCTCCACGTTGTGGATAACCCCGGTGACCGCGCAGGACGCATCGGCCTATCATCGATCCCGTCGCGTTCGCGACATTCCCGCCCGATTCGCACGAAGGTGATGCGTTGACCAAGGTAATTTCGATCGCGAACCAGAAAGGCGGAGTCGGCAAGACGACCTGCTCCATCAACCTGGGCGGTGCACTGTCCGAGCGCGGCTACCGGGTCCTGTGCATCGACATGGATCCGCAGGCGAATCTCACCGTGGGCCTCGGCGTGTCCCTGTCCGATGTGCGCCAGTCGATGGCCGACGTTCTCTCCGACGAGCGCGTCGCGCTCGACGAGATCGTGCGCACCACCGAGACGCCCGGCCTGTGGGTCGCGCCGGCAACGCTCGAGCTGGCGTCGACCGAGGTCGAGCTCTTCACGGCCATCGGACGCGAGATGGTGCTGCGGGACTCGATCGGCGGCTGGGTGGATCGTCAGTTCGACGTGGTGATCATCGACTGCCCGCCGACCCTTGGCCTGCTGACCATCAACTCGCTGGTCGCATCGAGCCGCGTGATCATTCCGGTCCAGACCCAGTACTACGCCATCAAGGGCCTGACGGCGCTGATCAAGGTGATCAATACGATCAAGCTGAAGCTGAACCACGACCTCGAGGTCCTCGGGCTGCTGCCGACCTTCTATGACGGCCGGACGGTGCTCGCACGCGAGATGCTGGAAAACCTCAAGCAGCTCGGCGACCATCGGGTCTTCAACACCATGATCAAGAACACGGTGAAGCTGGGCGAAGCGCCGCTCACCGGTCGCCCGGTGACGGAGTACGCCACGAACTCATCCGCGGCTCGCGCATTCCGCGACCTCGCCCAGGAGGTGATCGAGCTTGGCTAACAAGCGTCCCGCGTTCAGCGAGAACATCCACCGCCTTTTCGACGAGGCCCAGGCGACGGACCTTGCCCCGGGCACCGTGTCACTCATCGAGTCTCGCGCCACGCAGGCGCAGATCCGTGAGGTCCCGGTCTCGAAGATCCTCCCGAACCCTGCGCAGCCTCGCCTCTCCTACGACGAGGAGTCGCTCACGGAGCTGGCCGACTCGATCCGCGAGCACGGCGTCCTCCAGCCGATCCTGGTCCGTCCTGCCGGGACCAAGTACGAGCTCATCGCCGGCGAGCGTCGCTGGCGCGCATCGGGCATGGCCGGACGCGAAACGATCCCGGCCATCGTCGTGGAATTCGACGAGCAGACGGCCCTCGAGGTCTCGATCATCGAGAACCTCCAACGCGAGGACGTGTCGCCGCTCGAAGAGGCCACGATGTTCCGGAGGATGACCGACACGTTCGGCTACTCCGTCCGCCAGCTGGCACAGAAGGTCGGGAAGGACAAGGGCTACGTCGAGAACCGCCTCCGCCTGACCGATGCGCCGGCCGACATTCGCGAGCTGGTGTCATTGCGCAAAGACACGATCAGCCACGCGTACGAGCTGATGAAGATCGGGGACGAGCGGAAGCGTCGCCGGCTGGCGAAGCGCATTGCGGCTGGCGACCTGAGCCTGGCGAAGCTGCGGCTCATCACCGGGACGACGGAAGCCGAGGAGGGTAACGGCAAGCCGGCCAAGGACGGGTCGCCGCGGCGTCGCGGGCGGACCGCAGCCGGGCACGCTGTCGCCGTGAAGGCCGCCGACGATGCCCTCATGGGCGCGCGGGCGAAGCTCGCGGAGGGCGTGGACGACCTGGTCGACATCCTCCGCCAGCCGGAGCTCATGGAGCAGATCCCCGACGTCAACCGGGCGAACTTCGCCAAGCACCTCACGATCACGAAGCTAAAGATCGAGAACGCGATCGCGATCATGCGGGCCGGCTCGGGCCAGCACGACGAGGCCGAATAGCCGCTGGCCGCCTCCTCATCGACGGAGCACGCCTCAGCGTCTCGAGTGGAGCGGGCAGAGACTGGGTCAGCCTGACCGTCCATGATCCGAGGCGAATGAGGTTGGGCGGCGTCCGGCCGAGCGGGCGCGGCGCTCAGCCGCGACCGAGAGGCCGGTAGCCGCCTCCCCACTGATTGCATCGGTCCCCGGACGTCTCAGGCGGTGTAGGACATGACCTCGCGATGGGCGACGAGGAAGCCGATCAGCTTTTGGCGCGCGGCGGGGTCGACGCGGCGCAGTCCGGCGATGGCCTTGGGGAGCTCGAAGATCGGCGCGGCCACGGCGCCGGCGGTGTCGATGCCGACGACATGATCGGGTCCCCCGCCCACCAGGAAGGCGCGCTGGAAGCCGCGCGCATCGAGGCCGGTGGCGTCACAGAACGCGGCGATCGCGGTTCCGACGCCGATTCGCTTGGCAAAGTCGATGAACAGGTCGGCCGCCCACGTGTCGATCTGACGGTCGTCCTGGGCCTCCACCATCTCGCGGTACGGGCCCTCCTCGACCTCGCTCACGGCTCCTCCTGATCGCTGCGCATGGAGGACCGATTCTAACCGAGGCGATGGGCTCGATCGGTGTGCCGCGACCGGCCCCGACCAGGCGGTCGGCTGCGCTATCCTGCCGGCATGCTGGACCGATCCGCGGACCCGCGCACCGAGGACGTCATCTCCTTCGAGCTGCTGCGCACCGAACGCGGTGCGTCCGAGCCGACCGTGGCTGGCCGGGCGACGTTCAGCAACGGTCGCACGTCGGTCGATGCTCCCGAGGCGATCAAGGTCGCCGTCGAGGAGCAGCTGGAGCGGGCCTTCGTCGACCGCGTGCAGGCCGACGAGCGGCCGCGCGGGTACCGACGCAGTGGCAGCGGCATCGTGGACATGCTTGTTCCCGGCATGCCAGAGCACTTCATCGCTCGCCTGCGTGGCCTGTGGCTCTCCTACCCTGATGGATCGGTCGTCACCGCCCGCCAGCTCTCGAGCGCCGGAGCACTTGCGGCCGTCGAGGCGCCACCCGAGTCCGCGCCGCCGGTCACCGACCCGGCCACGCGGCGATCGACCCTGGCCGACGCAGACCGCGCCGTCAACAAGAGCCCGCTCGTCCGCGCCCACGCGCCGGATACCGGGATCAGGCCGGCGGGGGCTCTCGCCTATCGAGGGACGGGCCCAGTCGGTCGCTCGGACTGCGGCTGGCTGGTCTAAGGCATAGATTTACGCAGATTTCCCGGCCAAGGACGGCCGCATCGGGCTCCTTGGCCTTCGTGCCGTTCGCCTGTGCTCGCCCACGCGCAGCCGGTATCATCGTTCCATGTTTCTGCGGTACTTCGCCCTTCCGCTCCTGATCCTCGCGGTGGCGGTGGTCTACTGGTTCATGAGCTACGAGCCGGCCGGGACGGCGATGCTCGCCATCTTCGGCATCGCCATGGCGGTCATGGGCTGGATCCTGGTCCCCACCTTCGGTGACGTGGGACCGACCGCGCCGGTCGACCCGGACTGGCACGAGCGCGAAGCCTAGCCCCACTCGCGCGGCGGACATGAGAAGACCGGACACTGCGGCTGCCCTGGCGGCAGAGCCGCCAACGCAGTGTCCGGCTCACTGGTACTAACGCAGGACCTGCGGCGCTCGTTAGCCCTCAGCGGATTCCCGTGTCGTAGACCAGGGTCATCGGCTCGGCATCCTCGCCGGCGCTGACCACGACCTCGATCGGCGACGCTGTTCCCAGCAGCCCATCGACGGGTTGCGGGACGACGGTGTAGCTGCCGGCCGGGAGATTCACCGATGCCCGGCCGTCCGCGCCCGTCACGACCCTCGCTGACCTCTCCCCCGCCCTGGTCGAGGACAGCGAGCTCAGCTCCCTCGACCGGCCGATCGGCGCACGCGGGATCCGGGGGATCGCTCACCACGGGACAGGTGGGACCGGCGACGACAAGGAAGTGCAGGGTGGCATCTGTGGCCGGGCATGCAGGCGGCCAGCAGGCAGAGGGCGACGACGAGAAGGGAAGAGCGCACAGCACCGGGACGTGGTCGCGGGGCGCCGGGTTCCGGATCGTGGCTCGAGGTTGGCTCCGGCGGTAGGATTCGAACCTACGACCAAGCGGTTAACAGCCGCCCGCTCTACCACTGAGCTACGCCGGAACGCATCGGGCCGATCGCCTTCGGATGCCCGTGGGACGGCATCGATGATATCGCGCACGGCCGACGCCGGTCAAAGACGCGCCCGCGTTCCGGGAGTGCAGCCGGCGCCGCCGATTCCGGGCCTATCCGGGCACTCGGCGCCGCGGTCAGCCCTCGTCGAGGCAGCCGCTGTCGGTGCCGATCGTCTCGATGGCGCTCCGGGCCGCATCGATCTCCGGCTGGCTCTCGTCGATGGCCTCCTGGATGGTGGCGTCGCCCGACGCCGCACGGAGCGAGACCGCCAGCTGGGACAGGGTGACGCGCAGCTGGTACTCCGTCTGCGCCGCCTCGGACCCACGCAGGGTCAGGTAGGTCTCCAGGGCATCGTGGACATCCTCGGCACCCGCGCGGTAGTCCTCGATCGACGCCGATTCCGGGTCGAGCGCCTGGAACGCCTCGAAGCTGTCCTGGACGGCGGCAAACGCCTCGCAGGCGTCGCCAGGGGCGTTCGTCGCCGATGGCGCGGACTCGGCCGTGCATGCGGCGAGCAGTCCGACAACGGCCAGCGCCGTGAGTCTCAGGTGGAGCCGAGGCATGATCGCCCTCCTCGTATCGTCCCTCACTTTACGACACGCCTGCGTGCCGTGGATGATCCGATCCCGCTTCAGCCTTCGGTATCGGCGCCCTGGTCGGGGCGATGGTCGACGTCACTCACCTCCTCGTCGCCCGGCTGTCGGCGCTGGCCGCCAGGCCTCGCCCGGGCGGCGATCCGCTCGAACGGCGTGACGACCAGCGTGTCGACGCCCTCCGCTGCGACCTCGATGGCACGCGGAACGACCTCATCGCGGAACATGCGCACCGTCGCGACCACGATGTCGCCGGATGCCACGCCGGTGCCGATGACGAAGGCCGTCCCGGCGGCGGCCAGCAGGCCGACGACGCGCTCGACGTCCGACTCGGCCAGCATGGCGGTGACGATCTGGAGACCCGGAAGGAAGGGCAGAATGGCGGGCACGACCCACAGCGCGGTCGGCACCTGGTAGCGGCGGGCCAGCACGCGCCCTGCCATCCCGATGCCCATCGTGATCGCGAACGTCGCCACCAGCGGGTCCATCCAGCCCGTCGGGAAGGCGATCGCCCGGAACGGTAGCCACGCGAGCATGCCGAGCACCCCGGCCTGGCCGACCACGGCGGCGGGCACGCCGAGGCGAACCGCGAAGGCGGCGACCGCGATGAGGGCCGCTGCGGCGACGACCAGCCCGTTCCAGTCGCTCGCTCCGGTGGTCTCGATGGTGAGCCGCACTCCGAACAGCTCCACGAAGGCCAGGCCGGCGGCGGTGCCGCCCGCCACCCCGGCGCCGAGCAGGAGGGCTTCGGCGAGGCGGGCGGTCCCGGAGATGATCGACTGGTCGAGCAGGTCGCGGAAGCCCGACACCAGCGCGTACCCGGGCAGGAAGCGGAGCAGGCTCCCGGTCAGCACCAGGCCGCCGTTGAGAGGCAGGCCCAGCCCGACGAGCGCCGCGGTGGCCAGCGACGAAGAGAGGGCGCCGAACGCAACGCGGAAGAACGCGGGGAGGTCGGATCGGTCGATCATGGCGAGCACGGGCTGGATGGCGAGGGCGATCGCGAGCGTGACCAGCCCGTCGATGAGGGTCCCGCCGAACAGCAGCGTCGACGCGGCGGCCGACGCTCCGGGCGCAACCGCCGCGACCGAGGGCCGGTACGGGGCGCGGGCCGTGTCGAGCTCGTCCAGGCGGTGCTCCGCCTCGGCGGCGGACATCTCCCCGGCGCCCACCCGCCGCGCCACCTGTGACGCCGCAGCCAGCCGCGAGAAGTCGGCCTCGCGATCCCGAACCAGGTGGAGCAGCGTCGCCGGCCGATGCCCGGCCCGGACGTAGGACACGGCGATGGTCGAGAACGTCACCGCGGCCGACACCTCGAGGCCGAGCCCGGCGGCCACGTCGCTGACGGCGATCTCCACGTCGCGGGTCTGCGCGCCCGAGGCAAGCATGGTGGCGCCGACCCGGATCGCGATGCCGAGGATGGCGGCCTCGGCATCCGATGACGCTTCCTGCTCCGATCCGGTCGAGGTCATCGCCGCTGGCCGCGCGCCCGTGCTCGATGTCCGACCCGCGGTCCCACGGTCAGTGGCTCCCCGACCAGGTCTCCCACCGGGCGAACTCGTCGAGCCCCCGCCAACCGCGGGCGAGTGAGGGCGACTTCTTGTCGGGCAGCGGCCGCCCGACAGGGATGACGCCGAGCGGCGTGAAGTCGGCCGGCATGCCGAGCTCGGCCCGGATGCCATCGACGTCGCCCCCGGCGAATCCCGCCGCGAGGCCTTCGTCCACCGCCGCGAGCAGCAGGAGCATCACCGTGCATCCGCCGTCCATCCACCAGTACGGCACGTCCCAGTCGTCCTCGGTTCCGGGCGGGGCGTCCGGATCGCGTTTGTCCGGCTCGTTGTAGCGGTCGACGTACACCTTCGCCGACACCGCGGGCACGAACAGCGCCGGGGCTTCGCTGATCCACGGGTCGAATCCGCGACCGGTGTAGAACGCCTCACCGGCCAGCTCAGCCAGCCGGCGCCGGCGATCGACGTCGGTGACGATCACCACGCGCTGCCCCTGGCTGAATCCCGCGGACGGAGCCCGCTGCGCGGTGGCGGCGATGCGTTCCAATGCCTCATGTGCGATCGGCTCCTGGGCGAAGTGGCGGACGATCCGCCGGCGTTGTACGACCTCGCTGAATTCCATCGCCGGATGCTACCGCGCGGCGTTCAGCCCTTGTGCTCCCACATGCCCTGGAGCGGATCGCGGCGCCCGAGCGCGAGCACGGCGAGCAGCCCGGCGATGACGGCAAGCAGCCCGGTCGCCAGATGGACGATGCGGATGCCATCGACATAGGCGTCGGCGTAGCCGCTCAGCAGGGCCGGGTCCACGCCATCGACCTGCGCGAGCAGGGCGGGCGTTCCGAGCGCCACCACCAGCTCGCGCAACGTCTGCATGGCAGTGGCGTCCACTCCGCTCGGCGCGCTGGCAGCGTAGGCAGCCAGGGTCGCCTCGGTCAGGAGCACGGCGGCCACGGCCACTCCGACCCGGCTGCCGAGGCCGACGGATGCCTCGTTCAAGGCCGCGGCCGATGCGGGGAGGTCGCGCGGCACGCTGGCGAAGATCACCGCCGTGCGAACCGTGGTGGCGATGACGAAGCCGGCCCCGACCAGCACGAACGGCAGGACGAACAGGAGGTAGCTCGCGCCGCGCCCCGCGACGACGGCCACCAGGAGATCACCGAGGCCGACGGCAACCAGGCCGCCGCCGATGAGCACCCGGGGTGATGCTCGTGGCAGCAGCCACCCAGCAACGGGCCCCGCGACGACCAAGGCGACGATGAGCGGCGCCAACGCCGCGACCGCAAGGATCGGTGCGAAGCCGAGGATGAGCTGGAAGAACACCGGCAGGAGGGTCATCGGCGCGGCCTGCGCGAATCCGATGAACAGCCCCGCGGCGAGCACTACCGTCACCGGCCGCAGGTTGACCTCGAGCGGCAAACCCCGCTTCCGCGCGCGCCACTCGAGGATCAGCGCAGCCACCAGGAAGATGATCCCGGTCGCCACCAGGGCGAGGCGCACCGGATGGGTGCCGCTCCCCACCGCCGCGAGTCCCGCGACCAGCGAGATCACTCCGAAGGCCCATACCGCGAGGCGGCCCACAGCGATCGCATGTGCGCCCGACGCGCCCGGAAGGTTCGGGACGGCCCCGCTCACGCGGAGCGCGACGAGGGCGGCGACCAGCGACGCGAGATACGCCGGCAGGTCGGTCCCGCCCGCTCCGGTGATGGTCAGCAGGATCGGTGGCAGCGCGCTGCCGAGCCCGAAGCCCGCGTACGCGATGCCGATCGCCGTCGCTCGGGCGGTCCCCGTGTAGGCCGTCGCAACGACGGCGATGGCGAAGGGGACGACCAGGCCGGCCGCCATGACCCCACCGATCCTCGACGCCGCGAACAGCGGTCCGTTGCCGACGACCAGCGCGATGGCCGACGTCGCGACCAGCGCCGCCAGTCCCCTCTCGAGGATCCGCCGGGTGCGGTACACGTCGGCGGCGACGCCGCCCACCAGCAGCATCCCGGCGCCGAGGACGCTGATGAGCGTCGACAGTGCCAGCAGGTCGGGGTTGGCCCGGATGGCCGACTGGACGTCGACGATGAACGGCGAATAGATCTGCGGGTTCAGTCCGGCCGCGAGGAGCGCGAGGGTCGACGCCGCGAGCGCACGAACGGCGCGGCGATCGTCGACGACCTCCGCGATGAACTGCGGCAGAGCTGGCCGGGCCATCGCGGCAGTGTACGGCCGCCGCGATGACCCTCCGGCGTTACTCCAGGTAGTCCTTGAGCTTCCGGCTCCGGCTCGGATGACGCAGCTTGCGCAGCGGCTCGGCTGCGGTCAGACGATGGCTTGGGTGCGGAGCAGCTCTCGCGCAGTATCTGCCGGGACTCTCGCCTCCTTCGCTTCGAGCAGGGTAAGCGCGCGTCGCCAGCTCATGGCGGCATCGCGCGATCGTCCGGCCGCGGCTTGCAGCTTGCCCAGATCGAGAAGGGCGTAGGCTTTCATGAGCGGGGCATCGGTATCTGCCACCAGCGCGTACGCATCCGATGCGAGCAATAGGGCTTCGTCCATTCCGCCGGTTGCCGCAAGGGCGCCGGCGCGAACTCGACGCCAGAGGCTCTGCGACTCGACGTCATCAGGGGCGGCCATTGCTGCTGCGGAATAAGCCGCCTCGAGTGCATCATCTGGACGGTGCTGGCGCAACAGGGAGTAGCCGAGCAGTCCGGCGACGGTCGACAGTGCATAACGCTCCCCGACCGCCTCGAGCACGCTGTAGTCGCGACGGAGCTCACGTTCGGCGGCGACCGCGTCGCCGGCCAGCAATTCGACACGCGCCGAGTCGAGCGACACGGTGGCGGCCATGAGCGGTCCACCGAGCGTCTCGAGCGTCTCGCGAGCACGCGTGTAGAGTGCTCGGGCGGTGGCGAAGTCGCCATCCAGCGCCGCCAGGTGGGCGGATGCGGACAGAACGATGCCCTCGGCGCGGCGGTCGCCGTGCACCTCGATGGCGATGCGCGCGGCCAGCTCACGGGCCCGCGGCACGGACATCGGTCCGTAGAGCCCGGAGACCGCGAACGACATGAGGTTGCGAGTCTCACCGCGTCGGTCGCCGGCCATCCGCGCGTGGTGGACCGCCCGCTCCACGGCCTGCTCAGCTGCGCCGTAGCGGCATGCAGTCCCATGCACCCAGGCAAGTAGCCGCCAGGCGCGCACCAGGCCGGCATGGTCGCCCGCACGCTCGAGCGGTCGTATCGCCGCCTCGGTTTCGCCGACCACGGTGCCGGTTTCATCGGCCGGGTCGAGCGTGTAGCGCAGGAACAGCGCGACGAGCTCAGCATTGCGCACCGCCAGGTCGTCGCCAAGCTCGCGGGCGCTGGCCAGAGCCTGACGCGCCGCGGCACCGGAGCGCTCGAACTCGCCGAGGTCGGCGGCGGCTTCGGCCAGGTCGAGCACGATCTCGACCCGGCGCCGCGACGGACCCGGCAGGAGCGCCGCAGCGCGCTCGAGCAGGTTCGCCGCTGCGTGGCTGTCGCCGCGGGACAACGCCTTGCGTCCGGCGTTGGCCAGCCGCGCCGAGGCTGCCTCGCCGACGACGCGCCCGTGTTCGTCGACGGGCCCGAGCTGGGCGAGGTATGAAGCGGCCTGCTCGAGGTGGTACCCGATGATCTCCTCGAGCTCTGCGAGGCGAGATGCTGCGACCGATTCGAGCCAGCGGCCGAAGCGCTCGTGGAGTTCGGCGCGCTCGCGTTTCAGGAGTGAGCGATAGGCGCCGTCGTGGATGAGCGCATGGTCGAACCGAAACGCTTCGTCGTCGAGGAAGCTGGAGTCGTCCGGCCGGACCATCTGGCGCTCGGTAAGCCGTTCAATCGATTCGTCCACGCGGGGCCGCACGTCAGCCGCCGAAATTGACTGGACTGCTCCGCGGTAGAACACGAGGCCGATGACAGATCCAGTCTGGAGGACCGCGCGATCGTCCACGCCCAAGCGGTCGATGCGTGCGTCGATGAGCGCGACGATCCCCGGCGGAACCGGCACGCTCGCGGTGCCGGCTCTGAGCCGCCAGCGGCCATCGTCGTCGCGTGCCAGGTCGCCGGCTTCGACGAGCATCGAGAGCATCTGCTCGACGAAGAGCGGATTGCCCTCCGCGGCCTCGCTGATGCGGTGAAGAACCTCCGGCGGCAGGTCCGTGTCGCCGAGGATATTCGCGACGACGGTCTGGGTCTCGGCGCTGGTCAGGGGTGCGAGCCGGATGGTCTCCCCGCCACTCCCCCATTCGGGACGCTCCTCGAGCAGCTCGGGACGAGCGGATGCGACGATGATGATCGGTGCCGTGGCGGTGTCGCGAATGTGCTGGATCAGCTCGAGCAGGGTCGGCTCGGCCCAGTGGATGTCGTCGACGACCACGACCAGCGGCGCGGTCGCGGCCAGCCCTTCATACAGCGAGCGGATCGCCCAGAACGTCTCCTCGAGCGGGAACGTCTCATGGCTCAGGGCGAGGAGCGGGGCGATGCGCGCGGCCACGTCCTCGCGGCCGCCGGCCAGAACGAGGAGCCGCTGGTGCGCGGCCTCGGCCGGAAGATCGTCGTCGAGCGCCGCCGCGGACCGAATCATCTCTGCGATCGGCCAGAAGGTGATGCCGTCGCCGTACGACAGGCAGCGACCTCGAAGCGAGCGTCCGCGCCTGTCATCGCCCGAGAGGAACTCGTGGATGAGCCTCGACTTGCCGACCCCGGCGCCGCCAACGATCGTGACCAGCGCTCCTCGTCGGTTGTCGCGCGCGATAGCCTCTACGGCGGCCACGCGTGAGAGCTCGTCGACGCGGCCGACGAGTGGCGCCTCAAGCCGGCGCTCGTGGGCCTGTGGCGAAGCGACCGTCAGGAGCCGATAGGCCATGACGGGCTGCGCCTTGCCTTTCAGGTCGAGCGCCTCGACCGCCACAGCCCCGACCGCGTCGCGAACCAGATCGTGCGTGAGCCGGCCGATGAGCACCTCGCCCGCGCCGGCCGCCTGCTCGAGCCGAGCCGCGGTATTGACCGTGTCGCCGGTGAGCAGTCGCTGGCCGGACGCCGGATCGCCGGCGACGACTTCGCCGGTGTTGACGCCGATGCGGGCCGTGAGCTCCACGCCCCAGCGGCGGCGCAGGTCGTCGTTAACATCGACGAGACGCGCCTGCATCTCGTGGGCGGCTCTCACGGCCCGCAACGCGTCGTCCTCGCGGACGAAGGGCAGGCCGAAGATCGCCATGATGGCGTCACCGATGTACTTCTCGACGATCCCGCCGTGGCGGTCGATCACCGCGCGCATCGCGTCGAAGTAGACGGCGAGCGTCTCGCGAAGCGACTCACTGTCGAGGCGCTCGCCGAGAGCGGTGGAGCCCTTCAGGTCGGAAAACAGGACCGTGACCGTCTTCCGTGCCTCGCGTGGGGCCGGCGTCGCGGCGAGCGGCGCGCCGCACATGCCGCAGATGCGGAACCGGTCGGGGTTCTGCTCGCCGCACTGCTGGCAGGCCGTCATACCGAAGAGTCTATGGGCGCCGGCAATCGTGCCGGCGCCCGGCGGTCAGCGCCGACCCCCCACCCAGCTCCCGTTCTCGGAGCTGAGGACCATGATCGTGACCGCGCCCTTGGCGCGAGCGACTGAGAAGATGCACGGATCGGGCTCCGCGACGCCGGACCGGTCGTCGCAACGATCGACCTCGACGCCATCGTGGAACATCGTCAACTCGTCCAGCTGGGTTCCGGGCGGCAGGGAGCCCGGGTGGTACGAGAAGACGAGCAGGAGCGGGTCCTCGGCGGTCGTCGTCGGGGCGGTGATCTCAGCCCGTTGCCCGAAGCAGTCGAACCCTACAGGACATGCCACGATCGGTCCCTCGGCAATCGTCACCACCCCGGGGAAGCCGGGCGGAACGGTGACTGAGGTCGTCATCGGGTCCTTCTTCGTGGGCGGCTTGGAGGCATTCGTGGCCACCGTCCCTCCAGCGGCGGTGATCCAGCCGCTGGCGGTATCCGGATCGGTCGGCGGCGGCTCGATCAGAGTCGCCTCGCTCGCTTGGTTGTTGCCCATGAAGGGGTCATCCTCGGTGGCCGCGACCGATGCGGCGTTGACCACCGTGGTGGGGCTGGATACTGCTGCCGTCGACACCACGATCGAGATCTCGATCGAGCTCTCCGCGGCGAGGGGACCGAGTGCGCAGGTCAGCACCTGACCCTGCGCGCTGCACGTCGTCCCCTCAACGCTGACGAGGCTCGTCCCACTTGGGAGCGTGTCGGTCAGCACGACGTCGGTTGCGTCGTCCGGCCCGTCGTTGGCGATGGTGATCGTGTAGCTCACCTGGTTGCCGGCCGACACCGGATCGGGCATGTCGATCTGGCTCACCGAGAGATCTGCGCTTGTGGCTTCGGCCTCGACGGTGATGGTGACGCTGTCGGTGCCGTCGGCCTCGTCGTCGTCGCTGGCGGTGACGGTGATGGTGAACTCGCCGGGAGCGGCGTAGGTGTGGCTGGCGCTGCACACGCCCGCGCTGATGACGCCCGCCTCGCCGGTGTCGTCGCCCCACTCGATGAAGCAGGTCAGCGTGTCGTTGGCGCCGGCGTCGGCGACCGTGGCGCTGAGGCTGACCAGGCTGCCGAATGCGACGCTGGCGCCATCCGCCGGAGCGGTGATGTCGACCGTGGGCGCCACGTTGGCGATGGTCAAGCTGGCGGTGTCGCTCACGTCGTCGACCCCGTCGCTGACGGTCAGGGTCAGGGTCCAGGTCCCGTCGTCGGTGCACGCCACGCTGGTGTCGAGGGCGGCGGCATCGGCGAAGGCGCAGCTGGCGCCGGCATCGACGTCGAGCCCGGGCTCGGCGCTCCAGGCGTAGGTGAGGGTGTCCTCGTCGGCATCGGCGGCGGTGCCGTCGATGGCCACGTCGGCGCCCTCGTCAGCGGTGTAGGGCCCGTTGGCCTCGGCGCTGGGCGGCGTGTTGGGCTCGGCCTCGACGGTGATGGTGACGCTGTCGGTGCCGTCGGCCTCGTCGTCGTCGCTGGCGGTGACGGTGATGGTGAACTCGCCGGGAGCGGCGTAGGTGTGGCTGGCGCTGCACACGCCCGCGCTGATGACGCCCGCCTCGCCGGTGTCGTCGCCCCACTCGATGAAGCAGGTCAGCGTGTCGTTGGCGCCGGCGTCGGCGACCGTGGCGCTGAGGCTGACCAGGCTGCCGAATGCGACGCTGGCGCCATCCGCCGGAGCGGTGATGTCGACCGTGGGCGCCACGTTGGCGATGGTCAAGCTGGCGGTGTCGCTCACGTCGTCGACCCCGTCGCTGACGGTCAGGGTCAGGGTCCAGGTCCCGTCGTCGGTGCACGCCACGCTGGTGTCGAGGGCGGCGGCATCGGCGAAGGCGCAGCTGGCGCCGGCATCGACGTCGAGCCCGGGCTCGGCGCTCCAGGCGTAGGTGAGGGTGTCCTCGTCGGCATCGGCGGCGGTGCCGTCGATGGCCACGTCGGCGCCCTCGTCAGCGGTGTAGGGCCCGTTGGCCTCGGCGCTGGGCGGCGTGTTGGGCTCGGCCTCGACGGTGATGGTGACGCTGTCGGTGCCGTCGGCCTCGTCGTCGTCGCTGGCGGTGACGGTGATGGTGAACTCGCCGGGAGCGGCGTAGGTGTGGCTGGCGCTGCACACGCCCGCGCTGATGACGCCCGCCTCGCCGGTGTCGTCGCCCCACTCGATGAAGCAGGTCAGCGTGTCGTTGGCGCCGGCGTCGGCGACCGTGGCGCTGAGGCTGACCAGGCTGCCGAATGCGACGCTGGCGCCATCCGCCGGAGCGGTGATGTCGACCGTGGGCGCCACGTTGGCGATGGTCAAGCTGGCGGTGTCGCTCACGTCGTCGACCCCGTCGCTGACGGTCAGGGTCAGGGTCCAGGTCCCGTCGTCGGTGCACGCCACGCTGGTGTCGAGGGCGGCGGCATCGGCGAAGGCGCAGCTGGCGCCGGCATCGACGTCGAGCCCGGGCTCGGCGCTCCAGGCGTAGGTGAGGGTGTCCTCGTCGGCATCGGCGGCGGTGCCGTCGATGGCCACGTCGGCGCCCTCGTCAGCGGTGTAGGGCCCGTTGGCCTCGGCGCTGGGCGGCGTGTTGGGCTCGGCCTCGACGGTGATGGTGACCGTCGCCGTCGTGCTTGTGAGCGGATCAGTACACGCGGGCGGATCGCCGACGCAGGCGTCCGGATCGCCACGGTCCACTACACGATACGTGAACGCATCCGGCCCGCTGTAGCCGGCATCGGGGTTGTAGGTGAACGAAGGGCCAGAGCCGCTCAAGGTGCCGTGCTCGGGCGCGGTGACGATCTCGTACGTCAGGTCGGCGTCATCGGTCTCCACGTCGCTGACCAGGCCGCTGAGGTCGATGGCCAGCGAGCCGTCGAGACCGATCGTGTGCGACGTGTCGGCCGCGACAGGCGCGTCATTGATCGGTAGCACCGTGAGGGTCACGTTCGCCGCGTCCACGCCACCGCGGCCGTCGCTGATGCGGTACGTGAAGCCGTCGGGGCCGTTGTAGTGCGGGTCTGGGGTGTAGAGGATCTGCTGGTTGAGGGCATCGATCGTCGCCGTGCCGTGCTGTGGCTGGGTAACGATCGACGCCAGGATGACCTCATCCGCGTCCGGATCTTCGTCGTTGGCGAGCACGTTGAGCGCGTTGTCGCTCGAGTCCTCGACCACGTTGAACGAGTCGTCGTCGGCCGTCGGTGGCTGGTTGGCGCCGGCCTCGCATCCTGCCCCGTCGTCGTCGAAGGCGACAAGGTGATCGACGAAGGCGCCTGAGTCGAGCGCCTCGTCGTTCGCGTCGAAGATCGACAGGTAGAGCTGATGTGCACCCGATGTGATCGGCGACCGCACCTGGAGCACGCCCGTCGAGCCATCGTAGACCGTGCCACTCTCGGTGACGACCGTCGATTCGTCGAAGAACGTGCTGTTGACGCTCACGACCCCGCCGCTCGGGTCGAAGGCGATGTTGTGCGGTGCGGTGATGTCATTGCCGTCGACAGACCAGTCGGACACATCGAGCTCGGCAATGAAGGCATCGTTGAACTGGCCGACGAATTCTGGAAATTCCTCCGAGCCGAAGACGAGCTCGAAGCTCAGGCAGGTGGCGCCGGTCGGGATCGCGAGATCAAGCCGAAGGATCGAGGCGTCGCGGGCGCCGCGCAAGTCGAGCCCGTTCGCCTGGGAGTTGAGCACTGACGGATCGGCATCGATGCCGGAGGCCGTTCCCGAGGTGAGGAGGCCGACCGTTGGGCCGTCGATCGGCATGTGGTCGGGGTGCACCGTCGTCGCCGCGTGCGCATCAGCCGCGCTGCAGGCGATCCAGGTCTGGCCGGTGACGATTCCACCGCCGTCGATCGCATCGGTGAGGTCAGGACAGGCGACCACCGTGACACTCACCGTCGCCGTGTCGGTTAGCTCGCCGTCCGTGACCGTGTATGTGAACGAGTCCGACCCGGTGAAGCCGGTGTCCGGCGTGTACGTGCAGTCGAACTGGGAGCAGGTGACTGATCCGTTCGAGCCCTGCGTGTTCGCCGAGATCGTCAGCGTGCCGGAGTCAACGTCATTCTCGAGCACGTCGATCGTGACGGGACGCGTCTCGCTGGTCGCCGCCTCGTCATCGACAGCGTCCGGCGCCTCGTTCGTCCCCACGGTGATGTCGACGGTGTCCACCCCATCGGCCTCGTCGTCGTCAGTGGCGGTGACGGTGACCGTGTACGGACCGGGCGATATGTACGAATGCGAAGCGGTGCACTCCCCGGCCACGATGACACCCGGGTCGCCCGTCCCGTCGCCCCACTCGATGAAGCAGGTCAACGTGTCGTTCGCTCCGGCATCGGCCACGTCGGCACTGAGGTTGACCGTAACGTCGACGTCGTGGGTGGAGCCAGCGGTCGGCGTCGTGATGTCGACCGTGGGTGCCGCATTCAGCAGGGTCAGCGCCGCGGTATCGGTCACCTCGGCATTGACGCCGTCGTCGGCGGTCAGGATCAGGGTGTACGTTCCGTCATCCGTGCAGGTGACGGTCGTGTCGACGGCCGACTCGTCGCCGAACGAACAGGTCGCGCCTGGGTCGACACCGGGGTCGGCCACATACGACCAGGTCGTCGTGAGCGTGTCGCCCGCGTCAGGATCGGTGACCGTGCCATCCAGGGCGACGTCGACGCCCTCTTCGTCGCTCTCGCTGCCGCCGTACGGGCCGTTCGCAGCCACCGTCGGCGAGCTGTGCGCGCCCCACGTCTTCGTGACGAGGTTCGAGGTCTGCGTTCGGTCCTGGCCGTCGACGAATGTCGCCTGGATCGTGTCCATGCCGGCAATCGTCCCGACGTAGCTGAAGGTCGCCTCCCCCGTCGAGTCGGTCACGTCAGTACCCGTCGTGCCCTCATGTGGGCCATCGATGACGGTGAACGTAACCGTCGTCCCAACGATCGGCCCGCTCGTGTCGGCGACCGTCGCTGTCAGTTCGTGAGTCGTTCCGAGCGGGTTGGAGGCAGCCAACGGCGCAAGGTCGATGTCGCTCGTCACGGTGATCTCGCCGGCCGCAAGGATGTACGGCGAGCCGACCGTGCCGTCCGGAGCCGTGTAGACCGATCCGAAGTTCTCGGCGATTGCCAGGACGACGAAGTCGAGGGGCCAGTCCTGGAACACCTCGTGGACCGAGCAGCTCCAGTTCGAGAGGTCCTCGTCGTCGAGACCCGCCAGTGCAGCATGCTCGGCCACGATGTGCGCGTCGTTGAAGCAGTCGGCGTGGCCGACCGCGAAGCTGCCGAACTGGTCGAGCAGCTGGACGACGGTGTCGTCCTCCGTGCCATCGTAGTAGCAGCTCAGCCCCGCGAAGAGGCCGGTCTTGCCCTCCGAAGCGAGGACGTAGGCCATGGCGCTATCGGTCAGCTGGCCACCGCCGATTGACTCGTGGTAGATCGGATCCGTCCCGATGACGACGATGTTCCCGTCGACGACCGATGACCAGGTGGCGCGGTTCGCCTCCGCCGCGGCGATATTGTCGATGGATCCACACGTCGGATCACCCAGCACGATCGCCGCGTAGTCGTCGAACTGCGCCGCGGTCAGGGCTGCCCACTCGGTGTCATCAACCACGTCCGGGGCGTAGCCCAAGTTCGCGGCAGCCGTCGCCTCGCGGCTGTTCGATCCACCCGACACCGTCGCGCCGAGGATGAGGACTCGCCCAAGCGGCTCGATGACGCTGATCGACACGGTCGCGACGTTCGAGTCCGCGAGCCCATCGTTCCCCTTCCACGAGAAGGAGTCCAGTCCGTTGTAGCCCGGATCCGGCGTGTACACGCACGTGCCGAACGAGCAGTCGGTCAGGTCGCCGTGGGCGGGCGGCGTAAGGATCGAGAATGTGAGGTTGTCGCCGTCGTTGTCGCTTGCTGAAAGCGCGATGTCGGCAGGCGTATCGCTGAAGGTCGTCTTGCTCGCGTCGAATGCCGTTGGCGCCTCATTCGCGGTCACGTTGATCGACAAAGTTGCCGTGTTCGAGTCAGCGAGGCCATCGCTGACCTTGAACGTGAGTGCATCCTGGCCGACGAAGCCGGGCTCGGGCGTGTACGTGCACGCGCCATTCGAGCAGTCGTCCAGCGATCCGCTCGCCGGAGGGTCGACGACGGTGAACGTGAGGTCGTCGAAGTCGTCGTCAGTCGCGGAAAGAAAGATCTCGAGCGTTCGATCCTGCCGTACGACCACGCTGTCGTCGAGGGCGACCGGCGGAACGTTGGCGGTGACCGTGATGGTCACGGTGGCGACCGCGGACTGCACGATGCCGTCGTCCGCCCGCCACGTAAATGAATCGGTCCCGGTGAAGTTCGGGTCGGCATCCGGGGAGTAGGTGCAGAATCCATCGGCGCAGTCGGCGGGATCGAGGGTCCCGTGGCTCGGACCGGTGAGGACCTCGAAGGTAAACGTGTCGCCGTCGGCGTCGAAGGCATTGAGTACGATCCCGACGGGCTTGGCCTCGCGTGTCGACTCCGACTGATCGTCGGCGACCGGCGCCTGGTTCGCGGTGACGTCGATCGACACCGTCGCCAAGTTCGAGTCGGATGTTCCGTCGTTTACACGGAACGTGAAGCTGTCTGCACCGACGTAGTTCGGATCCGTGTCGGGTGTATACGTGCAGGCGCCGAAGTCACACTCCGCCGGGTCGAGAGCACCATGATCCGGCGGATCGACAACTTCGAACGTGACCTCGTCGAATTCGTTGTCGGACCAGCCCGGGAAGATGTCCAGGGGAGTCGCTTCCCGCGTCGAGAGCGCAACGTCAAACGCGACGGGCGCATCGCCGGACGCCAAGGTGGCCGTGGGCACACGACCGGCGAAGGCAACGACGAGGAACGTCAGGGCAGCCACGCAGAGGCGAAGCAGGGTGCGATGGCGCGATCGCACGTCCGCCTGCCGGATCTGGGCAAAATCCGCCGCGGGTCGCCTCATTGAGTTGTGTCCCCCTCGCTCGGGATTGCACCGGCACTGGATGCAACTGTGGCGACTCTAGTACCAACGTACTGGCTTGCCTAGCCCCCAAGATCGCTGCCGACGAGCGTGCGAGCGCAGGGCGGATGGGGCGGCGGCTCCGGTGGGTCCTGCCGCTCCACATCCGTCTCTGGGGACTATTCGAGGTAGTCCTTGAGCTTCCGGCTCCGACTCGGATGACGCAGCTTGCGCAGCGCCTTTGCCTCGATCTGCCGAATCCGCTCGCGCGTGACGTTGAAGTCGCGACCGACTTCCTCGAGCGTGCGCGACCGTCCATCCTCCAGCCCGAAGCGGAGCTGGAGGACCCGGCGTTCGCGGGGGGTCAGCGAGTCCAGCACGCCCTCGACCTGCTCCTTCAGCAGCTGGTGGGACGCGGCGTCGGCCGGCGCCACCGAGGCGAGGTCCGGGATGAAGTCCCCGAGATGGCTGTCTTCCTCCTCGCCGATGGGCGTCTCGAGGCTGACAGGCTCCTGCGAGACCTTCATGATTTCGCGCACCTTCTCCGGGCTGACCGTCTGCGGGCCTTCCGCGACGCGCTCATCGGTCTCCGCTTCGGTCGGCTCGCGCTGCAGCTTGTCGCGCAGCTCGCGGATGATCTCGTCGCGGCTCATGCGCCGCGCGATCTCCTCCACCGTCGGCTCGCGCCCCAGCTCCTGCAGCAGCGTGCGGCTGACGCGGATCAGCCGATTGATCGTCTCCACCATGTGGACCGGGATGCGGATCGTCCGCGCCTGGTCGGCAATGGCTCGGGTGATCGCCTGGCGGATCCACCACGTGGCGTAGGTGCTGAACTTGAAGCCCTTCTCATAGTCGAACTTCTCGACCGCCCGGATCAGGCCGATGTTGCCTTCCTGGATCAGGTCCAGGAAGCTCATGCCGCGGCCGATGTACTTCTTGGCGATCGACACCACCAGCCGCAGGTTCGCCTCGGTCAGGCGCTTGCGCGCATCGGTCGACTGCTCGACCAGGCGCCCCGTGCGCTTCTCGAGCGGCACGTCGGCCGGGATGGTGGGGTCGTAGCCCAGGCTCAGCAGGTACTCGGCGTCGTTGCCCGCCTCGATGTAGGCCCGCACGATGTCCTGGGCCGTTTCCCGTGCCCAGCGCTCGAGCTCCATCAGCTCCGTCGCGCCGGCGTGGCTGATCGAACGGAAGCGGTACGTCGATCCGAACAGGATCGCGTCCTTCATCCCCTGCACCGGATCGGACACGAGCACCTTGATGATGGATTCGCCCTCCATCAGGCGCGTGCGTGCCTCGTCGTCGAGGTTCGGCGCCTTGCGGGCCTTCGACAGCTTGACCACGAGCGGCTCGATCGTCTTCCGCTTCCGGCCCGTCCACCAGTCGATCGCCTCGTGCGTGACGCGCGGCGCCTCCTTCGGAAGGTCGAACGCGCGCATGGCCGCCATCGACCGTGCCTTCGGCTCGGAATCGAGGGTGACCCACGCGAACAGATTCACGAGGGCGCGGGCGGGATCCTCGACGACCAGCTCGCCGAGCTCGATCGCCTTGGCCAGGACGACCTCCTCCTCCGCAGTCAGCAGGGCGACCTTGCCGATCTCCTTGAGGTACATGCGGACCGGGTCATCGATCCCGATGAGATCGGCCGCGAGCGCCTCGAGGTCCTCCTCCGCCTCCTTCGGCTTCGCGGTGCCGGCGGGGGCAGCCGGCGCGGCCTCCTCCTCGTCCGGCTCGCCGATGAGCGTCGGCTGATTCTGGTCGTCCAGGACCTCGATCCCGGCCTCTTCGGCTGCCGCGTACAGCTCTTCGACCTGGGCCATGTTCGCCTCGGGCTTGGGCACGGCCTCCAGGATCTGGTCGTGGGTGAGGAAGCCCTCTTCGCGGCCGCGGGTGATCAGGCCCGTGATGACCGCCGCCTGCGCCTTATCGACGCTGCCGATGCCGTTGTCATCGACCTCCGGAGACCGCTTCCTCGGCGACGGCTTCTTCGCCGGGGCGGCCTTCGACGCCGATCCCTTCGGCGATTGCTTCGCCGTCGGTGCGGCCGATGCCCGCGGGGCCGATGCCTTGACGGTGGCCGCAGCCTTGGTGGCCGGCTTCGGAGCAGCCGGCTTCGTCGCCGCAGCCTTGGTGGCCGGCTTCGGAGCAGCCAGCTTCGTGACCGGGGCCTTGGTGGCCGCAGCCTTGGTGGCCGCCTTCGGAGCAGCCGGCTTCGAGGCGACCGCCTTCGCAGACGTCGTCGCCTTCTTGGTCTTCGATTCCTCGGCCGATGCTCCCGCCGGCCGCTTGCGGGTGGTGGTCCCCGTCGCCACGCTCAACTCCTCCTCTCGCCAGCCCCCACGGCCGGTCCTCTGATCGCTCTCAATAGCTGTTCACGCTCCCGTGTCAGGTCCTGGAACTGCTGCTCCAGGCTTCGAATGTCGGTTGTGTCGTCGTCCTCGGCGCTGGCCAGGATCAATGCCTGCAGGTCGCTCATGCGCCCCTCGGTGTCCGTGACACGCAGGCGAAGCAGGCAGACTCGCAGCGCCTCGCGGTCGGATTCGGCATCCGGCCGCAGCCCGCGCATCCGGGCCGTTGCCAGCAGGCTGCGGGCCAGCGCCCCGGTTGCCGCGTCCAGCTGGCCGACCCACGTCTCGATGTCCGGACGCCCGCCGGCCGCCTGGACGGCCGATCGCCATGCCGCAACGAGCTCTCGGCCGGCCGAGTCCCGGATCGGCAGCGGCTCATCCGCCGGCACCTCGTCGAGCAGCGTCGGGTTGAGCAGCAGCAGGGTCAGTGCCTCACGCTCGAGCGGGCCGAGCTCCGGCTCGTCGTCCGCCCGCCGGCCGTCGTCCGCCGGCCGCATCGGCATCGGCGCCGGTCCTCGTGTCAGCTCATCGCGCAGGATGCGCTCGTCGATCCCCGCCAGCCGCGAGAGCTGCGGCACATAGGAGTCCTGCTCGACGCGGTCCGGGATGCGGCGCAGCAGGTCGAGCATGCGGCGCGTATACGCACTGCGGCCCTGCGCCTGGCGCAGGTCGACCTCGGCGGCCGCTCGCTCCATGAAGTACGGCAGGAGCTCCACCGCCGATGCCACCGCCTCGCGCCACCCGTCCGGATCAGTCTGGATGTACTCGTCGGGATCCTTGCCGGCCGGGATGCGGATCACTCGCACTTTGCTCACCACCCCCTGGAGCTCCTCGACCAACCCGCGCTGCGTCGCCGCCTCGCCGGCGAGGTCGACGTCGTACGCCAGCGCCACGCCGTCGGCGTAGCGGTTGGCGAGCTCGACCTGCCCGGCAGTAAGCGCCGTCCCCAGGCTGGCCACGACGTTCTCGAACCCGGCCTGGTGTGCGGCCATCACATCGGTGTAGCCCTCCACGATGACGGCCAGCTTCTCCCGACGGATGGCGCCCTTCGCGAGATGGATCGCATACAGCGTCCGGCTCTTGTCGAACAGCGGCGTCGCCGGCGAGTTCAGGTACTTCGGGCCCTCGGCATCCGGCATGATTCGCCCGCCGAACCCGATCGGACGGCCGGAGGCGTCGCGGATCGGGATCATGATCCGGCCGCGGAACCGGTCGTACACCCCGCCCCGCGTGGACGGACTGGCAAGGCCGGCATCGGACAGCTCCTGGTCGGTGAAGCCCTTCGAGCGCAGGCGCTTGGTCAGTGCCTCCCAGGTGTTCGGCGCATAGCCGATGCCGAAGCGCTCGAGCGTTGCATCGCTGAAGCCGCGCTCGGCGAGATATGCCCGCGCCCGCTCCGCCTGGTGCGCTTGAAGGAGCACCTCTCGGTACCACGCGACGGCCGCCTCGAGCGCCTCCCGGAGCCGTCGCTTGCGACGATCCTCTCGCGCGGTGCGCTCCGACAGCTCGACCCCGGCCTTCTCGGCCAACCGCTCGAGCGCCTCGCGGAACTCGAGGCCGTCGCGCCGCATCAGGAACGTGAAGATGTCACCGTGCTCGCCGCAGCCGAAGCAGTGCCATGTCTCCCGCTCGGGCGTGACGATGAAGGATGGCGTCTTCTCGGCGTGGAACGGGCAGAGGCCCTTGTAGACCGTTCCGGCGCGCTTGAGTGCGACGGTCTCACCCACCACGTCGATGGCGGGCAGCTTCGACTTGATCTCAGCAGTGATGCCGGATGACGCCGTGATTGCCGATCCCCTCGCGCTGCGCTCGAGCGCGTGTCAAGTGCTTTGTCAATACCCCAGCGTGCATTCTACCCGATTGTCAAGCATCGGGGCCAGTTCCGCGCGTTAGAGCCGACGGATTGCAGTGCAGCGTACACTCCGCACCAACCGCACCCAACCGCACCGGAACCCACGCCGAGGTCATGCAGGCAATCGATCCCATCGATCCGCCCTCGGCGCCGCCACCGCGAGATGCGGAGGTCGTCGAGGCTGCCTTCCGTGAGCTCCACGGGCCGAGCCTCCACGGGTTCGCGATGCTGGTGACGCTCGGCGACCGCCATCGTGCGGCCATGCTCGCCGCCGATGCCCTCGAGGCTGCCGGGGATCGTCTCGGGTCGCTGCGCCATCCCGAGCGGGCCGCCGCGTGGCTTCGACAGCGCGTGGCGCGCGAAGCGAAGCGCGACGACCGGCGGCTCGTGTCCGCGGATCGGATGGCCGCCCTGCGGGACGTGGGCATCATGCCGGCGTCGCTGGCAGGGCTGGCCGGGCTGTCCCCAACCGAGCGCGCCGGTCTCGTTGCCGTCGCCGTCGAGCGTCTCGACCGCCGGGACGTCGCGACGATCGTGGGCCGAGGTGGCATGCGCCTCGACCGATTCCTGCGGGCGGCCCGACGTCGCTACCTCGCCGGGGCGACGGCATCGCCGGCCGGCCTCGACGGTTCTCCCGGGCCGATCCGACGGCGCATCGCTGCGAGCGCAGCGCGGACGCTGACGTGACCGGACTCCACGAGGCGTTCGCCGCCTGGTTGATCGACGGCGCGCGGGCCGACCTGCCGCGAGATGTCGCGCTGCACGCGTCGGCCTGCGACGACTGCCTCCGTCGGGCGGATGCCTTCGACGCCCTGCTGGCGGTCGATGCCGGAGCTGCATCCCCGCCGCCGTTCCGGTCGGCCCTTCCCCACTCGGTGCTGGCGTCGACACGTACCGCACGCTTCGCGGCCGGCGTGGTCGCGATCCTGGCACTCGCCGTCGCCGTCGGGATCGGGGCCGCAGGGCTCGTGCCCGAACCTGCCGGCTCCGGCGTCGCCGAGGCAACTCCGACACCGCTCGGCGAGGGCATCCTGGGCGGCGAGGGGGGCCTGTCCGAGGCTCCCGATTCGCCGCCAGGTGCCAGTGCAACCGGCGAACCGAGCACAGGCGCCAGCGCCTCGGAGCGTGCGACCAGCGAGCCCGGGCCCTCCGCCGTGGCGGCCGCCTCGGTCGTCCCGCGCGCGGGCGTTCCGGGGTTCTTCCCGACACCGACTCCGGCGATCGTCTTCCCGCCCGCCGGCACCCCGCGGCCGTCCGCCCCACCATCGCCACGGGCTGCGACGCCAGCGCCGACCAGCGTCCCCACACCGGTGCCGACCGCGGTGCCCACCCCGGTGCCGACGCCCGTGCCCACGCCGGTGCCGACCCCCGTGCCCGATGATTGCGAGGACGGGGTCGACAACGACGGCGACCTGTTGGTCGACGACCTCGACCCGGGCTGCCTCCAGGACGGGAACGAGCCCTCGGCCTGATCGGCGCCGCTACTTGTCGCGCGTCACTTGTCGCGCGTCTCCGTCGAGGCGATGGCCGCCTGCGCCGCCGCCAGCCGCGCCACCGGGACGCGGAACGGCGAGCACGACACGTAGTTCAGACCGACCTCGTGGCAGAAGGCGATCGACTGCGGATCACCGCCATGCTCCCCGCAGATGCCGATCTTGAGGTCCTTCTTCGTCGATCGGCCCTTCTCGACGCCGATTCGCACGAGCTGCCCGATGCCGGCGGTGTCGAGCACCTGGAACGGGTTCTCGGGAAGGATCTTGCGATCGACGTACTGCATCAGGAACTTGCCTTCCGCGTCGTCCCGCGAGTAGCCGAACCCCATCTGGGTGAGGTCGTTGGTGCCGAAGCTGAAGAACTCGGCGTGCTCGGCGATCTCATCGGCCGTCAGCGCACCGCGCGGGACCTCGATCATCGTCCCGAACTTGTAGTCGACCTGCTGTCCGCTCGTCTCGACGATCCGCCCCACCTCGGCCTCGAGGATGTCGCGCGTCTCGCGAAGCTCGTTCACGTGGCCGACGAGCGGGATCATGATCTCCGGCAAGGGAGTCTTGCCCTCGGCGGCCACCCGCGCTGCGCCGGCCAGGAGCGTGCCGCCACGAGTGCGCGACGGAAGTTCGCCAACTGTCCGATGGTCCTGGCATTCCGAAATGAGCGAATCCGGGGGTATCGCTTCGCCCACTCCTGGACGATCGCCTCCGTGCCGTCACGTGGATGCATTGTCGACCACGACGACTTCTACTGGCTCATACGCTTGTTGCAGAGCCGACTTGAGGGCCTGGTCCAGATACCGTTCGCCGTTGAAGACGGGTATGCCGATGCTCACGAGTGGCTGACCTGGACCGATCTGGTTGCGCGATGCGGAGGTCACCGTCGATACATCCTGTAGCCTGGCGAACATCCAGCGTGCATCGGCTTCCTCTCACGATTAAGGTCGGCACCACGAAGACCGCCATGTCGCGCGGCCGGCTGGTATAGGCTACGAAATTCGTCGACCTGTGCTCCAATGGCTGTCCGCGCCACCGCGCCGGCGCATTCGGGGGCGACGCGCGGTCGGGCCTGCTACACTCGCGGCATGCATGAGGTGGAAGAGCTTCGCAAGAGTGCGGTGGCGGGCTGGGCCCGAGCTCAGTCGCTTGCCGATCGGGTCCAGCAACTCGAGGCGGAGGTCGCAACGGCCTGGCAGCAGGCCGCGGCTGAACACGCCGCCAGAATCGCCATGACGGAGTCGGCAGGCTACTTCGCCGACGGGCTGGCCATCTGGCAAAAGGCCGCGTCCTTCATGACCGATCCACGCTTCGTCTCGGCGTACCGCTACGGCATGAACAGCGGGCACCACATGGGCCGCCCGGCCGGCAGCGAGGCGGACATCCACATCGAGTGGCGCGTGCACGTCATCCTCTGGGCTGCAGTCCACGGCCTGCGCCTCCCGGGCGACTTTGTCGAGTGTGGTGTCAATACCGGTATTTACTCGTTAGCCGTCTGTCACTATCTCGAGTTCAACCGCTTCGACCGCGACTTCTGGTTGTTCGACACGTTCGCGGGCATCCCGGTCGAACAGGCGGACGACGTGGAACGAGGGAGGGCGGTCGAGTACAACGCCGAGCTCTACGAGGAGTGCTTCGAGCTGGTTCGCGAGAACTTCGCTCCGTATCCACGTGCGCATCTGGTGCGCGGCCCGGTCCCCGACACGCTCTCGACGACGAAGATCGACCGGGTCGCGTACCTGTCGATCGACATGAACATCGCTGCGCCCGAGCGCGCCGCCCTCGAATACTTCTGGCCCCGACTGGTCCCGGGGGCCATTGTCGTGCTGGACGACTACGGCTTCCTGCGGCACGAGCTCCAGCGCGAGTCGGCCGACGCGTTCGCGGCGAGCGTCGGCATCGAGATCCTCCAGCTCCCGACCGGCCAGGGAATCCTGATCAAGCCGTGAGCGGGGCCGCGCCGCGCCGAAGCGTGAACCCGGCGCGAAACTCGCCGGGCGTCGAAGTATCGCCGAACCTCGGCCTTACTCCCTGAAGCGTCCGCCCGACCGATACCAGGCCAGCGTGCGCCTGACGCCATCCGCGATCGAAATCGTTGGCTGGAAGCCCAGCGCCTCGCGCTGCCGCGTGACGTCGGCCGCGAGGTCCACCGCATCGAACGCCGAGGCCGGTCGCGCGCCGAAGTCGAGCAGCTCGAGTCTCTCCATCTGCCGCCCAACCTCCTCGACGACTGTGCGGACGGCCACCGGTTCACCTGATGCGACGTTGATGGGTCCCTGGACGTCGGAGTCGACGAGTCGTGCCAGCGCTTCCGCGGTGTCTTCCACATACAGAAAGTCTCGACGCTGAGAACCACTCGTACAGGCCATGCGCTGGTGCCGCTCGAGTGTCCGAATGATCGTCGGGATCAATCTCCCCGATTGGTCTCCCGGGCCGTAGGTCAGGAAGAGGCGTGCCCACGACCACGACGATATTCCGACGGATGACGCGAAGGCCGGAACCAGCGTGCCGAGTGCGGCCTTGCATGCTCCGTACATTGAGGGCGGCCGTAATGGTGTTACATCCTCGACATATGGGTCACCTGACGGCGCATATTCAGCACAGGTTCCGGCCATCACGAGGCGCTTACCTCCCACGGATCCGAACGCCTCGACGAGGCGCAGACTGGCTTCCACCCATGGGAAGTGCTCCCGGCTGTTCCAATGGAGACCATCCGTGGAGGCCCACGCGAGATGGAGCAGGTGCGAGGGCTCAATTTCGTCGAGGAGCGCCCGCGCGGCGACGTGATCCAGCAAGTCTGCCTGGTGCCAGATCACACCATTTTCCTGACGAGGATGCCGGGAGACGCCGTGGATCTCGAAGTTCCGTTCGGCGAGTCGCGGTAGGCAGGCCGAGCCGTTGAAGCCGGACGCGCCGGTGACGAGAACACGTCTCACACTATGTGGCCCGCGCGTCACGCAGCCAGCACCCTGGCTGGCTGACATGCCTCCATGACCGCGATGGCCGACTCGAGGGTCGGGCGGGCCGGGACGACCCGCACCAGGGCCACGTCCAGGCCCTCGGCGAGGCGCCGGAAGGCCGCCGCCGCGCCGGCGGCCGGCCCGAAGTAGCCGACCTGCCGCGCCAGGTCGACCGGCATCGCGTCGTACAGCTCCTCCAGCGAGGCGCCCCGGTCGCGCCGCTCCTCCAGCTCCGTAGAGCGCCTCGTCGAAGCCCATCCGCCCGAAGTGCCCGCGATACCCGAGGTGCTTCGGCACGCCCGGCCGGACGATCGCGTAGCGGAACAGCGCCCGCATGTAGGCCCGGCGGCGCGGCGTCCTCGTCCTCGTCCACGCTGACGCGGATGTACTCGATCACCTTGACCTCGCGCGGGTCGCGTCCGACCTTCGCGGCGCCCTCGGCGATCCGCTGCGCGGCTCCAGGCGATCTGCTCGGGCGCGCACCAGTTCAGCCCGACGCCGTCGGCGGCCTCGCCGGCCAGCTGGAGCATCCTCGGGCCGAGCGCGCCGAGGATGACCGGCGTCCTCGGGAAAGCTGACCTCCAGCTTGAGCCGGTCCAGCCTGACGGTCGGTCCGTCGTAGGTGACCTCCTCGCCGGCCAGGAGCGCCCGCAGCGTGACGAGGTAGTCGCGGGCCAGCGCCAGCGGGCTGACCT
>CAWDYT010000003.1:0-268278 GCA_963806695.1 uncultured Chloroflexia bacterium | reverse complement strand
TGGGCGCTGGGCGAGGGCTATGCGGCCTTCCAGGAGGATGACCCGGAGTTCGCCGGCTTCCTCGAGGAGCGGCTGGCGCTCTCGGTCGACGCCCTCAACCGCCAGGTGCTCGTGCGACTACGGGCAGTGGGAGCAGTCCGACGGCATGCGCGTGCCGGCGTGGCTGATCACGAACGGGGCGGATGCCTCGGCCGAGGCCGTGCTCGGGCTCGCCGCACGCGTGCAGGCGGCAGCCGTCGGATGAGACCGCCGCGACCGCGCTCCGGCAGCTGGCCGAGGGCATCGCGGCCATGTCGGCCGGCGACGCGCGGCAGTGGCCGTACGGCGCGATCCTGCCGTGGACGGAGTCCCGGTCGATCTGGCACGCGTGGGGATCGCAGATGCCGGCGGCGCTCGCCGAGGCATCCGAAGCCCTCGGCGACGCGTCGCTCGCCGACGCCGCGGTGAAGGACTCCGCGGTGTTCACGCCGACGCTGCTGACCGCGGGTGGCCCGGACAACGGCTGGAACCCGACGCCGACCGACCGCGTGCAGATCGCCTACGGCGTGGACTCGCGGGTGCAGTCCCTGCTCGCCGTCGCCGACGCCACCGGCTCGCGCGGCTTCGCCGACCTCGCCGCCATGCAGGCGGCGTGGTTCTTCGGTGCGAACCGCGTCGGCTGTGCAGATGTACGACCCTGCGACCGGTGTCGGGCTACGACGGCCTGCGAGCCCGACGGCAGCGGTGAACCGCAACAGCGGCGCCGAGAGCACGATCCACGCGCTCCTGACGATGATCGCGCTCGACTCCCGCCCGGAGCTCGCCGCCCGGGCCGCGACCGTGACGAACGTCGACGAGATCGAAGGGCCTCCGGTCGGTGCAGGCGGAGTCCGCGGTCGCCACCGACGGAACGATCTTCCACGCCGGAGGAGTCGTGGACGGGCGAGTCGAGCTGGGCGGGCGACACCCTGACCCTGGCGCGCGGGCAGTCCGCGACCTTCGACATCGGCACGGACGACATCCGGCGCTGGGTCGAGCCGGTCGTCTGGTCGGAAGCAAGGCGAAGCCAGCGTCTCGACATGGCGATCGGGCAAGCTGCCGACCGGCGTGCTGGTGGAGAAGGGCCCCGCGCAGGGCATCTCGCCGACCCCCGGCGTGCTGCTGCCGCGCTCGCTGCAGCTGCCGGTGCTCGGTGATCGCACGCGGCTGACCGTCGACGTGTGCTCCGGGGCGAGCTGACGCTCGATGCGCTCCTGGTGCGCCCCGTGATCTCACGGCTCGAGCTGAGCGGTGACGGCGGGGTCGTCGCAGCTCGTGCACTCCATCGCGAAGCTGCCGCAGCCGGCGACGGGTCGGTGTCGCCGGGTCGGCCACGACCGCCTACGTCTACGACGCGACGGGCGCGCTGGTGCGCGAGCAGAGCGGCACGGGCGAGTACTCCGTGACGCTGCCCCCGTCGGGCTTCGTCGTCGTGCTCGGCTGACGCCTGCCGGCCGGGCCTCCTGCCGTCGCGAGCGGACGCAATCTGCGCTGGTCGCAGCCGCAGGCTGCTCCCGCGGATCGCGTCCGCCAGCGACGCCTCGAGCGCAGGGACGCGGATGCCGCGGCACCGCCGTGTCCGTTTTCCGCTAGAGGATGTCGGGGGCCCGTGTCAGGCTGGGGTCATGAGCCTTCCCGCCCCCCGCCCGTCCATGACCTTCGATGAGCGCTACCGCGTCATCGAGTCGCGCGACGTGCGCTTCGACGGGCAGTTCGTCACCGCCGTCCGCACGACCGGCATCTACTGCCGCCCGAGCTGCCCGGCTCGCACGCCGAAGCCCGCGAACGTCTCGTTCTTCGCCACCTCCGCCGCGGCGCACGAGGCGGGCTACCGCGCGTGCAAGCGCTGCCTCCCCGAGGCCGCGCCCGGGTCGCCGCACTGGAACCTGCGGGGCGACGTGACCGCCCGCGCGATGCGCCTGATCGCCGACGGGGTCATCGAGCGCGAGGGCGTCCCCGGTCTCGCGGCACGCCTCGGCTACTCGCCGCGGCACCTCACCCGCCTGCTCACCGCCGAACTCGGCGCCGGGCCGCTCGCCCTCAGCCGCGCGCACCGCGCGCACACCGCCCGCATGCTGCTGGTCGGCACCGACCTGCCCGCCGCCGATGTCGCGTTCTCCGCCGGCTTCTCCAGCATCCGGCAGTTCAACGACACGGTGAGCGAGGTGTTCGGGATGCCGCCGCTGCAGCTGCGCGCCCGCCGCCGCGGCATCCACCCCGCCTCGAGCGCTCCGGGAACGATCGAGCTGGCCCTGCCCGTACCGGGGACCGCTGGATGCCGCCGGCCTGTTCGCCTGGATGTCGGCGCGTGCCCTTCCCGGCGCTGGAAGCGGGCGACGCGCGATCGTTCGCGCGCACCCTGCGCCTGCCCGGCGGGCCCGCGACGATGAGGCTGACTCGCGACGACTCCGGACGCGTCCGCCTGCAGGCGCGCCTCGCCACCCTGAGCGACCTGCCGATGGTCGTCGCGCGGGCTCGGCGCCTCTTCGATCTGGATGCCGACCCGCTCGCCGTCGACGGCGCGCTGGCCGCGCATCCCGAACTCGCACCCCTCGTCGCGGCGGTTCCCGGCATCCGCGTTCCGGGCGCCGCCGACCCGCACGAGATGCTCATCCGCGCGATGATCGGCCAGCAGATCTCCGTGGCGGCCGCGCGCACGCACCTGACGCAGCTCGTGGATGCCCTCGGCGAGCGGCTGCCCGCGCCGGACGGCGGCGCCGCCGGCTCGGCGGATGCTGCCCGGGCGCCTCGACCGGCTCTTCCCCACCATGGCGGCGATCGCCGAGCGGGGAGCCGAGGTGCTGCGCGGCCCCGCCGCGCGCATCCGCGCCATCACCGGCGTCGCGGCCGCCCTCGCCACCGGAGCGCCTGTCGCCTCGGAACCGGGCGACGACTGGGCCGAGCAGCGCGCGGCCCTGCTCGCCATGCCCGGCATCGGCCCGTGGACCGCCGACTACGTGCGCATGCGCGTGACCGGCGATCCGGATGTCTTCCTGCCGGGCGACGTCGCCGTGCGCACCGGGCGCGGCACGCGTCGGCATTCCGGCGGATGCCGCAGCCCTCACCGCATGGTCCGCCCGCGTCGCCCCGTGGCGCAGCTATCTCACCGCGCACCTGTGGCGCGCACTCGCATCGACCCCTCCCAAGGAGCTCTCATGACCACCGGCCTGATCCAGACGATCGACACCCCCGACGGCGCCTTCACGATCATCGCCGACCAGGACGGGCGCGTGCTGGCCTCGGGCTGGACCGATGACCGGGCGCGGGCGCTCGCGCGCATCCACGGCTCCCTGCGGCCGGACTCACTGGCGCCGGCGTCGCTGACCGCCGCCGACGCGGCCGCGTCGTACTACGCCGGCGATGTCACCGGCATCGACGAGGTGGAGGTGCGCCAGGTCGGCACCGAGATGCAGCTCACCGGCTGGCGAGCGCTCCGGCGCATCGAGCCGGGGGAGCCCCTGAGCTACACCGGCTTCGCCGCCGCCCTGGGTTCGCCGCGCGCGGTCCGGGCCGCGGCATCCATCTGCGCGCGCAACGCGCCGGCGCTCTTCGTCCCGTGCCACCGGGTGCTGCGCGGCGACGGCTCGCTCGGCGGCTTCGCGTGGGGCGTCGACGTGAAGCGGGCGCTCCTGGACCGCGAGGCGCGGGTCGCCGCGGCCTAGGCGGTGCGTGCCGGACGCCGGTCCTCGCGACGGCGCGGCGCCCTCAGGCCGAAGGTCGCGCCAGCGGGCCCGCCGTCCAGGCCGTCGAGCAGCTCGCGCAGCGAGTCGAAGACGCTGATCGCACCGGCGTCGGTGAGCTCCTCCGAGCGAGAAGCCCCCGGTGCGGACGGCGATCGTCGGCACGTCGAGCTTCTTCGCGGCGATCACGTCCCACGTCGAGTCTCCGATCATCACGCCGGAGGCGCCGGCGACCTTCTGGAGGGCCGTCTGCACCAGATCCGGTTCTGGTTTGCTGGCTTCGACGTCGTCCGAGGTGGTCCACGCGTCGGCGACGTCTCGCGCCTCCGATCAGGTCGAGGAAGCGCTCGACGTGCTGCTTCTTGCCCGAGCTCGCCAGCACCAGGCGGAACCCGCGGCGCTTCACCTCGACGAGCAGATCGCGCGCGCCGTCGAACGGCTGGACCTCATCGATCAGCGCGTCGAACTCCTCCGTCCACGCGTCGCGCAGCGCCTCGCCGTGCCGCTCCTCGGTCTCCTGTCCGGCGATCTCGGGAACGAGCTGGTCGCCGCCCATGCCGATGGCGCGATGGATCCGCCAGATCGGGGGCGTGATGTCGAAGCGCCGGAACGCCCGGTACCACGCGAGGGCGTGCTGGTAGTTGGTGTCGACGAGCGTGCCGTCGACGTCGAAGATCGCGGTGTCGGCCATGAGGTTGGTCCTCCGTTCTCCGCGGGCCGGCTCCCACCGGGAGGTCGACGACAGCGTCGCAGACGCCCGGGCGGATGATCGGCGTCTTGCATTCAGCGGTCCTTCAGGAATACGCTGGAGGGCTGTCGCGCCGCCCGGCGCTCCCACCAGCCCAAGGAGGATGCCATGCACTCGATCGCCGTCGCCATCACGCCGGTCGCGTTCGTCCTCCGCGGAGCACCCGGGGTCCTCGGCCACCGAGGCTGAGTCGCTCGGCCCGATCGGCTGACGCAGGCGGCATACAGCCGCCGCTCCCCGACGTTCCACCGGAAGACGCACCTCCGGTCGCTCGTCGCCTTCGCGCGCCCGCCCCATCCCTCTCTGAAACGTCCCATCCGGCATCCATCACGACGTCACCCCACAAGGATCATGACCACCACCGCCGCACCACCACCATCGTCCGCCCCACCCGAGCCGACCAAGCAGCGGCTGTCGACCGCGCAGGCACTCGCGCGCCTGCTGCCCTTCATCAAGCCCGTTCTGCCGCGTCTCGTCATGGGATTCGTCAGCGCGCTCCTCGCCGCGCTGGTGGCGCTGCTCATGCCCCTCGTGCTCGGGGCCGTCGTGGCCGGCCCGATCGCGTCCGGCGAGCTCGGGCGCCATCGTGTGGGGCGGCGGTCGCGTCCTCGCGATCGGCCTCGCCGAGGCGGGGCTGGTCTGGGTGCGCCGCTGGTTCGTGCTCGGCCCCGCCACCAAGGTGGAGTACGACCTGCGCACCGAGTTCTACGCGCGCCTGCAGAACCTGCCGGTGTCGTTCCACGACCGCTGGCAGTCCGGCCAGCTGCTCAGCCGCATGATGCAGGACATCAGCATGATCCGCCGCTGGCTCGCGTTCGGCCTCGTGCTGCTCGTCGTCAACATGATCACGATCGTCGTCGGCACCGTCATCCTGTTCCGCTGGCACTGGCTGCTCGCGGTGATCTTCATCGTCACGGCGCTGCCCGCTCTGGGTGCAGGGCTACCTGTTCGAGAAGCGCTACGGCGCGCTCACCCGGCAGAGCCAGGACCAGGCCGGCGACCTCGCCACGGCCGTGGAGGAGAGCGTGCACGGCATCCGCGTGCTGAAGGCCTTCGGACGCGGCAAGCACGCCCTCCGCAACTTCGCGCGCCGGGCCGAGCACCTGCGCGAGACCGAGCTCGGCAAGGCGCGCGCGATCGGCGTCGTCTGGTTCTGGCTCGTGCTGATGCCCGATGTCGCCTTCGCGCTGTGCCTCGCCTCGGGCATCTGGCTGATCTCGACCGGCAGCATCGACGGTCCCCGAGCTCTTCGCGTTCTTCGCGATGGCGACGGTGCTGCGCTGGCCGATCGAGTCGATCGGATTCCTCTTCTCGTTCCTGCTCGACGCGCGAACGGCCACCGACCGCATCTTCGAGGTGTTCGACGAGACGAACACCATCACCGACCCGGAGAACCCGCTGCACGATCGCGCATCGCCCGCGGTGAGCTGGTGTTCGAGAACGCGCACTTCCGGTATCAGGATGCCGGTGCCAGCGAGCGCGATCTGCTCGACGGCATCGACCTGGTGCTGCGCCCGGGCGAGACGATGGCGCTCGTCGGGCCTGACCGGCTGCGGCAAGACCACGCTGACGACCCTGCCGACGCGCCTGTACGACGTCACCGGCGGCCGGGTGCTGCTCGACGGCGTCGACGTGCGCGACCTGAAGCTCTCAGAGCTGCGCCGGCACATCGCGATGGCGTTCGAGGACGCGACGCTCTTCTCCTCGACGGTGCGCCAGAACGTGCTGCTCGGACGCGCGGATCTCGACATCCACAGCCCCGAAGCCGAACGCGTGCTGCGCGAGGCGCTCGACATCGCGCAGGCCGGCTTCGTCGACGACCTGCCCGACGGCGCCGAGACGATGATCGGCGAGGAGGGCATGAGCCTCTCCGGCGGCCAGCGCCAGCGCCTCGCGCTCGCGCGCGCCGTGGCGGCGAAGCCGTCGGTGCTCGTCCTCGATGACCCCCTCTCGGCTCTGGATGTCGACACCGAGGCCCTCGTCGAGGAGGCGCTGCGCCGCATCCTCGCCGACACGACCGCGCTGGTCGTCGCGCACCGCCCCTCGACGGTGGCGCTCGCCGACCGCGTCGCGCTGCATGGAGGACGGCCGCATCACCGCGGTCGGCACGCACTCCGAGCTGCTGCGCAGCAGCGACCACTACCGACACGTGATCTCGAGCCTCGAGGTCGAGGATGCCCTGCATGCCCTTCGACGGCTCAGGAACCAGGGAGGTGAACCTGTGAGCGCCACAGTCACCGGTACCGGCGGCGAAGACCGCTCGGACTACACGCGCGACGAGAGCAAGTCGATCCGCGCCCGATCCCTGCGGCTGCTCGGCTCGCTCGTGCACCCCCTGCGCTGGCAGGTCGTGCTCGCCGCGGTCGTGCTCGTGGTGTCGACGGCGCTCCGGGTCGCCGGCCCGGCGCTGATCGCCTACGGCATCGACCAGGCGCTGCCCGCGGTGCTCGAAGAGAACGACTGGATGCCGACGATCCTCGTCGTCGGCGTGTACCTGGTCGCCGCCATCGGCGGCGCCGTGCTCATCGGCTGGTACGTCGTCGTGGCGGCGCGCCTCACGCAGGCCGTGATGATCGACCTGCGCAAGCGGATCTTCCTGCACACGCAGCGGCTCAGCCTCGAGTTCCACGAGTCGTACACGTCCGGCCGCATCATCTCGCGCCAGACGAGCGACCTCGACTCGATCCGCGAGCTGCTCGACGGCGGGCTCAACGAGCTGGTGTCGGGCGTGCTCTACGGCACGTTCACCCTGATCGCTCTGATGCTGCTCGACTGGCAGTCCGGCGTCATCCTGGCCGTCGCCGGGCATCCCGCTCTACCTCCTGATGCGCTGGTTCTACACCCGGTCGCAGGTCGTGTACCGCGAGTCGCGCGTGATCAGCGCGAAGGTGATCGTGCAGTTCGTCGAGACGATGACCGGCATCCGCGCCGTGAAGGCGTTCCGCAAGGAGCCCCGCAACGACGAGGAGTTCGGCCGCGTGGCGGGCGACTACCGCGACGTCAACATGCGCTCCATCAAGCTCTACGGAACGTTCGAGCCCGGCCTCATGGCCGTGTCGGCGCTCTCGCTGGCCGCGGTCGTGCTGTGGGGCGGCATCCGGGTCGCCGACGGGCGCGATCGAGGTCGGCGTCCTGCTCGCCGCCGTGCTGTACGTGCGCAACTTCTTCTCGCCGCTGCAGGAGGTGGCGTTCTTCCTGAACTCCTACCAGTCCGCGACGGCTGCGCTCGAGAAGGTGTCGGGCGTGCTCGAGGAGCAGCCGACCGTCCCCGACCCGACGGACCCCGTGGACCTCTGGGAGTCCAAGGGCGCCGTGCGCTTCGAGGACGTCACCTTCGGCTACGGGAAGGACCGCATCGTGCTGCCGGACTTCTCGCTCGACATCCCGGCCGGGCAGACCGTGGCGCTCGTGGGCACGACGGGAGCGGGCAAGTCGACGCTCGCGAAGCTCATCTCGCGGTTCTACGACCCGCACACGTGGTCGGGTCACGCTGGACGGCGTCGACCTGCGGCAGCTGCATCCGAAGGACCTTCGCCGGGCGATCGTCATGGTCACCCAGGAGGCCTACCTCTTCAGCGGCACGGTGGCCGACAACATCGCGCTCGGCAAGCCCGACGCGTCGATGGACGAGATCCGCGCCGCCGCGCGGGCGGTCGGGGCCGACGGGTTCATCGAGGCGCTGCCCGACGGCTACGGCACCGACGTCAACAAGCGCGAACCCGCCGGGTTCCGGCGACGGTCCGTCCGGCGACCCGCGGCTATCCGGATGGTTCGCCGCCAGTTCCGACAGCGAGGCGTACGTCGAGCTCGTGCCTGCGCGGTGCCCGGTGAGCACCGACATCGATGGCCTCTACGCGGCCACGGCCTGGGAGCGCCTCGCGTGCCTCGGCGAGCAGCAGCTCACCGTCGAGGGCACCTACGGCTGTAGCGGATGCGGCGGCCTGGCGCCCGGAAGCTTCGAACCGGAATGGCTCGCCGGCCCGAACTTCCACCTCTTCACCCCGCCGTGGGCAGAACCTCCCGCCGGTCGTCGAGCAGATGGTACTCCACGTCCCGCCGGACGTCCCCGAGCTCGGGTCCGAGCAGGCCGGCAGCGTGCTGCGCGTCACCGGCCACTTCAATGACCCCCGCTCGACCGAGTGCGTCATCGCCGCGGGCGAGGGCGCGGAGGTCCCCGCCAACGACCTCGCCGCCGAGTGGTACTGCCGGCTGGGGTTCGTCGTCGAGTCGTGGAGGCGGTCAGGACCGATCCGACTGGCAGGGCGGCTACCGGTCCGAGCGCAGGATCCACCCGCGGTAGCTGGGCGGAAGCCCGCGTCGCGCAGCGGCTCCGCCAGCCTGGACTCCGCGACCGGACCGCGGTCGACGCGCTCGATCCGCAGCTCGCGCAGCGGGCCGCTCGCGGCGACGAGCGCCGGAGCGCCGTCACCGCGCGCTCGCGGATTCCGTGATCGCGTCCGCCGCCGGCAGCGTGATCAGGCTTCGGCCGCCGCGCTCGACGTACAGCGCTGCCGGCGCCATCCACCAGCACGACGTGCGCGCCGGCCGCGCGCTGCAGCGGCAGCCGCTCGTCCCCGGCGCCGTCGCGGCCAGGGCAGTGGCGGCGCCGTACGGCTGCGCGGGATCGGTGGCCGCCAGCACCGCAGCGCCGTCAGGTCGCCCGTCCTCCGGCGTCGCGCGTGCCGGAGCCGATCGACCGCGCCCGGCAGGGCGAACTGCGCGGCGCCGAGGCCCTCGACGAAGTAGCCGCGGCGGATCTGGCCCGCCTCCTCCATCGCCCGCAGCACGGGGTAGACGGCCGCGAAGCCGCCCGGCGATGCCCTCGCCGAGCACGGATTCGCGGGTGACCACGCCGTGGCGCTCCAGCAGCGCGACGGCCAGCGCGTGCGCGCTCGGTGGGCGTGCGCTCCTCGCCGACCAGGACGGCACCAGCGACCAGCGGCCGGCGGCGCGCGGCGGCCCCAGTGCCACCACGCGTCCCGGTCACGGGCGACGCCTCGACCGCGGCGCGGCAGCGACAGCGCGCGAAGCGGGGCGAACGTGTCATTGGTGACCTCGCCCGACCACACCAGATCCCACAGCGCGTCCAGCACCTCGCGCGCGTCCGCGCGTCCGGCCACCGCGCGCGAAGCTGCGCGGAAGAACGACGCGCCGCGCGCTGCAGATGCTCGCGGATGCGCTCGTGGAGCGGCTCGTCGGGCGGTCGTCGGCGCACCGTCGGCGCCAGCAGCGCCAGGCGCTCGCGACGGTACAGCGCGACGCGTCCGTCGTCGCTCCCGAGCGCGCCGCGACCGATCCACACCACTTCGCCGCTGGCGCACAGCTCGTCCAGCAGGCGCGGCGTGTAGCCGCGCGACGCGGGCGGCAGGACGTCGCGCTCGAGGATCGACGCCGGGAAGGCACGCCCTCGAGCTGGGCGACCACCTCGAGCAGCCGCGCGGTCCAGCCGGCCGTCGCTCCGACGCCATGCCAGGCCGGCAGGAAGCGGCCGAGCGCCGCGGGCTCGCACCGGCTCGACCTCGCGCCGCAAGCGCGCCAGCGAGCGACGGCGCAGCGACGGAGCACGTCGGGGTCGCTACCACTCGTGAGCCGCGCCGCCGGGCCGGAACTCGCCCTCGAGCAGCGTCCCGGCGCCGACGAGCGCGCTGCAGCCGCTCCTCCACGGAGCGCTCGCGCCGACGCCCCAGCGCGACGGCCGGCGCGCGGCGGTGAACGGGCGCGTGGGTGCGCGCCCAGCGCACGAGCAGCGCGTCCAGCGGGCGCGTCGGTGGCCGCGAGGCACGTCTCGGGCACGCCGCGCGGCGGCGACGCGCCGAGCGCGTCGCGGTAGCGGGCCACGTCCTCGACCGCGATCCAGCGCTCCTCGCCGGCGATGCGCACGCGCACCGCGCGACGTGCCCCCTCGAGCTCGCGAGCGCCTCTGCGGCGTCGAGGCCATCGGTCGTGCGCGCCTCGACCTCGTCGGTTCGGAGGTCGCCGAGGCGGCGCAGCAGGTCGGCCACACCGTCGAGGGTGCGCGCGCGGCGGCGATCGGTCAGCGACTGCAGCTCGAGCTCCAGCTCCGGCGACGGCCTCGGGGTCGAGCAGCTCGCGCAGCTCCTCCGGTCCGAGCAGCTCGCGCAGTCGCTCGCGGTCCAGCGCCAGCGCCTGGGCGCGCCGCTCGGCCAGCGGCGCGTCGCCCTCGTACATGAACGCGCCGATGTAGTCGAACATCAGCGAGCGCGCGAACGGCGAGGCCGAGCGCGTCTCGACCGACGACGACCCGGATGTCGCGCGAGCGGACGCCGCGCAGCAGCTCGACGCAGCGCCGGCAGGTCGAACACGTCGTGCAGGACCTCGCGATACGTCTCGAGCAGGATCGGGAACGAGCCGAACCGGCTGGCCACGGCCAGCAGGTCGGCCGACGCGCTGGCGCAGCTGCCACAGCGGCGTGCGCTGGCCGGGCCGCCGCCGGGGCAGCAGCAGCGCGCGCGCGGCGTTCTCGCGGAAGCGCGCGGCGAACAGGGCCGAGCCGCCGAGCTCGGCCATCACCAGGTCCTCGACCTCCTCGGGCTCGAGCAGCAGCGCGGACTCGATCGGGCGCCGTCGACTCGACGCCCTCGGGCAAGCGCACGGCGATGCCGTCGTCGGTCCAGATCGACTGGACCTCGAACCCGTGTCGCTCGCGGAGTCGCGCCTCGATGGCCAGCGACCACGGGGCGTGCACGCGGCCGCCGAACGGCGTCAGGACGCGACACGCGCCAGTCGCCGAGCTCGTCGCGGAAGCGCTCGACGACGATGGTGCGGTCGCTCGGCAGCGCGCCGGTCGCCTCCCGCTGCTCGGCGAGGTAGGCGACGCAGGTTGCGCGCCGCCAGCTCGTCGAGCGCGTGATCCTCGCGCGAACCCGGGCCTCGGCCGCCTCGCGCGCATCGGCTCGAGCTCGCGGAGGAACTCGCCGATGGCCCGGCCCAGCTCGATCGGTCGCCCGACGGCGTCGCCATGCCAGAACGGCATCTTGCCGGGCTCGCCGGGAGCGGGCGTGACGATCACCTGGTCCGGCGGGATCTCCTCGATCCGCCACGTCGACGCCCCGAGCACGAACGTCTCGCCGACGCGTGACTCGTACACCATCTCCTCGTCCAGCTCGCCGACCCGCCGACCACCCGGCCGGCGTCGTCGCCCGCAGGAAGACGCCGTACAGGCCACGGTCGGGAATCGTGCCGCCGCTAGGTGACGGCGACCACGCGCGCGTCGTTGCGCGCGCGACCGTCGTCCGTCTGGCGGTCCCAGACCAGGCGCGGCTTGAGATCGGCGAACTCGTCGGACGGGTAGCGTCCGGAGAGCATGTCGAGCACGCCGTCGAGCGGCTCGCGCGACAGGTCTCGGAAGTTGTAGGCGCGGCGTCACGCAGCCGTACAGGTCGTCGACCGTCCAGCGGTCGTGCGCGCACATGGCGACGATCTGCTGGGCCAGCACGTCGAGCGGATTGCGCGGGATGCGCGTCGTCCTCGATCGTCGCCGGCGAGCATCCGCTCGACCACGACGGCCGCCTCCAACAGGTCGCCGCGGTACTTGGGGAAGATCTTGCCGACGCTGCGCTCGCCGACGGTGTGCCCGGCGCGACCGATGCGCTGCAGGCCCGTGGCGACCGACGGGGGTGACTCGACCTGGACGACGAGGTCGATGGCGCCCATGTCGATGCCCAGCTCGAGGCTCGAGGTGGCGACCAGAGCCGGCAGCTTGCCCTGCTTCAGCTGCTCCTCGATCTCGAGCCGCTGCTCGCGGGCGATGGAGCCGTGGTGGGCGCGGACGAGCTCGCTCCTCGGCCAGCTCGTTGAGGCGCGGCGCCAGCCGTTCGGCCAGGCGCCGAGTGTTGACGAAGACGAGCGTCGACCGATGCGCCCGGATCAGCTCGAGCAGCCGCGGGTGGATGGACGGCCAGATCGAGTGGCGGGCCTCGGCGCCGGCGGCCGGGCCACCGGGGGCCTCGTCGACGTCCATCGCGTCGCCGATGCGCGCCATGTCCTCGACCGGGCACGATGACCTCCAGATCCAGCTCCTTGCGCGGGCCGGCGTCGACGAGCTCGACCTCGCGTCCGACGCCGCCGAGGAACCGGCCGATCTCGCCGACAGCGGGCGCTGCGTGGCGGACAGGCCGATGCGCTGCGGGTCGCCGTCGGCCAGGTCGCTCGAGGCGCTCGAGGCTCAGCGCGAGGTGCGCGCCGCGCTTGGTGGCGGCCATGGCGTGCACCTCGTCGACGATGACGTGCTCCACGCCGCGCAGGATCTCGCGCGCCTGGCTGGTGAGCAGCAGGTACAGCGACTCGGGCGTCGTGACCAGGATGTCGGGCGGCGTGCGCGTCAGCTGGCGGCGCGCTTCGCGGCGGGGTGTCGCCGGTGCGCGAGGCGACCGTCGACCTCGGGCACCTCGATCCCCAGCTGCTCGCGCCGTGCGGCGAATGCCGACCAGCGGCGCCCGGAGGTTGCGCTCGACGTCGTAGGCGAGCGCCTTGAGCGGGCTGACGTACAGCACGCGCACCGATCGAGCCCGCCGGTCGCGGCTCGGTCATCAGGCGATCGAGGCACCACAGGAAGGCCGCCAGGGTCTTGCCCGAGCCCGTCGGCGCGTGGATCAGCGTGTGCCGTCCCCGGCGATGGCGCCCAGCCGTGCTCCTGGGCGGGCGTCGGCGCCGCGAATGCCTCCGCGAACCAGGCGCGCGTGGCGTCGCTGAACGGGGCGAGGGGATGGGAGGTGGGTGGAGCAGTCACGGGGTCGTCCAGTCTATCGGCCCGATCTTGCGCCATGATCCTGCCAGTCCCGGTCAGGAATGTCGGATCGCGGTGACCCTCGTGGCACGGCGAGGGACCCGGCCGTGTGGCCGGGTCCCTCGTCCAGGGTCAGGGTGTGCGACTCAGGCGGGGAGCTGAGCCGGCTTGAGGGCTGGAGCAGGAATCGTTTCGGGCCGCGTCGCCCACACGAGGCCGCCGCCAGCGATGACGAGAGTCGCACCGAGACCGGCGAACAGTCCGGCGAGTGCGAGTCCGAGCTGGAGAGTCTGCCCGGTCACTGTCCCCACGCCGAGCTCGCCGATGAGGGCGTGCGCCACGCCGGTCCAGGCCTGCGCCCGAACCGCTGCGTCGATCGGGTTCTCCCGGTCGAAGTCGGCCCAGTAGCGGCCTGCGACGTCGATCTCGTACGGGGTTCCTGCCGTGTACACCGTGCCGTCGGGTGCCGTGTAGTCCTCCTCGAGGACGATCGTCTGGGTCCCGTGCAGCGTGTGGTAGGCCACCGTGGCCATCTGGTACATGTACTCGCTCGAGGTGTTCACGAGCGGATCATTCGGGTCGAGCTCCGACTGGGCGACCGGGTAGGCCCAGTCGTCGGTCAGCATGGCCATGATCGAGTCGGCCCCGGCCGTCTCGCCACCGTCAATGAGCTGTCCCTCGTCGTTGTAGCTGAGCTCGACGCCCTGGGCGGCGCTGAAGGCGTTCAGGGATGCCGTCCCCTCCTGCACCTTGAAGAACGCGAAGCCGCCCGCCACGATGAAAGCGAGGCCGATGACACCGAGGACGATGCCGAGCCCGCGAAGTCGCTTGGCCATGATTTGATACCTCCCGCGAAGTTCGTTCGCGTCTCCTGGTGAATTACCTGTCGCCACCACCATCCGCCCAACGGGTCCGCGGGGCATGTGCCACACGGCCCGCTCCGTGGGGTCCATCGGGCACCGACCGGGCTGGCGAACGGCCTCGCCGCGAGCTACGACAGCGGAACGAAGGTGACGCAGCAGAACCCCGGTTGCGGGTCCAGCACGGGCGCGTACGGCAGGGCCTCGCCGATCGCCTCGCTCATGCCCTCGGCCAGCGCGAGGTTCATCCCGCACACGACCGGCCGGTGCTGGTCGACGAGGGCGTCGAAGGGGCAGTTGCGGAGCCTGACGACGCCCCTCGGATCCGGTGGCGCTGGCTCGTAGCCCTGCGCTTCGAGTGTGTCTCGGAGGACGCGGCCCGGCGAGCGCCGTCGGCCGTGCCTCGCCCGGGCGCCGATCTCGTGCCCGATGGCCCGCGCCGCGCGGACGGTCGCGTCGGCTGCCGCCGGAGCGTCCTCGATGGCCCTGGCGAGGACATCGGCCGCCAGCTGGTAGCGGCGTTCGGGCAGGCTGACGGCGATCTCCCGATCCGCCCGCCAGTAGACCCGAGCCGGCCGCCCAGCGCCCGGTCCGCGGCGCTCATTCAGGCGCCGGTACGCTGTTTCCAGCAGACCCCCGTCGGCCAGTCGGTCGAGGTGAAACGTTGCCAGCGCACGGGTGATCTCGAGCGCGGTCGCAGCTTCCTCTCGTCCGACCGGACGACGCTGCGCCACGACCCAGTCGTACAGCGAGCGGCGCACCGGCTCGTTGAGCAGTGCGACGGATGCGATGTCGTCGGACGAGCGGTCTGTCATAGCCGTCGGAGTCTATCACGTACTTTCACTCGTGAAAGACTTGACAGCCGCAGTAGCGCCGATGTATCTCTAGTACATGCTAGTGATAGATTTGGTCCGCGGGATCGTTCGGGACATCGGCCGCATGCCGCGCATCGTCCATGTCGGGATGGCCGTCGGACTGGTCGCCTTCGCGCTCGACGTCGTCATCCATCTCGCGCCTGGAGCCGACCATCACCACGGGTTCCGACCGGAGGAGCACCTCGCCCACCTGGCGGGGCTCGTGGCCATGACGCTCGTGCTCGTCGGGGTCGTCGTCGACGGCATCCGACGCCAGCGCACGCATCGCCACCACAGCCAAGGAGACCTTCGACATGCCCATCGGTGACTTCGTCAACCTCATCCCGGCGCCGATCTTCCTGCTCATCCACCTGACGGCGTTCGCGGTCGGGGCCTACTTCGCCTGGCGCAGCTTCGGCGCCGATGCACCTCTCCTCGGCTGGGGGTTCGCCCTCTTCGCCCTGGCCGAGATCAGCTACATGACCTACCACCTGGACTGGACCGTGTTCCTGTTCGCCCACACCGTCAGCGAGGTGCTGGACCTGTTCGCGTTCGTCCTGATCTTCGCCGGCGTGACGCAGCGCGGCTGGCCCGGAGTGACGGCGGCGGCATCTCGATCGTGAGGGGGCTCGCCTTCCTCGTCATTGCCTCGGTGCTGGCGGCATGCGCCGCCGGCACCAGCTCGGAGGAGCCGGTCGCCACGAACATGGTCAACCTTCCTCCGTCCTACCGGTTCGAGCCCTCGGCCATCACGGTGCGGACGGCACCACCGTGACGTGGACGAACAACGACAACTTCACTCACAACGTCCGTCTGCTCGATGACGGAGGCGAGCGTCCTCGAGCTGCCACCCGGCGCGAGCGTGACGCACACCTTCACCGGCGCCGGCGAGCACCGCTACGACTGCTCCTTCCACCCCAACGACATGACCGGCGTGGTCGTGGTCACCGAGAGCTGAGCCGACCGTGCACCTGAAGGTAGTGGCAACGGGCTGACCGGCCCGATCTGACGGGCCAATCGACCGTGACGCGAGGGCGACGCGAGCGTAGGCTGGCTGCAGGCCCCGATGGCGGGGAGGGCACGCAGAGGACCAGTCCATGTACGTCGTTGAACGTTCACACCAGATCGGCGTCGCGGTCCTGCGCGTCGTCGTGGGGATCATCTTCTTATGGGCCGGCCTCGAGAAGATCCTCGGGCCGGAGCCATTCGACGCTGCCGGCTTCCTCCAGTTCGGCACGACCGGCTCGCTGGGCTGGCCGTTCGTGACCGAGCCCGTCGAGGGCGCGATCTACAACCCGACGCACGACTTCTGGGTCTCTATGAGCGAGAACGAGACGCTGATGTCGATCGTCAACGTCATCGTGCCGTACGGCCAGCTCGGCATCGGCCTCGGACTCATCTTCGGCCTGCTGACTCGGTTCAGCTCGCTGATGGGCACGCTGATGATGCTCGGCTTCTTCGTCGCCGCCTGGGACTTCCAGTTCGGCATCGTGAACCAGCACCTGACGTACGCGACGGTGACCGCCTTCCTCGGCTACATCGGCGCTGGGAACTTCTACGGCGTCGACCGGAGCATCGGCGAGAACGCGTCGCCATGGGTGCGCAGGTGGCTGCTGTCCGGCGACCTCAAGCGCTACCCGAAGGTGCCCGAGGCTGAGGCCGCGCCCGCGCCTGCCTGAGCGACGGCCTCTCAGGCTCCGATACGCCGGCCCGGGATGGGCGGCGTTTCGGCGTGACGGGCGGCTACGCAAGACCGGCCGCCACGGGAAGCAACGGGTACCGCAGCCACGCCCGGGTGCAGGCATTCGGACGCCGTTCCACGCCCTCGGCGCCGTGTCGCTGCGCGACGTGAGCCGCTAGGCTCTGCCCGATGCCAACGTCCCCCAGCCAGGCCGCCTCCGGTGCCGGCGACGAGCGAGTCGCGCTGCCGCCGGTGCTGGAGGCCCTCGACCAGGCGGTGCGCGGCATCAGCGGTGAGCTGGACGTGGATCGGGTCCTCGAGCTGATCGCTGGGCGGGTGCGCGAGCTGGTCGGCGCGGAGTATGCGGCCATCGGCATCGTCGACCCCAACGGAGCCATCGAGCGCTTCATCACCAGCGGCATCAGCGACGAGGCGAGGGCAGCGATCGGGGATCTCCCACGCGGACGCGGGCTGCTGGGACTCATCATCCGGGAGAACCTGACGTGGCGGATCCCCGAGATTGCCGACCATCCCGAGAGCTACGGCTTCCCGCCCAACCATCCGCCGATGCACTCGTTCCTCGGGATGCCGATCACCAACCATGGTGTCCCGGTTGGACGGCTGTACCTGACGAACAAGCAGGGCGCGCGCGAGTTCTCGGAGACCGACCAGGCGCTGGTCGAGACGTTCGCGTTGCATGCCGGCATCGCGATCGAGAATGCGCGACTCCATCAGCAGGTGCAACGCCTCGCGATCGTCGACGAGCGCGACCGGATCAGCCGTGACCTGCACGACAGCGTCATCCAGGCCATCTACGCCCAGACGCTCGCCCTCGACGACGTGCCGGACCTTGTCGCGGAGGACCCGGACGAGGCCCGTCGCCGCGTGGACGAGGCCATCGACGCACTCCACGCGGTGATTCGCGATGTCAGGAACTTCATCTTTGGCCTGCGACCGGTGCTGCTCGAATCCGGCGACCTCGCCGAAGGGATCCGCCAGCTCACGACCGAGCTGGAACGCAATGGAGGTGTGGACGTCAGCATGGAGGTGTCGGATGCCGGTGACCGGATCGGGTCGCTGCCGATCGAGACGGTCGTGGAGCTGCTCGCGATCACCCGCGAGGCCCTGAGCAACGTCGCCAGGCACGCGGGCGCCGCGACCTGCCGGGTTTCGCTCTCGCTCGACGATGGTCGTCCGACTGGCGATCGAGGACGACGGTCGCGGGCTCCGCGGTGCGGCCGGGGTGGAACGCGGCCATCAGGGCATGGCGAACATGCGGGCGCGCACGGAGGCGCTCGGTGGCATGTTCGACGTGAGCAGCGAGGCGGCGGCCGGTACCCGTATCATCGTCACGGTCCCGATTCGGACCGCCCCAGCGGAGGCCGATCAACGATGAACGAGACGGCAGCGAAAGGGCCACTTCGGCTGCTCGTCGTGGACGACCACGAGATCGTGCGGCAGGGTCTTGTCGCGCTCCTCGATCGCCGCGAGGGCTTCGAGGTCGTCGCCCAGGCCGGCACCATGGCCGAGGCGGTGGCCGAGGCTGCGCGCTTCGAGCCGGACCTCGTGGTGATGGATGTCCGCTTGCCCGACGGCTCCGGCATCGAGGCGTGCCGGGAAATCCGGGCCACACGGCCCGAGACGCGGGTCGTGATCCTGACCAGCTACCCGGACGAGGAGGCCGTCCTGTCGGCGATCATCGCCGGTGCGTCGGGGTACCTGCTGAAGCAGATCCGCGGCCGCGACCTCGTCACGGCGCTCGAGGCGGTCGCGCGCGGCGAGTCGCTCCTCGACCCCGCGGTGACCGAGAAGGTGCTCCAGCGCGTCCGCGCGGCGGCGACTGGTGGGGCGGCAGACGAGCTGTCCGACCTGACCTCGCAGGAGCGCAAGATCCTGCTGCTCGTCGCGGAGGGCATGACGAACAAGGAGATCGCCGCCGACGTGTTCCTCTCCGACAAGACGGTGAAGAACTACGTCAGCAGCATCCTGTCGAAGCTGAATCTCCAGCGAAGGACGCAGGCGGCCGCCTTCGTGGCCCGCCACCACATCGGCGAGCCGCCCGCCTAGGAGTCGCTACGTCGTTCCCGCCGTCGCGGCTCGGTGAAGCTCCTGGAGCAGCCAGCGCGCCGTCCCGGTCGCTGCGACATGCAGGAGCGCCCGATCGGCGACGAGGCCGATCACGCCTCCCGGTGGGGCGTAGAGCCCGCTGATCGACATCGCCTCCGGCTCGACACGGAGATCGCCGGAGAAGACGGGGAACAGCGGTGCCGCGGTGGCGGCGCGCCAGCCGATCTCCTGCACGAATCCGTCGGCTGCCGGTCGCCGGCTCCCGACGTCGACGTACGCCGCCTTGTGGAAAGTGGTGAAGCCCGCCGCCTCCCCGCCGATCCGCAGCCGGAGGTCGACGGCGAACCGTCGATACCCTGCCACGGCCGGCAGCTCCTGCCAGCCGTCCGGCCCCAGGTCGAGCATCGCCGCGACCGCGTCCGGATCGGACGACACCGGCAGCGTGGCCGCCAGCCGCACCATCCCGGGCTGGACCGCCATGGTCACGGCTCCACGATCAGCGCGGTCACCATGCCGAACATGCCATCGGGGCTCTCGGCGTGTGTCAGGACGTGGCAGTGGAACGCCCAGGTGCCGATCTCGGAGGCGTCGACCAGGACGTCGACTCGCTCACCGGGGGCCACGAGCACGGTGTCCTCGAAATGCGGCTGAGGCAGGGTCCAGCCGTCCTTGGCGATCACCATCTGCGGGATGCCGTGGAGATGCATCGGGTGGATCTGGAGCCCCTCGTTCATGTAGCGGATCCGGATCATGTCCCCCTGCTTCGCGACGATCGGCTCGGTTGCCGGGAAGCCCTTGCCGTTGATCGTGAAGCCGAGGGGCCCGTCGTTCAGGATCATCGCGATGTCCTGGTCGACGTCCGGCTCGTCGACGGCTGGATCGGTTACCACGAAGGCGCCCAGCAGCCCCATCGGCACCTGCGTCTCGGCCATGAAATGGCTGTGGTACATGTGGCTGCCGGCGTTCCGCAGCGTGTACTCGTAGGTGAACGTCTCACCCGGCATGACCGCCGGCTGGCTGATGACCGGCACTCCGTCCATCTCCGGCGGCACGAGCAGTCCGTGCGAGTGGATGGTCGTCGGCTCCGGCAGCTCGTTGTGCAGAATGATCCTGATCCTGTCCCCCACCTCGGCGCGCAGCTGCGGTCCGGGGACCATGCCGTTGTAGGCGTAGGCCTCGACCACCGTTCCGGGCTCGGTCTCCCATTCGATGACCGATGCGGTCAGCTCCCACTGAAGCGTGCCGTCGTCCTGGACCTCGGGCTCGAGGATCACGTTGCCGCGTCCCTCGGTCTCGGCCGGGAACTGGCCGGTGACCTCGGCGTCGATGTCGCGCATCTCTTCCGCGGTGCGGTCGTGGTCGCCATGGGACGGCTCCGCGGAAGCCCCGGCTGTGGCAACCACGACCTCGCCCTGCATGCCAGCATCGGAGTGACCCGGCACCGAGCAGATGAAGGTCATGCCGTCAGGACCGATGGTGACCTCGCCGGTGGCCGTCTGGTGGCCCTCGGCGCCGATGACCGTGCCGTCGGCGAACGTGACGTCGTGGAATGTGCCGCCGTCATTGACGAAGGTGACGGCGTAGGTGCCCGGCACATCGACCGTGACGGCCTCCGGCTCGAAGCCCAGATCGAAGGCGGTGATCGTGATCTCGCCGGTCGCGCCGGCGGGTGGTGGCGACGAGGGTGCCGGCTCGGCAGACTCACCGGCACCGGCGGTGGGCGACCCGGCTCCGAGAATGAGGCCCGCGACGATGAGCGTCGCAACGAAGACGGTCGCCACGCCGAGGACGGCAGTGACGTAGATGAAGGTGCGCTGCATCGGAGCTCCCGTGGTGTGTGCATCGAATGACGCGACCGGCCGGTCCGGCGCGCCCGGGTATTCCAGCGTGATCGCATGCCCGCAGGTAGGGCCAAACGGCCCCACGTAGGCTGGCGCGGCGATCGACGGGTGCCATTGGACGCGCTGCGGCACCAAGCAGGGCAGGGCCGAACGGCCTCCATGGATCGGGCCATGTGAACTGCCAGAACAGTGCGCCCGGCACATCGATGCGCATCGATTCACCCGTACCGTTGGCACCAACGCGGGTTGCGGCGCGCCGAGCGCCGATTGAGCACCCTCCCGTGGCGGACCGACCGGCGATGACGCCGGTCGATCCGTATCGGTCGTGCGAGAAGGGCTACGCAGGCATGGCGACCGCGGCCCCCATGCTGATCGGGGCCGGCACGACTCCCCTGACGACCAGCAGCGACGATTGGCTGTGCATCAGGAGGTCGTGCGAGACACTTCCCTGAAGATGGCGTCTGATGGCTCCCAGGCCTCGCGAGCCGGTGACGATGAGGTCCGCCCGCCAATCGACGGCGGCCGCCAGGATCTCCCGTTCGGTGTCGCCGATGGCCGCCGTCGCCGCGGCGTGCCAACCGAGGTCCATCATCTCGTCGGCCACCTGGGCGGCGATCCGCTCGTGCTGTGCGTACACCTCGCTCGACTGCGGCACCGCCGGGCCATCGCTCGTGGGGGCCATCCGATGGAACGGCTCGAACGCGCGGCTCCGGGTTGCCACGCTCAGGACTTCGACCGGGAGGTGCCTGAACGCCTCCCCCCACGAAGCCAGGACGGGCGGGATGTTACGCGAGCTGTCGGTCCCATCGGTCGCGAGCAGCATCCGCGTTGCGCCCGGTGACCGCGCCACGAGGACCGGACACGGAGCGCGGTCGACAAGGTGCGCCGAGACCGACCCCAGGACGGCCGATGCGATCGGGCCGAGGCACCGGCTGCCGACGACGATGAGCTGCGCGTACGTCTCTTCCGCGCGACGAGTGATCGTCGTTGCGGCATCGCTCCGCTCGACCGTGGTGCTTGCGGTGAGCCCGCGACTCCGCAGGAGCCGTGCGCGATCCTGCAGGATCGCCTCGAGCTCTCCACCCCTCTCCAGCTCTTCACTCCCCCCGGTGACGAGGCCGGTCCAGCCCCGTGGGCTCTCCAGGGCCGCGACGAGCTCGACACTGCTGCCTACCGGCCAACTCCGGCCTGCGACGAATTGGCACGCGTCTTCGGCGGAGGCGGAACTGTCAACGCCGACCACGATACGCATGACCATCCTCCTTCATGGATCCCGGCCCCACCCTCCGGCGCGGGGCGACCCGGCTCCAGTTCCGGACGTCACCACCGGGCAGGACATTCGGCCCGGTCCAAGGGCGATGCACACAGGCCGGCGTCGCTCATCGGTCCGGATGGCCCGATGCCGATGCGACTCTCGGCCCTTCCGCCTCCCATTGGCTGGTTGGAGACTCCAGTGAGGAACCCGCAGTCTGTTGGGAGACCTTCGGCCATGCTCGAACTCGGTAACTGGAACGTCGGGATGAGCACCCTCGCGGCCGTGCTGCTGGTGGCTGGTGCCCTGCTCGTTGGGGCCATCGCACAGTTCATCGGTGACGGGAGGGCGGGCTATCACTGGGCCGTCGTCGCGCTGGCCACCCTCGTGGGCGGCTGGCTGGGCAGCGAGGCTTTCGGCACGTTCAGCACCTGGGGCCCCGACTTCGAGGGCCTCTACATCGTGCCGGCGCTGCTCGGTGGCCTGATCCTCGGAACGATCGCTGACGTGCTGCTGCGCTACTCGATCGAGGGCAGCTACCGGCAGCACCCGGAACCGATCTGACGCACCGCGTCAGGTTCCTTGCCACGAGCGGCGGCCACTCGGCCGCCGCCCGTCGTCACCCGTGCGACCCAGCCGCTGAGATCACGCGTCGAGCCGCCTCCACGCTGGCCAGGCCGGCGAATGCATCCCGGACCACGGCCTCCCCGACAGCCTGCTCGACCCGGGCACCGACACGCGCCGCGACCTTGCGGCCGATCAACCCGGCGTGCCACCCCAGGAGCAGGCCCAGCACGGCGCTTGAGAGCGCCGCACCGGCGAGGAGCAGGAGCGGCATGGGCAGCGGGCCCAGAAGCGGAGCGTCGAGGGTGCCGACCGGCACGCCGTCACCCGCCACGAAGAGGACGGCGATCCACGCGACCGCAAAGACGATCACCGCGCCAACAACCAGCTGCAGCACGCCGAGCACCGACCACAGCGGGGATGAGGGGATCTCGAGATCGCGCCCGGCCTCGGCCACCGCTCGGTCAAGAACGCGCGCAACGTCCGCCTCCGCCGTTGGTGCGCCGAGCGCCTCGAGCACGCGTCCGCGGCTCGCCGGCGGGACCCCCGCCGCGGCATCCACCATCGCCGAGCGGAGCGGGTTGAGGATGCGACCGAGCGCCCCGCGCGACCGCCAGTCGCGAAGGTACGCCGCCGGGTCGGCGACGCGCCGCTTCCGCCCGGTCAGCACACCGCCAAGGGCCAGCAGGCGTCCGAGGAACGAGCCGCCGCGCACCCGTGCCCGGTGGAGGACAGCTGCCTGAACCTGGCGCGAGAGGCCGCGCAGGTCGACGAGCCCCAGCGCGCCGTCGACGGCTTCCCGGGCTCGCGCCGCGCGCATGTGGTCCTCGAGGAGCGGTCGGTACCCCGCTTCGGGATCGAGGCCGATGGCCTCTGCCAGCCCTGCCGCGGCGCTGGCCCGATCCGTCTCCAGCTTGGACGTGATGACCATCTTCGCGTGGCCCGCGTCGGTCAGGGCGCCGTGCAGCGCGTCCATGCCATGGCCGGTCCTCGCCGACACGACATGGATGACCGGTCGCGGGATGCCATCGGCGATCAGCCGAGCCCGGAGGTCCTCGGCGATGAGATGCCAGGCGTCCTCGGTCACGCGGTCGGCCTTGTTGAGGATGAAGCGCATCCGATCGGCGTGCGGCGCGAGGGTGCGCCAGTAGGCGTGTACGCGGGCGTCGTCGTACTTCTCCGGATCGACGACCCACGCGATGGCGTCGATGCGCGGCAGGAGGGCGTCCACCGTGGCCCGATGTTCGGCGCGCACGGAGTCGACGTCGGGAAGGTCCAGGATGGCGACGTCGGTCAGGCCAGCGCCGTCGTGTGGGACGACCCGGTCGACCTTGAGCCATCCGAGGAGGGGCATGACCTGCTCGCGCCGCTCCTCGGCGACCCAGGCCACGGGAAGATCGGTGGTCGGCCGAACCGCCCGCGCCGGGCTGACCTCGGCCCCCGCGAGCGCGTTGAGGACCGATGACTTTCCCACGCCCGTCCCACCGGCCAGCGCCATCACGTACAGGTCGCCGCCGAAGCCCGCCCGGCGGCCGATGCGCCGAGCCACGTTGCCCGCGCTCGCCGCCTCCTCCTCCAGGCCGATGCTGCGAGCCGCCTCTACAGCCTTCTGTAGTCGCGCCAGCCGCTCGTCGAGTGGCCCGCGGTCGGGCGACGCCGTCACGCGGCCGGCACCATGTGCGCCACGTCGCGAGCCGCCTCGCGGAGCTCGCGCGCCAGCGCCGGGTCACCCGTCTGGCCGAGCGTCGCCGACCATCGCGCATGCTCGTCGGCGAAGACTGCGTCGAGGATCGCCCCGAGGTCCTCGCGGGCCTGGGTCACGAAGGCGGTGACGTTCGCCTCCCCAAAGATCGCCTCCAAGAGCTTCTGGTTCACGACCGCCGTGGCCGCCGTGAGTCCGACTTCGGCGCCGGTGAGCCCGCCGGTGTGGATGAAGACGGCGAGGACGGCGCTGGTGCCGATGGCGTTGACACCGATGCTCGCGGCCTGTGCCCAGCCCTTGCGTCGGGCGCCCAAGGCCCGGATGCGCTCGCCGATTTCGCGCGCCCAGTCGTCGAGGTCGCGGGCGATGCGACTCGCGAGGTCGGGCGAGGCTCGCCACAGGCCCTCGTCCGCTGCCAGGGCGAGCGACCCGTATCGGTCGTTCGACCATTCGGTGGCGGTGCGCTGCGCCGCAGTGTCGGCGTGCTGGAGGGTGAGCGCGGTGAGGTCGGCGAAGGCTGCCTCCCGCACCTCGGTGGCCGGCGCCGGCGGCCCGGGCTCGAAGAGGCTGCGGATCGTCGCGACGACCTTGCCGATACCCTCGGCCAGGAAACGGGCCACCTGTCCCGCGCCGATGAAGTCCTGCCACTGGCGAAGGACCTCGGCGCGGAGGAACGTCCCGCGCTTCAGCTCCTCGGCCAGGGCGGAGCGGGCACCCGCGTACGCGCGATCCGCGGCGGCACGGAGGTCGGCCACGGCCCGCTGCTCCTCGTCCACCTGGCCGGCGATCGCCTCGACGGCCTCCGGAATGCCCTTGAGGGCCGCGGCCAGGCCACGGCGGGCAAGGGCACGCCGCTCCTCGTGCGACGAGACGAGCCGGTCGAGCGCATCCCGCACCCCGGCGACGGCGTCCGCGTCCAGCGCGTCGCGCGACGGGTCGAGGGCGCCCTCGGGCACGGCCACGACTTCGAGCGTGCCGCTGCCGCTCAAAGCCTGCTCACCGAGCCGCCCACGCTCGAGAAGCTGACGGAAGTCGTGGATGACCGCCTCCGCGTCGCCGTGCTCGGGGGGCATGCGGTTGACGAGGGCGAGGAGCGGCACCCCGCGGGCGCGGGCGCGGGCCAGGACCGCCCACGGCACCTGGTCGGCGTAGCGGGTGGCGGTGGTCACGAACACGACGAGGTCGGCGAGCTCCAGCAGGGCGAGGGCCTGCTCGCGGTTCTCGGCCTCGACCGAGTCGAAGTCCGGTGCGTCGACGATGACGAGGCCGCGGCGCGCGCCGTGGTTGGGCCGTAGGTCAAGATTGGCCCGGTCGGCGAGCCGTGCCATGCGACCGACCAGGTCATCGCGATGCGCGATCGCCACTGGGCGTCGCGTGGTCGGCCGCAGGACTCCCGACGGGCTGACGGCCGTGCCGGCGAGCGCGTTCAGCAGGCTGGACTTGCCGCTCCCCGTGGAGCCCAGGAGGACGACGAGCAGCGGCGCGTCGAGGTCGGCGGCGCGGGGCAGCAGATACTCCTCGACGTGCCGCCGCACCCGATCAGCGCGCGCCTCTCGGTCCTCGCGCGGTGCGCTGGCGGCACGGCGCCGCAGCGCCGCCCCGAGGCGTACGAGGGGCTCTGCTGACGTTCCGGTTTCCTGCTCCACGGCAGGGTCACTGTGCACGTGCCGGACCGCGAGCGGGACGATCCCCTGGGATGGACCTCCCAAGGTGCCGGATGGACCGACGCAAAGGACGATTGCCCCAGCCACAACGTCGAGGCGTCCCTCACACTGTCGGACATGCAGATCGTCACCGCCGCCGAGGCCGTCGCCGGTATCCGGTCGGGACAGCAGGTGTTCGTGCACGGCGGAGCGGCCACGCCATCGGTCCTTCTCGATGCGCTCGTCGCGCGCGCGCCCGAGCTGCGCGACGTCGGCGTCATCCACATCCACACCGAGGGGCCCGCGCCGCACCTGGCACCGGAGGTGTCCGAGAGCTTCCGCCATCGCGCACTCTTCATCGGCGGCAATTCGCGAGCGGCGGTGAACGAGGGCCGGGCGGACTACGTCCCCGTATTCCTGTCCGACATCCCCGAGCTCTTCCCCACCGGAATCCAACCGCTCGATGCGGTGTTCATCAACGTGAGCCCGCCGGATGCCCACGGCTACTGCTCGCTTGGCACCAGCGTCGACGCCGCAATGTCGGCCATCCAGGTCGCCGATGTGGTCATCGCGCAGATCAATCCGTCGATGCCCCGGACCCTGGGCGACTCGTTCGTCAACGTCGACCAGATCGACCTCGCGGTGCACGTCGACCAGCCGCCTCACGAACACACCCTGCCGGCGGTGGGCGACGTCGAGCGACGCATCGGTGAATACGTCGCGGAGCTGGTCCCGAATCGCTCCACCATCCAGATGGGCATCGGTTCGATCCCCACCGCGGTCGCCATGGCACTGCACTCGAAACGCGACCTCGGCGTCCATAGCGAGCTGTTGACCGATCCGGTCATCGATCTTGTCGAGGCCGGGGCGGTGACGGGCGCCGCGAAGGAGATCAACCGCGGCAAGATCGTCACGGCCTTCCTCATGGGTTCACAGCGCCTGTACGACTTCGTCGACGACAACCCGATGATCGAGATGCGGCCGGTGGACTACACGAACGACACCTCGGTCATCCGCCGCTTCCGCCGGATGGTGGCGATCAACTCCGCGATCTCCGTCGACCTGACCGGCCAGGTCAGCGCCGACTCTATCGGGACGCGCTTTTACTCCGGGTGTCGGCGGACAGATGGACTTCATGCGCGGTGCCGCGCTGGCACGCGAGGGCCGCGCCATCATCGCCCTGCCGTCACGCGCGGCCGGCGACTCCGTCTCGCGGATCGTCTCGGTCCTGGCGCCCGGCGCCGGGGTCGTCACCAGCCGAGCCCACGTCCGGACGGTGGTGACGGAGTTCGGGGTCGCCGAGCTCTTCGGGCGCAGCGTGCGGGAGCGAATCGCGGCCCTCATCGCCGTTGCGCATCCCGACGTCAGAGATGACCTCGCGCGCGAGGCAAACGAGCTCTATCACGTGTAGGGTCCCAGGCTACTGAGCAGCGACCGGTTCGAGATCGAGGTAGGACAGGAGCTCACGCCCGGTGTCCAGTGCATCGGCCCGATGGCGCTCCGCGAGCTCGAGTTCACGGAGAAGCGCGCGCGCATCGGCCGGAATCGTCTCGTGCAGAGATGCGGAACGGTGGAACCGTCCGGCCTCGTGGAGCAGGAATGCGGCGTAGAGGGCGTCGGGCGGGAGTGCCGCGACGAGCCTCTCGTGAGCAGGGCTCGCCCACATTCGGGGAATGAGGCGACCGAAAAACGACAGGACGTCGTCTGACAGGAGGTCGCGCTGCTGGCTGTGGCCCGGGAGCCGAAGGATCGGGGCGGATGAGCGGAAGATCAGCAGCGACGCATCCGCTCCGACTCGGTCGCCAGTGAGCCACCCGCCGAAGGTTACGAAGCTGTTGCGCTTCCCAAGGCGGTCGACCAGGCGGATTCGGCCCCAGCTGAACGGCCTTGAGATGGGCATTCGCGCCTCACGGTCCACCAGCGTCGTCTGGCCCTGCCCCTTCTCGATGACCCAGTAGCCGACGGTCTCCGGATCGAAGTGACGCCGCGTCGGAGCGTCACGAATCATCGCCATCAGGCAGGAGTCGGGCACCATCGCATCCGGCGGCGTCGTGAACGCCACGAACCCAAGATCCGCCATGAGGTCGGCCGCAGCCTCGATGGTGAGAGCCGGTTTGTCGATCGATTCCGGCGGCAGGGCCATCGGGCTGCGACTGCCTGCGCCTCCACTCCCATTCCGCCCCGAGTTCCATTCCATGAGGGAAGCATGCGGCGCGCAACCGGAAGGCGCGCCTGCCGGATGGCGACCTTTTCCGGGCCATCCGGCTCGCATCCGGGACCGGTCGCCGGTGCGAGATTGGGCCGACTGGCCCGGCGGGATTAGGCCGTCCGACCGGTGGAACGTCCGCTGACCGGAGGGACGATTTCGACCATGCGGGCATCAGCGCGATTCCAGAGCACGCCGCCCATCGTTGCCATGACAGAAGCGATGCTGACGCGCTTCGACGGGCGGCACCGACTGATCGACGGCAACGCGCTGCGCGCCGCCGTGCTCGGTGCCAACGACGGCCTCGTGTCGAACCTCAGCCTCGTGATGGGCGTCGCCGGCGCTAGCAGCGCAGGCGCGCCGGTCGTCATCGCCGGGATCGCCGGCCTCCTCGCCGGCTCGTTGTCGATGGCTCTGGGTGAGTGGCTGAGCGTCCAGAGCTCGCGCGAGCTGTACGCGAACCGGATCGCCGTCGAAGCCGAAATGCTGGCGACATCCCCCGCCGACAAAGAGACGGAACTGCGGATCATCTACGAGGCCAGGGGATTGGACTTCGCCGATGCGGCACGCCTGGCACATCGGGTGGTGAGGGGCGACCCCGCGGTGGCAGTCGACACCCTGGCCCGGGAGAAGCTCGGCGTCGATCCTGACGAGCTCGGCGGTTCGGCCTGGACCGCGGCGGCGACTTCCTTCGTTCTATTCGGCCTGGGGGCGGCGATCCCGCTCATTCCGTTCATCGTCGCGGCGCACGCGTCACCGATCGCGTTCTCCGCCGCGCTCTCCGCAGGTGCACTCTTTGGGCTTGGGTCGGCGATCACGCTGATGACCGGCCGTCATCCGATCTGGTCCGGGCTGCGCCAGCTGGTCTTCGGCCTCGCGGCCGCCGCGCTGACCTACACCATCGGCTGGCTGCTGGGCACCGCCGTCCTCTGACCTGCCGTTTGACGCGACCCGCGGGGACCTTCGGCACTGGCATCGCCGCTCTCCTGCGGGAAGGCTGGTGCGGGCAACCGCACCAGCCCAGCCGTGGCACGCGTGGCCGTAGGCCCGTCGGCTGCCGATCGACGCGTGGCATGTGCTGCGGCGGAAGGAGTTTCAGACCATGACCGCTCGAGCGTTTGATTCGCCGCTGGCCGGAAGGCATTCGGCATCCAGCGCCAGCCACGCACAGGTGCGCCTCTCAGGCGTCCTGCTGTTCAGCCTCGCCGCCCAGTTCATGACGGTCATCATGCTGGGAACTTCGATGGCTCCCGGCTACGACATTGCCCGGGGAGCCATCAGTGACCTCGGGGTCATCGACGAGACCCAGCTGCTATTCAACGCATCCTTGATCGCGGTCGGGGTGCTGAACCTGGCCGCGGGCTACCTCATCTATCGCGCTCACCGCCGGCCCTGGATCCTGGCCGTCTTCACGCTCGCCGCCGCGGGCGCTGCCGGCGCCGGCGTGCTGCCGCTGGACGCGAGTGGCCTGCACGGAATCTTCGCCCTGATGGCGTTCATGTTTTTCAACGTCGAGGCCATCGCGGTGGGGACGCTGGTCAACGGACCGATGCGCGTCGCGTCGTGGGTCGCCGGGCTGATCGGGATCGGCTTCGTCGTGCTCATGGTCATCGGTGACGCGGGCAACCCGGGCGTGTTCGGACCGATCGGGCATGGTGGAGCGGAGCGGATGATCGTCTACCCGGTGATGCTGTGGTTGATGGCCTTCGGCGGCTACCTCATGGCCAGCGGTTACGAGTCGACCATCGGCGACTGAGGATCGCCCGGGTGTGCAGTGCAAGTCCCATCACGAGCGCCGCGCTTGCGATGACCGGGATCCTTCGCGCGACCCACCCGGGCAGGAACAAGTCGGCGACCGCGCCGCTGTCAGCGCCGAGCTCCTCCGCCAGCGGGGTCAGCGGGCAGACCTGGTTGTTGCTGACGTAGATCCCCGTTTCCGCGACCGCGACGCCGAGAGCGTAGGCGCTGCGGCGGCCGTTGATCTGCCGCGCGCCATCCCACACGAACAGCGCGATCGCCGCGCCGATTGAGACGAAGAGGACCGTATGGATCGCTCGGATCGCTGCGAGCGCCGCCGGCCGCCGACGTGCGGGGATCAGGCGGCTCAACCGGCCCGTCACCCGCCCGCTCCACGCCGGTCGCCGCACCGGTCTGGATGCTCGTGACTGCATCGGCGATCCGCCGGAGTCAGCCCGCAACGGCTTGCGCAAGCTCCCTTCCCCACTGGCGTGCGCGCTCCACCTCGCCTTCGCGAAGGGGCCCGTACTTGTCCTTCACGACGAACTTGTGCGCCTTCGAGGCGATCCCACGGCCGCCTCGCTGCAGGCGCTTCTCGATATCGCCGGTCGCACCCCGGGGTGACCACCAGATCCTGGTCTCGAACGCAGCGCAGCGTCCGCTTCCGGCGGGCAGCGAGTCGAGCCAGGAGCGCAACGACGGGTGCGTCAGGTCCGGCGGCGTCGGCGCGCCCACCTCGCTCTTCGCGACACTGTCGCGCATCGCGTCGGTCGGCAGGCTGAAGGCAAGCACCGGCGCGCCGGCGACGATGAGGTCCGCATCGGCCAGCGCCTCGACGGATGCCGCATCGGTGGTGACGGCCTGCGTTCCCTGGCCGATGCCCTCCGCGATCGCGCGTGCGATCGCCGCGGTGTTCCCCCACAGAGACTCGTAGACCACGACGGCTTTCATGTGGATTCCTCCAGTCACCACGCCATGTCGCTGAGATCGGATTGGACGTCGACCGCGGTGCACACGACGTATGCCGCCCCTGGCCGATCGGGATCCGTGGCTCCGAATCGCAGCAGGTACATGCACTCGCGGCAGCGGTCCAGGTCGACCGTGCCGACTCGCGGACAGGCCACCTGGCCACCGATGACGTGGATCCGGTGCTCGTCGGTGCGAGTCAGGTGTGCCAAGCCCGTCATGATGCCTCCCTGCGATCCCCGACCGCGGACTGCCCCCGTTCGGGCGATGCTCGCAGTGGCGAGTGGTGAGCGGAAGGGCGGATGGGACCGAGTGGGGAGTGCCGGATGGCTCTCGATCCGCGAGGGTCGAGAGGGGAAGCATGTGTTCACAACGACAACCGCGGAGGTGACCATGCCCGGCACGACCGACCTGCGCGTCGGCAACCTGATGAGCACCGATCCCATCGTCGTCGGACCCGATGCGTCCGCCGCTGAAGCAGAGCGGCTGCTCAAGACCAACCGCGTCTCCGGGCTTCCGGTCGTCGAGGATGGCGTCACAGTCGGGGTGATCAGCCTGACAGACCTGGTGGTGGCGCGATCCAGCGACATGATCCGCGCCAACTGGCCGCGCCTGTGCGTCCGGCACCTGATGTCCGCGCCGGCCATCACCGTGCACGCCGGAACGAGTCCGAGCGCGCGGCCGAACTGATGGTGAGCCGCCACGTGCACCGCGTCGTGGTGGTCGACGATGAGGACGCGCCGATCGGCGTGCTCAGCTCGCTGGACCTCCTCCGCCTCCTGCTCAGGGACCGGGGGGCGGCGACCGCATCGGACTGAGGGTGGAGCGCCTCGCGGGGTGCCACTCCATGGCGGGCGAACCGCGGCGTGATCCACGTCGAGCGTCGCCCGGCCACACACGACGGGGCACTCGGCCTATCGCGGATCGTCGAGAGCTCGCGCCCGGACCCGTCCAGCGCAGTCGGGCCGGATGGCCCGATTCTGCGGGCCGACCGGCCGTCGCAACGATCCGAGGCGGCCGCCCATCGTGACATGCAAACAACTGACGAGCAGCCGCGACGCGGCGAACAGCGAAGGGAGCAACGCAATGATGGCCGCCGATCCGACCACTTCGGGGAGCGACCTCCGCGTCGCCGATCTCATGACCATCGACCCGATCACAGTCGAGTTGGAGGCGACGATCGAGGTCGCCGAGGAGCTGATGCGGCGCCATCGCGTTTCAGGGTTGCCCGTCGTCGATCAGGCCGGGCGCCTCATCGGTGTCATCAGCCAGACCGACATTCTCTACCTCGACGTCCCCGCCGTCCGGGCGTTGATCCGGAATCGGGAGCGGGGGGTGCGGGTCCACGAGGTCATGAGCGCCCCGCCCGTCACGATCGATGCCAGCGCCTCGATCCAGGACGCCGCCATTCGCATGCACACCGAGCACATCCATCGCCTGGTCGCGGTGGACGAGCACGGACGGCCCGTCGGAGTTATCTCGGCGATGGACTTCGTGACGCTCGCCGCAGAGGGCTGACAGGCCCCGTTCGACCTCAGGCCGGCAGCCGGAGGTCGAGGTCGATCTCTTCCGTCCCGGCCTCCACGCGATCGTGTCGCACCGGCTGCCCAGCCGTTCGCAGCAGGTGGCGCATCGGGTCGTTGCCGACCAGCATCGTGGCGGATGCCTGGTCCGCTCCCAGCTCGCGGGCGAGTTTCAGGGAGCTGCTCACGAGCCGGCGGCCGAGGCCGAGGCCGCGCAGCTCGTCCGCCACCGCGAAGGCGACCTCCGCACCATGACGACCGTCGGGCTGAACCGATGCGTGACCGACGAGCGCCCCGCCCTGCGGGTCTGATTCATGGAGCACCGCGACGACGCCGGGGTCGCCGGCGAGCGTGGTGATGAGCTGGGAAGCGGGCATGCATGCGCTCATGAAGCGAAGGCGGCGGGCCTCCGGGCTCAGGCGCGCATAGAAGTCGGCCAGACCGGCGCCATCAGCGCGCCGGACGGGGCGAATCCTGATGCCGGACTCAGCGAACGACCGATCTCCCATGGGCCAATCCTGGAACCGATCGGTTCACCTGCTCAGGGCTGAACGGACCGATAACCGGGACCGAACGGCCCGCACTCGCCAACCTGCCGTTTGGCGTCCCGGCCGGGGACCCTCCGGCACTGTCCGAGCAGCCAACGCCGTCCGCACGCTGGGGTCGACAACCCACGGGAGAAGGGCCACCCCCGGCCAAATCCTCAAGGAGGCATACGCCGTGACCATCGCAACCGCTCCTGCTCCTCCCCGCCCGAACGCGGGAGAGACAACCACCATGCGCGCCGCGGTCTTCCATGCTCCGGGCGACATCCGGGTCGACGACGTCCCGCGTCCGCATCCAGGACCGGGCGAGGCCGTCGTCCGCGTGACCATGACGACGATCTGCGGCACTGACGTCCACATCCTGAAGGGCGAGTATCCCGTCCGACCAGGGCTCATCGTCGGCCACGAGCCGGTCGGCGTCATCGACGAGCTCGGCGCCGGGAGTCGTCGGGCTACGAGGTCGGCGACCGCGTCCTCGTGGGCGCGATCACCCCGTGCGGCCAATGCCACGCCTGCCTCGTCGGCAAGCCTGCCCAATGCGGGCACGGCGCCGGCTTCGAAGCGATCGGCGGCTGGCGATTCGGCAACACGATCGACGGGGCGCAGGCCGAATACCTGCTCGTCCCGTACGCGCAGGCCAATCTCGCCAAGATCCCCGACAGCCTGAGCGATGAGCAGGTCGTCCTGCTCGCCGACATCGCATCGACGGGCTTCTCCGGCGCCGAGTCGGGCAAGGTCCGTATCGGCGACACGGTCGTCGTCTTCGCCCAGGGACCGATCGGCCTGTGTGCGACGGCCGGCGCGAAGCTCATGGGGGCGGCCCGGGTGATCGGCGTCGAGGGCGATCCGAGCCGGGCCGAGATGGCCAGGAAGATGGGGGCCGACGTCGTGCTGGATCCCGAGGCGATCGATGTCGTCGCCGAGGTCAAGCGCCTCACCGGCGGCTTCGGTGCCGACGTGGCCATCGAGGCGCTCGGCCTCCAGGTCACCTTCGAGAACGCCCTGCGCTGCGTGCGGCCCGGAGGGACGGTGTCCAGCCTCGGCGTGTACTCCGGCAAGCTCCAGGTGCCGTACGACGCCTTCGCTGCCGGGTTGGGCGACCTGACGATCGTCACGACCCTGTGCCCGGGCGGCAAGGAGCGGATGGAGCGACTCATGCGACTGGTCGAGACCGGCCGATTCGATCCGACGCCCCTGATTACCCACCGCTTCGCGCTCGAGGACATCGCCGCGGCGTACGACCTCTTCAGCAACCGTCGCGACGGCGTGCTGAAGGTAGCCATCACTCCGGGAGGTGAAGCGTGACCGATCGGGCAGGCGGCGTCGACATTCGCCACGCGGCCTGGACGAACGACGCCTTTCGGCGGGAGATCATCACTGGGACGCACGCCCAGGTCGTGGTCATGACGATCCCGCCCGGTGGCGAGATCGGCGACGAGGTCCATCCCGACACCGACCAGCTGCTTCTCTTCGTGGAGGGCCGCGGGACGGCCGTCCTCGACGGTCAGCCGTCGGAGGTGGCGCCGAACGACCTCGTCTTCGTCCGCGCGGGCACTCGCCACAATTTCGTGAACGTTGGCGACGGTCCGCTCCGGCTGATCACGGTGTACGCGCCCCCGGAGCATGCGCCGGGGACCGTCCAACTGAACCCAACCGATGCCGAGGCCTCCGTGACCTGAGGCTGACCTGCAATCGATCATGCGATCCGCCCGCCCGTTCGCGTGGGCGGATCGCCACGTCACGGTGCGGTATGCCCAGGTCAGTCGGCACCGCGTCGACCGATGGGCCATGCGGCCCGTGAACGGGCGCTGGGTGGCACTGGCCAGCCCTGCGGCCGAACCGGATCGTTGATGGGAAGAGACCCAGCAGGAGGCACCCGCATGCATCGGCCCGATCGCAACCGTGTCGCCGTCATCGCCCTGTCGCTCGCCGCGACATTGGCGGCGTGCGGCACGAGCACCACCTCCGTCGACATCTCGCTCCGGGAGTTCTCGATTGCGCCAAGCGTCGCCACCGCTCCGGCCGGGACGGTGACCTTCGAGGTCACCAACGACGGCCCGAACGACGTCCACGAATTCGTCGTGATCCGCACGGATCTCGCCATCGATGCACTGCCGACCGATGACGATGGAGCAGTGCTCGAGGATGGCGAGGGTATGGAGGTCATCGACGAAATCGAGGACCTGGCGGTCGGGAGCAGCGAGACGCTGATGCTCGACCTCGAGCCCGGGACCTACGTGCTGATCTGCAACATCGTCGAGGAGGAAGACGGCACGACCGAGGCGCACTACGCCATGGGCATGCGCGCCGCCTTCACCGTCGAGGACTGACCGGGCAGATCACGGACTGACGAGTGGCTCGCGGGGCTGTGGCGATCCGCGTGACTCGGCCCGGGCGGCGGTTCGGCTTGGCCATCAACATTGCGCTCCGCGCTTTGATCGTCGCTTTCGCGGTCGAGGCACAACTGGCGCCTGCCGATCCCCGGTTCGACGGAAAGGGGATCGCGGTCCGGGATCTGATCCTTGCCGGTGCGGCGCTGACGCTCATCATTCCGACACTGCATGTCACCCGCGGCCGCGCCAAGCGATACCCGCTGCGGGCCGACTGCCTCGTGCTGTCGGTCATGGCGCTGGACATGGCCGGAAACAGCTTCGGCCTGTATGAGCAACCTTGGCGCTTCGACCTGATCGCGCACGGCTACGGCCCGGCGGCGTTCATGCTTGCGCTTGCCCTCACCGGTGTCGGATGGACGGCCAGCGTGCTCGCGGTCAATGGCGGGCATGTCCTGCTCGAGATCCAGGAGGCGGCCACCGACGCGCTGTTCGCCACCCACAACGTGCGCGGCGCGTGGGACACGATGTCCGATCTGACCGCGGGCCTGGCGACGACGGTTGTCATCTGGTGGTACGTGGCGCGGCGGGGCGTCCGGACGACATCTGGGCGAAGGACGCCGCCGGCAGCCGCGCGCCGATCCGCGTCGACGCGACCGGCCGTTCCTCCCTCCGGGTAATGCCGGACGGCCCTATCGCGATCGGGCTGCGACAGCGCTTGATGAGACATCGCACGCGAACTCGCCAGGACCCAGGAGGGAGTCATGGAAACTGTTCGGGATGTCATCGAGGTCCGATCTAGGCGGCCGGGATCGCCCACGGAGCTCCAGCACGCGGCGGCACTGACATGACCACGACGTTCGTGACTCCGCGGCGGCTTGCGGCGTGGGCGCTGCTCATCGCCATCCTCGCCGGAGTTGCTGCCGCGTTGGGAGTGTTCGCCCGCGGCGACGGCGCGTTCATCACCGTGACCAGCGTCCAGGGCGAGTCGTATGAGATGGCAACGACCGGCGTGTACGCCAACAACGCGTTAGCCCTCGTGGCCGAGGGCGTCGGGTGGGACGTGTTCACCCTGTTCGTCGCCGTCCCTGCGCTCGTGGTGGGCGCCGCGCTGACCTCGCGCGGCTCGTTTCGCGGCATGCTGGTGACGAGCGGCCTCCTCGGCTACTTCCTGTATCTCCACCTCGAGTACGCGGTGACCTGGGCGTTCGGACCGCTCTTCCCGCTGTTCATCGCCATCCTCGCCGCCACCGTGATCGGCCTCGTGGGTGCCGCCGTGCTGCTTGCCGATGGCGGCATCACCGGGCGTTTCAGCTCAGCCTTTCCACGGCGAGATTGGGCTGGCCTGAGCCTTACGATGAGCATCCTGCTCGTCGGCCTGTGGGCAGGCCGGATCGCCGAGGGCCTGGTGGCGTCGCACTCGGCGCTGCACGGCGAAACGACCATGACCGTCCAGGCCCTCGATCTCGGGCTCGTGGTTCCCGTGACGGTGGTCGTCGCGGTGGCGACGCTTCGTCGTTCCCCGGCCGGACTCGCCGCCGGAGCCGCCTTCGCAGTCACCTTCGTGATGATGAGCGCGGCGATCGCGACGATGATGGTGTCGTCGTGGATCGTGACCGGGGTCTCGGCTCTGCCTCCCATCGTCGTGTTCGGTGCCTCCGCCCTGGCGGGTCTGTGGGTGACCGTGCGCATCTACCGCAGCGCTGTTCCGCCCCACGTTGCGCTGCAAGTCCGAGCGACGATCCGGGCTGACCGCCTGGGCCTGGAGGGCTGACTAGCCCGACTCGGCATCACGCGCACGGGAACGACACATTGCTAGGCTGAGCGCACGAAGCACGGAGAACCCGATGGCCTCGAAGGGTCGCGGCAGGCTCGGCGGGGCCGAGCTGAACCGCATCGACGCGTACTGGCGAGCCGCGAACTATCTGTCCGTCGGCCAGATCTACCTCCTCGACAACCCGCTGCTCCGTGAGCCGCTGCGTGCCGAGCACGTCAAGCCGCGCCTCCTCGGCCACTTCGGGACGGTGCCCGGACTCAACCTGGTCTACGCCCACCTCAACCGGGTCATCCGCGAGCGGGATGTCGAGGCGCTGTACATCGCCGGCCCGGGCCACGGTGGTCCAGGCCTCGTGGCGAACGCCTACCTGGAGGGCACCTACTCCGAGGTCTATCCCTCGATCACCCGCGACGCCGCCGGCCTGCGTCAGCTGTTCCGCCAGTTCAGCTTTCCCGGCGGCATCCCGAGCCACGTCGCGCCGGAGACGCCCGGCTCGATCCATGAGGGCGGCGAGCTCGGCTACGCGCTGTCGCACGCATACGGCGCCGCCATGGACAACCCCGACCTGCTGGTCGCGTGCGTAATCGGCGACGGGGAGGCGGAGACCGGGGCCCTGGCTGCTAGCTGGCATGCGAACAAGTTCGTGAACGCGCGGCGCGATGGCGCCGTCCTGCCGATCCTCCACCTCAACGGCTACAAGATCGCGAATCCGACCGTGCTGGCCCGCATCCCGGACGACGAGCTGCGAGCGATGCTGGAGGGCTTCGGCCACACGGTGCACGTCGTGGCCGGCGACGACCCCGCCTCGGTGCACCGCCAGATGGCGGCCACGCTCGACCGAGTCCTCGACGAGATCGCCGACATCCAGGCGAGTGCTCGGAAGTCGAAGCGCGCGCCGAAGCGGCCGCGCTGGCCGATGATCGTGCTGCGCACGCCGAAGGGCTGGACCGGCCCCAAAACAGTCGACGGCAAGCCGGTCGAGGACACGTGGCGCTCGCACCAGGTGCCGATGTCCGACGTCCGCGACAACCCGAGGCACCTGGTTGTGCTCGAGCGCTGGATGCGCTCCTATCGACCCGACGAGCTGTTCGACGCGGACGGCGCGCTCATGCCGGAGCTGCAGGAGCTTGCTCCGGACGGCCCTCGTCGGATGAGCGCCTCGCCGCACGCCAACGGCGGACTCCTGCTGACGGACCTCCAGCTCCCCGACTTTCGCCGCTATGCAGTGCCTGTCGACAAGCCGGGCGCTACGACCGGCGAGGCGACCCGCACCCTCGGCACGTTCCTGCGCGATGTCATCGCGCGCAACCCGCAGACCTTCCGCCTCTTCGGCCCCGACGAGACCGCCTCGAACAGGCTGGACGCGGTGCTGGAGGTGACGGATAAGGCGTGGGCAGCCGAGACGCTGCCGGTCGACGAGCACCTGTCACCCAATGGTCGGGTGATGGAGATCCTCTCCGAGCACACGTGCCAGGGCTGGCTCGAGGGCTACCTGCTCACCGGCCGACACGGCCTCTTCAACTGCTACGAGGCCTTCATCCACATCATCGACTCCATGTTCAACCAGCACGCGAAGTGGCTGAAGACCACGCGGGGGATTCCCTGGCGACGCCCCATCGCCTCGCTCAACTACCTGCTGTCGAGCCACGTGTGGCGCCAGGATCACAACGGCTTCAGCCACCAGGACCCCGGCTTCATCGACCACGTGGTGAACAAGAAGGCCGACGTCATTCGCGTCTATCTGCCGCCCGACGCGAACACGCTGCTGAGCGTTGCGGACCATTGCCTGCGCAGCCGCGGCTACGTGAACGTCATCGTCGCCGGCAAGCAGCCGGCGCCGCAGTGGCTGCCGATGGACGAGGCGATCCTGCACTGCACGCGCGGCATCGGCATCTGGTCGTGGGCCAGCAACGACGAGGACGGCGAGCCGGACGTGGTCATGGCATGCGCCGGTGACGTGCCGACCCTCGAGACGCTGGCGGCGGTCGGCATCCTCCGCCACGAGCTGCCCGAGCTGAAGGTCCGCGTCGTGAACGTCGTCGACCTCATGCGGCTGGTCGATGAGAAGGAGCATCCCCACGGCCTGTCGCACGGCGAGTTCGACGCGCTGTTCACAGCCGATCGCCCGATCGTGTTCGCCTACCACGGCTATCCGTGGCTGATCCATCGGCTCACCTACCGGCGCACGAACCACGGCAATCTGCACGTGCGCGGCTACAAGGAAGAGGGCACGACCACCACGCCGTTCGACATGGTCATGCTCAACGACCTCGACCGCTTCCACCTCGTCATCGACGTCATCGACCGCGTCCCGGGCCTTGCCGCTCGTGCCGGCCACATCCGCCAGGCGATGCAGGACCGACGGCTCGAGGCGCGCGCGTACACGCGAGAGCACGGGCAGGACGACCCGGAGATCAGCGGCTGGGCCTGGTCCGCGGACTGACCGGACCAATGCGGATCCTCGTCGTCAACGCCGGATCGAGCTCGGTGAAGCTGTCGCTCATCGCACAGCCCGGAGACGAGACCCTGGCCGAAACCGAGCTGGACCGCGCTGCTGACGGTGGCGCCGACCTCGGCGCCTCCCTGACGTCGATCGAAGCGTCGAGCGCCGATGCGGTCGGTCACCGGGTGGTGCATGGCGGCGACCGCCACGAGCCGACCATCGTGCACGACGGCGTGCTGGCGGAGATCGAGGCGCTCGACGAGCTGGCGCCGCTGCACAATCGCGCCGCCGCCGATGCCATCCGCGAGGTGCGCAACCTCCTGCCCGATGTCCCGCACGTCGCCTGCTTCGACACGGCCTTCCACGCGAGCCTGCCGGAGGCCGCCTGGCGGTATGCCCTTCCCGACGATCTTGTCGAGCGGTTCAGGATCCGCCGGTACGGGTTCCACGGGCTGGCCGTGGCGTGGGCCGTCGAGCGGACGAGCGCGCTCCTCGGGCGCAGTCCCGACGAGCTGCGGCTCGTCGTCGCACACCTCGGGTCCGGCGCCTCGGTGACCGCCGTCGCGGGCGGACGCTCGGTCGCGACCTCGATGGGCATGACCCCCTACGAAGGCCTGGTCATGGGCACCCGGGCCGGCAGCGTCGACCCCGGAATCCTGCTGCACCTGATGCGCCATGGCATCGACGCCGACGCCCTCGCCGATGCGCTCGCGCGCCGTGGTGGCCTGGCGGCGCTGTCGGGCATCGGCGGCGGCATGCGCGCCGTCGAGCGGGCGGCGGCGGACGGAGACCAGCGTTCCCGGCTGGCCGTCGACGTCTTCTCCGCCCGCGCGGCGGCCGAGATCGCGTCGGCGGCGACCAGTCTCGACCGCCTCGATGCGCTTGCCTTCAGCGGCGGCATCGGCGAGCGGTCGGCGCTCGTGCGCTCCCGGATCAGCGAGCGGCTCGGCGTGCTGGGCGTCCCGCCACTCGCGGCCGTCGACGAGGAGACGGCCGACCGGGTCATCGCGACCGGCGGCCCGGGCCCTGCCGTGGTCGTGATCCATGCACGCGAGGACCTCGTGATGTCCCGGCTGGTCCACGCCCTGGTGACGAACGGCCCGGGCTGACGGACCGTTCGGCCCTGTCCGCGGGTCTGAGAACTGGCGGACGCTGTACGGCACGAAGCGGGAGGACAGTGCCGTGACGCGATTCGACGACGACAGCTGGATCGTCTGCGTCCACCGGTCGCGGGTCGTCACCGACGGGTTCGTGGACTGTCCCATCGCCCGGAGCTCGGTGGCATCCACTCTGTGCCTTGCCTGTCGACACCTCGAGACGCTCTCGGACGAGCGTGATCCCGTCCATGGCTGCACCAGCGGGGAGCAGCGCCCCACGGCCACCATGAGCGTAGGCTGGTGACATGAACGATCAGCAGACACAGCGGACAGCGACCCAGGAGTTCACGCTGAGCGGGGACGAGGTCGTCCACAAGGTCAAGGAGCTCCTGCACGAGGGCAACATCCGCCGCATCATCATCAAGAACGAGGAAGGGCGGACGATGCTCGAGGTGCCGCTCACGATCGGCCTGATCGGTGCGGCGCTACTGCCGGTCCTCGCCGCCATCGGTGCGCTGGCCGCCATCGCCACCAGGTGCACGCTCGTGGTCGAGCGCGACGTGACGGTCGCGGGCGCTTCGTCCGAGGTGACGCCCCCGTCCGATCCGGCGTCGTCCTCCTAGGCGACGCGCGGGTTCACTCCCACTTGAACAGGCGCACGGCGATGACGAAGGTGATGACGCCCCAGACCGCCATGCCGAGCAGCTGTGGCCCGAGGTCCGTCATCCCGGCCCCGTCGTTGATCACGCCGCGCAGCGCCTCGTTCACGTAGGTGAGGGGCAGGTACTGGGTCACGTTCTGGAGGAACTCGGGCATCGCCTCGCGCGGAAAGAACACCCCGGACAGGAAGAGCATCGGCAGGCTGATGAGGTTCGCCACCGGGGCGGCCTGGTCCTCGTTCTTCGCCCAGCCGGCCACGCCGAATCCCATGCCCAGAAAAATCAGCAGCGCCAGGCCGACGATCACCGCCAGCACCAGCCACGAGCCGAACATCTGGAGTCCGAACCAGATGCCGATGCCGATGAGGATCGCCACCTGCACGTAGCCCAGCACCATGCGCGAGCTGACCTGGGCCGACAGGAAATAGGACGGCGAGGTCGGGGTCGCGAACAGCCGGCGCAGCGCTCCGGTGCGCTTCAGCTGCACGAAGCCGAACGCGACCCCGAACAGGCCGAGCTGCATGACGGTCATGCCCACGATCCCGGGCACCAGGAAGTCGATGTAGCCGAGGTCGCGGGACTCGACCGACTCGAACGCGACGGGTGGCTGGAACGCGGTGCTCGGTGGCGGCGCACCGCCGCCCAGGGACGCGGCCATGGCCCCGGCCACGGCCTGCTGGAGCAGCCCCTGCGCCACCTGCGCCTGCGACGGATCGGAGGTCGACGCGTAGGCGACGAGGCCGGTCTCCCCGCCGAGTTCGGGAGCGTAGTCGGCCGGGATGACGAGGACGAACCCTCGATCGCCGTCCTCGAGCGCCGCCATCTCATCCTCGCGGCTGCCCTCGGTGATCTCGAGGTACTCGTACTCCTGCAGCTCTTCGACCAGTGCCGCGCTCGCATCGGTCTGCGCCTCGTCGACGATCCCGAGCGCGATGGTGGTCGACCCCTCGAAGTTCAGGACGCCGAAGATCAGCATGATGATCAGCGGGAGGAACAGGCTGAAGAAGAGCGCCGTGCGGTTGCGGATGAACATCTTCACGCTCGCCATGAACAGGGCCCACCACAGTCCCAGGCGAGTTCCGAGACTCATTCCTCCCCCCGAAGCTCATGGCCGGTGAGGTCGATGAAGACGTCCTCGAGGTTGGCGAGGCGCTCGACGCGCTCCTTGGTGAAGCCCCGACCCAGCAGCTGCTCGACGAGGGCCTGCGGCGTGTCGAGCGCGATGATCCTTCCCCCGTCCATGATCGCGACCCGATCGCAGAGCTCCTCCGCCTCCTCCATGTAGTGGGTCGTGAGCACGATCGTGTGCCCGCGATCCCGGAGCCGGCGCACGAGGGCCCACAGGTGGCGGCGCGCCTGCGGATCGAGGCCGGTGGTCGGCTCGTCCAGGAACAGGACGCGCGGGTCGTTCACCAGGGCCGACGCGATGCTGAACCGCTGCTTCTGGCCGCCGGACAGCGTGCGCACCTGGCTGCCGGCCTTCTCGGTCAGCTCGACCTCGGCGAGGAGGCTCATCGGCTCGACCGATCGCCCGTACAGGCGTCCGAACAGGTCGATCAGCTCCTTCAGGGTCAGCTCGTCGAAGAAGGCCGACGCCTGGAGCTGGATGCCGATGCGCCGCTTGACCTCACGCGGATCGCGCGCGACGTCGACCCCGTCGATGTGCGCGGTTCCCTCGTCGATCGGCCGCATGCCCTCGATCATCTCGAGCGTGGTCGTCTTGCCGGCGCCGTTCGGGCCGAGGATGCCGAACACCTCGCCCTCCCCGACCTCGAAGCTCACTCCGTCGACCGCCACGAGGTCGCCGTACCGCTTGCGAAGGTCCCGTACGAGGATGATCGGCTCGCGCCCGCCGCTGGGCAGCGCGGGGTCGGAGGAGGAGCTCGGGGCTGTCATGGCGGCCATGCTACCGGGCCGAGTCCTGAGGCGCAGCCTGCCACGGGGTCGAGCCCGCGGGTAGGGAAATTCGGCCCCTCGGCGAGTAGGCTGCGGCGCATGCCCTCGCGTCGCGGCCGCGGCCGCCCGGCACATCCCGACCTCCTCACCCCGGCGGAATGGGAGGTCCTGGACTGGGTGCGCCACGGACTGCGTCGCGCGGACATCGCCCGACGCCGGGGCACCAGCGTCGACGCCGGTGAAGTACCACCTCGCCAACATCGGCGGCAAGCTCGGCGTGAGCAGCCGCGAGCTGCGCCACTGGCCCGGCATGCCGGCCGTCGCTGGCGCCCCACGCAGGAGGCATCGACCACCCATGACCACCCCCTCATCCGGCTCCGCCGGCACGGCGCTCGGCCGCATCGGGCAGGTGTCGCTGGACATCCGTGACGTCGCCCGAGCGGAGCGGTTCTACGGCACGACCCTCGGGTTGCCGCACGTGTTCACCTTCGGCGACCTCGCCTTCTTCGACGCCGGCGGGACCCGGCTCTACCTCCACCGCAAGGACGAGGCGGAGTGGCGGCCAGGCTCGACCCTGTACTTCGTGGTCGACGACATCACCGCCGCCCAGGAGTCCCTCGGATCGGCCGGCGTCCACTTCACCGGCGCACCGCACCGGATCCACACCCACGACGACGGGACCGAGGAGTGGATGACGTTCTTCGAGGACGGCGAGGGCAACACGCTGGCGCTGATGTCGGTGGTTCGCCCGGGGTGAGTCTCAGCCGGCGTGCAGGGCGACCACGGTCCGGTACAGGTCGGCCGTCTGGGCGGCGATCGCGGTCCAGCTGAAGCGCTCCACGGCTCGAAGGCGCGCCGCCTTGCCCATCACCTCGCGCGCCGGGGCATCGGCCATCAGCGCGTTGATCGCGCCGGCGAGGTTGCGCTCGAAGCGGTCGGGGTCGATCGGCGACATCGGGTCGTCGTCGCGAAGCTCGACCGGGACCAGCAGACCGGTCTCGCCGTCGACCACGACTTCGGGGATGCCACCGACCGCCGAGGCCACCACCGGTGTCTCGCACGCGGCCGCCTCGAGGTTGATGATCCCGAACGGCTCGTACACCGATGGGCAGCAGAACGCCGCCGCATGGCTGTACAGCTGACGCGCGGCCTCGCGGCTCACCATCTCGCCGATCCAGACCACGTTGGGCCGTGCCGCCTGGGCCACGCGGACGCCCTCCGCCATCTCCCGGCCGATCTCCGGGGTATCCGGCTGGCCGGCGCACAGCACCACGCCGATGCCGGGGTCGAGGTGCTCGATGGCCCGCACGAGGTGGATGATTCCCTTCTGGCGGGTGATCCGGCCCACGAACAGCACGTACGGCACGGTCGGATCCACGCCATAGCGCTCCAGCGCATCCGTCGCGGGATCGGGATGGTAGAACTCGGCGTCGATCCCGTTGTGGATGACGTGGACGCGCATCGGATCGACGTCGAACAGCCGGAGCACGTCGGCACGCGTCCCCTGGCTCACCGCGATCACCGCGTCCGCCGTCTCGATGGCCGTGCGCTCCACCCACGACGACACGTCGTACCCGCCGCCGAGCTGCTCGCGCTTCCATGGGCGCAGCGGCTCGAGCGAGTGCACGGTCAGCACGAGTGGGATGCCGTAGGCCAGGCGCGCGAGGATGCCGGCAAGGTGCGTGTACCACGTGTGCACGTGGACCACGTCGGCGCTCACCGGGTCCGCGACCATGCCGATGTCGCGTGACAGCGCGGCGAAGAGCGGGCCGAGGCGCGGGTCCGCATCGGTGACGTCGTGGGCCGGCGGATAGCCGCGCACGCGCCATCCCGGATCGTCCGCAGCGGCCGTGCCGAAGGTCCGGACGTCGAGCTCGATCAGGTCGCGCAGGTGGCGGGTCAGCTCGTCGACGTGGACGCCGGCCCCGCCGTAGATCTCAGGCGGAAACTCGTTCGTCAGGATGAGAGCGCGCACGCCCTCAGACTACCCCGCGCGACCGTAAGACTGGGAGTCGCGCTGGTGGCGGCGGGCAGTCGCATCGAGGAAGCCCTCGACCTCGCGCAGGTCGAACGGCTTGGACACCACCGGGGCCCAGCTTCCGATCTCCGCCTGGCGCATCGGGTGGGCGGCCGTGCACACCAGCACGGGGACCTCGGCGACCCGCGGATTGCTGCGCAGCTCACGTGCGAGATCGCCGCCCCGACCGTCGGGCATGTCGTCGTCGAGGATCATCAGCGCCGGGATGCGCCGATCCAGGGCGGCTCGCAGTCCGGCGAGGCGGAGGAACCCGGTCGCGGTCCAGCCGGCCTCCAGCGCAACCTCACAGAGGAGATCGAGCGTCGCCACGTCGTCATCGACGACGTACACCAGCGGACGATCGCCCACCTGCTCACGAGAGCTGGTGGCGACGTCGTCGTCGCGGCGGTCGTCGGTATTCACCACTCTCATGAACTGTGTGCTCATCTCCGGTTCCTCCCGGTTGATGCACGCTCCGTGCCCAGCCGGCCGCGCCGTGACGGAATCAGTGGCCCGCGTGCGCCAACCGTCAGTGAATTTGTCCGATGATGGTCGCGCAATGCACGAATCAGCGGCTGATCGGCAGGCGAGCGTGCACCCGCACGGGACCCGGGCAACCGTTTCCGGGCTGGTCTCAGATACTCCCCTGTAGTATGCTGAGACCGTGACCGTCGGACCTCCCACCGCGCCCGCCGAGAGCAGCGCCGAGCTCTCTGCTCCCCGTCGTTGGCATGACCTGCGCGAGCTGCGTCAACCGCATCGAGCGCTTTCTCGGCAAGGCCGATGGCGTGCGAGAGGCGAGCGTGAATCTCGCGACCGAGCGCGCCACCGTCCGCTTCGATCCGGGCAGTCATCGACCGCGCGGGAATCGTGTCGACCATCGAGGCCGCCGGCTACGAAGTCCGACCCGAGGTCGCCGCCGATGACACCAACCGCGGCGGCGAGCGAGCAGCCGAGGCCGAGCGCGCAGCCGAACAGCGCGAGCTGCTGACCGGCGCCCTCGTGTCGCTCGGGATCGGGCTGACCATGATGGCGGTGATGTTCTGGCCGGGTGGCGCTCCCTGGCCGATGGAGGACATCAACCGCTGGTTCATCGCCCCGGCCACGTTCGTCCAGTTCGTCTACGGCCGGCGTTTCCTGGTGGCGGCCGCTCGCGGCCTGCGCCACGGCGAGCTCACGATGAATACCCTCGTCGCCATGGGCACCCTGGCGGCCTACACCTACTCGATGGTCGTCGCCCTCATGCCCGACCTGGTGATGGCCGCCGGGATCGGGCACGAGACGTACTTCGACTCCGCGGCGGTCATCATCGGGCTCGTGCTCCTCGGTCGATGGCTCGAGGCACGCGCCAAGGGCCAGGCGGCGGGGGCGGTGGGTGCGCTGCTTCGCCTGCGCCCGGACACCGCGCGCGTGCTGCGCGATGGGGGCGAGCGCGAGATGCCGCTCGACCAGGTGGTCGTCGGCGACCTGGTGCGCGTGCGGCCCGGTGACCGCGTGCCGGTCGACGGCATCGTCATCGACGGGGCGTCGGCCGTCGACGAGTCGATGATCACCGGCGAGTCGCTGCCGGTCGAGAAGACACGCGGCGACCGGGTCATCGGCGCGACGATGAATGCCAGCGGCTCCTTTGTCCTGCGGGCGGACGCGGGTCGGCCGTGATACGACGCTCGCCCAGATCGTGGCGTTGGTCGAGCGCGCCCAGGGTTCCAAGGCGCCCATCCAGCGCGTTGCCGATCGCGTCACCGGCTGGTTCGTCCCGGTCGTGGTCGCGGTCGCCGCCACCACCTTCGCTGCCTGGATGCTGTTCGGTCCGGAGCCGACGCTGACCTACGCCCTGACGAGCGCGATCGCGGTCCTGATCATCGCCTGCCCATGCGCCATGGGCCTGGCAACACCGACCGCGATCATGGTCGGCACGGGGAAGGGGGCCGAGCTGGGCATCCTGATCCGGGACGGGGCGGCGCTCGAGGACGCGCAGCGGGTCACGACGGTGGTGCTCGACAAGACTGGCACCATCACGCGAGGCGAGCCGTCGGTCACCCGCGTCGAGCTCGCGCCGGGCGTGCGCGAGGCGGACCTGCTGCGGCTCGTGGCCGCTGCCGAGCGCGGCAGTGAGCACCCGTTGGCCGAGGCGATCGTCCGTCACGCCGACGGGCTGGCGGTCGAGCCCACCGAGGCGACGGCATTCGAGGCGATCGCGGGGCGCGGCATCCGCGCCACCGTCGACGGCGCCCAGGTCCTGGTCGGGACCGAGCCGTTCCTGGCGGAGGCGGGCGTGGATACGACAGCGCTGCGAGCCGTCGCCGACGAGGTCGCCAGCTCGGGCGCCTCCCCCGTCCTCGCCGCCGTCGACGGACGCTCGATCGGACTGCTGGCCCTGGCCGACACGGTCAAGCCCGCGTCGGCCGACGCCGTCGCACGCCTGCGAGGCGCCGGTCTCGAGGTGTGGATGATCACCGGCGACCGGAGGGCGACGGCCGAAGCCATCGGCGCCCAGGTCGGCATCGAGCCGTCGCGCATCGTCGCAGAGGTGATGCCGGGCGAGAAGGCCGCCGCCGTCGCCGAGCTCCAGGCGGGCGGAGCCAGGGTGGCGATGGTGGGCGACGGCATCAACGATGCGCCGGCGCTTGCCCAGGCCGACATCGGCATCGCCATCGGCACGGGTGCGGACGTGGCGCTCGAGGCATCGGACGTCACCCTTGTCGGCGGCGACCTGGCCGGCGTTCCCGCCGCGGTCCGGCTCTCCCGCGCGACGATGCGCACGATCCGCCAGAACCTGGGCTGGGCGTTCGGCTACAACGTGCTGCTCATCCCGGTGGCGGCAGGCATCCTCTACCCGGTGGCAGGGGTCCTGCTGACGCCTGCCCTGGCGGCCGGCGCGATGGCACTGTCGAGCGTGAGCGTCGTCGCGAACTCCCTGCGGCTGCGGGGCTTCCGCGCCGCCTGAACCGATCCGGAGATGCAGTCAACGAACTGGAGATGGCACCGATGGCGAAAGACCCGGTCTGCGGCATGGACGTCAACCCGGAAGTGGCGACGGTGCAGGGCCTGAGCATCGAGCACGAGGGCACGACGTATTACTTCTGCGGCCGCGGCTGCAAGCTCGACTTCGACGAGAACCCGCAGAAGTACTTCGACCCGACCTACACGCCCAGCATGTAGCGTGCTGCCGGCCGGGCGCACCCGTACCACCGGCAGCCATGGCGATCCCTACACTGGTCGCACATGGCACTCATCAGCACCCGGGCGCTGACGAAGCGCTACCCAGGCGGCGTCACCGCGCTCGACGGGCTGACGGTCGAGATCGGCGAGGGCGTCATCGGCCTCGTTGGCGCCAACGGCGCCGGCAAGAGCACGCTCATCAAGATCCTGCTCGGCCTGCTCGAGCCGACGGACGGAGAGGCCACCGTCCTCGATCTCGACACCCGCACCGAGGGGGCGCGCATCCGCGAGCTGGTCGGGTACATGCCCGAGCACGACTGCCTGCCGCCGGACGTCAGCGCCACCGAGTTCGTCAGCCACATGGCCCGCGTCTCCGGCCTCCCCGCCGGCGCGGCGCGAGAGCGGACCGCCGACATCCTCCGCCACGTCGGGCTGTACGAGGAGCGCTACCGGCCGATCGGTGGCTACTCGACTGGCATGAAGCAGCGCGTGAAGCTCGCACAGTCGCTCGTCCACGATCCGCGGCTACTGTTCCTGGACGAGCCGACCAATGGCCTCGACCCTGCCGGCCGCGACGAGATGCTCGAGCTCATCGAGCGGATCGGGCGTGACTTCGGGATCGCCGTCGTCGTCGCCAGCCACCTGCTCGGCGAGATCGAGCGCGTGGCGGGCTGGCTGGTCGCGATCGATGCCGGGCGACTCCTGCGGACGGCGCCGCTGACCAGCTTCACCGAGCGAACCGGACAGCTCGTCGTCGAGACCGAGGATGACGCCGACCGCCTCGCCGAGCGGCTCGTCGCGCGCGGAATCGAGGCCACGGCAGCGGGCCGCATGCTGCTCGTCGATATCGCGTCGGCGGGCGGAGGCGACTTCGACGTGTACGACGCCGTCCGCGACGACGCGGTCGCGCTCGGGCTGCCGATCATCCGCATCGAGCATCGCCGCCACCAGCTCGAGGACCTCTTCCGCGACGAGGGCGCCGCATGACCGCCGGACCGGATGCCACCGGCGCGATCTACGACATCGGCTACCGCGGCTACGACGGGCCGCGCCTGGGTCGCGGAGGAGCCATCGGCGCCGTCGTGCAGGCTGGCCTGCGCGCCGTCTTCGGCCTCGGGCGGTCCGGGCGGTCGAAGATCATCCCGTGGGGCGTGGTGGTCCTCGCGATCCTGCCGGCGATCGTGGCGGTCGCAGTGCGCGTGCTGGCCGGTGAGATCATCCCGGACCTCTACAGCTACGAGAACTACCTCTGGCAGATCGGCGGGCTCTTCGGGATCTTCATCGCCGCCCAGGCGCCGGAGCTCGTCGTCAACGACATCCGCTACCGCGTCCTGCCGCTCTACTTCAGCCGACCGATGAGCCGGCTCGATTACGTCGCCTCCAAGCTCGCCGCGCTCTCGATCGGGCTCCTCGCGCTGACCCTCGTGCCGGTCCTGCTTCTGTTCATCGGGCGCGTGCTCGCGACCGATGACCTGCTGGCGGCACTCGGCGACGAGATCGGGTCGCTGCCGGGCATCATCGGCAGCGCCGTCCTGCACGCGGTCGTGCTGGCGAGCATCGGCATCGCCATCAGCTCCCTTGCGTCGCGACGCGCGTACGCCGCCGGCGCGGTGTTGGCGGTGTTCCTGATCAGCAGCGTGATCAGCGAGGCGCTCAGCGGCGGTGCGCTCGACGCGTTCGACGACTGGGCGCCCTTCGTCAGCCCGCTGAGCATCATCGACGGCGCCCGCGAATGGCTCTTCGGCGGCGAGGTGGCCCAGTCGCCAGTCGGATCGAGCGACATCCCGCTCCCGTTCTTCGGCGCAGCCGCCGCCCTGCTCGTGCTCGTGTCGTGGCTCGTGCTCGCGTTCCGCTATCGGCGGATCACCGTATGAGCAGCGTCCTGCGACTCGAGGCCGCCTCGCGCTGGTACGGCAACGTGGTGGCAGTCAACGACGTGACCTTCGAGGTCGGCCCGGGCATCACCGGCCTGCTCGGGCCGAACGGCGCGGGAAAGACGACGCTCCTGCACATGATGGCGGGCTTCCTCCGTCCGAGCGGTGGCACGGTCCGGCTCGACGAGGTGCCCACCTGGCGACACCCCGAGCTCTACCGGCGCGTCGGCTTCGTCCCCGAGCGTGAGGCCGTCTACGGATTCCTCACCGGCGCGCAGTTCGTCACCGCCACGGCTCGGCTCCACTCGCTCGACGACCCGGCCGGCGCCGCCGATCGGGCGATCGGCCTTGTCGACCTGCGCGACGCTGCCGGGCGGGCGATCGGCGGGTACTCGAAGGGGATGCGCCAGCGGGTGAAGGTCGCCGCCGCGCTCGTCCACGACCCATCGGTGCTCATCCTCGACGAGCCCTTCAATGGCATGGACCCGCGCCAGCGGCTGCACATGATGGACCTCCTGCGCGAGATGGCCGCCGAGGGTCGGACGATCCTCTTCAGCAGCCACATCCTCGAGGAGGTCGAACGACTCAGCGATCGCGTGCTGGTCGTCGTGGCGGGACGTCTCGCGGCGTCCGGCGACTTCCGCCGCATCCGCCGGCTCATGACCGATCGGCCGCACCGCTTCACGCTTCGGTCGAGCGACGACCGGCGCCTGGCGCGGGAACTCCTCGCAACGCCGGAGGTCGATGCCGTCGACCTCCACGACGGCATCCTCACCGTCCGGACGCGCGACTACGGGGCGTTGACCCGGAACGTCGGTCCTGCGGCCCAGCGCGCCGGCGTGTCGCTGCTCGAGCTGCGCCCCGCCGACGAGTCGCTCGAGTCGGTCTTCAGCTACCTGGTGCGCCGGTGACCGGGGCGCTCGTCTCCATCACGCTGCGCGCCCTTCTCAACCGGCGCCGGACGCTATTGCTGGCGCTGCTCGGCGTGCTCCTCGTCGCCATCGTCGGCCTCTACATGCTCAGCGATCCGACGTCCGAGCAGGCCCTCGAGGTCACGCGCACGTTGCTCTCCGACCTCGCCATCGGCGTCCTGCTGCCGGTCGTCGCGGTCATCGTCGGCACGGCGGCGATCGGTTCGGAAGTCGACGACGGAACGATCGTCTACCTCCTGGCGCGGCCGGTGCCCCGCTGGCGGATCGTGCTCGTCAAGCTCTTCGTCGCCTGGATCGTCGTCTCGATCCTCGTGGCGCCCGCGACGCTCGTCGCCGGTCTCATCGGCACGAACGATCCGAGCCTCGCGATCGGCTTCGCGGTGGCTGCCGTCGTCGGGGCCCTCGAGTACACCGCCGTCTTCGTCGCGCTCTCGCTGATCACATCGCGGGCGCTCATCATCGGCCTTGCCTACGTCGTCATCTGGGAGGGCGTGGTCGCGGGGCTCTTCGAGGGCACGCGCTCGCTGAGCGTGCGCCAGCACGTGCTGGCGGTCGCCGAGGTGCTCGGGGGCGGGAACGCGGCCGGCATCGCCGAGGTCGCGCTCGAGGTCGCGCTCGGCGCGGTCGTGATCGTGACGGTCGGCGCCGCCGTCGTGGCCGTGCGACGGCTCGAGACGGTCGAGCTGCGTGGTGAGACCGGCTGATGGACCTGCCGCGGCCGTGGGGACATCGCTGGGCCGGTCGTCTCGACGAGCACACCATCGACTCCGAAGCGCTGACCGGCAACGCGCTCGGGGATCCGCATCGGCGCCCACTGTACGTCTACACCCCGCCGGGCTACGAGGCATCGCCCGATCGGCGGTATCCGTCGATCTATGTGATCCAGGGGATGACGGGACAGGTCGACATGTGGCGCAACCGGAAGGCGTTCATGCCGTCGGTGCTGGAGTCGATTGACGCCTGGTTCGCCGATGCCCCGGTCCCGGCGATCGTCGCTTTCGTGGACGCCTGGACCAGCCTCGGGGGTTCGCAGTTCGTCGACTCCCCCGCCACCGGGCGCTACCACACCTACCTGTGCGACGAGATCGTGCCGTTCGTCGACACGACGTACCGGACGCTGCCGGAGGCAGCCCACCGCGGCATCGCCGGCAAGAGCAGTGGCGGCTACGGGGCCATGATCACGCCGATGCTCCGGCCGAACCTCTTCGGCGGCCTCGCCACCCATGCCGGGGACGCCCTGTTCGAGGTCTGCTACCAGCCCGAGTTCCCCGAGGCCGCCCGCGCGCTGCGCGACGAGTACGGCGGCTCGTATGACGCCTTCTGGGAGGACTTCCGCTCGAGGCCGGGCCGGTCGAAGCGTTCGGATCCGGCGTTGATCAACGAGTGGGCCATGGCCGCCTGCTATTCGGCCGATCCCGACGGCAGCGTGCGGCTGCCGTTCGATCGCGGGGACCGGCCGGCTGCTCCCCGAGATCTGGGACCGATGGCTGGCCTGGGACCCGGTGCGAATGGTCGAGCGCCATGCCGATGCGGTCCGCGGCCTGCGCGCGATCTGGATCGACGCCGGACGCAGCGACGAGTACTACCTCGACCTCGGAGCCGTCGCGTTCCGCGACGCGCTCGCCTCCGTCGGCGTCGACGACGACCGCGTGCAGTTCGAGCTGTTCGACGGGGCGCACGGCGGGATCGAGTGGCGCTATCCCCAGGCGTTGGGCTGGTTGGCGGAGCGGCTCGCGCCCTAGGCGGCCACGACCCGGTCTCGCCCGGCGCGCTTCGCCATGAAGAGCGCCACGTCGGCGGTCCGCAACAGCGACTCCCGGCTCGCGTCGGCGTGGTCCAGCTCGGCGCAGCCGGCCGACACGGTGACCAGCACGCGGTCCCCGTCGCCGAGGTCGATCGGGCGACGGGCAAGCAGCGTCCGCACCTCGTCCGCCGCAGCCATCGCGTCCGCCCGATTCGCCCCGTCGAGGACGGCCACGAACTCCTCGCCGCCGAGGCGTGCGACGAGGTCGGAGGCACGGAACCGTTCGCGCAGCACGTCGGCGAAGGCGCGCAGCACGTTGTCGCCGACCTGGTGCCCGTGCTCCTTGTTGAACCTGCCGAACCGGTCGAGGTCGAACACGATGGCGCTCAGCGGCCGCGGGGTTCCGAGCCGGTTGCGCCGGTGGGCGGCGAGCATCCGATCGAGCGCCTCGTCGAAGTGGCGCCTGTTGTAGAGGCCGGTGAGCGGATCGCGCACGGCGAGCTCCTCGACCTCCGCGTGCAGGAAGGCGTTTGCGACCGCCAGGGCCGCGTGGGCGGCCACCAGGCCCAGCGCTTCGAGCTCGAGATCGGTGAACGACGCGCCAGGTGACGTGCGACCCACGGTGAGCGCCCCGACCACGACGCCGTCCCGCACCAGCGGCAGCGCGACGCCGCTCCTGAGCTCGGGGACCGCCAGCTCCCGGACCGAGGCCGGCAGCGCCTCCGCGCCGATGCGGTCGTCGAGGACCATGGCACGGTCGCGGATGGCACGTCCCGCCAGCCCTTCGCCCGGACGGACCTCGCGCCCGACCGAGTCCTCCGGGGCGCCGCGCACGGCGCGGATGAGATAGCGCCCCGAGGAGCGGTCGATCAGCGTGACCGCGACGGTATCGGCGGCCACGACGCGCCCGAGGGCGGTGGCGATGACCTCCGCCAGCGGACCGATGGCGAGCGAGCCGGAGACGTCGTGGCCGAAGCGATCGATGTCGCGGAACAGGTCGGCGCGGTCCGCGAGTGCCTGCCGATCCTGACCGAGCGCCACCGCGGTCGCGATGCGGGTGGCGACGATCGCGATCAGGCTGCGGTCGGTCGCGTCGAGGCGACGTTCGCCGTCGGTCTCGACGTTGAACAGGCCCAGGAATCGGTCGTCGACGAGCAGCGGCGCGCAGATGAGGCTCGTCGCGCGCAGCGTTCCGGGCAGGTAGTCGGGGTCGTTCGCCACGTCCGGCACGAACGCCAGCTGGCGAGTCCGCATGACCCGCCCGGCAACGCCCTCACCGGCCGCGAAAGCCGCGAGCGCCTCCACGTAGCCGTGCTGGGCGGTGAGCTCGACGCGATGCTCGTCGCCGAGGTAGACCGATGCGAGCGGGTAGCCGAAGCGCGACGCAACCAGCGAGGTGACCTGGTCGAAGAGCTCCGCGCTCGGCCCGCCGGAAGCGAGCAGCCGGCCGACGGCCTCGAGGGCCTCGATCTGGCGAGCGCGACGCCGCTCGGCCGCGACCGCCCGCCGGGCCTGCCGCACTGCGCCCTCGAGCGCCAGCACGATCCGTCGCGTCCCGAAGGCAAGGACCAGCGCGACGCCGGCGAGCGTCATTCCTCGGAGCGCGACCGCGGCCGGCGACCCGAGGTTGCCGGCTTCCGGCAGCAGCGCGATCGCCGTCGCCACCCCGGCCGTCGTCCATCCCTGGAACCTGCCGATCGCGGCAGCGCCCGCCACGACGGGCGCAAACAGGGCGAGCAGCGGAAGCGCAGGCCCGCCGACCAGCTGGACCGACAGCCCCACGTAGGCCAGCGGGATGCTGAGCCGGACGAGCGAGCGCAGGCGCGCACGGCGCCGCACCGGCCGTGGAAGCCCGTGAACCAGCAGCGCCTGGACCGCGAGTGCCGCAGCGCTGAGCACGATCGCGATCGCAACCTCGCCCGGACGCCGGGCGGCGAAGGCCACCGCCAGCACCACCGGGACGAGGGTCGCCGTGTAGAGCAGGTACGGGTCGGCCGCCAGCCGGTGAAGCGCGCGCTGCAGGCGGCGAGACGAGCGGGCACCGGGATCAGGGCGCGTGGGCGCCGTGGCGGTCATCGGGCGCGAGGGTATCGGCTCCGGCGCATGCCGCCCATGCCCCGGAAGTACCGCCCTGGTCGGGGTTGGCACGCCGGACGCTATCTCCGGTGGCGAGGCCGCCCGGCGGCCGAGCAAGCTCACAACCGGAGACACCTGACGACATGACCTTTCGACGAGACGTCGACCTTGATCCCGGTCGGGTCCGCGACGTTCGGGGACGCCGCATCAGCGGCGGCGGGCTCGCCCTGGGCGGTGGTGGGCTCGGCACCGTCCTGATCATCGCCGCGATCCTGCTCTTCGGCGGCGACCTGGGGGATCTGGCCGGCGTCGGCGGCGGCTTGACGGAGGGGCCGATCGGCAGCCAGGAGATCAGCGAGTGCCAGTCCGGCGAGGATGCCAACCAGCGCCAGGACTGCCGGCTGCTCGGCGCCATCCAGAGCCTCGACGCCTACTGGTCCGCGGCGTATGCCGGCGAGGGCCAGTTCCAGCAGCCGGGGGTGCAGGTCTTCAGCGAGGCCGTGAACACCGCGTGCGGTGGCGCGACGGCCGCGGTCGGACCGTTCTACTGCCCGCTGGATCAGACGATCTACATCGATCTGGGCTTCTACGACCAGCTCGAGAGCCGGTTCGGGGCGGAGGGCGGACCGTTCGCCGAGATGTACGTGGCGGCGCACGAGTACGGCCATCACATGCAGAACCTGCTCGGACTGCTCGATTCCGGGCGCGATGCCGGCGCCGAGGGTGGTGCGGTACGGACCGAGCTCATGGCCGACTGCTTCGCGGGCATCTGGGGGGCACACGCCGTGGAGACGGGCTTCCTCGAACCGTTGACGCGCGAGCAGATCGCGCAGGCGCTCGACGCCGCATCGGTCATCGGCGACGATCGGATCCAGGAGCAGACCCAGGGGCAGGTCAATCCGGAGACGTGGACCCACGGCAGTTCCGAGCAGCGCCAGGAATGGTTCAGCCGAGGGCTGGAGTCCGGCGATCCGGGCGCGTGCGATACCTTCGAGGCCGACATCTGAGGACCTCCGGCGGGGTTGGCGAGGCACGCCGAACGTGTGAGACTGTCGCCCCCTCACGGGAGCGCGACCGATGAACAGCAGCGGGAATGGACACGGCGGCGGGTTCGGGGCATCGACGTCGCCGATGCACGACCGGCTCGTGGGCTCGCCCTTCCCGCCGATCGGCGAGTACGGATTTCTGTCCGACTGCGAGACGACGGCGCTGGTCGCCCCGTCCGGCAACGTCGAGTGGCTGTGCCTGCCGCGCATCGACTCCCCGAGCGTCTTCGGCGCCATCCTCGATCGCGACGCCGGCGGCTTTCGCTTCGGCCCATCCGACATCACCGTGCCCGCGGCGCGGCGATACCTGCCGGGCACGATGGTGCTCGAGACGAGCTGGGGCTCCCCCACCGGCTGGGTGATCGTGCGCGACGTGCTGCTCATCGGCCCGTGGCGCCACGCCAGCACGCGGTCCAAGACGCAGCGACGGCCACCCACCGACTACGACGCGAGCCACATCCTCCTGCGCATGGTGCGCTGTGTGAACGGCGAGATGCAGCTCACCCTGGACTGCGAGCCGGTGTTCGACTACGGGCGCAGCCTTGGGTCGTGGACGTACACCGAGGATGGCTACCGCCAGGGCAGCTGCCAATGCGAGAGCAGCGACGTTCAGCTCGTGCTGACGAGCGACATGAACATCGGCTTCGAGGGGCCGCGCGCGCTGGCCCGCACCATGATCAAGGAGGGAGAGTCGCGCTTCTGCGCGCTGTCGTGGCAGGGGGCGGAGGTTCCTCGGACCACCGACGACGCGTATCGACGCCTGGTGTGGACGGCCCATCACTGGCAGCACTGGCTGGCGCGCGGCACGTTCCCCGACCACCCGTGGCGCTCCTACCTCGAGCGCTCGGCCCTGACGCTCAAGGGCCTGACGTACGCGCCCTCAGGGGCCGTCGTGGCGGCGCCGACCACATCACTGCCCGAGACGCCGGGCGGCGAGCGCAACTGGGATTATCGCTACTCCTGGATCCGCGACTCGACCTTCGCACTGTGGGGCCTGTACACCCTCGGCTTCGACTGGGAGGCGAACGACTACCTGTACTTCATCGCCGACGTTGCCGAGCGCGATCCGGAGCTCCAGATCATGTACGGTGTCGACGGTGAGCGCGCCCTGCCGGAGCAGGTCCTCCACCATCTGACGGGGTACGAAGGAGCGCGCCCGGTCCGCATCGGCAACGACGCCTACGGCCAGCGGCAGCACGACATGTGGGGCGCCGTGCTGGACTCGGTCTACCTGCACACGAAGTCACGCGACCACCTCGACGAGCGGATCTGGCCCATCCTCGTGCGCCAGGTCGCAGGCGGCCCTGGAGCATTGGCGCGAGCCGGATCGGGGCATCTGGGAGGTGCGAGGCGAGCCGAAGCACTTCACCAGCTCGAAGGTCATGTGCTGGGTGGCCGCCGACCGCGGCGCCAGGCTGGCGCGGCTGCGAGACGACACGGCCCATGCCGAGGAGTGGCAGGCGGCGGCCGACGAGATCAAGGCCGACATCCTGGCCAACGGTCTCGACGAGCGCGGCGTCTTCACCCAGCACTACGGCACGGACGCGCTGGATGCGTCCCTCCTGCTCATGCCGCTCGTCCGCTTCCTGCCGCCCGACGACGAGCGCATCCGGCGCACGGTCCTCGCCATCGCCGACGAGCTGACCGATGACGGCCTGGTCCTGCGCTACCGCACCGATCAGACCGATGACGGCCTGTCCGGCGAGGAGGGCACGTTCACGATCTGCTCGTTCTGGCTGGTGTCGGCCCTGGTCGAGATCGGCGAGGTCGACCGAGCGCGGCGCCTGTGCGAGAAGCTGCTGTCCTACGCGAGCCCGCTCGGCCTGTACGGCGAGGAGCTCGACCCGGACACCGGCCGCCACCTCGGCAACTTCCCGCAGGCCTTCACCCACCTGGCGCTCATCAATGCGGTGATGCACCTCATCCACGCCGATGCGCAGGCGCGGGGCGTGGCGCCGACCCCGCTGTCTCCCCGCATGCGGGCCGCGTCGGACCTGCGGACGGTACGGACGGCGACGGACGGAAACGGTCGGGTCGCCCGTCCGGCGCGGACCGAGTCGCCGCGCAGCGACCGCGCCGATCAGTCCTCGTAGGGCAGGCCGCGCTCCACGGCGGCCCAGCCGGCCGCCAGCATGCGCACCGCGACCTGCGGATCGCGGGCCGGTGGATGGTCCGGCGCGACGAGCGTGCCGGCCAGCGCCGGCAGCAGGGAGGCGTGGCCGAACGTGACGACCACGAGCGAGTCGCCGGCCAACGGTCCGTCCTCGATCCGCAGCAGCCACTCCTGCGGCGCGCCGTCGTAGGCGACCCAGTACGGGTCGGTGGTGGCGACGCGCCGCAGCCTCGTGCCCGCCGGCAGCCGTCGGGCGGGTGCGGTCACCGGCATGGCCGGCGCGCCGGCGTACCAGATCGTGCCGGACTGGTGGCTGCGGTCCAGGGTCTCGTTCCAGGCGGCCCACCACGTCCCGGGCCGCGGCTCGGTCGGATCCAGCGCCAGGTCGCCGATCGTCACGAACAGGTCCGCCGCGTGCTCGACGCCGTCGCAGCGCGCATCGCAGCCGGGCAGCACGACGCGCGGGCAGCTCGGCGATCGTGAGGCGCGCCTGGAGCCAGGAGGTGAAGGCCTCCGGATCACGGCCGCGCGCGGCCGGATCGATGAGCGACAGGACGGTCTCACCATCCCTGATCAGATCGACCGCGTGTGACAGGGCGTCACGACGATCCTCGAGCGTGAGCCGGCGGCTCGACGCCCGATCTGGGGCAGCCATGTGGCGGATAGAACACGATTCCGGGCACGACTGCAACCCCTCCAGACGTCCTCGCAGTGCATCGCCGCCCCGACACGGACCGACGCCGGGCGCCGATGCTACGCTGCCGATCCCGGCCCGCTGGGGCTGCCACGACGGAGCTGACCATGCCCGAACGGCCCTTCCGCTTCCTGGCCGATGCCCGCGACATCGCCTCATTTGCCGAGCTTCGCGAGACGGTGCGGCGCGCCGAGGCGATCGGCATCGACACGCTCGTCATCCCCGACCACCTCATCGAGCAGATGGCGCCGGTCGCGGCCATGACGGCCATCGCGTCGATCAGCGACCGACTGCGGGTGAGCGCGTTCGTGCTGAACAACGACCTGCGGCATCCGGCGGTCCTCGCCCAGGAGCTCGCCAGCCTCGACGTGCTGTCCGGCGGACGGCTCGACATCGCCATCGGCGCAGGGTGGAACCGGGCGGAGTACGAGGCGATCGGCCTGTCGTTCGATCCGACGCCGGTCCGGCAGGCGCGCCTTGCCGAGGCGATCTCGGTGCTGAAGGGCTGCTTCGGGCCGGGCCGTTCAGCTTCGCCGGCGACCACTACGCCATCACGGACTACGACGCCCATCCGAAGCCGGTCCAGCAGCCGCACCCGCCGTTCCTCATCGGCGGCGGCGGACGGCGGACGCTGACGCTGGCAGCGCGCGAGGCCAGCATCGTCGGGTTCGCGCCGCGGATCCTTGCCGGCGGCGTGCCGGACCTGGCCTCCATCGGCTTCGACGCGACGCGCGAGAAGGTGGGCTGGGTGCGCGAGGCCGCGGGCGATCGGTTCGCCGACCTCGAGCTCAATGTCTACCCCTCGATGACCGGCATCAGCCTGACCGATGAGCCGCTGGCGGAGGCGCGGGAGGTGGTCGAGCGCCTCGAGGCCCGGACCGGCACGCGCCTGACGCCCGAGGAGCTTCTCGATTCGCCCCACATCTTCATCGGGTCCGAGGACGACTTCGTGGCGAAGTTCCGGCGGCTGCGGACCGAGCTCGGCATCACCTCGATCATGGTCGGCGCCGTCGGGGAGCTGGATCCCATCGTCGAGCGCCTGGCCGGCACCTGACCGCCGCGCGACGGGCCTTCCGGGTAGAATCGGCCCCCGCAGCGGAGCCTGGTAGAGCGTGAGCGCTCGGATTCTCGTGTACACCGGGAAGGGCGGCGTCGGCAAGACGAGCGTCGCCGCGGCCACGGCACTTGCCTGCGCGGACCGCGGCTACAAGACGATCGTGATGTCGACCGACATCGCGCACAGCCTGGGCGACGCCTTCGACCGCGAGCTCGGACCCACCCCGCTGGAGATCGCCCCGAACCTGTGGGCGCAGGAGTCCGACGTCTTCTTCAACGTCGCGCGCTATTGGGGCCGCATCCAGCAGTACGCCGCATCGGTCCTGCGCTGGCGCGGGCTCGACGAGGTGATGGCCGAGGAGATGACCGTCCTGCCCGGCATGGACGAGGTCGGCTCGCTGCTGTGGATCGCCGATCACCACGACTCGGGCACCTACGACGTGGTCGTCGTCGACGCGGCGCCGACCGGCGAGACGCTGCGGCTGCTGTCGCTGCCGGAAGCGGCGAAGTGGTGGATGGAGAAGATCGAGCCGATCGGGCGGCGGATCACGAAGCTGACCGGCCCGCTCATCCAACGAGTGGTCGGCATGCCGATGCCCGGCGACGACGTCTTCAACGCCGGCGAGGAGCTGTTCGCGCGCCTGGAGCATATGCATGCGCTGCTCACCGACCACTCGAAGACCTCGGTGCGCGTCGTGCTGACGCTGGAGCAGGTCGTCATCAAGGAGGCGCAGCGCAGCTTCACCTACTTCCACCTGTACGACTACCCGACCGATCTGGTGGTCGCCAATCGCGTTCTGCCCGACGACCAGGAGTGGCACTACTTCCGCGACTGGTACGAGGCACAGCAGCGCTACGGCCCGCTGGTCGAGAAGCTGTTCCACCCCATCCCGGTCCGCAGGGCGCCGTTCTTCGACCGCGAGATGGTCGGCGTCGAGCGGCTGCGCGAGATGGCGGCGGCGCTGTACGACGGCGTCGATCCGACCGAGTTCTTCTACCGCGGCCGTCCGTACTCGGTGGTGCGCGACAACGGCACGTTCCTGGTCTCGGTGGACCTGCCCTTCACCGACAAGCAGAACATCAACCTCTCGCGCCACGGTGACGAGCTCGTCATCGACCTCGGCACCTGGCGGCGCACGCTCGTCCTGCCGCGCATCCTGGTCGATGCTCCCACCGAGGGCGCGCGCTTCGAGGACGGAACGCTCAAGATTCGCTTCGGCACACCGGTACGCTCGTAGGAGACCCACGCATGACCGACCAACCACCTGCCGATCGCGCCGCCGAGCTGGAGGCCCGCATCGTCGAACTGGAGAAGCGCTCCACATGGCGCTCGACGATGAACGAGGGCCGCTCCGGGGCGGAGACCGCATTCTGGGCAGTGGTCCACACGCTGTTCCCCGAGGAGGCTCGCAAGCACCTGAAGACCGCCGGCAGGGAGCAGCTGCTCGCGGCGCGCGTCTACCTCGACAAGTGGATCGCCCGGCTCGACGAGGAGGAGGCGTCGGCTGCCGACGGCAGAAAGCACGAGCAGATCGAGATCGAATAGCGTCGAGCCGACATCCCGGAGGTCGAGCCATGAGCAGCGCATCGCCGCCCCTGCACGTCACCCGCGAGCAGCACCACCTGGCCTGGGACCCCGCCATCCCGCCCATCGCGTCGATCGGCTCGGGCGACGTCGTCGCCTTCGACTGCCTGGACGCGTCGAACGGCCAGATCACGGCCGACTCGACGACCGAGAGCCTGGCGGATCTCGACTTCGCCGGAGTCGACCAGGTGAACGGCCCGATCGAGGTCGCCGGCGCCGAGCCGGGCGACACGCTCCAGGTCGAGCTGCTCGACTTCACGCCTGCCGACTGGGGCTGGACCGCGTCGATCCCGGGCTTCGGCCTGCTGGCCGACGACTTCCCCGACGGCCACCTCAAGATCACCCGGCTGGACGATGCCGCGGAGCGCGTCGAGTTCTGGCCAGGCATTCGGATCCCGCTCGCCCCGTTCTGTGGCGAGGTGGGCGTGGCGCCCGAGACCGGCCCGCGCTCGACGATCCCGCCCGACCTCCACGGCGGCAACATGGACACCCGCCACCTGATTGCCGGCACGACGCTGTACCTGCCGGTCTTCCACCGTGGCGCGCGGTTCTCGATCGGCGACGGGCACGCCACCCAGGGCGACGGCGAGGTCTCGGGAACGGCGATCGAGACGCCGATGCAGGCGCTCGTCCGGCTCACGGTGCGCAAGGACCTGCACGTGACCGGGCCGGAGTTCGTGGCTGCCCCCGACCCGCACGCCGCGCTGCGAAACGGGCCGCGCTATGCCACCGACGGGATCGGCCCCGACCTCCTGGAGGCGGCGCGCGACGCGCTGCGGCGCATGATCGAGTGGATGGGCCGCGAGCACGGGCTCGACCCGATGCAGGCCTACCTGCTGTGCAGCGTGGCGGCGGACCTGCGCATCAGCGAGATCGTCGACGTGCCGAACTTCGTCGTCACCGCGTACTGCCCGCTCGGCATCTTCGAGTGAGGTGATCGGGCCGGCCTGCGCGGCCGGCCCGCATCGGTCAGGCGGTCGCCCCCTCCTCGGCGGGTGCCTCATCGCCACCGTAGATGTCGTCGACGCGCTCGAGGGCCTCGGGACGCGACGACCGGAGCACGAAGTAGACGACGATGCCGATCAGAACCCAGACCCCGACGATCGGCGCCGTCCAGCGCAGGTAGTTGTCGTACGGGTCGAGGGTGACGTCGATGATCGGGATCGTCACCCCGCCGATGACCGCCAGCAGCGCGGGGATCATCGCGATCACGCCGAGCACCGGGACCAGGACGTGCTTGAGCGGGTTGAACTCGCTGCGGCCCTCGCCCAGGAAGTAGCCGATGCAGGCGACGTTCACGAGGATGTAGATCCCCGCGAAGATCAGCCCGAGCATCGTGCCAAGGAAGACGTACACGTTCAGGCCGAACGGGTACGGGTCGGCACCGAGCACGAACCCGAGCACCACGACGATGATCAGTGCCGTGACGGCCTGGAAGTGGACCGCGTTGACCGGGGCGCGCGTCTCGGGGTGGACGGCCGCGAAGAAGCGCGGCGCCAGCGAGGCCCGCCCCATCGCGAAGAGCGAGCGCGTCGCCGCCGTCGCCCCCGCGCTGGCGTTGGCGAGCGAGCTGTTGAGGATGGCGAAGACGACGAGCAGGCCGCCGATGCCGGGAAGCACCTCCTCGGCCATGAAGCCCCACGGGTCGCCGTCGTTGAACGGCGTAGAAGCTCGGTCATCTCGGTCGGGGCCGAAGAAGACCGTCGCGGCGTAGTAGTTGAAGATGTAGAAGAGGCCGACGAGGATCGCCGACCAGAGGAGCGCCCGCGGGATCGCCCGGCGCGGCTCCTGCGTCTCCTCCCCGAGCGGCGCCGCGGCCTCGAAGCCGATGAACGCCAGGAGGCAGAAGATCATGCCCTGGAAGGCGGGTTTGACGCCGTCCTCGCCTGGAAGGAAGACGCTCAGCGTGTTCTCGCCGGCGTTGACGATCAGCAGCGTCGAGATGAGCAGGAAGATCGCGATCTCGATCACGCCGAGCACGATGCCGGTTCGCGTCGAGAGCCCGACTCCCCGATACGTCAGCCACCACACGAGAAGCCCGCACAGGATCGCCAGGGCCACCCACGCGTACTCGAAGTCGATGCCGAGGTACGAGGAGAAGAAGATCGCTCCGTAGAAACCGAAACCGCCGAGCAGCAGCGGCATGACCAGGGGCTCGGCGAGCGCGAATCCCCAGGCCACGAGCCATCCGAAGAACGAGCCGAGGCCCCGCCCGACGTAGGTGTACATCCCGCCGGCCGACGGGAGGTGGCGGGCCAGCTCGGCCATCGAGTACGCGGTGAAGAGCACCGCGATCATCGCGAACAGCACGGCGAGCGGCGTGATCCCGCCGGCGAACGACGTGGCGGCGCCGATGGACAACGCGGTCGCGACCGCGGGCGCCATATGCGTGATCGACTGGAACAGGACCTCGGGCAGTCCGATCGCGTTCCTGGCGAGGCCGGGGCTGCTGGCCTCTGCGCTGGGCTGAGTAGCGGTCACGGTTGGAACCCTCCTCCGGTGTACCCCCGAACGGTCCGGTCCATCCGATCAACGCCGGGCGCTGAGTCCCGGGCCGCGGCGTAATCCTACGGTGCGTGGTCAAGGGCAGTCCGGTGCGCAAGGCGGCCCTCCACGAGCCAGCCGTCGTGGCGAGATCACTGCGCGACGGCCGCACTCGTCCATCTCTCCCTTTTGGCACGGGTGATCAGGTCACTTCGGCCCTTGAGCGCCGATTCGTCCGAGGCGGAGCATTCCCTTGAGCGTCTGCCCGACCGGGCAACCGGCAGGCGGGCGATCGAAAGGAGTGAGGCAGAGATGACCAAGTCGACAGTGACACGGACATTTATTGGCAGCGTGGTGGCCGTCGTGGCCGGCGTCATCCTGGCGTTCGGGGCGGTCTGGTTCGCGTACGCAAACGGAGTGGTTCAGATGAGCGGACCCGACGTCGTCGGGGTCGACCCGACACCGCTGGCCTGGACGATGATCGGCGTCGCTTTCCTGGCGGGCCTTGCCATCATCGGCGGCTTCATCGGAGGGCTCGTCGCCTGGATCGGCGCCCTTCTGAACACGGCGCTCCTCGAGGACAAGACGTGGTTCATCGTGCTGCTGGTGCTGGGACTTCTCAGCTTCGGCGTGGTGGCGATGATCGCGTATGTCATCGGTGGGCCGGATGGAACTCAGGAGAGGAACACGCGGATGGCAGCCATCACGGCCGCGACTTCGACCGTGGTGATGAACCCACCGAACTGAGTCATCCACCCCTGCGATCCGGCGGCACTGGCGACGTGTCACCGGTATCCACCCAGATGGGAGGGACCGTCATGGCCCAGAGTCCAGCCGCGGTGGCAGCCGCGCGCGACACGTCACGTGATGAGGCAGTCTCCACCGGATCGCCCTGGGGGCTTCTGTTCCGCGTCGCCGGCATGGGCGCCCTACTGACTGCCATGCTCATCCCGCTCCAGATCGTCGCCTTCATCGCCTGGCCGCCACCCAACGGCCGCGTGCTCGATTGGTTCGAGCTGTTTGCGGACAGCCCACTCATCGGACTGGTCAGCTTCGACCTCGCCATCTTGCTTGAGGAGATCCTGCTGATCCCCATCGTGCTAGGCCTCTACGTCGTGTTGCACCGCGCCAGCGAGTCGCTGATGCTGATGGCAGCGGCCGCTTGGCTGGTCAGCGTCGCTCTGTTCGTCGGGTCCAACACCGGGTTCGAGATGCTCGCGCTGAGCAACGCGTACACCGAGGCGGCGCCCGCGGACCGCGCCACATTCCTCGCTGCGGGTCAGGCGATGCTGAGCTCCTACATGGAGCTTGGGTCGAGCTTCGTTGTCGGATACACGCTGGCGTCGATCGCGGGCATCCTTGTGGGCGCGGCCATGCTCCGTTCGAGCGCATTCCCGCGCTTCGCGGCGTGGGCCGCCATCGCGGCCAACGTGCTCGGACTCGGGCTGTTCCTGCCATCCATCGGGGTGCTGCTATCGATCCTTTCGGTGGTCATTCTCATTCTCTGGTACGCCGCGGTCGGTTGGCGCTTCGTCCGTCTGCCAGCCAGCGAGGCGGAAGGCGGTATTGAACGCTGACGTGGCCTGAACATCTCTGTGCTAGCCTCGGGACTGGTCGGGATGTCAGTTCTCCGCTCTGATCGAGCAAGAAACTGGCGAGATCCGAGCGGGAGTAGCTCAGTTGGCAGAGCGGCAGCCTTCCAAGCTGCATGTCGCGGGTTCGATCCCCGTCTCCCGCTCCATCCTCCTCACGGATGGGCGGCCTCATGCGTCGGGGCAGTCGATCTCCTCGCTCCACGCGACATCGTCGGGGTAGCGGCTGAGGAAGTAGTCGACGCTGCACGCCTCCGCGAGTCCGAAGGTCGGACGATCGAGGCGGATCCGCACAACGTCCTCGAGCTCGAACGTGTTCGACGGGGATCCCTCGGCCAGCACGTCGGCGCCCCACGCCGCGCACCCGTCCGTCGCCCCGGTCCAGCCGGTGCACTCGATGGTCGCATCGGCGGCATCCTCGACGACGGTCGTCGACGACTGTGACACGACGTACGCGCCGAGGCCGACCACGGCGACGGCCATGACGACCGTGACGATGGTGACAATGCGGTTCGTCCTGCCCATCGCCGCAGTATCGCGGGTGGACCGAGGGATGGTTGCGTATCCTCGACGGCGATGCGTCCGCTTGCCCCGCCGTACGACGACATCGCCGCCGGGCGGCCGGCGACGATCGAGCTCGACGGCCCGACCCTGCTCGCGAACCGGCTGCTGACCAAGGACTTCGCGTTCACCGAGGACGAGCGGGCGGCGTTCCGGCTGCGCGGCCTGCTGCCGGACCGGGTCATGACGCTCGATGAGCAGGTGAGCCTCGAGCTGGAGCGGCTGCACCGCAAGGCGGACCCGCTGGAGCGGTACATCGGGCTGGCGGCGCTCCAGGACCGCAATGCGACCCTGTTCTATCGGCTCCTCGCCGAGAACCTGGAGGAGCTGCTGCCCATCGTCTACACGCCCACCGTGGGGCTCGCCTGCCAGGAGTTCAGCCACGTGCTGCGACGCACCCGCGGCGCGTGGATCACGCCGCACGACCGGGACCGCATTCCCGACCTGCTTCGCAACGGCCCGTATCCCGACGTCCGCCTCATCGTGGTGACCGATAACGAGCGCATCCTCGGCCTTGGCGACCTCGGCGCCGGCGGCATGGCGATCCCCATCGGCAAGCTCGCGCTGTACACCGGCGCCTGCGGCATCTATCCCGGAGTGACGCTGCCGGTCAGCCTCGACGTCGGAACGGACAACCCCGACCTGCTGGCCGATCCGCTCTACCTCGGGCATCGCGCGCCGCGCCTGCGCGGGCGCGGAGTACGACGCGCTGGTCGACGCTTTCGTCGACGGCGTGGCCGAGGTTTGGCCCGGCTGCGTCATCCAGTGGGAGGACTTCAAGCACTACAACGCGCTGCGCATCCTCGACCGCTACCGGGACCGGGTGCCGAGCTTCAACGACGACGTCCAGGGCACCGCCGCGGTGGTGGTGGCAGGTGTGCTCGCGGCGATGCGGCACCTCGGGCAGGAGCTCGCGGCGCAGCGCATCCTCCTCGTCGGCGCGGGCGCGGCAGGCGTCGGCATCGCCCGACTGATGCGGACCGCCATGGCCGACGCGGACGTCATCGACCCGGTCGGGGCCGGTCACCTGGCGCTGGTCGACTCGCACGGGCTCATCCATGACGCGCGCACCGACCTGGACGCCACGAAACGCGGGCTCGCGATACCCGCCGACGCCGCGCGGGCGGGCGGGCTGCCGCTCGAAGCGGGCGCCACGCTGGCGTCGATCGTGGAGGCGCTGCGACCCACGATCCTGGTCGGCACGACCGGCATCCCCGGCACGTTCACCGAAGCTGCGATCCGGGCCATGGCGGCGAGCTGCCCGCACCCGATCATCCTTCCGCTGTCGAACCCGACGGCCAACACGGAGGCAACACCGGCCGACGTCCTGGCCTGGACCGACGGCCGCGCCGTCGTCGCAACCGGCAGCCCGTTTCCGCCCGTCGAGCGTCCGGGGCGGCGCCACACGGTCGGCCAGGCGAACAACGTCTTCGTCTTCCCCGGGCTCGGGCTCGGCACGATCGTCTCGGAGGCGAGGCGGATCACCGATGGCATGGTGCTGACGGCGGCACGGACCCTCGCCGAGCACGTCGACGACGCGCGCTTCGCCGATGGCGCGCTCTACCCATCGATCGCGCGTCTGCGCGACGTGTCACGCGCGATCGCACTGGCCGTCGCGCGCGAGGCCATCCGGACCGGGGAGGCGAGCCCGCTCGACGACGAGCGGCTGGAGGCCGAGGTCGACGCCGCGATGTGGTGGCCGGCCTACGTCCCCTACCGCCGCGCCTGAGCTGGCGGAGCCTCAGCCGAGCTCGGCCAGCACCTCGGCGGTGTGCTCCCCGAGCCGCGGCGGCGCTCGACGGATGGGCGGCGTGGCCCCGTCCACGTGGATCGGCGGTGGCGGCATGCGCACGCCGTCCATCGTCACCACCCACCCGTCTGGGTGCGCCCGCTCCATGGCTTCCACCGCCTCCCCCATCCGATGCACCGGTCCCGCGGGCACGTCCGCACCGGCCAGCGCGTCCAGCAGCTCGCCGCGACTCCGCGCACCGATGGCCGCCTCGAGCCGATCGGTGAGCTCGTCTCGCCGCTCCAGGCGCTGTGCGTTGGTGGCCGCAGTCGGGTCCGGTGGCAGGCCGAGGACGGCGCACAGGCGCTCGAACTGCGCATCGTTGCCGACCGCCACCACCAGGTCGCCATCGGCTGCGCTGAAGGCCTGGTACGGGACGATGTTGGGATGGGCGTTGCCGTGGCGGACCGGCTCCCGGCCGGTGGCGAGGTGGTTGCCGAGCACGTTGATCATGCCGCCGACTCCGGCCTCCACCAGCCCGACCTCGACTCGTCGCACGCGGCCCCGGCCGACCAGCGCGGCGAGCGCCCCGACCGCGCACTCGAGGCCGGCCAGCACGTCCAGCAGCGCGACGCCGACCTTGGTCGGCGGCCCATCCGGGGCTCCCGTGATCGACATCAGGCCGCTCACCGCCTGGGCCAGCAGGTCGTACGCCGGCCGATCGGCATCGGCGCCGGGAAACCCACCGACGGAGGCGACCACCAGCTCCGGGTGGCGCACCCGCAGGCCATCGGCATCCACGCCGAGGCGCCCGGCGGTGGCCGGGCGGTAGTTGTGCACGAGCAGGTCGGCGCTGGCGAGGAGCCGATCGAGGTCGCGGCGGCCGTGCGGCTCGCGCAGATCGAGGACGACGCTTCGCTTGTTGCGGTTCACCGACGCGAAGTACGCGCTGCGCCGATCGGACGGGTCGCCCCACCACGGCGGCCCCCAGCCGCGGGTCTCGTCACCTCCGGGAGGCTCGACCTTGACGACGTCGGCACCGAGGTCGCCGAGCAGCATCGTGGCGAAGGGACCGGCCAGCACGCGGCTGAGGTCCACGACGCGAATCCCGTCGAGCGGGAGGACATCGGTCACCCCGATACGGTACCCGGAGCGCTGGCACGCTGGCCGCTAGCATGGGCGCCATGAAGATCGGACTGATGCTGCCGCTGGCCGAGAGCGAGACCGGTGGCTGGACGACCCTGCGGGCCATGGCGGTCGCCGCCGACGAGCACGGGCTGGACTCGGTCTGGGGCGCCGACCACCTCATCTTCCGGGAGGATGGCGAGACCGAGGGCATTCACGAGTGCGGGACCATCCTGACCGCGGTCGCAGCGGTCACGTCGCGCGTCGAGATCGGCCCGCTCGTCCTGGCGGTGCCGTTCCGGAACCCCGCACTGACGGCCAAGATGGCCGCCGAGATCGACGAGGTCAGTGGCGGACGCTTCGTCCTCGGTCTGGGGTGCGGCTGGCACGAGCCGGAGTTTCAGGCGTTCGGATACCCGTTCGACCATCGCGTCTCGCGCTTCGAGGAAGGGATGAAGATCATCTCGCCGCTGCTGCGTGAGGGCCGCGTGACCTTCGAGGGTCGCTATCACCGCGCCATCGACGCCGAGCTCCGGCCAGCACCGGTCCGCCCGGGTGGGCCGCCGATCCTTATCGCCGGCAAGCGGCCGCGCATGCTGCGGCTGGTGGCCGAATACGCCGACCGATGGAACGGAGCGTGGTACGGGCATCCCGACCAGGCGGACGAGCTGCGGACGCGACTGGCGAACCTCCGCTCAGCGCTCGACGAGGCCGGACGCGATCCGGCGACGCTCGAGGTCACGGTCGGCATCTTCGTCGCCTTCGACGACGCAACGGACGAGGACCTGCCGGACACGCGCCATTCGCGGCTCGGTGGAGCAGGTCGCGGACGCGCTGGCGGGCTATGCCGACCTCGACGTCAGCCACCTCATCGTCCACCTGTGGCCGCGTTCGCCGGACGCGGTGGTCCGGCTGGCCGAGGCGGCCGCGCTGGCTCGCGAGCGGGTGCCGACCCCCGCCTGAGCCGCTCGCGGGCTGACGTCAGGCGGACTCGGCCACCATCAGGACGTGGCGCACGGCACGTCCCGCGCGACGGATGCGCACCAGGTTGCGCCCGACGATCCGCTGCCGGCAGGTCACGCACACGTGCCACCGTCCGTCGCGCCCGAGCCGGACGGGATGCTCCGGGACGAGCACCCGCCAGCGACGGCGAGGGCGCGCATGCAGCCGAGCCCGATGTGCCGCACGGGCGGCGAGCGCGCCGGGGATGCCCAGCGCGACCGCGTGGCCGAGGGAGCTCGGATAGCGTGCCCCCTCGAGGCGCAGCGCATCGGCATCGCCCAACCCGTGGCGCCGATAGAGGGCGAAGGCCGTACGGTAAAAGGCGCGGCCGTGGTGCTGCGCCCGCCGACCACGCGGTGGGGGCGACAGCCAGTGAGCGAGCTCGTGGAGCAGCGTCAGCCGTTGATCGAGCGCGTCCACACCGGCCCGCACCCTGATCGTGCCCTCCGACCGCCGGGCAACCCCGGTCGAGTGGGTACCGCTGCGGCGGCGCCAGCCGAGCTGCGGTGGGGGGACGGCGGCCTTGGCGCACACCGTTGCGACCAGCTCATCCGCCCAGGCCGGCGCCGTCATCGGCGATCACGCAGCAGGCGCCCGACCTCGAGCAGCCACGCGTCCAGGGCCGGGTCGGCGTAGCGCTGCTCGTCGTAGGTGAAGCCCGCCATGTCGTCCCCGTGAGCTGCCACGTAGCTCGATGGCGGCTCGCTCCGGTACGGGAACGCCCGCGCGGCGAGGGCCTCGCGCTCCGGGTCCGCCTGCGGGCGTGCCTCCAGCGTCGGGCGGCGCCTGTCGTGGCGACGCCGCCATCGGACGGTGAGGTCGGCCAGCCGGTCGCGTTGCGTCATGCGACGCAGCGTAGCCGACCGGCGGGTCAGGCCGGCGCCGGGTCGGGCGTCGGCTCGACCACGGCGGGTCCCTCGTACAGGCCGAGTCGGGCGACGACGCGCTGGACCCAGCGGGGCGCCCACCAGTTCAGGTCGCCCATCACCCGCATGAACGCCGGAACCAGGACGCCGCGCACGACCGTGGCATCGATGAGCACGGCTAGCGCCATGCTGAAGCCGAGCGCCTTGATCAGGACGACAGACGAGAGTGCGAAGGCCCCGAAGACGGCGACCATGATGAGCGCAGCACCGGTGATGACCCCGCCGGTGATCCCGATCCCCTCCTCCACGGCCCGCGCGTTATCCCCGGTGGCCAGGTAGCGCTCGCGAATGCGTGACAGGAGGAACACCTCGTAGTCCATCGAGAGCCCGAAGAGGATGGCGAACATCAGGATCGGCGTGCTGGCAACCAGCGTGCCGGACGGATCGAAGTCCAGGATCGTCGAGAGATTGCCCTGCTGGAAGATCCAGACCAGGGCACCGAAGCTGGCGGTGATGCTGAGCAGGCTCATGAGCACCGCCTTGAGCGGCAGGAAGACCGATCCGAAGGTGAGGAACAGGACGGCGCCAGTCACCGTGACGACGATGGCGATCGCCCACGGGACTGATGCGGTGAAGCTGGCCATGAAGTCGCTCGAGCGTGCCGAGAGCCCGGCCGTCAGGCTGTCCTCGGCGAAGTCGGGGTCGGGGACGGCGCGGATGTCGTGCACCAGCGCCCGCCCGTCGTTCGAGTCCGGCAGATACGAGGTGAAGCACGTCCACCCGCATGATGTCGTCGACGACGGTGCGCTCGAGCCACGTCGCCAGGAAGGCCACCTCGGCCGGGCGCTGGTCCTCGGGCAGGGCGATCAGCTGGCGATAGGTGGCGTCGTCCATGCCCGGCGGAGGATCGAGCACGCTGGTCACCGAGCTCGCGCCGTCGAGCGCCGCCAGCTCGTCGACGTAGACGTCGAGCTCCTCGATCACGTCGGGCTCGAGCGCGCCATCGGTGAGGAGCGGCTCATTGGCGCGGAGCGCGATTTCGACCGGATCCGTGTCGCCCGAGGGGAACTCGTCGGCCAGGATTCGGAACCCGGTCACGCTCTCGGAGGGCGGCAGGTCGTCGAGGTTGCCGCCCGTCGAGAGCTGGATGGCGAGGAAGGGCAGGCCGGCCAGGAGGAGGGCGCCGAGCACGGGCGTCGCGATCAGCAGCGGCCGCCGCATGACCCGCCGTGCGATACGAGACCAGATGCCGTGACCCTGGCGCGCGTCTGCAGCATCGGGATCGTCCTCGATGAGCCGCAGCGAGCGCGGCAGCGGCACGCGCAGCCGGTTGACGCGCGGGCCGAGCATGCCGAGCAGCGCCGGCAGCACGGTCAACCCGAGGATCAGGGTCGAGAGGACCGTGACCATTCCGCCGATGCCCATGCTGCGCAGGGCTGGCGACTCGAACACCACGAGGCTGCCGAGCCCGATGGCGACGGCGACGCCGCTGATCGCGACCGCCTTGCCCACCGTGGCCATGGTGTGCTCGACCGCATCGGCGACCGAACGATGCCGCAGCTCCTCGCGGAAGCGGCTGACCATGAACAGCGAGTAGTCGATCGACAGCGCCAGGCCGATCATGGTGGTCACGTTGGTGACGAAGATGCTCATCTCGGTCTGCGTCGCCAGCAGGCCGATGATGGCGATCGAGGTCGGCAGGGCCAGGCCGGCGATGATGAGTGGCAGGGCGGCGCTGACGAGAGTGCCGAACACGGCCAGGAGGATGATCAGGGCGATCGGGAAGCTGATGAGCTCGGCGCGAAGCAGATCCTGCTCGACCGCCTCGTTGAACTCCTGCTGCACGACCGGGATGCCGGTCACCGACATCTCGACCCCGGCCGGCGCGTCGATCAGCTCGGCGAGGCCCTCGACGTCGTCGACGGCCTCCTCCATCTCCTCGGTCAGCCGAACGAGCGCGAAGGTCCGGTCGCCGTCCTCGCTGACGAACGTCGCGTCGCCGACCTCGGCGTAGGTCAGGATCTCGTCGACGATCGGCTCGTCGGCCAGCGGCTCCACCGCCTCGGCCACGGTGGCCTGGAACTCGTCCGAGGCGGCGTCACCATCGGGGTCGGTGAAGATCACGATCATCGACGATGCCTGCTCGCCGAACCGATCGGCCAGCAGCGCCTCGCCCTCCGCGGCCTCGGAGCCGGCGATCTGCCAGCCGCCCTGGCTCAGGCGGCCGCCGGCGGCATTCGACCAGACGGTCAGGCCGATGACGATCGCGATACCGACGATGGGCAGCCAGCGGCGCCAGCGGTACGTGCCCGTCCGAGCGCGGCGAACAGCCCGTTGTGGCCGATCCGGTCGTCGACGGGCGCCGGCGACGGCGGAACGCCATTCGGCGGCGGGGGTGAGCCCTCGACAGGGACGTCGACGGGCATCTCGGCATCGGGAGTCGGGGCGTCACCCGGGCGGCCGCGCAGGGCGAGCAGCACGGCGGCGAAGACGGCGGCAACCGCCGCCACGATCAGCGGTCGTCGCATCGAACTGAATCAGCGTTCATCATTCTGCCGCGACTCTATCGCTTGCGCTAGGCCTCGTCAAGTGTCAAACTGAATTCCAATTCACACGGGAGCTCGCATGCCTCGCACCAGTACCGCCCACGCCACCGAGATGCGCCAGCGCATTCTGGAGGGTGCCCATCGGGCCATGCTGCACGGAGGGTACCGCGGAACCACGATGCCCGTCATCGCCGCGGAAGCCGGGGTCAGCGTCGGCCTGCTGTACCGCTACTTCGACAGCAAGGAAGAGCTGTACCTGGCGATGTGCGAGTCGCGTGACCCAGGCACAGCTCGACGATCTCGCGGTGCAGCTCTGGCGCGATCCCCGACCCCAAGGAGCGGTTGGCCAGCGCCGTCGACATCTTCGTCGAGAGCCTCGACGTCGAGCGCTGGGGGGCGATCGTCATCGCCGGCTGGGGAGAGGCGGACGTCAACCCCCCGCTGCGCGACATGCTGCGGCGGCGCTGCGACCAGATCCGCGGCTTCGCGCACATGTTCCTGCGCGAGGCCGTCGTCAGGGGCGAGCTCGACCCGGAAGCGGACATCGACGCACTCAGCCTCGCGACCTCCATGGTGCTCGACGGGGTCATCGCGCACCAGGCCGAGATGGGTGACCGCTTCGACCCAACCCGCGTCAGGCGCGCGGTGATCGCCCTGCTGGAGCCCGCGCTGGCGCGCTGACGTCCCGTATCATCCGCCCGTGATCCGCCGGAACGGAGGCCACCACGGGTGACGGTCATGGCACCCGCCACCTGGTGGCGCGGGCTGGGTGGACTCACGCGCTCGGGCAGCGCGCCGGAGGCGCTGGCGTGGGCGCTGTACGACTTCGCGAACACGATCTTCAGCTTCGCCATCGTCAGCTTCGCGATGGGCCCGTGGGCGGTCCGCTCCCTCGGCGAGGGGACCGGCACCCTGCTGTTCACCGTGGCGGCCTCCGCATCGGTGGCGCTCAACGCCGTCGTCTCGCCGGTGCTCGGCGCGCAGAGTGATCGGACCGGCGGCCGCAAGGGGTACCTCCTGGTCTTCACGGTCGCGTGCGTCGTGCCGACCGCCCTCATCGGATTCGTCGACATCGGCCTCGGACTGCTGCTCTTCGCGATCGCGAACTTCAGCTTCCAGGCCGCCCTCATCTACTACGACGCCCTGCTGCCGGACGTGGCACGCCCGGACATGCGCGGCCGGCTGTCGGGCATCGGCGTCGGCCTCGGCTACCTCGGCACGCATCGTGTCCGGGCTGCTCCTCGGGCTGACCGTCGACGCGGACGGCCGCATCACAGCCGCTCAGCTTCGTGCTCGTCGGCGTCGCTGTTCGCGGTCTTCGCCATCCCGATCTTCCTGATCGTCACGGAACGCAAGCGGACCGGCGTCCCGTTCACGATCGCCGACAGCCTGCGCTCGTGGGCGCAGCTGCGGGAGTCGCATCCGCCACGCGCGCGAGGTGCCCGGCCTGCTGCGGTTCGTGGTCGCCCGGCTGTTCTACACGGACCCCATCAACACCGTCATCGCGGTGATGAGCCTGTTCACCATCAACGCCATCGGCTTCACCGAGGGCGAGGCCCGGCTCGTGCTCATCGGCCTGACCGTGGTGGCGGTCATCGCCTCGTTCGGGTGGGGCTGGCTCGCCGACCGATGGGGACCGAAGCGCACGCTCGTGCTGGTGCTCGTCACGCTGGGCGGCGGGCCTGCTGCTCGTGGCCGTCACGCTCGTCGGAGGTGCCCTTCCTGGTCGCCGGCGCCATCCTGGGCTCCGGCCTTGGCGGTGTGGCCGTGACCGATCGGCTCCTGCTCCTCCGCATCGCCAGCCCGACCGCGTCGGCGAGATGTTCGGCCTGTTCGGGCTGGTCGGGAAGCTCTCGGCGGTCATCGGCCCGCTGGTCTATCGGTGGCATCGTGTTCGCTGCTCGACCCGGAGCACTGGGCCGAGGCGCCTACAGGTGGCCATCCTGAGCCTGCTGGCTCTCATGCTGATCGGGCTGCTGGATCGCTTCGCGACGTGTCCGAGCCGCCCCTACGTCCACCGGTCGACGACGCGTTGGCGACGCCGCTCGAGCCCGCCATCGTGCCGCCCGGCGAGGTGGCCCGATGACGCTGGTGGTGGCGCACCGGGGCGCGTCGGCGCAAGCGCCCGAGAACACGATGGAATCGTTCCGGCTCGGGGTCGAGGCCGGTGCCGACGCGATCGAGCTGGACGTGCACCTCACGGCCGACGGGCAGCTCGCGGTCATCCACGACGAGACCCTCGACCGGACGACCGACCGTGTCGGCCGCGTCTCCGAGCTCACGCATGGACGACATCCGCGAAGCCGATGCGGGCGCCACCTTCGTTCGCGCCGACGACTCGGGCTTTCGCCCTTGCCGGGCAGGGCCTGCGGGTGCCGACGCTCGACGAGGTGCTGGACTGGCTGCCGGACGGCGTGGGCCTGGTGGTCGAGATCAAGGCGCGCGCCGCAGCGGACGCCGTGGTGGCCGCCCTGGCCGAGCGACCGGTGCGGACCTCGGGACGGCTGGCCGTGATCAGCTTCGACGAGGCCGCCATCGACCGCGTCCACGAGCTGGACGGCGACCTACGAACCGGGTACCTGCTGGTGCCGACCCAGCCGGTCGAGCCTGCCCTGGTCTGGGCGACCGAGCACGGCCATCTCGGCGTCTTGCCCTGGGACGGCGACCTGGGCCTGGATCCTCTGCCCCTCCTTGCCCAGGCACACGCCTTCGGCCGCGAGATCGGCTGCTACGTCGTCAACGACCCACAGCGCATGCAGCACCTCGCCGCCTGCGGCCTGTGGGCGTTCGTGACCGACGTGCCCGACGTGGCCCGGGCGGCGCTGCCGCGCGAGGAACCCGCTAGCGGCCCTTCGTGAGGATCCCGAGGATCGAGCGCAGGATGGTGTTGAACGTCCCCGAGCGCGCGAAGCGGGCACCTTCCTGGGCCACGTCGCCCCAGTCGACACCGCGCTCGGGTGCGCGAGTCGGACGCATCCTGCGCTCGGCCGGCGTCTCCGGATCCTCGACGCCTTCCATCGGCTCATTCGCCGCCTCCTCGGCGCGCACCATCCGCGCCGCCAGCAGCTCCTTCGCCGATTCGGGGTCTGCGTCCGCGGCATAGGTCGCGGCGATGGGAGACGCGGCGACCACCGCCGCGAAGACCGCCGGCTCGACCTGGGCCATCAACGAGCGTGGCGGTCGCATCATGACCCGCGCCGTGGGCATCGGTCGGCCCTTGAGGTCGAGGGCAGTGACCAGCGCCTCGCCGGTGCCGAGCGCGGTGAGCTCCTTGGCGACGTCGTAGTGCTCGGTCGTCGGGAAGGTCTCGGCCGTGGCCCGCACGACCTCGAGATCGTCGGGAGTGAAGGCGCGCAGGGCGTGCTGAACGCGGTTGCCGAGCTGCCCGAGCACCTCGGCCGGCACGTCGGCCGGTGAGTGGGTGACGAAATACACGCCGACGCCCTTGGAGCGAATCAGGCGAGCGACCAGCTCGATCTGCTGCATGAACGTCTTGTTCGCATCGCGGAACAGCAGGTGCGCCTCGTCGAAGAAGAAGACGAGCCTGGGCTTGTCCGGATCGCCGACTTCCGGCAGCGACTCGTACAGCGACGCCAGCAGCCACATCATGAACGTGCTGAACAGGGCCGGCCGGTCCTGCATGTCGGCCAGCTCGAGGACGCTGATCACGCCCCGTCCGTCGTCGGTCGTGCGCAGGAAGTCGTCGACATCGAACTCCGGGGCGCCGAAGAACGCATCGGCCTCCTGCTGCTCGAGCTCGACGATCTTGCGAACGATGACGCCCACCGTCGCCGTCGCCACCCCGCCGTACTCGGCCATCTCGGCCTTGCCCTCGTCGGAGTTCAAGTGGTTGAGCAGCGCGCGCAGGTCCTCCAGGTTGACGAGCGGCAGCTTCTTGTCGTCGCTGTACTTGAATGTCAGCGCCAGGACCGATTGCTGCGTCTCGTTCAGGTCGAGCACCTTCGACAGGAGGATCGGGCCGAAGCTCGAGACCGATGCGCGCAGGCGCACCCCGGTCCCGTCCCGATCGAGGGTCAGGAACTCGACAGGGAACGCCTTCGGGGCGTAGTCGGCGAAGCCGACTGCTTCGGCTCGGCCGGTGAGCTTCTCGTTGACCTCGGCCGGGGCTGCGAGCCCGCTGATGTCGCCCTTGATGTCGCTGATGAAGACGGGCACGCCCGCGTCGCTGAGCTGCTCGGCGAGCACCTGCAGCGTCTTCGTCTTGCCGGTCCCGGTGGCACCGGCCACCAGCCCGTGACGGTTCATCATCGCCAATGGCACACGGACCTGGGCGCCGGGCAACGCCTCGTCGCCGGACATGGCGGCGCCCAGTGTCAGCCCGGGCGCGTCGAATCGCGTAGCCCTCCCGCAGAGCGGTCTCGATGTCGGAAGTCATCGCCGCGAGTGTAGCGACGCGCGCGTCGTCTCAGCCAACGGGAACCGCCGACGGTCTGACCGACTATCCGCGGTTCGGATCGACCCTCGGCAGCCGCGTCTTGCCCTCGACCAGGAAGTGCCGGAACCACTCGTCGATGAGCCGCAGGTTGTCAACGCGCCGGAAGGGCGTGCCCGAGCGCGTGAGCTCGTGCGACTCCTCCGGCACACGCATCAGGCGCACCGTCTTCTTCAACGAACGCAGCACCGCGAACAGCTCCTCGGCCTGCGTGACCGTGCAGCGCAGGTCCTTCTCGGCATGCTGGATGAGGAGCGGGGTGGTGACCTCGGTGGCGTACGTGAGCGGCGAGTGGCGGTGGTACAGGTCCCAGTCGTCCCATGGGTGGGTGCCGTAGACGTAGAGACCGAAGACGGGGCCGCCGATGTCGCCGGACTGCATCTGGCTGACGAGATCGTTCACGCTGCGGCAGGTGACAGCGGCCTTGAAGCGGTTCGAGTGCCCCACGATCCAGGACGTGAGGTAGCCGCCGTAGGACCCACCGGTCACTCCCATCCGTTCACCGTCGACCAGGCCGTCCTCGATCAGCGCATCCATGCCGGCCATCACGTCGCGCATCGGGCCCTCGCCCCAGTCACGGACGTTGGCGGTCAGGAACGCCTGGCCGTAGCCCTGTGAACCGCGCGGATTGCTGGCGTACACGCTGATCCCGTTCGCGGCCAGCACCTGCCACTCCCACATCAGCGACCAGCCGTAGAGGGTGGCCGGGCCGCCATGGATCTCGAGCACGACCGGCGCGGGGCTGCGCTTCGTGCTCGCCGGCGCAGGGATGAACCAGCCCTGGATGCGTCGACCGTCGACCTCGTGCCAGCGTTCGACCGGCGCCACGAGGCGGATGCCGCCCCACGCCTCGCCCATGAGGTCCGAGACTCGACGCAGCTCGACGTTGTCGTTGCCGCTCAACCGGCCGGCCGGGATGTCACCGACGACGACGTCCGGGACCTCGGTCCCGCTGGTCCGGACCGCTGCCACCCGGGCCCCACCCCGAAGCGTCGGAGCGAGCACCTCGCGGCCGAGATAGTGCCGGTCCCGGGTGAGGCGCTCGACGCGCCCACCGTCGACCTCCACTCGCCACAGCTCGAACGAACCATCGGCCGGCGCGCCGAAGACGATCCAGCGCCCGTCCGCCATCCATTGCGCGCGGTTCGCACCGCCGCCTACCAGGTCGCTGTTCATCGCGGCGCCGGCCTCGAGATCGCTGCCGGCCAGGAGATCCTGCGCCTCGCCGTCACGCACGCGGAAGCGCCAGACCGATGCCTGCGCGATCTCGCCGCGGCGCCATTCCCGGTTCCCGACGGCCGCGATCCACCTGCCGTCCGGCGACCACTCCGGAGCAGCCCACGCCTGCCGCCCGCGGCCCGAAGACAGCTGTCGGACCGCCCGGGTCGACAGAGTCACCACGTACACGTCGCTCCTCCACCCGAGATCGGGGTTCGGGTGGCGATCCGAGACGAACGCGACCTGGCGACCGTCCGGCGACCACCGCGGGTCGCCGTCGTGATGGTCGCCCGTCGTCAGCAGCTCGGCGCTGCCGGTCGCAACCTCGATGAGCCACAGCCGGCTGAACTTGTCGTGGATGAAGCCGGCCCCGTTGAACTGGTAGAGCAGCGTGTCGATGAGCCGCGTATCGGGCGCCGGCGGATCCTCGGGCTTGCGTTCGGGCTTCCGCTCCGGTGTCGTGGATGCCGCCCCGCTCACGATCACCAGGCGCCGGCCGTCCGGAGACCAGGAAAGGCCGCTGACGTCCTTCGGCAGGTCGGTGAGCTGGCGCGCCTCGCCACCGTCGGCGAAGGGGAGCAGCCAGACCTGGGTGACACCCTCCTTCGGCGCCTCGGCCTTGCCGGGCTTCGCGCCTCCCCCGCCGGCCTGGAGGACCCCGCCGCGGTCCGAGAGGAAGGCCAGTGTCCGGCCGTCCGGCGACCAGCGCGGTGTGGTGTCGTTCTTCGTGCCGGCCGTCAGCTGACGCGCGGGGCTGCTGCCGTCGGCGGCCGCGATCCAGAGCGAGGTGCGGTAGCCGTCCTTCCCCGGCGCCACGGACTTGACACCGAACGCCACGTACCGGCCGTCGGGCGAGATGGCGAGGTCGGTCGGGACGCGGAGGTCGTAGAGGTCCTCGGGACGCGGGGCGCGGGCGGCCATCGGTGCATGGATCTCCTGGGCGAAAGTGGGAATCGTTAGTGTAGTGAACGACCCGATCGGCGGCCGGTAGGGCGCGGCCTACCAGTTCGTGGCTGTCGAGGTCTCGATCTCTCCCACGGAGGCCAACCAGCGCTCCGCGTCGATCGCGGCCCTGCACCCGTCCCCGGCGGCGGTCACCGCCTGCCGGTAGTGGTGATCGTGGACATCGCCGGCAACGAAGACGCCCGAGATGCCCGACCCGGTCTCGCCGTCGACGATCTCCAGGTATCCGCCCTCGCCGATCGTGAGCTGGCCGGCGAACAGCTCGGTGTTCGGCTTGTAGCCGATGGCCACGAACATGCCCTGCACCGCGAGCTCGGACAGCTCACCGGTGGCGGTGTCACGAAGGGTCAGCGACGACACCGTCATGTCGCCCTTGACCTCGGCCACCTCCTTGTTCCACAGGACGTCGATCTTCTCGTGGTTCAGGGCGCGGTCCTGCATGATCTTGCTGCCGCGGAACTCCTCGCGGCGCACGATCATCGTGACCTTGTCGGCGAAGCGGGTCAGGAACGTGGCCTCCTCCAGGGCGGTGTCGCCGCCACCGACGACGGCAACCTCGCGACCCCGGAAGAAGAAGCCGTCGCAGGTGGCGCAGGCGCTCACCCCACGACCGCGGAACTCCTCCTCGGTCTGGATGCCCAGCCACAGGGCGGACGCGCCGGTCGCGACGATCACCGAGTCCGCCCGGTACTCGTCGTCGTTGACCCAGATGCGGAACGGCCGCTCGCTGAAGTCGACCTTGGTCGCGTCCTTCTCGACCATCGTGGCGCCGAAGCGCTCCGCCTGCTCGCGGAACTTCTGCATCAGCTCCGGCCCCTGGATCCCCTCCGGGAAGCCCGGGTAGTTCTCGACGTCCGAGGTGATCATCAGCTGCCCCATCGGCACGTTGCCGCCGATCACGAGCGGTTCGAGGTTGGCCCGTGCGGCGTAGATCGCGGCCGTCAGGCCGGCCGGCCCGGAGCCGATGATGCCGACCCGGCGATGGCGGGCGTCGGTCACGTGCTCGTGCTCCGGTGTCCCCGTGTCGGGCGGAACGGTGGTGGTCATGCAGCCGTCAGTCTACCCAAACCCGGAACCGCGCCACGATCAGGCGGACCCCGGGACGCCCTCTTCCGCCTCCCCCGGTGCATGCGCAAGGGCCCATGCCATGGCTTCCTCGAACGCTCGGGTGCCGGCCGCCTTGTCCACCACGCGCGTGCTCCCGTCATCGCGGATCATCGACGGCAGTCCACCGGCTGCGCTGCCGGTCCAATACACCACGGCCAGGGTCGGGTGCTGGTGCCGTGTGGCCAGGAAGAGGGCCGCGCTGAGCTGCTCCTCGAGGCGCCAGTCGAGAATGATCGCCGCAGGCGGATCCTCCGCTCGCAGGGCGGCGAGAAACGGCAATGGCGCGCGAAAGACCGATGCAACGGCGCCGGATGCCTGGCACAGCTCGACCGCCAGGGCCGCCGATGCCGGGTCATCCTCGACGATCCAGACGCGGTGGCCGGCCACACGGTCGATCGCCCCCCGCTCCGCCATGCGGGGACCCGTGCACGCCGCGTGCCGTTGGGGGGAGCCCGTTCTACCATGGCCCCGATGACCACGCCAGGACGACGGCACTCCGTGACGGTGCTCGTCGGCGGCATCCCGGTCGGATCGAACCATCCGATCGTCGTGCAGTCGATGACGAACACCGACACCGCCGATGCCGATGCGACCGCCCTCCAGGTCGCGCAGCTCGCGCACGCCGGCTCGGAGCTGGTACGGATCACGGTGAACAACGACGAGGCCGCCGAGGCGGTACCGGTCATCCGCGACAAGCTCGATCGGCTGGGCGTCGACGTGCCGATCATCGGCGACTTTCACTACAACGGCCACCTGCTGCTGACCAGGTACCCGGCGGCGGCGGCGGCCCTGGCCAAGTACCGCATCAACCCCGGCAACGTCGGGACCAAGCGCCGCGACGAGCAGTTCACGCAGATCATCGAGGTGGCGATCGCGAACGACAAGCCGGTCCGCATCGGCGTGAACTGGGGGTCGCTCGATCAGCAGCTGCTGACCGAGATGATGGACGCCAACGCGGCCTCGCCCGACCCCAAGGACTCGCGCGAGGTGATGATCGAGGCGATGATCGAATCCGCCCTGCGCTCGGCGCGCCTCGCCGAGGAGGTGGGCCTCGGCCACGATCGGATCATCATCAGCGCGAAGGTCTCGGGGGTGCAGGACCTGGTCGAGGTCTACGCGCGCCTGGCGGACCGCTGCGACTTCCCGCTCCACCTCGGTCTGACCGAGGCGGGCATGGGCGCGAAGGGCATCATCACCTCGACGGCGGGGCTCGCCATCCTCCTGCAGCGAGGCATCGGCGACACGATCCGGGTCAGTCTCACACCGGAGCCCGGAGGCGACCGGACCCAGGAGGTGCAGGTGGCACAGCAGGTCCTCCAGTCGCTGGGCCTGCGCTCGTTCCTGCCCCAGGTCTCCGCCTGCCCCGGCTGCGGTCGGACCACCTCGACGTTCTTCCAGGAGATGGCCCGCGACATCCAGGCCCACCTCGTCGAGCAGATGCCGCGCTGGCGTGAGACGCACCCCGGCGTCGAGGAGCTCCGGGTGGCGGTCATGGGCTGCGTCGTCAACGGCCCGGGGGAGTCGAAGCACGCGGACATCGGCATCAGCCTGCCCGGCACGTTCGAGGAGCCGGTGGCCCCGGTGTTCGTCGACGGGCAGAAGACCGAGACCCTGCGCGGCGACGACATCGTGCCGCGGTTCCTGGCCATCCTCGACGACTACATCCAGCGGCGCTTCCCGACTCCCGGCGGGGTGGCCGCGGAGCAGCGAGCGGAGGGTCCGGCGATCCCCAACTCCTGACGGCTCAGACCGCGGTCGACAGGAACGTCCACGCTGCGATCGCGAAGGCGAGGATGACGAAGGCCACCAGGGCCAGCGGCAGGAAGGCGACGCTGATCGGTCGGTCGGGCGCCACCGGCGGCGGATGATCGACGTGCGTCGCCGGCGCCTCGTCGCGCGTCGCCGGGAGGTTCGGCTCGGTCGTCATTTCCTCGCTCACTCCTCGTGGTCGTTGAGAATGGTCGCCAGGTGCTGCGCGAGCGACGCATCCGTGATTGGTCCGAACTGGCGAGCGGCGATCCTGCCCTCTCGGTCGATGAAGTAGGTCTCGGGTGGCCCGAGGATGCCATACGCCGATGCGACGCGTTCGCCGGGATCCATCGCCGCCGTCCACGTCCCGCCGTTGCGAGCCATGAAGTCCCGGGCCGCCTCGGATCGGTCGCGCACCACGATGCCGACGACGGCCAGTTCCTCGCCCGCATGATCCGCCACCGCCTCGCGCAGCAGAGGGAACTCCTCGACGCAGGGGCCGCACCAGCTGGCCCAGAAGTTCACGACCACGGGGCGTCCGCGCAGGTCGGCCAGGCGCACCGGATTGCCGTCGAGGTCGGCCAGCGACGAAGTCCGGCGCCAGCGAACCGACGGTCGTAGGCGACCGCGCCGGCACTCGGCCCAGCAGGAGCGCGCCCAGGCCAAGAGCGAGGATCAGCGGGAGGATGGCCGCGGCGACGAGATAGGTCCGCGGCAGGCGCCGCAGGTCGGGCCCGACGCTGGCTGCCGAACCGGCTGTCATCGGCGGCTCAGTGCGCGGCCCCGTCGTCGTGCGACCCGCCCTCGGTATCCCGCCACTCGCGGTTGGCCGCCGTGACCCAGGCGACGATGCCGAAGACCAGCACGGCGACGCCGGGGATCGCCAGCCACAGGTTCGCGAACTGGTCCTCGGGCCGGAACGCGAGCCCGGCGCCGAGGAGCAGGGCCCCGAGGGACATCACGACCGGCAGGAAGCTGGGACCCGGCAGGTGGACGCCGCGCGGCGGGTGCGGCTTGTCCCCCGGCGGTCCGCTGCGCGACGAGATCGCGAACACGATGCCCAGCACGACGAGCATGGCGACGCCGAGGAGGAGGAAGCCGATGGCGACGTCGGTCACGGGCGAACCCTCCTACCGCAGCAGATAGATCGTGGTGAACACGCCGATCCAGACGACGTCGACGAAGTGCCAGTACATGCTGACCGCCTCCACCGCGACGTGGTTGCGAGCGCTGAACTGGCCGCGCATGGCGCGAGCCAGCACGATCGTCAGGCCGACCGCCCCGCCGAAGACGTGCGCGCCGTGGAACCCGGTGAGCGTGTAGAACACCGTCCCGAACACGCCGTCGGCGATCCCGAAGCCGAGCTGGCTGTAGTCGTACAGCTGGCCGGCCAGGAACAGGACGCCGAGGCCCAGCGTGATCGCCGTCCACATCTTCAGCTTGCCGGTGTCGCCGCGGCGGATGGCCCACACGCCGAACTGCATCGTGAAGCTCGACGACACCAGGACGGCAGTGAGCACCGCGGCCAGCGGCAGATCGAGGTGGCCGCCCGCGGGCGGATGCCACTCGCCGGCCGGGACGGAGGCGCGGGCGTTGAAGTACGTCGCGAACAGGCCGCCGAAGAACATCACCTCGCTGGCGATGAACAGCAGCATCCCGACGAGCGCGGTCGGCATGCCGGTGGGATGGGTGACGATGGGCTCGTGCCCCTCGCCGGCGCCGCCCGCGGGAATCGTCTGCGCGGTCATGCCTGGGCCTCCTGCTCTTCGTCGAGGTCCTCTTCCCGCTCCACCGCGTGACCGTGGCCGTGGGTCAGGAAGAAGAGCGGGCGCTCCGAATGGATCGGCGGCAGCCGGTCGAAGTTGTACGGCGGCGGCGGCGAGGTCGTCGCCCACTCCAGCGTGTTGCCCTCCCACGGATCGTCGCCGGCTGGCTCACCGTTGATGAACGTGGCGACCACGTTGATGAGGAACGGGATCACGCTCACGGCGATCATGAAGGCGCCGACGGTGGAGGCGAAGTTCAGCAGCGTCCAGCCCGCATCGGGGCTGTAGTCGCTGACCCGGCGCGGCATGCCGTCGAGCCCGAGCTGGTGCATCGGGAAGAAGGCGAGGTTGAAGCCGATGAAATGCAGCCAGAAGTGGACCTTGCCGAGAGGCTCGTTCAGCTTGCGGCCGAACATCTTCGGGAACCAGTAGTAGGCCGCCGCGAAGACGCCGAAGACGGCGCCACCGAAGAACACGTAGTGGAGGTGCGCGACCACGAAGTACGTGTCCTGCACGTGGAAGTCGAACGGGGGCTGCCCGAGCATCACTCCGCTGATGCCGCCGATGAGGAACATCGAAAGGAAGCCGAGCGCGAACAGCATCGGCGTGGCGAGCGTGATCTTGCCGCGCCACAGCGTGGCGAGCCAGTTGAACATCTTCACGCCGGTCGGGATGGCGATCAGGGTCGTCATGAACGCGAAGAACGGTAGGGCCACGACCCCGGTGGTGAACATGTGGTGGGCCCAGACGCTGAAGCTGAGCAGGCCGATGCCGACGGTGGCGAACACGAACGCCTTGTAGCCGAAGAGCGGCTTGCGGCTGAAGACCGGCAGGATCTCGCTGACCACGCCCATGGCCGGCAGGATGACGATGTAGACCTCGGGGTGGCCGAAGAACCAGAAGATGTGCTGCCACAGGATCGGGTTGCCGCCGAGCGTTCGGGTCGAAGAAGCTGCCGCCGTAGTTGCGATCGATGAACAGCGCGATGAGGCCGGCGGTCAGCACCGGCGTCGCGAGCAGGATCAGGACCGCGGTCACGAGGACCGTCCACACGAAGATCGGCATCCGGAACAGCGTCATGCCCGGTGCCCGCATCTTGAAGATGGTCGTGATGAAGTTGACCGCGCCCAGGATCGAGGCGGTGCCCACCAGTGCAAGGCCGATGATCCACAGGTCAGTGCCGGGCGTCGTCGCGTACTCGCGCAGGGTGAGCGGCGCGTAGCCGGTCCAGCCCTCGGCGGCCGCGCCGCCGAACAGGTATCCCGAGAAGATCAGGATGCCGCCGAGCGGCAGCAGCCAGAACGAGAGCGCGTTGATGCGCGGGAACGCCATGTCCGGCGCTCCGAGCTGGAGCGGCACGATGTAGTTCCCGAACCCGGACAGCGACCGGGATGACGAACAGGAACAGCATGATCGTGCCGTGCATCGTGAACGCCTGGTTGTAGGTGTCCTGGTCCAGGAACTGGAGGCCCGGCACGGCCAGCTCGCTGCGGATGACGAGCGCCAGGATCCCGGCGGCGAAGAAGAACAGGAAGCTGTTGACGATGTAGAGGATCCCGATCTTCTTGTGGTCGACCGTCGTCAGCCAGTCGAGCACCCAGGATCGCGCGGTAGGTGCCGCTGCGCGGCTCGAGCGTGGTGGTTGCCATGGTGTTCGCTAGCGCTCCGTCACTGACGGTGACCGTGCCGTCAGCCCGACACCGGGGTGGACTTCGCAGATGAACGTGATACTCGCCGGCGGGCAGGGCCGGGACCTGCGTACGTGATGCTGCCGGGCTCCGGTGAGGTCTCTCCCGAGAACAGGGCCTCGCCGCCGTCGTAGATCGCGACGTTATGGGGCTGGTTCTCCTCGTTCTCGAAGGCGATGCAGAACGGGGTGTCCGGCGGGACCTCGAAGGCGTCGATGTCGAACTGCAGGTTGTTGGCGGCGATCTCGATCGTGGTCTCGCACTCGCCGCCGCCGGTCGCGGGTGGCGGCGAACCGCTGGCGAGCGCCGCGGTGTAGTCGTCGAACGCGTCGGGTGACATCGCCTCGACCACGAAGGTCATCTCCGCGTGCGCGGTGCCGCAGAACTCGGCGCACTGGCCGGCGTAGGTCCCCTCCTCGGTCACCACGAACTCGAGCGTGTTCGGGGGCCGGTTCCCACCGAAGTCGATCAGGTCACGCTTGATGAGGAACTCGGGGCACGTAGAACGAGTGGTTCACGTCCAGCGAGGTCAGCACGAGCCGGATCGGCTCGCCGACCGGCACCACAAGCGTCGGCGGCTCACCGATGGTGCCGACCACCTCGCCGCCGTCGGGGTACAGGAATCGCCATTGCCACTGGAAGCCCTCGACCTCGATCGTGACGCCCGGCTCCTCGGAGCGGGCCTCGACCTCGCCGAGCGTGATCATGCTGAACGTGAACAGGATGAGCACGATGACCGTCGGGATGGCGGTCCAGATGATCTCGACCGTGTTGTTGCCGTGGAGCTGCGGCGGGAGCATGTCGTCGCCCGGATGGCGCCGTAGCGGAACGATCGCGTACAGGATGAAGCCCTCGACCCCCACGAACACGACGGCGGCCAGCGCCAGGACGACGAGGTAGAGGTTGAAGACGTCCTGGCCCGCGTCGGTCTTCGGCTGCGGGGGCAGCAGGCAGCCGCTCACGGCGATCGCCAGGATGCCGAGGGGCAGGCCGACGTGAAGGATCGACCGCAGGCGAGATCGAGCCGCCGTTCGTTGCATCAGTCTCGTTCGAGGCTCTCCGCTGTGTTCAATCGACACCGGGTGTCGCAGCACGCGCGCTCAGGGGGCTGAGGCGGCCGGGCTGCATTGTAGCGAAGGGCGCCGATGCGGCGCGACCCGCATCGGCGCAGCGGCGAGCCGCGGAACGGGCCCGATTCAGGCCTCGCAGGTCCCTTCTTCGTGGGGCATGAGGGGCCGGGCGTCGATCGCGTAGCGGCCGGTCGCCCGAGGTCCAGATGGTGTTCTCGTTGGCGTTCGAGAGCTCCGTGAACCAGAGCGCGGCGTCCTCGCCCTCCACCACCGCGCAGCGTGTGCCGTCGCCGAAGACCGGGAGCTCCTCGCCGAACGCGGCGGGGTCCTCGTCGGTCGGCCACGCGCGCTCCTGCCCCGGGAGGTCGTCCACCGGCTCGTCGGTCACGTCGCGCACGTAGAGCCGCATCGCCTCGGGCTCGTAGGGAACCCACGACTCGGTCGCCCACGCATCGGCCGGCAGCCACGTGTCGAGCGTCAGCAGGCGGTCGTGCAGCGTCGAGAGCACCGCGTAGGCCTCGAGCTCAGCCTCGTCGACCCCCGGCGGAGGCGGCATGTCCGGCAGGAGCTGGCCGATGGCGTACACGCTGACGACCGAGGTGCGACCGCCCGCGTTCACGGTGAAGACCGTATCGACGGCATCGGTGACCATGTTCTGCATCCCGCGCAGCTCGAGGTCGCCGACGAACAGGCCCGTCTCCTCGAGCGATCCCAGGATCGTCTGCACGCCCTCCTCGGTCAGCTGGCGTTCCTGGAGCGGCGGGAGCATGGGGCCGGGAAACTCGAGGGTCTGCATGCCCTGCACGATGACTCGTCCGTCGCCGGTGAGGACGAAGATCGGAGGCGTGGTGGCCTGCAGGTGGACCGGCAGCATGCCGCCGGTCTGGGTGATCGCGATGACCGCCTCCGAGCCGGTCGGGTGGTCGATGTCGCCCCCGCTGCCCGCCGAGGGCGGAGGCGGCGAGGACGAGGAGCCCGGGGACGCCTCGGACGACGGATCGGCCGAGGCCGGCGGCGAGCCGCCGGGTGCCGCGCACGCGACGAGGACGAGGGAGGAGCACGACGAAGAGGCCAGCGACGGTTCGTCTCATGCGCGCCCTGACGCTCTCGGCACCTCGGCGGTTCCCGCCGAATGGGGCGAGAATGGATGCGATGCGTCGACTGGTGTCCATCCTCGTGCCGCTCGTGCTCGTCGTGGCCGCGCCTCCCGGGACGGCGCTCGCCCATGGCGCGTCGGCGCCGCGCCCCGAGCTGCCCGGCGTCCTCCTGCAATGGAGCCTCGACCCCCTGGTGCTGGGCGGCCTGCTCGTGGCGGCGGCGGCCTGGATGGTCGCGGTGCGACGCGTCGCCGCGGCCCACCCCGCCAACCCGCACCCGGCCTACCGATCGTGGCTGTTCTGCGGTGGCCTGGTGGCGATCGCCGTCGCGCTGTGCTCGCCCATCGAGGCGTACGAGGGGCAGCTGTTCAGCGTCCACATGGTCCAGCACCTCCTCCTGGAGCTGGTGGCCGCGCCGCTGCTGCTGCTGGGCGCGCCGATCACGCTGGCCCTGCGCGCGGCGACCCCCGCATGGCGGCGCCGGCTGCTGGCCGTGCTGCACAGCCGCCCGGTCCGGGTGCTGTCCTTCCCGGTCATCGCCTGGGTGCTGTTCGCGGCCGTGAACTGGGGCTGGCACTTCAGCACGCTCTACGACCAGGCGCTCGAGAACGATCCGCTGCATTACTTCCAGCACGCGACCTTCCTGGCCGCCGCGCTCCTGTTCTGGTGGCCTCCGCTCGGCGTCGACCCCTCGCCGTGGAGGCTCCCCCATCCGGTCCGCCTCCTCTACCTCTTCCTCGCCATGCCGCAGAACTCCTTCCTCGGCGTGGCGCTGCTGTCGGCGCCGACCGTCCTCTACCCGCACTACGTGACCAACATCCGGGAATGGGGGCCGACGCCCCTGGAGGACCAGCAGCTGGGCGGGACGATCATGTGGGTGGTCGGCGACGTCGCCTTCCTGGCCGGCATGGCCCTGGTCCTGGTCGCCTGTGGATGCGGCACGAGGAGCGGCGCACCGTCCGCCTCGACGCGCGGCTGGCCGCGGAACGGGCGGCGCGAGGCGAAGAACCGTGGCGCCGAAGCGCGCCCGGCGGCTGACGGCTGACGGCTGACTGCTAGGCGAGCGGCAGGCGGAACAGGGCGTCGGCGGCGACCGCGGCGAACAGCAGCGTCAGGTAGCTGATCGAGAACCGGAAGAGCCGGATCGCGGCACGCCCGTTCGCTGCGTCGGCGCGAAGGCGGACCGCGTAGAGCAGGAAGACGCCGCCGAGCACGACGGCGGCCACCAGGTACAGCCAGCCCATCCCGGCCGCGGGCAGCAGGAGCAGGCTGACGGCGAACAGGGCCACGGTGTACAGCAGGATCTGTCGGGCCGTCTCGGCCTCGCCGCGCACGACGGGGAGCATCGGCACGTTGGCGGCGGCGTAGTCCCCGCGGTAGCGCAGGGCCAGCGCCCAGAAGTGGGGCGGCGTCCAGTAGAAGACGATCGCGAAGAGCACGAGGGCCGGCAGCCCGACCTCGCCCGTGACCGCCGCCCACGCCACGAGGACGGGAACGCAGCCGGCCGCACCGCCGATGACGATGTTCTGCGGTGTCGTGCGCTTCAACCACATCGTGTACACGAAGACGTAGAACGCCGTCGCGCTGAGCGCGAGGACGGCGCTCAGCAGGTTCACGGTCAGCGCCAGGAACGCGAAGGCCGCGATGCTCAGGCCGATGCCGAACGCGAGCGCGCGGCCCGGAGGCACCGCGTGCCGGGGCAGGGGCCGATGCCGGGTGCGCCGCATGATGTCGTCGATGTCGCGATCGACGTACATGTTGATGGCGTTCGCGCCGCCGGCCGCCAGCGTGCCGCCCAGCACCACGGCCGCCATCAACCAGGCGGAGGGCACGCCACCCGCGGCGAGCACCATGGTCGGAATGGTCGTGACGAGCAGGAGCTCGATGATCCGCGGCTTGGTCAGGGCCACGTAGGCGCGCGATGGTGCTGCCGACGCCGTTCTCGCGCTCCTCGATCGGGCGAGGCGCGCGGACCTCGGCCGGGCGCAGCCGTCGCGTGGCGAGCAGCAGCCACACCGACCCGCCCCACAGCGCGGCCCCGAGCGCCAGGTGCGGCACCACGAAAGCCGCCGACAGGCGGCTGACCACGTTCAGCCCGCCGAGCGCGATCTGCACCGCCACCAGGACGACGAGCCAGACGGCGAGCCGGCGTGGCAGCGTCGCGTCGGTGGAGCGCCAGATGGCGACCGCCGACCAGATCGACAAGCCCGGCGACGACGAGGCTCATGAGCCCGATGCGCGAGCTGGACGGCCTGCTCGCTGCCCGCGACGACCGGCAGGAGCGCTCCGTTCATCAGCGGGAAGTCGGCGTATGCCAGGCCAGCGTGGTGGCCGGTCACCCACGATCCGAGGAGCATCTGGCCGTAGATCGCGAGTCCGGTGATCGCGACCAGGCGGGTCAGGCGGGGCCGGACGTGAAGGGACGGCATCGGTCCGTTCGTGGCGCGCTCGGCGATGAAGATCGTGCGCGGCCAGCACGGTGAGCGCCATCGCCAGGTGCGCGGTCACGAGCTCGGCGGCCAGTCCCTCGAGGACGACCGCGGCGCCGAGCAGCGACTGCACGATCACGAGCACGCCCGCCACGACCGCGGCGACGAGCAGCGGCGCGTCACGCCGCCGATGACTGGAGACGGTGATCAGGCCGACCGCCGCGACGAGCGGGCCCACGAACACCGCCGCCACCAGCCGATGCGTGTGCTCGATCCAGGCGTGGAGGTCGGCCGGGGGGATCCAGTCGCCGAAGCAGAGCGGCCAGTCCGGGCATCCCAGCCCGGAGTCCGTGGCGCGCACCAGACCGCCGACGGCGATCAGGACGAACGTGGCCACGGCGGCAGCCACCGTCAGCTTGGCGAATCGGGTCAACCTGGCTCCTCTGGCCGCTCGAGAAGGGGCGGATCGAGCGGGCGCAGCCATGATAGCGACCCCGTGCACGAGCACCACGCGGCCCTCTCGCGGCCGGCCGCTACCATCGGCGACGTGAGCGACGGGCGTCTGCTGCATGTGAACGTATCGGCCGGGGGCGTGCCGAAGCGACCTGTCGATGCTGCGCGGATCGAGAAGCTCGGCGTGGAGGGCGACCGACAGCAGGCAGCCACCGTCCACGGTGGGCCGCATCGGGCGGTTTCGATCCTCGGCGTGGAGGCGATCCGTCGGATTGCTGCCGAGGGCCATCCGATCGCACCCGGCACGACCGGCGAGAACCTCACCACCGAGGGGTTCGACGTGTCCACGCTGCCCGTCGGGACCCGGTTGGAGATCGGCGATGAGGTGCTGCTCGAGCTGTCCGGGGCGGCCAACCCGTGCCGCACCATCCGGCACTCGTTCGCCGACCTGCGGTTTGGGCGGCTTGCGGCGTCGGCGCATCCGGCCGACAGCCGAATGTACGCCCGGGTGCTGCGCGAGGGCACCGTGCGTCCCGGCGACCCGATCCGCCTCGAAGCGCCGACTGGCGACGCCGCGGAGCGACATCGCATCGCCGTCCGGCTCGACGACGCGGAGCGCTCCTCGACGCTCGCGTTGTGGGAGTCGGCCGCGAGGGCCGGCGCCGCTGTCGCGCTGGTGGACGACGGCGAGATCGCGATCTGTGCCGCGCCCCAGCTGCCCGGCCCGATCTTCAACCTGGCGCTCGGCTTCGCGTCCCTCCCGAACCTCCTGGACGTCGCGAGGGACCACTTCGAACGGCATCGGACGACCGGATGGGTCTGGTCCGACGCCGACGCGCCGCCATGGCCGGGCGCGATCCTGGACGCGACCGCGGCCTATGCGGCGCGGGCCGACGGAGGCCGAGGGCGGCGCGGTGGCAATCGAGGGCGTCACGGTCCGGGAGCTGCCACGTGACGAGGTCGGTGCCTGGGCTCGCGTCATCGTCGAGGCCGCCGAGCTCGACGGATCGGTCGCCGAGGCGTGGCGGGCGCTGGAGCCGCAGTTCGCGCTCGGCCCGCACGACCATCGATTCGTGGCCGAGGTGGACGGCGTGCCGGTTGGCGCCGGCGCCCTGCACACTCACCACCGGGTGGGGTGGCTCCGCGCAGGAACCGTGGTTCCCGCCCATCGCGGCCGCGGGATCCAGCGTGCGCTCATCGCCGCGCGGATCGAGCGCGCACGTCGCCTGGGCTGCGACCTGGTGGGAGCGTCGGCAGCAGTGGGCGGCAGCTCGATCCGCAACGTGGAGCGCCTGGGCCTGCGGACGGTCGCCGTTCGCGGACGCTACCGCGTGCCGGCGGCGGACTGAGCCACGCGGCGATCCGCAGCACGTGCCTGTGGGGCGTGCCGGAGCGGACCGGGCAGGATCGGCAGCAGTCGTCGCGAGGCCGCAGCGATGCGGCGCACCCCGCGTTCGCGAGCCTCGGACCAGCGGATGCCGTACTGGCGTCGGATCGGCTCGGGCAGGGTGGCGAGCGACACGAGGTGCGCCGCGTCCCACGCCAGCCGCGGCGGGAATCTGCTCGGGTAGAGCACGGTGCGCGCGATCCGGCGGGCGTCGGCGGTCACCTGGATCTGGCCGCCGGCGATCATCCCCGCCATCCACTCCCGCAGGCCGGTGATCGTGGGCGGCAGGTTCCCGGCCGGGCACGCCGAGCGCGACGGCCACGCGCGCGCTCTCCTCGTGGTAGCGCTGGGCGTCCTCACCGCTGAGCGGCGAAACGAAGCGGTCGTACACGCGGAGCGCGGTGTCGACCAGCGTCGCGTGCACCCACAGCAGGGCCTCGGCGTCGAGGGCGCTGTACGGCCGGCCGTCGGCACGCAGGCCGCGGACGGCGCCGTGGATGGCATTGACCCGGCGGATGGTCGTCTCGGCTTCGGAGCGGCTGCCGAAGACCACCGAGAAGCTGCTCTCCAGTGTCCGGAGCAGCCGGCCGAACGGATCGGTCGCGTACGTCGAGTGCTGCGCGACCCCGGCCGCGACGGATGGGTGCGCAGCCTGGAGCAGCAGCGCGCACGATCCTCCGGCGAGGACGAGCAGCTCGCGGTCGACCCGCCACGAGACCGAGGCAGGCCCGAACAGCCCGGCAGCCTCGTCGGTGGGGGCGGTCGTCATCGGTAGGCCGAGGCGGGCGTGCCCCGCGGATGGCGGGGTTCGTGGAAGATCCCCCGGAACAGGACGCCGGCGAGCAGGCCCGTCACGAACCCGCCGATGTGCGCCATGTAGGCGACGCCACCCGCCGTCTCCTCGGAGAGCAGGAAGCGCACCGATGCCGTTGATGAACTGGAAGGCTGCCCAGATGCCGATGGCGACGATGGCCGGCACGGGCACCAGCACGCGGAAGAGGAATACGGTCACGCGGTTCGTCGGGAACATCACGATGTAGGCGCCAAGCACGCCGGACACCGCGCCCGACGCGCCGAGCGACGGGATGACCGAGTCCGGATTGACGAGGATCTGGGCGAAGCTGGCGATCACGCCTGCGGCGAGGTAGAAGACGAGGAACAGGCACGTGCCCGATGCGGTGCTCCACGTTGTCGCCGAAGACCCACAGGAACAGCATGTTGCCGGCGAGGTGGAACCACCCGCCGTGCATGAACATGCTGGTCAGCAGCGTCAGCCAGATCGGTGACGGCCCGGGCTCCTGCGGGACCTCGAACTGCTCGCCGCCGACGGTGATCGTCTCGGGCTGAGTCAGGTCGGTGCCGGTCGTGATCTCCAGCGGGACGGCGCTGTAGCCGTACGTGAACTCCGCGCCCTCGCTGCTCGACGCCGGCTCCCTGCAACAGGATGAAGACCACGACGTTGATCGCGATCAGGGCCAGCGTCACGTAGGCAGGCCCGTGCCCCCGCTCGTTCTCGTCGCCAATCGGGAACATCGGCGCGATGGTAGAGCAGGACCCGCGCCATAATCGGCCGATGGAAATCGACGTCCGCGCGTTCGACGGTGAGCCCCGCCAGTTCTTCGACGCGGGCGAGCTCGCCTTCTCGGAACGCCTGCGCGACGAGGACGCCGCCGCCTACGAGTCGATCTTCGAGCCGGACCGGGCCATCGCCGCCTACGACGGGGACCGCGTCGTGGCCACCGCCGGGATCTTCAGCTTCGACCTGACCATTCCCGGCGGCATGGTGCCCGCCGCGGGCGTGACCTTCGTCGGCGTGCAGCCCACGCATCGGCGTCAGGGGATCCTGCGCCGGATGATGCTGCGCCAGCTGGGCGACGTTCACGACCGGGGCGAGTCGATCGCCATCCTGTGGGCCTCGGAGGGCAGCATCTACCAGCGCTTCGGCTACGGCCTGGCGACGACGGCCACCCGGCTCTCGGTCGAGCGAGATCGCAGCGCCTTCCGCGCGCCGCACGCGCCGGCGGGCACGATCCGCCTGGTCGACGTGGACGAGGCGAAGCGCCTCATTCCCGCCGATCCATGACGCGGTCGTGCCGACCCGCCCGGGGTTCTTCGGCCGCACGCCCGCCTTCTGGGACGTCGAATTCTTCCGGGACCCGGAGCACTGGCGGCACGGTGCCGGCGCGGCGTTCTACGTCATCCACGAGGTGGCCGGTGAGCCGGATGGCTATGCGCGCTACCGAGTGCGCGACAAGTGGGACGACGCGGGGCCGCAGTCGACGGTGATCCTGACCGAGAAGATGGCCACCACGCCGGCCGCGAATCTCGACCTGTGGCGCTTCCTCCTCGGCATCGACCTCATGTTGAAGCTCGAGGCCTGGAACGTGGCGCCGGACGACCCCATCATCCTCAACGCGCTCGAGCCACGCCGGCTGGGCATCGGCCTCGGCGACGGCCTCTGGTTGCGCGTCGTCGACGTGGCGTCGGCACTGGCCCAGCGCCGCTATGCCGCCGATGGGCACGCTCGTGCTCGAGATTGGCGACGAGACCTGCGAGTGGAACGACGGACGCTGGTCGCTCAGCGTTGAGGACGGCGTGCCGCGCGTCGAGCCGGCGACGGACGCTGCCGATCTGGCGATGGACGTGAGCGATCTGGCCGCTGCCTACCTCGGCGGGTTCAGCTTCGTCCAGCTTGCCGATGCGGCCCGCGTGCGCGAGCTCCAGCCCGGCGCCCTGGCGCGGGCCGATGCGCTGTTCCGGACCGAGCGCCCGCCCTGGTGCCCGATGGTCTTCTGACCGGCTGAGGGTCAGGCGGGCGGGACCGCGTCTGCGCCGGCCGTCGAGGTCACCCGCTCGGCCGATGGGTTGCGGATCCCGGCCGCGTTGATGCCGGCGCCGAGCACCAGCAGCCCGGCCGAGACGAACATCGCGAGCCGGAAGGCATCGGTGCTCGCCTGTCGGGCGGCGTCCGCCACCTGGTCATCGAGCTCGTCGGACGGTCGCGTCAGGGGCTGCACCTGTTCGCGGACCGCCGGATCGTCGACGTCGATGCCCGGCGCAAGCGACGCGAGCGTCGGATAGAAGCTCGCGGTGATGACGATGAACAGCACGGCGCTCACCAGCGGCGAGCCGACCCGGCTGACCGCGTTGTTGATCGCCGACCCGAGCCCGGCATTGCGAACCGGGATGGAGCTCATGAGGGCAGTCGTCAACGGCGCGACGAGCAGGGCGATCCCGACCCCGAACACGAACTGCCCGAGCACGACGTCGACCAGCGAGCCGCCCGGCGGGACCCAGGTGCTCGGATCGGCCACGTCCAGGCGCCATGGCGGCGAGTCCGGCGGGATGCGCGAGAACCACAGCAGGCCGATGGCCATCAGCACCGGACCGACGACCATGAAGATGCGCGGCCCGAGTCGGGCGGCCCAGGTACCCGCGGGTGTCGACAGCGTGGTGAGCAGGATCGCCACCGGGATGCCCGCCGCTCCGGCTCCGAGCGGCGAGTATCCCAGCGTCCCCTGGAAGAAGAGTCCGGTGAACGCGAATGACACGTACAGGGCGCCGTAGATGAGGAAGGTCGACAGGTTGACGATCGTGAAGTTCCGCGACCGGAATAGCGACGGCGGCACCAGCGGGTGCGGACGAGTCAGCATCAGGATCGGTACCGCGACGATCGCCGCAGCACCGACGCCGAGGGCGATCCACGCCAGCGGGTCCTGCCACGCCTGCTCCTGACCGCGGGTCGCCCCGAACGCGAGCCCGCCGACCCCGATCGCGATGACGGCCGCACCGAGCCAGTCGAACTCGCCAGTAGCCTCCGCATCTCGGCTCTCGGGCACCGCGCGGGAGGCCCACAGCGCGATGAGGACGAGCGGCACGTTGATCAGGTACGCCGCGCGCCAGCTCACGGTCTGGACCAGGAAGCCGCCGAGCAGCGGCCCGAGGATGGAGGTGGCCGATGTGCCGGAGGCCCACAGGCCGATCGCGCGCCCGCGCTCCTCGCCGCGGAAATACGCGGTGATGATCGACAGGCTGCCCGGGACGAGGAGGGCGCCGAACGCGCCCTGGAGGATACGGGCCAAGATCAGCAGCTCCATGGTCGGGGCCATGCCACAGCCCACCGAGGCGCCCCCGAACCCGATGAGGCCGATGCGGAACATCCGCCGCCGCCCGTAGTAGTCGTTCAGTGCCCCGGCGAGGATGAGCAGGGCGGCCAGCACGGCGAAGTAGGCGCTGTTGACGTAGGTCAGCCCCTCCAGGCGGCCGACGAAGGTGGCCGGCAGAGTGTTGCCGATCGTCTCGAGCGCCACGTTCACGATCGTGGCGTCGAGGAACACGATCGCGGAGCCAAGGATCGTCGCCAGCAGAACCGAGGCGCGCTGCGTCACGCACGCATGGTAGGCGGCACGGAATCTGCTGGTTCAGCGACCCGGATGAAAGCGCTTACAGGTGACGAGGGGGCGCAGGGCTCGACCCGTCCGGCACGCCGCGCCTCGACCATCTACGAGGTCGCCGAGCGAGCCGGCGTGTCGATCGCGACGGTCTCGCGCGTGCAGCGTCGGAGCGACCAGGTGGCGGCCCCCACGCGCGACCGCGTCGAGCGTGCCATCGAGGAGCTCGACTACCGGCCCAGCGCCCTGGGCCGCTCGCTGGCCCGCGGGAGCCATGAGGCCACCGGCGTGGTGTTTCCCGACCTGTCCGGTCCGTACTACTCGGCCGTGATCCTCGGCTATGAGGAGGCGTCGGCCGCAGAAGGCCGAAGCGTGCTGATCCTGGGCACGCACCGGCGACCGGGCGCCGTGGACCAGGTCCTCGACCTCGCCGATCGGGTCGACGGCCTCGTGATCATGGGTCGCACGGTCGACGACGGCGTGGTGGAGGAGCTGCAGCGGCGGGGCGTACCGGTCGTCCTGCTCGCGCGCGGACCGGTGGCCGGCTCCGACAGCGTGCGGTCCGACAACCGGAGTGCGGCCGAGGCGCTGGTCGGCCACCTCATCGCACACGGCCATCGGTCGATCGCCTTCGTCGGCGATCCTGCCGCCTCGGCGGATGCCGCCGAGCGCTGGGATGGCTTCCTCTCGGCCCACGCGGCTGCGGGCATGACGCCTGTCCACGACGCGGTGCCGTGCGCCTTCCGAGAAGCCGATGGTCGCGACGCCGGGCGGGCCGTCCTCGCCGGCGCCGACCGGCCGAGCGCGCTGGTCGGCGCGAACGACGAGATCGCCATCGGTCTGCTCGAGGCGGCCCGCGAGGCCGGCCTCCGAGCGCCATCGGACATCGCCGTCACCGGCTGGGACGACATCCCGGCCGCGCGGCATCTATCCCCGGCACTGACGACCGTCCGCCAGCCGATGCATGACATCGGGCGCCGGGCGGCCGCGCTCTTGCATGGGCGGATCAGTGGAACGCGATTGGAACCTCGACATGAAGTCCTGCCAACCGAGCTGGTGGTGCGGTCGAGCTGCGGATGGCAGCACCCATTTCGGAAGGAGGAGTAGAACTGTGAGAATCGAGAGAAGGGCCGGAGCATGGCTCCTGTCCATCGGCATGGTGCTCGCGCTGGCGGCATGCGGCCGCGGCGACGAGGACGGCGGGGCCGGCGGCTCCGCTGGTGCGGATGGCTCGACGGCGCCGCAGGCCTCTGAGGTCGACACCTCGGCGGCCTCGGGTGAGATCGATGTCTGGGCCATGGGCGCCGAGGGCGAGGCCCTCGGGGCGTTTGCCGAGACCTTCATGGAGGAGTTCCCCGACGTGACGGTCAACGTCACCCCGGTGCCGTGGGCTGACGCTCACAACCGGATCGTGAGCGCCATTGCCGGCGGCGAGGTCCCCGACGTGACGATGGTGGGGACGACCTGGATGGGCGAGTTCGCCACCCTTGGCGGCCTCGATCCGACGCCCGCCAACATCGACGGGTCGCAGTTCTTCGAGGGGGCGTGGAACACGACCGTGGTCGACGGTGTGAGCTACGCGGTCCCGTGGTACGTCGAGACGCGCCTCGTCTACTACCGCACCGACCTCGCCGAAGAGGGCGGCGCTCCAGAGCCCGCCACGTGGGACGACTTGAAGGCGATGGCCGAGAGCATGCAAGAAGCGGGTGCTGAATTCGGCATCAGCCTGCAGCCGGGCGGGACGGGCGCGTGGCAGACGTTGATGCCATTCTTCTGGCAGGCGGGCGGCGAGATCCTGGGCGAGGACGGAACGTTCACGCTCGATGGCGAGCCGTGCGTCGAGGCGCTGACCTATTACGATTCGTTCTTCGAGGAAGGCCTGACGCCCCCCGCCGCTGAGGACGTTCCCCTCGAGGGCCGTTTTGCCAACGGCGAGATCGCCTCGTTCATCAGCGGCCCGTGGATGATGAGCATCGTCGAGGACGCCGAGACCGACCCGGCGACCTACACCGTCGCACATCAGCCCACCGAGGAGGCCGGCACGTCCTTCGTCGGCGGCAGCAACATGGCCGTGCTGGCCGACGCCGACAACAAGGCAGCCGGCTGGGCATTCCTCGAGTACCTGTCGCGACCTGAGGTCCAGGCCGCGTGGTACGAGGAAGTCAGTGCGCTCCCTGCCGTGCAGGCGGCGTGGGACGAGGAGGCGCTCTCAGGCGATGAGAAGCTGGCCGCCTTCGGCGAGCAGCTGTCCGATGCGAAGTCCCCTCCGTCGATCGCGACGTGGGAGCAGGTCGCGGCCGAGATCGACACAGTGATCGAGCAGGTTACCGTCGGCGACATGACGCCGGAGGAGGGCTGCACGGCCATGCAGGACGCCGCCTCGAGCATCGGCACCGGGCAGTAGTCCGATGACGGCGCAGAGCCGGACGGTGGGCGCGGGCCAACCCGCGCCCACCGCTCCCCAATCACACCTGCGCGAGCACCTCATCGCGTGGAGCTTCGCGCTTCCGTATCTCCTGCTCTTCCTCGTGTTCATGGCCGGCCCGATCCTGATCGCGCTGTTCACGAGCTTCACCGACATGCGGGTGACCGACATTCGGAACCCGCTCGACATCGAATTCATCGGCATAGAGAACTATGTGGCCGTCCTGACCGACGCGAGGTTCCACAAGGCAGCGGCCAACACGGCGGTGTTCGTGCTGGTCGGCGTGCCACTGACCGTCGTCCTGGGGCTGGGGGCGGCGGTCCTGTTGAACCAGGGCATGGTGAAGTTCCGCACCCTGTTCCGGGTGGGGTTCTACCTGCCGGTGGTCACCAGCATCGTGGCGATCGCGGTCGTCTGGCGGCTCCTTCTCGGCACGGAAGTCGGCTTCATCAACGGTGTTCTCCAGGGCTTCGGCATCGACGGCCCGGGGTGGCTCAGCGACGAGCGCTATGCCCTGTGGTCGATCATCGGCGTGGCGGCATGGCGGAACCTCGGGTTCCTGATGGTCGTCTTCCTGGCCGCCCTGCAGACGATCCCGAAGGACCTGTACGAGGCAGCCGAAGTCGACGGGGCCAACGCGTGGCAGCGCTTCCTGGGAATCACGGTCCCCCTGCTCCGACCCGCGCTGCTGTTCGCGTTCGTCATCACCGGCATCGGGTACGTGCAGTTCTTCGAGGAGCCGTACGTGATGACCGAGGGCGGCCCTCTCAACGCGACGCTGTCGATGGCGCTCTACAGCTACAACCAGTTCGGCTTCGGCAACTACGGCTACACGGCGGCGGCGTCCTTCGTGTTGTTCATCGCCATCGCCACGGTGACGTTCGTGCAGTTCCGGCTCCTCCGGGACGAGACGTGAGGAGGCATCGATGAGCACACTTGCACCCGGACGCGAGGCCCCGGCGGCGATTCCGCTGGAGCGAGCCGGCCGAACGCGACCCAGCGGCGGTCCCGGCGCGTGGTGGATTTACGTGCTGCTGGGCATCGGTCTGCTGCTGCTGGTCGGGCCGTTCATCTGGATGATCCTGGGGTCGTTCAAGACGACCGGCGAGCTTCGGCAGGTCCCGCCGACGTGGCTGCCCGAGCAATGGACTCTGCAGAACTACCAGGATCTCTTTGGCCGGCAGAACTTCCTGCGCTTCTTCTTCAACTCGACGGTCGTCGCGTTCTTCGTGGTGGCGGGCAACGTCGTGTTCTGCTCGATGCTCGGCTATGCGCTGGCCAAGCTGAGCTTCCCCGGCAAGCGGATCCTGTTCGTGGTCGTGCTGGCCACGCTCATGGTTCCCGCGGTCGTGACCTTCATGCCACTCTTCGTCCTCGTGGCCAACTTCGGCCTGGTGAACACGCATGCCGGGATGATCCTCCCCTTCATGGTGGGGGCGTTCGGCGTGTTCTTGATGCGCCAGTTCATCATGGGCATCCCGGACGAGCTGCTCGATGCGGCGCGCGTCGACGGCGCGGGCGAGCACTACATCTTCTGGCGCATCGTCATGCCGCTGTGCGGACCCGCGCTGGCCACGCTCACCATCCTCACCTTCCTGGCGAGCTGGAACAGTTTCCTGTGGCCCCTCGTGGTGGCCACCAACGAGAGCATGTTCACCCTGCCGGTGGCCGTCGGGTTCCTCGCTACGGGGCAGACCGAAACGAACATCGCGCTGCTGATGGCCGGATCGGTCGTCACGATCGTGCCGATCCTCATCGTGTTCATCCTGCTCCAGCGCCACTTCACCCAGGGCATCGCCATGACCGGCATCAAGTGAGCCGAGGACGATTCCCCATCCCACGCACGCGGCACCCGGGCGCCGTACATTCAAGGGGGCTGCCATGACCCGTAATCGATCCCTTCCGGCCATCGGGGCCGCCATCCTCCTCACGCTGGCCCTGACCTTGCCGGCGGCTGCCGCAGAGTCGCACCGCGCCACCCTTGAGCGCTATGCGAGCGATACCTGGCGCTCGTTCGTCCACCTCGTCGAGCCGCGGACCGGTCTGCCGGCCGACAACATCGCCGGATCGCTCAAGGGCAACACTCGGTCCGAGTACACGTCGCCGACGAACATCGGTATGTACATGTGGGCTGTCCTCGCCGCCCGTGACCTGGGCCTCATCTCGGCCGACGAGGCAGTGCGACCGAATCACGAAGACGCTTACCACCGTCGAGGGGCTCGAGCGGCACGAACCGTCCGGGCAATTCTGGAACTGGTACTCCCCGCAGACCGGCGAGAAGCTCACGGAGTGGCCGGAAGACGGAAGCACTGTGTACCCATTCGCATCGAGCGTGGATAACGGGTGGCTCGCGTCGGCGCTGATCATGGTCGCCAATGCGGTCCCAGAGCTCCACGACCGCGCCTGGGAGCTCGCCACGAGCATGGACTTCGGGTGCTACTACGACCCGGGGGCCAATCTCATCCGCGGCGGCTTCTGGCTGGAAGGCGCTGCCCAGCCTGGCAGCGATGGCTTCCCGCGGGACTTCTACTGCGATGAGACGGGCACCGATGTCGTGTACACCGGCCATCACTACGGTGCCTTTAACACTGAGCCGCGGATCGCCTCCTACATCGGCATCGCGCTCGACCAGATCCCGGAGAGGCACTACTTCGGCGGATGGCGCACGTTCCCGCCCACCTGCGACTGGGCCTGGGTCGAGACGCGACCTGTCGGCGAATGGACCACCTACGTCGTTGACGGTCAGCCGACCGACGTGTTCGAGGGGGCGTACGCCTTTGATGACCAGCTGGTGGTCCCGACCTGGGGCGGCAGCATGTTCGAGGCGCTGATGGTCCCGTTGGTCGTGCCCGAGGAGGAATGGGGGCCGATGAGCTGGGCGGTGACGCATCCGCTCTACGTCGAATCGGCCATCGAGTACGGTCTGGACGAGGAGTTCGCGGACTACGGGTACTGGGGGCTACAGCCCGTCGAGCAACCCGGCCGGCGGCTACCGCGAATACGGCGTCGACGCCATCGGCATGGAGCCGAACGGCTATACCGCCGACGTCGAGCGGCTTTCGTTCGTCGATGCGGGCTTCCCGGACGGCGAGGGCGGCTACTGCGTCGTCGATGGTGGGCGCGGACGCCGAAGCCACCGCCGGATGACTACGGCCAGGGCGTCGTCACGCCGCACGCCGCGTTCCTCGCGCTCGACTTCGACCCCGAAGCGACGCTGGAGAACCTAGCCAACCTGGCGGCAGACTTCCCGGGCCTCTACGGCAAGGGTGGCTTCAAGGACTCGGTGAACGTGGCGACCGGCCAGGTCGCCGACCGCTATCTCGGCCTCGACCAGGGCATGGTGATCGCCGCCATCGCCAACGAGCTGACCGACGACGCGTTGCAGAGCTACCTCGCCGTGACGCTGCAGCCGACTCGCTGCAGCCACTGATGGCCATCGAGAAGTTCGGGGCGGGCCGCATCGCTCCATGAGCGTCTCCTCCACCCGGGACGCCGGTCGGCCATCCGTGGCCGGCCGGCGTCCGAACATCGTCTGTTCGTGATGGCCGACGACCACGCCGCGCACGCCATCGGCGCTACGGCAGCCGGGTCAACGCGACGCCCGGCATCGACCGCCTCGCCGCCGAGGGCATGCGCTTCGACGCCTGCTTCTGCACGAACTCGATCTGCTCCCCGTCGCGGGCGACGATCCTGACCGGGACGTACACCACGTGAACGGCGTCACGACGCTGGACACGCACCTGCGACGCCCGCCAGCCGACGTTCCCGACGATGCTCCAGGCGACGCCGGCTACCAGACCGCCTTGATCGGCAAGTGGCACCTCGGCCACGGCGGCATCAACGACCCGACCGGCTTCGACGAGTGGATGCGTCCTGCCCGACCAGGGCGAGTACCACGATCCGACCTTCCTCGACGCCGATGGCCGGTCCGCTCGTCCGACGCGGGTACGCGACCGATCTCATCACCGACCTCGCATTCGACTGGCTCGACCGCCGTGACCCGGCGCGCCCGTGGTGTCTGCTCGATGGTCCACCACAAGGCGCCGCACCGGCCGTGGGAGCCCGACGAGCGCCACGCCAGGCCTGTACGCCGGACCGACTCTCCCGCTGCCGCCGACGCTTCGACGACGACCACGTCGGTCAGGTCGACCGGCCGCGGTCGAGGCGCGCATGCGGCTGTGCGACCTCGACCGAGACCGACCTCAAGGCGCCCGTCCCGCCCGGCCTGACACGGCGACCGAGGAGCTCTCCTGGCGCTGGCAGCGCTACATCGAGGACTACCTGCGCTGTGTCGCCGCACTCGACGACAACGTCGGCGCGCCTGCTCGACTGGGCTCGACGACGCGAGGCATCGGCCGACGACACGCGTCGTCGTCTACACCAGTCCGACCAGGGCTTCTTCCTCGGCGACCACGGCTGGTTCGACAAGCGCTTCATGTACGAGGAGTCGCTGCGCATGCCGTTCCTCGTGCGCTATCCCGCGCCTCGTCGAGCCGGGCACGAGCGTGCGACGCGATGGTCCTCAACGTCGACTTCGCGCAGACCTTCTCGAGCTCGCCGGGCGCCGAGCCGACCGCGCCGATGCAGGGCCGCTCGCTCGCGCCGCTGCTGCGCGGCGAGCGACCCGCGGACTGGCGGACGAGCATGTACTACCGCTACTGGATGCACCTCGACGGCTCAGCACGGCGTGTGGGCCCATCGCGGCGTGCGCACCCGGCGCCACAAGCTCGTCCACTACTACGGGCGACGGGCTCGGACAGCCCGGCGCGAGCGGTGACCCGCGGCCCGAGGAGTGGGAGCTGTTCGACCTCGAGGCCGATCCGTTCGAGCTGCACAGCGTCCACGACGATCCGGCGTACGCCGACCTCCTCGCCGAGCTCCGATCCGAGCTCCGCCGCCTGTCGCGACGAGGTGGGCGACGTCGAGCCGGATGCCGATCCACGTCGTGCCATCGCGACGCTCACGAAGGAGCCGAGATGACCCAATCGACCCGTACTGCCCGCGCCGACTGGGAGGCGCGCATCGGCCTGCGCAGCGACGCCGAGGCCGGCCTCGAGCTGCCGCCGCTCGCCGCGCCGACGTCGCTCCGCGCGTCCGCCGGCCGCGGCCAGGTGACGCTCGACTGGGAGCCGGTCGAGGGCGCGGCGGGCTACGTCGTCGAGCGGCGCACGGCGCCCGACGGCCCGTGGGACCTGCTCGAGATCGGCGAGCCGGAGGTGCGGCCGGTCCCGCACCCGCCGCTACACCGACACCGCCGGGCACGCCGGGCGGGCCGGCGTGGTACCGGGTCGCGGCGGCCGCAGTCGGTCAAGGACTTCGACCAGCCGCGGTCGCGCCGCGGTCGTCGGCCACCCCGACGGTCGACGGCGACGCGCGCGGTCGAGATCACGGTCCGGGCCGGCGGCCGCGACGGGCCGCTGTCGATCGGCCGTGGCGGCCGATGATCGGCTCCGAGCACCTCAGCCAGCTCGAGTCGACGGAGGCGACCGGCGGGCGGCCGATCGGCGAGGAGTTCGAGGAGGCGCTGCGCCTGGCCCGCGACGAGCTCGGCGTCGAGGCGGTGCGGGCCCACGCCATCCTCCACGACGACCTCGGCGACCTACCGCGAGGTCGACGGCCGGCCGATCCACGACTTCACGCGGCATCGACCGCATCTACGACCGCGTGCTCGGCCTCGGGCTGCGTCCGATCGTCGAGCTCAGCTTCATGCCGCGCGACCTGGCCAGCGACCCGACGCAAGACGGTGTTCGACTACGGCGCCATCATCAGCGCCGCCGAAGGACTGGGACCGATGGGAGTCGCTGGTCGGCGAGCTCACCGCGCACCTCGTCGAGCGCTACGGGCTCGACGAGGTCCGCCGCTGGGGCTTCGAGGTCTGGAACGAGGCGAACCTCGACGTCTTCTGGTCCGGCACGCGCGACGAGTACCTCCGCCTCTACGACATCTCGCGCCCGGGCGGTGAAGTCCGTCGACGCCTCCCTGCTCGTCGGCGGCCCGGCGTCGGCGGCCGGCAAGCTGGGTGGACGAGCTGCTGGCGCACTGCGCGCGGCCGGCTCGCCGATCGACTTCCTGTGCACCCACACCTACGGCAACGCGCCGCTCGACCTGCGCCCGATCGCGGCGCGCCACGGCTGTCCCGGGCCTGCCGCCAGTGGTGGACCGAGTGGGGCGCGCACGCCACGCACTTCAACCCGGTCCACGACTCGCCGTGGAGCGCGCGCCTACCTGGTGCGCGGCATGGCCTCGGCCATGGGCCGCACCGAGGCGCTCGCCTACTGGACCGTCTCCGACCACTTCGAGGAGCTCGGGACGGCCGCCGAAGCTGCTGCACGGCGGCTTCGGACTCCTCGTCGGTCGGCAACCTGCGCAAGCCGCGCTGGTGGGGGCTGTGGATGCTCGAGCAGCTCCTGCGACGAGCGGCTCGACGTGCGTGCGTCGACGGTGACGGCGCCGGCGACATGGTCCAGGCCATCGGCTCGCGCGACGATGACGGACGGGTGACCGTGGTCGCCTGGAACGGGACGGTCGACGTGACGAAGGCGAGCGGCGACGCCGCTGCTCGACCGGACCGTGCGTCTGACGGTCGACGGGCTGCCGGGCGAGCGGCTTCGGCTTCGCCACCGACGACTCGACGAGCAGCACTCCAACCTCGTGCGCCATTGGCGGGACATGGGCGGCGGGGACGACTGGCCGAGCGAGACCCAGTGGGCCGAGCTGGCACGGCTCGACACCCTGGAGGACCTCGAACCGGAGCGCGCGGTCTCGCTTGACAGCGGATCGCTCGAGCTCTCCTTCGACCTGCCGATGCCGTCGGTGTCGCTCATCGAGCTATCGCCCGCCTGACCACCGGCGTTGCCGGCCGAGATATGCCGGCGTAGGGTGGCGGAGTGAGCGGTGCCGCGCTCGACCGGCTGCTGGCGGTCCTGCTCGCCGTCCAGCTGGCGAGCGGGCTCCTCACCCTGCGGTCCGGCGTTCCCGCCACCGCTCCCCTGTTCTGGCTTCACGGCCTGGTCGCCGGTGCCCTGCTCGTCGCGGCCGCCGAGAAGCTGCGACGGAGCGTCGGCCCCGCGATCCGCGCCGCACGATGGCGCCCGCTGCTGCTGGGCGCGATGCTTGCCCTCCTGGTGGCAGTGGCCCTGGCCGGCGGGTTCGCCTGGGTCGCCGGTGGCCGGATCTGGTCGATTGGACCGTGGACGATCCTCACCCTGCACGTGTGGGCCGCGCTGGCGATCCTTCCGATCCTCGTCTTCCACCTGCTGCCCCGCCGCTGGCGACTGCTGCGGCCGAGCTCGATGGCGCGGCCGATGAGCCGGCGCACGTTCCTCGCCGTGTCCGGCGTCGTTGCGCTCGGGGCGGTCGCCTGGGGCGTCGCGAACCTGGCCGATCGAGTTGTGGGCGGCATGCGCCGCTTCACCGGCTCACGATGGCTGCCGGACGGCGGCGTCCCTCCACCGACCACCTTCTACGGTGAAGGCACCCCGATCGTCGACCTCGATGCGTGGCGCCTCCGGGTCATAGGCCGCGTGGCGACGCCGCTGGACCTGGACCGCGCTTCGCTGGCGGCGCTCGGCGAGACGGAGCGCGACGCGGTGCTCGACTGCACGTCGGGCTGGGCCCTGAACACGCGCTGGCGAGGCGTCCCCCTGCCGCTGGTCCTCGCGGCCGCCGGTGCCGAGCCGGATGCGGCGTTCGTGAATGTCCGATCCGTCACCGGGTGGATGGTGCCGCTGGAGCGCGCCGATCTGGACGATGCGCTCCTCGCCACGCACGTGGCCGGAGCCGCGCTGCCGGCGAGCAACGGGGCGCCGCTGCGTCTCGTGGCGCCCCGGCGTCGCGGGCTGGACTGGGTGAAGTGGATCGTGGAGATCGAGGTCGCCTGACGCCTACCAGCGGTCGACCGCCTTCACCATCGCGTCGACGTCGTCCGTGGTGCGGGCCAGGACGATGGCGCCGTCCGCACCGACGTCCTGCAGGTGGTCCCAGCTCCCGCGCGGATCGTGGAACCATGGCGAATCGCGGAACGACCCGTCGCCCAGCCAGTCGCCGCCCTGGAAGCCGGCGAGGATGAGTTGATCCTCGCGCCGCCGCCCGGCGGCCTCGAGGGCCTCGAGGTAGCGCGGCAGGTTGGCCTCGAAGTTGTTCTCGAAGGCGCTCCAGCCGTCCCCGATTCTCGCCGCCAAGCGCGCGCCGGTCGCCGTCTCGCCGCCGACGAGGATCGGGGGTGGTGGAGCCGGCACCGGGAGGGCAACGGCGCCCTGGAGCGGATAGTAGGGAGACGGCCGCGTCACCGGTCCACCCGTCCACAGGGCGCGCATGACGGCGACCGCCTCTGCCAGGCGCTCGACCCGCTCCGGTGCCGCCGGAAAGTCGATGCCATATGCGCGGTGTTCCTGTTCCGCGCCGCCAATGCCGATGCCCAGGATGACGCGCCCGCCGCTCGCGATCTGGAGCGTCGACGCCATCCGTGCTACCAGGGCCGGGTGACGGTTCATGACGTTGAGCACGAACGGCCCGATCGCCGCGTGGACCGTCGTCGCGGCGGCCATCGACAGGGCGGTCCATGCCTCGACCACCGGGACCGTCATGTCGCGTTTGCCCTCGAGGTGATCCCAGCACCACAGGCCGGCGTACCCGGCTGCGTCCAGCCTGCGGGCACTCTCGAGCCACCAGGCCGGCTCCGTCCCGATCGATCGCAGACAGACCCCGATCGGCAGCCGGCCGTCGACCGACGTGGCGGCGGCTCGGGTGCTCACGAGCCGATCCCGCCCGTGGGCTCGAACCGCGCGGTGAAGTGGCGCAGCGCCGAGGGTTGCTCGACGATCCGCATGCCCTCGAGCGCCGATGCGTGCTGGGCCACCCAGCGGATGACCTCGATCACGTAGTCGATGTGGGACTGGGTGTACACGCGACGCGGAATAGCAAGGCGGACGAGCTCCATGGGGGCCGGCGACTCGGACCCGTCCGGACGCAGGCCGAACATCACCGTCCCGATCTCGCAGCCGCGGATCCCGCCCTCGCGGTACAGGGCGCAGGCCAGCGACTGACCGGGATACTCGAGGGCCGGGATGTGCGGTAGGAGTGCCGCGGCGTCGAGGTACACGGCGTGGCCGCCGATGGGCTGGACGCAGGGCACGCCGCTCTCGACGAGCGCCTCACCGAGGTACGCGGTCGAGCGGATCCGGTAGTGCAGGTAGTCCTCGTCGACGACCTCGCGCAGGCCGGCTGCCATGGCCTCCAGGTCGCGCCCGGCGAGGCCGCCGTAGGTCACGAAGCCCTCGGTCAGGATGAGCATGTTGCGGCATTGCTCGGCCCAGCCGTCGTCGTTGAGGGCCAGCCAGCCGCCGATGTTGGCCAGGGCGTCCTTCTTGCCCGACATCGTCATCCCATCGGCCAGGGCGGCCATTTCGCGCACGATGTCGGGGACCGATGCGTCGGCGTAGCCGTCCTCCCGCTGCTTGATGAACCATGCGTTCTCGGCGAAGCGGCAGGCGTCGAGGAAGAGCGGCAGGCCGTATCGGTCACAGACCTCGCGCACGGCGCGCAGGTTGGCGAGCGACACCGGCTGGCCCCCGCCCGAGTTGTTGGTGATCGTCACGAACACCACCGGGATGCGCTCGACGCCGCGCTCCCGGATCAATGCATCGAGCGCCTCGGTGTCCATGTTTCCCTTGAAGGGATGGATGGTCGATGGCTCACGCCCTTCGGGAATGAGGAGGTCGACCGCCTCGGCGCCGGAGAACTCGATGTTCGCGCGGGTCGTGTCGAAGTGGGTGTTCGACGGGATGACCTTCCCCGACCCGCCGATCACGCTGAACAGGATCTTCTCGGCAGCGCGACCCTGATGGGTCGGGATGACGTGGCGGAACGGCCATAGCTCGGTCACGGCGGCGAGGAAGCGGTACCAGGACGGCGATCCGGCATACGACTCGTCCCCGCGCTGGATGCCGGCCCACTGCTCCGCGGACATCGCGCCGGTGCCTGAATCGGTGAGCAGGTCGATCAGGACGTCGTCGGCGTGCAGGTTGAAGAGGTTGTAGCCGGCCTCGACAAGCTTCCCTTCACGCTCGTCGGGTGTGGTCATCCGGATAGGCTCCACGCTCTTGATCCGGAAGGGCTCGATGATCGTCTGCCAGCGCTCCATAAACGGAGCATAGGAGCAGTGGCCGCTCCGGACCTGCGCTTCCCGGTACTCCTGGATGGTGGCGCCGGGTACCCCCGTTGTGCATGATGCGCCGGTGACTGGACGACTCCAGGCCGCCTGCGGGTGGCTGGCATGGCAGGTCGGCCGGCCGTTTCGCCGTGCTGGAAGGCGCGCCGCGCGCAACGCGGTGATCGGCGTGGCCGTGCTGCTCGGCGTCCTTTCCTTCGTTCCGCTGGTGCTGCCACTCTTCGCCGCCCAGCCGACCGACGCCGCAGTTGAGCAGATCATGGCCGGCGAGGTCAGCGAGCCGGGGACCTGGGTGCGCCTCCGCGGTCGGATCTTCCCGCTCACCGACACGCCGACCGGCCAGGACGGGTCGTACGCCCTGCTCGTCGACGAGGTGAACACGCTGCGTTCGATCGTCGTGCGCTCGGCGGCCGGGTTCGCCGACTCACTGCCCGAGGACATCGGCGTGACCGCCGTCACAGGACGCCTGCTTGCCCTTGGCACCAGTGTCGAGGAGGAGCTGCCGATCGAGGCCACCGTGGCGGGAACGCCACCCAGGATCGTCACCGACCGCGTCCTCGAGCTCGATCCGGTCGTCACGGAGGAGCGAGCGGTCTGGTGGCCGCTCTCGATCCTGCCGGCGCTCCTGGCGATCGCGCTGGTCATCGGCGTCCGCAGCGGCTATCCGATCTTCCGTCCGTCGAAGGTCGTCGACGTGCTGGCCGCGCCGCTCGGACCCGGCGAGCGCCTGCCGGCTGCCTTCGGCGGCCAGGTCGGGCCGAATGAGCACGACCTCGCCGACCCGGGGGCCGCGTTGCTGCTCGTCCGCCGCGGCCCGCGCGGCAACCTGCTGACGGCACAGCCGCTGTCCGAGGACGGCGGCGTGGCGCCGGCGCCAGTGACCATCGGCGGCTCGTGGACGTCGGGCCGGGTCGGGGACGTTTTCACCGTCCGGGAGTCCGTGCCGGCGCTCGTGGTCCGATCGGAGCTCGTGAACGCCACGTTCCTGTTCGCCCGAACGGCGGAACGCGACCGCGTGGCGGCGCTCGTCTCGGTCGAACGCTGAGGCGTTCTCAGCCGGCCAGCAGCGACACCACGATCGTCGCGACGTAGGCGGCCAGCAGCAGCCCGCCCACCACGAGGTTGAGGTTGACGTTGGTGCCCATCACCGCCATGAGGGTGTACGGGCTGTCGTAGTGCACCTTGAGCCCGGCATGGACCCGCAGAGCGATCGGGATCGCCGCCAGCGCCACGAGTGTCGGCCACGGGAAGAGCCCGATGACCACGCCGACCACGATGATCCCGAACGCGGCGATCGCTCCCACCAGGTATCCGGTCGTGACGGTCGTCGGCGACAGCCGGACCGGCAGCGTCCGCTTCCCGGCCGCGGCGTCCGACCGCCGGTCGGGGATCTCGTTCACGTACAGGATCAGGCCGATCAGGATCCCCGGAACCAGCGAGAGCAGGAACGGCTCGGGATCGAGCACGCCGGTCTGCACCACGTACGCGCCCAGTAGCATGATCGGTCCGAAGCCGAGCGCAACCGCGATCTCGCCCAGCCCGCGGTAGACCAGCTTGAGCGGCGGCGCGGTGTACGCGACGCCGATCGCGATCCCCGCGACGCCGATCCACAGGAGCGTCAGCGATTGCGTCACCGCCACGAGCACCAGGCCGATGATGGCGGCGGCCCCGAACAAGCCGATCGCGATGCCGGCCAGGGCGCGGACGGTGAGAAGGTCGTACACGGCCACCCGCGATCCGCCCGAGTACATCGTCGGCGTGGTGTTCGCGTCGTCGGCTCCGGAGAGAGTATCGAACACGTCGTTCGTCACATTGATCGCCAGGTGCGCCAGCGATGCGCCGACGAGCGTCAGCAACGCCGTCCACCAGGTGAACGCGCCGTGGTTTGCCGCCACCACGATGCCGAGCAGCACCGGAACGGCCGTCGCCGAGAGGAACGGCAGGCGCGTCGTCCGCAATGCCAGCCAGAAGAACGAGAGCTTCGGCCGGATCGTGCGCCCCTTTTCCACCGACAGCGCCGACAGGTAGCGGCGCGATTGGGGCACGGAGCGCTCGGAGTACTCGAAGAACGGAACTTCGGCTTCGTCCCAGCCCCAGGCGCGGGTCGGCGAGAACACCTCACCGTCGGATCGACCCCACAGCTGCATGTAGCGGCGCTCGTCGTAGCCGATGCCGGGCTGCGGCCGGATGTGACTGCCGATCACGCTCAGCTCGCGATCGGTGGGAATCGGCATCCCGGCAGGGGCGGCCAGCCGGACCGTGCTGTCCGCGACGTCCACCTCGAACTTGGTGGCGACGCTTGTCGGGTAGCCGGCGTCGTCGATCCAGCTCACCACCAGGTGCGGATACGTCGCCAGGCGTTCGAAGTCGCTCGTCGCAGGTGCGTGCGCGGGCACCGAGCCCGATCGCATCGGGGCGGCGGCGACCATCAGGCCGCCTCCTCGCGCGGGGCGCGGAACTCCCTCGGGGCGCGGCCAGTGTCGCCGCCCTCCCAGTACAGGCAGCGCTCGGGCGTGATCTCGATGACCGCGCGCTCGAAGAAGAGGGGCAGCGCGACGCGCGCCTTGAGGAAGTCGTTGATCGCCGGCTCCTTCCGCCGCCACAGGTCGAGGATGCAGCCGCTCCCAGTCCGAGTGCGGGTCGTCGTCGATGATCCGAGCGGTCCCCTGGATCGTGGCGCGGTCGGGGTTGCCCTTCATCGCGACCGGATCGGTCAGGGCGAGCCCGACGCGTCCATTGGCCTTGATGTGCTCGAGCTTCTTGCTGAACAGGGTCGAGGAGTGGAGGAAGATGTGCGTCCCGTCGTAGAGCGGGATCAGCGGGTGCGTGATCGGCCGGCCTGTGCGCCCGACGACGGTGAGCTCACCGACCAGCGCCACCTCCAACAGGCGCTCGACCGGTTCGGGTAGCCACCCCATCAGGATCTCCGTTGCGTCAATAACGTGGTACCTGATCCTAGCACATTTCGGCTTGCGCCCGGTGACGCGTGGTGCCGGCCCACCCTATGCTGCGCAACGTGACGACCATCGAGCTGGAGCCGGCGATCGCGATCCTGGCGCGCCAGGGAGACGGCGGGGTCGAGGAGCTCCCGGCCGATCGGATCGACGACCTCGACCGGCTGGCCGCGGCGGACGGCATGCTGCTCTGGGTTCACCTGACCCGGCCGGCGGCGGCCACGATCGAGCGCGTCGGTGCGGAGTTCGGCATCCATCCGCTCGCGATCGAAGACCTGCGCAAGCAGCGGCAGCGTCCGAAGGTCGACACGTACGAGGACCAGTGCCACCTGCGTGGCCTACGAATCGACGCCCGACACCGAGAGCGGCGTCGCCGAGATCCAGCTCGTCATCGGCCGGAACTGGATCGTCAGCGTCCACTGGGATCAAACGCCGATGGCCGACGCCGTGCATCGCCGGATCGCCGCCGGTGATGACTCGTTGGCGGGCAGCGTGGCCGAGACGGTGTACCTCATCCTGGATGCGGTCACCGACAGCTACTTCCCTGAGCTCGACCGGCTCTCGGACCACATCGAGGCCCTGGAAGACGAGGTGATCGAGGAGCGCCCTCGGCCGGAGACGCTGCGCGAGGTGCTCCGCATCAAGCGGCTCCTGCTCGAGCAGCGGCGCGTCCTGGCGCCGATGCGCGACATGGCGAACGCGCTGCTGCGAGGCGACGGGCGGCTGGTCGACCACGACACGCGGCCGTACTACCAGGATCTCTACGACCATCTCGTCCGCGTCCTCGACCAGCTCGACCTGTACCGGGACCTGCTGGCCGCCGTGCTCGACGCCCGCGCGGCGTCGGTGAGCAACGACCTCAACGCCACCATGCGCCGCCTGACCGCGGTGACGGTGGTGATCATGGTCCCGACGCTCATCGCGGGCATCTACGGCATGAACTTCCGGTTCATGCCCGAGCTCGGACAGGCGTGGGGCTACCCCTTCGCCATCGCCCTCATGGTCGCGGCTGCGGGCGCCGCGCTCCTCATCTTCCGACGCAAGGGCTGGTTCTGATCGCGGCACGCCGGCTGCATGACTGCGGCGCATGACGATCCAGCCACCGCCCGACGACGAGATACCGCCATCCACGCCGATCGATCAGCCCGACGACACGCCGATCGACACACCGCCGGAGCCGGAGCTGCGCGCTCCCGGCGAGGAGCAGCTCCCGCTAGGCGCTCCCCGCGACGAGCCCGACCCGCAGATGGGCTGAGACGGGAAGAGCCCCGACCAAACTGCCAGGGCTCTTCCGCTGGTCCGAGCGTCAGGGCTTGGCGGCGCTCCCTTGGTGGCTCCGGCCCAGCCGCAGGCCGATCACGACAGGGTCGTGGTCGGACGACCGGAACGCACTCGGGTCGTAATAGGCCTCGGCGATCTCGGGCGTTCGGAACCGCCGGTTGAAGGACACGCCGACCGACTCCTGGTAGTCGATCGCCGGCACTTCGTCAGCGTTGATGTGCCACACCGCGGCACCGGTCACCCGGGCGGCCATGGTCTCGGTTGCCAGCGCCGTGTCGAGCGTTCCCTGCATCCCGTCGAAGGTGAACGTGTAGGGGGCGCCCTCGGTGTAGCGCACCAGCTGGTCCTCGAACCCTTCGTCCTCGAGCGCGCGGATCGGATCCTCGCGGCCGTAGGAGTTCAGGTCGCCGATGATCAGCGTGCCGACCGCGTTCTCACCGGTCGGATTACCAGCCACCCAGTCCGCCAGCGCCTGGGCAGCCAGGGTGCGCGTGTGGTTCCAGAAGCCCTGGCCGTCGCCCTGGTCGAAGTTCGGGTCGCTGGCATCGGTCAGGCCGCTCTGGCTCTTCGACTTCAGGTGGTTGACGACGACCGTGACGCGCTCACCCGACCCGAGCCGGACGAACGTCTGCGCCAGGGCGGGGCGACTGAGGTCGTCGTTGAAGCGCGGGTCGACCGCACTGGTCAGGATCGCCCAGTCACCCACCGGCCGCACGGTCCGCCGGTCGTAGATGAACGCCTGCTTGATCTCGTCGGTGCCGATGACGCCGGTGTCGACGAACCGATACGTATCAGGGCCGACCTCGGCGTTGAGAGCGTCGACGAGGGTCCGCGCCGCCTGGAACTCACCACCATCGTTCTCGATCTCGATGAGCCCGTACACATCGGCCCCGAGGCGGGTGATGGCGTCAACCAGCTTCTCGGTCTGACGCTCGAACTCGGATGCAGTCACGGCGCCGCGCGTGGTCGGGAAGCCGCCACCCTGTCCGTCGCCGTCGAAGTAGTTCAGGACGTTGAAGCTCGCGACCGTCAGGTTGCCGCCGACGTCAGGCGGGTCCTCGTCGCGAGGCCGCGTGCGGTTGGCTGCCAGCTCATCGGAGATGGCGTTGATGTCCACCGGCTGCAGCCGCCATACACCGAACCCGAAGTGGAGCACCGCGGTGTGGTCGAGCAGCTGGTCGCCGATGCGGAGCGTGGCGCCCGCCCGGACGTAGGGCAGGTAGTCATCACCGTTGTCCAGCAGGTTGAGGTTCTGACCGGTGCGGCCATCGTCCAGGATGATCGTGGCGGCCGTGTTGGCAGCCGCCAGCGCGATCGCGTCCGGCGAGCCGGGTAGGAAGACGTTCGTCGGGGTCTGGAGGACGCCGTCTCCCGACAGGCGGATCTCGCCGAACTGCTCGATCGCGAAGAACTCGGTGACGGTCAGCTCGGGATGCGTGACCCGCATCGACTCGAGCGGCTCGTAGGCGGCGTTTCGCTCGCTGACCGGCTTCGGCAGCACGAGGGCGGCCGGTGCGGGCAGCTCGAGCTCGAGATCGCAGGCCAGGATCTGCGATGCGCCGATCTGCGTGACCTCGGAGAACTCGCTGGCGCTCCCTCTCACCGCGACGACGTCGCCGACGCCGCCGGTGAAGGTTCCGCCACCGTCGAAGACGAAGACGCCCTCGGAGGTCGCGGCATTCGCGTCGCGATCGCCCGTCGCCGCCTCGAGGAAGAAGCCCCGCAGGCCCTGGTTGTTCGGCAGGCCGCTGGCCCCACCAGACGTGAAGTCGGCCGTGACGACCCCGCGGACGCTGACCTGCTGGCCGCTGACCGGAGTGGTGGAGCCGCTGCCCTGGACCTGCGAGATCAGGTGCGATGGATCGGTGCAGATGTTGCCGGTCGTAAAACTGAAGACATGGTTCGCCGCCATCTCATTGGGCGGGTCGTTCACATCGGTATCGGTGACCTGCGTCGCCGTGATCGTCACCGTGCAGGTCTCGACCACCACGAGGTCGGCGTCCGGGTTGAGGGTCCAGGTGGTCGGCCCGCCGCTCGCCGTGGCGGCGACGTCACCGCTGGTGCCGCACGAGATCGTGAACCAATCGCCGGTCACCGCGACCGGCTCGCTGAACGTCACCTGGATCGACGTGTCGCCGGGGACGCCGGTCGCCCCGTTCGCCGGATTCGTCGCCGTCACCGACGGCGCGACGTCACCGGTCACCACGGTGTGGGTGCCGAGTCCAGTGAAGGTGTCATTCGCGAAGCCATCCCACTCGACGGCCGGATCGAACGCGTTGGTGCCGTCGGTATCGCCAGCCTGCACGGTCGCCTTGCGCCGGAGCGTGTTGTCCGCGGTGCTGGTCAGGCCCGTTCCCCATTCGGTGCCGGGATCGGGGGGTCCGACCTGGCCGATCACGTCAATGACTGCAGTGCCCTTGCGCAGGACGACGGCGTCGTCGCCGTTGAACCAGCCGGCGCCGTTCGTCTGGTCCGCTAGCGCCAGAATCGTCGCAGTTGCGGAGGACTGCGCGACGACATAGACATCGCCGTCCGCCACGGTGCCGGTCAGGTTGATGGTCAGGCCGGCGGTGGCCGACCCGTTGAAGAACATCTGGACGCTGTAGCCAGCCGTCGCCAGGTCCACAGATCCGCCCGTGCCGTTGTAGATCTCGACCGCCTTGTTGTTGCTGCTGCCCTCGATGTACTCGCTGAAGAAGAGCTCCGTCGCCGCCCGGGTGGCGGCTGGCGCAGCCAGCGGCAGCAGCGCTCCGAGGGCAAGGGCAAGGGCGATGAGGAAGGCAAAGCCGCGCTGGATCGGCATCGCGAGCGACGTGGACACGATCTGGGAGGCCTCCAGGTTTTGATGCGGGCAAGCGTCGGCGTCGGACAACGAGCGCGCGCGAGGATGAGATTGGAGAACAAGCATATTGGCCATCGGAGGACCGACAATGGCCTCTTCGGTAAACCCTGGATGAAACGATCCGCCCCGCCACGCACCCCACCCGACTGGCCCGGACTGTGCAGCACCTGCCGTCATGCGCACCGCATCGACGCCGCCCGCAGCACCTTCTGGCGCTGCCGCTTGGCCGAGACCGATGCGCGCTTCGCGCGGTACCCTCGGCTCCCCGTGCTCGCCTGCGACGGGTACGCGCCGGAACCGCAGAGTGATTGAAGTCGTTCGAGGGCCAATGTCGACCATGAAGATCCTGCTGCGCCTCGTGGCGGTGGGCACGCTGGGCGCCTTGATCGTCGGGTGCGCCGGAACGCGCTCGTCGGCGTCGGACGATCCTGGTGCATCGGGCCCTGCCGCGAGCGACGGGTCCGGACCGACGGTGCCATCGGGCGACGTCCCGGAGGCGATGCTCGAGCAGGTCATCGCGGATGCAGCCAGCGGCGCGGGAGTCGATCCATCGGCCGTCGAGGTGATCAGCGCGGAGGCGGTCACCTGGCCGGACGGATCACTCGGCTGCCCGCAGCCGGGCCAGGCGTACACGCAGGCATTGGTCCCCGGCTACCAAGTCATCCTCGACGTCGACGGGGAGGAGATGGCCTTCCATGCGTCCGAGGACGGCGACTTCACGCATTGTGCGGATCCGCAGGACCCGGTGGACGACGGAGCCGTCGACCGCTAGCGCGGCGCGTCACGACGAGAGCCCCGCCGGCGGACCGGCGAGGCTCTTCGTTGACGGGTGGATCGGTCAGCTCACGGCTGTCGGTCGATCACGAACGTTGGTGACGTCCAGGTCTCCCAGTGCGCCGGGTTGGCGGGATCGCCAAGCGCCTTGAGGGCCGTGAGGCGGACGTAGTACGTGCCGTCGGGCACGTCGACATGCTGGCCGTTGCGGCCCTTCGTGACCTCGCCGTCGAACCCGAAGGCGAAGAACGAGGTGGCGGTGGCGCTGCGAGGCAGATAGTCCTCGGTGAACAGCCTGCCCCAGTTTCTCTCAGTGGTGCTGTCGAAGACCTCGATCCGCAGCTCTCGAGCCTGATGCTCGAGGTGGACGAGGAAGTACGGCGTCTCGTTGATCTCGTCGGTCAGATCGAAGACCTCGTTGACGGTCGCCTTGTTGAAGACGCCCCCTGCCGTGCAGTCGATGCCCACGAAGCGCGTGCACGACGTGAGTCGCGAGACCCACGGCAGCTGGTTGACCGTCGGAGTGACGGCTTGGATGGACTGGTAGTCGCCATTGAAGCCGGCGTACGGGACGCGCAGCGGCGCGCCACCACCGGCGGTCGGCGTCAGGACGACGTACCCGCCGTACTGGCTGTTCACCAGGAGAGGATCCTGGATCGCTGTGATGGTCACACCCAGCGTTGCCTGCCCGCCTGCCGGGACCGTGATGGAGGTGGCAGAGAACGCCGCGCCGGATGTGGGTCCAGACAGGATCGGTGCGTTCGTGCTGCCGCGGGTCGTCAGTCCCCCGACGTGAGAGACGTTGTAGGTGACGGCGGAGGCGCCGCTGTTGGAGACGGTCAGGGTCGCCGCACCGCCGGTGCCTTCACCCAGCGAGATGCGGCTCGGCTCCACCGTCGCGGTCGACAGGATCGCGTCGTCGATGTCGAGCATGCCCGCACCTTGCCGGTGTACGACATCGAGGAAGGCTGCATTGAACTGGATCGGGTCAGCACTGTTCTGCAGACGGGTGCGAAGCTCGGCCTGGGTCGTCCCGGGATGGGCTTCGAGGTACAGGGCAGCGCCTCCGGCCACATGCGGGGAGGCCATGGAGGTGCCGCTGACGATCGCGTAGGTTCCCTTCTCCAGCGGGTATGTGGAGCGGATGAGCCCACCCGGTGCGCCGATGTCGGGCTTCAGCTTCAGCTCCGCGGTCATCCCGTAGGAGCTGAAGGAGGACATTCGTCCCCCGGTCGGGTTGACGGCGTTGACACGGTCGCTGGTCCAGGTCAGGACGACCGGGCCGGCGGCGATCTCCGCCTTCAGAGCGTTTCCGTCCTCCTGCGAGATGCCGATCGAGAAGAAGCCTCGATCGACGGTTGCCCCGCCGGCGAACATGCCGGGCACGTTGTTCATGATCACGACGCCGACGGCGCCGGCAGTGATGGCGCGCTGGTACTTCGCGTCGAAGGTGCAGATCCCGCGGTCGATCAACGCGACCTTGCCGGCCGGGTCGGAAAGGTACGGGTCCTCCGCGGGCAGCTCCCAGGTCGGCCCGCTCTTCGGGCAACCCCTTCCGACATACACGACCGGAGCGGACGTGCCCTCGGTTGGCGCATCTGTGGTCTCGGTAATCTCGAGATACGGAACGCTGCGGCCACCCGGCGTCAGGAAGGTGAGCGCGCTGACGTGGCTGTTGTCGAAGGACGCCACGCCGATGACCTCGTTGCCGACGCCCGGAGCGCTCGCCGAGTAGACCCCATTCGCGCCGCTGTTGCCGATCGAGGTGATGACGATCATGCCGTTGGCGACGAGCAGGTCGGCGCCGACGGCGGTCGGATACTGCGGCCAGGTCTGGAAGGCCGAGCCGATCGACATGTTGAGGATGTCGGAACCGTCGGCCAGGGCGCGCTCCATGGCCGACAGCATGATGTCCGCCGTGGTCGATCCTTCGCAGCCGAAGACGCGGTACGCGTGGAACGTCACCTCCGGCGCGACGCCGACGACCTCGCCGTTTGCGCCGACGATGCCGGACACGTGGGTTCCATGGCCGTTGCAGTCGTCGGGATTGTCGTCGGGATGTGCCACAGGCTGGTAGGCGGCGCTCGCGGGGTCGGCGTTGAAGTCGTTGCCGACGAAGTCCCAGCCCTTCTCTACGCGGCAGCCGCCTCCGAAGCAGCCACCCAGGTCCGGGTGGTTCCAGTCGATGCCGGTGTCCATCACGGCGACACGAATGCCCGCGCCGGTCAGGCCGAGCTCGGTCTGCGCGATTCGCGCACCGGTCATGTCGATGGCGGTGGCGAGCTCCGGACTGGGCTGCTCAGTGACCGGGATGTCGATGCTGGTCATCGGGAAGACGGCCTGCACGCCCCGGATGTCTCGGAGCCTGGCCGCGGTCGCGGTGTCTGCCTCGATCGATAGCCCGTTGAAGAGCCGCTCGAACGACATCCGCTCCTTGAAGGTCAGGCCAGCGGCCTTCGCATCGGCCTTGAGCTGTTGCTTCTCGGCTCGCGCCCGCTGGGCGGATCCGCCCGCGGCGGTGGGCTTGCCCTTGAGCTGGACGAACCACTGGCCGCTGATCTCGTTCTCGAACGTCCCCGGGGCGGCCGTTGGGTCGTTCAACTGCTGGATTCCGTCGATCGCGCTTACTGGCGTCAGCAACGTCGTCAGCATCAATGCGAGCGTTGCGACGAGCACGGCAAGCTTCAGGCGTCGTCGATCCATGCCTCTCCTCTCCATGGTGGATGCCCGCGGCGCCGCACGAGGTGTGGCGCGCGGCGAGACGACGACCGCGGTTCGCGGCCGGACGATGGGGCGTCTCGTCCTGGCTCGTCGATAGGCATCTCCCCCGGGCGGCTCGGATACCCGCAGAGTCGGAGGGGGTGAGGCGCGATGCTAGTTGCCTGTCGGGGCGCCCGTCAAATAGCGCTTGACATCGCTCGACGGGCGTCCATTTGCTCGGCCGTCAGACGAGCAATTCCCGTTGCAGATCAGGAGCGGTGGCTGGCCGGAGCGGCACCGCCGAGGAGCAGGCAGATCAAACGCACCACGACGAGGGCTGACAGCTCGCCGTGGTCGAGTTCGGGCACGTACTCGGTGATCGCCGCCCCGGCCAGCCGCTTCCCGAGGCCGCCCACCAGGTCCGCTGCCTCCGCGAAGCTGATACCGCCGGGAGACGCGGCGGACACGCCCGGAGCGACCGCCGGATCCAGCCCGTCCAGGTCGAAGGAAACGAAGACCGAGGCGTGCGCCGGCAGCTGTTCGAGCAGCCACGGAACGCCATGCGCGCGCAGGTCACGGGCGGTGACGAGCAGGTTGCCGGCGGCACGGGAGTCCTCGACGTCGGACGCGCGGGCACTGCCGACGCCGCGCAGGCCGACGTGGACGATCCGCTCGACGTGGGCCATCTCGGACGCTCGCCGCATCGGCGACGAGTAGCCCTCGCGCACGCCCTGGACCTCGTCGCGATAGTCGAGGTGCGCGTCGACCTGGACCACGGTGATCGGCCCGCGGTCGGCGAAGGCGCGCAGGATCGGGATCTGGACGGAGTCGTCGCCGCCGATGCAGACGGGCACCGCCCCTTGCGCGAGGATGGCCCGCACCGCCGCCTCGGTGTGTGCCGCGTTCCCCGGCCCGTCATCGGGCGCGCCTGGGGCATCGCCGGCATCCACGATGCGCGGGCCGTCCAGCGGCAGCATCGGCGCGTCGAGGTCGAAGTCCCAGTGGCCGCGGAAGCGCGCCATCCGTTGCGAGCGGCGGCGCACCGCGGCCGGTGCCGCAGCACAGCCGGCCGTCGCACCCGGACGCGGGTATGGCCACCCGTGGGGAACCCCGAGGATGGCGACGTCCGCATCCAGCACCGCCAGGTCCGTCTCGACCGAAGCCCCGAGGAAGCCGGCCTCCGGCGGATTCGTGCGCATCGGCGCGAGCGTAGCAGCCGCGGTCAGCGGCCTCTGGCGCAGTCCCGGCAGCGGCCTACCAGGGTGACGTGCCCGATCTCGATCTCGAACCCGTCCCCCGCCCGCAGCGCGGCGGCCACGGCATCGGCCTCGGCCGTGCCGATCTCCCAGGTGGCGCCGCACTCGGCGCAGTGCAGGTGGCCATGCTCCGCGGCGGGCAGGACGTGGAACTCCTCCCTGCCATCGGCGCCGTGCCCGTGCCGGACGAGCCCGAGCTCCTCGAGCACGTCCAACGTGCGGTATACGGTCGAGGGGATGGTGGCCGCGTCGCGCGCACGGCAGCGCTCCACCAGCTCGGCGGGCGTGACGTGGCCGTCTGCCTCGGCCAGCACCTCGATCACCGTCGCTCGTTGCGGCGTCCAGCGCAGGCCGCGGCCGCGCAGCCGTTCGCCGACGGTGTCCCAGGGCTTCGGGAGTGATGCGGTGGCGCCCATGGGGCGTAGTGTATGCTGGCCACTCCTTATTGCAACACGTTGCAATAGTCAGATTGGGGACCGATGACTCAGCTGCTCGCGCTCGCCGGCTTCGGATTCCTGCTCGGCATGCGCCACGCGACCGATGCGGACCACGTGATCGCCGTCACGACGATCCTCAACCGCAGCCGGCGCTTCCTCGACACGACGCTGATCGGGGCGCTGTGGGGCCTGGGGCACACGATCACGGTGGTGATCGTCGGGGTGCTCATCATCGGGTTCAACGTCGTCATCCCACCGGCAGTGGGCCTGGCGATGGAGTTCGCGGTCGCGCTGATGCTGATCGGCCTGGGCATCCTGAACCTGACCGGCGGCCTGCAATCGGTGACCGATCGGTTCACGCCTCCTGCCCCGATGCACTCCCACGACCACGATCACGCGGCCGGCCCGCACGCCCATCTGCATGGGCACGGATCGAACGAGCGCCTGGCCGGTGGCGGCGTCATCGCGAGAACCGGGAAGTTCCAGCTCATCCGGCCCGTCGTCGTGGGTTTGGTGCACGGGTTGGCCGGCTCGGCGGCCGTGGCGCTGCTGGTGCTCGCCACGATCGAGGACACCGGGACGGCGATGGTCTACCTGGTGATCTTCTGCATCGGGGTGGCGGCGGGCATGGCGATCCTGACGACGCTCATCGGGCTGCCGTTCATGCTGTCCAGCAGGCGGTCCACCCAGATCAACCGCTGGCTGACGATCGGCTCGGGCATCCTGTCCCTCACCTTCGGCCTGGTCCTCGCCTACGAGATCGGGATCCAGGGCGGCCTGTTCACCGGCGACTACGCCTGGGAGCCGGCCTAGGCCGACGCGCCGGGACGCAGGAGGAGCGGCCGCGGCGAGCCGCCCCTCATCGTGCGCTCGGACAGGGGCTCAGCCCGCGGCGACCTCCTCGCGTTCCGGCCGGGTGATCACCAGCGGCTCGCCGGTCTCCAGCAGGGTCTTCAGGCCGGACAGGATGTGGCTCCAGCCGCCCGCCACTTCCGTGAAGGTGGCCGAGCCGGGAACGAGGTCGCCGTGGATCATTCGCAGCCGGCAGGCGGCGCCCATCGGCTCGATCTCCCACGTCAGGCGCGACGGTGGGTCGGCCGCGACCTCGGGGCTCCACGTGGCAGAGAAGGTGGTGACCAGCCGGCGGGGAGGATCGATCTCGACGATCTCGCCGTCGAGGAGCACGTTATCGTCGGCGTCGAAGTAGCGGAATGGACTTCCGACTTTCATGTCACTGCGAACCGATGTGCCGTAGTAGTACTGCTTCGTGATCTCGCCATCGGTGAGTGCCTGCCACAGGCGCTCTGGCGTGGTACGGATGAAGATCTCGTAGACCTGCGCGGGTGCGGACATGGGTGACGACGCCTCCAGGCTGTACTTCAGGTCCGCCATGCCATCGACGAACGGGGCCGCGTAGCGGCTGATCCATCGGTCGCTGATGAGGCGGATCGGAACCGGGTTGAGGTAATGGAGCTTGCGGCGACCGGCTCGCTGCGTGGTCACGAGGTGCGCATCCTCGAGCACGCGGAGGTGCTTCATGACGCCGAAGCGGGTCATCGACGGCAGCGCCGCCTCCAGCTCGCCCAGTGTCTGGCCGTCCTGCTCCCGGAGCCGATCCAGCAGCCGCCGCCGATGCGCGTCCGCAAGGGCCCGGAATGCCGGCTCCAGCTCCTCGTTCATGGTCGAGGACTATATGTGACCATTTAGTCACTTGTCAAGAGGTGCGAGGCTCCGCCGCGATGCGAGCGCCTCCAGGGCGCGACCGACGGTGATCATCACGACCTGGTCGGGTTTCGTCATGGGGGTTGTCGCAAGGAATGCACAATGCTCGGCGAGAGCTCCCATGCCGACCAGCACCGTCACACTCGATGTCGACATTGCGCGGCCGCCTTCGGCCGTCTTCGACGCACTGACACGCCTCGGGCGCCTCCGAGGCCGGATCGAGTCGTCCAGCACCTACCGGGGCACCGTCGATGTGTCGGACGACCCGGTCCGCGTGGGCTCGACCTACGTCGACCGAACGCCGATCGGCCGATTGCAGGGCGAGGTGCTGGCGCTCGAGGAGAACTCCCGGGTCGTGTTCCGCCAGGCGACCGCACGCGGCGACCTCGACGTCAGGATCACCTACGCCCTGGAGCCGATGCCGAACGGCACCCGGCTCGTCCGGACCGGCGAGATCACCACGCGCGGCTGGCTCGCGCTCGTCCATCCCATCGTGGTGTGGACGACCAGCGCGGAGAACCGACGGACGATGGATCGAGCTCAAGGCGTCGCTTGAGCCCTCCTGAACCGCGAGGGTCAGACGAAGCGGAGGCCGTCCGCTTCCGGCTCGTCGAGCGATCGGGCGCAGGTCGGGCACCACAGACGCGCCTCCACGGGAGTGCCACACAGCGTGTGACGCATCGGCTCGGCATGGGCAGAGCCGCGTGAGCCCCAATCGGCCAGGAGCCGAAGCACGCCGGCCAGCTCCTGGCCCTCGGCGGTCAGCGCGTAGCTGAAGCGCGGTGGCCGCTCGGAGTAGGGCGTCGAGCGCACGATCCGCTCGCCCTCCAGCCGCTTCAGGCGCTCCGACAGGATGTTCGGGGCGATGCCCGACACCGAATCGGCGATCTCGCCGAAACGGCGGGGCCCATCCAGCAACGCCTCGATGAGGAGCAGGCTCCATCGGTCTCCCACTCGCTCCAGGGCGGCGGCCAGGGGCGTCTGCGGTGTGGCCATGAGCCGATCGTAGGGCATCGGTCTTGACATCCGCTGTCGGAGTAGTAACTTGCGCATTGCAAGTCACATCCTACAGCGCGAGGCAAGCACGAACATGACAGCCCTGGCCGACCTGGGTCGGGAACTCGGCGAGATCGCGGAACGCGTCGGACCATCGGTGGTCGGGATCGGCAACCGATGGCGCGGCGGCTCCGGCGTGGTGGTCGCCGAGAACCGAGTCCTCACCAATGCCCACAATCTCCACGGCGACGAGGTGACCGTCACCTTCGCCGATGGTCGCACGGCGGATGCGATGACGCTCGGCGTGGACGCCGACGGCGATCTCGCCATCCTCGAGGTCGCGACCGAGAGCGCCCCCCACTCGAGCCGGGCGCCGATGCACCCGGGATCGGCACGCCGGTGGTGGCGCTCGGCAACCCGAACGGACACGGTCCGCGGGTGACGCTTGGCTTCGTGAGCGGCACCGGCCGCTCCTTCCGTGGTCCGCGTGGCCGTCGCGTGGCCGGCGCCGTCGAGCACACCGCGCCGCTGATGCCGGGCTCGTCGGGCGGGCCGATCGTCGACCTCGACGGGCACCTGCTCGGGATCAACACGAACCGGCTCGGCCACGGCTTCTACCAGGCCATCGCGGCCGATGCGACCCTGCGCGACCGGGTCGCCGCGCTTGGGCGCGGCGAGTCGCCCGTCCCGCCGGCGCCTGGGCGTCGGGCTTGCCCCATCCCACGTTGCCCGTCGCCTGCGGCGCGCGGTCGGCCTTCCCGAGCGCGACGGTCTCCTCGTCCGTGAAGTCGAGGACGACTCGCCGGCGGCGAAGGCCGGGATCGCCGAGGGCGATCTCATCGTGTCGGTCGGTGGCCGGACGATCGCTACGGCTGACGACCTGTTCGACGCACTGGCCGGCGAGGGCGCGCTCGAGATCGGCCTGGTGCGCGGTGCCGAGGAGCTGACGGTGACGGTCGCGGCGTGACGCTCCTCACTCCGGACGTGCAGTCGGAGCTGTCGCACGGACAGCTGGTCGACATCACGACCCACGGACGCCGGTCCGGCCAGCCGCGGCGGATCGAGCTCGTCTTCCACAACGTGGACGGGCGGGTCGTCATCAGCGGCCGGCCCGGCTTCCCTCGAGGCTGGATCGCGAACCTGCGCGCCGATCCGCGGATGACGCTCCACCTGAAGGGGCGCCTGGTGGCCGATCTGCCGGCGCATGGGCGGGTGATCACGGATCGCGCCGAGCGGGAGCGGCTCCTGGCCCCGATCGCCCGCCTGTGGCGCATCGATCACGCCCTCATGGTTCGCTCCGCGCCGCTGATCGAAGTCACCTTCCCGGAGGGATAGCCGGCGAGGCACCGCGGGCGTAGGCTGCGCGCATGTATCCGTACATCGTCCTGCTTCACGTCATCGGTGCCTTCGTCTTTGCCCTTTCGCACGGCGTCTCGCTCGCGGTTTCGCTGCGGCTCCGCGGGGTGGAGTCGCGCGAGCGGGCCGCGGCCCTGCTCGAGCTGTCGGGGATGGCGATCGGCGGGCTGTACGTCGGCCTGCTGCTGCTGCTGATCGGCGGTGTCTGGGCCGGGTTCGCCGGCGACCATTGGGGCCGCCTGTGGATCTGGGTGGCGCTCGGCATCCTCGTGGTCATCGTGGTGGCGATGTACGCCATCGCGACCCCGTTCTATGGGCGGATGCGCGCCGTTGCGGGCGTGACCACGGATCCGAAGCAGCTCGCAAGGTACGGCGAGATCGCGCCGGACGAGCTCGACCGCATGCGCGCCTCGTCGCGGCCGATCTGGCTGGCGGTGATCGGAAGCGTGGGCCTTCTCGTGATCGTGTGGCTCATGGTGGTGAAGCCCTTCTGACCGACGGCCGGGCGACCGTGGGCCGGCCGATTCCCGTCGGCCGACCGCCGGCGCGGCGCTCCTGTCGCTCCTCGCCGCGAATCACCGCCACGCGTCCTGCCCCCGTGACGCGCCAGCCGATGCGCGGCCGCCAGACGGCCGCGGTCCGCGTGTCGATGCCGAGGAGGACGGTCGCGTCGGTCGGGCGGCGCAGCCGCGGCACCCAGCGCTCGCCGAACTCGTCGAGGTGCGGGACGACCGCGACGTTCGGCAGCAGGCCGAGCGCGGGCGCGAAGCGGCGCCGGTCGTGCGACATCCCCGCCCGGATGAGGCTCCACTCCCCGAGCGCCATCGCACCCGCCGACGAGCCGGCCAGGGCGGCACCCCCGCGCCAGGCGTCGACGATCGCCTCCCACACGTCGCTGCCCGCGAGGATTCGCAGCGCCAGTCCGGGATCGCCACCGCACAGGTAGAACGCTCCGGCGCCCCGCGCCGCCTCGACGACCGCCGGCGAGGATGCGTCGCGACGCCCGCGGACGGGCAGCTCCTCGACGTCGGCACCGAGGCGCGCGAACCAGCGACGTGCGGTGGCAACGGCCCGATCGGGGTCCTGTCGGACCGCCGCGGTGGCCAGCACGAGCGCGGGTCGTCCCGCGGCCGCCTCGAGCCAGAGGCGATCGTGCGGCTCGTTGCCCGGCCCGAACTCGGCGCCACCGACCAGAATGAGCGGGCCCGGCGTGCTGCGTGGCATGCGGGCAGCGTAGCGGGGAGTGGCGCGAACGTTGACGACCGATGCCGTGGTCGTGGGTGGCGGGCCCGAACGGGCTGGCCGCCGCCATCGTCCTGGCGCGCGCCGGGCCGATCGGTGCAGCTGTTCGAGGCACGCGACAGCGTGGGCGGCGGCTGCCGCTCGGCCGAGCTGACGCTGCCCGGCGTCGTGCACGACGTGTGCAGCGCCATCCATCCGCTCGGCCGCTCGTCGCCGCTCTTCCGCGAGCTCGATCTCGAGCGCCATGGCCTGTCGTGGATCGAGCCGCCGATCCAGATCGCCCACCCGCTCGACGACGGGCGAGCGGCGCTCGTCTACCGCGACCTGGCGCGCACGATGCGCAGCTTCGACGACGCGTCCGATGCGGCGGCCTACCGGCGCTGGATGGAGCCGATCGTCGGCGACTGGGACCTCGTCGTTCGGCACCTCCTCGGCCCGCTGCCGCTCGGTGCGATTCGCCACCCCATCGCGCTCGGTCGGTTCGCGCTGCCGGCGGTCCTGCCGATGGCCGGCGTCGCCCGCCGCTTCGCGTCTCCAGTCACCCGCGCCCTGCTCGCGGGCTGCGGCGCGCACTCGTTCCTGCCGCTGTCGGCACCGCTGACCGGCGGCATCGGCCTGTCGCTGCTCGCCAGCGCCCACTCGGTCGGCTGGCCCATCCCGCGCGGAGGCGCCGGGCGCATCGCCGATGCCCTCGCATCGGTCCTGCGCGAGGCCGGCGGGACGATCACGACCGGCGTCGAGGTGCGGTCGCTCGACGAGCTGCCGGCGCATCGCGCTGCGCTGCTGGACCTCACGCCGCGCCAGGTGCTCGCCGTGGCCGGTGACCGGCTCCACGGGCCGTACGCGGCGCAGCTGCGCCGCTACCGCTACGGCCCGGGCACGTTCAAGCTCGACCTCGTGCTCGACGGACCGATCCCGTGGCGGAACCCCGTCCTGGCGGACGCCGGCACCGTGCACCTGGGCGGAACGCTCGAGGAGGTGGCGGCCTCCGAGCGCGCCGTGGCGCGCGGGCGGGTGCATGACCGCCCGTTCGTGCTCGTGGCGCAGCCGAGCCGCTTCGACGCCGTCGCGGGCGCCGGCAGGGCCGGCACGTCGCCTGGGCGTACTGTCACGTGCCGAACGGCTGGGACGGCGACGCGACCGACCGGATCCTGGGCCAGTTCGAACGCTTCGCGCCCGGCTTCCGCGACCGGATCGTGGCGCAGCACGTCCTGACCCCTGCGGCGCTGGAGGCGTACAACCCGAACAACGTCGGTGGCGACATCAACGGCGGCCTCATGCACTGGGCGCAGTTCTTCACCCGTCCGGCCCTGCGCCTCGACCCGTACACGACCCCGGATCCGCGCATCCTCATCTGCTCGTCCTCCACCCCGCCGGGCGGCGGCGTCCACGGGCTGTGCGGGATGCACGCCGCTCGTTCGGCGCTGCGCCGCGTCCTGGCCTGAGCCGCCGGTAGACTCGGAAGCGATGTTCGAGCGGGTCCACGTCATCGGCACCGGCCGCGCCGGCGGGGCGATTCGGGCACGGCTGGTGGAGCGCGGACTGGGCGTCACCGATGGCCGCGTGCCCGAGCCCGGCGCCGAGCTCGTCCTGCTGTGCGTGCCCGACGCCGCGATCGCGGAGGTCGCGGCCGGCGTGCCGGTCGGGCCGTGGATCGCCCACGTCAGCGGCGCGACGCGGCTGACGGCCCTCGAACCGCATCGGCTCCGGTTCAGCGTCCACCCGCTGCAGACGCTGACCCGGGAACGTGGGCCCGAGCAGCTCGACGGGGCGTGGGCTGCCATCGGTGGCGAGTCGCCGGAGGCTCGTGCGCACGCCCGCTGGCTGGCGGAGGCGCTCGGCCTGCGACCATTCGATGTCGCCGAGGCGGATCGGGCCCTGTACCACGCCGCCGGCGCGTTCGGCGGCAACTACCTGGTCACTCTCCATGCCATCGCCACCCGCCTGCTGCGCGAGGTGGATGCGCCGCCCGAGGCGATCGTGCCGCTCATGACCCGGACGATCGAGAACGGGTTCGACCTCACCGGCCCGATCGCCCGCGGCGACTGGTCGACCGTCGAGGCGCATCTCACCGCGCTCGAGGAGCGAGCACCGGATCTCGTGGCGCTGTACCGCGCCCTGGCGGAAGCGACGCCGCGATGAGGATCGTTCGGACCGTCGCCGAGATTCGTGACGCCCTGGAGGAGCCGCGACGCGCCGGGCTGCGCATCGGATTGGTGCCGACGATGGGAGCCTTCCACGAGGGCCATCGCGCGCTGATCCGGGCGGGCCGAGCCGCGTCGGACCTCCTCGTCGTCAGCCTGTTCGTCAATCCGGCGCAGTTCGACGAGGCGGCCGACCTGGCGCGCTATCCACGCGACGAGGCGGCCGACGCGCGCGACGCCGATGCCGAGGGCGTCGACCTGCTGTTCGCGCCGTCCGCCGACGAGCTCTACCCGCCTGGCTTCGACACCTGGGTCGACCCCGGCGAGCTCGGCAACGTGCTCGAGGGAGCCGCTCGGCCGGGCCACTTCCGGGGCGTCGCAACGGTGTGCACCAAGCTGTTCACGATCGTCGCGCCCGACGCGGCGTGGTTCGGCCAGAAGGACGCCCAGCAGGTGGCCGTCGTGCGCAGGGTCGTCGCCGACCTCCACCTGCCGCTCGAGATCGTGGCGGTCCCCACCGTCCGTGAGCCGGACGGCCTGGCGATGAGCTCTCGGAATCGGTTCCTGAGCGCGTCGGAACGGGAAGCGGCGCTCACCCTGCCGCGGGCGCTCGAGGCCGGGCGTGTTGCGCACGCGGCGGGGTCGGACCCGACGGCGGCAGCACGCGCCGTGCTGGAGTCGACCCAGCGAGTCGTGGTCGACTACGTAGCGGTGGCCGACTTCGACGTGCCGACCCTGGTCGCCGCGATCCGCATCGGCGCCACGCGGCTCATCGACAACGTCCGGCTCGGCTGACGCTCGTGACGCCCAGGTCGCGTTGACAACGGCCAGCGTGCGGAGGACGCTTCACGCATGAGCGAACTCCCGCCTCGCGACGCGCTGCCCCTGCCGGAGATCGGCGCCATGAAGCGTGCCGGCAGGAAGATCGTGATGGTCACCGCCTACGACCATCCGTCGGCGCGGCTCGCTTCGGAGGCCGGGATCGACCTCATCCTGGTGGGAGATTCGGCCGGCAACAACGTCCTCGGCTATGACTCCACCGTGCCGGTCAGCATGGCGGAGGCGATGATGCTGACGTCTGCCGTCGGGCGCGCGAAGCCCCGCGCCCTGGTCGTGGGCGACATGCCGTTCGGCTCGTTCCAGGCATCGGACAGCGAGGCGGTCGAGAACGCCGTGCTCCTGGTCAAGGCCGGCGCCGATGCGGTGAAGCTCGAGGGAGCCGGGCCGATGGTCTCGCGTGTTCGCGCGATCGTCGATGCCGGCATCCCGGTCATGGGCCACCTGGGTCTGACGCCGCAGACGGCGACCAAGCTGGGCGGCATGAAGGCGCAGGGACGCACCGCCACCGCTGCCCGGCAGCTCCTCCATGACGCACGCCAGCTCGAGGCGGCGGACTGCTTCGCCATCGTGCTCGAGGCCGTGCCCAGCCAGGTGGCGTCACGCGTGTCGAAGGCGCTGACGATCCCGACGATCGGGATCGGCGCCGGGCCGGGCTGTGACGGCCAGGTGCTGGTGTGGCACGACCTGCTCGGCATCAACGAGGGCGTTGCGCCGCGCTTCGTGAAGCGCTACGCCGATGTGGCGGGCGAGATCCGGCGCGGACTGGCCGCCTTCGCCGAGGACGTCCGATCCGGCGCGTATCCCGCGGAGGAGCACGAGTACAAGATCGCCGCGGACGAGCTTCGCGCCTTCGAGGCCGATGGTCCGCCCAGCATCCCCGACGGTGAGGTCTGGCGCGACTGGTAGGCGATCAGCCCGCCACACTGCGCTCGATGGCCTCGCCGATCGCGTCGTCGGCTGCCATCCCGATCTGAAGCAGCGCCTCCGGGTCGGCGGGCGTTCCCTCGCCCGACGACAGGGCGAACACCACGTCGCCGTCGAACATCGTGTGCGCCGGCCGGATGCCACGCGCCAGCGCATCGTGGCCGAGCTCGGCCAGCTTGCGGGCCTGGGCGCGGTCGAGGGACGCGTCGGTGGCCACCACGATGAGAGTGGTGTTCCCCGCCGAGGGCGGCTGCGCCGCGTCCGACGGCTCGCCCACGAGGAGGCTGCCGTCGCGGGCGTACACGTCGCCGAGCGCGTTGTTCACCACCAGCGCGCCGACCAGGTGGCCGTCGGTAAGGTGTCGGGCGGCGCTGCCCACCCCGCCTGGGCTCGCCTGCTCCACCCCGCCAAGCTTGGCGACGGTCGCCCCCGAGCCGGCACCCACCGCTCCCTCCAGAGGGCCATCGTTCGATTCGGCCGCCACCGTTGCGGCCGCGCCGGCATCGGCGGTCGGGTAGGCGTCCGGGTCGCCGACGCCGAGGTCGAACAGGATCGCCGATGGAACGATGGGGACCGGGCGCACGGCGGTGGCGAATCCGACCCCGCGCTCGGCCAGCCGGCGCATAACACCGTCCGCCGCGGCGAGGCCGAAGGCCGATCCACCCGCCAGGCAGATGGCGTGGACCCGCTCCACCAATGCGGTGGGGCGAAGGAGATCGGTCTCCCGGGTGCCGGGAGCCGATCCGCGCACGTCGACCCCCGCGACCATCCCGTTGTCGGGCCCGAGCACGACCGTGCAGCCGGTGCGGGCCGCGGCATCGGTCCAGTGGCCGACTCGGATGCCCGGCACGTCGCGGATGGTCATGCGATCCACGCGGCCGATCCTAGCGGGCCGGCCGTGCCACGCCCGCGACCAGCGCGGGCAGCAGCGCGCCGGCTCGGCCGCGCAGGACGGCGTGTGCACGGTCGTCGAGCGGGGTGGGTTCCGCATTCACGATCACCAGCCGCGCCCCGGCGCCGCGCGCCAGCTCCGGGAATCGGGCGACGGGGTAGACCGTGAGGCTGGTGCCGATGGCGAGGAACAGGTCGGCCGCGATGGAGGCCGCCTCGGCGCGGGCCAGCAGTGCCGGATCCAGGTTCTGCCCGAAGCTCACCGTCGCCGACTTGAGGATGCCGCCGCAGACCAGGCACGCCGGATCGGGGTCGCCGGCGCGTACGCGCTCGAGCGTCTCGGCCATCGGGCGGCGGTCGCCGCAGGCGAGGCAGGCGGACTCGCGGATCGATCCGTGGATCTCGACGACCCGATTCGGCGACGAGCCGGCCGCGAGGTGCAGCCCGTCGATGTTCTGGGTCACGAGCAGGTCGAGCCGCCTTGCGGCCTCCAGGTCCGCCAGCGCCCGATGCGCCGCATTCGGCATGGCATCCCACGCGGGATGGTCGAGCCGGCGCTGCCACGCCTCGCGCCGGATGGCCGCGTCCGCGACGTAGTAGCCGATGTTGCTCAGCCGTTCGGCGCGCGGATCGCGCGTCCAGACCCCGTTCGGGCCCCGGAAGTCCGGGATGCCGGACTCGGTGCTGATGCCGGCGCCGGTCAGCGCCACGATCGAGCGTGCCCCGCTCAGCCATGACGCGACCGTCTCGAGGTCGGTCACGCCATCGGCTCGATCCAGTCGAGGACCGCCGCAAGGTAGTCGTCGAACCGGTCGCGGTGGATGGTGTGCCCGGCATCGACCACGGCCACCCGCCCGTTCGGCGGGGGCTCCCTCTCCAGGCGCCGGCGCTCCTCACCGCGGCAGACGGAGCGGTCCTCGGCCGCCAGGAGCACCAGCGCCGGCACGGTCAGCTGAGGAATGAGCTCGGGCACGCGCGCCCCGGGATCGCGGCGGAACGTCGCCAGCAGCCCGACCCGATCCGCGAGCTGCTTGCCCTCGATATCCTGGCGCGCGTCCTCATCCAGCCACGATGGATTGGCGGCGAGCTCGCGGGCCACCTCGCCCTCCGGATCGGCATCGGCAGCCCGCAGCTCACGGTCCAGGTTGTCCTGCCAGGCGACATCCCCGGCCCGGGTCATGGTCGGCGGATCCTCGAGCACCAGCCGCCGGACGAGCTCGGGGCGCTGATGGGCCAGCTCGGCCGAGACCGTTGCGCCCAGCGAATGGCCGATCAGCGCTCCGACCCTCGCGCCGGCACCCTCGATGACGGCGGCCAGGTCTCCTGCAAAATCCCCGATGGTCGCGAATCCGTCGATGCGCGGCGAGTGGCCATGTCCGCGTTGATCGACGGCGACCACGCGCCAGCCTCGCTCGGCCAGGGCTGGAGCGACCCGCCACCACGTGCGGTGCCAGCCCGCCAGTCCGTGGACGAGCACCGCCAGCGGGGCCGCGGAGGGGGGTGTACCCGACGGCGGCCATTCGTGCGTGGCGAGGCGTGCGACAGCCATGGCAGCACACTACCCGACGCACGAGGGTGCGGTCGGATTCGTGACAGCCGGCGACAGGATTCGTCTGCCATCATGTCGGCATGGCAGACCTCCGCGCCCGCGACCGGGCCGCGCTGCCGGACAGCGCCTTCGCCTACGTCGACTCGCAGGGCAGGCGTCGCCTGCCGATCAATGACGAGGCCCACGTCCGCAACGCGCTCGCCCGCTTCAGCCGCGTCCTGTTCGAGGACGAGGGGGCGCGTGACCGCGCCCGAACGAAGCTGCTGCGGGCCGCGAAACGCCACGGCATCGTGCCGGTCGGATTCATCGACGCCCAGCTGCGCCCTCGGTTGCCGACCGGCCAGCTGACACTGCTGTTCGCCGACCTGGTCGGGTCCTCCACGCACATCGCCGAGCTCGGAGACCGATACGGCCCAATGCTCACCACCATCCGCCGCCTCCTGCGCGCCGCGGTTCGACGCGGCGGTGGCACGGAGGTCGATGCTCGCGCGGACGAGTACTTCGCCGTCTTCCCGTCGACGCGGGGCGCGCTCGAGGCAGCCCTCGAATCGCAGCGGGAGATCGCCGCCGCAACCTGGCCCGACGGCCGGGCAGTGCTGGTCCGGATCGGACTCCACGGCGGCCGGCCGACGCTCACCCCGACGGGCTACGTCGGGATCTCCGTGAACACGGCCGCGCGCATCTGCGCCATGGCCGAGGGCGGCCAGGTGCTCGTCTCCCGCCCGGTGACAGCGGGACTTGGGGAGGATGGCGTCTCTGGACTGCGCGCCCTTGGCTCGCATCGGCTGCGAGGCATTCCCGATCCGGTGGAGCTGTGGGAGGCGCGGGCAGCCCGCTGATGGGCGTCGCCCAGGCGACACCACAGGTGCGTCGGAGGCGACCTGCGCACCGCGCCGCGATTGACCGCACCGCAGTCCGCGAGCGGATCGCCCCGGGCCGTGCTCCGGGTGGAAGGTGGGCCCATCGGAAACGACGCGGACCCGAGCCGGAGGTCGACATGAATTCCCACACGATGCACAACCTCGCCACCGCCCGACAGAATGAGTTCCTGGCGGAGGCGGAAGCCCACCGTCTCGCGAAGCAGGCACGCCGCGGGTCCGCCGCGAGCGAGACGGGTGGCTGGCATCCGGTGGCCTGGCTGCGGCACGCGGCCTCGTCCCTCACCTCCCACTCGACGCCGCACGCGTCGGCGGCTGACGGCCGGCGCTGATCATTCCGGGGGACTGGCGCCGAGGCTCCGACCGATCCCGGTCGGAGCCTCAAGCCGTGGTGATTGCCTCGAACTCGCGGCTGATGATCCCGAAGCGACCGATCGGGTAAACGCGCGCGGAGCGCCCTGCGGCGCTGCTGATCGATGGCGGAGTGAGGAAGCTGGTCGGGGCGAGAGGATTTGAACCTCCGACCTCGTCGTCCCGAACGACGCGCGCTACCAAGCTGCGCCACGCCCCGACCGAAGGGCGCCCATGGTAGCAGGCGGCCACCAGATCGGTCCAACCACCGGCGGACCGATATGATCCCGCGGATGGTCCGCCGCTGGCTCACCGACGACGATCGCCTGCTGCTGGCGCTGACGCTGACGACGAAGGTCGCCGTGCTTGCGATCGGGGTCATCGCGCAGTGGGCGGCCGATGGCCGTCCACCCGACCTCCTCGCCCCCTGGGATCGGTGGGACGCACCGCATTACACCGACATCGCCGTCTTCGGCTACATGGCCAACGACCCGGGGAACCTGACGCCGCCCCCCGGCTATGCCCAGGTCTTCCCGGGAGACCTCGACCTGTACATTGTCTTCTTCCCCCTCTTCCCGTGGCTGGTCGCGGCCGTGAACGCAGTAGTCGGTGTGCCGGTGCTGGCGGCATTCGTGGTCAGCACGATCGCATCGTTCTTCGTCGCCACGATGCTGTATCGGCTCGTGCGGGCGGATCTCGGCGCAACCGTCGCCCGCTGGTCGGCGGCGCTCCTGCTGGTCTTCCCTACCGCCTACTTCCTGCACATTGGGTACACCGAGTCGCTGTTTCTCGCCCTCGCCTTCGGCTCGCTGTGGCTGGCGCGCTCGAACCGATGGTGGGCTGCCGGCGTGCTCGGCGGGCTGGCGGCGCTGACCCGGATCAACGGCCTCGTCCTGATCCCGGCCCTCGCGGTTGAGGCATGGCTCCAGTGGCGATCGCATCGGCGTCTGGAAGTCGCTCCGCTGGCGGCACTGGCCGGCGTCGCCATCGGCTTCGCGGTCTACCTCGGCGTCAATCTCGCGGTGTACGGTGACCCGTTCGCCTTCAGCGAGATCCAGCGCTCGCACTGGTTCAAGGATCTGTCTCCGCCCTGGGAGGGGATCACCGGGATCATCGATTGGACCTCGAACGCGGACGCGGACACCGCGTTCATGCTGGGCTGGATGGAGCTGCTGTTCACCGGCATCGGGCTGGTCGCGACCGTGGCAACCATCGTGTGGCTGCGTCCGACATGGGGCGTATGGATGGCGGGCAACTGGCTGCTCATCGTGAGCACCGGGTTCGTGATGAGCGTGCCGCGCTACAGCCTGGTGCTCTTCGGCATCGTGGTCTGGGCGGCGCTGATCGCCGAGCGCTGGCGCTGGGCCGGCTGGCTCATCGGCGCCGGGTCGGCCGCGGCGATGGCCTACTTCGCGTGGCGCTTCGCCGCCGGGCAATGGGCCTTCTGATCTTCGCTGCCGGCGTCACTCGCGCTGGGCATAGAAACGTCCCGAAGGAACCGCGGCGACCGTTGAGGTGATCTCGGATCAACCAGCTGCCCCTTCGGGACGCCCTCATTGTGGTCGAGGGCCGGAGGCCTCGCAAGTGAGGTTGTCCACGAGTCTCCGGCACGCACCGCACGTTATCCACATCCGATCCCCATCGGACGTGCCGGCACGATCGGACCGATGCGCCGGCGACCTTCCGGCCGCGCGGTTAGCCGATGGAGGCCATCGCGCGCGGAACGAGTGACTCAAGCTCGCCGGCGCGGTCGAGCGAGCGGCTGTCGGCCAGGTAGCCGTCCGGTCGAATCAGCCACGCGCGCGCATCGCCATATGCTGAGCGCTCGCCGACGACGATCACCGGCAGCGCGGAGGACGCCGGCCGCGGAGCGACGAGGACGAACCCGCCGCCGAATCGCTCTCGCAGGCGGCCCCCGTCCGGAAGGGCCACGTCCGGCGCAACCGATCCATGTCGCGGCAGTCTCGGATCGTCCGGCTGTCCGCTCGCCGGGTAGATTGCCGGTTCCGCCAGGCGTCCGGAGTTCACGCGGCGCCGAAACCACGCTGAGTGCGGGGCCATGCGCAGGACGGAGGCCCGCCACGCCCGTGCCATCGGTCCCTGCGGCGCCATGAAGCGCATGGTGGCATCGGTCGCGGCGACGTTCTCCGCCGCGGCCGCACGCCGCTCCGCCTGGTAGCCGTCCAGCAGAGCATCGGCCGCATCGTGACGGAGCACCCAGGCGAGGCGCCAGGCGAGATTCTCGGCGTCCGCCACTCCCGAGTTCAGCCCGCGGGCACCGAATGGCGACATCACGTGCGCCGCGTCGCCGGCCAGGAAGGCGCGGCCCGCGCCGAACGCATCCGCCAGGCGCTGGCTGAACCGATAGGCTGACGCCCACACGAGCTCGTATCGCGCTCCCTCGCCGACCACGGCCCGAATCCGTCGGTCGAGGCCACCGTTTCGTCGCTCCTCGTCGACGTCGGTCTCCGGAGGCACCTGCCAGTCGATGCGCCAGACCCCGTCCGGCTGCGGATGGAGGAGCACCTGGCGGCCCGGGTTCCACGGCGGGTCGAAGTGGAAGTGGCGCTCGTTTGCGAAGGGCAGATCGATCCGGACGTCGGCGATGAGGAAGCGGTCGTGGAAGGTGTGGCCCGGGAAGCCGATGTCGGTGGAGTGCCGGACGCCCGAATGTGCCCCATCGGCACCGACGACATGGCCGAACCGATGCGTCTCGGGACCCGCTGCGGTCTCGAAGGTGGCCGCGACACTATCGGCATCCTGTTCGACGCCGACGAGGCGGTGACCGCGATGAATCGGCACCCCGAGCTCCGCCAGGCGCGCCTCGAGCAGGTCCTCCACCTCGGATTGGCTGATGTTGACGAACGGCGGGAAGTGCTCATCGCCCTCGGGCAGGTGGACCTCGAACAGCTGGCGGCCCCGGTGGTAGGTGCGCCCCACCCGCCACTGAATGCCGCGCCGCGCGACCTGCTCGCCGACGCCGAGACGCGCCCAGATCTCGAGCGTCTCGCGCTGCATGCAGATCGCCCTCGAGCCGATGCGCTCGCGCGTGGGCTGCTGCTCGAAGACCGCCACGCGCACGCCGTGCTGGGCGAGACGGCCGGCGAGGGTCATGCCGACCGCGCCGGCGCCGATGACGGCGACCTCGACGCCGGGGTCAGTCGGCGAGCGCGTCCCAGACCTCCCGATCCCGCTCCGCGGTCCAGATCCGGGGATGCTCGATGCCATCGAGCTCGTCCCAGGTGCGCTGGACGTTGAACGGCATCGTGTGCTCGAAGATCGGGAGCCCGGCGTACCGCGGCGCGAGCGCGGCGTGGACGTCGCGGAAGGCCTCCTTCAGCTCCCCGTTGCGCTCCTTCACCGCACGGGTTCCCTCCAGCGTGGTGCGCAGGAACGCCCGGGTGTCGCCGATGGCCTGGCCGACCGCCGCGTCGCGAACCACTGGCCCACGCCCGCCGACGAGCTGCCGCGCACCGAGTGCGGCGACCGCGTCCAGCGTGGTGGTCGACCATTCCCCCGGGTACGAGTCACCCATGTACGGCGCCGCCTGCGCCTCGACCAGGTCGCCGGCGAAGACGATCCCCTCGTCGGGCAGCCAGATCACGATGTCGCCCGACGTGTGGCCACGCCCGAGGTACCACAGCTCGACGTGGCGGTTGCCCAGGTCGAGCGTCAGCACCTCGGCGAAGGCGTCGGTGGGGTGGGTCAGGCCCGGGATGGTGTCGGCCCCGGCGAACAGGCGCGGCATGCGGCCCTGCTCGCTTGCCCAATCCGCCATCCCCCGCTCCTCGATCAGCGCGCGTGTGTTCTGGTGGGCGATGATCCGGCGTGCCCCGAACGCCGAGGCGCCCAGGGTTCGCACGGCGTGGTAATGGGTGAGGACCAGGTCGCCGAAGGGACGGTCGCCGACCTCGCCACGCAGCACGTCGATCCACTTCTGTGCCATGTACGGGGTGGCACGCGCCTCGATCGCCAGGATCGCGTCCGTCCCGACGATGGCACCGACGTTCGGATCGCCCTGCGCGGTGTAGGCGTAGACCCCGTCGGCCAGCTGCTCCAGCGTCGCCGTCTTCTCCTCGAGGTCGGCGGACGAGGCGAACGGCTTGGGCATGGGACCGATGATACGTCCGCGTGCCGTACCATCTGGCACCGTGCCGACCTTCCTTTCCGCCCTGCGCGCGCTCGCGCTCGTCGTCGCGTCCGTCGCAGTGGCGGTCGGCGCGGCGCTCGCGGTGGACCGGGTCGGCGTCGGTCCGAGTGCTCTCGTGCCGCTGGCCGCGGCCGTGGTCGTCGCGGCCGTCTATTGGCGGTGGCCCGCGGAGGGACTGCTCGCATTCGGCGTCTTCTCCCTCCTCGCGGCCACGTTCGAGCATTGGCTCGAGGTCGACGTCCTGCTCTTCGACGAGATCGGCCTCCTCCTGTTCGTCGTCGTTGCGCTTGCGGCCGGGCACCTGGCCCTGGACCGCGTTCGACCGGGCTGGCTCGAGGGAGCGGTCCTGGTCCTCGCGGTCGCGGGCGTGCTGTCGAGCCTGATCAATGGCGTCCCGTTCGTCACGTGGATGGCGGGCCTGCTCCTGCTGCTCAAGGGGATCGCCTTCTTCGAACTCGCCCGGCTCATGCGGCTGACGCCCGCGGACGCCGAACGGATGGGCATCGTCATGCTGCTCGTCGCAGGCGTCATCGGCGGGCTTGGCTTCATCGAGTGGCTGGACCAGCGAACGTTCCAGTCGGTGCTCGGCCTGCCGCCCATCGAGCAGGTGCGCGGGGAGGTGCCCGTGATCCGATCGGTCCTGCTGCATCCCGCCCAGTACGGCTGGCTGACCGCCTATGCAAGCCTGCTGTGCTACGCGGCCTTCATCACGCGTCGCGCCTGGTGGGCGCTCCCGGCAGGGCTCGCGTTCAACGTGGGCACGTTCCTCTCCGGTCGCCGGACGCCGCTCATCGGGGTCGGCGTGGCCGTGGTCGTCGGCCTCGTGTGGTGGAGCACCAGGCTCGGGCTGCGCCGGGCCCTCGTCCGGCTCTGGGCACCGGTGGCGATCCTCGCGGTCGTCGGTGTCATTCTGCTAACGCCGACGCTCCAGCGCCTCATCGACCTGACCGTTGTCGAGTACGGGCCTTCCCTGGAATCGGCCGCCGAGATCCTCGCCGATGAGCCGCGAGCGGAGGTCATCGCTCCCGTCCAGCCGAGGATCGCCCTCTACACGGCATCGGTGGCCATCGCCAGGGATTCGTTCCCGCTGGGCGGGGGCCTCGGCCGATTCGGCAGCCACCTGAGCCGGGAGGACTACAGCCCGCTGTACGGGCGGTACGGGCTCGACCAGATCCGCCTGCTCCGGCCGGAGGACCCACAGGCGGCCACTGATGCCTTCTGGCCCATGGTCCTCGGCGAGACCGGTGCCGTGGGCGCGCTCGCAGCCCTGGTGTTCTTCGTCGGAATGGCGGCGGTCCTGTGGCGCGCCGCGTCAGCGGCCGGCAGCCCGCGGACCCGGATGCTCGCGCTCGCGGCACTGTTCGTGGTGGTCGAGGGCCTGATCCGCTCGGCGACTTCGTCGGTGTACGTGGCGCCGCCCATCGGGTACTTCGTCCTCGGGACAGCCGGTGTCGCTCTTGCGGCGACGTCCGTGCGCGAGCCGGCGAGCGCGGAGGACGAAGAGGACGCCTGACCTTCGTCTCAGGGCGAGGGTAGCTGGACCAGGCGGACCTCGACGATGCCGTCCGCCGCGCGGATGCGGTCGAGCACCGCGCTCTCGACGGTCTCGTCGACCGACACGAACATCATGGCCTGTCCATGCTCCGAGAGACGCGACAGCTCCAGCGAGGAGATGTTGATGCCCGCCTCGGCGAGGATCGTCCCGACCGCCCCGACGATTCCGGGACGGTCGTGGTGGCGGGTGACGAGCATCGTCCCGGTGAGCTCGGCATCGATCGCGAAGCCGTCGAGGCCGGCCAGATGGGGGCGGCCATGTGCGGTCGAGCCGGCCAGGCGAAGAATCGGCTCGCCTTCCACCGGACCCACGGCGAGCTCGACCAGGGAGGCCCACGGATCCGATGACGGCGTTCGCTCCTCGCGCACGGTCAGGCCTCGTTCGCGGGCGACGAGATCCGCGTTCACCGCGTTGACGCGCTGATCGGTGACCGCTTCGAGAATGCCCGCCAGCGCGGCCGTGCGGATCGGCGCGCACTCACCGCCCGCGATCTCACCGGCATAGGTGAGCGACAGGACGTCGAACGCCGAGGGCGCGAGCTGTCGAGCCAGGATCGCGAGACGACGCCCGAGCTCGACGTACGGCCGAAGGCGCGGAGCAGTCTCGGGTGCTACGGCCGGCGCGTTGACCGCGTAGGGCGGTGTCACGCCCGAAAGCGCCATGAGCACCTGCTCCGCCATCTCGAGCCCGACGCGGTCCTGCGCCTCAGCGGTGGAGGCACCGAGGTGTGGCGTGAGGACGACGTTCTGGGCGGATCTCAGCGGGTTGTCGGCTGCCATCGGCTCCGCGCTGTAGACGTCCAGCGCCGCTCCGGCCAGGTGCCCGGCGGCGAGGGCGTCCGCCAGCGCCATCTCGTCGACGATGCCGCCGCGCGCGACGTTGAGGACGAACGCGCCCGGCTTCGTCGCCTCCAGCTGCGCACGACCCAGCAGCCCGCGCGTCTGCGATGTGAGCGGCGTGTGCACGGTGATGACGTCAGACCGGTGCAGCAGCTCGGCCAGCCCCACCAGCCGCGCCCCCGCCTCTGCCGCCTGCTCCTCGGTGAGGTACGGATCGGTGGCGATCACGCGCATCTCGAAGCCGGACGCGCGCCGCGCGACCGCCTTGCCGATCTTGCCGAGGCCGACGATGCCCAGCACTTTACCGCGGAGCTCCTGGCCGGTGTACCTGCCCCGCTCCCACTCCCCGCGCCGGACCGAGGTGTCGGCGTCCGGGATGTGACGCAGGAGCGCGAGCATCATGGCCATCGTGTGCTCCGCCGCAGCGATGGTGTTCCCGGTGGGCGCGTTGACGATCATCACCCCGGCCCTCGTGGCGGCATCCACGTCGATGCGGTCGATTCCCACGCTCGCCACGCCCACCACGCTCAGGCGGGGCGCGGCCGCGGTCAGCAGTTCACCGTCAACCCGGGTCTGGGATCGGACGGCGAGCGCGTCCCAGCCGCCTCCCTCGCCGAGCAGCTGGAGCAGGTCCTCGCGCACGAGACCGAGCCGCACGTCGGTTTCGTGTGTCTCGGCCAGCAGGTCGAGCGCCGGCTGCGCGACCGGCTCGACGACGAGGATCCGTCCCATCAGAGGCCGAGTCTAACGCTCCGAGCCCACGCGCCGATTGCCGCCCTTCGGGTTGGCGGCCCATTCCGCGTCGCGTACAGTGGGAGCCCGTCCGGTTCCGCCCGGCATGGGTTGTAGAGGAACGCGCAAAGAAGTGATTCGACGGCACCTCATGGCCCTGAGGGTCGCCCTGATGGTTTTGGACGGCCTCGTGGCGGTGCTGGTGTTCGCCCTCGTCTCGGTCATCCGGTTCCGTGACGGCGATCCGGACGCGCTCTGGGCGGCGATCGCCATCGACCCACGTGCGGCGGCTGTCGGCTTCGCCGTTCTCTGGGTCGTCGTCAGCTGGTCGTCGGGGCTCTACAGGCTGTCCGCCCGCTGGAGCCTCTGGACCGAGGCACGCGACATCGCCAAGACGACGATCGTGGTCCTGGCGATCACCCTCTCGACGCTGTTCCTGATCCGGCAGCCGGACGTCAGCCGCCTCTTCCTGGTCTTCCTGTTCATCGCCATGCCGGCGGTAACGCTCGCCGGCCGGGCACTCCTGCGCTGGGGCTTCGCGGCGGTACGCAGCAGGGGCTACGACACGCGCTACATGCTCGTGGCCGGCGTGGGACGGCTGGCGCAGGACTTCGCCGACCGGGTCGAGGGGCATCCCGGCCTTGGAATCGAGGTGATTGGCCACCTGGAGGCGCCGGAGGAGCCGGAGCGGTCGGTCAGCAGACCGATCCTGGGCGCCGATCGAGAAGATCGAGGAGATCCTGCATTCGCGCATCGTCGACGAGGTCGCGGTCTGTCTGCCGGCCCCGGCCGCGCACTATGTCGAGCCCATTACCGGCCTCGCCGCCGGCGAGGGAAAGACCGTCCGCGTACCGATCGACCCGACCGAGGAGCTGCCTGCGACATACCAGGAGGACTTCGACGGGTTCCTCGTGCGCTCGCTCGTGCACGACGGCCAGCGCGAGGTGGGCCTGTTCATCAAGCGCCTGTTCGACATCATCGCCTCCGCGCTCGGACTGATCATCCTGAGTCCCATCCTGTTGATCACCGCACTCGTGGTCCGCGCACGCGACGGCTCGCCGATCCTCTTCCGCCAGGAGCGGGTCGGCCTGCACGGCCGGCCCTTCACGATCCTCAAGTTCCGGACCATGGTTCCTGACGCGGAGGAGCAGCTCGACGACGTCCAGCACTTGAACGAGCGGAACAAGGTGACCTTCAAGGCGACGAACGACCCGCGCATCACCCCGATCGGTCGGTGGCTGCGCAGGACCTCGATCGACGAGCTGCCCCAGCTCTGGAACGTGCTGACCGGACGAATGAGCCTGGTCGGTCCGCGCCCTCCGTTACCCAGCGAGGTCGACGAATACGATGTCTGGCACCGGCGCCGGCTCAGCATGAAGCCCGGGATCACCGGGCTCTGGCAGGTCGAGGCGCGGCATGAGCCGGATTTCGACCGATGGGTCGAGCACGACCTCGTCTATATCGACGGCTGGACCCTCTGGCTGGACCTCAAGATCCTGGCCCGGACGCTCCCCGCGCTGCTGACGCAGGGAGGTCGGTAGCGGGCTGGCTCAGGCCCGCTCGAGGCGGTACGTGAGGGTCGGGAGAAGCGGCTCGAGCGGCCGAAGCGCGCGGTCGGGTATGCGACGCACGGCCCGCGTCAGCAACGAGCCGTCGCGCTCGAGGTCCAAGGTCAGGCGTATCGCCTGGACGCCCAAACGGGATGCGCGGAAGCCCGCGGTCGCAAGCATCCTCTCGATGGTCCCGGCTCCAGCGGTTCGACGTCGTACTCGTCGCCGCCCCGCAGGAGGCGGAGGTACGGCGTGCGCCAGGAGCGGGGCCACACGCTCAACGCCGGCAGCCGGTAATGCGGCTCGATGAGCCGCCAGCGATTCGGCACGGCGAGGTACGCGATACCGGCTGGCTTGAGGACCCGCCGCACCTCGTCGAGGTGTGCGCGCTGCGCCACGACCTGGCCCACATGCTCGATCACATGGTTGCTCAATACGACGTCGAACATCTCCGATGGAAACGGCAGCGCCGTCCCCGTTACGAGCTGGAACGCGTAGCCGTCGGTGACGACCCGCGTGTCCACCGTGTCGACCCCGTGCACCTGGTGCCGCGCTGCAAGCGTCGCGATGTGATGTGAAATGCCCCCGGAGCCGCAGCCGATGTCCAGCACCGTCAGCGACCGCGACGGCTGGTCGAGATCGAGCAACCGCTCGATCTTGGCGGCCTTCAGCGCCCGCGACTCCAGGTCGAGAACGGCGTGTGTGCGTGCATGCTTCATCGCAATGGGCTCGTGGCAAGGACTATGCCTGCCACCGGACGGGGAAGCGTAGCGATGTCACCTCTGCGCATCGGGGGCCTCATCGGCGACGCAGGCCAGCGCGCAGACGATCGAGGTCTCCTCGGCCAACCTCGCCACTGACCGTCAGCAGGGCCACCCCGATCATGGAGGCGGCACCGTAGGCTGCGATGAGCGCGAGCCCGCGGGCATCGAGCACAGCGAGTCCTGCTCCCACGGTGGCGGAGATGGCTGTCACGCGAAGAATCGATGCCCACGGCAAAGCGCCCGGCAGGATCGACTCCAAGCGCGCGAGCAGGAGAGCGAGTGTCACCGCTGTGCTGGCGCTCGTCGCGATGGCGCCGCCGATGGGCCCGAGCGCCGAGACGAATATCACGCAGCCGACAATCGCGACGCCGAAGCCCAGTACGGCGATCGTGGCCGACCACCCAGGGTTGCCCACCCCGCTGAGCACGCCCGCCCCGACCGAGGCGATCGCCATAGCGGCCATCCCGACCGCCAGGATCGACAGCACGGCCGAACCCGACGCATAGGTCGAGCCATACAGGAGGTCGAGCGCCCCGGTGGATGAACCCGCGACGAGGGCCGCGATGGGCACGGCCGCGAGGACGGCGATGCGAAGGGCCTGTCGAGCTGTAGCTGCACGTGCCTGCGCGCTCTCGCGCATCATCCCGGCTAACGCCGGAAGCACCAGCACTGCCAGTCCGCTCATGAGGAAGTACGGGATTCGAGCGATGTTCTGAGCGGCAGCATAGAGCCCCGCATCGGCATCGCTGACGCCCAGGGCCTTTACGAAGAGGATGTCGACGCTGATCTGCGCCACGGACGCCAGCGCGTACACCGACAGTGGCGCCGCGAGGCGAAGCAACGGCCAGATACCGACGGCCAGCTCGCCACCGACCGGTCGCACGGCCGCGACGACGCAGCCGATGACGGCGGCCACGACGTAGCCGATGATCGCCCCGACCAACCGCAACGGGTAGGCGAGCGCGATGACGGCGATGGCCTTGCCGACCGCGTAGGCGGCTTGCGATCCTGCCTGCCGCGTGTAGTCGCGACGCCCGTTGTGGTAGGCCACGAGCAGCGCATAGACGCCGTAGGGCGGCACTATCAGCGCTGCGGCTCGCAAGGCGTTTGTGAGGGCGTCGTCACCCAGTGCGGCCGCGATCGCGGAGGCCGCGGCCGCCAGGCCCAGCGCGAGTGCCACGCCGATCCCCAATTGGATCAGCAGACCTCGCCGCAAGAGGGCCGCTGCGCCGTGCGGGTGGCTGGCCGTATACCGCGCGACAGCCTGTGGCACCGACGCGTTCTGGAGCACATTGATCATCGTGATCAACGCGAGCACGACGCCGAAGCGACCATAGTCTGCGGGCCCGAGCAGCCGGCCCAGCCAGACATTCACCGCATAGCCAGAGACGACGAAGAGCGCCGAAGCCGCGGTGACAAGCGCCGCACCCCGCGCCATCGACTCCGGCCGGCGCTCGACGCGAGCTGGAGCAGCAGTCACCGCGCCGAACGTTCGTGCAGCCTGAAGCCAGACCAGGCGAAGCCGTCGTGGATTGAGTGCGGGAAGATCGTCAATTCCGGGCCACGGCGACATCGGCCAACGCGCTCATCCACTCCTCGTCCGCTGCGGAACGTCAGCCCGGCCCACGCAGGCATCCCAACCTCCGGAGCCCAACGGATAGACTAGCCGACCTCTCCGTGGTTCACGCGCACCGTCGTGCTGGTGGAGGGCCGCTCGGCTCAGGATCGCGGCTCCGAAACGTGATGCGGGGACGGTCACCCCGTCCATGACGGCCACGATTGGCCGACCCGTGACGGCAAGACAACAATCCAGCGTTCGCGGGTGACAACCAAGACGCAGGCCAGGAGCGCGTTACACTCTCCGCGCGCGTTTTGAAGAACCAAGAGTCGCCCTCGCCGAGGCATGTGTTGAAGCTCATCGTCATGATCCCCGCCTATAACGAGGAGGCGACCATTGGTCGCGTCATTCGCGAGATCCCGCGTTCGTTCGACGGCATCTCGAAGGTCGAGGTGCTCGTCTGTGACGACGGTTCGCAGGACGACACGGTCGGTGCCGCGTCGGCGGCAGGTGTGGACCACATCGTCAAGCTGCGGCGGAACTTCGGCCTCACCACCGCATTCAGCACGGGGCTCCAGGCCTGCCTCGCACTGGGCGCTGACATCATCGTCAACACCGACGCCGATTCGCAGTACGACCCGCACGAGATCGCGAAGCTGATCGAACCCATCATCGCCGGCGAAGCGGACATGGTGTCGGGGAACCGGCAGGTGGGCAGGCTCGACCACATGCCGCCCATGAAAAGGTACGGCAACCGGCTCGGCAGCTGGATGCTGAGGGTCGTCGCCGAAAGCCCCGTACAGGACGCATCGAGCGGCTTCCGCGCCTTCAGCCGGGACTGCGCCCTTCGGATGAACCCGTATATCGGTCACACATACACGCACCAGACCCTGATCCAGGCCTCGCACAGCGGCATGGTGATCAAGGAGGTGCCGGTTTCGTTTCGGCGCTCGGCACGTGAGGGAGGCAGCTCACGTCTGATCGGAGGGGTCGGCGGGCACATTCTGAAATCTCTCGCGACCATCGTCCGCAGCCTGACGACGTATCGGCCTCTCGCCGTCCTTGGTCGGCTGGGTCTCATCTTCATCCTGGCCGGTGGCGCGATCCTCCTCATTCCACTCACCGATTGGATCGCGCAGGGCCATACCGGCGGGCACGTCCAGTCGTTGATTGCCGCAGCCGTGCTGGGCCTGGTGGGTCTCCAGCTGCTGGTCCTCGGCCTCCTCGCCGATACGGTGAGCGCCAACCGCAGGATCACCGAGGAGGTGCTCTACCTCCTGAAGTCCGAACGCGTCGGCGAGTCTGCGGTGGTTCCGCCGTTCGAGCCGATCCAGGAGCGAGCGGGCATCGCGGCGCCCGAAGGACTGAGGATCGCCTCCCAGGCTGAGGCAGACCCGGGTGCGACGATTGGGAATCCCGCCGCGGAGATCGCTCGCCGTTGACGATCACCCGGCGCTCCTGATGGCCGGTTCACCAACGGCACAGGATCCAGGGGCAGCCGACCCAGCCAGCTCGACGCCTCCGCGCATGGCGACGAGGCCACTCTTCGTAACGCGCAAGTACCCGCCCTCCGTTGGTGGCATGCAAGCGCTCGCGGGCAGTGTCTGGAAGGCCCTCGAGCGGGGCTCACCGGGAGCCCGGCTGATCGCTCACGGAGGAGCGAATCGCCTGCTACCGGCGTGGCTGCTTCACGCCCTGCCACGCGTCGCGCTGACGATCGGTCGAAAGAAGGTCGACTCTGTGCTTACGGGTGATGCGTTGATGTACGCGCTCTGCCGGCCGATCGTCCGCGCCGGCCGGATCCCGAACGCGACGATGATCCACGGCACCGACGTCACGTACCCGAACCGCATCTATCGGATGATCGTGCACCCTGCGCTCAGGCGCGCCCCGTTGGTCATCGCCAACAGCCAGGCGACCGCCGAGGAAGCGATCGCCATCGGCGTCCGGAGGGAACGCGTGTCGGTCGTTCGCCTCGGGGTCACGGCTCCGCCAACGAGTCCGCAGAGCCTTGGGGAGGCAGCCGACAGCCTTCGGCGACAGTTCCACATCGGGGACGACCAGGTGATCCTGGTGACCCTGGGACGGCTGGTTCGGCGCAAGGGCGTCGTCTGGTTCGTGGCTAACGTGCTACCCCGCCTACCCGCCAACGTGACGTATCTGGTCGCAGGCGATGGCCCCATGGCGCTCGAGCTTCAGCGCGCGGTCGCGGAATCCGGCCTCGAGGACCGGATTCATGCGTTGGGAGCGGTTGACGATGCGGATCGCGAACGCCTGCTTCGCGGCGCCGACATCTTCGTCCAGCCCAACATTCGCGTCCCCGGCGACATGGAAGGCTTTGGGCTGGTGCTGCTCGAAGCCGCAATGCGCGGCACACCCACGATTGCCAGCGGGATCGAAGGCATCCTGGATGCTGTGGTCGACGGTCAGACGGGATTCCTTGTTCCGGCTGAGGACGCAGACGCCTGGACGGAGCGCATGACGAGCCTCGTCTCACGGCCGAGCGAATTGCGAAGCATCGGAGCGCAGTTCGAGCGCTCGGCTCGCGCGCTGTTCGGCGAAGAGGAGATGAGCAGGGAACTGTTGAGGCTCCTGGGCGCGGACCCCTCCGCCTGACCTGGCCGGCAGCAGCCGCATCAGTCGAACCTCCTCAGCCGCTCCCATCGACCCCGTTCACGGGTTGGCCGAAAGCAGGCGAAGGCCCCGAACCATGATGCCCAGCGTGCGCTGGTCCAGGGATCCTTCCATGACCTCTGCTGGGACGAACGTGGACGACTCCAGGCGGATCTCGGCTTCAGCGCGCGGCTCGGTGTCAGCGGGCAGGTCGAAGGTGCGTTGCCATTCCCCGCTCGGCACGAATCCGTTGAAGAGGCTGTCGGTCGTTGTAGACGATCTCGATCGTGGCGCCCAGGGGACCCGTCCACGCCAGATCTATCGCAAGCCGGTCGGCGACTTCGTCCTCGGGGATCGGGACGTGGAGCACGGCGTTTCCGTCCGTCCATCGGGCCGTCCCCTGGGCCTCGGTGTTGTAGAAGCCGGTTTCGCGGACGAGCCAGTGATTCGACGGGCCGAGCTCGCTGTCCAGCGTGTTCAGGCCGGTCACCTGCACGAGGGCCATCCGCAGATCGCGAGTGGCCACCTGCTGGGGCACGGGTCGGACGGTCGGGGTGATCACCTCGAACTGCCGGATCACGGAGGCCACGATGTCCCCCTCGAGCCATTCGACGCGATCGCCTGACGCGATCGTCGAGGATCGGCTGGCTGGGGGACGCCTCGCGGATCCGAGAGAGCAGCTCGTCGCGACCGCCCTCCGCCTCGTACGACACGGCGAGCACCGGCTTGTCGAAGCTCATGAGCAACGCGGTTCCGAACGTGTGGATGTCGGCGCGGTTGAGGGGGCCGATGAGCATCTCGCCAGCCGGAATGTCTGCCGCCATCTCCTCGATGGCGGAGTACGCGCCGGTCCGCTCCGCGACCACGAACATGGGATTGCCGATTCGGTAGGTCTGCGCCGCAAGGCCCAGCGCCACGACGCCGATCAGGAGACCTCGCCAGGGCATCGGGATGCGTGACGCGATCATCCAGCCGAAGTAGGCCGCGAGCAGGATCGTGGCCGGCAGGATGATGGGCGTGAAGCGACGGATCGCCCAGAAGTGATCCGGGGTGATGGCCTGGTTCCAGAAGTACATCGCGCTGAATCCGCCGATCATGACGAGGACGGGAAGCACGATGACCATCCGACGCCGAACGGCGATGGCCATCGCGACCACCCACCCGACGATGGCCATCCACAGCACCACCGGCGTGACGTACGCCCCGAGGTTGCGCAGTCGCATCCTCCACGTGGCTTCGATACGCGACCGGGCCGTCGATCGGGAGCATCTGGAACGGACCCATCCTCGGCCTGATGAAGTAGGCGTACCCCGCCAGCAGCAGAACGAGAACGGAAGCGACGACCAGGGTCGCCGTTGAGCCCAGCACGTCCCTGCCGAGTTCACGGACGCGCCGAATACGGCTCAAGCCGAACATCCCCGCAGCAAGGACCGTCGCGACGCCGATCGGCAGCACGAGGGGGAGATGGAGTCGCGAGGTATGGCCTGGAGAACGCGGCATAGTAGGCGACCGCGATTCCGAACATCGGCAGGGCCGCGGCGTAGAACGCCGTGGTACGAGAGCCGAACTGTCCGTCTCGAGCGAGCAGCGAGGCGAGCGTGTGACCGACGATGAGCAGCGGCAGCAGCACGAGGCTGTCCAGGCGGACCACCGCCGTCATGCCGATCGCCACTCCAGCCCAGATGGCGGCAGCGCGCGGCCTGACCGGATTCGGCGCGACCAGCAACAGCAGTCCCGTCACTGCGAACAACTGGGTCATCGGCTCTGACAGGGTGTTCCGGACGACCCACACCTGGCCCGCGTCGACGGCCAGGAAGAGCACGGCCAGGACCGCGATTCCCTCGGGCATGAAGCGTCGCGCGAGCGCAAAGAGTGCCATGAGCGAGATGACAGCCAGCACGGCATTGAACCGCAGCAATCCCTCGTATCCGAATGCGGCGAATGTTTGTGCGAGCCACGCCGGAAAGACATGAGCGAATTGGACGGTCATCGTCGGCTCGGTCGAGTAGACGCCTGAGTAGCTGACCCACCCCGGCGGCAATGCGCCGGGGTCGATTCCGTCCGGATACGGGATGTCAAGGCGGCCGTGATGCGCCATGTAGATGGCGTGGTTGGCGTAGACGGCCATGTCGCGCCCACCGGCGATCGGATCCCTCGGCGCCGCGAGGTACAGCACGGCCGCGACGGCAAGGCCCGCGAGGAGCACGGCCCGCACGCCGGTCAGCCGACCAATCGTGGGGAGGCGCGGCCTGGTCAGTACCACCCACGCCACACAGACGAGCCAGCCGATCGCACCGAGAAGCGGCGGGGAGTACACCCGGAAGATCAGGGATGCCATCAGCGGCAAGGAGCAGACGGCGATGCCGGCGCACGTCACGATTGCGAGGCGCGCAGGTGTTCCTTCACCGATCGGGCAGCGTCCGACTGCCAGCACGCCAGCCACCGGCACGACAAGGAAGAAACCGGCGGCCAACACCGCCGGCAAGACCTCGCCGATCATTGACGGGTCAACGATGAGATCGGTGCGGTTCCTGCCCCCAGGGCCGAGGCAGAACGCGATAGGACCGGCGAGCGCCGCACTGTTGGCCCGCGACAGCGACGCCGGTCGCCGACGGTGCGGATCGGTTCGGTGTCACGCTCGGGTGCATGGTGTGACGGAAGACCACCCGCCCATGGTACGCGGCGACCGCCGAGCTGCACGCCCGTCCTCGCCGCGGATGGCTCGGCCGGCTGTGAAGCAGCGGACGCCCAGCACCGCAAGGCGGCTAGGTCAACCCGCGTCGATCGAGGAACGCGTTCCACTCGGACCGAAAGCGAGGCGCGTCAAAGCGGCGAGCTCGCTCCCGGAGGACGGCCGGATCGATGCGGAGGTCGTCGATCTGTCGGATGGCATCCGCGAAGCCGTCTGGCTCCTGCCGATCCACGAGGATACCGGTGACACCATCTTCGACCGTTTCGGTGACACCACCACTCCCGTAGGCGATCACGGGCTTGCCGGCGGCCATCGCCTCGACCGGGGCGATGCCGAAATCCTCGATTCCAGGCGTCAGGTACGCGTGGCAGCGCGTGAAAAGGTCGAGCAGCTCCTGGCGGTCGACATGACCCCGGAACGTGACCGACGGGCCGGCCAATGCCTCGAGACGGCGTCTCTCCGGACCCTCGCCCACGACGATGAGCTCCCGCCCGAGTGCCGTGCATGCCCGAACGGCAACGTCGATGCGGCGATACGCAAGCAGGCGAGCGGCGACGAGGAGAAAGCCGTCATCGCGCATACCGAGCGGGATGTCGTCGACCCGCACGGGCGGGTAGATCACCGCATCCACCTCGCGCCGCCAGGTCCGTTCGATGCGTTCCGCGACCGTCCGGGAGATCGCAACGATCCCGTCCGGCCGTCGCGCCGTCCACCGATCCCAGCGCTGCATCGTCGGTCGCAACAGTCGGGCCGCGGCCTTTGCCGGTGCGGGGTAGCTCGACTGCGACAGGTACGTCTCGAGGTCCCACGCGTACCGCATCGGCGTGTACACGTAGGAAAGGTGGACCGCATCCTTCCTCGTTCGAACGGCCTTCGAGAAGGCGATCGAACTGCTCAGCACGAGGTCGGCTTCGACCTTGATCGCCGAGAAGTACGCGGCGTACAGCGGGAACAGTGAGCGGAAGTGCGATCGAGCGCGAGGTACGCGCTGTAGCGGCCAGGTCCGCACCCGCCCGGGCGACAGGCGCGCACCGAACCGATTGGGGTCGAAGAAGGTCGTGTGCACAGAGGCCTCGGGAAACATGTGCGCGAACTCGATGGCGCACTGCTCCGCTCCGCCATCGGCGACGAAGAAGTCGTGGACGACCGCTGCTCTCACCGGCGTGCGACGCAGGTGCAGATGCGGCTAGCCAGGGGTGTCCCGTGCTCGAGGAACAATAGAATCACGGCTCGACGACGGCTCACCTCATCACGCACGGGGACCATGACAGACTCCATCGCCACTGTACGGCCAGACGTGCGTGACGCCCGAATGAAGGGCGCATTCGCGGCCATTGCCCTCGGCGCAATCGTGGCGCTGGCTGTCAGTATGGTCGGCGAGGACGTCACCCTCGTTCCACTGGCGATCGGACTGGCCGTGGCACTCGCGCTGGTACCGTTCCCGACGGCGGATCGGCTCCTGGCCCTGTCGCTGATCGGGACCATCCCCCTCTTCTGGAGCGATCCACTTCCGAATGTGCCTCTGGCCGGTGGAGTTCTCATCATCGGTCTGGTTCGCATCGCGCCGATGGAAGGCCGGTTGGTCCGCCCACGGGCATGGATCGTCCTTGGCGCGGTGTGGTTGCCACTCGTAGTCGCGGTCGCCCTCGCCCGCTGGCCTCCGATGTCCGTCTGGCTCCGGCCGGCAGCGATCATCGCGCTCGGTGTCGCCGCAGCGGTCCTGGGCGTCGTGGTCTGGCGAGACCCTGAGCGACGCCAGCGATGGCTGGAGGGGATGACCCTTGGCCTTTTGGTCGTCGCCGTCTCCGGATTGGCCGTCTTCGGCCTCCAGTTCGTCATGCCGGCCGCGGCAATCGTCGACCGCTTCGCAGACCTGCAAGGAGTGCTGCGAGGGACCTCGGCTGGTGAGACATTCCATGTCCAGAACAACTGGATCATCCCCGGCGTGCGCGACACGCTGAGAGCAATCTCCCCGCTGTTTCCATCCCCGAACAACCTCGGCGCCTACCTTGGCATCGTGACGCCGATCGCTTTCATCCAATCGGTGTCCCACCCGAGGCGGGGGTGGCGCGTGGTTTCGGTAGTGGCAACCGGCCTCGCCGTATCGCTCGTGGTCCTCACCTTTTCGCGAAGCACGTGGCTGGCGACGCTGGTGTCGGGTGCGCTTATGGTCGGGGTGGTCGCGTTCGGCGATCGTTCTGACCCTCCCCGCTTCGGGGTCCGCGCCAACGCGCTGAAACTGACGCTCGCGCTCGCGCTGGTGGCAGTGGTGGCGCTCGCCATCGGCGCTGCGGCGGGAAGCACCACGATGTGGGATCGGGTGTTGAACCCCCTCGGTGACGAAAGTGTGACGGATCGGCTCGACACCAATGCGGCCGCCCTCGAGCAGATCGTCGCGAGTCCTCTGCGTGGGGCGGGGCTGGGGAACTGGCGCGCGGCGATCGTTGACCAGGACGACGTCGCCTATATCCATAACGTCTATCTGGAGTATTCCGCCGCCGTGGGCGTCCTTGGAGGCCTTTGGGCAGTGATGGTGGTCGGCGTTCCCCTGGTCGCTGGCGCCGACTTGATCTCAACGGGACTGCGCCGAGATGAGCGCCTGCTTGGCGTCGTCATCGTGGCGGTCTTTGCCTTCGCCGGGGTTCACTTCTTGTTTGACGACAACCTGTTGAACCCGCAGTACGCATGGCTGCTGTCGTTCATGCTGGGCGGGAGCATTGCTGCCGCATGGGCCAGTCAGTCACATCCGGCCGCCGGTCACAGCGGCGCGCGGTCGTAACCGGCGCGTGGCACTTCGCATTCTGCATGTCGACCACTCGACGGTCCTGGGTGGCGCGGAGCGTTCCATCCTGGAGCTCGCCGCCGCCCAAACCGCGCTCGGGCACTCCGTGACGTTGGCGGCAGGTGGAGACGGTCCTTTCCTACGAACGGCGGCCGAGCGTGGCATCGACGTGGTATCGCTCGCCCTGCCATCCGAATACGTGGACGCCCCCGCTGCGCCGGGGATTCGCGGGGCCATCCGCGCCGGCCTCTCTCTCTTCGAAGCGAGCCGCCGCATCTCCGCTGCGATTCGTGCCGTCCGGCCCGACCTCGTGCACGTCCACACCCGCAAGGCGCAGCTCGCGACGATTGCGATGCGCCGGCCGTCGCGGCCGGTGTTGTTCCACCTTCGTGACGCCCTCCCGCGTCACCCCATCCTCCGGCTGCCCATGGTCGTGGTGGTCAAACGTTCCGCGCATGCCGTCGCACTGACATCGTGGATGACCGGCGACTACGAACGCGCGGGGGCAATCCCGCGAAGCGGCACGATCGGAGTCGTGCCAAGCGGAGTCAATCAACGACGTCTTGCCGCACTGGCGACACCGTGGCTGGATGGGACCGCGACGCCGCGTGTGGGCTTCGTCGGTCAGATTGCCTCCTGGAAGGGTCCGCACCTCATCGTTGAGCTCGCCGAGCTGATGGGCGAGCGACGCGACGTGTCCTTCCATCTGATTGGCGACGTGCTCTTCCCGGCAGCCGAGCGACGGTACGGCGAATGGTTGAACCAGAGGGTCATGTCCTCCTCGGCGCGTGACAGGATCACCTGGCACCCAGCGGCCGCGTCGCCCGAGGACGCAATGGACATGATCGACATCCTCGTTCACACGAGCGTGGCGCCCGAGCCGTTTGGGCGCGTGCTCGTCGAGGCCATGGCAAGCCACCGTCCGATCGTCGCGTTCCGACGCGGTTCGACGACCAGTGTCCTGAGCGACCAGACCGCGCTGTTCGCCAGCACCGATCGCGTCGAGGATGTCGCGACGAGCGTCGAGACGTTGCTCGCAGACCGAACGGCTGCGCAACGGATGGCCGCCAGAGCTGCCGATGCAGCCCGCCAGTACGAGCCTGCGCGCGTCGCCGAACTGATGGAACGCGAGTACGCCCGGGTCCTCACGTGAGAGTCCTGATGGTCGGCCTCGCGACCTTCGACGAGATGGCCGGTGGTTCCGCCAGGTACCTCTCGGGTCTGGCAGAAGCGATGCGGGCCCTCGGACACGAGGTCGACATCGTCACCGCAGCACGGCATGTCCCCGCCGTCGGATACTCGGAGCGCGGCCTCCTCGGCCAGGTGACCCGAAGTCTGCGCCGCGTCGCGCTCGTGCTCCCCAGCTCGTTTGCGGCGGTGCTGCGCACCCGGCCCGACGTCGTAAACGTCCATTTCGCGCTGGATGGCATCGGCGCGGTCCTCGGTGCCGTCGTGACCGGTACCCGCGTGGTTGTCAACTTCCAGGGCCCATGGGCGGCCGAGGCAGTGGCCACAGGAGTTCGGGGCAAATGGCGCGTCAGCACGTCGGTCCGTCGCGCCATCGAGAGGTGGGTGTATCACCGGGCGGATGCCTGCATCGTCCTTTCGGGCGCATTCCGCGATCTCCTGGTCGAGTCCTATGGAGTGTCCCCGAACCGGGTCCACGTCATTCCACCCGGCATCGACCACGCGCGTTTCGCGCCATCCCCCGCCGACACGGCGCACACCACGCAGCCGTTCACGATCGTCACGGTGCGACGTCTGGTGCCAAGAATGGGCCTCGACATCGCGATCGAAGCGCTGGCCCGCCTGCCGACCAGGCCGGACGCGAGGCTGTTGATCGCAGGGACGGGACCGGAGCGCCAGCGGCTGGAACGCCTGGCGTCCGAACGGGGTCTCTTCGATCGCGTCACCTTCCTCGGGCGTGTTCCCGATGCGGAGCTGCCTCGGCTGTATCGTCATGCGGACGCGTGCGTCGTGCCATCTCGTGAGCTGGAGGGGTTCGGGTACGTCGCGCTCGAAGCGCTGGCAGCAGGAACTCCGGTGATCGCGTCGGCCACCGGCGGACTGGTCGACCTCCTCACACCGCTCGAACCCAGGTGGCTGTGTCCACCCGACTCCGGCCGCTTCGCGGAGGTGCTGGCCGAGCTCGCCGAGGATGCGAGCCGATTCCCGAGCGGTGCGCAGTGCAGCGCATATGCGGCGCGCTTTGATTGGCCAGAGATCGCCCTCCGCGTGGGAACTGTCCTGTTCGGGGACCGAGAGCGGTGACCGCCCCCGATCCGCTGGCGCGAGCACGATCCCAGGGGCTCTGGACACTCATCGCGACGTTTGTGCCCGGCGCGTACGGGCTTGCGGTCGCTTCGTACCTCCTGCACACGCTGCCGGCAGATCTGTACGCGATCTGGGCGATCAGCCTCGCCGTGGTGGGGTGGCTGACGCTCCTCGATGCCGGCCTGGCGTCGACCATCGTTCGAGAGTCAGCGCGGTCGCTCGTCGGCGACCACCCCGCGCGCGCACGGGTGCAGGCCGCGAATTCGGTCTATCAAGGGCTTGGAGCGCTCGCCCTGGGAATCGGAGCCGTGGCCGCGCTCGTGATCCCCGCGCTGCTCGGCGCGGACGGGGCGTCGGCGCAGGTCGGCACAGTGGTCGCCATCCTCCTGGTCGCCGACTTCGCCGTGGTGCTCGCAACCGCCGCCTGGACGGGACTGCTCCGCGGAGCGGGTCGATTCGACCTGCTCGTGCTGGTGAACGTGGTACAGGTGGCGGTCGCGGTGCCTCTCTTCGCGGTCCTGGTGCCTGCCCTCGGGATCATCGGCGCGGCTGCCGCGCAGCTCTCGGGCCGCCTCGTGGCACGAGTCGTCCTTGCCTACCTCGTCCGGCGGCAGGTGGACTGGTTCCACCTGATGCCGAGGAAGACGAGCCGGCATGACTTCCTGAGGCTCATGTCGTTCACCCTTCCGATTTTCGGAATGCAGGTCGCAACACAGGTCGGGATGGGCACGGACGTCTTCGTCGTCGGCGCGGTGTGGGGAGCGACTGCGGTCGGGATGTACGCGTCCGGCAGTCAGCTGATTCGATACGTCGGTCAATTCCTGTTCCCCGCCGTCAATGTCGTTCTCCCGGCCTTCTCGAGCTCCGACTACCTCGACGCGCGCCGTACGCCGGAGCTGCTGACTCGGACCCTCCTTCCTGTCACCGCGATCGGCGTTGCGGTGTTCCTCGGCATCGCCGCCAACGCGGACGCCGTCATGGGGTTCTGGGTGGGTGAGGCGACTGCGCTGGGTACGGGCGTCCTGGTCGCGTACGCCATCGTCTTCACGCTCATCGCCCCGGCACACCTGGTGACGCTCATGCTGATCGCGCGGGGGCAGCATGCCGTGATCGGTGCCGTCGTATTCGCCGAGTCGGTCGTCAACCTGGGCCTGTCGATCGTCCTCGTGAATGTCCTCGGACCCATCGGTCCTGCAATCAGCACATTGCTGGTCGTCGGGACCGACGACCTCGTCGTCATCCCGCTGCTGGCGAGCTCACGCTTGCCGATCAGAGCGTCGGCGATCTGGTCGAGGATGCTGGCTGGCTACCTTGTCGGAGGAGCGATCGTCGCAGGAAGCCAGCTCATCCCGGCGGGAGGAGAGCTCAACCTCGTCGCGCGAGTCGGCGTCGAGGCCGCACTGCTGGCGGGGGTCCTCTGGTACGCGCTCAGGCCGATAGGTGGGGCAACGACGCCGGGCGAATCGAATCCGAGCAACCCGCGAGTCGGCGGTGACCGGCCTCTATGATGCCTACGATGAGCGGCAAGCGGGCATTGATCACCGGCGTCACGGGCCAGGACGGGTCATACCTTGCCGAGTTCCTCCTGGATCAGGGCTATGCGGTCCATGGAATGACGCGGCGCACGAGCACGGTGACGATGGAGCGGATCGCGCACCTGGTCGATGACATCGAGATCGTGCAGGGCGACCTCCTGGACCAGAATTCGCTCGCCGAGGCGCTCCGGTCGGTGCGGCCGAACGAGGTCTACAACCTCGCCGCGCAATCGTTCGTCCCAACGTCCTGGAACCAGCCAGTCCTGACCGGTGAGTTCACCGCCCTCGGCGTGACGAGGCTCCTGGAGGCAATCCGGCAGGTCGACCCGGAGATCCGTTTCTACCAGGCGAGCTCGAGCGAGATGTTCGGCAAAGTGACCGAAGTCCCCCAGCGCGAGAGCACGCGCTTCCACCCGCGCTCACCGTACGGCGTGGCCAAGGTCTACGGCCATTGGATCACCGTCAACTACCGCGAGAGCTACGACCTGTTCGCCGCGAGCGGGATCCTCTTCAACCACGAGTCGCCGCGGCGGGGTCTCGAGTTCGTGACCCGCAAGGTCACCGACGGTGTGGCGCGCATCAAGCACGGCCTCGCGACGGAGCTCCGGCTCGGGAACCTCGACGCGAAGCGCGATTGGGGGTTCGCCGGCGACTACGTGCGCGCCATGTGGCTGATGCTCCAGCAGCCATCGGCCAGCGACTTCGTGGTGGCCACCGGGGAGACGCACTCGGTCGAGCAGTTCTGCGAGCTCGCCTTCGGACACGTGGGCCTCGACCACCGCGACCACGTCGTCACCGACCCTGCCTTCGTGCGACCGGCGGAGGTGGATCTGCTGATCGGCGACCCGTCACAGGCGCACGAACGCCTGGGCTGGCGACCGGAAACCGACTTCCACGGGCTCGTGACGATGATGGTGGATGCCGACATGGAGCGCGTGGAGCAGGAGATCGCACACGGGACGGCGCATCGTCGCCGCGCAGCACCCGCCGGCACATGAGGGCGCTCGTCGTCGGTGCCGATGGGTTCGTCGGTGCTCACCTCGTCGCCCACCTTCGCGCACGGGGCGACACGGTGCTCGAGGGCCTCGGTCCCCACAGTGAGGCCGAGGAAGGTCGGGTTCCGCTCGACGTGCGCGACGCCGACGCCGTCGGGCGTCTCGTCCGCGAGGCGCGCCCGGACGTTATTTACCACCTCGCCGCGGTGGCGTATGGCCCGGACGCCTCGCGGGACCTGGCCACCGCGATCGGAGTCACGGTCGGCGGGACGGCAAACGTGCTGGAGGCCGCTGCCAGCCTGCCGGCAAGACCGATCGTCCTGATCACCGGCTCGTCCGAGGTGTATGGGGCGCCTGCGATGGATCGCATCAACGAGACGGTGCCGCCGCGACCGGTCAACCTGTACGGCGCGTCGAAGCTCGCTCAGGAAACTGTGGCCCTGACGTTCGGGCGCGCCCGGGACCTGCCCGTGGTGGCGACGAGGTCGTTCAACCACATCGGTCCCGGGCAACGACCGCCCTTCGCGATCGCCTCGTTCGCGTCCCAGCTGCGCTCCATCGCCGCGGGCGAAGCCGAGCCGGTGCTCCGGGTCGGCAACCTCGACCCGTCGCGCGACTTCAGCGACGTCCGGGACGTCGTCCGGGCCTATCGCCTCCTCGTGTCGGGCGGTCATGCCGGTGAGCCGATCAACGTCGCGTCGGGTGTGGGGCGGTCGATCCGGTCCGTGGTCGATGCGCTTGTCCGAGCCAGCGGGCTCCAGGTGTCGATCGAGGTGGACCCGTCCCGCGTGCGCGCGGACGACCCCCCACTGATCGTCGGAGATCCCGGCCGCCTCCAGTTCCTCACCGGCTGGCAGGCGTCGATCCCGATCGAGCAGACGCTGGTCGACATCTGGGCGAGCGCGACGGCTCCCGCGCGGGCGGCGCGAGGCTGAATGGCTACGGCTGGTCGTCGAGCTCCGCGTTGAAGACCCGATCCCCCAATGCGCGGATCGCGTCGAGCTCGGGGTAGAGCACGTAGCCCGCGGCACTGGCGGGATCCACGACCACGTAGCCCTCGTCCGGCGTCAGCACGTGACGCTCGAGCGTCGCGAGCTCGGCGTCCTGCACTCCTTCGGCGAGCGCCGGGATGCGACCCGAGGGAATGTCGGTCGCGACGTTCTCCTTCACGGCGTCGAGCAGCCCGGGCAGGGAGACGAGCAGGTTGCCCGCCGTGAGCTCTTCGGCGATCGCCGCCAGCAATTGCTGCTGGCGCTCGGCGCGCGTGAAGTCGTCCTCGCCGGCGCTCATGCGCGAGCGCACGTAGCCGAGAGCGGTGTAGCCATCGAGGTGCTGCTCGCCGGCCTCGATGTACAGCCCTCGTTGGCCAGTCAGCGTGTCGCGGTAGCGAGGGTCGTCGATCGTTCGCTCGACCGTCACGTCGACCCCGCCCAGCGTGTCGATGACGGCGCGCAGTCCCTCGATGTCGATCGCAGCGAAGTAGTGGATCCGAGTCCCCAGCAGCTCACCGATCGCCGCCTTCAGCGTGGACGGGCCGCCCAACGGAAAGGTCTCGCGATCCGCCGTCGCCGTCGCGAGCAGGGAGTTGAGCTTCGCGTTGTAGACCCGTCCGTCTCCCAGCGGGACGCCGTACAGGTCGCGGGGAATCGACACCATCGCGCCCTCGCCGCTATCCGGGTCGAGGGTCGCCACCAGCATCGTGTCGGTCAGGTGCTCCCTGCGACCCGGTGCAACGTCCACACCCACGAGCAGGATCGTCACCCGCTCGCCAAGCCCGAGCTCGGGTTGGAACGACGGCACGACGATCCCGGCGCCGCTGCCGGATCGATTGTCCAGCAGTCGCCCGCCGCCCTCCAGCGAGACCGAGCCGAGGGTATCGATCCCCTTCACCGCGTACCACCCCGGCAATGCGTGCATCGCGAGCGTGAGGACGACCAGCAGGCCGGTCACCCATGTCGTCCACGCTCGGAGCGAGAACGGAGCACGATCGCGGTGCGCCTGGAGAATGGCGACCAGCCGCCAGCCGAGCAGCGCGACGTCCAGCACGATGAGGGCCACCAGCACCCTGGTATCGAGAAGCCGACTCAGGGCCACTGATCCGCCGGAGAGGGCGACCAGCACGATGAGCCCACCGATCAGCAGGACCGGCATGGCAAGCAACATGGCGAGCATCCAGCGCCCGTTGTAGCCCTGCCCGAGGCCCGGGAGCAGGAATGACAGGGTCGCCGCGGCGACGGAGCGCGGGTCGGTCCGACGCGCAGGTCGAGATCGAGTCACGGAACTCCAAGGATGGTCGGGCGGGGAACGGCAGTATAGCCGTCCTTGCGACGGCTCTGCCCGGACGCCACTGAGGTCCTGAATGTTGCGATCGATGCGGCATACTCACGCCATGGAGCAGCCGCAGGGCCGCGGTCCGATCGAGGTGACCGTCGAGATCCCGTCGGGCAGCCGCAACAAGTACGAGTACGACCATGCGCGTCATCGGTTCGTCCTCGACCGCGTGTTGTACTCGAGCGTCCATTACCCGTGCGACTACGGCTTCATCGAAGGAAGCCTCGCCGAGGATGGTGACCCGCTCGATGTCCTCGTCGTCATCGCCGAGCCCACGTTTCCCGGCTGCGTCGTACGCGCGCGGCCCGTCGGCGTCCTCGACATGGCCGACGAGAAGGGCCATGACTACAAGATCCTGGCGGTGGCCCACGACGACCCGCGCTTCGAAGAGACGAACGATCTCGACGGCCTCTCGCCGCATCGGCTCCGGGAGATCGAGAACTTCTTTCTGACCTACAAGACGCTCGAGCACCGCATGACGGAGGTCCGCGGTTGGCTCGGCGTGACCGATGCCTGGCGCATCATCGAGGCCGCCCTGGAGGTCGGCGCTGCGGCGCCCGACCAGCCGGCGCACCCGGGGACCTGGCGCTGACGAGGTCGACCGGCCGATTGCCGGGCCCGCCGATGCACCTCGCGTTCGTCGCACACCCGAACAGCATCCACACCCGACGCTGGGTCGCGTGGTTCGCGCGGGCCGGGCACGAGGTGACGATCGTCGACCCTGTGGGAGTCTCAATCGAGCCGGGCCTGCCGGCCAACGTCGAGGTCCTCCATCCCGAACGGACGGCGGGATTCGGGCCGATCGGCTGGCTGCGCCGGCGAGCGCGCCTGCAGCGGGTCCTGGCAGAGACTCGACCCGACGTCGTCCACGCGCACTACCTCGCGCGCTTCGGGTGGGCCGCGGCCGACGCCGGCGTCCACCCACTCGTGGTGTCGCCGTGGGGCTCCGACCTTCTCCAGGTGCCGGCGGGACGCCTGCGCACGCGCCTGTGGAACCGGCGCGCGCTGCGCGGTGCGGACCTGGTGACGGTGTCGTCGGACGGCATGCGGGCCGCTGCGATCGCCGCCGGGGCACGGCCGGATCGGATTCGCCAGGTCCACCATGGGGTCGAGACGCAGCGCTTCAGCCCCGGCCGAGCAGCGGCCGAGTTCCGACAGGGGTCAGGGATCGGCGACGAGGACTTGGTGATCGTCTCGCCGAGGACGATCGCGCCGCTCTACCGCCACGACGTGGTGGTCGACGCCGTGGCTGAGCTTGGACGACGGCTTCCGCGGACGCCCTGGCTGGTGATGAGCGCCAGGGGCGGGGATCCCGCGTCCCTCGAGCAGGTCCGCGCGCGGGCCACGGCCGCCGGGATCGGCGATCGACTGCGGATCCTGGACGAGGTGGCGCCGGACGACCTCCCGGACCTGTACCGGCTCGCGGACGTCGTCGTGTCGGTGCCGGAGACCGACAGCTTCGCCGTGTCGCTGCTCGAGGCCATGGCCTGCGGACGACCGGTCGTCGCCAGTGACGTGCCTGCGGTCGCGCCGGTGCTGGGGGGCCTGGACCCGGTCGCCCGACAGCTCATCGTGCCGATCGGCGACGCGTTCGCCACGGCGACTGCCCTGGAGCATGCGCTGGTCCTCGGGGAGCCGGAGCGGCGCCGCCTCGGGGATGCCATGCGCGATCACGTGGTGCGCACCGCCGAATACGACACGAACATGGCGACTATGGAACGGCTCTACCGCGAGCTCGCGGAATCTCGATGAGCGACCGGCCGCTGCGGCTGGCGTACGTCGGCGATCCGAACAGCATCCACGTCCGGCGCTGGATGACGTTCTTCGCCGATCAGGGCCACGCCGTGACACTGCTCGAGGGGTTCGGTGCGGCGATCGAGCCCGGCCTCGACGAGCGCATCGGCGTCGAGCGCTTCACCGCCGCGCGGTCGCGCATCCCCGGCCTCGGCTCACGCCGGACGGGCGCCGCGCTGCGCGCGGTCCTGGCTCGTGTCGTGCCCGACATCCTCCACGCCCACTTCGTGCGTCGCTTCGGCTGGCAGGCGGCGTCTGCCGGCTTCCATCCGTTCGTCGTGTCGGGCTGGGGTTCGGACGTGCTGCTCGAGCGGCTGCGGACCCGCCGGGTGCGCTGGCGCGATCGGCGGACCCTCGCCGCGGCGGACCTGATCACGGTCACCAACCCCTTCATGCGCGACGCGATCGTGTCCAATGGGGCCGATCCCACCCGCGTCGAGCTGGTCCAGCACGGAGTCGACACGGACCGCTTCCGACCCGGAGCCGGCGGCGAGGACTTTCGCTCCGCCGAGGGACTTGGGACCGGTCCAATCGTGCTGTCGCCGCGCGCGATCCGCCCGCTGTACCGGCACGAGACGATCCTCTCTGCCTTTGCGGCGGCGACCGACGATGCGGTCCTGGTCATGAGTGCGCTGGAGGCCGATCCTGCCACGCTGGCGGCCGTCCGCCGACAGGCTGGCGAGCTGGGGATCGCCAACCGGGTGCGCATCCTCGACCGCATCGGCGCCGAGCAGCTGCCCAACGCCTATCGCGCCGCGGCCGTCGTGGTGTCCGTGCCGGAGAGCGACAGCTTCCCGGTCACGCTGCAGGAGGCGATGGCAAGCGGCAGTCCCCTCGTGGTCGGCGACCTGCCACCGACCCGCGCCGTCTTCGATCCCCTGCTCCCCGAGGCGCTGGTACCGATCGGCGACGTCGCAGCGACCGCCAACGGCCTGCGAGGGGCGCTCGCCCTGAACGCCAGCGGCCGCGAGCGGATCGCATCGACGCTGCGCGATTGGGCCATGCGCGAGGCCGACTACGGGACGAACATGCGGCGCATGGAGGCCCTGTACCGCCGGCTGGTGGACCGATGACGGACTCCTCCCCCTTCGCCCGGCGCGTCATGGGCGTCTTTGCGACACGGGTCGTGCGATTCGGGCTCGGCTTCGTCATCAGCTTCACACTGGCGCGCGTCCTTGGGCCCAGTGGGCGGGGCGTGTTCTCGGTCGCCACCCTGGTTCCGACCACCATCGTCACCCTCGGCCAGCTGGGGCTCCCCAACGCGTTCAGCTTCTTCGCCGGCCGGGGCCGATCGGGCGCGCGCCTCCTCGTGCTCGGGCTCCTGCTCAGCGGCGGGCTGTCGATCGTCCTGCTGGCCGTGGCCCTCGTGGCGCTGCCGTTCCTTGCCGACACGGTCCTTCGCGCCGCACCCCTCGACCTGCTGCTGCTCGCGATCTGCACGATCCCGTTCCAGCTCGTGGCCGCTTTCGCCGGTGCCACGCTGATCGGGCGCCAGACGATGAGGAACTACAACCTCATCCTCATCGGCCAGTCGATGCTGATGGTAGTCCTGATCGTCTCCCTGGTCGGCGTCGCCGGCTTCGGTGTCGCCGGCGCCATCGTCTCCACCATCGTGGTGGCCGCCGCCACGGCTGCTGCGACGATCCTGGAGCTGCGGCGCTCCGTCGCCGGCGATCCCGAGGACGCCACCCGCCCCGGCGTTCGCATCCGGGAGCTGGCCAGCTTCGGGGCCAAGATCTACCCGGCCAGCCTGGCGGGCTTCTTCGGCTACCGAGCGGACATCTTCCTGTTGAGCGCGCTCCTCGGCGACCCGGCGGCGATCGGCCTGTACACGCTGGGCGTCAGCCTGGCGGAGCTGACGTTCTTCGTGCCGGACGCGGTCAGCACCGTCTTCTTCCCCCGCGTCGCGGGCATGGAGCGCGCGAACGCGGATGAGCAGGTCGCCCGCGTGACGCGCTTCACGGTCCTCATCACGTTGATCGCCACCGTCGCGCTGGTTCCGGCCGCATTCCTGGCCGTGAATATCGTGCTGCCGGAGTTCACCGAGAGCCTTCCCGCGTTCGTGGTGCTCCTGCCGGGCATCGTCTGCCTGACGGTGGCCAAGGTGCTGGCGAGCTACGTCGGTGGCCTCGGGATCCCGCTGCGGGTGGCGCTGGCCTCTGGGACCGCCGTCGCCGTCAACATCGTCGCCAACCTGCTGCTCATCCCGCCGCTCGGCATCATGGGTGCCGCCGTGGCCTCGACCATGTCCTACACCCTGAACGCCGCGATGCTGCTCACGATCGCGTCACGCCTGTCGCGGCGGCAACCGCTCGAGTTCGTCCTCCCCACCCGTGCCGAGCTGCGGCGGCTGCGCGATGGGCTGGCCGACCTCCGCGGCATGGCTCGACGGCCCTGACCGATGCGGCGCGTGCTGATGGTCGCCTACATGTTCCCGCCGGTTGCCGGGGTCGGCATGGAGCGCACGCTGAAGCACGTCACCTACCTGCCTGAGCACGGCTGGCAGCCGGCGGTCGTGGCGGCGGCATCTCCCGGGTACCGCCTCGTCGATCCGGAAACGCTCGCGCGTGTGCCGGCCGGCACGGAGGTCCATCGTGCGGTCTCTCTCGAGCCGGCGCATCTGCGTCGGTGGCTCGGCGGCCTTCTGCGCGGCAGGCGCCCCGGGCCGCCGGGTGTGCAGGCCACCAGGCGCTCCTCCACCTCCGGAACCGGAGTCAGGGGGATGCTCAACCAGGCGTGGCGGACCTATGTCGAGCTGGCATGGATTCCGGACGAGCAGATCGGGTGGGCTCCCGGAGCCATCGCGGCCGCCATCGGCGCGAACGCGGACGATCCGGTGGATGCCATCTACAGCTCGGGCCCGCCGTGGACCAGCCACCTCGTCGCGGCCGCCATCCAGGGCCTGACCGGACTGCCGTGGGTGGCCGACTTCCGGGACCCGTGGATCGGCAACGCCTATGCGACGCCAGTGCCCGGCCCGCATCGGCACGTTCGCTCGTGGTTGGAGCGGCGCGTGGTCGGCGGCGCGGGCGCGAGCGTCTTCCCCTCGGCCGGCGTGCACGACCAGTATGCGGCGCGCTATCCGCGGCTGGCCCATCGGTTCGTGACGATCCACAACGGGTACGACCGCGCTGACGTGGCCGCGGCACGGGAAGCAGCGCAGTCGCCGGGCCGGGACGGCCTCGTGCGGTTGGCATTCACCGGAAGCCTGCAGGGAGCCGCGGAGGCCCGACTGCTCGTGGACGGTCTCCACCTGCTCCTGCGCGGTCGCCCCGACCTTCGCGCGCGGCTGCGTGTGCAGCTCATCGGCTGGCTGAGCACGGCGGCGGATGCCGTCGCTGGCGATGCGCTGGCGACGCTGGCGCCGGTGGTCGAGCGGATCGGCCAGCAGCCAAAGGCGACCGCGCTCCGCATGCTCGCCGAGGCAGATGGTGCGCTCGTGCTCGTCGCGGATGAGCCGGGACGCGAGCACGTGGCGTCGGCCAAGCTGTTCGACGCGATCGGTCTCGACCGACAGGTGGTCGCCGTCGCGCCGATGGGCGACGTGCGACGCATCCTGGCCGAGCTCGACTGGGGTATCGGCCTCGATCCGACGCCGGCCGGGTTCGCCGAGGGCGTGGCGCGGCTCGTGGACGAGCATCCGCCCGCGCGAACGGCGGATCCCGAGGGGCGTTTCGAGCGCCGCTCCCTCAGTCAGCGGCTGGCCGCGGTGCTCGACGGGGTCGCGACGCGACGTCTCGACTGAGCGCCGCGGAACCCGCGGCCTTCTCAGGCGCCGACCGCCGCCCTCCTCGGCTCGGGATCGCGGGACCGGCGGCCGATCCCACGATACGAGAGCCCCGCAGCAACGGCCTCGGCTGGCTCGATGAGGCCGCGGCCGTCGAAGAGCAACCGGCCCCGCATACGCGGCGCCAGCGCGGCAAGGTCGAGCTCCCCGAACTCGGGCCACTCGGTCGCCACGACGACGGCATCCACGTCGTCGAACGCCGCGTCGGCGCTCTCAACGACTTCGATCCCCGGCACCGCATCGGACGCACGTTCCGGACGAACCGCCGGGTCGTACGCAACCACCGTGTGGCCAGCCTGAACGAGGCGGCGTGCGACGTGGACGGCGGGCGAGCCACGCAGGTCGTCGGTATTGGCCTTGAAGCTTAGGCCCAGGAGGCCGACGCGCGCCCCCTCCGCGGGGAGCTCGGCCAGAACTCGGTGTGAGAATCGGTCCTGTTGCTCGAGGTTGACCTGCGAGGCGGCCCGGGCGACGTGCATGGCCAGCCCGCGGCGACGACCGGCCACGTCCACGACCTGGAGCTCCTTCGGCAGGCACGAGCCGCCGAACCCGAGGCCGGGTCGCATGTAGGTGGAGCCGATGCGCGGGTCCAACGAGATGCCGTCCAGCACCTCCTCCACCTCGACGCCGTACCCCTCGCTGAGAGCCGCGATCTCGTTGACGAAGCTCAGCTTGAGGGCGAGGAAGGCATTGGCGGCGTTCTTGATGAGCTCGGCCGCCGCCACGCTCACCATGATGCGGGGCGCCTCGATGTGGCCGTAGAGGTCGTCGAGCAGGCCGAGATGCTGCGGCGAGGTTTCGTCGAAGCGGCCGATGACGATGCGCGACGGGGATCCGAAGTCCGCCATCGCCGATCCCTGCCGGAGGAACTCCGGGTTCGTGCTGACACGCTCCCCGTCGGGTCGCCCGAGCAGCGCCGGCAGCCGCACGCTGAAGCCTGGCGGGAGGGTGCTGCGGAAGGTCACGTGCAGGTCGGGGTACGCCCGCAGGTCGTCGATGGCGGACGAGATCTGCCCGAGGTCCGACTCACCGTCCTCGCCGATGGGGGTCGCGACCGCGACCATGACGAGGTCCGGCGACTCGGCGGCGGCGAGCGCATCGACGATGGCGATCCGCTCGCTGGCATCTCTGAAGGCATCGGCCAGTCCGGGCTCCTCGATCGGCATCCTGCCGACGCGGAGCTCGTCGAGGCGGGACTGGCTGCGTTCGACGAACGTGACGTGGTGACGGCCGCTGGCGGCCAGGCTGACGCCGGTCACGAGGCCGACGTAGCCGGCACCGATGATCGTGATCTTCATGCGGGCTCCCGGGCGGTTTCGGTGGGCGGGTGGATGGAAGTATACGGACCGATCAGGGACTCCCAGATCTCGGCCATCCGCTCCTGCCATCCAGCGAGGCTGTACCGCTCGACGGTCGCCGCCACGGCGACCGGGTCGTAGTCCGGAACGGCGGCGAGCGCCGCCGCGTAGTCGCCATCCGCAACGAGCGTGCCATTTACCCCGCCGATGACGATGTCTCGGAGTCCGCCGACGTCTGCGGCGACGACCCAACGCCCCGACGCGATGGCCTCGACCGCCACCAGGCCGAACGGCTCGGCCTGCGACGGCACGAGGACGATGTCATGCGCCGCCATGAGGGACGGGACCTCGTCGGGGCGAACGTCCCGAAGCCACGGACCGACGAGCGTGTCCGCGAGGTCGTGCGCGACCTCGTAGCCCTTGCGCGGATTCATGCCGCCGAGGTACAGCACTCGGCGGTCGGAGGGCCGAGGGCTCGGCCCGAAGCGCGACAGGTCGACGCCGGGCGGTACGACGACCGGCTCCGCGCCCATCTCGCGGATGTGCTGCGCCGTGTCCTCCGAGTTCGTCACCACCCGGTCGGCTCGGCGCAGGACGAACCGAGTCGCCCAGCGCACCGGCCAAGGCATCGAGCGCCAGTCCCGCACGTCGCCGCCGTGCGCGTAGACGACGAGCGGCACGCGGCGGAGCCGTGCCACGAGCCACCCGACCAGGCCGGTGGGCACCACGACGTGGGCCTCGACGCCGCGGACGCCGGGACCAACGCGGAGCGCCTGGATCGCGAGGGCCGGGTAGAGCAGGGGCCACGGCATCCGGTCCGTCCGCGGTCGGATGACACGAAGCCCCCCGATGCCCCGCGCCCGATCACGGACGAACGAGCCGAGGCTGGGGCGCTCGGCTGTCGGCCAGATCCGTGTCAGGAGAATGATCACGTGGCGCCAGCCTCGGAGAGGGCCTCGAGGATCCGGTCGGCTCGGATGGACCACGCCGCAGCTCGGGCAGCGCCGGCCGCGTTCTCGGACCACGCGTCGAGCTGCGCGGGATCGGCGGTGACGACGCGGAGGATCGCATCGGCCAGGGCTTCCGGTCGGTCGGCGGCAACGACGCCCGCATCGGCCTCACGCACGATGCGCGCCTGCTCGGCGCACTCGGTGACGACAAGCGGGCGGCCGTAGCTGAGGTACTCCATCACCTTGATGGGCACGGCGAGGTCGTTGTAGGGCGTGCACACGCGCGGCTGTATCGTGGCGATGACGTCAGGCAGCAGCCGATGGATCTCCTCTCCCTCTGCCCGTTCGACCCGCATCCAATCGGGGCGTGGGAGCGGCGGCTCCTCCCCCGGCCTGGAGACGCATATGACCTCGACGCCGTGTCCGGCCGAGCGCACCCGCTCGACCGCGCCGATCAGCAGGTTCAGCCCGTGCGCCGCGTAGCGCATGCCGCCGACGAAGAGGAGGGACCGCGCATCGGAGCGGCGCGGAACCTCCACGACCGGCGGGCTGCCGGGAGGCAGGAGCAACGGCTCCGGGCGCGGATCGCGGACCGCGGTCGCCAATCCGAGGGATGGGTATCCAGTATTCGAGGAAACCGCGCGCAACAGCCGAATCGCCGGGAGGAACAGCAGACGGGCGAGGCGGCGTCGGAGCGACGTCGCGGCGTAGTACTCCTCGAACAGGTACTGGGCGTCGCGGACGTAGGTCACGACCGGGATGCCCAGGCCTCGAGCCAGGGCCAGGAAGGCCAGATCGGTCTCCGACGGCAGGGTTGAGCTGTTCTCCACGTAGATCCCGTCAAGTCCGCGGAGCCGCCCGCCGATGGCGTACCGCCACAGCCGCCCTCGCCGCCCGCGGCGATCGCCCGCCACGACGTCGAGCCGGACCCGTTGGGCGAGCGCGTCGCGGAGGTGGCCGATGCGGACGGTCGGCCCCCATCGGCCCCGGTCGAGCGGATACATCGATACGAGGAGCAGGCGGGGACGAGATCGAGTCAGCGGCGTTGCCTCCGAACCGGGCGGACCCGGCCGATTCTAGCGGCGGCGACTCCAGACCGGCCTCGTCAGGTGGGGCCGCCCGAGGGTCAGGCCCCACCGAGGGTCAGAACGCCTCGAGGTACCGATCGACCTCCCAGGCGCTGACCTGTGTCCGGTACTCGTCCCACTCCTCGCGCTTGGCCTCGACGAAGCGCTCGAAGATGTGGTCGCCGAGCGCCTCACGAATGACCGCGTCGCGCGAGAGCTCGTCGATCGCCTCGCGCAGGGTGCCGGGCAGCTGCTTGATCTTGCGCGACTCCAGCTTGGCGGCGTCGAAGTGATAGAGGTTCTCCTCCACCGGGTCGGGCGGCGAGAGCTTGCGGTCGATGCCGTCGAGACCCGCCGCCAGCATCGCCGCGAAGGCGAGGTACGGGTTCGAGGATGGATCGGGGCAGCGAAGCTCGATACGGACCGAGTTGAACTGGCCCTTGCTGCTCTGCGGGATGCGGATCAGTGCCGACCGATTGATCCGCGCCCAGCCGACGTAGACGGGAGCCTCGTAGCCGGGAACGAGCCGCTTGTAGGAGTTCACGAGCGGCGCGAGGACGGCGATCATGCCGCGCGCGTGCTCGAGTGTCCCGGCGATGTACTGCCGCGCGGTCTCCGACAACCCGTACGAGTCCTTCGGGTCGCTGAATGCGTTCTTGCCCCGCTTGATGTCCCACAGTGACTGGTGGGTGTGCATGCCCGAGCCGTTGATGCCGAAGAACGGCTTCGGCATGAAGGTGGCGTACAGGCCCTTGGAGGCCGCCACGGCCTTCAGCGTCGTCTTGAAGGTCACCGCGTTGTCCGCGGTGCGCAGCGCATCGGCGTACTGGAAGTCGATCTCGTGCTGCCCGGTCGCGACCTCGTGATGCGCGGTCTCGACGTGGATGCCGAATGCCCCCAGCGCGTTCATCATCTCCTTGCGGACCTCGGTGCCGAGGTCCTCCGAGAGGTCGAAGTAGCCCGCCGCATCGTGGGGGAGCGGCTCGACCGTCCCGTTCGACCGACGGAGCAGGAAGAACTCCAGCTCCGGCCCGGTGTTGAACACGAAGCCGAGCTTCTTCGCACGCTCCATCTGGCGCCGCAGCACCCATCGCGGGTCGCCCGGGAAGGGATCGCCGTTCGGCGTGAAGACGTCGCAGATGACGCGTGCGGACCCGCTGGGCAGCTTCGTCTTGCCGTCGAGCCCGATGCCCGGCTCCCAGGGGATCTCCATGAACGTGTCGAGGTCGGGCACGAGGAACATGTCCGACTCGGCGATCCGAGCGAAGCCCTCGATGCTGGAGCCGTCGAACCACTTCCCGTGCTCGACCGCCTCTTCCAGCTGGTGCATCGGGACCTGGACCGACTTCACCTGTCCGACGATGTCGGTGAACTGGAGGCTGACGAACCGCAGGTTGCGGTCCTCCGCCAGCTTGAGGGCAGCAGCGAGCGTCGTGGTGGCCATGCGGAAACCTCGTGGAGGGGCGACTGGTTAGGTCGTCAGCCTACCGGCCCGCCGTCCGCGATGACCGATGTGACGACGCAGCTGGCATCGAATCAGTTGTGCGACCTGCACAAGGGCGCGCTAGGCCTCGTCGACGCTGCGCAGGAGCTTCAGGGCGTCATCCGGACGCCGTGGGTCCACCCCCAGCTCGGCGGACGCCCGCCGCAGCCGATACAGGACGGTGTTCCGATGCACCCCGAGGCTGCGAGCGGCCGGGGCGATCCGCCCGTTGGCTCGCGCCACGGCCAGGAGCGTGTCGCGCATCGGGTCCCCGGTGCTCGGCGGGAGGCGCGCAGGCGTTCGCGGTACGGCGGAGGGCGCCGACGGCCGGCGCAGCAGCGCGCGCAGGGTGACCGCGAAGGCCTCGAGGGCAACGGCGTCGACGGCCGCGAACCCCAGATCGTCGAAGAGCCACGCGGAGGCCGACGGTCCCGACCGAGCGCTCGAGGACCCACAGACCGTCCCGGGTCCGACGAGGCTCCGCGGGACGGGAGGAGCGGTCGCCGAGAAGACGGGCGTACGTGGCGGCGAAGCGGGTGGCAAGCGCCGTGCCCGCCGGTCGTGGGTTGAGGGCCGCGAACGCCCCGTCGACCGTCACGGCGACGCCCCGCCGCAGCCGCGTGGCGAGAACGCCTGCTGGCGCGCCGGGCTGCGGATCGGCCAGCGCTGCCTCCGCACCCGCAAGTCGCACCTCGCCGGCGACGGCCGCGAGCAGCTCACGCTCGCGGTCGAGGTATGAGGTGATGGCATCGACGGTGCGGGTCGGTGTACCGATGCCCGCGATCACGGGCAGTGGGCTGCCGCCCGCATCGAACGCCCGTTCGCGCTCTGCGACGATCCAGATGGCCGAGGGCTCGAGGCCGGCGGCGTCCATCGCGTGCACCAGGGCGTCGATGCCGTCGCCGGCCACTGCGGCATCGGCGACCAGGAGCTGTCCGGGCGTCATCGGCGGCAGGTGCGGCGGAGCGGCGCGGGTGCGCTCGACGCCGCGCAGCGGACGCCCGAGGAGCTCCGGCGAGCCCGAGACCAGGCGCGCCTCCGGATCAACCGCGCGCCAGGCGTCGAGGACGCTGGTCATCCGCCGGCCACGAGCCGCTTGACGAGGCGGTCCAGCTCGGCCGCCGGCTGGTCGAACCGCTCGCCACCCAGAAGGACCTGCAGGCCGTCGGCGGTGGGGCGCACGCTCACACGCCGGCGCGGCCACCAGAACGCCACCGCCAGCGCAATGCACAGGAGCGCGGCCCCGGCGAAGAGGACGCCAAGTCCCGGATCGCGGCGGGAAAGGAACGTCACCCAGGCATCGAAGCGATCGAAGCTCACGACGAGGTCCCCGACGCGGACCTCCTCGCCCGGACTGAGCTGCGCCGTGTCGGCCAGTCCGTCCGCACCGACCACGCTCACCCCGAGCATGTTGGTCGCGCCATCGGCGAGGGCGAGCCCCAGCGTTACCCCGGCGGTTGGCAGCTCGACGGAGCCGACCGGCACACCGTCCCGCGCGCCGTCGAGCGGGACCGGAGCGTCCAGCAGGGCCGATCCGCCGAGCGTTGCCACGCGCACGCGCGCCGTCGGCCCATAGGTCCATGGGTGAACGAGATAGCCATCGAAGCTGCCTGGCTGGTTGACGCGCAGCAGCCCATCGCCGACCGGCTGCCCATCGCGCACATACGTGACGCGGGCGTCGAGCTGCTCCGCGCGCCCGTCCGCGTCGAACCTGGCGTCGAACGCGTCGAGGCGAACGGCCGAGGAGAACCCTGGCCGCGGCGCGTCGAGCAGCGCCTGGTCGCCGGGGTGCAGTGAGAACGTGGTCTCCGAGCCGAACGCGGCACCGATGCCCGCGCCGAGGACGATCACGACGATGCCAAGGTGGCTCGCCTGGGCCGCGAAGCGCGACCAGCCACGGCGCACCGCGTGGATGGCCCATGGCCTGGATGACGGAGCGGAGCCGCCGCCCACGATGCGCGTTCGGTAGCCGGCGTCGCGCAGGACCGCCGCAACGGCGGCCGCGTCACGTGCCGCCACGGTCGCACGCAGCGCGCCCGCCCCGGTGACCGGCCCCGGACGGCGCCACTCGCGCCACGTGGCGGGTGCCCGGACCGCGAGGGCCGCGATGGACGTGAGGGCCAGGGCGCCGAGCAGCAGCGCGTACGCCACACCGTCGAGCCGGATAGGCCCGTCCGGGAGAAGGGCCGCCACCGCGTTGGCACCTCCGACCAGCAGCAGGAGCACGAGGCCCAGCCGTGCGTCGCCCAGCACGCGCAGCACGCGCTCCGCCCCCGCGGACCAGTGATCCGGGATGCCGGCGACGCGCGTCGCATCGTGCGACGCCGCCATCAGCCAGCCGCGGCGACGAGGTCGGCGACGAGGTCGTCCGCGTCCTCGAGGCCGATCGAGACGCGCAGCGTGCCCGGCGTGAGTCCCGCGGCCGCAAGCCCCTCCTCCGACAGCTGCCGATGCGACGAGCTGGCCGGATGGCTCACCAGGGTCTCCACACCGCCCAGGCTGGTGGCGTGGACGGCGACGCGCATGCGCTCCAGGAAGCGCTCGCCGTGCGGGCGACCACCCTCCAGCTCAACGGCCAGCATGCCGCCAGCCATGCCGCCTCGCAGGACGCGGCAGGCAAGCTCGTGCTGCGGGTGGCTCGGCAATCCCGGGTAGCGGACGGCCGCCACCCCGGGAGCCCTCTCGAGTGCCTGCGCCACGGCCAGTGCATTCGTTGAGTGGCGCTCCATGCGCAGCGCCAGCGTCTTCAGGCCGCGCAGGGCCAGGAACGCCTCCCACGGCGACGCGTTGCCGCCGGCGTTGATGACGATCTTGCGAGCCGCCGATACCCGCTCCGCCGACCCGACCACGATCCCGCCGATGATGTCGGAGTGCCCGCCGATGTACTTCGTGGTGGAGTGCATGACGACATCGGCACCCAGGGCGAGAGGCGTCGCCAGCGCAGGCGAGGCAAACGTGTTGTCCACGGCCACCACGACGCCGTTGGCGTGCGCAAGTTCCGACAGCGCGGCCACGTCGGCGATCGCCGTGGTCGGGTTGCTGATCGTCTCGAGCCACAGCAGTCGCGTTCGAGGCCCGATCGCTCCTGCCACCGCCTCGTGGTCGGTCGTGTCGACCGCCCGGACTCCGATTCCGTAGCGATCGAGCACCGACTGCGCGATCCCGACGATCCCGCCGTACACCGCCGACGGGACGACGACCTCGTCGCCCGTTTCCAGGTGCGACAGCATGACGGCGTGGACGGCAGCCATGCCCGAGGCGGTCGCCACTCCAGCCTCTCCTCCCTCGAGCTCGGCGACCGCCGCCTCGAGCGCTTCGTGGGTCGGGTTCGAGTACCGGGTGTACGAGTGCCCGGGCCGGGCAAACTCGAGCAGGTCGCCGAGCTCCGCGGCATCGGCGACCTCGAACGTCGCGGTGGCATAGATCGGCACGTTCAGCGGACGCTGCGGCGCATCGGGGATGCGACTCGCGGCTCGGATGGCGCGCGTCGAGAAGCCCGGCATGGCTGCTGAGTCTAGCAGCGCGTTCGCACGACCCCGCCCGAGCCGCTAGCATGTCGCCCCGATGCACCTCCCCCGATCCCGCGCTGCCCTGATCGCGCTGGGCGGCCTGCTCGTCGTGGTGGTGGCGCTGGCCGGCACGTTCGCCGTCCTCAACGCCGTCCCCGAGCCGACGCCCACCCCCTCGCCGTCTCCCTCCCCGACGCCGTCGCCCTCGCCGACGCCGTCGCCCTCGCCGACCCCATCGCCGACCCCATCGCCCACGCCCTCCCCGACGCCGGTGGCCGTCTGCCCGATGAACGGGACGGAGCTGAGCGATCCGGCACTGGCCGACCGCGTGCCGCTGCTGGTGCAGATCGAGAACAACCCGATCGCGCGACCGCCCTCCGGGCTGAACCTGGCGGACCTCGTGATCGAGGCGCCGGTCGAGGGCGACACGACCCGCTACAGCGCGATTTTCATGTGCCGCGAGCAGGTCGACGCCTCGGTCGGTCCGGTGCGCTCGATGCGCTACTTCAACCTCGACTACTGGCAGCAGATGGGCGTGCTGACCTTCAACTTCGGTGGGGCCGGCCGGGTACTGAACCGGATGATCGACAACCGCATGCCCTACGTGAACGGCATCACCGGCCAGTGGCCGTTCTTCTTCCGCGCCGGCGTGTGGGGTGCGCCGCACAACGTGTTCTTCGACGTCGATGCCGCGCGCGAGCAGACCGAGGAGGGCGGGTCGCTCGCGGCGTCCGCCGACCGCGCCGGCGAGCCGCGCGGTCCGTTCGTGTTCGCCCGCGACCCCGACCTGCCGGAGGGGCGGCCGGTGAGCTCCATCGGCCTGCAGACGTCGAGCTTCTGGCGCTTCGGCTGGGTGTGGGACGACGCCGCGGAGGCGTGGCTGCGCACCGACGGCGGCGCGCCGAACTTCGACGCGGTCAGCGGCGACCGGATCTCGGCGGACACGATCGTCGTGCAGGTCGTCCGGCAGGACGTCCTGATCGGCGAGAACGATCCCGGCGGGTTCCCGCGCCGCTACCAGTACCTCACCGGCGAGGGCGACGGTGTGGCATTCATCCACGGCCGGGCCCATGACGTCCACTGGTCGCGTGAGAGTGCCGACGACGTCACGACCTGGACGTACGCGGACTCCGGCGACCCGGTCGTCCTGCCGCCGGGCCGGGTGTGGTGGGAGATCGTGCCGATCGGCAGCGGAATCGCCGAGGGCTGACGGCCGGCGCTCGTGCTCCGGCGGCGCTAGTGCTCCGGTCCGGGCCGGTCGTGGTCCGCCGCCGGCGGTACTGCGGTCGGCGGTAGAGACGGCGAGAAGAACGCGTCCATCGCGCGCCGCACCTGGTGGTCGGGGTCGAACGAGCGGCTGGCGGTGGCGATCTGTTGGCGGACCTCCATCGGATCCGGCTCCGCGTCGTCCGCCTCGCCCTCGCGCAGCGGCTGCGGAGTCGGCACGACCGGACCCAGGGGCACGGCCACGGCGCGATCGTCGGCCGGTGCCGTGACCGGCGCTTCCGCCTCGTCCGCCATCTCGGGCGCGGTCGCCGGGACGGGCGGCGCAGCGGGAGGCGCCTCGAGGGTGGAGCGACGCGCCAGCAGGGCAGGCCGCGGTCGCGGGTTGCCGCTGATCTGGTTCTTGCCGAGCGACTTCGCCTGGTACATCGCCCGGTCGGCGGCGACCATGAGCTCCTCGGCGCTGAGCCCGTCCTCCGGATGGGACACGAGGCCGATGCTGACGCTCGCGGGCGCCTCCGGACCGATCGTCAGCTCGAGCTCCTCGGCCCCGACGCGGATCTTCTCGGCCACGACGAAGGCGCCGACGATGTCGGTCTCCGGCAGCAGCACGACGAACTCGTCGCCGCCGTAGCGATAGGCACTGTCGACCGTCCGGATCGAGCCGGTGATCACGGCACCCAGTGACCGCAGGACCTGGTCCCCGCGGAGATGCCCTCCGGTGTCGTTGATGGCCTTCAGACCGTCCAGGTCGATCATCAGCAGGCAGAAGCCACGGTCGCTGCGCCGCGTCCGGCTCACCTCCTGCTCGAGCGTGACGAAGAGCTGTGACCGATTGAACAGGTTGGTGAGCGGATCGGTACGTGACAGGTCGATGGCGCGACGCATCGCGCGCCGCTGGCGATCGGCGTAGGCGACGGCGACGAAGACGAGGAGCCACGTTGCGCCGAGGCCGAACGACAGGCGCAGGGCATCGTCAGCGGTGTACGTCGCCAGCGCCGGGTCGAGCAGCAGCACAGCACCGAACGCGATCGTCGACAGCGCGGCGGCGGCCAGGCCGGCGCGTGGCCCGAATCCGAGCGCGGCCGCCACCGCGATCAGCGCGAAGAGGACGGCGAAGGGCGATGACGCATACCCGGTCAGCACGAGCAGGGCGGCGACCAGTGCGACGGCCGTCACCAGCTCCGCGACGCGGGCCAGCGTCCCCCGACGCCGCGCGGCGATGAGCTCGTGGAAGACGACGACGGCGAGGACGCCGGCGCCGCCGAGCAGGAAGATCGGCGCCTGGTCGGAGGCGAACGAGCCACTGATCCCGACCCCGAGCATGACGATCGTGATCGTCAGCCACCACACGACGCGCAGCGTCGAGTCGGCCCCGGACAGCTCGCGTTCAGGCTGATCGGGTCCGATGGCGCCCGCCGCCACCTCCGATCGCGCCTCAGCCGCCCGGGTCGCGGCGGCTCCTGCACGTCCGGACAGCATGATCGCCAGCAGGAAGAGCCCGGCCAGGAGGGCCGTGACGGCGATAACGGTCAGCTCGAGCGGCAACGACGTTCCCCGTACGACATGGCCGGCATTTCGCCGGCCCGGCCAGTATGGGGTCCGCGGCTCGGGTGGCGCAAACGTACTAACCCAACCGTACTACCCCAATCGTGGACAGCAGGCACCACCGAAGCTCGCGGAAGGCGGTGATACACTCGGCGCCCTGCCATGGTCGACGCTCCGAGCATTACGCCCGTCGAGACCGGGCCGCGGCGGCCCTGGCTGGCAGCGATCCTGTCCTTCCTGTTCCCGGGACTCGGTCAGGCGTATGCCGGTCAGCGCAACGCGGCTCTGATTTTCGCTGCCCCGATGGTCGCGGTCGTGCTCGTCGTCGCCCTCTTTGTCACCGGCGTCCTCGACCCGCCTCGCAACATCCTGCTGTCGACCGGATTCCTGGGGACGGTGCTGGTCCTCAACGCAGCGATCCTGCTGTGGAGATCGGCGGCCATCGCGCACGCGGGACGGTGGCCGTGGCGCGAGCTCGAAGAACGGGAGCGCCTCTGGACTGGCATGACGGTCGGCGTGCTTCTGGCGGCCACCCTCGCGATGCATGTCTGGGTCGGTGTGGTCGTCGTGCAGCTGGAAGGCGCGCTGACCGACGTGTTCGCCGGCGTCGATCCGGGACGGCGCGTGGTGCCCCCGCCATCGGATGCCTCTCCGACGCGAGGCGCCGGCTCCCTCGGAGCCGCCTGAGACTGTGAGTCTGACGGAACGGATCAACATCCTCCTGCTCGGCACGGACGCCGCGCCCGGCCGAGGATCGGTCCTCACCGACGTCATCCTCCTGGTAAGCGTCGACCCGGTGGAGGAGACGGCGGTCATGATCTCGGTGCCGCGCGACACCGGCTTCGTGCCCCTGCCGGATGCCAGCATCTACACCGACGGCCTCTACCCGGACAAGGTGAACGGGCTGATGACCGAGGCGGCCGATGATCCGGAGACCTGGTGTCCCGACCTCGAGGAGGAAGCAGGCCGATGCGGCCTCCGCTCCATCGAGGAGTCGATCGGCCTCTATCTCGGGATCGAGATCGATCACTACGCCGTGATCGACATGACGGGCTTCGCCGATCTCATCGACGCGCTCGGCGGCCTCGAGCTGTGCCTGCCGGGTCAGCTCGTCGATCCGGAGTTCGACGGCAGCCTGCTCAACCTGGCGGTGACCGCTCCCCTCGTCCTGCCGGCTGGGTGCCATCAGTACGACGGTCTCGAGGCGTTGGCGTATGCCCGCAGTCGCAAGGGATGGATCGACATGCCGGACGGCGAGCGGATTCCACAGAACGACTTCACCCGCAGCGAGCGTCAGCAACAGGTCCTGCTCGCGTTGCGACGCGAGCTTGCCCAGGCGGACACCCTGTTCGAGCTGCCGGGCGTGCTCGACGCCATCGGCCGCACCGTCAGCACCGACTTCCCGCGCGCACAGGCGGGCGACCTCGCGTCGCTCGTCCCGGTCATCTCGGGGCCGGATATCGAGCGTCTCGTGCTGTCGTATCCCGACTACGTCGACCTGCCGACCAACCCCAGCGTGAACTACCTCCTCATTCCCAAGCGCGATGCGATCCGAGACGAGATGGGACGGCAGTTCGGCGAGGACGAGCTCGTGGGCTGGTACCTGGCAACGGAGGCCGACGGACCGACTTCCGATGCGGAGGCGGGTGATCCCTGACGTCGTCACCGCGGGCGTCGTTGACGTACCCTTACCCGCGTTGCCGATCCAGTTGGAGGACCCCGTGCCGGCCACCAGGTCGCGTTGATGCTCGACGGCCTGTCGTTCCCTCCCCTGCGCTCCCGCAATCTCGCCGCGCCGTTCGGGATCGGCGCCGCGGCGCTCCTCCTGTTGATCGGCGCCACCCTGGCTGCGAGCACATCGCCGACCGTCTTCGTCGTGTTCGGAGTCGGCCTGGTCGTTCTGGCCGCTGTCGCTGCGGTCTGGTGGCCTCGGACGGCGATCGTGCTCGTCGTGCTCAGCCCGATCGTCGACCGGTACATCGTGGCCGACCTGCTCCCGAGGGACCTCGAGACGGCGGCTCACTATCTGTCCGAGGCAATGCTCCTCGTCGTCGCGCTCGTCCTGGCGGGGCGGGCGATGATCGAGGGCCGGCTCATGGCCGCCCTGCGGCATCCGGTGACCGTCGCGCTGATCGCCTTCGTGGCGGTGGCCGCCGTGTCGGCCCTCCTGAACGGCGTTCCGCCGCTCGTGGCGTTCGTCGGCGTGGTCTTCACGATCGACGCCGCGGCCCTGTTCTTCCTACCACGCATGGTCGGCTTCTCACCGCGCCAGTCGATCGCGGCCCTCTCGGCCGTCGGCGGCGGCGTGCTCGTCGCCGCGTTGCTCGCCATCGGGCAGGCGCTCCTGTCGCCGCGCCTGCTCGGCCTGCGGCCCTACCGGGGTCGGTTCGGTGAGGAGGTACGTCTCGCCTCGCTGTTCGGCGACCCCAACGTGTTCGGCGCATTCCTCGTCGCGGCGGTACCGTTCGCGCTGCTCGGTGCCGCGCGGCTACCCGATCGTCGCCTCCGCTGGCTGGCCGGTGCGGCCGCCTTCGTCCTCCTGCTGGCCCTGTGGTTCAGCTTCTCGCGCGGGGCCTGGATCGCCCTCGTGCTGGGCGTCGGGACGATGCTGGCCCTGGTGGACCGGCGCGCGCTCCTCATCGGCCTCATGCTGACCGTCGTCACCTTCGGGACCGCGGTGATTGCCCCGCGCAACCTGCTTGTCCCGGACCGGCGCCCGAACCTGGTGGACTCCACCATCGACCGCGTCGGCGCAATCGGCGCGGGCGGCGACCTGCGAACGCTATTCGTCATCCAGTCGCTGCCCATCATCCGGGACCATCCCCTGCTGGGCGTCGGGCCAGGCCGTTTCGGCGGGGCCGTGGCCTTCAATTACGGGACGCCGATTTACGACGAGTACGGCTTCGGGCCGCTCTTCTGGAACCCCGCGCAGCGAACCGTCGACAACTTCTGGCTCCACCTGCTCGTCGAGACCGGAATCCTGGGGGTGGCCGCCTTCCTCGCGGCTGCCGCCATTCCCGGCCTCCGCATCCTCGGCGCCGCGCGGAAGAGCCTCGGTTGGCGTCGGATCATGCTCGGCGGGATCGCCGCCGCCGTGGCGGGCCTCGCGATCAGCTCCGGCACGACGATGCTGCTCGAGGCGAACAGCATCGGATTCGTGTTCTGGTTCCTGCTGGGCCTCGGCATTCTGGGTGTGTCGGCCACCTCGCTGACGGAGACGCGAACCACCTAGCGCTGCGCGATTCGCCCGAGCAGCACCGCGATGATCGCCAGTCCGCCCGAGGCGGCGGTCAACGACAGCATCGCGTCGCGCTGGCTGAAGCCGAGACGCAGCAGCTGGTGATGGATGTGACCACGATCGGCCTGGAAGAACGGCGTGCCGCGCGCCGTGCGCCTGACGACGGCCCAGATCGTGTCGATGATCGGCACGCCCAGCGCGATGATCGGCACCCACGGCGGCTGCGGGTGCACCCCGTCCTGCATGAGCGATATCGCCACGGCGGCGACGATGAACCCGAGCACCATCGACCCGGTGTCACCCATGATGATCGAGGCCGGGTGAAGGTTGTAGGCGAGGAATCCGATGGCGGCGCCCATGGTGGCGGCGATGATGTACAGCGTCGGGTCGACCCCGTCACCGGCGGCCAGCAACCCGAACGCGCCGAGTACGGTCAGGACGACGCCGGCCGCCAGTCCGTCGAGCCCGTCGATCAGGTTGATCGCGTTGATGACGCCCACGATCCACGCCACGGTGATCGGTAGCGCCAGCGGACCGAGCTCGACGATCCCCCACGGGAAGTACAGGCGATCGATGCTCAGACCCAGCCACCACGCCAGCAGCGCCGCGGCGACCTGGAAGCCGAGCTTGACGAGGGCGCGCATGCCGCGGATGTCGTCGACGATGCCGACGGCCAGCAGCAGCCCGACCCCCACCAGGATGGCGGGGACGCGGTTCGGACGCAGCCCGAGGGTCGAACCGAGGTCCGGACTCGCGATCGTCGCACCGCCGATGGCGACGGCGATCGCGATCGCCATGGCGACACCGCCGAGCCGAGGGATCGGCACCTGGTGAACCTTGCGTCCACCAGGTTGGTCGAGCAGTCCCCGGTGATGGGCGTAGCCGCGCACGAGCGGCGTCACGATCAACCCCACGACGAGGGCTGCCGCGAACGTGAGGGCGATCAGCATCGGTGGCGCGATGGTAGCGTTCCGATGTCGTGGTCGGGGCGGCCGGATTCGAACCGGCGGCCTCCTGCTCCCAAAGCAGGCGATCTGCCAGACTGATCTACGCCCCGCCAGCGCCGATGGTACCCGACGACGTTGGGCCGGTCCGGCCGCGACCTCGTCCGCGGACGACCGATGGAGCGCGGGAGCGCGGCCTCAGGGCCCGGGCTCAGCGCCAGATGTTGCGGATCGCGGTGCGGACGTTCTCGGTCACGGCCAGCGGGCCACCGACGATGACGATGTTCGTCGGATCGAGTCGCCGGAGCTCGGCTGCCACCGGAGCCGGCAGCGACGTGCCAGGCACGAGGAGCAGCGGCCCGTTCCGCAGGCCGGCGATCGGGCCGGCGGTCAGGCCATCGGGGAAGGCCGTGCCGGTGGCCACGTACACGGTCGAGGGGCCGTTCGCGGCAAACGAGGCGGCACTGAGTGCGGCCGCAGACGCATACCGATCCGTGCCCGAGACGCGGGAGACCGTCCCGAATGCCGCGAGCCTGGCGGCGACGCCGCTTCCGACCGCGCTCGCGCTGCCCACGATCACGATCCGATCAGGGCCGAGCCGCTCCAGCTCGGCGAGGGTAGGATCGGGGACCGAGCCCGCCCGGACGAGGAGCAGCGGCGCGCGGGCCGCCGCGGCCACCGCGCCGGCGGCGAGGGCGTCCGGATAGTCCTCACCGGTTGCGACGTAGACCGTGGACGCCGATCCGAATGCGGCTCGGCTGATCCCTGCCGCGGTCGCGTAGCGGTCCGCGCCGGCAATCCGCGTCACCGAGCCAGCGGTGAGGGCGTCGAGCGCCGCCAGCACGCGATCGGCCACCGCGCCCGAGCCGCCGAGGACGACGATCCGTCCCGGCTTGAGGCGCGAGAGCTCGGCGGCCGTCACACCGGGAAGCTCGAACTTCTCCGTGAGCACGATCGGGCCTCCGCCCACGCGCGCCGCCGGCCCACCTGCCAGCGCGTCCGGGAAGGTGGCGCCGGTCGCGACGTAGACCACCGGGACGCCCGCCTTGAATGCCGATGCGCTCAACGCCGTGGCGGTGGCGTACCGGTTGTCGCCGGCGATCCGCGGAGCGGTCTTGCCGGTGGTGAACGTCCAGCTGGTGGCCGCCATGGCGTTGCCGCTGGAGTCCTTGATCCCGCTGGTGAGGGCGACACCGTACTTCGCCTCGCCGGCCAGCGGCTTCGCGGGCCGCAGGGTCGCTTGGCGGGCAGCCGCGTCGTACGACACGCTGGACGCGACGGCGACGCCGGAGGCGTTTCGGAGCACGACGCTCGAGGCGCTGACACCGGTCACCGGCTCGTTGAACTTCAGGACGATGGGAGCGTCATACGAGGCGCCGATTGCCCCGGGTCCGGGTGTTCGGCCGGCGAGCGCCGGCACCACCGTATCGGCATAGCTCGGCGTGACGGAGTACGCACTGCGGTTCCCGTTCGCGAAGTAGTTGGCGACGCGGATGATGATCCGCTGCGGACCGGCAACCGTGGTCTGTGCCAGCTCGGTGCCGTTCTCCCACACGGCGTCGACGCGCCTCAGCAGCGTGCCGCCGGTGGTGTAGAGCTCGACGATGGGGTCGATCTTCAGCGAGCTCCGATTCCACGGGTAGGCGCGCGTGTCGACGACGCCCGTGACGCGCACGTCCAGCCGGCCGGCACGAGGCAGGTCGACGGCGAAGAAGTCGACGTCACCGGCTGGGTAGATCGACGGACGCGTGGTCGAGCCGAGCGGAATGACCCGGGAGGCCGACAGCGAGTTGTTTCCCTCCAGGCCATCGCCGCCAAGACGGGGCGTGGCAGTGACGGACGCGCCGAGCGCGCGGTACGCATTCACCCGGCCGCGCCCGTAGCGCTTGTCCCATCCGGCGTAGCCACGATCGTCCACCGTGCCGAACAGCCGGTCGACGACCTGCTGCGGCGTCCAGGTCGGGTACCGAGCGCGGATGAGCGCGACAACGCCCGCGACGTTCGGCGTGGCGAACGAGGTGCCGCTGATGTAGGTGTGGGAGCCCCAGGTGTTGTGATCGGCGTACGTGCAGACCGTGCAGTTCGTGGTCTGCACCGACGAGCCCGGCGCGCTGACGTCGACCGCCGCGCCGTAGCTCGACCAATGGCTGAACTCGTCGTTCACCTGGGTGGCGGACACGCTCACCACGTTCGCCATGCTGGCGGGGTAGAACTTCTCGTCGCGGTTGTTGTTGCCGGCGGCGCCCACAAGGACGATGCCCTTGCCCCAGGCGTAGTTGATCGCATCCTGCACACCCTGGGTGTACGGGAAGCCACCGACGCTCATGTTGATGACCGTCGCCCCGTGGTCGGCTGCCCAGCGAATGCCGGCGATGAGGTCGCTGGTGCTGCCGGACCCTTCGCGGGTCATGATCTTGACCGGCAGGATCCTGTCGCTCCAACTGATGCCGGCGATGCCATACCCGTCGTTGGGCTTGGCCGCGATGATCCCGGCGACCCAGGTGCCGTGGCCGTTGTCGTCGGCGGCGTTGGTGTCGTCGTTCACGAAGTCATGGCCGGCAAGCACGCGGCCGCTCAGGTCGGGGTGGTTGGCCTGCACGCCGGTGTCGAGCACGGCCACGACGCCGTTGCCGCCCTTCTCGAGCGCCCACGCGTCGCGGACGCGCATCTGGTCGAGGGAGTACTGGCCCGCCGTCATCGGGTCGTTCACGCCGACGGCCGCGGTGACCCCGTCGTACACGACCTGCACTCGGTAGCTCGGCTCCGCGTACTCGACGCTCGGGTCGGCGCGGAGCTCACCGAGCACCTGATCGACCGGCCGACCCCCGGTGGTGAGGACCGCCGGCATGCCCTTGGCCGGGACGCCGAGGGCCGCGACGACGGCCAGGCCTCGCGCCTGCGCCACCCGCGGTGCTGCGGCAGCGTCGCGAAACTTCACGACCACCTCGCCCGGCACGACCTCCCCCGCCGAGGAGACGGTCGGAACCGCATCCGCCTCCGGTGCGGGCGCCTTCTCATCAGCGGCCGCAACCGGCGTCGCGCCGGCGGCCAGCAGCAGGAGGACGAGGATGGACGAGAGGACTCGGGACACGTGGTGGGGACTCCGGTGCGGTTCGATGAGCCCAGAAACCACCGTGCTGCGGCACCCGGGGCATGCCCAACCCTAGGTGTCCGGGCCTATGCGCACGAGGGGACCATGGTCTGCCCTCAGGGCCCGGACCGATGACCTACTCGACGGATCGCGCCGCCTGGACGAGGACCTCCAGCAGGCGCGGCATCGCCGCAGCGATGGCGCGTCCACGGTGGCTCAGAAGGTCCTTCTCCGACTCGGCCAGCTCCGCGGTGGTCAGGCCCGAGGGCAGCTCGAAGATCGGGTCGTAGCCGAAGCCACCGGTCCCCCGCGTGCCCGTCGCCACGCTGCCCTCGACGACGCCGGTGAAGACCTCGATCCCTGGGTCGGGCTGCGCTGGGCACGGCCACCGCCAATGCGCAGACCATGCGCGCACGCCGGTCAGGCTCGTCGCCCAGCGCCTCGAGAACCCGCTCCGCATTGCGCCCTCCGCCCCAGCGGGCGCTGCGGACACCGGGACCCCAGTCCAGGGCCGCGATCTCGATCCCGGAGTCGTCGGCGAGGCTGACGAGGCTGGACGCGCGCGCGTACGCATCGGCCTTGGCGACGGCGTTCTCCGCATACGTCTCGTGGGGCTCGTCCACCTCGAGGTTCAGCCCGACGTCGCCGGGCACGACCAGGTCCGCGTGCAGGTCGGCGAGGAGCCGGCGAAACTCGTCCTGCTTGCCGCGATTCGTCGTGGCGATCAGCAGCCGCGTCACTCGCTGCGCGGGGCCTCGATGGCCGTCCGCTGGATGGCGAACAGCTGGCGGATGCCCGCGGCGGCGAGGTCGACCATCTGGTCCATCTGCTGCCGCGTGAACGCGCCGTGCTCGGCGGTTCCCTGGACCTCGATGAGCCGGTCGTCGTCGGTCATCACCACGTTGAAGTCGACGTCGGCGGTGGAGTCCTCGGAGTAGTCGAGATCGAGGTGTGGGATCCCCTGCAGCAGGCCGGCGCTCACGGCCGCGACCTGCCCGGTCAGCAGCTCGCCCATGCCGAACCGGTTCAGCGCCGCGGGCGAGCGCGACGTAGCCCCCGGTGATGCTGGCGGTCCTCGTCCCGCCGTCGGCCTGGATGACGTCGCAGTCGATCGTGATCGTGCGCTCGCCGAGCCGCCCCATGTCGATCACGCCGCGCAGACTGCGACCGATGAGGCGCTGGATCTCATGGGTTCGTCCGCCGATCGAGCCCCGTGCCGCCTCGCGCTGGCTGCGTTCGGTGCCGGCGCGCGGCAACATCGAGTACTCGGCGGTCACCCAGCCGCGGCCCTTGCCGCGCAGCCAGCCCGGAACACGGTCCTCGATCGTCGCGGCGCACAGCACCCGGGTGTCGCCGACCCGAATCAATACCGATCCCTCGGCGAACTTCAGGTAGTCCGGCACGATCTTCACGGGCCGAAGCTGGTTCGGGACGCGGCCATCGGTACGACGGCCGGTCCCGGTCGCGGCAGGTGGGGTGGTGGTCATTGGCTGCCGATTCTACCGGCAGCCGACCCGATCAGGGCAGCGCCGCGTCGATTGCGTTGACGACCCCGCCGGAGACCACGCCGGTTCCGCCGAGCACGTACACCCGATCGGGGTTCAGCCGCTGCAGCTCGCTCTTGATGACCGATGGCAGCTGCGTGGGCGTCACGAGGAGGAGCGGCCCGGGCAGGAGGGCAGCCACCGGACCGCCGGCCAGCCCATCGGGGAACTTCTCGCCGGTGGCGACGAACACGGAGTCACTGCTGCCATACGCGGAACGGCTGATCTGGACCGAGGTGGCGTAGCGGTCGGCTCCGGCCAGCCGGGTGACCGATCCGGTCGTGTAGCGGTCGACGGCCTGGCGCACGGCGTCGCTGACCACGCCCGTGCCTCCCAGGATCACGATGCGGCCCGGCTTCAGGCGCGCCAGCTCGGCCGCGGTCGGCGCCGGGACGGCGCCGCGTTCGACGAGGAGGATCGGTCCTCCGGCTCGGCCGGCGACCGCGCCGCCGGAGAGCGCATCGGGGAAGGTCTCGGCGGTGGCGAGGTAGGCGACCTTGACGCCGACCGCGAACGAGTTCGCGCTGATCCGGGCCGCGGTGTCGTACCGCGTCGCGCCGGACCATCGAACCACCTTCCCGGCATAGCCGCGCAGCTTGGTGAGAACGGCATCGGACACGGCGCCCGTGCCCCCGAGGACCACGATGACCGCCGGGTTCAACCGTGAGAGCTCGGAGGCGGTCGGCGCCGGCAGGTACCCGCGCTCGGTGAGGAGCACCGGGCCCTTCGCCCGGGCTGCCGCCGGTGCACCCGCCAGCGCGTCGGGGAACGAGGCGCCGGTCGCGACGAATACGGTCGACGCCGTGCTGAATCGGGACTTGCTGATCGCGGCGGCAGTCGCATAGCGATCCGCGCCTGCGATGCGCGTGATGTCCGTGTCACCGCCCGAGCTCGGCGGGGGCGGGGTCGAGGTACCGCAGACCTTCACGAACACCATGACCGAGTACATGCGGTTGGTCGCGGTCGAGCGCGTGTGGCTGCCGCCGGCGTGGCTGTAGCCACCGACCATGATCGCGTGGTGGCCTGGCGAGTCCCACCAGCGCTCGATCGCGTTCGACGGCGTGTAATCGGCCCGCGTGGTGTACGCGATGATCTCGCCGTAGCCGGTGTAGCAGACCCCGAGCTGCGTGAGTCGCGACGCGACGTACGCCAGGTCGTGCTCGAAGGCGTCGTGCGCGGCCATGTAGTTCGCTCGCTCGACGGTGATCTTGTCGACGGCCGCGTGCAGGCTGACGGGCGGCTTGCCCTCGAGGGCGCGCTTCTGGTTCGCGAGCTGGACGTAGGTGGCGCCGTCGACGGCCGCGGCAGGGGCGGCGAGGCCGAGCAGCAATGAGGCGGCGGCGAGCAACGCCACCGCGCGGCGAAGAGTGGCGATTCGGGTCATGAGTCGATGCAGGGCTCCGATGGGACGCGTGGATGAGATCCAGCCGACCCTACGTGGACCTCACCGGTGGGCACCATGACCCGATCGGTCGCGCCGCTGCCCGACGGAGGTCCGCCGAGCCGCGGACCATTAGTCCCAGAGCGCGGCGACCTGCGCGGCGACGGTGGACGACACGACGCCCGGACCGCCGAGGATGACGACGCGCGAGGGATTCAGGCGCCGCAGCTCCTCCGCGACGGACGAGGTGAGACCGCTCGACGGCACGAGCAGGAGCGGGCCGCCAGTCCGTGCGGCCACCGGCGTGCCGGCCAGGCCGTCCGGGAACGAGGCGCCGGTGGCCAGGTAGACGCTGCGCGGAGCATCCGCCTGCGTGGTGGCCCGCGAGATGGCAACCGCCGTCGCGTAGCGGTCGGCACCCGACAGACGAGTCACGCCGCCGGACGTGTACGAGCGGAGGCCTGCGAGCACGCCGTCACTGACGGCACCGGTCCCGCCGAGGACGACGATCCGTCCCGGCTTCAGGCGCTGCAGCTCGGTCCTCGTGGCGCCGGGCAGCGAGGTCGGTGCGACCAGCAGCACCGGGCCGCCCTGGCGGCCGGCAGCCGCGCCACCGGCGAGGGCATCCGGGAACGACGCCCCGGTGGCGACGTACGCGACCGGAACGCCCGGCGCGAAGGTGGCGCTGCTGACGCGCGCTGCGGTCCCGTAGCGATCCGCCCCGGCCAGGCGCTCGACGGCGCCGCTGGTGGCATAGGTCGCGAGCCGGCTGGCGACCGCGGCGCTCACGGCGCCGGTTCCGCCCAGGATCACGATCCTCGAAGGGCGCAGGCGGGCCAGCTCAGTCAGCCGTCGCTGTCGGAAGGTCATTCCGCGTGGTCAGCAGCATCGGGCCGCCGGTCCGTGCCGCGGCCGGCCCGCCGGCGAGGGCATCGGGAAATGCCGTCCCGGTGGCCACGTAGGCGACCGGGACGCCCGCCTTGAACGACGAGCGGCTGACGGCCGCGGCCGTGGCGTACCGGTCGGCGCCGGCGAGACGGATCTGCACCTTGCTGAACTTGTCCTCGATGACGTTCCACAGGTCCGGCACTCCGGTGTCCATGCCGAGATGCCAGATGCCGATGCCGGCCACGTCGTTGCGAAGCACCGCGTTGTACTTCACGCGCAGCGATGCCGGATCGTCGTAGTAGCCCTGCCGCCAACCACCGCCCGAGTCGCGGAACGCGAACCACGGGACCTGGCCGGTGGCGTCCCAACGACGGCCGTACCGCTGACCGAGGACCTTGCCCCCGGCCGGCGTGCCGGCATCACTCCAGTAGTAGCTGAAGGCAACGCTCTGGGCTGGCGAGCGAACGGTTGCGTTGAGCCCGTCGCTGGTCGTGTTCCAGGCGCGGCCGTAGTACGGGATGCCCCAGATCAGCTTGCCGGGCGCGACGTCGGCGAGGTGGGCGCGCAGGGCGTCCCCGGCGGCGAAGATGTGATCGCTCTCCATCGGCGCCACGCCGCCGGCGCGTGACGAGCCGGCGTAGTGGAAGTCGTACGCCATCACCATCAGCGCATCCGCCGCGCCGGATGCGGTGAGGCCGGCCACGTCGTATCCGGTCGACCACGTCGCCGCGCCGGCCATGGTGTCCACGGTCACGTACGAGCCAACCCGCGCGTTCCGCAGCCCGGCCTTGATCTGGCGAACCAGGCTCGTGAACTGCGCGCGGAGGCTGCGTCGGCACCGGCTCGAAGTCGATGTTGACCCCGTCGGCCCGGCGGTCCCGGACCATGGTGACGATCTCGGAGACGAGTCGAGACCGGTACGAGGAGCTGTTCAGCAGCGACGACATTGCTGTGTAGTCGTTGTTCCAGGCCATCATCGTGATGGTCGGCACCACCCGAACGCCGCGTGCGTGGGCGGCGTTGATGAGCTCCGTCACCGCCGACGACGTCCAGCCGCTCCATCCGACCGTGGGTGTGGCGGCGGCGCCCCTGGCCAGGTAGCCGTTCGACTGCACGCCGACGCTGAAGTACGCGATCGTCGAGACGAGGTCCAGCCGAAGCGAGGCGCGCGTCGTCGTGTCGAGCTTCCAGTACGGCAGGAAGCCGAGCACCTCACGGCGGAGCCCGTTCGGAAGCGGTCCGGCCGGCCCGGTGGCACCGGCTGCCGCGACGGTCAGCGGCTCGGCGACCTGCACCATGCCGCCGGCGTCCGCCAGCGGCTCCACCGTCGCCTCAGGGGCTGAGCCATCGACGGCGCCGTCGTGCTCGGCCAGCATCTCGGCCTGTGCCGACGGCCGGATCTGGTCGGCCGGCATCGGAGGCAGCACGCTGCCGTCGGGGAGGGTGATCGCGTCGCCGAGGGTCGGGTCGGCAGCGGCAGCCGGTGTCGCCGGCAACACCAGGGTGGCGAGCAGGACGGCGAGGATGGGAAGGCGGCGGCGTGGGGAGGACGGCATGCGGATCTCGTTGCGGGTGGTCAGCAGGACCGCCGATGGGCGGTCAACTGCACCAGACCGTATCGGTCCGTCCTCCTCTGCCCAATAGTACCTCCGACCCACCCGCCATCCGGGCGTGCGCCGGGCTAGTTGCCCAGCAGTGACCCGATCTGCGCCTCGACGCCGGCGGAGACGACGCCCGTGCCTCCCAGGATCACGATGCGATCCGGCCCGAGCCGCTGGATCTCGCCGGCGACCGATGCCGGGAGGCTGGTGCCGGGCACGAGGAGCAGAGGACCGGGAACAGTGCCGGCGACCGGCCCACCACCGAGGGCGTCCGGGAAGTTGGCACCGGTCGCCACGAACACCACCTCGCTGCCGGAGAACGTCTCGCGCGAGACGTCGATGGCGGTGGTGTAGCGGTTGTCTCCGAACAGCCGCTCGACGTTCCCGGAGGTCGCGTACCGGGCCAGGGTCGTGGCGACTGCGGGCGAGATGACGCCTGTCCCGCCCAGCACGACGATCCGTCCGGGTCGGAGCCGACCCAGCTCCGCGGCCGTCTCGACCGGCAGCTCGTTCGGCTTCGTCAGGAGGACCGGGCCGCCGCCGCTGCCCGCGGCCGCCACGCCGGCGAGCGCGTCGGGGAAGTTCTCCCCGGTGGCCACGTAGGCGACGGGTACCCCGGCGGTGAACGCGTCGCGGCTGATCGCCGCAGACGTGGCGTAGCGATTGGCTCCCGCCAGGCGGCGGACCTCACCGGTGGTGGCGTAGGAGGCGAGTCGGCTGGCGACCGCCGGGGAGATGATCGATGTGCCGCCGACCACGACGATCCGGGCAGGGTCGAGTCGACGCAGCTCGGTCGCCGTCGCTCCGGGGACGTTGGAGGCGTTCACCAGCAGGACCGGGCCGCCGCGACGGACCGCGGCCGCACCCGCGGCCAGGGCGTCTGGGAAGTTCGATCCGATCGCGACGTACGCCACCGGGACGCCCGGCCGGTAGCTGGCTGCGCTGACGGCGGCCGCGGTCGCGAAGCGGTCGGCGCCGGCCAGGCGCTCGACGTCGGCCGAGCTCGCGGGCGGGGTGGTCGGAGGAGTCGATACAGCGGGCGTCGCGCTGCCGCCGTCCGGCGTGCGCGACGGTCGTCCGGCGAAGGCGTACCAGTAGTCGGGTTGGCTGAAGTGGAATCCGCTGATGACCGTCCGCTGAACCCAGACCTGGCTGCCCGAGATGTCAGGGTGGGCCATCGACACAGCCGTGGACGGGCTCCATCCCTTCCCGGCGGCGAAGATGTCGGCATAGGCCCGGTTCGGCTGCGTCAGCACGCGCGACGCGATCTGGTCAGCGTCGCTGTAGGCGGTCGCGATGTACGTGCCACCCAGCTTCAGGATGGGCGTGGAGTAGTGCCGCACGCGCTGCTGGGCCTGGGTGAGGGTGGTCAGCGGCGTGGACTCGACGTAGCGCTCGCCGAAGCCGGGGGCGTAGTGCGCCTGGGCATAGATCATCGTGAAGTTCGGCGCCGGGCTGATGCCGTCGTTGCTCGTGCCGCCGCAGTACGTCTTCCGCGCGGTGTCGTCGGCGGAGGTGAGCGTGCCGAGGAGCGCTCGCTCGCCGCAGTAGACGAGCGTTCCCTCCGACCAGCTGTCCTTGTCCCCGTTCGTGGTCTTGGTGTTGAGGCCCCATCCGTTCGATCGGTCGGTGAGCTCGTTGCTGCCGTAGGGATTGGGGTACCCGTTGCCGTGTCCGAAGTACACGATCACGTCGGCGTCATTCACCGCCGTCTTGACGTTCGTCCACGTCGCGTTCGGCGAGTAGACCTTGACGACGGTGGCCCCGGCGGCGGTGGCCGCTGCGGCGACCGTATTCGCCTTCGATCGGTACGAGTCGGTGAGGGGGCCGACCGGTCCGACGATGATGACGACCTTCTCGCCGGCGGCGGCCACCGGGGTGCCGAGGGGGAGCAGCAGCGAGACGGCGAGGGTGAGAGCGCTCAGCAGAGATGCGGTGCGGCGATGCGGCAACAGGCGGGGTCCTCGTGGGGTGACGATCGGATCGGCGGGCAGGGCATGTCCCGACCGTGCCCCGATGCTATCGATGACCCTCGAACGCGCCTATGCCGCAAAAGTCCCGCGTACCCGATGGCTCTGATGGGGTCAGGTGCGGTCCCGTTCGTCTCGTCGCCGTGACCCGGCGAGGCGGTCGACGATCGCGAGATATCGGTCCTTCTGCGCCTCCCAGTCGTAGGCCCTCGCCTGGCGCTGCGCCTCGAGGCCCATCCGGACGGTGCCGTCCGGGTCGTCCACCAGCGCCTCGACGGCGCGCGCGAGCGCATCCGGGTCGCCCCCGGGAACGAAGCGGATCGCATCGTCGGTGAAGTGGTGGCGGAACGTGGCCAGGCTGCTCGCCACGATCGGCACACCCATCGCCGCGTACTCCAGCAGCTTCGTGCTCAGCGAATAGGCCAGGTAGGGCTCCGCCAGCGACGGGACGAGACCGATGTCCGCGTTGGCCAGCAGCTGCGGAAGCTCATCCATGTCCACCCGCCCGTGGAGCGTGACCCGGTCGGCGGTGCCGGTCCGACCGATCGCCGCCTCGATCCCGTCCTGCCATGGACCCTCGCCATAGACATCCAGCCGCCATGGCACGGTCGCGCGCAGCCGCGATAGTCCCTCGATCGCGACGTCGAGGCCGTAGATGCGCTGGAAGTTCGAGTGGTGCACCAGCCGCAGGACGCCATCGGCCATGAACGCTCGGCGATCGTATGCCTCGGCGTCGAAGAGCCTGCGTGTCGGCGCTGTTCATCACGACACTGATGCGCTCCGGCGCGACCCCTCGTTGGATCGAAAGCTCTCGCAGAGGCTCGTGGACGGTGATGAGATGGTCGGGGATCGCGGCGGCCAACCGGGCCGTGCCCGACACCAGCGGAAGGAGCGGCCGGAGCATCCGGTGCTGAAAGCGGTCGCGGAAGAACTCCGGCATGTCCTCGTGAAGGTCGAGCAGCAGGGGCACGCCGGCGAGCTTCTCCGGAAGGGCGGCGAAGGCGAGGAAGTCCGGGACGGTGGCCACCTGGACCAGCGAATAGCGTCGCCGCCGCTGTTCGAGGGCGAGGCGCCAGGCGACCATGGCAGTGAAGGCGACGTACTCCGCCATATGGCCGGCGAAGCCGACGAACGTGCGATTCACCGGCAGGCGGACGATACGCCGCCCACCGTCGGACTCCTCGGCGGATTCGCCGGGCTGGCGGAGGCAGATGATGTCCACCTCGTACCCGGCCTCGATGAGGGCGTCGCTCTGGCGGCGAACCCTCGGGTCGCCTGGATACACGGCGTGGACTGCGATCGCCACCCGCCGTGGCGGCGCGCTCACCTCGCCTTGACCTCGTCCCACAGCACGTCCTTCTCCGCGAGCGAGAGCGCCGCGAGATCGATTCCCCGCTCCGCGGCGAGCGCCTCGACGCGACGGTAGCGAGCGACCCACCGATGGTTCGCCGTCCGCAGCGCCTCCTCCGGATCCAGCTGGAACCAGCGTGACAGGTTGACGAGCGCGAACAGCACGTCGCCGACCTCGTGCAGCCGGTCCTCATCGCTGTCCGCCGCTCGCAGCTCCCCGAGCTCCTCGTCGACCTTGTCCCAGACGCCCTCGATGGCATCCCAGTCCCAGCCGAGCGACGAGGCCCGCTCCTGGATCTCACGGCTGGCCGGCAACGCGGGCAGCGCGCGCGCCACGCCGCCGAAGGCACCCTCCTCGGCCTTGCCCCGCTGTGCCCGCTCGCCGGCCTTGATCGTCTCCCAGTTGGCCAGGACCTCGCGCTCGCCGTCCACGTCCAGCCCGGCGAACACGTGCGGATGGCGCCGGACGATCTTTGCCGCGATCGACCGGTACACGTCGGTCAGGTCGAACGTGCCCTCCTCGGCGGCGAACTGAGCGTGGAGGATCACCTGGAGCAGGAGGTCGCCGAGCTCCTCCGCGAGGTCGCCGGGCGCGCCGTGTTCGATCGCGTCGATCGTCTCGTACGCCTCCTCCAGCAGGTACGGCCGCAGGCTGAGGTGGGTCTGCCTGCGGTCCCACGGGCACCCGTCGGGAGCGCGCAGCCGAGCGCTGATCGCGGCCATACCGTGAGGGCTGGCGAGGTTGTCGACCGGCGCGAGCGGTGGGATGAGCCAGTTGGCGCTCGCAAGCCCCGCTTCGTCGAGATCGGCCAGCCGATGCGGCTCCCGCTCGGGCAGGGTCAGCAGCACGTGGCCGTCGGGATAGAGCGCGCGCAGCACTGCCGATCGTGTCGTGCCGGGCGTGCCGTCCCGGCAGCGGCTCGGCCGTGGCGGCCTCGCCGCCCAGCAGGAGGACGGGAGCCGACGGGTCGAACGGGAGCGCGGCGATCCGATGGCTGGCGGCGATCTGCACGCCGTCGGCCGGGTCGAGGCCGGCGGCCGCGAGCAGCGTGTCCAGGTGGCGCGGCGTCGCGCCGGTCATCGGCTCAGCCCGCGTCGGTGGTCGGGGTGAACTGTGAGTCGATCCAGGTGTCGACCCCGCTGCGCACCTCGTCGTCCAGCCAGCGCTCGAAGCCCGACGAGCGGATCTCCTCGAGCCGGTCCTCTTCGATCTCGCGGCTCTCGCTCGTCTCGAGCAGCTGGTAGATGCTGATGCCGGCGGTGTCCTCGATCGGCTCGCTCACCTCGCCGACCTCGGCCAGCGCGAATACCGCGTCCTCCCGCATCGCGTCGAGCTGATAGCGCGCCACCCAACCGAGCTCGCCACCTTCGGCAGCCGTCTCGTAGTTCTCGCTGATGATGGCGGCGGTCTCCGCGAACGAGTCCGGATCGGCGCGCAGCGCCTCGACGAGCTCGGCGGCCTGCGCCTGCGGGCTCTCTCGTTCGCCTGTCTTCTGAATGACGTGCCAACCGAACTCGCTCCGGATCGGCTCGCTGATCTCGCCGACCTCCAGCTCGGCGAGCGCGTCGGCAAACTCGGCCACGTACGGTGACGCGGCCGGGTCGTACCAGCCGAGGTCTCCTCCGCGGCTGCCCGATCCGGTGTCGTCGCTGTGCTCCCCGCGATCTCGAACCAGTCCGCGTCCTCGGCCCGGACGAGCTCCTCGACCTCAGTCGCCTCGATGCGAGCGGCCTCCCACTGCTCGTCGGTGGCATCGGCCTGGCTCTCGGCCTCCGGATCGGGCTGGACGAGGACGTGGCGCGCGCGTTCCTGTGGGACTGCCTCGCCGGTCAATGGAGCGATCGTGATCTCACCCACGCGCTGCTGCGCCGCCGGGGAGACGACGACCTCGTCGCCGAAGTGCGATCGGAACCCCTCGAGCAGCACCTGCTCGCCGACGTAGTCGCGATACGCCTCGTCGCTCACTCCCTGCGCCGCCAGGACGTCGTCGAGCCCACCCTCGGTGGTCGCCTCCCGACGCTCCTGGAGCTCGAGCACGGCGTACCCGCGATCGGTCTCGACGGGGCCGACGATCTCTCCGGCCTCCGCATCGGCCAGCGCGTCGAAATAGGCGTCGTAGGCCACGTCGCCATCCTCGAACCAGCCGAGCTCGCCGCCGGTCGATGCGGTGAAGTCGTCGCTGACCTCGGTCGCGACGGTGGCGAAGTCCTCGCCGCCCTCGATCCGCTCGAGAGCCGCGTCCGCCTCGTCACGCGCGGCAGCCAGCTGCTCCTCGGTCGGCTCAGCATCTGGCTCCGCGTCGGCGGGCAGGGACGAGATCAGCACGAGGCGCGCGCGGATCCGCTCGGGAAGCGTCAGGCGCTCCGCAATCTCCGCGTCGATCTGCTCGTCGCTCACCGTCAGCCCGAACTCGTCGGCGCGGGAGCCGAGTACCGCGCCATCGACCAGCGAGTCGGTCGACTCGGTCGGAATGCTGTTCAGGCGCTGGCTGAGGCTGTCGATCTGCTGCTGCAGGATCTGGTCTCGCGGCCCACCCAGCTGATCGTTGAGCTCGCCGGCCTGCGCGACCGTCTCGGCGGTGAGGATCCGCTCCCGCGTGTCGAGATCGCCGCGCGTGAAGGACTCGCCCTCCACCGCAGCCACCGGGCGCATGTGGGCCTCCCAGTAGGCGTTCCATGCCGCCGCTCCGAAGATCCCCAACGCAACCGCGATGGCGATGGCGAAGCCGATGACGATGAGCTGCTGGGTGCGCAGCTCGTCCTGCCATCGAGGGCGGTGCTTCCGGTCGAGGACCGGTCGGGATCGGATCGTCATCGGCTCACACTGGTCATGCGGCGGCTCGGGTGGCAGCCTGGGCTGGCGCGGGCGGGGCGAGGCGCCATCCTAGCCGATGCTCCGCCGCTGCGCAGCAAGCCGGGCTGGCCCGCCGCACGTCAGCGGCGCCGCAGCGCGTCGCGGATCGCCCGAATCCGCAGCCCGACGACCAGCAGCATGGCCTCGCGCACGATGCCGCCGGTCATCTTCGATGCGCCGGCAACGCGCTCCCGGAACACGATCGGCACCTCGCGCACGACGGCCCCGCGCCTGTGCGCCCACCACGTGGTCTCGACCTGGAAACCGTAGCCCGACCCGGACGTCTCGCGCAGGCGGACCGCCTCGAGCAGCTCCCGGCGCCACGCCTTGAAGCCGCCGGTCAGGTCGCGGTACGGCAGGAGCAGGACGATGCGGGCGAACAACGTGCCGCCACGGCTGATCAGCTTCCGGTACCAGGGCCAGCCGATCGTTCCCCCGCCGCGCATGTAGCGCGTGCCGAGCACGAGGTCCGCGTTCCGCATCAGCGGGGCGAGCAGGCGCGGCAGGTCGGCCGGGTCGTGACTGAAGTCCGCGTCCATCTGGACCACGGCCCGAGTGTCCGGCCGGTCGAGCACCCATCGGAACCCGTCGCGGTAGGCGACGCCCAGGCCCTCCTTTCCGGAGCGGTGCAGGACCGACACGCGCGGGTCGCGAGCGGCGAGCGTGTCGGCGATCACTCCCGTTCCGTCCGGTGACGCATCGTCGACGACGAGCAGTGACGCCTCCGGCACGGCGGCCAGGATGGCCGCGACGATGCCCTCGAGGTTCTCGCGCTCGTTGTAGGTGGGCAGGACGACCCACGCTCCGCGGCCGGCCGCAAGGCCGACCAGCGGGACGGGGCCCTCCGCGTCAGCGCCCGATGCCGACATATCGGACGCCGGCGGCCTCGAACGGCGCGCGCTCCAGGGCGTTGCGCCCGTCCACGAACAGCTCGAGCGCCGGCAGCCGGCCCGGATCCAGATCGGTGTAGGCGCCGTGCGCGGCCTGCAGGATGGCGACGCGAACCGGCGCGGGGGCGTCGAGGTCGTACGGCTCGAACCCGAGCTCGACGAGGTGCTCGTCGTCGAAGTACGGGTCGTGGGCGTAGACCCGCGCGCCGGCGGCCCGCAGCTCATCCCGGAGACGGAACGCGGAGGAGAAGGCATCCTCGCGCACGTCGCCCCGGTACGCCACGCCAAGGACGAGGACCGGCTGGGCGTCGAGGGAGCCGATGCGGTCCTCGACCGCGTCGACGGTGAAGGCGCCCATCGACTCGTTGATCTCGCGCGCGAGCGGCGGGATGCGCAGCTCGGGGTCGTCGTTGAACAGGAAGTGCGGGTACACCGGGATGCAGTGGCCGCCGACGCCCACGCCAGGCTGGTGGATGTGGCTGAACGGCTGCGAGTTGGCCGCGCCGATGACCTCGGTCACGTCGATCCCGTGGCGGTCGGCAAAGCGGGCCAGCTCGTTGGCGTACGCGATGTTCACGTCGCGGTAGGTCGTCTCCGCCAGCTTGGTCATCTCGGCCGCCTCGGCGCTCGCCACGGCCCACACCTCGGTGCCATCGTCGAGGGCCGACCGATAGAACTCGACCGCTCGACGCGTGCTCTCGTCGCTGGTGCCCGCCCACGATCTTCGGGTAGCGCGCCAGGTCGAGGAACACGCGACCGACGAGGACCCGCTCCGGGCTGAAGGCCAGGAACAGGTCGCGGTCGAGCTCGAGGCCGGAGCCCTCGGTCAGCATCGGTGCGAAGCGGTTCCGCGTCGTCCCCACCGGCAGCGTCGTCTCGTACACGACCAGCGTCCCCGGACCGATGCGGTGGGCGATGTCGCGCGTCGCGGCGTCGATCGGCGCGAAGTCGACCTGGCGCTCGGCGTCGACGACGACCGGCACGATGATCACCACCACGTCACGGTCACGCAGGTCCGCTTCCTCCCACGACGCCGCCCGCAGGCGGCCCGCCTGCTGAAGCTGCGGGACGCGATCGATGAGAGCCTGCTCGTCGAGGTGCGGGGACTCGCCGCGGTTGATCGCATCGACGATGCGCTGGTCGAGGTCGATGCCGAGCACGTCGTGTCCGCGCGAGCCGTACTGGACCGCCAGGGGCAGCCCGATGTGACCCAGCCCCACGACCGCGACCCTCACCGCATCACCTGCTCCAGCGCCGGACCGTCGATGACCCGGCCCGTCTGGGCCGATTCAACCATCGTGCGCGCGAGCTGGAGCGCGATCATGGCGTCAAGGGGAGCGACCGGCGGCGGGCCTCCGTCGCGGACGGCCCGCGCGAACTCCTCGAGCTCCACCACCAGCGGCTCGCGGCGTCGGATCGAGAAGCGAGTCATCTCTCCCTCGGCGACCGATGTGATGCGAGCTCCGGAGCCTGGATTGACCCAGGTCTCGGCCGCTTCGGGGTTCGAGAACAGGACGAGGTCCTGGGCGATGTAGTCGGCCAGGAACATGCCGCGCTCTCCGGTCACGGTCAGCGTCCGCCGCTTCGTCGGCGTCAGCCAGTTGATGTCGAGCACGCCGACGACGCCGTTGGCGAACTTGACGATCCCGTTGAACAGGTCCTCGTGCTCGGTGTGGATTCGACGCTCGGTTTCGGCGTACAGGCGGATGGGCTCGGCGCCGACCAGGTAGCGCATGACGTCGAGATCGTGCGGCGCGAGGTCGACCACGACCCCGACATCCCGGATCCGGGCCGGGAACGGTCCGAGCCGCGTTGCCTTCACCTGGAAGATGCGACCGAGCTCGCCATCGGCCAGGCGGCGGCGAAGCTCACGGATGGCCGGGTTGAAGCGTTCGATGTGGCCGACGGTCAGCATCCGTCCCGCCGACTCGGCGGCGGCCATCATCTCGAGCGCCTCGTCGCGGGTTGCGGCGATCGGCTTCTCGACGAGGACGTGGGCGCCCGCGCGGAGAGCGGCCACCGTGACCGGCAGATGGAGGCTGGTCGGCGCCACGATGCTGACGAGGTCGAGCTCCTCCTCGGCCAGCATCCGCTCCGCGTCCTCGAAGCCGCGGGCACGCCGTCCGGCCGTGGCCGTGTCGACGGCCGCGGAGTCGGGATCCGCGACGGCGACCAGCTCGACGCCATCGACCGCCTCGTCCCAGACCCGGACGTGGTTCCGGCCCATCATGCCGAGCCCCACGACGCCCGCGCGCAGCGGGCGCGAGTCGCTCACGGGCGAGCCACCTGGCGCTCGAGCGATCCGAGCTCGGCGGCCGTCTCGTTCACCGCGCCGATGACCGTCGCCACCTCATCATCGGTCAGCGACGGATGGACCGGGATGCTGAGCACCTGCGCGGTGAGCCGGTCCGTCACCGGGTATCGCTCCTCGCCGTAGCCGAGCGCGAGGAACGGCTTCTGCCGGTGGACCGGGATCGGGTAGTAGACGGCGCTCCCCACGCCTCGCTCGCGCAGCCGATCGGCGAAGGCGTCGCGCTCGCGCACCCGGATCGTGTACTGGTGGTAGACGTGGGTGACGCCCGGACGCACGTCGGGCGTGAGGACACCCTGCAGCTCGGCGTCGTATCGAGCCGCGGTCGCGCGTCGCCGATCGTTGAAGCCGGGCAGCTTCGGCAGCTGGGCCAGGCCGATGGCCGCGGCGAGATCGGTCATGCGGAAGTTGTAGCCGATGACGTCATGGTGGTAGCGGACGTGCATCCCGTGCTCGCGCAGCAGCCGGACGCGTCCGGCCAGCTCGGCGTCGTCGGTGGTGATCATGCCGCCCTCGCCGGTGGTCATGTTCTTGGTCGGGTAGAAGCTGAATGTGCCCGCGCCCCACGTGCCGCTGCGCCGTTCCCCGATCGCGGCGCCGTGCGCCTGCGCGGCGTCCTCCACGATCGCGATGCCGCGTCGCTCCGCGATCTCGGCGAGCGCCGGCAGGTCGGCCGGCTGGCCGTAGAGGCTGACCGGCAGGATGGCGCGGGTCCGCGGCGTGATCGCCGCCTCGACCTGGCTGACATCGATCGTGAAGTCCCGCTCCGTCCACGTCGACGAAGACCGGACGCGCCCCGGTGTAGACGATGCTGTTGGCGCTCGCGATGAACGTGAACGGGACGGTGATCACCTCGTCGCCCGACGCGAGGCCGTGCCCGAGCAGAGCCAGGTGCAGCGCGGTGGTGCCGGAGCTCGTGGCGACCGCATGCGCGACCCCGACGAAGTCCGCGAATCGCTCCTCGAGCTCAGCGACCCTCGGCCCCTGCGCGAGGGATCCGGAGGCCATCGCCTCCCAGACTCGTTCCTTCTCCTCGTCGCCCATCTGCGGGCGGGCGATGGGGATCACGTCGCCGCTGCCTCCTCTGCCGCGGCCGGAGCGCCCACCACCGCCTGCTGTCGTTCGAGTGCGGCCACGATGCGCTCGGCCGTGCGCCCATCACCGTACAGCAGTGGCCGTTGACGGTCGCGGAGCATGAACGTCTCGTCGTCGAGCGCTGCCCGCAGCGCGGCGGGGTCGTCGTCGACCACCCGGTTCCAGCCCGCCTCCACGGTCTCGACCCACTCGGTCTCCGACCGCAGAGTGACGCAGGGCACCCCGGCCAGGTAGGCCTCCTTCTGCACGCCACCGGAGTCGGTCGCGATCGCGAGCGCGTGCGACTCGAGCGCAACCATCTCGAGGAAGCCGACCGGATCGATGGCGTGCACGTTGGACGGCAGCCCGTGCACGCCGCGCTCGAGAACGACCCGCGTGCGCGGATGCACGGGAAACACGACCGGGATGCCGACGTCGAGCCCGGCCAGGATGCGAGCGAATCGTCCGGGGTCGTCGACATTCTCGGCGCGGTGCAGGGTGAGCAGCACGTATCGCTCGTGCGATGCGGCGATCGCGGGCAGGTGCGCGGCGGCGCGCGCGGACGCCCACGCATGCGCGTCGACCATGACATCGCCCACCAGCTCGACCCGAGCGGCCAACCCCTCGCGCTCCAGGTTCGCGACCGCTGTCGCGGTCGGCGCCAGCAGGAGGTCCGCGAGGTGGTCGGCGACCACGCGATTGCGCTCCTCCGGCATGCGCCGGTTGAACGAGCGCAGCCCGGCCTCCACGTGCGCGAGCCACGGCCGCCGTCCGTGCTGAAAGGCGAGCTTGCTGGCGACCACGGCGCCAGCCAGGGTGGAGTTCGTGTCGCCGTACACCAGGACGCCGTCCGGCTCGTGCTCGATCGCCACGGGCTCGAGGCGCCGGATCATCTCGCCAGTCATCGCGCCGTGCGTCCCGCTGCCCACCTCGAGGTTCACGTCCGGCTCGGGGATCTCGAGCTCGTGGAAGAAGGCGGAGCTCATCGCCGGGTCGTAGTGCTGGCCGGTGTGCACCATGACCTCGCTGTGCCGCTCGCGCAGGACACGGCTCACCGGGGCCGCCTTGACGAACTGCGGCCGTGCCCCGACGACGGTGAGGACCTTCACGCGGCAGGCTCCGGCGGAAACGGGTGCCCGCAGCTTGGACAGGCGCCCCGGAACGGCTGCCCGTCCCGGTCGCGCAGCGGCTCGCCGCAGGCGCACGCCGCGCCCAGGCGACGCGCCGGGTTGCCGGCCACCAGCTCGTGATCGCCGACGTCCCTGGTCACGACGCTCCCCGCGCCCACCATCGCCCAGCGGCCGACGGTCACGCCGGGCAGTATCGTGCTGTTGGCGCCCAGCGCCGCACCGTGGCGCACGACGATCGGGCTCACCTCCCAGTCCGCATCGGTCTTCAGCCGGCCGTCCCGCGTGATCGCCCGCGGTACTCGGTCATTCGTGAAGCACACGTGCGGACCGATGAAGACCCCGTCCTCGATCGTCACGCCGTGGAACAGGCTGACGTTGTTCTGGATCTTCACGTCGTCGCCGATGGCGACACCGGCATCGACGTAGGCGTTCTTGCCGATGACGCATCGCGCGCCGATCCGGGCGCCCTCTCGGACCTGCGCCTGGTTCCAGACGCTCGTGCCCGGACCGATGACCGCATCGGGCGCGACCTCGGCGGTGGAATGGATGCGCACGTCGGCACGCTGGGTCATGCGATCTCCTTGGGGCGGACCGATTCTATCGGGTGCACCGGACCCGCGCGCGCCGCCGTCCGGTCCCGCCCACGATGTGTGCTTCTCGTTCACCACGATTTGTGCTTCTCGTTCACAAACGCATCTGATACCGTCGGAGCGACGCCGGGCGGACGGCGAGCACCGAGGAGGATGGCGGGCGTGACTGAGTTCTTCACCGACGTGCCGGAGCGAATCGGCTTCGGAGGACTGGACTCCGACGACCCGCTCACGTTCAAGGTCTACCAGCCCGACCGCCAGGTCCTGGGCAGCCGCATGGAGGACCAGCTCCGCATCGCGGTCTGCCTGTGGCACTCCTTCAACTGGCCCGGGTCCGACGTCTTCGGCGTGGGGACCTTCGACCGTCCGTGGCTTGCTCCCGGAACCGACCCGATGGAGGCGGCGCGCACCAAGCTCGACGCCGCGTTCGAGTTCGTTGACAAGCTGGGCGTGCCGTTCTTCACCTTCCATGACCGCGATGTGTCACCGGAGGGAGCCTCATTCGCCGAGACGCGAAGCATGCTCGAGGCGGTCGTCGGAGAGATCGAGGGTCACATGCAGCGGACCGGTGCCCGCCTACTGTGGGGCACCGCCAACCTCTTCAGTCACCCACGCTACGCGGCCGGCGCAGCGACGAACCCGGATCCCGAGGTCTTTGCCTACGCGGCGGCGCAGGTGAAGCTCATGCTCGAGACGACGAACCGCCTGCGCGGCGAGAACTACGTCCTGTGGGGAGGTCGTGAGGGCTACGAGACGCTCCTCAACACGGACCTCGAGCGCGAGGAGGAGCAGCTCGCACGATTCCTGACCCTGGTCGCCGAGCACAAGCATCGCATCGGCTTCGCGGGCACCCTGCTTCTCGAGCCCAAGCCGCAGGAGCCCACGAAGCACCAGTACGACTACGACTCGGCGACGGTCGACTCGTTCCTGGTCCGCCACGACCTGGCCGACGAGTACCGGGTCAACATCGAGGCGAATCACGCGACCCTTGCCGGCCACAGCTTCCAGCACGAGGTGGCGGTCGCACTGAGCCGCGGGATCTTCGGCAGCATCGACATGAACCGTGGCGACCCGCAGAACGGCTGGGACACCGACCAGTTCCCGAACTCGGTCGACGATCTTGCCCTCGCGCTCTACGAGATCCTGCGCGGCGGCGGCTTCACCTCCGGCGGATTCAACTTCGACGCCAAGCTCCGGCGCCAGAGCATGGATCGCACTGACCTGTTCCACGCGCACATCGGGGGGATCGACACCTTGGCGCGAGCGCTGCTCGTGGCCGCCGACCTGGTTGAGGCCGGCGACGCTCGCCGCGGAGACGAGATCGCCGCTACGCCGGCTGGTCGGACCGGCTCGGTGCCGAGATGCTCGGTGGCGGGCTCACGCTCGCCGAGATCGAGGCGCGCGTGGTCGGCGACGGAATCGAGCCGCGTCCGCGCTCCGGCGGCCAGGAGCGGCTCGAGAACGTCGTCAACCGCCGGATCTGGTCGGTCGATCGGAGCCGCTGACGCCGTGGCGCTCAGTCCTCGGGCTCGACGTCTCGACGACCGCGACGAAGGCCATCCTGGTCGACGAGGCGGGGCGCGTCCGGGGCATCGGCAGCGCGGAGCTACGACTACGACGTCCCGCGGCCGCTCTGGAGCGAGCAGGACCCGCAGCTGTGGTGGGACGCCACCCAGAACGCGACCATCGGTGAAGCGCTCGCCGCCGCCGGCCTCGGTGCCGGCGACGTCGGCGGCCGTCGGGCTGTCCGGGCAGATGCACGGCGCCGTCCTGCTCGACGCGGCCGACGAGCGCTGCGCCCCGCGATCCTGTGGAACGACCAGCGGACCGCGGCCGATGCGACGAGATCCGCGACCGGGTCGGCGCCGAGCGCCTGATCGAGATCACCGGCAACGACGCGCTCACCGGGTTCACTGCTCCCAAGCTGCTCTGGGTGCGCGCGCCACGAGCCCGGACGCTGGGATCGCGTCGCGCACGTCCTGCTGCCGAAGGACTTCGTCCGGCATCGCCTGACCGGCGACCATGCAGTCGACCGCGCCGACGGCGCCGGGACCCTCCTGTTCGACCTCGCCGCGCGCGACTGGTCGACCGACGTGCTCGAGGCGCTCGAGCTCGACCGGGCCTGCTCCCCACCACCCCGAGGGACCGGTGGTGACCGGCGCGGTGACGCAAGGCGGCGGCCGCGGCGACCGGGCTGGCGGTGGGCACGCCCGTCGTGGCCGGCGGCGGCGACCAGGCGGCGAACGCGGTCGGCGTCGGCGCCGTCGATCCGGGGATCGTGGCCCTCTCCCTCGGCACGTCCGGGCGTCGTGTTCGCGGCCACCGATCGTCCGCTCGTCGAGCGCGACGGTCGCGTCCATGCCTTCTGCCACTCGGTGCCCGGTCGCTGGCACCTCATGTCGGTGATGCTCTCCGCGGCCGGCAGCCTTCGCTGGTTCCGGGACGCCCTCGCGCCGGACCTCGACTTCGCCGCGCTCGACGCCGAGGCGGCCACCGTGCGCGTGGGCAGCGACGGGCTCGTGTTCCTCCCGTACCTCACCGGCGAGCGAAGCCCGCACCCGGATCCCCTGGCGCGCGGCGCGTTCGTCGGCCTGACCGTCACGCACGATCGCCGGCACCTGGCGCGGGCCGTGCTCGAGGGCGTGGCGTTCGGCCTGCGCGACGGCCTGGAGCAGATGACGGCCACCGGCCTCGCCGCCCCCGACCAGATCCGGGCATCGGGCGGCGGGATCGCGAGCGCCACGTGGCGCCAGATCCTCGCCGATGTGCTCCAGGCCGAGATCGCGACGGTCGCCACGGCCGAGGGCGCCGCCTTCGGCGCCGCCATGCTTGCGGCCGTGGGCGCGGAATGGTTCCCCGACGTCGGCCAGCGCGGCGGATCGGGTGGTGCGGGTCACCCCGATCGCCGAGCCGGGACCGGACGTGTCGGCCTACACGGAGGCGCTGGCGTCGTACCGGGCCCTGTATCCAGCGTTGGCGCCCATCTTCCACGCCCAGGGTGGAGCGCGGTAGGGGTCAGACGCGCAGCTCTGCGAGCTCCTCGCGGGTCACCTCGACCGGCTTCTTGCCGAGGATGATCATGCCGAGGACCTCGTCCGTCGTGACGTCGGCCTTGTTGACGATGCCGACGATGCGGCCGTGGTACATGACGCGCGATCCGGTCCGACAGGTCGAACACGTCGTGGATGTCGTGGCTGATCAGGAAGATGCCGATGCCTTCGCTCTTCAGCTGGCGGATGAGGTCGCGCACCTGCGCGGTCTCGGCCGGACCGAGCGCGGCGGTGGGCTCGTCCATGATCAGGATGCGCGCGTTGAAATGGACCGCTCGCGCGATCGCGACCGCCTGGCGCTGCCCGCCGGAGAGGGACACGACCGGCGTGCGTGAAGTTGCGTGAAGTTCGGGTTGAGGCGCGCCCATCACCTTCCGCGTGGCGTCCTCCATCGCACCGTCGTCGAGGGTGCCCCAGCGCGTCATCGAGCTCGCGGCCCGAGGAAGACGTTGCCGGGCGCTGCGATGTTGTCCGCCAGCGCGAGCGTCTGGTAGATCGTCTCGATCTTGAGCTCTTGGCGTCGCGCGTGTTGCGGATCGACCTGGGCCTCCCCGTCGATCGAGGATCTCGCCCGAGTCGGCCGGATGCGCCCCGGACAGCACGCGCATCAGCGTCGACTTGCCGGCTCCGTTGCCGCCGACGAGGCCGACGACCTCGCCCGCGTAGCAGGTCGATCGTCACGTCGTCGACGGCCTGCACGCCGCCGAAGGCGACGTGGATGTCGCGCATCTCGACCAGCGGCGACGCGCTCGGCTGACCGCTCATCGGGCCGTGCGGTCGCGGTCTGGCCGCCACCGCGACGGCGGTTCCACGTGTCGAAGCCCACGGCGACCACGAGGACGATGCCGGCCACGATGTTCTGCGATCGGCGAGGGCACGCCCATGAAGGCCAGCCCGTAGGACAGCGACTGCATGACGAAGGCGCCGAGGACCGCGCCGGGATCGTGCCGATGCCGCCGGCGAACGACGTGCCGCCGACGACCGCGGCGGCGATGACGTAGAGCTCGTCGCTCGAGCCGAGGTCCTGGGCGGCGCCGTTGAGCCGGCCGACGACGATGGCCGCGGCGATGGCGCAGAGGACGCCCATGAGCGATGAACGTCTTCATGATCGTCCAGCGGGTGTTGATGCCGGCGAGGTCCGCGGCGTCGGGGTTGCCGCCGTAGGCGTAGACGTAGCGACCGAAGCGCCGGCGCGTGGCGATGAAGGTCATCACGAGCGTCGACGCCGATCAGCAGGATGATCGGCCAGGGATGCCCATCGGGATGCTCGAGAGCCGCCCTGCGGCTCCGCGATGCCGCGCTCCTCGCGCGTATTGGGTGCGCGACGCCGGTGCGGGCAGACGTTGGCGTTGGCGATACGCGACGAGGCCGAGGACGACCGCGCAGCCGAGCGACGCCGACGAGGACCTCGGCCCACATCGGCCGCAGCGGGAAGCCGAACTTGCTGCCGCTGCCGGCGGTTGTAGATGATGAAGCCGACGATCGCCGACGCAGGCCGACGATCGCCGAGGACCCACGTCACCTCACCGCCGAGCGACCCGGGGCGCCGCCGCCGACCTGGCGGAACGTCTGGTCGATGCCGGTGACGACGGCGCCCTCGGACAGCACCCAGACGACGCCGCGCAGGGCCAGCAGGCCGCCGAGCGTGACGACGAAGGAGGGCACGCCGATGTAGGCGATGATGAAGCCCTGGAAGCCGCCGATGAACGCGCCGAGCCCGACGCCGAGCGCGAGCGCGACGATCCACATGAACGGGCTGCCCACCCGGGAGCCCGATGACGTTGGGCAGGATGTCGGTCATGCAGCACGCGCGTAGACCATCGCCATGACGCCGACCTGGGACCCGACCGAGAGGTCGATGTTGCGGGACACGATGATGAGCACCATGCCCGTCGCCATGATCGCGCGTGCCGCTCGCCTGCACCGCGAGCGTGACCATGTTCGCCGGGCTGATGAGCGTGCCGCCGGAGAGGATGTGGAAGCCGACGAGGATGACGAGCGAGCGCGACGAGCATGCCGAACAGGCGCACGTCGACCTCGGTCGCCGCGAGCATGCTCGCGCGACCGAGGGGCGCGGCGAGCGCCGGCGTCTGCGTGTCCGGCGTGGCGTCGGCGATGTCGGCTCATCGGGTCGACTCTCCGGGCTCGCATGAACGAGCGCCCTGCGTCCCGGTCACGCCGGAGCGCAGGTCGCGTGCGACTACTGGTTCGAGCGATCGCTCAGGACGCTGCTGCCGACGCCGCCGGCGCCGCTGCCGGCGATCGTCCGCGCGCCGCATCCGCGCAGATCGGAGCCGCGCGCGCCGGATCGTCGACGTTGGCGCACAGGACGTCCTGCGTCGATCCAGCCGGCATCGACCACCAGGTTCAGGTTCTCCTGCGGTGATCGGCGTCGGCTGCAGGATGAACGAGGTGACGGTGTTGCCGCCTGGGGTCTCGAAGGTCGCCGGCCGGCGTGCCCGCCGTCGGGCACGACCGCCTCGTCGATGAGGCCGTCGGGGATGGTCAGGTCCGCCATGGCGACGCCCTCGCAGAGCTGGAGCGCGGCCGCGCCGGCGACCTTGCCGAGCTCGTTGGTGTCCTTCCAGACGTCCACGTACTGCCAGCCGGCGGCCACGTTCTGCAGGTTCGCCGGGTCGCCGTCCTGGCCGCTGAGCGGGATCGGGTCGAGGCCCTTGCTCTGGAGCGCCGCCGACGACGCCGAGCGCCGTGCTGTCGTTCTCGGCCAGGATGGCGTCGATCGTGACGCCGTCGGCGTTGGCGGCGTCGATGATCGCCTCCATGTTGTTCTGGGCCGTCTCGGTGCGCCAGCCGTCGGTGAACTGGTCGGCGAGGATCGTCGATCTCACCGGCGTCGACCTTGTCCTGGCAGGCCTGCCTCGTCCCAGCCCTGCGGCAGGAACGTGGAGGCGTTGGGGTCGCCCGGGTCGCCCTTGATGAGGACGTAGTTGCCCGTCGGGCACGGCCTCGAAGATGCGCCTCGGCCTCGGCTCGGCCGACGCCGACGTTGTCGAACGTGATGTACAGGACGCTCCGGGTCCTCGATGAGCCGGTCATAGGCGATGATCGGGATGCCGGCGTTCTGCTGGCGACCTCGATCGCCGCGAGCGCAGCGTCCTGATGTCCTGCGCGAGCAGCACGAGCACGTCCGCGCCGCCGTTGATGAGCGTCTCGACGTCGGTCTGCTGCTGGGCGCTGTCGAGGTCGGCGTCGACGTCCGGTGTACGTGCCGCCCCCGGCCTCGATCGTCCCCTGCATGTTCGGCTTGTCGTTCGCTGCCCAGCGGGGCTGCTCGAAGTTGTTCCACGAGACGCCGACCGAGCAGTCGCCCCCAGCTCCAGCGGACGCGCCACCGCCATCCGACGAGGCCGCCTGGGACGCGCCTCCGTCATCACCGCACGCGGCCAGCACAAGGGCCAACGTGCCCAGGCCCGCGGCCATCCTCCGAATCATCATCCGATTTGCTCCTCCGATAACGGGCCCCCCGCGCCTGCGCGGCACTTCATTGCCCGAAGTAGGTAGGCTACTCCACTGTCAAGCCCTTTCTCTCAAGATCCTCCTCGTTCCGCTCCTCGCTCCGTCTCAGGCGCGTCCGCGCGCCCGATGGATGACATGACTCAAGCGCTGGCCCGCGCCAGCGCCGGCCGCCGGCCTCGAACGACGGCCAGGCGAGCAGCCGGGTCGGCGAGCATCGGCTCGAAGGCAAGCTCGGCGGCGCCGATGATCAGGCGCACTCACCCCCAGCGCACCCGGGACGACGCGCACGAGCTGGCGAGCGGCGGGCAGGGCTCGTCGCTCGAGATGTGCGGTCAGATCGTCGGCGACGAGCGGGTGAATGCGCTCGAGGACGCCACCGAGCACTACCAGGGTGGGATTCAGGACGTTGACGAGCGAAGCAATGCCCAGTCCGAGCCACCGGCCGACCCTGGCAACCCCGTCGCGGGCGGCAGGCTCCCCGGCGTAGGCAGCCGCGATCACCTCGTCGACCGCGGCGCGACCGCCATCCGGCGAGCGCCCCGCGGCAGCGAGCATCGCCCGCTCACCGATCTCCGTTTCCCAGCACCCTCTCGATCCGCAGCCACAGGGCACGCCGTCGGGGTTCACCACCATGTGCCCGATCTCGCCCGCGAATCCGGCGGCCCCGAGAAGCGGTTGGCCGGCACTGACCAGGTTGCCGCCCACGCCGACCTCGCCCGTGACGTAGAGGACGTCCTCCACGCCGCGCGCTGCGCCGCGACGCAGCTCCGCCAGCCCTCCGAGGTCCGCCTCGTTCCCGACGGCTAACGGCGCGTTCGACGGGAGTGCGGTGGCGAGGCGAGCGCCCAGTGGTACGTCACGCCAGCCAAGGTTGGGTGCCATTCGCACCACGCCGTCGCTGCGGCTCACGATGCCCGCCACCCCCACGCCGATGCCCACGAGGGCGTCCGCGTCAGTCGCGGTGAGGATCGGCTCGGCAAGGTCCACCACGTCGGAGACGATCTCGTCCACAGTCACGTGCTCGCGCGGCCGATCCACCCGGATGAGCTGTTGAACGGTTCCCCCCATCCCGACACGTGCGGCCGCGAGGGAGTCGACATTGATCTCGAGAGCCAGGACGACGGCCCCGTCCGGGTCGGCATGGACGAGCGGCGAAGGCCGTCCCGGCACCCCGGCCGGCTCGTTGCGCGTCTCGACCAGCATGCCACCGGCGACGAGCTCGCCGACGAGGGAGCGCACCGCACTGCGTGTCAGCCCCGTGTGGGCCACGAGCTCCGACCGCGACAGCGGCCCACCGGCGTGCACCGCGCGCGCGATCCCGCTCAGGTTCGAGCGCCGCACCGTCTCGCTGCGCTGGCCCACGACGTCCGGAAGCGTCCTCACGAGGATTTGTGTTCCTCTCTTTCAAATGTTGACGTAGACTCGTACATCGCGACGACGCATGTCAATACGGACAGCCACGGAGGGCCCTGACCGATGCGACGGCTGCGCTGGGGGGTCCTCTCCACGGCGGCCATCGGGCGCTTCAAGGTGATCCCGGCAATCCAACGCGGCGAGCATTGCGAGGTCGTCGCCATCGCCTCCCGCGATTCGGCGGTGGGAGCGCGCGTCGCGGCCGAGCTCGGCATTCCCACCGCCCATGGGTCGTACGAGGCCCTGCTCGCGGACCCCGAAGTGGAGGCGGTGTACATCCCGCTGCCGAACCACCTCCACGCCACGTGGGCGATCGCCGCGATGGAAGCCGGCAAGCACGTGCTGTGTGAGAAGCCCCTGGCGCTGACCGCTGCGGACGCGCAACGGATGATCACCGTCGCCGAGCGCACAGGGATGCGCCTGATGGAGGCGTTCATGTACCGGCTCCATCCGTCGTGGGGGGCCGTGCGCGAGCTCGTGGCGTCTGGGCGCATCGGTCGGCTGACAGCCGTGCAGAGCTGGTTCTCGTTCTACAACGACGACCCGATGAACATCCGAAACATCCTCGACGCGGGCGGCGGCGCCATGTACGACATCGGCTGCTACTGCGTGAACCTGTCGCGCATGCTGTTCGGAGCCGAGCCAGATCGCGTCGAGGCCGTCATCGTCCGCGACCCGGTCGGCGGAGTCGACATCGTGACCACGGGCATCCTCGGCTTCGATCAGGGTGTCGCCGATTTCACCTGCTCGACCCGCGCCGAGGACGACCAGCGGGTGCACATCTTCGGCACGACGGGACGGATCTCGATCGAGATCCCGTTCAACATCCCGCCCGATCGGCCGACCCACATCTTCGTTGGCGGCTGGCGGCGATCCCCCGGTCGCCCCACTCATCGAGACGATCACCGTTCCGGCCGCGGATCCCTACACCGTGGAAGCCGATGCCTTCGCGACCGCCATCCTCGAGGATCGGCCGGTGCCGGTCGATCCGGCCGACGGGTCGCCAACCTGCGGGTCATCGAGCGGCTATTCGCCTCGGCTGAGCAGGGTGGCAGCCAGGACCTGTCCTGACGCTCGGTCCCAACTCCCGGTCGTCGGTGCCGCGACCCGGCCGGGGGCGCGGCTGCAGGTGCTGCGGTCCTGGACGCCCCGCCGGCGACCCGCCATGCCGCTGCCTACAATGCGGGTCCGATGATGCGCCGAGCAGCACCAGCCGCCATCGCCGCGGGTGTCCTGCTCGTGGCAGGCATCGTCATCGGCGGCTTCCTCCTCGGCGCCGGCGAGCCCGTCCCAGGGACAGCACTCGGCGCTCCGGCTTTCGTCGACGAGGCTGCGAGTGCAGGCATCGATCACCGCTACGACGGCGAGTTCACAGTACTTCGTCGGCGGAGGCGTGGCGGTGCTCGACTGCGACGCCGACGGTCGCCCCGACCTCTATCTCGCCGGCGGCGCCGAGCCGGCGGCGCTGTACCGCAATCGTCGGCCGAGATCGGCGGCGAGCTCGCCTTCGAGCCGGTTCCCCGCCCCGGCCACCGACCTCGACGCCGTGACCGGCGCATACCCGCTCGACGTCGACGCGGACGGCGCTGGGCGACCTCGTCGTCCTGCGGCGCGGCGAGAACGTCCTGCTGCGCGGGCCTCGGCGACTGCGGCTTCGAGCGCGCGAACGAGCGTTTCGGCTTCGATGGCGGAGATGCCTGGACCACGGCCTTCAGCGCCACGTGGGAGGACGAGCGACGGACCTGCCCGACGCTCGCCGTCGGCAACTACCTCGTCCCGAGGACGATGAGCCGACGCGTGACTACAACTGCGACGACGACGCGCTCTTCCGCCCGGACGGTGGCGACCGTACGGCGCTCCGGTCCCGCTCAGCCCGAGCTACTGCACGCTGTCGCTGCTGTTCAGCGACTGGGACCGATCCGGCCGACGCGACCTGCGCGTTTCGAACGACCGCCACTACTACACCGCGGGCGAGGAACAGCTGTGGCGGATCGAACCCGGCGCAGCCCCGCGGCTGTGGACGCACGAGGAGGGCTGGCAGCCGCTTCGCGTCTTTGGCATGGGGATCGCCAGCCGCGACCTGACCGGGGACGGCTACCCGGAGGTCTACCTGACCAGCCAGGCCGACAACAAGCTCCAGACGCTTGCCGCCGGGCCGAGCCGGCCGGAGTACGTCGACATCGCCATCAGCCGAGGGGCGACCGCGCACGAGCCGTACGCGGGCGACATCGAGATGCGCTCAACGGCATGGCATGCCGAGTTCAACGACGTGAACAACGACGGCTTCGCGGACCTCTTCGTCGCCAAGGGCAACGTCGAGGCCCAGGCCGACTACGCGATGCGTGACCCGAACAACCTGCTCATCGGCCAGGCCGACGGCACCTTCGTGGAGGGCGGCGAGGACGCCGGGATCGTCAGCTTCGCGCGCGCTCGCGGCGGATCGCTGGTCGACCTCAACCTCGACGGGCTGCTCGACCTAGTCGTCGTCAACCGTCGCGAGCGCGTCACCCTCTGGCGCAACGTCGGCGCCGGCACGGCGGAGGCGCCGGCGCCGATGGGCAACTGGCTGGCCGTGCGGCCGGCGCAGGCGGGCGCAAACCGCGATGCGATCGGCGCGTGGGTCGAGGTCCGCGCCGACGGGCGCACGAGCCTGGTCGAGCTGACGGTCGGCGGCGGCCACGTTTGCGGGCAGCTCGGCTGGATGCACTTCGGGCTCGGTACCGCCGAGGAGGCGGAGGTGCGAGTGACCTGGCCGGACGGCACGGTCGGCGACTGGCAGCGGGTCAACGCGAACGGGTTCGTGACCGTCGACCGCTGCCGCCGGCGAGCTCCGAACGTGGCAGCCCGAGGCGTCCCCGTGAGCGCACCACAGCCGCGGCTCGCGGAGATCGCGCTGCCGGACTTCGGCATGCCGGCCGGCATGCCGGACATCCCCGCGGTGCTGCACGTGACGAGGCTCGAGCGCCTGCGCGAGCGAGCGCACGGAGCGGGTCTGGATCGGCTGCTCGTGTACGCCGATCGCGAGCACAGCGCGAACCTCTCGTTCCTCACCGGCTTCGATCCTCGCTTCGAGGAAGCGCTCCTCGTCGTCGGCCCGGACGGCGATCCGGCGGTCCTGGTCGGCAACGAGTGCTGGGGCACGGCCGGCGCGGCCCCGCTGCCGATGCGACGACACCGGTTCCAGGACTTCAGCCTGCCGAGCCAGCCACGCGACCGCTCCCGACCGCTGGCCGAGATCCTGGCCGAGGAGGGCATCCGTCCCGGCAGCCAGGTCGGCCTCGTCGGCTGGAAGGCGTACGGCGCGCCGGAGCGGAGCGATCTGCCGGCCTACCTGGTCGACGCCGTTCGCGACCTGGTGGGGACAACGGGATCGGTCTCCAACGCCACCGGGCTGTTGATCGACGGGGCGGACGGCCTGCGCGTCATCAACGAGGTCGAGCAGCTCGCAGCGTTCGAGTGGGCCAGCTGCCAGACGTCGCAGGGCGTCCGGAACATGCTGCGCGGACTTCGACCCGGAATGACGGAGCAGGAGGCAGTCCGGCTGCTGGGCTGGAACGGCTGGCCGCTGTCGTGCCACCTCATGCTGACGGCCGGGCCGCGGGCCACGTTCGGGCTGCTCAGCCCGAGCGATCGGGCGATCCAGCGTCGTGATCGATTCACGACGGCCTTCGGCATCTGGGGCGCGCTCACCTGTCGCGCCGGGTTCGTCGTCGAGTCCGCCGACGAGCTGCCGGACCCGATTCGCGACTACGTGGACCGGCTCGTGGCGCCCTACTTCGCCGCGATCGCAGAGTGGTACGCGACCATCCGCATCGGGGTGACCGGTGGGCAGCTGCACGAGGTCGTCGAGCGCCATCTGGGCGACCCATTCTTCGGGATCTTCCTCAACCCCGGGCACCAGCTCCACCTCGACGAGTGGGTCAATTCGCCGATCTGGGCCGGCTCGCCGATCGAGCTTCGCTCCGGGATGTGCTTCCAGGTGGACGTCATCCCCGCCACCGGCACCGAGTACTTCACGACGAATATCGAGGACGGCATCGCCCTCGCCGACGAGGCGATGCGTGACGACCTCGCAGCCCGCTTCCCGGATGCCTGGCGGCGCATCGAGCGGCGACGCGCCTTCATGACGGACGTTCTCGGGATCGAGCTGCACCCGGACGTCCTGCCGTTCTCGAACCTCCCCGCCGTCCTGTCGCCCTTCCTGCTTGCCCCGGATCGGGCGATGGCGCTGGGCCGATGACCGCTGTCGAGCAGATCGTCCTGCGCGGCGACGGCGTCGAGATGGTCGTGCTGCCGGAGCTCGGTGGGCGGATCCATCGGCTCCTGGTCGACGGAGCCGACCTGCTGCGGATGCCCGACGAGCCCGCGACCCACCGCGACGATCCGTTCTTCTGGGGCGCGTACCTCATGGCCCCGTGGTGCAACCGCGCGCCGGCACAGCCGTTCGACGTGGCCGGGCGGACCGTTCGGCTGGCGCCGAACTTCCCCGATGGATCGGCCATCCATGGGCTCGTCCACGCTCGACCCTGGGAGACTCGCGCCGATCGGTCCCTCCGGATCGCCGTGGACGAGGGCGAGGGCGGATGGCCGTGGGCCTTCGAGGCCACCGCCAACCTCGGCGTTGACGGGCGGACCGTGGCGCTGGACTACGAGCTGGTGAACAGATCCAGCGCGCCGATGCCGGCTGGGATCGGCCTTCACCCGTGGTTCCTGGGCCCATTGGCGGTCGGCATTCCGGCCCGGACGGTCTACGCGACGAACACCGCTTCCCCACCTAGGCCGTCGGCAGTCGACGGCGCCCTCGACATGCGCGTGGCGGCGAGTCCACCGCGTGGCGTCGACGCCACCTGGTCGGACCTCGCGTCGCCGGCGATCGACGTGGCGTGGCCGCACCTCGGGCTCTCGGCGCGCCTCGAGGCGGACGCGCCACGGCTCTGCGTGGCCGTGGCGGCCCCCGAGGAGCTCGGCGCGGTTGCGGTCGAGCCGCAAACGCATGCCCCCGACGGTCTGCGTCGCCTCATCGCGGGCGAGCCGGACGCCATGCACCTCCTCGACCCGGGCGCGTCGCTGCGCTTCGGGCTGCGCATGACGATCGGCGGGCGCGCGGCCCGCTGACCTCGGGGCGGCCTAGCCCTGGCTGAAGTCGACCACCACCAGCAGGCGCTCGGCGGACGCGGCATCGAACGCCGGCCTCACGAATGCCGTTCGGGTGAGGGCGTTGGCGTCGTCCTCGACCGCCTGGACGGTGCCGATCAGGAGGCCGCCGGGGTAGCGGCTGGCCTCGGTCCCGTAGGTGAGCCCGGCACTGACGATCGTGGCACCGACTTCGACGTCCTCGGTGACCGGAATGCCGGTCATCACCAGCTGGCCTCCCGCCTGGCCGCGAACCTCGCCGAGGGCGCGCGTCGCCTGGTCCACCGCGATCACGACCGAGCGCGTGTCGACGATGAAGCGGACCCGCGCCGTGTCATCGGTCACCCCGACAACCGTGCCCGCCAGCGCACCGGCCCCGTCCGCGTTTGCGACGACCGGCATGCCCTCGGCGATGCCGTCCTCCGCCCCGGCGTCGATCCGGACTTCCCACGAGAAGTTGGACGGGTCGCGGCCGATGATGCGCACGGGGAACAGGTCCATCTCGAGGGCATCGGTGATGCCGAGCAGGTCGCGTAGCTCCTCGTTCTCGCGCGCGGCCTCCGTCAGCTCGGCGATGCGCTGCTCGGCGCCGGCGAGGGCGACTCGCAGGTCCTCGTTCTCGCCGCGCAGGCGGTCGATCTCGCCCACGGCGCCGAACAGGCCGGCCACCCCGCCGCCGATGCCGGCCAGCGTCTGGCGGACCGGATCGAGCGCGCGTGCGGTGACCTCCTGCAGCGCCCGCGCCGGCTCGGTGGAGCTGGCGAGCAGCATGAGCAGGCTGGCGATCGTGAATCCGGCGAACCAGAGCCCCGCGCGGCTCCGACGGTTCGGGCTTGATGGCCCGTACATCGGTCTCTATCGGCGCGATCGTATATGCGTATATACGATCGGCCCAGAACAGAATCTCATCAGCGCGGCGCGCGGGTGAACTGCTCGGACACCAGCACCCGCTCGAGCTGATCGAGCTCCTCGAGCACGCGGCCGGTGCCCCGCACCACGCACGTGAGTGGGTCGTCGGCAATGTGAACCGGCATCTGGGTCGCCTCCGCGACGCGGCGATCGAGCCCCGCCAGCAGCGCGCCGCCCCCGGCGAGCACGATGCCCTGGTCCATGATGTCGGCGACCAGCTCGGGCGGCGTCTCTTCGATCGTCTCCTTGATGGCCTCGACGATCTGGGCCACCGACGGCTCCAGCGCCTCGCGGATCTGGTCGCCGCCCACCTCGACGCTCCGTGGCAGGCCGGTCAGCAGGTCGCGTCCCCGGAAGGTGACCGTGCGGTCGGCATGCTCCTCCGGGTACGCCGAGCCCACGGCGATCTTGATCTCCTCGGCCGTCCGCTCGCCCATGAGCAGGTTGTATTCGCGGCGGGCGAACCCGACGATGTCGGTGTCCATCTCGTCGCCGCCGATGCGGATCGGATCGGCTGACGACGATGCCGCCCAGGCTGATGACCGCCACCTCGGTGGTGCCACCGCCGATGTCGACGATGAGGCTTCCGGATGGCTCGCTGACCGGCAGTCCCGCGCCGATGGCGGCCGCCATGGGCTCCTCGATCAGCCGCGCCCAGCGGGCGCCGGCGTTGATCGTCGCGTCGCGGACGGCACGCTTCTCGACCTCGGTCACGCCCGACGGAATGCCGACCAGCACCCGCGGACGCGGCAGGCGGGCATATCGGTCGTGCACCTTGTTGATGAAGTACCGGATCATCTGCTCGGTCACGTCGAAATCGCTGATGACCCCGTCGCGCAGCGGCCGGATGGCGACGATGTTGGCCGGGGTGCGGCCCACCATCCGCTTCGCCTCCGCGCCGATGGCAAGGACGCGCTTCGACCGCGTGTCCATGGCGACCACCGACGGCTCGCTGATGACGATGCCGCGGTTCCGGACGGTGACGAGAGTGTTCGCGGTGCCGAGGTCGATGCCGACGTCGTGACTGAGGAGGCCGAGCAGGCCGTCGAAGAGTCCCAAGGTCCCTCTCGCTTGGTCATCGCCCTGGCCGTCTCGGTCGGGCGCGGATGAAACCGATGCGGTGCGTCCGTGCACCCGCGGCGCGGGCGCTAACGTACCACGAGGCCGGCGACGGACCAGCCGGACGATCGGTGGGCATCCCGCCGGGCGGGCACCGGTCAGGAGCCGGTCAGGCCGCGGATTCGGTCCCGCCGTTCCGCTCGGGGCGTGTCGGGACGGCGACGGAGACCATGGCTCCCGCATCGGTCATCCAGCCGACGCCGTAGACCTCCCGCGGCGGCCCGTCGGGACGGCGGACCACGTAGTGCCCCGCCCACCACCGCTGCGCGGCGAACCGCTGCCACTCGCGCTCGCTCCACGACGGGGGCATCGCGACGAGCTCGCTGACGTAGGAGCGCCGCAGCTGCCTCGGCGACCGGCCGTACAGGGACTCGGCGCCGGGCGAGGCATCGCTGACGCGGCCCAGGCGGTCACCGGTCAGGATGGCGGCGCCGGGGTCGCGCAGGAGCAGCTGCGGGACGGGGTCGGCCAGCTCGGGGCGGAGCCCGGTGCCCAGTGCGGCGGGCACGGCCAGCCGGAGGGGCAGCGCCGTGCCGCGGTCGTCCGCCATGACGACCGGGCCGCCATGCGCTGCGAGCTGCTCGGGAGGTCTCGCCTGATCCGAGCACCACCAGCGGCGTCAGGTTCCAACCGACCTCGTCGAGCCGTGCGAGGAGTGCGACGAGGTCCTCCTGGCTGGTCGGGCGCGTCACCACGACCCCCGGGGCCGAGTCGTCGGCAGCGATCGCCGCGCGGGCCACGACGCCGTAGCGGCGCTCGGCGTCGCGTCGCATCGTGCGTGCCAGGGAGCCGCGGGCGGCGGCGCCGACCAGCCGCACCTGCGGCGTCGGCGCGACGGTGGCCTCGACAGGAATCGGGGTGACGTCCGCCTCCGCGAGGAACGAGCGGATCAGCCGCAGGCTCAGGCGGATCCGGGTCTTCACGGTCCCGAGCGGCAGGCCGGTCATGCCGGCGATGGCCGAGTGGCTCCAGCCGTCCACGAACGCAAGGCGGACAAGGTGGGCGTGACGCGGGTCGAGGCGACCGATGAGCTCGAGCATCTCCTCCGCCTCCAGCTCGTCCGACGGGCTGGGCGCAAGGGAGGGGACCAGGTGAAACTCGTCGGTGCCGGGAATGGGTGCCGCTACTCGGGACGCCTCTCGCGTTCGGCGCCGCACGTGATCGATCGCCCGGTTGCGGACCACTCGAAACAGCCACTGGGGCACCGATCCGCGGTTGGCGTCGAACGAGCGCGCCATGCGCGGCAACGCCTCGAACACCTCGTGGACGACGTCCTCGCCCTCCATCTCGTCACCGAGGACGCTGATGGCAACCCCGAGCGCTCCATCCCGATACCGGCCGTACAGCTCACCGGCCGAGCCAGGCTGGCCGTGCGCGACGCCAAGAAGCAGTGCAGCATCGCTGGAGCCGGGCAGCAGGGTGTTTTCCTCCGCCGCCGGTCCTGCTCGGGACGCGGTGGCCGACATGCGGCCATCGTCTGTCCGCCCGGCGAGTGCTCGCAATGGTGCGCGCACCCTAGGCGGAGGGGTGCTGACCACCGCTCGGCGGATGCCCGCCGCCATCCTCGAGGAACCGGAGGACGGCCATGACTCGACGGCTCGCGATGCGCTCGTCGTCGAGCCCCAGCTTCGCGAAGATCGCACCGACGTGCTTCTCCACCGCGCGCCGCGTGAGGACCAGCTCATCGGCGATCGATGCGTTGTTCCTGCCCTGCGCCATCAGCGCGAGGACCTCCTGCTCACGCGGCGTGAGGGCGCCGATGGTCGCCGCGCTGGCCGTGGTGGTGGCGGCGATGAGCGAATCGACGATGGTGGGATCGATGGCGGTGCCACCCGCGGCGACGAGCTCGATCGCCGAGATCAGCTCGTTTCGCTCGTGGACGCGCTCCTTCAGGAGGTACGCGCGCCCCTCGCTCCCGTGTGCGAGGAGCTCACGCCCGTACGCCGGATCGTCCTGCTGCGTCAGCACCACGACGCCGGTGCCGGGATGCTCCCGACGGAGACGCTCGGAGATGCGGATCGCCTCGCCGTCGCCCGATGGCGGCATCCGCAGGTCGGTGATGACCACCTGCGGACGGTGTCGCTCGATGGACTCCCACAGCTCGACGCCGTCGCTGCACACCGCCAGGAGGCGCACGCGGCCGTCATCGGCCAGCACGCGGACGATTGCCTCGCGCACCAGATAGGAGTCGTCGGCGAAGACGACGGTGATCGGCTTCGCGCCCCCGGTCTCCCCGGTCGACATCATGCCCGCCTCCGCACCGGCGCCCCTCCCGATCCCATGATCCTCATCGGGTCAAACCCATGGTGCGCGAATGCCCGTTGCCGCACGCCGTGGGCGCAGCGGCACCCGATCCGACGAGGGGTCGGGACAAACGGCGCGCCGCCCGGGGCAGGGCGGCGCGGAGATCGGTCGATGCCCCGTTATCCCAGCAGCCGGGCCTTCGCGGCCTGGAACTCCTCTTCGCTCAGGATGCCGGCGGCCTTGAGATCGCCCAGCTTCGAGAGCTCGGCCACCAGGTCTCCACCACCCCCACCAGCGGGCGGGCCGGCTGCGGCGGACGCCTGCTGGGCCTGGAGCTGGTTCAGCTGCTGTTGCATCTGGGCCACCTGGTCCTGTTCCTGCGCCTCGGCGTACTGGGCATCCGCCTGCGCCTGCTGCTCGGCCTGCTGGCCCTCCCAGCGCTGCTGCTGGCGATGGTGGACGCCTCCCGCCACCGCGGAAGCGGTACCCGCCACGACGGCGGTGCGGGCGACCGTGCGCATGAGCCCTGGCCCACGTCGACGCATCATGTTCGTGCTCCTCTCGATTCAGTGCAGGTCATGCCGATGGGGTGGCGGTGGCGGATGCCACGAGCTCCTCGATCACCGCGCGCGGGATCGGCTCGTGGACCAGGACCTGGGCGTCGGCCCGCCGAAGCGCATCGGCCACTTCGGTCGCCCACGTGTTCTCCCAGAGCAGGAGACCGACCGCCTGACCGGGCTCCAGCCGGGCGGCAAAGGTGGTCGCGTCGTCCTCGGTCAGGACATCCTGCAGCTCCGAGTTCGAGATCTGGAGCGCGGTCACGGTCTCGTCGCCGAGCTCGTGCAGGTCGAGAACGGTGAGATCGCCGGCGTCGTTGCGAATCGCCGCCAACATGTCGACGATTCGGATGGTCCCCTTCTCCACGAGGTCGTGGATCGCCGATATGACCTCACCCTTCAGCTTGTCGGTCGGCGCGGCGACGACGAGGAGCTCAATGGGGCCGAGTGACATCCTGTGCCTCCTGGTTACTGCCCGGACCGCTGTCCGGCGATGTGTGACGGGTCGAGTTGCTTGCTGCCTGCGAGGTGAGTCGCTCCACCGCATCCTGGACCTCGGTCCCGGTCAGCACACCGGCGCTCATCAGCTCCAGCAGCTGGTCGTACCGAGCGGCCGCGCTCGATCGGAGCGTGAGCCGCCGACGCGGCCGGTCGAGCACGGGCTCGATCTCCGGGCTTCCCGCCAGCACCGCGGATCGGGCCATCACCGAGATGAGTCCGGGACCGGAGCGGCTGAACTTCGGATGCTTCCGCATTATCGCGCCCACCTCTATCGGTGAATCTACGTCATCCGCTCGCTCGACGGATTCGGCCGGACCGTTGGCGGCCCCGAATCCGACAGGGCTGGTGGCGGCGTACCGCCAACGTGTCCCGAGCGAATGGCGCCATGACCTACGGTCCGGTCGAATTGATCGTCGTTGCCACGCCAGAGGGGCATCCGGGCGAGAGCCTTGCGGAGGCGATTCGCGACCTGGTCTCGGCCGACCAGGTCCGCATCATCGACGTGGCATTCGTGCATACCGACGTCGCCGGTGAGGTCAGCTTCACCGAGCTGGCGGACCTGCCCGACGAGGCGTACGCAGCCCTGGGGCCGAACATCAAGGAGGTCAGCGGCCTGATCGCCGATGACGACCTGCTGGAGCTCGGCGCCGGGCTCGGACCGGATCGAACGGCCGGCGTATTTCTCATCGAGCATCACTGGGCGCCGCGCTTCGACGCGGAGGTCCGGCGAGCGGGCGCGAAGGTACTCCTCCACCTGCGCGTCCCGCGCGAGACCGTCGCCGAGGTCCAGGCCGTGCGCCGTCCGCGGGAGCGCTGAGGCGCCGCCCGAACGAGTCGCGATCAGGTCAGCCGCGGATCTCGGGGCGTGGGTAGCCCATCGGTGCCGGGGACGACCAGGACGAAGTCGTCGGTCGTTCGCCACTGCACGACCATGCCGACCGCGCCGATCACCAGCCACACCAGCGTCCACAGCGGAGACTCGCCGAGCACCGCGTGGATGCCCCCGAAGCTCAGGTCGTCGCTGCCGATGGTGCCGAGGACGGTGAACGCGCCGGCCAGCATCCCGCCCGCACCCCACAGCGACGTGAGGCCGATGATGATGGCGCGCGGGAGGCGCAGCATGACTGCCGCCGCCCCGGCCGCGATGCCGAGCGCCAGGCCGATGAGGATGGACACCAACGGCAGGTCGATCCCGACGGCCGGCAGCAGCGCATAGCCGACCGAGAAGCCCAGGCCAGCGAGCACGAGGATGACGCCGACCGCCCAGAACATCAGCGCGAGCGCCGTGAACAGGACCCCGAGGCCGATCCCGACGGCGACGCCGAGCAGCGAGGCGAGGAACCCGTCACCGGTGATCTCGTGGATCAGGGTGAGGCCCGTGACCAGGCCGACCAGGAAAGCGATCAGCGGCAGCAGCGCCAGAAAGATGCGGTACCCGGCGGTGAGCAGCAGCAGGCCGAAGACGATCGCGACCAGCCCGGCGAAGAGCTCCATGTTCGACCTCCGCAATCAGTGGTGGGTCAGAGGATAGGGCCACCGATGGGCGGGATGGACCAGAAACGCGCCGCCGCACCCATGGTCAGCCACCCGATGGGCTCGATCGTCGGGTGGTCCGCCGCGGCCGAGGTGGCGTCGGGTCATCCGCCGGCGGCGTGACGGCGGGGCTCGGGGCGGCACCACCCTGGATCGCATCGCGCAGCTCCGAACCCACCAGGGCGTCCGTGAGCCGCCCCGGATCGCCGACCGATAGCAGCGCCCGGTCGTTCCCGGCAAGCGCGCGAGCGACGTCCAGCCGCTGGCCCTCGAAGTCCCATCGCGCGGCGTCGGGGAACGTCGCGAGCCGGCTCTGGAGCCGCTCCAGCCGGAGCGCCTCGTTGGCCGCCTCGAGCTCGATGAGGTTGCGTCGCTCCTCGGCGCCGTGTCGCAGCAGGTCGATCTGGTCAGCCAGCCGCCGCCGATCGAGGATGTGCTGCTCCGCCTGTTCGGCCTGCCGAATTTCCGCGAGCCGGCGCGCTTCGAGCGACGCCATGTACTCGGCCGGCGGGCGCACGGCCATGATCACGACCTTGTGCACCACCACCCCGTAGGTGTCGAGCGCGCCTCCGATGGCAGCACGCAGCTCGTCCGACGACGCCCCGGCGAGGTCGAGCACGTCCTGCGACCCGATGCCGCGCACCATCTGGCGCAGCGCGTCCTGGCTCGCGGCGCTGCACACAACGTCGAAGTCCGGCGCGGAGATCGAGAAGGCGAAGCGCTCCGCCCCCTCGATGGCGAAGGTGATCACCAGGTCGATGTCGACCCGAACGCCGTCGGAGGTGGGGACGTCGATGCCCGGCACGACGAACGGAATCTCGCGCCTCGTCACGACGTGGGTCACCGCGATCCACGGCGGCAGGTAGTGGACCCCGGCGGGAAGGACGCGGTCGAAGCGGCCACGACGCAGGGCGAGCGCCTGGGACCCCTCCGGGACCCGCACGATGAAGGACTGCACGACGCCGATGAAGATGGCGCCGAGGGCAACCGCGATGAGCGCGCCTCGCGCGACGAGCGCGAGCTCGAAGACCACGGCCAGAAGGATCATCACCACTCCGGCCGCGACGAACTCGTTGCGGATGCGGCTGCGCTCGCCGGTGAGCACGACGATGGGGAAGCGTCCCGACGCGTCCGGGATGACGAACGCCTGGGCCGCATCCGCGATCGGTACCTGCACCTGGCTGAGCTGCATGGTGTACGTGGCCGCGGCTGCCGTCGGCGCGGGCGCGGGCGCGGGCGCCGGGACCGGCGTCGCCGTCGTTTCGGTCGGCTGCTCAGCCACGTGCGGTCACCACGGCGCTGCCGGTCGGGAGGGGCCGCTGCGCGGGCGTCTCGATGCGCGTCGAGCCCGACGCGTCGTCCGGGATGACGCCGGCAGGGGCGGCTGGCTGGGCGAGCCTCCCGCGGATGTAGCGGACCAGGTCGTAGCCCAGCGACATCAGCGGCCCGGCGAGGAACAGCCAGACCAGGCCGAACTGCGTCAACGCAACGATGGCCGGAACCATCACGATCGGATGCAGCGTGCGCCGTCCGGGCTGCCGCCCGGCCACCATCCCTGCCACGATGCGACTGCCGACGTAGGCGACGAGATAGAGCACCGACAGCTCGCCGGAGATCGGGAGAGCGAGGAGCGCCGGGAAGTAGCCGATGAGTGGACCGATCTCGGGGATGAGCTGCATGGCGCCGGCGAAGACCGCCACCGGTGCGGACTCGCGGACCGATGCCACGCCGAGCCGTTCCGCCGCCTCGAGCGAGAGGAACACGCCGGTCCCGACCAGCAGCCCGAGCCAGACACGCCTGCGCAGGTAGTTCGCGGCGACGCGGTCGGCCATGCGGACGAACGCCCAGGCGTCGTCACGGATGACAGCCGGCAGGGTCGTGCGCATCGACCTGCGCCCGATGGGCTGGTCTCGAACGACGGTCAGGATCCATGCCGGAAGCACGACCAGTCCGATGGCGGCGCCGATCGCGCCGATGGCGGCCTGGATGACGGAGGTGGCGATCCCGGCGATCCCACCGGTCGAGTCCTCGAGCCGCTCGGCGATGCCCCGCACGACCTGGTCGAGCGCCTCCGCCAGCTGCGGGCCGGCAGGGCCGGCGACGTCACCGAGCGACGCCTCGAGGCCGTCGACCCATGCGGCGATCTCAGTACGGGTCGGCAGGTCCTCCGCGAGCACGCTGATCGTCCGCGCGAACGGCGGGAGCACCACCACGAAGATGCCGACCACGACCGCCAGGGCGAGCAGGATCGCGACGAGGGCAGCCACGATCCGTGGCATGAACCGGTCGAGCGCGTTGACCACCGGCAGCACCATGTAGGCGAGCACGGCCCCGATCGCGAAGGGCAGGAGCGCCGGCCAGGTAGCCGTGGCAAGCCACAGGCCGCCTCCGACCACGGCGGCCGCAAGCAGCCCGCGGCCCAACGCGCGTGGCGGGATGGCGACGAGCCCGTCGCGCAGCGCTCGCCATTCGCGGCGGGACTGATCGACCTGCTCCTGGCTGACCGCCATGTCGCTCGCGCCCCGGCCCGGTCAGCGATGCCCAGCGGGTCGGGTCGCGGGGTCTCGGGTGTCCGCGCGAACGACGACCGGGATCGCCGCACCACGGGCGGGCGGTGCGAGAATTCCTGGCGAGACCAGAAGCCTGAGAATGACCGCCACTCGGTCGGCAATCGCCGTCAGCAAGGGCACCATTTGATCTCCCGTCTGTACCGGGTCCGACGGGACTGGTACGTCGGACGGCATGGCTTCGGATGCCGCCTCGCATCGGCGGTTGGGGCGCGATCCGGAATCGGCGGGCGCGACGTAGGAGAGGCAGCAGCTGGAGGACACGATGGTGCCGCGATCGCTGTCCCGCCGATTCGGCACGGCGTCCGCGGTGCGCTCCTGAGGCGCGAGATCGTGGCCCGGACCTGCGCGTCGAGGTCCGGCCCAGCCGATGGGTAACGCGACGCTCGAGCTGGTGCTGACGGTGGTCGTGATCGGTGGCCTCGGCGCGGTGTCCCCGACCCGGTTCGCGCTCTCCGTCGTGATGCTCACCGACCCCACCCAGCCGTGGCCGCGCGCGCTCGGGTTCGCGGTGGGCAGCACGGCCGTCTTCGCTGCCGCCGTCCTCCTCGGCCTGCTGGGAGTCCAGGCGCCAGGTGGGCAGGAGGCGTCGGACACGATCAACGTCGTCCTCGGCGGCATGATGATCGTCGTGGCGATCGTGATGACGCTGCAGCGCCGACGGCCGACGCCCGTCTCGACATACTCCGCGCGCCATCCGTTCCTCACCGCCACCGGGGTCGGTGCGGGTGTTGCGTTCCAGTCGTTCGGGCGTCTGCTCGTGCTCGTGGCGGCCGGCTTTCGGATCGGCCTGCTCAGCGGCTCGCCCGTGACCGCCATCGGCGCCGCCATCGCCATGATCGTCCTCTGGCAGGCGGCGATCCTAGCCCCCATGGCGCTCTACATCGTTCGGAGGCCGCGCTTCGACGCATTGGCCAAACGAGCGCGGCCGGCCATCGACCGGGCTCAGGGCGGGTGGTACGGTGCCGCGCTGATCGCCGCCTTTGGTGTCTATCTCATCTATGGAGGTCTTCAGGGATGAATTGGAGCGTACTCAAGGGCTCGGCGTTCATCGTCGCCGCGCTGGCCGCATTCGCCTGGTGGTTCGCGCTGCGCGCCGGGAAGCGCCTGTCCCCCACCGCCGACTCGGGGCCGATCGAGGTCGCCGACGCGATGGAGTACGTGCGCCGGGTGACAGCGCCTCCCGGACCTCGACACGACGACCTGGCGCGGCTGTGGGCTCCCACGACGGCCGCCGGCGTCGAGGTCCTGCCGGAGGGACGGGTCTTCTATCCCCGCATGCTCGAGGACATCGCGGCGGCCCGCCACTCCGTGCACATCATGCAGTACGGCTTCCAGCCTGGCGTCATCGGCGACCAGTTCGCCCCGCTGCTGGCGGCGAAGGCCGGTGAGGGCGTCGCCGTTCGGGTCGTCGTCGACGCGCTCGGCAGCCACGCGTTCACCGGCTCTCGAGACATGTTCGCCGGGCTGGCCTCTGCAGGTGTCCAGGTCATGTTCCACGACCTGGTGCCGCCCGATCGTCACGGCCCGGTCGGGGCCCGCCGCATGACGGCCCAGCTCCGGCAGTCCGGGCGCGTGGAGCACCGCAAGCTCGTGCTCGTCGATGGGCAGGTGGCGTACATCGGCGGCGCGGGCCTCGAGGACCACTTCTTCGACGGCCGCTTCCACGACGTCTACATCCGGTTCACCGGGCCGGTGACGCAGCAGCTCCAGGCGATCTTCCTCGCCACCGTCGGCTATCACGGTGGCGACCTGCCCGATGGCGACGACGAGCTGCAGGGGTACTTCCCGCCAGTCGCCGACGAGGGCCCGCACCCGGTCACGATTTTCATGAACTGGCCGCGCGGATGGCTTCCACTGACCGATGCCGCGTCAGAGCTGATCCGAACCGCGACCGAGCGGCTCGACATCATGAACTACTACATCGGTGAGGCCCACATCATCCGCGAGATCCTCGACGCGGCGCGTCGGGGCGTCCGCGTCCGCCTGGTGGTCGCCGACAAGGCTCACGCCAACGGCGTGACCTACAGCGCGTTCCTGCACCATTACGACGCACTGCTCGGCGCGGGCGTCGAGGTCTGGGAGTACCCGGCGGTCGTGCACGCCAAGGTGATCGTGTCCGACGGCCGGGCGCTCGTCGGCACGCTCAACCTCGACGCGTGGGCGATGTACCGCAACCCGGAGCTCGGGCTGCTGTTCGAGAGTCGCGACGTCGCCGATCAGTTCCGTCGCGGTCCTGTTCGAGCCGGACATCGCGATGTCCGTCGCCGGTGCCGTCGCGACCGGCTGGCTGCAGCGCGCCCGCAACCGTGACTACGCGAGGGCCAGCTACCTGCTACTGAGGTTCGCGCCGCGCGGCCCTGCGCCCACTCCGACGGTGGCGTCCGGGGCGACCGCCGACGCGCGGGCCGGGCTGAGCGCGGCCATCCACGCCTTCAGCTGCCGATGCACCGCCGGCGCTCCCAGGAGGGGCGATTCCGGATCGGGCCAGGTCGAGGGGTAGACGAGGGACGCCCGCGTCTGCCACCCGCCGAGGCCGCCGTGCGAGCCGATGAGCTCCTCGAACGCGGCCACCTCGTCCGTCCCGTCGTCGATCCGGCTGATCAGCGCGAGGTCGCCGACATGGGCGATCTCGTCGAGCCTCCGGAAGTGCACCGGGCTCAACGGCCCGTATCGCGCGAGCGGGTCGTCGCCGGTCACCGCGCCGTCGCTGAGCCGATAGCGCCCGCCCTTCCCCAGCACCACCGAGCCGTCGTCCTCCGTCTTCACCAGCACGAGACCAACGCCGTCATGAGCCACCAGGTCGTCGAGCAGGCCCGGGAGGCCAGCCTCGATCTCCTCGGCCGTCAGACGTCCGTCCCCGAGCCCGAAGTAGACGAGCGCGAGATTGCCCGACGCGCAGACGACCAGGTCGGGCAGTCCTTCCGCGTCTGCCGTTCGGTCCTCGCCGGTCGGTCCCACCTCCACGATCCCGTTGCGCGTCTGGTCGCGCATCGCTCGGCGGGCCATCCTCGGAACGGCCCCGTCGGCGGCGCTGACCTCGGTCAGGACCGCGGACAGCTGACCCAGCTGCTCGGCCTGAGGCTCGGTGGCCGTGACGTGGTCCGTGGTGGCCATCCGCTGGCGGAGCCAGTCCTCGATCGTCTGGCCGTATCGCTGCCGGAACGTCGCGCCCTGGCTCTGGCCGTGGTCCGAGACGATGACGAACTCGTAGGGTCGCGGACAGCTGGCGGACGAGGCCCTGGAGTCGCTTCGAGCGACACGATCGATCCCCTCGAGGGAGTGGATCGCCTCGGTCCGCTCCGGCCCGGAGTGGTGCGCGATCTCGTCGTAGTCGAGGAAGTCGACGTAGATGGACGGCGTCCCGCGCAGCATCTGCTCGGTCACCAGCGCGAGGTTCAGGTCCCGCATCACGACGTTGGTCGCCGCGCGCAGGAACGGGTACGTGCCGCCGCGGTGCATTCGAGGCTCGATCCCGCGCCGCTTCTGCTGGCTGGCCTGGAACACCTCCTTGAGCGCCTCGCCGAGTGTGCGCACGATGGCGCGTCCGAGGCCGTACGGGTTGAGCAGGAAGTAGTACAGGCTGCGGGTCGCGCCCTCCTGGTCCGTGTTCTGACCGACCGTGCTCATCGTCAGGCGGGTGATCGGGGCATCGCCGCTGAACAGGTTGTCGATGCCGGCTCCGCCGTCCGCCAGGAGCCCGTTGCCGGTCGAGAGCCGCTGCTCGATCTCCGCGCGCGTCCTCGGGATGGTTCGAGACGAGGAGCCGGCGGTTCTCCTTCTCGTACCAGCGGAAGGCGGGGATGCCGTCGTTGCTGCCAAGGAGAAGCCCCGCCTGGCTGGCGGAGGTCTGCGACGGCAGGAGCGCCGTCCACTCGGTCATGCGATGGCTGCCGCCACGGATCCAACGCGACAGCGTGGGCAGGTTGCCGGCGCGGACCTGCGCGGCGAGCAGCGGCGCGGCAAGGCCGTCGATCTGGATGAATACCACCCCCGGGACGTCGCTCCGGGTCTGGGGCACGTCGTCCCGGATGACCTGGGCCACGACGCGGGCCGAGAACGAGTCCTCGTCGGACATGCCGATCAGGCCGCCGAGGATGGTCTGCACGGTGCCGTAGATGAAGGAGGCGATCACGATGGTCAGGAACGAGTCCGTCTCGTACCCGGCGGCCGGGAGGACGATGGCGAACGCGACGATCCGCAGCAGGAGCCCCACGAGCGCCACCGCGATCAGCCCGATCGGTAGCGCGATGGCAAGGATCAGCGGGCGCAGCAGGACGTCGATGACCCCGAGCAGGACGACGGCGGTCAGGACGCTCGGGTCGGTCGCCGCGCTCACGCCCGGCGTCAACCACGTCGCCACCCCGAAGGCGATGGCGGACGCGACGATCGACAGGACGACACGGAACACGATGCTGCGCCAGCTGGTCGACAGGCTGCCGAGCGCGTGCCACTGCGCCCGATACAGGCGTCCGATGCGGCCGAGCATCACGCGTCCCCCAACGCCGTGGGAAGCTCCAGCGCGTCACCGGGTGGCAGGACCACGACACGGGCCGGCAGGCCGCGGCGCGCGACGGCCTCGACGAGCTGGAGCGGAGGCTCGGTGAGCCGATGACGGTGCCAGCGCATCGCGATCGGCCACAGCGTGCCCCAGTGGATCGGGACCACCGTGGCCGGCCGCAGGCGGGCCACCGCATCGGCCGCTCGCTCCGGGTCAAGATGGCCCGGGCCGAGGCGCGGTCCCCACCCCCAGACCGGCAGGAGTGCGACGTCGATCCCGACGCGCGCGAGGTCGTCCATCTCGTCGAACAGGTCGGTGTCTCCCGCGAAGTACACGGTCGTGCCGGCCCCGGTGAGGAGAAAGCCGAGCGGTTCCGCTCGGGGGCCGGAGGGCTGGCGGAGGTTCGAGTGTACGGCCGGGACCGCGGTGACGTGCACGCCGCCGACGGTGATCTCGTCGCCGGCCCGCATCTCGATCACGTGCTCGAAGCCCCAACCTCGAACGAGCTGTCCGAGGCCGGCCGGGACGATGACCGGCAGGTCGCGGCTCAGCCGGGCCATTGACGCGCGGTGGAGGTGGTCGTGATGCCCGTGCGAAACCAGCACCGCGCCGGGCGATCGCCGCGGCGCCGGTTGTTCACCGGCCACCCGCCGAATGAACATCACCCGGCCGGTGAGAATCGGGTCGGTCAGGATGCGGGTGTCCCCGAGGTCGATGAGCACGGTCGCGTGACCAAGGTAGCGGATGCGGCTCACGACGCGGCCGGGTTCCCCGGTCGGGACCGGGCCAGGAGCATCGGCGCCAGCGCCGGGCGGTGCCGCGAGTGGCGCGTAGGCAGCGCGTCGGTAGAGGTAGTCCACGATGGCGCGGATGGCCGCGGTGGCGGGCAGGGCGATGAGCACGCCGAAGAAGCCGCCCAGGGACACCCCAACCACGAGAGCCAGGAGGATCACCGCCGGCGGAAGGCTCAGTGCGGAGCCCTGGATGCGCGGGATGAGCACGCTTCCCTCGAAGAACTGGATCGAGATGAACAGTATTGCGGTGAGCAGCGCCCCCAGCCGGTCCGACCGCGGCGAACGAGATGATGATGGCCGGGATCATGGCGAGGCAGGCGCCGACGATCGGGATGAACTCCGTGAAGAAGGCGATGGTCGCGAATAACAGCGCGAAGTCGGCGTAGAAGGGATTGACGAGCGCGCCGAGCAGCAGGAACCCGATGAAGACCGGCACGCCCACCGAGGTCGACAGGAGGAGCTGACCGCGGGCCCATGCGCCGAAGACGTGGTTGAGGATGCGCGCGATGTCCCGCGTGGCGTCAACGAACTCCTCCGGGATCGAGGCTGTACGCCCCGGTCACCAGGTTGGGCCGGTCGGACAGGGCGTAGTAGATGAAGAACGGAAGCGCAGCCAGCGAGATGAGGGCCACGATCCCGCTGCCGAGGACGAGGATCACGGTGCGGGCGAGCTCCGGCGCCAGCTCGGACATCGTCTCCGGAAGCCCGGTCGATGAAGGCGACGGACGCCTCGACGAACCCGTCCGGCAGGCCGGAGCTGCGAAGAGCCGGCCTCGAGAGATCGGCGCTGAGCTGCGGCCACCTGTCGACGAGCAGGCGCGCCTGGTCGATGACCGTGTCGAGCACGAAGTAGATGAACAGGCCGATGAACACCAGCCCGGCCGACGATCACCAGCATCGTGGCCAACCCGCGACCCAATCCTCGCCGCTCCAGCCAGTCCACCACGGGGTTCAGGATGAACACGAAGATCAGGCCGATGAGGTACGGCGTCAGCGGTCCGCCGGCCGCAAACAGCAGCACGGCGAGCAGGACGAGGACGCCGATGAAGATGAGCGAGCGGTAGGTCGGCGGCTTGAACCGAGGGCCGGTCCCGCGATCGATGGTCGTCATGCCCGCCGACGCCTGGCGCCACAGTGCGGCAGGGCCGAACCGCTCACGCGGCGTCCTCCGTGCGACTCACTTGATCCATGCCACCTACGCTCGGACTGCGGCGTTCGGATGGCGCTCACCGCGTCGGCGCTCCGCGAGCGTCTATCGTTAGTCCACATGACGCAGCACGCACCCGGCGCGAGCCCGGCCACCGAGGACCTGGCCCGCCTCGCCCGCGGCGAGCACCACGACCCGCATGCCGTGCTCGGCGCGCACCCGGTACCCGACGGCTCGCTGATCCGCGCCTTCCATCCCGATGCGACCGCGGCCGAGCTCGTCGCCCCGAACGGCGCCACGCAGCCGATGGAGGCGATCGGCCACGGAGTGTGGGCCGCGCTCGTCCCGGACCTTGCCCCGAGCCAGGTCGCCTACCGCCAGCGCTTCACCTTCTCGGACGGCAACACCTGGGAACGCGAGGATCCGTACCGCTTCTCGCCGACGATCGGCGACGTCGACCTGCACCTCATCGCCGAGGGCACGCACGAACGGCTGTACGACGTGCTCGGCGCGCACCCGCGCGCCCACGAGGGCGTGGCCGGCGTCAGCTTCGCCGTCTGGGCACCGAACGCGAGGAGCGTGCGGATCGTCGGCGACTTCGACCGTTGGGACGGACGCCTGCTGCCCCTCCGCAGCATGGGCGCCTCCGGCGTGTGGGAGATCTTCGTCCCCGGCATCGGCGCCGGCGAGCTGTACAAATACGAGATCCTGGGCCGCGACGGGACGCTGCGGCTGAAGGCCGACCCGCTCGCCTTCAGCATGCAGGTCAGGCCGGAAACGGCCTCGCGCGTCTGGGACCCGTCGGCATACCCTTGGACGGATGACGAGTGGATGCGACGGCGCGCCGAGCACGACCCATATCGGTCGCCGATGGCGGCGTACGAGGTCCACCTCGGATCCTGGATGCGCAACCCCGACGGCTCGTGGCTCGGCTACCGCCAGGCCGCCAGGGAGCTGGTCGAGCACTGCAAGGCGTTCGGGTTCACGCACGTCGAGCTGCTCCCCGTGGCCGAGCACCCGTTCGACGGGTCATGGGGCTACCAGGTGACCGGCTACTACGCCCCGACCGCGCGGTTCGGGAACCCCGACGACTTCGCCGCCATGGTCGAGACGCTGCACAACGCCGGTATCGGCGTGATCGTCGACTGGGTCCCGGCCCACTTCCCGACCGATGACTTCGCCCTGCGCCGTTTCGACGGCACGCCGCTGTACGAGCACTCCGACCCGCAGCGCGGCGAGCATCCCGACTGGGGAACGCTGATCTTCGACTTCGGCCGCCCGGAGGTCCGCAACTTCCTCGTCGCCAACGCCCTGTTCTGGTGCGAGCGCTATCACATCGACGGGCTGCGGGTCGACGCCGTGGCCTCGATGCTCTATCTCGACTACTCCCGGACCAAGGGCGAGTGGACGCCCAATCGATACGGCAGCAACGAGAACCTCGAGGCCATCGCGTTCCTGCGCGAGATGAACGAGCGCGTGTACGCGCGCTTTCCCGGTGTCGTCACCATCGCCGAGGAGTCGACCGCCTTCCCGGGCATCAGCCGGCCGACCTACCTCGGGGGCATCGGCTTCGGTTTCAAATGGGACATGGGCTGGATGCACGACACGCTCGCCTACTTCGGCGAGAACCCGGTCCATCGGCGCTTCCACCACGACAAGCTCACGTTCCGCGGCCTGTACAAGGACACCGAGCACTTCGTGCTGCCGCTGTCGCATGACGAGGTGGTGCACGGCAAGGGCTCGCTGCTGCGCAAGATGCCGGGCGACGAGTGGCAGAAGTTCGCGAATCTGCGCGCCCTGCTGCTCGACATGTGGGGCCAGCCGGGCAAGAAGCTCCTGTTCATGGGCATCGAGCTCGGCATGCCCGACGAGTGGTCGCACGACCGTGCCCTGCCCTGGGAGCTGCTGGAGGAGCCGCTCCACGGGGGCCTGGCGCACTTCGTCGAGGACCTCGGTCGCGTCTACGCATCCACCCCGGCCCTGTGGGCCGCCGACCCCGACCCGGAGGGCTTCGCCTGGATCGACGCCTCCGACGTGGAGTCCAGCGTCTACTCGTGGATCCGGCGGGGCGGGGACGACGTTGCGGTGGTGGTCCTGAACCTGACGCCGGTGCCGCGGCACGACTACCGGCTCGGACTGCCGCAGGGCGGCAGCTGGGTCGAGGCGATCAACTCCGACTCGGAGCACTACGGCGGCTCGAATCTCGGCAACCTCGGCGGCGTCGACGCGGTGGAGGAGGGCTGGCACGGCCAGCCGTTCTCGGCCTCCCTGAGCCTGCCGCCACTCGCCGGACTGATTCTCCGACCCGATCGCTAGCCGCCGTTCACGTTCGCCGCAGGGAGGCGGCCAGCCGCTCGACCCGCGGGTCGACCACGATCTGCTCGAGGGTCTTCGGCAGTGGCTGCGACCAGTTCGGACGCTGGTGCGCGACGGTGCCTGGAAGGTTAGGGCGCTCGGCCACGCCGAGGGCATCCTCGAGGGAGCCGGCCACCAGCGCCGATGGCGAGGCTGCCAGGCGTGCGTGTACGGCCGCCACGATGGTCGATGGGTCGGCGCCATCACCGACGCCGGCGGCGTCGGTGAGTCGGGATCGGAGCAGCTCCAGCGCGTCCGGGTCGGGGGCCAGACCCGCCGCCGCCTGGTCGGCGAGATCGGAGCCTGACAGGATGCCGCCGATGGTCGGCAGGTCATGCGTGGTCACCGCGGCGAACGACTGGCGCGGGTAGCGGGCCGGCGGCACGCGCTCGAAGACGATCAGCCGCGTCGAGAGGAGGCGCCGGCGACGCAGCTCGGCGCGGACGCCGGGCGGGACGGTGCCGAGATCCTCGCCGATGACGATCGCGCCGGCACGGTGGCTCTCGATGGCCACGATCTCGAGCAGCTCGTCGGGAGCGGATCGAACGTACGCTCCGGCGTCGGGCGCCCTGCCGGCCGGGATCCACCACAGCCGGAAGAGCCCGAGCACATGGTCGATCCGCAACCCCCCGGCATGCCGCAGCTGAGCGCGGAGCGTCTCGATGAACGGCCGGTACCCGGCCGCGCGGAGCCGATGCGGGATGAACGGCGGGAGCCCCCACTCCTGGCCGGCAGTCGTGAAGCGGTCGGGCGGCGCACCGATCGACGCGCCGAGCGCTAGCGTCTCCTGCCAGTCCCACGCGTCGAAGCCGCCGGGATCGACGCCGATCGGCATGTCGGCGACGCGGGCCACCGGCGCGGACGCCGCCGCCAGCTGAAGGTCGAGGCACCACTGGATCCATGCGTGGAAGGCGACGCGATCGGGCGCGTCCCGCGCGATCGTCGCCGGTCCCGGCCCATCGGAGTCCCGCAGATCGGACGGCCATGACTGCCAGCCGGGTCCGTGGCGCTCGGTCAGCACGCAGAATCTTCCCCACCGCTCGAGCGCGTCGCCCTGCGCATTCCGCCACCCCTCGAAGGCATCCCGGTCCCGGATCCCCGCGTCCCAGATCCGCTCGAGCGCCGTACGCTTCAGCGTCCAGACGCGTCCGCGATCGATCGGACGGTCGTCGTTGAGCGCACGACCCGCCCGAGCCAGCTCGTCGTCGATCGATGCGCCGGCGATCTCCTCGAGCCGCAGGTGAAGCGGGTTGGCGAATCGCCGCGTGCTCGGGTAGTACGGGCTTGGCTCCGGCGCCGGACCGGGGTTGGGTGCGCCGAGCGGGCTGACCGCCAGGAACCCGGCGCCCCGCGAGGACGCCCAGCGGCCGAGCTCCCGCAGGTCCGCGAGATCCCCGATGCCCCAGCTGCGCCCGGAGCGCATCGTCGCGAGCTGCACGGCCAGACCCCACGTGCGCAGGCCGGCGGGCAGGTGGCACCGGCCGGGACCCGTGATCAGCAGCTGGTGCTGACCGTCAGGGCGCTCGAGGTGGTGGTAACCGAAGGGGGCATCGGCCGGCAGGGCGTCGATCCTTCCCAGGTCGGAGCCGTCCTCGAGACGCACCGTCCCGGTCGCCGGCAGGCGGCCCCCCGGCCGGACCACCGCCACGGCGTCGATGGCCGGCACGGCGACCTCGTCGTCGAGGCCCATGGTCGCCAGGACGGCTGACCGGATCTCCGGTGTCACCGTGCGCCGCTGCCGATAGGCGTCGACGTACGTCATCTCGACGAGCGGAGCGGCGGTCATCCTCCGCCGGTACGTCGAACGCGCGGCAGCCTCCGCAGGCAGACCACCGACCGCTCGGCGACCCGCAGGACCGCGCCACCGGCATGCTCCCCGTGAGCGGCGGTGAACGTGCGGTGGACGGTGTCGAACACGACCTCCCAGCGTCTCGCGACCTCGTGGTTCGGCAGGGTGAAGGCGACCGGGCGGTCGTCGGCGTTGAGGATGACCAGCAGGGTGTCGTCCACGATCCGCTCGCCGCGCGGGCCGCGGTCGTCGATCGCGTCCCCGGCGTACTGGAGGCCCAACGCCTTCACGCCCGGCGTCCCCCACTGCTCGTCGTTCATCTCCGATCCGTCCGGGGCGAACCAGGTGAGGTCCTTCACGCGCGAACCCCGAATCTGCCGGCCCTGGAAGAAGCGGCGGCGGCGCAGGACCGGGTGGTGAAGGAACAGGCGGATCAGCGAGCGGGTGAACCCGAGCAGCTGGCGGTCACGGCGGCTGACCTCCCACGAGAACCAGCTGGTCTCGTTGTCCTGCGCGTACCCGTTGTTGTTGCCGCCCTGCGTGCGGCCGATCTCGTCCCCGCCCAGCAGCATCGGCACACCCTGGCTCAGCATGAGGGTGGCGAGGAGGTTGCGCTTCTGGCGCTCGCGGGCCTCGATGATGGCCTCCTCATCGGTCTCCCCCTCGACGCCGAAGTTCATGCTCTCGTTGTTGTCGTCACCGTCTCGGTTGTTCTCGCCGTTCGCCTCGTTGTGCTTGGACTCGTAGCTGACGAGATCGTGGAGCGTGAAGCCGTCGTGGGCGGTCACGAAGTTCACGCTGGCATGCGGACGGCGGCCGGATCCGGCGTACAGGTCGGAGCTGCCGCTCAGCCGATACCCGAGCTCGGCTGCCTGGCTGCCGACTCCCTTCCAGAACCGGCGCACCGTGTCGCGGTACTTCCCGTTCCACTCGGCCCAGCCAACCGGGAAGTTGCCGACCTGGTAGCCGCCGGGCCCGACGTCCCACGGCTCGGCGATGAGCTTGACCTGGCTGATCACCGGGTCCTGGTGGATGATGTCGAAGAAGCTCCCCAGCTTGTCGACGTCGTACATCTCGCGCGCCAATGCCGACGCCAGGTCGAAGCGAAAGCCGTCGACATGCATCTCGGTCACCCAGTAGCGCAGCGAGTCCATGATCAGCTGCAGGACGCGGGGACTGGTGGCGTCGAGCGTGTTGCCGGTGCCGGTGTAGTCGACGTAGTAGCGGCGGTCCTCGGGGTCGAGCCGGTAGTAGGCCGCGTTGTCGATGCCGCGGAAGCTGATGGTCGGCCCGAGGTGGCTGCCTTCCCCGGTGTGGTTGTAGACCACGTCGAGGATGATCTCGATCCCCGCGTCGTGAAACCGCTTCACCATGGTCTTGAATTCGCTCACCGGCTCGCCGGTGGCCGAGAAGCGGACGTCCGGAGCAAAGAAGCCGATGGTGTTGTAGCCCCAGTAGTTCGACAGGCCTCGCTCGACGAGGTGCCGATCGGTGACGTGCTGGTGCACCGGCAGCAGCTCGACCGCCGTGATGCCGAGGGAGGTGAGGTAGTCGATGGCCGGCGCCGAGCCCATGCCGGCGTACGTGCCGCGCAGCTCCTCCGGCACGTCGGGATGCAGCATCGTGAAGCCCTTCACGTGGACCTCGTAGATCAGGGTGAGGTCGAACGGCGTGCGCGGCCGCGCGTCGCCACCCCACACGAACGCCTGGTTGATCACGACGCTCTTGGGCGTGAACGAGGAGCTGTCCCGATCATCCGGCGCCTGGTCGCCATCCGCGCCGATGCGATAGCCGAACAGCGCGTCATCCCAGCGCACGCCGCCGGCGATCCGCTTGGCATACGGGTCGATCAGCAGCTTGTTCGGGTTGAACCGATGGCCGCGGTCCGGCGCATACGGGCCGTGGACGCGGTACCCGTAGCGCTGTCCGGGACGCATGTCGGGCAGGTAGCAGTGCCAGACGAGGTCGGTCTGCTCGGTCAGGCGGACCCGTTGCTCGGTGCCATCGGCGTCGAACAGGCACAGGTCGACCGCTTCGGCGTTCTCGCTGAACAGGGCGAAATTCACCCCCGAGCCGTCCCACGTCGCGCCCAGCGGGTACGGCGCGCCGCGCCAGACCCTCAGCGGCACGTCAGGGCGCTGACTGTGACGGAGGACGGCGGCGGACCGTCCGCGAACGGGCTCACCGGCGAAGGGTACCCGCTGCCGGGGCGGGGTGGGGCTCGCATCGGGGACGCGCGTATCCTTCGCCCGTGAGCGGATCGGCCGGCGAAGGCACACCCGACCCGAGCGCAGTCGGTGGCGCAGTGGCGTGCACGGTCGAACAGAACATCCTCGGCGAGGGGGCGCGCTGGGACGCCCGCCGCGACGAGCTGCTGCGGGTCGACATCGTGGCTGGGCGGGTCTTCCGCGACCGCGTCGAGGACGACGGGGGCCTCATCTCGGTCGCCAGATACCAGGTACCGGGCACTGCTGGCGCCGTCGCGCCGATCGAGGGTGACGAGGGCTGGATGCTCGCCGCGGGCCGGGGCTTCGTCCACCTCGCCGTCGACGGCACGCAACGGACCCTCGCCGATGTCGCCCCGGAAGGCACGCGCATGAACGATGCGGCATGCGATGCACTCGGGAGGTTCTGGGCCGGCACGAAGGCGCACGACAACCGCGCCGGAGCCGGCGCGCTGTACCGACTCGAGCGGGACGGGCACACCGAGCTGATGCTCGACGGCCTGACCATCTCCAACGGCATCGGCTGGAGTCCCGACGGGGGGACGATGTACCTGGCCGATACCGTGCCGCGGGTCATCCATGCCTTCTCGTTCGACCTCGAACGCGGCACGATCTCGGACGGGCGCATCCTGGTCACCGTGGCAGAGGTCGGCGCCGGGCCGGACGGGTTGACGGTCGATGCCGCAGGCGACATCTGGGTGGCGATCTTCGGCGGCGGGCGGGTCCAGCGCTACTCCCCGGAGGGCGTGCTGCGCCAGGAGCTGCACGTTCCTGCCACCCAGACCACGTCATGCGCCTTCGGAGGCACGGGTCTGCGCCGGCTGTATGTCACGACCGCCACCGAGAACTGGACCGAGCAGGAGCGTCGCGCCGACCCTGCGGCAGGGCTCGTCTATCGCTTCGAGACCGATGCGGTGGGACGCCCGGCAGCACCGTATCGACCGGACTCAGCGTGGTGGAGCAGCGCCGTCGGATAGGCGCTCGATCCCCTCGAGCGGGAGCCACAGCCACGCGGGACGGTTGGCGGACTCGTAGCGGACCTCGTAGCACGCCTTCTCGAGCTCGAACGCGTCGAGAAGCGAGCGCTCCGCCTCGCCGATCTCCCCATAGGCATCCAGGAAGGCGGCGCGCGCCTGGTTCAGCCACGCGCCCGCATCGAAGCCGCCCGCACCGCCGCGCACCGCCGCGGTGCGGGCCGCGTAGTCGAGACTGCGGAGCATTCCCGCCACGTCGCGCAGGGGCGACCCCGGGAGACGCCGCTCGGCCAGCGACCGGGCCGGCTCGCCCTCGAAGTCGATGACGCTGATGCCACCATCGTCGCGCGCCAGCAGCTGGCCGAGGTGATAGTCGCCATGGATGCGGCTGACGCGAGCCGCTCCGGCGGCCGCGCCGAAGCTGTCCGCCAATCGACCCCGCAGCCGCGGCGCCAGGGCCACCAGGCGCGCGCGCTCGTCGCCCGTCACAGCGCCGATCGCCGCCTCCAGCTCGCGATCGGCCGATGCGCGCCATGCGGTCGTATCGAGGTCGGTCGCAGTCCGCACCGCGAACCCGGGATGGTCCGGGCGCGACGCCAGCGCTGCGTGCAGGCCTGCGGTCACCGCACCGATCGCGCGCGCCAGGCCAGTGGCCGCGTCCCGGTCGGTGGCCAGCAGTTCCAGCATCGCAAACCACGCGTCGCCGTGCGACGGCACGAAGACCTGGAGCATCCCCGCGGCCGCCGCCTCCCCGTCGTGACGGACATGGACCAGCGAGCCGGCCACCGCCGGCGTGTCCGCGAAGCCCGCATCGGTCAGGAAGAGGCCGACCTCCAGGTCGGGGTTCGTCCCGGGCTCCAGCAGCCGATACAGCTTCAGGATCAGGCGGTCGCCGAGCAGGATCGAGGTGTTCGACTGCTCGACGCCCAGCCGCCGTTCGTCGAGCCGCGCGACCGCGTCGGGACCGCCGGGAAATCGGTCACCGGCCGGCGTGGGCGCGGCGACGAAGGTTCCCCTCGCACCCCGGAGCTCGCCACCGGCGAGCATCGCCTCGGCGAGCGCACGCCAGGCGCCGTCGCCATCGGCAGGTTCCCCCCGGTCGGACATCGGCAGCAGGTAGTGATCCACGTCGCCGCCGTCCCGGTACGTGACCTCGAGCACGACGAGGGCGGCCGAGGCGGTGAGGGCGGCGCGATCGAGCTCTCGGACCCCGACGACCTGCCGATGCTTGGAGCGGAACCAACGCTGGGCAACGAGCCAGGCGGCGTCCGGGACCGGGGCGGTCATGCCCCGTCGGGCAGTCCGCTCGCGACGTCCGATGCCGTCCAGTCGCGCCGGAACCGGACGATCGGGCACGGGATACCGCCCAGCACCCAGTGGTGGTCGGCGACGTCGATGGTCAGGCCCATCTTCGGGTAGAAGCGCCGTGCCAGCGGGTTGTCGCGGAACGCCCAGACCACCAGCGGGTCGAAGCCGCGCTCCCGGAGGTCGTCGACGGCATGCTCGTACAGCTGCCGTCCGAGCCCGGTGCCGATGGCCCCAGGATCGAGATACAGGTTCGTCAGCTCGCCGGCACCATCCGGCGGTGGCAGCCAGGTGTCCTTGGCGGGCGTGGTCGTCGCGTAGCCCAGCACCGCGCCCTCCCGTTCGCCGACCCAGATCCGGGCGGGACTGTCCGGGCCGATCGCGGCGAGCGCGTTCCGCCAGCCGTCCGGCGCCTCGGCGATCCACTCGGCGAGCACCGGATCCGGCACGATCCCGGGGTAGGTCGCCGCCCACGACCGCTGGGCGATGCCGCCCATCGCCTCGGCGTCCTCGACCACCGCGGCGCGGATGACGGTCGGAAGCCGCTCAGCCGCCGCCATCGACGAGCTCGAACCAGAAGAAGTCGTGCGGCCCCAGCGTCAGCAGGTACGGCAGCTCGCCGATGCGGGGGAAGTGGACGCGCCCGATCAGCTCGATCGGCTGTCGCCTCGCGAAGCGCGACAGGTCGAGCTCCACGTACTGGGCGAAGCGCGACAGGTTGGCGACGCACAGGATCGTCACGCCCTCGTGCTCGCGCAGGTAGGCGAGCACGCGCCGGTTCTCCGGATGCAGGAAGTCGAGTGAGCCACGCCCGAAGACCTGGTGGGAGCGACGGACTCGGATCAGGCGCTTCATCCAGTTCAGCAGGGATCCGGGCACGCGTTCCTGCGCCTCGACGTTCACCGCCTGGTAGCCGTAGACCGGATCGGCAACCAGCGGCGCGTAGAGGGCGTGGACATCGGCACGGCTGAAGCCGGCGTTGCGGTCGCCCGTCCACTGCATCGGCGTGCGAACGCCATTGCGGTCGCCGAGGTAGACGTTGTCGCCCATCCCGATCTCGTCGCCGTAGTAGACCACCGGCGTGCCACGCATGCTGAACAGGAGCGAGGTCAGCAGCTCCATCCTTCGGCGGCTGTTATCGACCAGCGGGGCCAGCCGTCGCCGGATGCCGACGTTGATCCGCATCCTCGCGTCGCGCGCGTACTCGGTGTACATGAAGTCGCGCTCCTCGTCGGTGACCATCTCGAGCGTGAGCTCGTCGTGGTTGCGGAGGAAGAGCGCCCACTGGGCCTCGTCGGGAGTCTCCGGCGTCTGCCCCATGATCTCGACGATCGGATAGCGGTCCTCCCGCCGCAGCGCGATCCAGATCCGCGGCATGAGCGGGAAGTGGAATGCCATGTGGCATTCCGGCTCGTCGGGGGTGCCGAAGTAGGGCAGCACGTCCGGGGGCCACTGGTTCGCCTCGGCCAGCAGCATTCGCCCGGTGTAGCGCTCATCCAGGCCCTGGCGCAGGCGACGCAGGACGGCGTGCGTCTCGGGCAGGTTCTCGCCGTTCGTCCCTTCACGCTCGACCAGGTACGGGACGGCGTCGAGCCGGAGCCCATCAACGCCGAGGTCGAGCCAGAAGCGCATCACCCGCAGGACCGCGCGGATGACCTGCGCGTTGTCGAAGTTCAGGTCCGGCTGGTGGCTGAAGAATCGATGCCAGTAGTACTGCTGCGACTCCGGGTCCCAGGTCCAGTTGCTGGACTCGGTGTCGGTGAAGATGATCCGCGCCTCGGTGTACTTCTGGTCCGTGTCGCTCCACACGTACCAGTCGCGACGCGGATTCGTCCGGCTGGACCGGGCCTCGACGAACCAGGGGTGCTGGTCGCTGGTGTGGTTGATGACGAGCTCGGTGATCACGCGCAGCCCGCGCCGATGGGCCTCGCGCACGAACGTCCGAAAGTCGCGCAGCGTGCCGTAGTCGGGGTGGACGCGGGTGTAGTCGGCGATGTCGTAGCCGTCGTCCCGCAGCGGTGAGGGATAGAACGGCAGCAGCCAGATGGCCGTCACGCCCAGGTCGGCGATGTAGTCCAGCTTGGACGTCAGCCCGGAGAAGTCCCCGACGCCATCGTCGCTCGAGTCGGCGAAGGACTTGACGTGCAGCTGGTAGATGATGGCGTCCTTGTACCAGTGGGGGTCGTCGCGCAGCAGCTGCGGGGCGCCGCCATCGGTCCGCGCCGGAGCTTCGTGCACGCCCGCGCCATCGCTCGGTCTACTCACGTGGCCTGGTCACCCTCCTGGCAGGTCGGCCGCCTCAACGATCGAGGGGCGAGATCGTGAAGATCCGGAACGGCTCCCCCGCCGGGTCGAGCACGAGCGGCACGTCGGCCCCTCGCTCCCGCGACACGGCGCCCGTCAGCAGGTCGGTCATCCGGTAGGGCTCGTCCCAGCCGATGCCGATCGCCGGCAGGTCCGGGTGCAGGATCGCATGCTCGGCCACCCGCGGGTCGGTGTTGACCGCGACGTACACCGGGTCCCGCCATCGGTTCGGATGACCGGTCAGCGGATCGACCTTCCCGTGTGGCACGGCCTTGCGATAGAAGAGCGTGCGCTCGCCGGTCGCCTGCTCGAATCGGAGGTTGTCGTACAGCCTGAGCGCCGGGCGCTCGCGGCGCAGACGGTTGAGCTCGCCGATCAGCAGCTTGATATTGCCCGGCGCCTCCCAATCACGGGCGCGGACCTCGTACTTCTCGCTGTCGAGGTACTCCTCGCGCTCGCCGAGCCGGGCGGCCTCGCACAGCTCCCAGCCGGAGTAGATGCCGTAGGAGCTCGACAGCGTGGCCGCCAGCACCGTGCGGACGATGAATGCCGGCCGTCCATGGTCGAGGTGGTGCGGATTGATGTCCGGGGTGTTGGTGAACAGGTTGCCGCGGTAGTACTCGCGCATCTCGCTCTGGGTGAGCTCGGTGAAGTAGTCGCGCAGCTCTCCGGGCGTCTCGCGCCAGGTGAAGTACGTGTAGCTCTGCGTGAACCCGACCTTGGCGAGCTGTCGCATCATCTTCGGCTTCGTGAACGCCTCGGACAGGAAGATCACGTCCGGGTACGCCCGCTGGATCTCGCGGATCAGCCACGCCCAGAACGGGATCGGCTTGGTGTGCGGGTTGTCGACCCGAAAGATCCGCACCCCGCGCTCGATCCAGACCTCGAACACTCGCTTCCACTCGTGCCACAGCGCCGCACGGGCCGATGCGTCCTCGTCGTCGAACGCGATCGGGTAGATGTCCTGGTACTTCTTCGGCGGGTTCTCGGCGTACTTGATGCTCCCGTCGGGAGAATGCCGGAACCACTCGGGGTGCGTCGTCACCCAGGGATGGTCCGGGGAGGCCTGGATGGCAAGGTCCATGGCCACTTCCATCCCGCGCGCCTCGACCGCCTTCCGGAAATGGAGGAACTGGTCGAGGCCACCGAGCTCCGGCGCCACCGTGTCATGCCCGCCGTCGACCGAGCCGATGGCGTACGGCGACCCGACATCGTCGGGCCGCGCTTCGAGGCTGTTGTTGCGGCCCTTGCGGTGCGTCCGGCCGATGGGGTGGATCGGCGGCAGGTAGACCACGTCGAACCCCATGGCGGCGATGTCGACCAGCCGCCACTCTGCCTCGGCGAAGGTCGTGGCCTTCGGCTGCGTCGGATCGCGACCCTGCGACCGTGGGAACAGCTCGTACCAGGCCCCGGTGCGCGCGCGCTCACGATCGACGACGAGCGGCAGCTCCGCCGACCGTGTTGCGCTGCGCCGATCGGGGTGGCGGCCCATGGCGGCGGCGACCTCGTCGGTGTCGAGAGCGGCGATGCGAGTGGACTCCGATCGCGCCCGTCGGAACCGTGCGATCGCGTCGCGCAGCGTGCGGACGTCGTCGCCCGCCTCGGCCTCCTCCGCCCGCGTCATCGCCGCTTCGACGAGGATGCGGCCCTCCTCGAGCTCGACCGGCACCGGCACCGAGGCCTCGACCTTGCGATGCAGCCCGTGCCGCCAGCTGCTCCACGCGTCGCGCCAGGCCTCGATCGCGTAGCGGTGCCAGCGGTTGCGGCGCAGCTCGACGTGCCCCCACCAGCGGTCGTTGTCGACAGGCCGCATCGGCGTCTGCTGCCAGGCCTCCTCGTCGTCGGCGCGCAGCAGGAGGGCGGCGTCGAGCAGATCGTGGCCGTCGGCGTAGATGTCCGCGGTGACTGCCAGCTGGTCGCCGACGACCCGCTTCACCGGATGGCGGCCGCCGTCAAGCTCCGGCTGGATGCGCTCGATGATCACGCTGCGCCGCGTGCCGATCGCCTCGGGCCCGGCCTCGAGCGCCGGGCGGACCGCGTGGGCGACGGCGCGGCGCAGGCTCTCCTTCGTCGTCGTCATGGCTGTGGCGCAACCCTACCCGATCGGCACACAATGGGCCCGATGCCGCTGCCCCGCCGCAGGGTCGTCATGGTGGTCACGAGCGTGCTCCTGGCTGCGTGTGGCGGGCCCGATCCGACCGCCTCCTCCGCGACACCGCCGGACAGCGCCGAGCCCACTCGCACGGCGGCGGCCTTGCCCTCGGCAAGCGCTCCTGCCTCGTCCGCTGCGAGCGCGGCGTCGTCCAGCCCCGGACCCCCACCGATCGCCGACGCGCCACCGCCCCTGGCCCTCGAGGCGCTCGCGTCGGGCCTGGTGGCACCGATCGGCATCGCGACCGGCCCGGCGGGCTGGCTCCTCGTCCAGGAGCAGGCCGGGCGGATCGTCGCCCTCGACCTGGAGTCGGGCGAGATGTCGATGACCCTCGACCTCGCCGACCGGGTGCTGGCCGGGGGCGAGCGTGGCCTGCTCGGGCTGGCACTCCACCCGGGGTGGCCCGGCGACCCTCGCGCCTTCGTGCACTACAGCGATCGCAACGGCAACACCGTGGTGGCCGAGTTCCGGGCCGCCGGCGGCGGCACGGCCGGGGCGCCCGTGCTCGACCCTGCATCCGAGCGCGTGCTCCTCTCCGTGGTGCAGCCGTTCTCGAACCACAACGGCGGGCAGCTCGCGTTCGGCGCCGACGGAACGCTGTGGCTCGGCCTCGGCGACGGCGGCTCGCAGGGCGATCCGGACGGCAACGGGCAGAATCCGTTCGCGCTGCTCGGCAAGATCCTGCGCCTCGACGTCGACGCGGAGCCGCAGGGTGATCGCGCCTACGCCATCCCCCAGGACAACCCCTTCGCCGACGGCGCCGAGGGAGCGCCGGAGGCGTACCTGATCGGGCTGCGCAACCCGTGGCGCTTCAGCTTCGATCGCGCCACCGATGAGCTGTGGATCGCCGACGTCGGCCAGAACGCATTCGAGGAGATCAACCGGGTGATGGACCCGGCGGCGTCGGCCGGCGCGAATCTCGGCTGGAACGTCATGGAGGCAACGAGCTGCTTCGCGGTCGCCGGGTGCTCGTCCGACGGGCTGATCCTGCCCGTCGCGGAGTACGGCCGCGACCTCGGCTGCTCGGTCACCGGCGGGTACGTCTACCGCGGATCGGCCATCGACGGGCTCGCCGGCTGGTACCTGTTCGGCGATTACTGCAGCGGCCTGCTCTTCGGCGTCCGCTCCGATCTCGAGCCACCCGACGCCGGGACCCGTTCCGCCGGTCCGCATGTCCTGCTCGACAGCGGGGCCAGCATCTCGAGCTTCGGCGAGGACACCGACGGCGAGCTGTACCTGGCCGACTACGGATCGGGCACGATCTACCGCATCGTCGCCGGCTCCTGACCGACCGCGCCGATGGCGCGCAGGCTGGTCCATCGACCGCGTCCGATCACGACGTGGTCGAGCAGCTCGATGTCGAGCAGTCGCCCGGCCTGGGCCAGCTCGGCCGTGATCCGGAGGTCCTCGCCTGACGGGCTCGGATCGCCACTCGGATGGTTGTGGGCGACGACGACCGCGGCAGCGCAACGGCGGACGGCGTCGCGGTAGACCTCGCCGACGCGCACCGACGAACCAGCCAGGTTGCCGCGATAGACGGTTCGCTCGGCGACCACCACGTTCTTCGTGTCGAGCAGCAGGACGCGCAGCTCCTCGCGCTCCAGGGAGCTCATGGCATCGACCAGCGGCTCGGCGACGTCGGCCGGCGTCCGCACCAGCCAGGGCGCGTCGACGGGACGGCGCGCGACTCGTCGGCCGACCTCGAGCGCCGCGGGCAGGCGCGACGCGACGGCGCGGGGCAGACCGCCAACGCGCAGCTCGACGGAGTCGGCGCGCATCACGGCCTCCAGCGACCCGAAGCGGTCCAGCAACCGGCGCGCCGTCCGGCCGGAGGTCGTCCCGCCGCCGAGCAGAACCGCCAGCAGCACGTCGTCATCGGACGACTCCGGCCCGTCGCGCTCGAACCGGTCCAGGACGGCGGGACGGGCCGCGTGGCGCACGAGCGAGATCGGGATCGGCGTGTCGGTCATCGGCGGCTGACGATACCGATCAGGCGGTCATCGCCCGCTTATCGGGCCCTTACCGCTCAGGTGGGCAGCGGCACCATCTCGTAGCGGATGAGCAGCGCGATGAGCACCGAGGCGCCGTTGACGACCACGTGCATCGCGATCGGCGCGAGCAGATTCTGCGTCCGGTCGTACACCCAGGCCAGGGCCAGGCCGAGGAGGAAGATCGGCAGCAGGGCGACGAGGGAGAGATGGATGGCCGCGAACAGCGCAGCCGAGCCGACGAACGCCCATCGGCGCCCTCGCTCACGCAGGAGCGCGTTGAAGATGACGCCGCGGAAGAAGACCTCCTCGGCAACCGGCGCCAGGATGACGATCGCCACGACCGCCAGGAAGGGGTCGATCACGGAGAGCGCCTGCTCCGCCGCCTGGGGCTCGGGATCCATGCCGAGCGCCTCGAACAGCGCGTAGACCCCGTACGACACGACGCTCGCGCCGAACCAGGCCACGATGCCCCATCCGAGGCCGCTGCGGAGCGCACCGCCGGGGTCGGGGCCGGGCAGGGATGGAAGCCCGGCCAGCGCGTTCGGCCGGAAGACCAGCAGCCAGCTCACCAGCAACAGTCCGGCCTGGGTCGAGGTCAGGAGGACGAGGGAGCCGAGGAACGTGAGCTCTCCCTCGCCCAGGACCATCGCCGCGGCATCGGCGCTGAACGGCGCGGTCAGGACGGTGGCAACCACGAGCACCAGCGCCACCAGGATGAAGACGTTCGGGCCGCGGTACCGCTCCGGCGGCAGGTAGCCTCGGATGCGCAGCTGCCGGACGGCGGTGTAGACCAGGCCGGCGGCGAAGGCGAGGCCGCCGGCGAGGGCCAGCCAGGCCAGCGACGCCGAGTCCGCGTCGAACGATCCCTGGATCGCCATCGCCGAGGCGACCAGCGCGACCATCGCCACGACGGCGCCGCCGATCGCCAATACCGGCCCGGGCCACGAGGGCATGCGGACCGTGTCGGGGCCGATCGTCGGATGGGTGCCCCGCGGCAGGCTGCCGGTCGTGGCCGTCGGCGGCTGCCCGGGGGCAGCCGGGCCCGAGGGCTCCGCGGGCGGGTCGGATTCCACCCCGAGAGATCCGGGGCTCAGGTGTTGGTCGCGCCGCGCAGCCGCGCTCGCTCGGCGATGGCGTCGGCCGTCGCGCCGTCGGCAACCTCGATCGGCTCATCCGCAGGCTGCGGGGCGCGCGTGCGGGCGGCGGCCCGCGCCGGGCGCTCGAACTCACGTCCGCAGTACGCGCACAGCGGCCAGCTCGGCTCGGCGAGTCGGTTGCATGAGGGGCACACGCGGTGGAGCCGGGTGCGGCAGTTCGGACAGACCAGCCAGTCGCTGTCGACGCGATCGCGGCACACCGGGCACAGCTCGTTCTTCTCGACCTCCGCCAGGAGGCTCTCCTCGGCCAGCGAGCGCTCGTACACCTCGGCCAGCGTCTCGCGCGGCCGGACGATGAGGTACAGGATCACCGCGAACAGGAACAGGAGCGGAGTGAAGAAGATGATGAGCGCCGCCGCGAAATACGGCAGGATCGGGTTCTCGGTGCGCGCCTGCATGTCGCGGAAGGCCCAATAGGCGGTGCCGAGCCAGAGGAGGACGACGTAGATCACGATCAGCTGGCTCGCCAGCTGGACGATCGGGTTGTTCAGGAACCCCTCCCAGAACTCCCCAATCGGCTCGAGAATCGCGTCCATCTACCTGCCCTGGCTGCTGCGTGTGGAGTCGTGCGCCGTGTCGGACGCTGCTGAGATGCTAGCACGCATCGTGCCCGACCGGCCCTCCGCGGCCTGGTCGGCGACCAGGCGTCGGATGGTCGCCACCAGCAGCCGATGCTCCTCGCGCAGCACGCGGGCCGCGAGCGTTTCGGCGTCGTCGCCGGCCTCGACCGGCACGCGGACCTGCGCCAGGATCGGTCCCGCGTCGACCTCGGCGCCGACCTCGTGGACCGTGGCGCCGGTCTCGCGGTCGCCCGCGGCCAGCACCGACCGATGGACCGCCAGCCCGACCATGCCGGGGCCGCCGTGGGCGGGCAGCAGCGAGGGATGGATGTTGATCGTCCTGCCGCCGAACGTGGCGAAGTAGGTGGAGCGCAGGATCTGGTCGTAGCCGGCCAGGACCGCGAGCTCGACGCCCGCGTCGGCCAGGGCCTGGCCGATGGCGCCATCACGCGCGTCGGCATCGGCGAAGTCGGAGCGCCGCAGCAGCGCGGGACGGGACGCCGTGGGCCTCGGCGATCTCGAGCGCACGCGCGCCTGGACGGTTGCTGATCACGACGGCCACCGGCAGCCCCGCCTGCAGGATGGCGGCGAGATTCGAGCCGCGGCCGGAGACGAGGACGCCCAGCCTCACGCGAGGCGCCTCACGCGAAGGCGACGCGCGGCTGGCCCTCGGCCACCTCCACCACCCGACCGATGCGACACGCGTCGGGCACCGCGGCCAGCGCCGCGTCGACCCCGGCTGGCGGGATGACGGCGGTCATGCCGATGCCGATGTTGAAGGTGCGCACCATCTCCTCGTCGGCGATGTCGCCACGCGCCTGGATGAGGGTGAAGATCCGGGGCACCGGCCACGATCCGGTGTCGACTTCGACGCCGAGGCCGGGAGGCAGGGTCCGAGGCACGTTGCCCTCCCAGCCGCCGCCGGTGATGTGCGCGAGGGCGGCGATGTCGGTGCCGATCGACCGCACCGCGCGGCGCATCGCACGCAGATCGTCGAGGTAGGACCGATGCGGCTCGAGCAGGGCCTCGCCGATCGTGCGCCCGTTGTCCGGCATCGGCGAGGACCACGTCTCGGGCGGCAGGACCCGGCGCGCGAGGCTGTAGCCGTTCGTGTGCAGCCCGCTGGACGGAATGCCCAGCAGGACGTCCCCTGGCCGGCAGCCCGAGCCGTCGATGAGGTCGGCACGCGCCACCACACCGACCACGAAGCCCGCCAGGTCCAGCTCGCCGCGCTGGACCAGGTCCGGCAGCTGCGCCGTCTCGCCGCCGATGAGCGGGATCCCCGCGGCTGCGCAGGCGGTCGCCACGCCCGCGACGATCTCCTCGATCACCTCGGCCCGCAGGTCGGCCACGGCGAGATAGTCGAGCAGGAAGAGCGGGTCGGCGCCCGCCACCAGGATGTCGTTCAGGCAGGCGTGGACCAGGTCGATGCCGATCGTGTCGTGCCGTCCCAGGCCAACCGCCACGAGCAGCTTGGTCCCCACCCCATCGGTGCTGCTGACCAGGACCGGGTCGGGGTGCGTCGTCGGGTCGAAGCGATAGAGCGCCCCGAATCCGCCGATGCCGCCGAGCACCGCCGGGGTCAGGGTCGACGCCGCAGCCCGTGCGATGCCGTCCACGGCCCGCTCGGCCTCCGCCACGTCCACGCCGGCTTCGCGATAGGTGCGCGGCGTGGTCACCGTCGCTCCAGCGCCAGCTTGTCCAGCTCCAGGGGAACGTCGGTGGGGTACACGCCGTCGAAGCAGGCGGTGCAGCGCGCCTCGCGGCGACCCCCGACCGCATCGAGCATCCCGTCCTTCGAGAGGTAGCCGAGCGAGTCCGCGCCGATGGCGCGGCGGATCTCGTCGGTGGTGTGGGTCGCCGCGATCAGCTCGTCGCGCCGACCGGTGTCGACCCCCATGTAGCACGGGTGCCGCATCTCGGGTGAGTGGATGCGGACGTGCACCTCGGCCGCGCCGGCGCGACGGAGCATGGCCACGATCGGCGCCGTCGTCGTGCCGCGCACGATCGAGTCGTCGACGACGACCACGCGCTTGCCGGACAGCAGCTCGGGCAGCGGGTTGAACTTCAGCCGCACCGCCTCCTCCCGCCCGGTCTGCGCGGGCTGGATGAAGGTCCTTCCGACGTAGCGCGACTTGATGAGCCCTTCGCGGTACGGCAATCCGGCCTCCTCCGCGTAGCCGATGGCAGCCGGGATCGCCGAGTCGGGGACGGCGATCACGATGTCCGCATCGGCCGGATGCTCGCGTGCCAGCGCCCGGCCCATGGCGAGGCGCGCCTCGTACAGGAGCCGTCCGTCGATCACGCTGTCGGGTCGCGCCAGGTAGACGTACTCGAAGACGCACAGCCGCTCCCGCTCGGGCGTCGCGCGCGACGAGCGGTGGGAGTGGACCCCCTCGGCGTCGATCGTCAACACCTCGCCGGCGTCGACGTCGCGGACGAACTGCGCCCCCATGGCGTCCAGTGCCGAGCTCTCCGACGCGACGGCCCAGCCGCCGGGCAGCCGTCCCAGCGCCAGCGGGCGGAACCCGACCGGGTCACGCGCGGCAACCAGCGCGTCGGCCGTCAGCATGGTGAAGGTGTAGGCGCCGACGGCACGGTGGAAGGCGTGGTCGACGCGCTGCGCCCACGTGCGGCCCGGAGCATGGGCGATCAGCTTGGCCAGCACCTCGGTGTCGGACGCCGTGGCGAACTCGATTCCCTGCTCGCCGAGCTCGTCCCGCAGCCAGCGGGCGTTGGTGAGGTTGCCGTTGTGACCCAGCATGAGCTCGCCGCGGTCGGACTGGGCGTACACCGGCTGGACGTTCGGGAGCGTGTTCGAGCCGGTGGTGCTGTAGCGCGTGTGGCCGATTGCGGCCACGGACGGGCGCGACCCGTCGTCGCCGCCCTCGAGCCGGAGCAGCGTCTCGGGGTCGAACACCGAGCTCACCAGCCCCAGCCGCTTGTGGAGCTGAAGGTCCACCCCATCACTGACGGCGATGCCCGCCGACTCCTGGCCGCGGTGCTGGAGGGCGTGCAGCCCGACGTAGGTGAGGTGGGCGAGGCGCTGACCGGGAGCCCAGATGCCCACCACTCCGCATTCCTCGCGCGGCCCGTGCGGCTGATACTCCGGCGTGAGCTGAATCGCGGGACGCACGAATCAGGCTGGCGGAACGGGGCGGTGCTGGCCGGCCACGGGACCATCATAGCCGTCGGTCGGGCGGCGCCGGCGGCGCTTCCGTGCAGCCCCGCGGGGGCCCCGCCGCTCGTACCGGGCGAGTACTGCACCGCTCCGCACTTCGGCCAGAATCGGCGCGCCGCGTCGTGTGCCGAGGCGCACCTCCGGACCATCGGGCCATGGTCACAGGGGACCCTGCCGGGTCATCCTCCACCCGATGCTCACCTTCGTCCGCGCGCTCGGCTTTCTCGCCCCGCTGGCAGTGGCAGCCGTCGTGACGATCGCCCTCGGGATCGCCGTACGCGCCGATCCGCAGCAACGAAGCGCGTTCGCCACCGCCCTCGCCGTGGCGGTCGCGGCCGGCATGACGACGATGGCGCTGCTGGCGTGGAGCTACGTCGGCTGGCGGCTGAACCGGATCGCACGCGCGCTGGAGCGCACGCTCGAGACCGATACCCCGGTCAAGCTGCGCGAGGCCGGCATTCCGGCCGAACGGCGGCTGGCCCGGGCCTTCAATGCCGCCAGCGGCGCATTCCTCCAGACCGAGGCACGGGCCACCCACGATCGCCTCACCGGCATCCCCAACCGCGAGACCCTGCTCGCGACGCTGGCCGCCGAGGTGGAGCGCGCCGGCCGGCACTACAAGCCGCTGAGCGTCGCCTTCATCGACATCGACCGCTTCAAGCCGATCAACGACACCTACGGCCACAACTCGGGCGACGCGGTCCTGCGCCAGATCGCCAACCTCGTGGCCGACTCGATCCGCGCCAGCGACACGTTCGGGAGGTATGGCGGCGAGGAGTTCATGCTGATCCTGCCCGAGACGACGCCGGAGGATGCCGTCGGGTTGGCCGAAGAGCTGCGCGCGCTCGTCATGCAGGAGCGTCTGCAGATCGCCGGCGGCCAGGACATCAAGGCCACCATCAGCATCGGGATCGCCGGGGGGCGCGGATCCGAGCTCCAGCTGGACATGTTGGTCGATCGCGCCGATGCCGCCATGTACGCCGCGAAGTCGCTCGGTCGCAACCGCACCTACCTGTTCCGCGACCTCGACGAGAACGCGCCGGTCAGTCGTGCGCCGATCTCGGCCGCGCATCGAGCGCAGGCCGCCGCGATCGGCCAGTGGGCCTCCGACACGGCCACCCAGGCCCTCGCCTCGGTCCTTGCGCCGCAGCCGCATCACCGTGGCCGTCCGTCGGACATGATCGCGTCGCTCGCCACAGGGCTGGCGCTCGAGATGAGCCTGCCGGCCGAGGAGATCGAGCGCATCAGGATCGCGTCCCTCCTCCATGACCTGGGCAAGATCGCGATCCCCGAGGAGATCCTGGACAAGCCCTCGACCCTGTCGGACACCGAGTGGCAGACGATCGGCGAGCATCCGCGCATCGGCCAGGTCATCCTCGAGCAGGCGTCCTCCCTGCGCGAGGCGATCCCGGTCGTGCTCCACCATCACGAGCGCTTCAACGGCGGCGGCTACCCACACGGGTTGAAGGGGACCGAGATCCCCCTCGGCGCGCGCATCGTGGCCGTCGCCGATGCGTATCACGCCATGGTCCACGAGCGCCCGTACAAGGGCGCGCTGAGCCACGAGGACGCCCTCGAGGAGCTCCGCCAGCACGCGGGGACGCAGTTCGACCCGGAGGTGGTCGACCTCTTCTGCTCCATCTACGCCGATGCCGTGCCGCCCGACGGGCTCGAGGAGGTGTATCGCCTCCACCAGCGCGCGCGCGGCGCGCTGCCGCACCTCGACGTGGAGGCCGATCATCCCCACCTCCACGAGCCCCTGCCCGGGGCGGCGGGGAAGGCGGCGTCACGTGGCTCGGCGCCGCCGGCGCGGCGGGCCCCTCGGCCGGCCCGGCCGGCCCGGCCGCCGCGGCAGGCATCGGGCTGATGCGGTCTCCGCGGCCTCCTCGTCCTGGCGATCCTCACGGCGCTCCTGGGAGCGCCGTCCATCGCATCCGGTGTCGGGAATACCCTCGCGTCGCCACACGTCTCGCCCGACACCGGCACGATCGACACCGTCTTCACGCTGACGGTGGGCTACGACGGCGCCGGTTCCCGGCCACCGACGTGACGGCGACGGTCGGCGGCGAGCTGCTGACGATGACCCGCGTCGCCGGCACGCCCGAGTCGGGCACCTGGTCGACGAGCGGCACGCTGCCGGCCGGGACCTGGGCGCCGCGTGTTCACCGCCACCGACGACCGCGGGAACCTCGCGACCGTCGTCGGCAGCCTCGGTCTCCGTCGACGGGTCGCCACCGCCTGCGGCCGCGCCGCAGCCGACGATCGTCACCGCTCCCAAGTCGCCGCCAATTCGACCGACGCGGGCGTCGCGCCGGTCGATTCCGATGGATCCGGCACGCCCGATGCCGGCGTCGACTGCCGGATGGGGATCTGCACCCGATGGCGGCGACCCGCCGGCGGAATCCGGCCGCGCCGCCCCCGCCGAGACCGCCGAACCCGGACCCGTCGGCGGACACCGCCGGCCCACACTCCTCCGGCGCCGGCGGGCCGGCCCACAGCGATCCAGCCGAGCGCGCCGAGCGCCGATGGACCCGGCACTCCCGGGCCGGAGGCGGCACTCGCTCGTCCCCGCGAGCGAGCGCGACGACGCCGATGGGCCCGGTCGTCGGTGCGGTGGCGCGACCGGTCGGCCCGCGGATCCCCACGAACCGCCCGATGCCGGCGCCGTCACGCGGACCGGACGGCGACGGAGAGCTGCGCTCCGAGGACGGCCTGCTCCGGACGGTGCTGCTGGTGGGGCTGGCCGGCGTAACGGCCGTCGCGCTCGCCGGCACGATGCTCCTGGTCATCGGGCGCCGGCGGTCCGGCGACGCGAACGCGACGGTACGGTCCTGGTGCGGCGGCCGCCGCCACCGAGGCCCTGCTCGAGCGCCGCACCGTCGCTCGGGCGCACGTCCGCCTCGGACGACGATCCGATCGTGGCCGCGCTCGGCCTCGACGAGGAGGAAGTGCGTCGAGCCCGACGCGCCTGTCGGCCGGCGACAGCCGCGCACGCGTGCCGGCGACCGCTGAGCGCCGGCCCTCGACTCAGTCGGCGAGCGGCGTGCGCCAGGCCCGCGCCAGATCGATGACCGCGGCCTCGATCCGATGCGTTCCGATCTCGATCCTCAGGACGTTCCCGCCCGCACCGCCGATTCGCTCGCCCTCCACCCCACCGGCGTCGAGGGCGTCGCGCAGCGCGGCCGACCGATCCGGCCGGACACCCACCACCACACGGCCGACGCGCTCCCCGAACAGGAACGCGGTCGGCAGCTCGGCGCCGGGGAGGGTGACGGTCGCGCCGATCCCGGACGCGATCGCCATCCGGGCCAGCGCGACGCCGATCCCGCCCACCGACGCGTCATGCGCCGCCGTCAGGGTCCCGCCCAGGCTCGCCAGCAGGGCGACCAGCCTGGCGACCGGCGTCGGGTCGAGCGTCGGGCGCCCTCCACGGTGCCCGCGTCGCCACGCCAGCTCGGATCCGGCGAGAGCGTCGGGATCCGCGGCTGGTGCACCCAGCAGCCACAGCTCGTCTCCGTCTGCCCACGCCAACCGCGGCGTCGCCGCCCGGTCCTCGACCAGTCCCACCGTTCCGACCACCGGCGTCGGCAGGATCGGCCCGTCCGGCGTCTCGTTGTAGAGGCTCACGTTGCCCGACACGACCGGCACGTCGAGCTGGCGGCAGGCCTCGGCGATCCCGTCGATCGCGCGTTCCAGCTGCCAGGCGCCGAGCTCGGTCTCGGGCGAGCCGAAGTTCAGGCAGTCGGTGAATCCGATCGGCGTCGCGCCGGCGCATGCCACGTTCACGGCGCCCTCGAGCGCCGCGGACAGCCCGGCCAGGTACGGGTCGAGCGCCCCGATCCGCGACGGCGCCGGCCCGTCGATGGCCAGGGCCAGGCCCCGAGTGGTGCCCTTGATGCGCAGCAGCGCGGCGTCGGAGCCGGGACCGACGACCGTGTTCGTGCCGTTCATGTGGTCGTAGCGACGCCAGATCGGCCTGCGGTCGCGCACGTTCGGGGCGCCGAGGAGCTCCACCAGCACCGATGCGCCGGGCTGCGCGGCGGCCAGCGGCCGAAGGTCGTCGTCTGGCGCGTCGACCGGCCGCCCGGCGATGACGTAGCGGGGGGCATCGTCGGCCAGCGCACGCCCGGCGACCTCGCACACCACCTCTCCGCGGGCGCGAGCACGAATAATCGGCTCGTCCGTGACGCGGCCGATGTCCGCGGCGGCGAGCTCGTAGCGGTCGAACACTGCGCGCACGTCCGCGACCCGTTCCGGCCGGACGACGATCAGCATTCGCTCCTGCGACTCTGACAGCAGCACCTCGTACGGGCTCATGCCCGCCTCGCGTCGAGGAACGACGTCGAGATCCACCTCGGCACCGACCCCGCCGCGGGCGGTCAGCTCGGCCAGGGCGCAGGTGAGGCCGGCGGCGCCGAGGTCCTGCATGGCCACCACCGCATCGGTCCGTGACAGCTCCAGGCACGCCTCCATCAGCAGCTTCTCGAGGAATGGGTTCCCGACCTGGACGGCCGGGCGGCGCTCTTCGCGGTCATCGCCGAGCGTCGCGGAGGCGAACGAGGCGCCCTGGATCCCGTCGCGCCCGGTCGCGGCGCCGACCAGGAGCAGCACATTGCCGGCGCCCGCCGCGCGCGCCAGCGTGATCTCATCGTGTCGGGCGATGCCGACGCACATCGCATTGACCAGCGGATTGCCCGAGTAGGTCGGATCGAAGGTGACCTCGCCGCCGACGTCCGGGATTCCGATGCAGTTGCCGTAGCCGGCGATGCCGGCCACCACGCCGCCGAACAGGTAGCGGTTCCGAACGGCGGTCGCCTCGTCGGTCGCGGGGTCGGGATCGAGCGGCCCGAACCGCAGGCTGTTGAGCAGCGCGATCGGCCGAGCGCCCATGGTGAAGATGTCGCGGATGATGCCGCCGACCCCGGTCGCGGCGCCCTGGTAGGGCTCGACCGCCGACGGATGGTTGTGCGACTCGACCTTGAACACCACCGCCAGCCCGTCGCCGATGTCGATGGCGCCGGCGTTCTCGCCCGGGCCGACGAGGACCCGCGAGCCCTGGCTCGGGAGCCGCCCGAGCAGCGGTCGCGAGTGCTTGTAGGCGCAGTGCTCCGACCACATCGCGCCGAACATCCCGAGCTCGACCGCGTTCGGCTCGCGACCGATCGCCTCGACGACCAGGCGGTACTCGTCTTCCGTCAGCCCGTGACGCTGCTCGGCGGGCGGTGGGGCGATGGTCATCCGGTCAGGACTGCGGACCGCCCACCGGCTGGTCGTGCCCGAGCTCCAGGAGCACCGCGCCGATGGCCGCCGCGGCCGCACCCAGGAACAGGAGCAGGTCACCGGCGCCCGCGCCGCCGGTGCCCAGGCGGTCGAGCGCGGCACCGAACGCCACGAGGACCACGGCCAGGGTGATGAAACGCACGTGCGGAATGGCGGGCAGCGCCGTGCCGAAGAAGACCGAGGCCGCCACGGCCACGAGCGCGATCAGCGCGAGCAGCTCGATGACGACTCCCGACCCATCGAACAGGCCGATCACTGCGCCGATGGCGGCGACGACCGCGCCGACGCCGATCAGCCAGGCGGACAGGGTCACTGGAGTCGTGAACGGCACCTCGATCGCGGGGCGAGCCGCCGGCGCACCGGCCGCAGCGGCCGGTGGCGGCGCGTGGCGCCGGTCGCCCGCGGGAGGCATGGGCTGGCGAGCCTCGACCCGTGTCGGATCCTCGTGCCTCACGGCAGCTGACGCAGCGGCCGCCGCGGCGGCATCGTCACGCGGCGATGATCGCGACTCGATCGGGGAGGGCTCGGCGCGCTCGTCCGTCGGCGGGGCAGCCGCTTCGGGCGCGGTTGCGACCGACTCCTGCTCGGGCGGCTCGACGTCGCCAGCACGCCCCTCGGGCTCCGGCCAGGCCGGGGCCGCGGGCATCTCCGTCTCGACGTCCTGGTCGATCGGCTGTCCGCAGGTCGGACAGAAGACGGCGGTGTCGTCGACCTCCGTCCCGCAGTTCGCGCAGAAGCGGACCACGCTCAGCTCCGTCCGAAGCGGGTCAGGCAGCCGATCACGATGATCAGGCTCGACAGGAAGAAGATGATCCCTGCCGGCGAGAGCTCGCGAAGCATGCCGACGAGGTCGCCGCCCCAGTTGGCCGCCACCTCGACGACCAGGAACAGCACGATGAGGCCGACGCTCCACACCAGCGCGATCACCAGGCCCACGGTCTGCGCCCGGCCCGGCGTGGCCCGTGCGAAGCCGGCGATCGCCAGCACCACGAGGAGCACGCCCAGGATCGGGGAGGGAGCGGCGAGGCCGAAGTAGGCCTGGTCCGCGATCGTGCCGCTGACGTCCGGATAGCCGTTCCAGAAGGCGATGCCGTAGCCATCCGCGCCGAAGGCGCGCTCGAACAGCGAACCGGTGCCGTAGGCGAAGGGAAGGAGGTAGGCGGTGATGAGCCCGACCAGCCCGATGAGCAGGACGACCGGTCCGAGGACCGCTCCGCGCCGTTCGACCTCGGCGTCGGTTCCCTCGGCCACGGCCACGGCCGGCGGCACGTAGCCGGGCGCGGCGCCGCGCAGGTTGGCGCCGCAGTTCTGGCAGAACGCCACGCCCGCGCGGTTGTGGGTCCCGCAGCGGGGGCACGCCATGGTCCCTTCCGGCGTGCCGGGCCGCTCGACGGTCGTGGCGACTCCGGCCGCCACGAGGCGCTGGCCGCAGTTGCGGCAGAAGGCCAACCCGGGCCGGTTCTCGGTGCCACACCTCGGGCACTGCGTGCTCTCCCCGGTGGCGGTCTCGCCCTCCGGCACGGTGTGCGCGCCGGCGGCGGCACCCTCGGTCGACCCGGCGGCGGCAGCCGCGGCGGCCGGGTAGGCCTCCACCTCGCTGGGCGGCGGCTCCGAGTCCATTGGCGGGGCCGACTCCATCGGCGCCGGCTCCAGGATCGGCTCGTCCCCGCGCTCGGGAGGGGTCGTCGGCCAGGTGCCTTCCTCGGCGCTCCCGGCCGCCGGCGGCTCGGTCGGCCAGGCTGCCGACTCGGGTTCGCTCCGCCAGTCGGGCTCGTCGCCGGCGATGGGCTGATCGGCCGGAACCGGCTGCGCGGTCGCGTCCTGGCTGGGCCAGCTCTCGATCTCGGCGGGAGCCGCCTCATCCGCCCCGGAGGCGGGCTCATCCGCAGCCACGGGCGGCGCCTCGGCCGACGTCGGTTCAGGCTCGGGCGCGACGGGCTCGATCGGCTCGGCGGGGGCCGCGTCGGCGGTATCGTCCATGCCGGCCGAGGGGTCCTCGGGGCTCGCCTGCGCGTCCTCGTCGTGCGGGTCGCGGCGATCCCGCTGATCGGAATCCATGTGCTGTCTCGCCCTCCTCGGAACCGGGTCTAGGCGTTCCCGCGGATCATAGCCGACGCTCCGCGGCCGCTGGCCGCTGCTGCAGCCAGCGTTCCAGCGACGCGAACAGACGCAGCCCATCGGTCCCGCCGACCTCGTCCTCGGCAGCCCGCTCCGGGTGAGGCATGAGGCCCAGCACGTTGCCCCGTTCGTTGACGATGCCGGCGATGCCCCGCTCCGAGCCGTTCGGGTTGGCTGCCGCAGTCACGTCACCAGCGGCATCGGCGTAGCGAAGCACGACCCGGCCCGATCGCCTCGAGGTCGTCGAGCGTGGCCGGGTCCGCGACGTACCGCCCCTCCCCGTGGCTGATCGGCAGGCGGATGCGCTCGCCGTCGGCGAGCTCCCCGAGCCACGCGGGGCACGCGTCGGGGCGCTCGACGCGGAGCCACTGCCAGTCGCAGCGGAACTCGAGGTGGTCGTTGCGCAGCAGCGCGCCAGGCAGCAGACCCGCCTCGGTCAGGACCTGGAAGCCGTTGCAGGAGCCGATGACCGGGCCGCCCGCGGCCGCGAACGCCTCGACGGCGCGCATGACCGGCGAGAAGCGGGCGATGGCGCCGGTGCGCAGGTGATCGCCGTGCGCGAAGCCGCCGGGCAGAACGACGGCGTCGCAGGTGCCGAGGCTCGGTCTCGAGGTGCCACACCAGTCGGTGCTCCCAGCCGAGCACCTCGGCCGCGACGTGCGCGAAGTCGCGCTCGCTCCAGGTGCCGGGAAAGACCACCACCGCGATGCGCGGGCCGCGCGCCGAGCTCGATCACGCCGGCAGCCCCGGGCTGACGTCGGTCTGCTCGTCGGCACGCAGCTCCCAGCTCGCGGTCTCCATCACCGGGTTGGCGAGCAGCCGTCGGCACATGTCGCCGACCGTCGCCTCGGCTGCAGCATGGTCGTCGGCGTCGAAGGCGATCCGCATCAGCTTGCCGCTGCGGACCTCCGCCACCGTGTCGTAGCCGAGTGAGCGCAGGGCGGACCCGATGGTCTGACCCTCCGGGTCGGCGATCCCGCTCCGCAGGCTGACGTGCACCTCGGCCAGCCAGCGCACCGTCAGTCCGATCCCTCCCACGACCGCCCGGTGAGCCGCTCGTAGGCGGCCACGTAGCGGTCGCGCGTGCCCTGGATCACCTCGTCCGGCAGGGTTGGCGCCGGCGGCTCCTTGTTCCAGCCCGCCTCGACCACGAAGTCGCGCACGAACTGCTTGTCGAAGCTCTGCGGGCTCGCGCCCGGCGCATACGCGGCGGCCTCCCAGAAGCGCGACGAGTCCGGCGTGAGGACCTCGTCGATGACCGCGAGCTCGCCGTCGATCCAGCCGAACTCGAACTTCGTGTCGGCGAGGATCAGGCCCACGGCTTCGGCACGCCGCGCGCCCTCGACGTACAGGGCGATCGAGCGTTCCTCCAGCTGGCGCGCCAGGTCGCCGCCCACGAGATCGGCCAGCTGCTCGCGGCTGATGTTCTCGTCGTGGCCGACCTCGGCCTTGGTGGAGGGCGTGAAGATCGGGGCCGGCAGTCGATCGGCCTCGCGCAGGCCATCGGGCAGCGGCTGGCCGCAGACCGTGCCGCTGCGGCGGTACTCGGCCCAACCGGACCCGGCGAGGTAGCCGCGCACCACGCACTCGGCGTCGACCCGCTCGGCGCGCCGCACGAGCATCGAGCGATCGGCCAGCTCGGGGGTGCGGGCCTCTTCCGGCAGCGCGCCGGCGTCGGCGCTCACGAAGTGCGACCGGCCCAGGTGCGCCAGCTGCCCGAACCACCACGCCGACAGGCGGGTGAGGACCGCCCCCTTGTCCGGGATCGGCTGGTCGAAGACGACGTCGAAGGCCGACAGCCGATCGGTCGCCACCAGCAGCAGATGGCGGTCGTCGACCTCGTACGTCTCGCGGACCTTGCCGCGGTGGATGAGCGGCAGGCGCTCGAGATTGGTCGTCAGCAGGGTCACTGGTGGTCCTCGCTCTTTCCTTCAGGGCTGTCTCCGGTCAGTTTGTATCCCTCGGGGGGCAGGTCGAGCCGGCGTCGTGCGAAGTCCTCGATGCGGTCGAAGACGATGAGGATCACCACGATCATCGCGGTTGCCACGAGGGAGATGATCCACATGCCCGCGCCGGCGGCCATGCCGATGGCGGCCACCGACCACAGGCTGGCCGCGGTGGTCAGCCCCCGGACCTGCCCGCGGTACTGGAGGATCGTCCCGGCGCCGATGAAGCCGATGCCCGTCACGATCTGGGCAGCAATCCGGGTCGGATCGGCGAGATCGCCTCCGAAGCCGTAGGCGCTGACGATGGTGAACAGGGCCGAGCCGGTCGCCACCAGGCTGTGCGTGCGGAAGCCCGCCGGCTGCCCGTGCGACTCGCGCTCGAAGCCGATGATCGCGCCCAGCACGAGGCCGAGCGCCAGGCGCAGGGCGAGATCGATCTGCGTCGCGAGTGACAGGTCAGGGCTCATCGGTCGATCTGCAGCTCCTGCGGTCGATCCGACGCCGCCCCGGTCGTCGCGCCCCCGAGCAGCAGCGTCGCGGTCATCGAGCCCCACGCGTGGACGGCGCCGCCACCGAGGACGAGGCAGAGCCAGATCGCCACGAAGCCTACCAGCAGCAGGATGGTCGCGAGGTCGATCGCCGCCCCTGTCTCGATGAGCGCGGCGATGGGCGCCCACAGGACTCGCATCAGGATCGTGGCGAGGCGCGAGATACGCGACCGCGACGCTCACCGTCACCGCCAGGTGCAGGGCTCCCGCCCGCCCCGCTCGGCGCGCGAGGCCTGGCACGGCCGTGATGCCGGCCGCCACGCTATGGGTCACCACCGCTCCGCGTCCGGCCAACCCCGCAAACGTCCCGGCGCCCACCACGACGATGGCGGTGAACACCAGCAGCGGCGCGAGCCGCCCGGCCGTGCGTACCACCGGTCCGGGGTCTGCCTGCGGGCGGTTGAACTCGCTCGGACCGATCGCGATGAGCGCCACACCCAGGGCGAGCATCGCGAACGCCACCGGCACGCAGGCGATGAGATACGGCACCAGCAGCGCGAGGACGTCGCGACCGGCCGGGCGCCGCCGTTGGGCGACGGCCAGCAGCACCGCGTTGCCGAGAGCCGCCAGCAGGAGCAGCAGGACGGCGACCGCCACGACCGATCCGGCGAGCAGCACGAGGTTGAGCGGCCACAGGCCGGAGGTGTAGAACCGCGGCCCGAGGAAGGTGAGCTCTCCCGCGGTCGGGGGCGGGACGAGGGTGACGACCAGCGGGATCCAGCCGATGGTGGCAAGCCACGCGAGCGCACCGGGCAGCCAGAGCCGCGGCTGATCCGCGATGACGCCCAGCACCGTGGAAGCCCGGGCGCCCCAGCGTCGCATGCGAATGTCAGCCGTCGGCGTCGAGGTCGAGCGCACGGTACGTGACCTCGATGCCGGCCAGGTGATGCTCGAGGTCCATGGCGCGCTCGATCTCGTCGGCCGACAGCCACTCGCCGACGGCCGGGTCGTCCAGCAGCGCGTCGTGGAACGAGCGCTCCCCGGCCCAGGCCCGTTTCGCCGCGCCCTGGACGAGCCGATACGCGACCTGCCGGTCGGCGCCCCTGGCGACCATGGCCAGCAGAAGCGCCTCGGAGTACACCATTCCGCCCAGCTGCTCGAGGTTCACGCGCATCCGGTCTGCGTCCACCTCGAGGCCGTCGAGGATGTCGGCCATGGTTCGCGTGGCATAGGCGGCGACGCCGAGGGCTCGCTCGAACACGAATCGCTCCGCGGAGCTGTGGCTGATGTCGCGCTCGTGCCAGAGCGCCATGTTCTCGAGCCCCACGATCGCATCGGCGCGAAGCAGGCGCGCCATGCCGGTCACCCGCTCGGCGAGGATCGGGTTGCGCTTGTGCGGCATCGCGCTCGATCCCTGCTGCCCGGAGCCGAACGGCTCGAACGCCTCCCCGACCTCGGTCCGCTGCAGGTGGCGCAGCTCGACGGCTATCCGCTCGAGCGTGCCTCCGAGGATGGCCAGCGCGGTGAGCAGCTCGGCGTGCCGGTCCCGGCTCACGACCTGGGTCGGGGCCGGATCCGCCGCGAGCCCGAGCCCCGACAGCACGTGGGCCTCGACCTGGCCGCTCACGTTCGCGTGCGTCCCGACGGCGCCCGAGATCGAGCCGACGGCGATGCCGTCGCGCGCTCGCGCCAGCCGCGTCGGCGTCGCGCTGCAGCTCCGCGTACCATCCCGCGACCTTGAAGCCGAACGTGGTCGGCTCCGCATGGATGCCGTGGCTGCGCCCGACCATCGGCGTGTCGCGGTACTGGAGCGCCAGCCGATGGACCACCTCGATGAGGCGGGCCAGCTCACGCTCGACGATCCGCGCAGCATCGCGAAGGACCACCGCGGTCGCCGTGTCGAGCACGTCTGAGCTGGTCAGGCCGAAGTGGAGCCAGCGCCCCTCCGGACCGAGCCGCTCGGTGACGGAGCGCAGGAAGGCGATGACGTCGTGCTGGGACTCGCGCTCGATCTGGCGCGCACGCTCCACGTCGACCTCGCCGGCGGCAGCGCGGATGCGCTCGTAATCGGCGTCCGGCACGACGCCCTCGTCGCGCAGCGCCTCGACCGCCAGCAGCTCGATCCGCAGCCACAGGTCGAGACGATGCCGCTCGCCGAACAGGTCGCGCAGCTCCGGCAGCGCGTAGCGATCGATCATCGCTCAGGCCCGGGGATCGATCCGGAGCTCCGCCTTCGTCGCCTGCTCGTCGCGGAAGGCGGCCACGCGCTCGGCCACCGTCGGCGTCCGAAAGGGCGAGGATCCGGGCGGCCAGGTGGCCGGCATTCCTGGCGCCCGCGCTGCCGATGGCCACCGAGGCGACAGGCACGCCCGGCGGCATCTGCACCACCGCGTAGAGGGCATCGGCGCCGCCGAGCGCTCCGCCGTCGAGCGGGATGCCGATGACCGGCCGCGCGGTCAGGGACGCCAGGACACCCGGCAGGTGCGCTGCCAGGCCGGCCGCTCCGATGAACAGCCGCACACCGGCCGCCTCGGCCTCGGCCACGTACCGATGCAGCGCATCGGCCTGGCGATGCGCGCTGATCACCGAGGCCTCCCACGGGATGGCGTAGGAGTCCAGCACGTCGAAGCAGCCCTTCAGGGTCGGCAGATCGGATCGGGAGCCGCACACGACGGCGACGGCGGGCGAAGCCATGCGGTGCAAGCATAGCGATGGCACGCGGACGGGGTCGTAGGCTTGGTGCCAGCGGAACGATGACCGTCCGCGACCGTCGCCTGCGGTCGAATCTGCCCGGTCCCGTTCGTCGCTGTCAGCGAACCGATCGCAACCTGAGGGAATCGCCGTGAAGTACCTGCTCCTGCTCTACGACGACGCCGGGGCCGTCGGCGCGCTCAGCCCGGACGAGCGCCGGGCGATGGTCGACGACCACATCGCCTATGCCGGGATGCTGCGCGAGCGCGGCGCCTACGTCTACGGCGATCCCCTCGACGACCCCGCAACGGCCCGCACGCTGCGGTTCGCCCCGGATGCCGAGCCGGTCGTCACCGACGGACCGTTCCTCGAGACGAAGGAGGCGCTGGGCGGGTTCTACGTCATCGAGTGCGCGAGCGGTGCCGATGCCGCCGAGCTGGCCGCCCAGGTCCCCCGATCTCCCGGTCTCGTCGCGGAGCTGCGACCGATCCCGGAGTTGTGAGCCGCGGGTTGTCAGCCCCCGGCCTGCCCCACCTCGCGCAGCGCGATGTCCGCGCGGTGCTGCGCCCCCTCGAGCGAGACTTCCGAGACGCCGCGGTAGGCGGCCTCGCGCGCGGCGGCCAGGGCCGGTCCCCGGCCGACGATGGTGACGACGCGGCCGCCGCTCGACTCGTAGCCGCCGTCGGCGATCCGACGCGTGCCCGCATGGAAGGCAAGCACGTCACCGTCATCGCTCGCCGACGCCGGATCCGCGCCATCGATGCGACGACCGGTGATCGGATCGTCGGGGTAGCCCTCGGCCGCGATGACGACGCCGACCGCCGCGCCTGCTCGCGCGCCCAGCGAGCCCTCCATCAGCGCGCGGTCGCCGGTGGCCGTGCCGAGCAGAGCAGAGGCCAGTGAGCCGTCGAGCATGGGAAGGACGACCTGCGCCTCGGGATCGCCGAAGCGCGCGTTGAACTCGATGACCATCGGGCCGTCATCGGTCAGCATCAGCCCCGCATACAGCACGCCCCGGTACGGATCGCCATCGCGGGACATGCGCCAGGCGACCGGCTCGAAGATCTCGGCCGCGGCCGCCTCCAGCTCACGCGGTGCCGTACCACGGCACCGGCGTGTAGGCTCCCATGCCTCCGGTGTTCGGACCCACGTCGTCGGTGCCCAGCCGCTTGTAGTCGCACGCAGCGGCGAGCGGCACGACGGTCGAGCCACTGACCAGCGCGAAGGCGCTGACCTCCGGGCCGGCCAGCCGCTCCTCGAGCACGAGCCGTGCGCCGGACGCCACCGAGCCGAGCAGCCGGCGCACGGCGTCCTCCGCCTCGTCGGTCGTCTCCGGCACCACGACGCCCTTGCCCGCGGCCAGCCAGTCGGCCTTGACCACCGGCGGATGGTCGAGCCGGCGGAGATGGTCGATCGCCGCATCCACATCGGTGAAGGTGGACGACGCAGCCGTCGGCACGCCGGCGCGCTCCATCTGGCGCTTCGCGAAGGCCTTGCTCGACTCCAGGCGTGCAGCGGCACGGCTCGGGCCGAAGACCGGGATTCGGGCGGACTCCAGCTCATCCGCCACGCCGGCCGCCAGCGCGCCCTCCGGACCGATGACAACGAGGTCGTATCGCTCCCTCGAGGCGTGCCGTGCGACTGCCAGCGGATCGGTGGCGTCCAGGTCTGCGACCGGCTCCGCCACCGCCGCGGTGCCGCCGTTGCCCGGCGCGATCCGCACGCGCCGCACACCATCGTCGCGGGCGAGGCGCCACGCGAGCGCGTGCTCGCGGGCGCCACCACCGATGACCAGCACGTCCATGGCCGGAGTCTACGGCCCGGTCCGGGCCGGTGCCCGGCTACTCCTCGGTGGCGGCCTCGAGCGCCTCGAGCACCTCCGCCAGCTCGTCGATCCGGTCCTGGTACGTCCCCAGGTCACCCGCCGCCAGCGCCCGCTGCGCCTGGTCGTACAGCCGGCTGGCCTCCGTCACCAGCTCGGCCACGTCCGTCGGCAACGGCGCCTGGGACTGATCCGGCGATGGCGATGCTCCGGGCTCCGGCGACTCACCCGGCTCGGTGGGCTCGGGCTCCTCGGGTGGCGGCGGCTCGGCCTCGCCCAGCAGCTGGGCCAGCCCTTCCTCGACGGTCTCGGCGAAGGCGACCCGATCCTGGTCGGCCATGATCACGCGCACGAACTCGGGGAACGGCGCGCCCTGCGCCTGGAGGAAGATCGGCTCGACGTACAGCAGCGCGTCCTCGCCGATCGGCAGCACCAGCAGGTTGCCCCGGACCACGGACGAGCCCGCGTTCGACCACAGCGTGAACTGCTCGCTGATCGCGTCGTCCGCGTTGATGCGCGCCTCGATCTGCACCGGACCCTGGGTGGTCGTGCCGGTCGGGAACTGGAAGGCGATGCGGTCGCCGTAGACCCCGGGGTCCATGCGAGCGGCGACCCAGGCGATCATGTTCGGCCGCCCCTCCGGCACCATCGGCTGGATCAGGACGAACTCGGCAGCCTCCTCGCCGGGGATGCGCATGATCACGTAGTACGGCTCCATCGGCTGACCGTTGCCGACCGTCACGTCCTCGGGGATCGCCCAGCGGTCGTCCTGGTTGTAGAAGGTCGTCGCCCCGGCATCGTTGTCCGGCAGGTGGTACAGGCGGAAGGCCTCGTTCTGCGCCACGAACAGGTCCTCGGGGTACCTGAGGTGGGCCTGAAGCTCCTCCGGCATGGCGTCCATGCGGCTCGAACAGGGTCGGGAAGATGCGCGCGTAGGCGGCGGCGATCGGCTCGTCGGGATCGGCCAGGAAGAAGCGGACCGTTCCGTTGTAGGCGTCCACCACGACCTTGACGCTGTTGCGCAGGTAGTTCGCCCCCGCGAACCGGCTGTCCGCGCCCAGTGGCTGGGCGTTCGGATAGCGATCGGTCACGGTGTAGGCGTCCCACACCCACAGCAGGCGGCCGTCCGAGCTCGACGAGATACGGGTCGTGGTCGTAGGCCAGGAACGGAGCGATCTCGCGGCACCCGCTCCTCGACTGCCCGGCGGAACAGGATCTGGGACTCGTCGGTCAGCTGCCCGCTGATCAGCAGGTTGAGATCGCCGAAGCGGAACGCGAACAGCATGCGGCTGAAGAAATTGCCGATGTCGACGCCGGTGGTCCCTGCCCAGACGGTCTCCGTCCCTGCCTCGCCGCCCTCATCGGTGTCGAGCGGATAGTCGAACTCGGCGGTCGTGGTCGAGGTGACGACATAGGTGTCGGTCTCCTCGCCGAAGTAGATACGAGGCTCCGTGATCGGCAGCTGCGGCTCGCGGTTGATGCCGCTGACCAGGTAGTCGGGCGTGCCGGCGGAGGTGACCGCGTCGACCGGCACGGCGGTGATCCCGTAGCCGTGGGTGTACACCAGCCGCTCCTGGGTCCAGGTCCGGTTGTCGCCGAACAGCTCCACGTCCAGCTCACGCGCGCTGAGCATGATCTCGCGCTGCTCGCCGGCCACCTCGTAGCGATCGATGTCGATATCGGTGAAGGTGTAGTAGCGGCGAAGGATCTGCTGCTGTCCGAACGTCGTGAGCAGCGGTCGGTAGTCCCACAGCCGCAGGTTGTCGATCGTGGGCCGATCGTCCTCGAACACCTCGCCCGTCAGCTCCTGCTCGCCGGTGAAGCGGCGCGTCTCGATGGAATCGAGGTCGAAGGCCTCGCGGGTCGCCTCGAGGTGGTTGCGGATGTAGGCCCGCTCCACGTTCAGCTCGTTCGGCTCCACCTGGACGCGCTGCACGAAAGTTGGATACAGGCCACCGACCAGGATCGAGAGCAGGAACCAGGCGCCCGCCGCGAGCCCCAGCAGCCACAGCGTCCGGAACCAGGTGTTCAGCAGGAGCAGCCCTGCCGACACGAGGGCGACGACGGTGAGGATGACGTACGCCGGGTACTGGGCGTTCATGTCGGTGTACAGCGCCGCCTGGACGTTGCCGTCCCAGCCGCGCTGCGAGTAGGCCAGCTCGGCGATGTCCAGCTGGTAGCCCGCCGCAACGATCACCAGCAGCAGGGCGCCGATCACCGAGAGGTGGCCGCGCACCGGTGCCGACAGGTGGAACTGCCAGCGCACTGCCCGCACGGCGTAGGTCGCCAGGGTCAGGATCCCGACGATGATCAGCGTCGTCGTGGCCCAGCCCAGCAGGAACCGCCAGAACGGCAGGTCGAAGACGTAGAAGCCGATGTCGCGCCCGAGCGTCGGGTCGCGCGTGCCCCACTCCTCGCCGTTGAGGAACAGCAGCACCGTCTCCCAGTTGCCGCTCCAGGCGGCGCCCGATCCGAGCGCGAGCAGCACAGCCACGATGGCCAGCCCGATGCCGATGACGCGCGACGCATCGGGCAGCTCGATGCCGCCCAGGCGACGAAGCGGAGCCTG
>CAWDYT010000002.1:0-282524 GCA_963806695.1 uncultured Chloroflexia bacterium | reverse complement strand
GACCGGCCCGAGGATGTCGGGCGGATCCCCACCCGCGATCTGACGGCGAGCGCATCGTACGCGTCGTCGTAGCTCGATCATCTCGAAGATGAGCTCGATGTCGTCGTGCTCCTCGTTGAACGCGTCAGCGACCGCCTGCTCGACTTCCACCTGTGCCGGGTCGTCGCCCGCGCCGAGGCAGCAGAACCACCGGATCTCGGCGACTTCGCCGCTGGCGTCCTCGCTGGCGGCGGCGCCCTCGGAAGCACCGGCACTGCTGGCCGGATCCTGTGACTCGCCGCCCGTGCCGCCACAGGCGGCAAGGATCAGCGCCAGGATCGCGAGCAGTACACCGATGCGTGAGACCGTGCTTCGCATTGTCAGTCCTCCAAACCCGATATCCTCCAGTCCGTTGCGATCGTTCAGCCGCTCCCCTCCTCCGCCCGGTTCGGGCTGGCTGACTCCCGTCTGCCGACTCCGGCGACGGCCGCCGGGATACGGTCGACATCACTGAGCCAATGGGCGCGAAGAACGTCGCGCTCGAGGTAGTACCTCGTGCGGTCTCCCCGCACGAAGCTCCGTGCCGTCTCCACGGCCTCCCCGCTCGCGGCGAAGGCGATGCCGTCGATCTGCAGCGCCAGCGAGCGGTTCGGGACCCCCAAGAGCTCCGCCTCGCGACGGCGGAGCGCGACCGGCTCCACCGACTCGCGCGCGCGGACGATGGGCGTGCTGTAGCGGTCGGCCAGGATGTCGTACAGCGATCGTCGTTCGAAGTCGAAGGCAAGCAGGCCCGGGAACCGCTCCGCGGGCAGGCGTGCCTGCTCGAGCAGCAGCGGCTCGCCGCTGCCGAGTCGAACGCGTTCGAGATGGACGACAGGGGCGTCCTGGGCGATGCCGAGATGAGCTGCCACGACCTCGCCGGCCGTCTCGATGCGGGCGGTGATGACGCGAGTGGCGGGATCCAGGCCCCGACGTCGCATCTCCTCGGCGAAGCTCATGGTGCCGCCGATGTCCCGCTCGATCCGCGGGGGGAGCACGAATGTGCCCCGACCCCTGGTGCGCTCGATGCGGCCTTCTCGCACCAGCTCACCGAGGGCGTGGCGGATGGTGATGAGGCTGCAGCCGTAGCGCTCGGCCAGCTCCCGCTCGGTCGGCATGCGGTCGCCGGGCCGCCATTCGCTGGTATCGAGCGCCGCCTTCAGGTCACGGAAGACCTGGTGATGCAGCGGGATCGGTCCTCGCTCGAGTTGGAACCGCGCCATCTGTGCCCTCGTGGGTCGGCCGCCGGCCTCTTGACCGCATCTAGTTATAACGTTATAAGCAATCTGTCAAGAGTGATGCGGGGCAGCTGGCCATGAAGATCGCGGTCATCGGCGCCGGGAGCACGTACACCCCGGAGCTCATCGAGGGCCTCGCAGCCCGTCGAGATCGCCTGCCGATCGACCACCTGGTCCTGCATGACATCGACGCCGGCCGCCTCGAGGTGGTCGGTGGACTTGCCGGCCGCATGCTCCGTCGGCTCGGCTGGGACGGGCGCCTCGAGCTGAGCTCGGATGCCGATGCTTCGATCGATGGCGCCCGCTTCATCCTCATCCAGCTGCGGGTCGGCGGGCAGCAGGCGCGCCTGATCGACGAGACGCTCCCCCTCCGCTTCGGCACGATCGGCCAGGAGACCACCGGAGCCGGGGGCCTGGCCAAGGCCCTGCGCACCGTCCCGCTCGTCCTCGAGCTGGCGGAGAAGGCGCGCCGGCGGGCCGCCGACGATGCGTGGATCGTCGACTTCACCAACCCGGTCGGGATCGTGACGCAGGCGCTGATCGACGAGGGGCACCGCGCCATCGGGCTATGCAACGTCGCGATCTCGCTCCAGCGCAGCCTTGCGCGTCGCATGGGCGTCGACCCCGACACGCTCGAGCTCCGGCACGTCGGGCTCAACCACCTGAGCTGGATCACCGGATTGGTGCAGGACGGCCGCGACCGCCTCCCCGAGGTCCTCGCGGCCCACGGCGACGACATCGCCAACGAGCTGAAGCTGCCGCCGGAGCTCCTGCGAGAGCTCGGTGCCGTGCCGTCGTACTACCTGCGCTACTACTACACCTTCGATGCGGTGATGGACGAGCAGCGCGGCGGCCATCACCGCGCCGACGAGGTCATGGGCATCGAGCGCGAGCTGCTGGAGATGTACGCCGATCCCGCCCTGGATACGAAGCCCGCGCTACTGGATGACCGCGGCGGTGCCTGGTACAGCGAGGCGGCCGCCCGGCTGCTGGCCTCACTGACCGATGGCGCCGGCGACGTCCAGGTCGTCGACGTGCGCAACGGCGAAGCGCAACCCGACCTCGATCCCGACGACGTCGTGGAGATTCCCGCACGCATCGACCGGGACGGCGCCCACCCGATCCCACAGCCGCCGATGGCGCCCGCGATGCGCGACCTGGTGCGCCGCGTGAAGGCCTTCGAGCGGCTCGCGATCCGGGCGGCCCGTTCCGGCGAGCGCGATGACGTGCGAGCGGCGCTGGCGGCACATCCGCTGGTCGGCGATCGCATCGGCGACGTCGATCCCCTGCTCGACGCGCTGCTCGAGGCCAACCGCCCATACCTCGCCGTGCGGGACGCCCCGACGTGAGCGCCGACCCGGTGACGCGGATGCGCCGCGAGATCGGGCAGATCCCGGCGACGGTCGAGCGGATCCTCGCGGGCGCGGACGAGGTCGAGGCGGTCGCGGCGATCATCCGCCGCGCCGCGCCACGCTGGGTGACGATCGCGGCTCGCGGCACGTCCGACCATGCGGCGGTGTACGCCCAGTACCTCATCGAGACTCAGCTCGGACTTCCGACCGGCCTCGCCAAGCCGTCGGTGACGACGCACTACCACGCCACCCTCGACTGGCGGGACGGCCTCCTGCTCGCCATCTCGCAGTCCGGGCGCAGCCCGGACATCGTGGCGGTGACCGAGGCGGCTCGCGCCGGAGGCGCCATCACCGTCGCGATCACGAATGACGACCGCTCCCCGCTCGCATCGGCCGCCGGCTCCGTCCTGCGCCTTCACGCCGGGCGCGAGCTGGCCGTTCCGGCGACGAAGACGTACGTCGGCGAGCTGGCCGTCGTGGTGGCGCTGGTCGCTGCGCTGCGGCCGGCAACCGGGCTCCAGGCAGCCCTGGCGGCGGTGCCGGATGTGCTGCGGGCGCCGAGTCGGCCACCGAGCGCTGGCTCGAGGGTCCGGGGGCGGCGGCGATCGATCGGCTCGCGGCCTCGGACCGCGCGCTCGTCGTCTCTCGGGGCTTCAACCTCGCCACCACGCTGGAGCTGGCGTTGAAGCTGAAGGAGACCTGCGGGCTGTTCGCCGAGGCGTACTCGACTGCCGACTTCGCCCACGGTCCGGTCATCCTCGCCGGCGCGGGAATCCCGGCGCTCGCCATCCGGCCCGACGGCCCGCTGGGCCGCGAGGTGGATGACTCGGTCGCGACCATCGAGCGCCGCGGCGGCCGGCCGATCGTGATCGGCGGCGACGAGGTCCGCGACCGAACGGATGCCCTGGCCGTGCCGGTGCCCGCCAGCGAGCCGCTCTCGCCGCTGACCATGATCCTGCCAGGTCAGCTGATCGTGGAGGCCACGGCTCGACGGCGCGGGGTCGATCCGGATGCCCCGGTCGGGCTGGGGAAGGTGACGCTGACCCGCTGACCGGCGTCAGGAGCCCGGTGGCTGCTCTCGTTGGCGCTCCAGGCGAGTGGCCACGGTCGCATCTGCGGGCTTGCCGGGCTCCCAGGTGAGGAGCACCTCGACGATCTCGCCCATGCGCATCCGGGCGTGGGTCACGTTCTGATAGCCGCGCTTGTAGTAGGTGTAGGGCTCCTCGTCCTCCGGGGGCCGATGCGGCAGCTTGGTGATCCCGCAGCCGCGCTCGACGGTGACGATGCCGCGCAGGGCGCGCTCGAGGTTGGCCTCGTACTCCATGTGCAGCCCGTGAAGCTCCTCGGGGGCCATCATCTCGCGCAGGGCAGTCGACTCCTCGTCGAGCGCGTCCTCGTGCACGCTCAACCTCGTGACGGTCTCGTCCGGGTCCAGATCGCGCCGGCGCAGCGCGTCGATGTCGTCGGCGACGTCGGCGAGGCGCGCGTCGACGCGGCCCGTTCGCTCGAACAGCTCGTTGCGGTAGTCCCCGAGCTCACGCCCGGGGCCGAAGACACTCCTTCGGCGGCCGCCGAACAGTGATCGCATCATCGATAGCGTACTCCTAGCCGCGACGTCGACGAAGTTCGTCGGTGAGGGCCGGGACGATCTGGAAGAGGTCGCCAACCACGAAGAGGTCCGCGAACTCGCCGATGGGCGCATCGGGGTCGCGGTTGATCGCCACCACATGCTCGGCGGTCTGCATGCCGACGCGATGCTGGATGGCGCCGCTGATGCCGGCGCCGATGTACAGCGATGGCTTGACGACCTTACCGGTCTGGCCGATCTGGAGCTGGTATGGGATCCAGCCGGCGTCAGCAGCGGCGCGCGACGCGCCGACCGCGCCACCCAGGGCGGCCGCGAGGTCGCGCAGCGGGCCGAACCCTTCCTCGCCGCCGACACCCCGACCGCCGGCCACGATGACCGTCGCCTCTTCCAGGTTGACGACCTTCGCCTCGGCCTCGTGACGTTCTGCGACCGTCGCCTTGGACAGGGCCGAGTCCCCCGCCGCCGGCGCCTCGACCACCTCGGCGCTACCGGACCCGCCCTCCGCCGGAGTGAAGGTGTTGGCCAGCACGAGCACGATGGCCGGCGTCGGGCGCTCCGTCCACCGGTCGCGCCGTGGTGATCACCGACCCCTGCAGCGTGGCCTGCTCGGTCTCCACGGCGCCGTCGGCGACCCGCGCCGCGCGCACCGGTCCGAATGCCGGAAGGTGGAGGCTGCCCACCAGGGCCGCGGCGAGGTCGCGGCCGTTGGGGGTGGCGGGGGCCAGCAGCGCCAGACCGGAGTCACGCGCAGCAGCCACGGTTGCCGCTGCGTACGTGATCGCCGGACGGTCCTCGTCACCCAGGACGATGGCGCGGGTCGCCCCGTAGGCTCCGAGGCCGGCTGCACCGGCGGCGGCGCCCGGGCCGTAGGCGAGGGCGACGGCCGCGCCGCCCGACTGTGACGCGAGCTCGGCGGCGCCGGTGGCGAGCTCCTGGGCGGAACGGGCCGGCGCGCCGCCGGCGAACTCGGCCAGGAAGAGGATGTCGGTGCTCATCGGTATCTCAGATCAGCTTTCGTGCGGCCAGCCAGTCCGCGATCTTCGCGGCGGCCTCGGCGGGGGGTAGGTTCTCGACGCGCTCGGTCGGCGGCTTCGCCTCCGGCGCGCGGGCATCGGTCACGCGGGTCAGCGCCGCCCCGCGCAGGTCATCGGCGGAGAGCGCCAGGTCGGCGAGCGACCAGGTCTCCATCGGCTTGCGCTTGGCGGCCATGATGCCCTTGAGGCTGGCGTAGCGAGGCTCCCCGACCTGGTCCGTCACGCTGGCGACGACCGGCAGCGGCGCCTCGATCCAGTCGAAGCCGGTGGCAGACAGGCGGCGGACCCGGGCCGAGCCATCGGCGATGGTCGAGCTCGGCCCCGTACGACAGCAGCGGCACATCCCGCATGGCGGCCACCGCCCCGGGCACCAGCGAGCCACGGGCGTCGTCGGAGGCCATGCCCATGAGCGCGACGTCCGGGGCGAGCTTGTCGAGCGCCGCCGCCAGGACGCGAGCGGTCGCCCACTCGTCGGCCCCGGCGAGCTCGGGGTCGGTGACCAGCACCGCGTCGTCGCCGCCCATGGCGAGCGCGCGTCGCAGTGCCTCGGCCGCCTGGTCGGGGCCCATCGACAGGTAGGTGACGCTGTCCGCGACGCCCGCGTCGAGCAGGCGCAGGGCCTGCTCGATGGCGTACTCGTCGAGCGGGTTGATGATGGCCTCGGCGCTCGCGCGGTCGAGGCGCAGGTCATCGGTGTAGCGCTTGTCCGCGCCGGTGGCCGGGACCTGCTTGATGCTGACGACGATCTTCACGATCCGCTTGCTCTGCTCCCTGCTGGCTGCTCAGCCTCCACCTGCCACGCCGGCCCGCTGGAGGAGCTGGCGCGCGACGATGAGGCGCTGGATCTGCTGGGTGCCCTCGTAGAGCTGCGTGATCTTCGCATCGCGCATCATGCGCTCGACGGGGTACTCGGTGATATAGCCGTATCCGCCCAGCACCTGCACGGCGTCGGTCGTGACCCGCATGGCGGTGTCGCCGGCCACGAGCTTGGCGCTCGAGGTCCAGTACGGCAGGTCCGGGGCCGATGCGTCGACGCGCGCCGCAGCCGCGTACGTCGAGCTGTCGCGACGGCCTCGGTCTGGCTGGCCATGTCGGCCAGCATCCACTGGATGCCCTGGAAGTCGACGACGCGCTCGCCGAACTGGCGGCGGTCGGCGGCGTAGGCCACGGCGGCATCGATCGCCCCCTGCGCGATGCCCACCGCCTGGGCCGCGATGCTCAGCCGCGAGCGGTCGAGGGTCGACATCGCGATCTTGAAGCCCTCCCCCTCCTCGCCCAGGCGGTTGGCGACGGGGACGCGGACGTCGTCGAAGGTCAGCTCGGCGGTCGGCGAGCCGCGGATGCCGAGCTTGTGCTCGACGCGCGGCGCGGCGAAGCCGGGCGTGTCGGCTTCGACCACGAAGGCGCTCATGCCGCGGCGGCCGCCCGCCTCCGGATCGGTCAGGGCGAAGACGGTCAAGAGGTTCGCCACGCTGCCGTGGGTGATGAATCGCTTGCTGCCGGTCAGCAGGTAGTCGTCGCCGTCCCGGACCGCGCGCATGCGGTTCGCGGCGACGTCGCTGCCGGCCGCCGCCTCGGTGAGCGCGAAGGCCACCAGCCACTCCCCCGACGCGAGCCTGGGCAGGTATCGGTCCTTCTGCTCATCGGTCCCGGCGAGCAGGATCGGCAGCGCGCCGAGCTTCTGGACGATGGGGATCAGGCTGGTGGTGGCATCCGCCCGCGCGATCTCCTCGACCAGGATGCTCTGGGCGATCGTGTCGAGGGCGGTTCCGCCGTGGCGCTCCTCGAAGCAGGTGCCCAGCAGGTCCTGCTGCGCCAGCAGCTCCTTGAGGTCCCATGGAAACTCCGCCTGCTGATCGATCTCGGCCGCGCGAGGCGCGATCCGCTCCTCGGCGAGCTCGCGCACCACGGCGCGCAGCTCGTCGTGATCGGCCGTGGGCAGGTAGGTCACGCGGGCTCCTCGTGGCCGGGTTCCGTGGACGTGCTCGGGCCTCCGAGTCTACCGGATTCGCCCGGAACGGCTCGTCGCTGGCGTTGGGCGAGTCGTCAGTCGTGCGGGCCCTGGAGCTCCACCTGGTCGCCGTTGATGCGCGCCCGATACGAGACCTGGCGCGAGCTGGCCGGGCCGTGCACGACCGACCCATCGGTGAGGCGGAAGACCGAGGCATGCCACGGGCACGTGATCGTGTCGCCGTGCAGCGTGCCCCCGGACAGCGGGCCGCCGGCGTGCGAGCACGTGTCCTTCAGCGCGTGCACCACGTCTCCGCGACGGACGAGCACCACCGCGGTCGTGCCGAAGCTGGCCTTGGTCGGCGCGTTCTCGGGCAGCTCGGCCGCCGGCAGCACCGGGGTGAACTCCTTCGCCCGCTTGCCGCGGTTGAAGGCGTTGTGGTTGACCATGTAGCCGTACTTGAAGACCACGTGACCGCCGATGTAGCCGCCCACGCTGACGACGAGATATCCGATGAGCAACACCCAGAACGCGGCGTCGTGACCGTCGCCCAGGCGCTGGAAGAACGAGACGGCGAAGAGCACGGTTGCCGACGATGTTGATCAGGCCGTGGAGGCCGGCGATATCCCGCTCGCTGCTGCTCGGCGACGTGTCCTTGTAGTCGGTCAGGCCGGTGGAGATCGAACCGAGGGCCGCGAGAGCGGCCAGGCCGACAATCCAGGTGGTTGCCACCTCGAGGCCATCGACCTCGAAGAAGACGCGCAGCAGGTCGAGCAGCAGCGCCGCGGTCGCCGCCCCGATGACGACGTCCACCAGCACGGCGTGCAGCGAGTGGCCGAGCCACGATCCGTTCAGGAAGTCCTGCAGGAACTTGCCCGGTCGCCCGAGCACCCGGTAGACGGCGTCGACCCACGACGCGATGCCATTCGACAGGCCGCGCATCGGCCGAGCCATCCGTTCGATCATGTCGTACCTCCTGCCCTCACCTCACGCCCTCGCGGATGCCCGAGGCGGCGGACCAGCTCAGGCGGTCAGCTCGGCGGCGAACTCCGTGAAGACCTCGACGTAGCGGTCGATGTCGGCTTCCGAGTGCTGCACCGACAGCGTCCACTGGTCGTCCGGACCGGGCGGCAGCAGGATGCCGCGATTGGCGAGGTAGAAGAAGCTCGCAGCCCACAGGTCGGCGTCCAGGCCGATGAAGTCTCGGTAGTTCGTCACCCGCTCGGGAGTGAACATCACGCAGCCCTTCGGTCCGACGTTGATCGCATAGCCGGGAAGCTCGCGATCGTCGATGACGGCCTGGCTCCCGGCCGTCAACCGGTCCGCCAGCGCATGCAGCGGGGGGTACGCGTCCTTCGTGAGGATTCGCGTCAGGGTGACCAGCCCCGCGGTCATCGACAGCGGATTTCCGTTGAACGTCCCGAGGTGCGCAACGCGGGTTGCCCCGCCCGGGATCGTCGAGCGCTCGATGCCGATACCACTGGCATCAGCCGAGAACGCCGGCGTGCCCTCGAGGGTCTCGATGGAAGCCATGACCTCGCGCTTCCCGCCGAATGCGCCGATCGGGATGCCGCCGCCGATCGACTTGGCCAGGCAGAACAGGTCCGGCCGGACGCCGAAGTGCTCGTAGGCGCCGCCCCAGGCGAGGACGACCCCGGTCTTCACCTCGTCGAAGATGAGCACGATGCCGTGCTCATCGGCCAGCTCGCGCAGCCGCTGGAGGTAGCCGTCGCGCGGTGGCACGACGCCGATGTTGAACTGCACCGGCTCGACCAGGATGGCCGCGATCTCGCCGGCGTGCGCACGCAGGATGCCCTCGAGCATCTCCGGCTCGTTGAAGGGGGCGATGACCGTCTCGGCGATCCGGCTGCGCGGGATGCCGGCGCTGGCCGGCACCGTGTTCGGCGACTCGACGGTGCCCATCGCGTCACGCGGCGGCTGGATGCTCACGAGCACGTCGTCGTGGTGGCCGTGATAGCCGCCTTCCATCTTGATGATCTTCTCGCGACCGGTGTAGCCGCGCGCGACGCGAATGGCGTCCATGGTCGCCTCGGTGCCGGAGTTGCTGAAGCGCACGAGGTCCGCGCCGAAGCGCGCCTTGATCTCCTCGGCCAGCGCGACGCCGTCCTCGACCGGGAAGGTGTAGCAGGTGCCGTTCGCCACGCGGTGCTGGAGCGCCTCGGCCAGGATCGGGTGCGAGTGGCCGGCGGCCAGCACCCCGAAGGCCATGTCGAAGTCGATGTACTCGTTGCCGTCCGCGTCCCAGATGCGGCTGCCCCGGGCATCGGTCATGAAGAGCGGATAGGGGTCGTAGGCCTGGAAGGAGCTCGCCACGCCCAGCGGCAGGGATCGGCTCGCACGCTCGAACAGCTCGGCGCTGCGGCGCGTGCGCTGCTTGTACGACTCCTCTTCGCGGCCGCTGATCTCGGCGATGCGGGCCCGGTTGACCTGGCGTCCGATGACCGTCACGGTCGACCTCCTAGCGAGCCCCCCACTGGTAGCTCTCCTTGACGAAGCGCAGCTCGACCAGCGTCTCGGTCGAGCGAATGCCCTCGATGGATGCGAATCGGTCGGTGAGGACGCGCAGCAGGTGCTCGTTGTCCTCGCACACGACCTCGCAGAACAGGTCGTAGCGGCCGGCGGTGATGACGACGTAGGTCACCTCCTCCAGTTCGGCGATCTGCTCTGCAATGCGGTCCAGCCGGCCCGGGTCCACCTTGAGGCCGATCAACGCGGGTTGCTGGAAGCCCATGGCCAGCGGATCGGTCACTCCGACCACCTGGACCACGCCCCGGGTGATCAGCCGCTCGGCTCGCTGCCGAACCGTTGCCTCGGGCACCTGGAGCTGCCGGCCGATCTGGGCGTACGGGCGTCTTCCGTCGAGCTGCAGGGCCTTGATGATGGCCTTGTCGAGGTCGTCGAGCACCGGGCGCCGTCCGCCCGACTGCTGCTGGATGGTCCGCACCGCCATGCGCGGAGCGTAGCCGGATGGCGCCATGCGGGTCAACATTCCGCAGCCTGCGGCGTCGAATCCTGCGGAATCCGTGCGCCGACGCGGATTCCGTGGGCGCCGAGTTGTCCGGACGACTCGTTGATGCCAGATCGTCCCGCACGAGACGACTTCGGCGAGGTCAGCCGCCATCCGCGCCAGCGTCGCACTGAGCGTGGCCCGAGGCGTCTGTAGTCCTGCCGAATCGTCACGCGGTGACGACGATTGGCAGCGTTCGAGGCCCCCGATGCGGCCTAACCGTCCCCCGGTGACGATCTGGCAGGAAGGTCGCGGGGTCCCCTTGCGTCACCTGGCGCGTCCACGCGCCGGTCGCATCGGCCAGGAGCTCGGCCACGTCACGCACGGCGACATCCGTGCGCTGGAGGTCGGTGGTCCCGTCGCGCAGCATGATCAGGCAGAACGGGCAGGCCGTGGCGATCTCGTCGGGCTCGGTGGCCAGCGCCTGCTCGACGCGCTTGTGGTTGATGCGGCGTCCCTCGTGCTCCTCCATCCACATCCGCGCGCCGCCGGCCCCGCAGCACATCCCGCGTCGATGGTGGAGGTCCATCTCCACGACCGACTGGCCGGGAACGGCCTCGACGACCCGGCGGCCCTCGTCGTACACCTCGTTGTAGCGGCCGAGGTAGCAGGCGTCGTGGTAGGCGACGACCGCCTCATGAGTGCTCGGACGGCACGAGCCGGCCCTCGGCCACGAGGCGGTCGAGGAGCTGGGTGTGGTGGACGACGTGGACGCCGGAGAGGCCGAACTGCGGGTACTCGTTGCGGATGGTGTTGAAGCAGTGCGGGCAGGTCGCCACGATGGTCGAGATCCGATGCTCGGCGTGGGCGGCCGACAGGGTCGCCACGTTCTCCTCGGCCAGCATCTGGTAGAGGTACTCGTTGCCGGCGCGCCGTGCCGGGTCGCCGGTGCAGGTCTCGTCCGTGCCGAGCACGGCGAACGGCACGTCGGCCTGCCGCAGCAGCTGGGCCATGGCCCGCACGACCTTGCGGTTGCGGTCATCGAAGGCCCCGGCGCACCCGATCCAGAACAGGACCCGGCCCCCGTCGAGCCAGTCCCCCGTCGGTCGGGGCTCGAAAATGGTGCGCCACGGCGTGCCCCGCTCCGCCGAGCTGGCGGCGGCATCGGCCTGGCCCAGCACCTCGACGTCGAGGCCCTTGGCCCAGTCGAGCCGGGCCGACTTCGGCTGGCCCCACGGATTGCCGGCGTTCTCCATGTTGCGGAATGCCGCATTGAGCTCCTTCGGGAAGCGGCTCTCCTCCAGCACCGCGTTGCGCCGGATCTCGACGATGGTGTCGACGTGCTCGATCAGGACCGGGCAGCCCTCCACGCACCAGCCGCAGGTGGTGCACTGCCAGACCGCCTCCTCCGGGATGGCGTTGTCGACCAGCGGCAGGGACAGGGCCTCCTCGGCACGGTCACGGGCCAGGGTCAGCGCGTCCTCGGAGGCTGCCGCTCCCCCGTTCGCTCCACCCTTCCAGGCCCGCTGCGCCGATGCGGCCGCCGCCAGCGCCGTCTCCGCCGCCCAGATCTGGTCGCGCAGCCCTTCCATCAGGTGCTTCGGGCTCAGCGTCTTGCCGGTCATCGACGCCGGGCAGAACTCCATGCAGCGACCGCATTCCGTGCAGGCCAACGGATCGAGCAGGTGCCGCCAGGTCAGGTCCTTGAGGCCCTTCGCCCCGAAGACGGGTAGCTCCTCGCCATCCTCGGGCTCCGCCTCGAGGTCCATCGGTCGCAATGCGCCGCGCGGCTCGAGGTTTCGGAAGTAGACGTTCGGCTCACTGCTGATGATGTGGAGGTGCTTGCTGTACGGCAGGTAGGCGCCAAAGCCGAGGACGAGGAGGATGTGCGCCCAGGCCATGACCGCGAAGCCCAGCTGCGCGACATCGGTGCCGAACGGCTCGAGCACCAGGCTGAGCGGCCCGGCCAGGATCGCCCACGGGCGCGCCTGGTGGTCCGGCTCGATGACGTACAGGAACGCGTCGCCGACGAGCTCGGTGAGCACGATGAAGAAGATCAGCCCCAGGATCACGAAGGCGTCGCGGGTCAGCGCCAGCCGCGCCGGCCGCACCACCGTGCGTCGGACCACGTAGTAGAGGACTGACACGAGCACCAGGCCCACGAAGACGTTGGCGAAGAACGTGACCACGCTCCACAGGAAGCCGCCCAGCGGCCACGCCAGGATCGTCTCGACCAGGCCGTTCGTGACGTAGTTGCCGGTCGTCGCCAGCAGGATGATGAAGCCCCAGAACACGAATGCATGCGCGAGCCCCGGACCCAGGTCCTGCAGGAGCCGTCGCTGGCCGATGACGAACACCCCGAGGGCCCCGATCCGCGATCGGATGCGGCCGGACCGATCGAGCGGCCTGCCGGCCCGCAGGACGGCTAGGTGCCATCGCCCGCGGCGCCAGAAGAGCCCGATCGCCAGTGCGATGGGCACGACGATCAAGGGGTAGAGCGGAATGGAGGCTTCCATGCGTGGCCGCCATGGTAGCCGCGGGACGTCTGCGAGCGGCGCGTCGATCCCGGCATCGGCGCGAGCCGGGCTGCCCGCGGACAGCTGTCAGGCGGAGGGCGGTGAGGCCGGCGTCGGAGTTCCGGCGTCGCGCGAGCGCTTCCAGAGGAGGTCGAGCACGAGGCTCTGGACAAGGACGACCACGAGGGCGACGGCCGTCAGCGGCTCCTCGGCCAGCGTCGGCGCGAACAGCAGCAGGACGACGGCCGCGCCAGCGATGCCCAAAGCGATGATCCAGCCCTGCGCGCCGGTTTCCCGGCGTATTCGGAAGTGGCCAACCCCGATCAAGGTGAAAACGACCAGCGCGACCACGCTGCCGATGGAGGCGATGGCGTTGAGGTCGAACCCGACGGCCAGGATGATCGCGACGACCGCGGTGACGAGGAGCCCGGCCGGCAGCCGTCCGCCGATACGGCGGGCAAGCAGCGGTGGGAACTGGCCGATGGACACAAGGTGCTCGGACAGCCCGGTGGCGGGATACAGCCCGGCGTTGGTCGCGCCCGAGGTCGCGAAGAGCGCGGTGACGGTCATCAGCCAGTATCCGGCCTGCCCCAGCACCGGCTCGGCCGCAACGGCGAGCGCGGTGCCGCCGGAGTCGATGACCTCGTCGACCGTGAGGGTCCCGAACACGCCGAGCGCGACGGCCACGTAGATCGTCGCGGCGATGCCGATGGCGAGGAACACGGCGGGCCGCAGCTGCCGTGCCGGATCGGCGAGCTCGCCGGCGGTGAAGGTGATGACACCGAAGCCCAGGAACGCGAAGAACGTGAGCGCCACGCTCGCCACGATGTCCCGCACCGGCGGATACGTCGCCGGCGCCAGGAGCCCGAAGTCGGCGTTTGCGAGCGTGGCGACGGCGAACAGCGACAGGATGCTGATGACGACCACGACGACGAGCGACTGCACGCGTGCCACGGCCGTCGAGCCGAGGACGTTGAGCAGGGTCATGGCAACGATGAGCAGCGCGGCGAACGCCTTCGTCGCCACGGCGGGGTCACCGGCGCCGATGGCGCTGGCGGCATAGCTGCCGAACGAGACGGCAACCATGCCGGTGATGATCGCGTTCACCGCGACGACGAGCCACGCCACGATGCCGGTGATGTGGCCGTTGCCGTAGCCGCGCACGACGTACTCGAGCAGCCCGCCGGCGGATGGGAACCGCGCACCGAGCTTCGCGAAGGAGTAGCCCTGCAGGGCGGCGACGATGCCCGCCAGGACGAACGAGATCCAGACGGCCGACCCGGCAACCTCGCCCGCCGCGCCGAGGAGCGAGAAGATTCCCGCGCCGACCATCGAGGCCACGCCGATGAACGCGGCCTGCCGGACCGAAAGCGTGCGCCGCGGCTCAGACTCCTCGCTCACGGTCGCAGATCCTACGCCTGCTCGATCGCGGGGGGCAGGTGATCACCGCCCGCCAATTGCTCGAGCGCGTGGCGCAGCACCGGGAGCAATGCGGCCAGGGACTCGGTCGCTCCCTTCCGCGATCCGGGCAGGTTCGCGATCAGCGTCGAACCGCGCGACCCGACGACCGCCTGCGACAGCGCCGCCATCGGTGTCGATGCGATGCCGACCGAGCGCATCAGCTCCGCCAGGCCGGGAGCCTCGCGTTCGATCACGCGTCGCGTGGCGGCGGGTGTCACATCGGTCGGGGTCAGGCCGGTGCCGCCGGTGGTCAGGACGAGCCGATGGCCGGCGTCGGCCAGCTTCGCGAGCAGGGTCGCGATCTCGCCCTCGTCGTCGCGCACCACGATCGGGCCAGGCGCCACGTCGAAGCCCGCGCCGCGCAGCTGCTCCACCAGCGCCGGGCCGGAGGTGTCCTCCCGCTCTCCCGCCGCAGACCGGTTCGAACATGTGACGACCACCGCCTCGTGCTCGGCCGCCGGGCGCTGCACTTCGATCGCAGGCCAGTCGCCGGATGCGCCGCCGGATTTCTCGGCCAGGCGCACCTCCTCGATGACGATATCGCGCTGCAGGGCCTTCGCCATGTCGTACAGGGTCAGGGCGGCCACCGACGCGGCCACCATCGCCTCCATCTCGACGCCGGTGCGCGCGGTGACGCGGGCTTCCGCCCGAACGGTGACCGTGCCGTCCTCCCGGTCCGGAAGGAGCTCGACATCGACTCGATCGAGGGGCAACGGATGGCAAAGCGGGATGAGCTCGGCGGTGCGCTTCGCCGCTCCGATCCCGGCAAGGCGCGCGGTGACGAAGGCGTCGCCCTTCGGCCCGCCGGCATCGAGCAGGTCGGCCAGGACCTCGGGGCGGAATCGGACCACGGCGGTCGCGACCGCGCGGCGCGCGGTCATCGGCTTGGCCCCGACGTCCACCATGCGCGGCGCTCCCTCTTCGTCGAGATGGCTCGGTTTCATCGGCCCGTCAGGAGCAGTGGCTCGAGCATGATCGCCTCGTAGGACTGCGACGGGTGCGCTGCGGCGGCGCCCTCCGGCACGACGAGCAGGGCGTTCGCATCCGCCATCGGGCGCAGCTGGCTCGACTGCTGGCCACCGGCCGGGCGTGCGTGGATGTCGCCCTCCTCCTGCCAGACGTTGACCCGAAGGAACGCCCGGCGCTTCGGATCCTTCGAGATCTGCCGGTCGGGGCGGGCCTGAAGGTGGAGCCGCCCGTCGCCGCTCAGGCCGAGCATGGCGCGGATGAACGGACGGACGAAGAGCTCGAAGACCACGAGGGCGCTGACCGGGTTTCCAGGCAGTCCGATGATCGTGCTGCCGCCGAGCTCCCCGACGGCCAGCGGTTTGCCGGGCTGGATCGCGATCCGCCAGAAGTCCAGCGCGCCGCGTCGCTCGAGCACGGCGCGGACGTGATCGTGGCGGCCCACCGACACGCCGGCCGACGTGACGAGCAGATCGGCAGCGGTGGCCGCGCCGGACAGCGCGCGCTCGATGGCATCGGCGTCGTCACGGGCGCGCGGCAGGACCAGCGGCTCTCCACCCGCATCGCGGGCGGCAGCGGCCAGCGCCACGCCGTTCGCGTCGTGAACCTGGTGCGGGCCGAGCGGCTCCCCCGCTCCGACCAGCTCGTCACCGGTCGACAGGATGGCAACGATGGGTCGCCGTCGCACCTCGACGGCGCCCAGGCCGAGTGAGGCGAGCACGGCGATCCTCGCGGGGGTGAGCGCATCGGGCAGGCAGATCTCGTCACCGACCATCGTGTCGTGGCCGGCGGTGCGGACGTGCGCCCCAGGCCTCGCCGCGGCGAGCTCGACAGAGCCATCGGCCTCGGTGGCTTCCTCGATGGGAACGACGGCGTCGGCGCCGGGCGGCAGCGGTGCGCCCGTCATGATCCGGACCGTCGTGCCTGCCTCCACCGTCGGGAGGACGGCCATGCCCGCCGCGATCTCCCCCGCAAGCCGCAGGGTGCCCGGGGTGTCGGCCGCACGGAGCGCGTAGCCGTCCATGGCGGAGTTGTCGAAGCCGGGGACGTCGAGTCCGGCGACGACCTTTGGCTCGACGAGCACACGCCCGACCGCGTCGCCAAGCGGAACGGTCTCGCCGCCGGTCGGCGTGGCACGGGACAGAAGCCGCCGATAGGCCTCGTCGAGTGAGAGCATCGGCGTCACATGCCAAGCTTCATCCGCGCCTCGATGAGACGCAGAATCCCGCGGCGGGTGACCACGCCCACCGGCCGGCGCTCGTCGTCCTCGACCACCGGCAGCTGGCCGATCTCCTTCTGCTGAATGAGCCGCAGCGCTTCGGCGAGGGGCTCATCGGGTCCGATGGTCGCCAGGTCGCCGTAGCGGGTCATGATGTCGGTCACGCGGGCATCCACCCAGTCCTCGCGCGGAATGCGCCGGACGTCACTGAGCGTCACCACGCCAGCCAGACCGCCGTCCTCGTGCCGCACCAGGAACGAACGGTCGTCGCCGCGCAGCATCCGCTCCTGGACCAGCTCCGACACGGGCTCATTTGGCGACACCGTGACCGGCTCGGCGTCCATGGCATCGCGCACTCGCACCCCGCGCAGGCTGCGCTCGACGCCGGCCTGCGCCACCGTCGCCTCGGCGGCGTTCGACAGGAACCAGCCGATGAGGGCCAGCCACAGGCCGCTGAAGATGCTGCCGCCCGGGCGCAGCGCGATGAAGACACCGATGCCGATGAGCAGGTACGCGAAGGCGCGGCCCACGATGGCCGCGTTGCGGGTCGCCACCAGCCGGTCGCCACGGACGCGCCACAGGATCGCCCGCAGCACGCGGCCGCCGTCCATCGGGAAGCCGGGGATGAGGTTGAACAGGCCGAGCAGGACGTTGATGAACCCGAGCCAGCCCAGCAGCGCCGCGAGCTGGGGCTGGTCGATGACCACGTCGCCGCCGAGGAGGACCAGCCCCACCAGCAGGCTGGTCGCCGGCCCGGCGATCGCGATCAGCGCCTCCTCGCGTGGGGTGCGGGAGTCCTCGTCGATCGACGTCGCGCCACCGAAGATGAACAGCGTGATGCCCTCGACCTTCAGGCCGAAGCGCCGCGCCACGAGCGCGTGCGACACCTCGTGTGCCAGGACCGAGACGAAGAACAGGATGGCCGTCGCCACCGCGACGCCCCAATACGCACTGGCCGACCAGTCGTCGTACAGCGCCGGGAACTGGAACTCGGCCAGTGAGTACGTGACGAGGAAGGCGATCACCAGCCACGAGGGATGGATCGCGAGGTCGATGCCGGCCACTCGGCCGATCCGCCAACCGGGTCCCATGCGGCGAGTCTAGATCAGGCCTGTGAGACCGGCTCCGCAGCGTCCCGGCCCGAGCGCCAGCGCAGGAGCCCGATAAGCGTCACGATCGCCGCCGTCAGCACGATCGCCGCCCCGGCGGCGAGGGCAGCGTCGAACCAGAACGCCTCGGGAAACAGGGTGATCAGATCCGAGCCCGACTCGAACTGCCACGTCCCGGGCGGGAACAACAGCTCATGGAACACGGTGAATGCCCGGTCGAAGGCGACGGCGAACAGGACGGCCAGCAGGACGGCCGTGGCACCGACCGAGCCGGCGGTGATGAGCATGATCTCTCCCTGCCGCCGGGGCTCGCGGCGCAGTCGCACGCCGGTCGCCACTGCCACCACGGCCGCGATGCCCAGGAGTGCGGCAAGGATGCGCACCAGCGTCGACACGTCGCGCATGTGCGAGCGCTCGTCCTCGTCGAGCAGGGGTTCGTCGCCTCCGAGCGAGGTGTCGAACGAGCCGCCCAGGTAGATGTCGGCCAGGTAGGACCCCGTCACCCGCTCGATCTCCGCCTGGTTGGTGCCGAAGGCGCCGGCCACGTCGTGCCGGACCTGCAGGGCGGAGGTGAACGGCGGGTTGAACAGCAGCAGCGGGCCGGCCAGCACGATCACGACGGCAAGGGCAAGGCCGAACAGCAGCCCGACGGGCCAGGGCGCGCGCTCCACCGGGGAGTCCGTCAGGTGGCGCGCCGCGTCGCGCCGATCACCATCGACAGGAGGAAGCCCACGATGCTGATCACGATCGCCCCGAGCAGCGCCGGCAGGAAGCCGTCGACCACGAAGCCGAGGTCGAGCTGGTCGGAGATCCAGCCGGTCAGCAGGAGCATCAACGCGTTGATGACCACCAGGAACAGGCCGAGCGTGACCATGGTGATCGGCAGGGTCAGCAGCTTCAGGATCGGCTTCACGAAGGTGTTGACCAGTCCGAAGATGAAGGCCACCACCACGAACTTCACCCAGGCGTTCTCGCCCTCGAACGAGAAGTCCAGGCCGTCGATGATCAGCACGGCCACATAGAGCGTGGCGGCGTTGATGAGCAGCTGAATGATCCGATCCATGGGCGACAGCCTAGCCGATGGCGTCCAGCCCCGGCGGACCGGCGAGCAGGCGCCCACGGACCCAGGCTCCGCGCACCATGTCCGGATGCGGCCGAAACACCAGCCGGCTCATCACATCATCCGCCGATTGGAGCGGCGGCTCGTCGCCCGGCAGCGGCGTCGTCAGCCGTGGGTCGATGGCCACCAGATCGGCCTCCTTGCCGGCTTCCAGCGATCCGATCTCCGCCTCGAGCCCCAGCGCTCGCGCGCCGTCGAGCGTCGCCAGCCGGAGCCACTCCACGCCGTGGACGGCGGACGACCGATCCGCGCGCCCCGTCAGCTCGAGCACGCGCTGGGTCACGGCACCGGCGCGCATGACCGTGAACAGGGACATCTCGGGCCCAGCAGCGACGTCGCTGCCGAGGCCGAGCGTCATCCCGGCGGCACGGTATGCGCCGAGCGGCATGAGGCCGCTCGACAGGAACAGGTTCGAGGCCGGGCAATGTGCCACCCGCGATCCCGAGTCGACGATGCGCTCGACTTCGCGCTCGGACAGGTGGATGGCGTGCGCCAGGATCGTCCGCGGACCCAGCGCCCCTGCCCGGTCATAGACGTCGAGGTAGTCGGCGGCCTCGGGGAACAGCCGCCGAACCTCGTCGATCTCACCGTCGTCCTCGGAGAGGTGCGTCTGCCAGTTGGCCCCATGGTGGGCCGCGAGCGCCGCGGACTCCCGCAGCATGTCGGCCGAGCAGCTGACCGCGAACCGCGGCGTGAACGCGTAGCGCAGCCGGCCGCCGTCGGTGCCGTGCCAGCGGGACGCCAGCTCGTCCGATTGCCGCAGGCTGGTCTCCAGGATCTCGTTCGGGGCGATCCGGTCGTCATAGGTGATGCGGTCCATCATCACCTTGCCGAGGACGGCGCGGATGCCGTGCGCCTCGGCCGCAGCGAACGCGGCATCGGTGGAATCGCCCCACAGCGCCGTGTAGGCCACGACCGTCGTCGTCCCGGCGGCCGCGAAGGCACGGAACGCTGCGGGCGCCTGCCGCTCGGCGACGCCGCGGTCGTAGGCACGCTCGAGCGGGAAGATGTACCGGTCGAGCCAGGTCAGCAGGTCGAGGCCGCTACCGAGGCCGGCATTCGGGATCTGCGGCAGGTGCGCGTGGAGATCGACGAGTCCCGGAATGACGACCATGGGCCGCAGGTCGAGCGCGTCGGGCGCCATACCCTCCTGCCAGCGCTCGGCACGGATCAGGCGCCCGGCCTCGTCCACCACGATCAGCCCGTCGAGCTCGTCCAGCGCCCCGCCGTCGGAGAGCGGCGACAGGAGCCGGGCGCGCAGCGCGAAGGGCGGTCGCTCCGGCAACGCTGACATTCGACCGGATGCTACCTCGCTGAGGGGAGTACCCTTGCGGTTCTACCGTTAGGAGGCCTCTCATGGCCAGTGGCACCATCAAGAAGGTCGTTGCCGATCGTGGCTTCGGCTTTATCACCGGCGAGGATGGCAAGGATTACTTCTTCCATCGCGACGGCCTGACCGAGTCGATCGACTTCGACCGGCTCATGGGCGGCGAGCGGGTGACGTTCGAAGTCGAGTCGAACCCGCGCGGGCCCCGCGCAACGAACGTTCAGGCCGAGTAGCTCGAACACTCGGCAATGAGGCGGTCGCTCCCGTCCCTCGGGACGTCGGGCGGCCGCCTCGCCGTGTCCGCCATCCTCGTGGCCGTCGCGCTCGCGGCGGCCGCCCTCTTCATCTTCTGGTTGCGGCCGGGCGACCCGCTCGAAGTCGAGGTCGTCCAGGACGGGCTCGAGCATCCGTGGGACATCGCCTTCACCGACGACGGCCGCATGCTCGTCACCGAGCGCGCCGGACGCATCCGGGTGTTCGTCGGGCCGGAGGCCGGCGCTCCGCTCCTGCACACCGCCACGGTGCCCGACGTTCGGGCGGAGCTCGAGTCCGGCCTGATGGGTATCGCGGTGGATGGCCACACCGTGTTCGTGTGCGCCACGCGCGGGGACGACCCGAATGACTCGGGCGCGTGGCGCGTCGATGTCCTGCGGTCGACGCTCGCAACCGACGGCAGCCTGGCTCCATTCGAACCGCTGACGATCGCTCCGGCCCAGGGCGCGCCGCGCCACCAGGGCTGCGCGGTGGAGATCGGACCCGATGGCCACCTGTGGCTGACGATCGGCGACGCGAACCAGCCGGCGGACGCCAACCGGGCGCAGGACCCGACGAGCCTGAACGGCAAGGTGGTGCGCGTCACCGTGGACGGGGCGGTGCCGGCCGACGCACCGTTCGCATCGGGCGCGTACTCCATCGGCCATCGCAATCCGCAGGGCATCGCATTCGGCGCCGATGGGATCGTCTACGCGGTCGAGCACGGCACGGACGTCAACGATGAGATCAACATGATCCGGCCCGGGGCCAACTACGGCTACCCGTGCGTCACCGGTGCCGACGATCCCGGACCCATCCCCAACGCCTGCGACGCGGACGCCGAACTGACCCCGCCGGCATGGGCCTCCGGCGGCTCGACGCTGGCGACATCGGGCGCCGCGGTGCTTCCGGCCTCCGGCTGGGGCGGGTGGGCCGGCAGCCTCGTCGTCACGACCTTGAAGGAGGAGGACCTGCGGCGCTTCTCACTCGACGGAGACCGATTGCGCCCCGATGAAGCACCGCTCCTCGACGATCGGTTCGGCCGGCTGCGCGCGGCAACCATCGGGCCCGACGGCGCGCTCTACGTCTCGACGGCGAATGGCACCGACGACCGCATCCTCCGCATCACCCTCCGGGACCCGGCAGGCGCGGAGGCCCGGACAACCGCTGGTTAAGAACCCTTAGCAGTCACTGCAGCTCGCGCCGGACAGGCACGGGACGTGCGTCGTGGTGCTCAGCGCCCGCCGGGGCGTGGAATACGCAGGGGAGGAGCTGAACCCACATGAACCGATGGAAGATGCGCGGCGTCGCCGCGCTCGCCGTGCTCAGCCTGGCCATTGCCGGTTGCCAGAACCAGGGCACCGACCAGAGCCTCGACACGCTGCCGAGTGTCGACACCGGGGTCCCCGGAGAGTCGATGGGCACCGATCACTCGATGGACATGACCAGCCCGTCGGCGGAGCCGAGCGCAAGCGACGGCATGTAACCCGCGCCAGCGCGCAAGGTCGACGCCCCTTCCCGGGACTCCGGGGAGGGGTGTCCGTTCGTCAGCAGGCGGTCCGCCCGCTCACTCGTGGCGAGACGCGGCGTGCAGATGGATGGCGCCGGCGACACCCTTGAGCTCGACCAGGCCCAGGCGGAACCTTCCTCGGCATCGGGCGTGATGATGCCAAGGTCGACCATTCGGCGCAGCTCATCGGTGCTGATGCCAGCCCGCTCGGCGGTCTCGGACAGCTCGTACGTCGTCACGAGGCTCACTCTACCGCGACCAGGCGATTGCCCGGAGAACGAGCAAGCGGGCTCCGACGGAGGATGTGGTCGGGGCGAGAGGATTCGAACCTCCGACCCCTTGGCCCCCAGCCAAGTGCGCTGCCAGACTGCGCCACGCCCCGACCGAACCGGGCAAGTATAGCGTCCGGGGCACCTCCAGCCTTCAGGACGCCCGGTTCAGGCTTCGCGCGCTGGCGGGTCGAGCTCGTCCTTCGGAGTCCTGGCCATGAGCTCGGCGACCGCAGCCATCGGCGGCCGGCCGTCGAACACGACCGCGCGCACCTGCTCGGCGATCGGCAGCTCGACCCCGTGGTCGGCAGCCAGCTGGAGCGCGCCGGTGACGGTCGCCACGCCCTCCGCAACGCCCGATAGCCGGCCCTGGGCCTCCGACCATGGAACGCCCGAGGCGATCAGCTCGCCGGCTCGCCGGTTCCGGGACAGGGGCGACATGCAGGTGGCGATGAGATCCCCCACCCCGGCCAGCCCGGCGAAGGTGAGCGGATGGGCGCCGGCGGCCACTCCGAGGCGCGTCATCTCGGCCAGGCCTCGGGTGATGATGCCCGCCTTCGCCGAGTCGCCGAATCCCAGCCCGTCGACCATGCCGGCGGCCAGCGCCATCACGTTCTTCAGCGCGCCGCACAGCTCGACGCCGACGAGATCGGGATTCGTGTAGACCCGAAACCGATCCGAGGACAGGACGGCCGCAAGCTCGGTGGCCACGTCGGCATCCTCCGACGCCACCACGGATCCGGCCGGCTTGCCGGCGGCGATCTCGCGTGCCAGGTTCGGTCCCGACAGGGCAGCGACCGGCCGACCGGGAGCCTCCTCGGCCACCACCTGGCTCATCCGAAGATGCGTCCCCTCCTCGATGCCCTTCACCACGGACAGGATCGGCGCTCCGGGAGCCAGCGAGGGCACCACGCGTCGCAGCGTGGCCCGGACGTGCGACGACGGAACCGCCAGCACGTAGAGGCGATGCGGCTCGGCCAGCTCGGAGTCGTCCGAGCACGACGCGCACGTTCGGCGGGAACGTGACGCCGGGCAGGTACTTCTCGTTGGTGCGCGCGTGGGCCATGCGCTCGCCTGCCTCGGAGGTGTGCGCCCACAGGCTGACCGGCCGCTGGGCATCGGCGAGGTGCACGGCCAGGGTGGTTCCCCAGGCACCGGCGCCGATGACCGCGACCTGGTCGCTCACCGGCGACGAGCTCCGGAGCGACGTGGGCGCGAGGACCGGCGAGCAGCCTCCTCGGACTCGCGCTGGCGGAGGATGAGCTTGATGGGCGTGCCGAGGAACCCGTACGCCTCCCGGATCCGGTTCTCGAGATAGCGCTTGTAGCTGAAGTGGATGATCTCGGGGTCATTGACGAAGATCACGAACGTCGGCGGTGCCACGCCGACCTGGGTGGCGTAGAAGACCTTGGGCAGCCGGTTACGGACATGCGACGGCGGATGCGCCCGGACGGCATCCATGACCAGGCGGTTCAGCTCGCCGGTCGGCACCCGCCGGTAGCGCTCCTCCGCGACGCGGTACGCCTCGCGCAGGATCCGCTCCACCCGCTGGCCGGTGAGTGCGGAGGCGAACACGATGTCCGCCCAGACGAGGTACGGGGCATCGCGCCGAAGCCGCTTCAGCCATTGATCGGCGGTGTGCTCGTCCTTCTCCACCGCGTCCCACTTGTTGAGCACGAGGACGACGCCCTTGCCAGCCTCGAGCACGTATCCGACGACGTGGGAGTCCTGCGCCGTGTAGCCCTCGCTCGCATCGGTCATCACGATCGCCACGTCGGCCGAGTCGATCGCCTTCATGCTGCGAAGCACGCTGTAGCGCTCGATCCCCTTCTCGATGCTCCCCCGCCGGCGGATGCCGGCGGTGTCGACCAGGACGAGCTCCTGATCGTCGATTCGGATCGTGGTGTCGATCGGGTCTCGCGTCGTCCCGGGCACGGGCGACACGATCATGCGGTCCTGTCCCAGTACCCGGTTCACGAAGGTCGACTTGCCGGTATTCGGCCGCCCCACGATCGCGACCCGAGGCGCGCCGAGCTCGGTCTCCGCGAGCTCTGCCATCTCCTCCTCGGTGAGATCGGTGTCGCCCGTGACCGATGCTGATGCCGATGCCGCCGCCTCGGCCTCGGTCGGCGGTGGCAGGTGCTCGACGATCAGGTCGGCCAGGTCCCCGGTGTTGCGGCCGTGCTGAGCGCTGATCGTGATGCTCGGATCGAAGCCCAGGGCGTAGAACTCGACCGCATCGGCCTCGCGGGCCGGATTGTCGCCCTTGTTGACCACCAGGATCACCGGCGCCTCGGCCCGCCGCAGGCGGTCGGCCACCTCGTAGTCGAGCGGCGCCAGCCCGGCGTGGGCGTCGACCACGAAGAGGATCAGGTCGGCCTCCTCGACGGCGACGCGCGCCTGGTCCTGGACGCGCTCCTCGATGTCGGTCCCCGGGTAGATCTCCAGCCCGCCGGTGTCGACCACGGTGAACGTCCGCCCGTTCCATTCCGACGTGCCGTAGACGCGGTCGCGGGTCGTGCCGGCGACGTCCGAGATGATCGCCAGGCGCTGCCCGATGAGCCGGTTGAAGAGGGTGCTCTTCCCAACGTTCGGGCGGCCGACGATGGCGACCACGGGCAGGGAGGACATGCCGGGCAGTGTAGACCGCGGCTACGATGCGCCCCATGAACATCGGGGTCGTCGCGACGCGCGTCGCCGGGGTGGACGGCGTCACGTTCGAGATCGCGAAATGGGAGACCATCCTCGAGCGGATGGGCCACGAGGTGCGGCTCATGGGCGGCGAGGTGGACGCCCTCCGGCCGGACGCCAGGCTGGTGCCGGCGATGCATTTCACCTACCCGCAGGCCGCCCGCGTCACGGCCGCCGCCTTCGACCCGGACAGCGACGCCAATGCCGTCCGTGCGGAGATCGATCGGCTCGCCCAGCAGCTGATCCCGGTGATCGAGGACTGGATCCGCGGGCGCCGGATCGAGCTGCTCATCGTCGAGAACGCATGGGCCATCCCGATGCAGCTGCCCCTGGCGGTTGCCCTGCGCCGCGTCGTCGAGCGGACCGGGCTGCCGGCGATCGGCCACCACCACGATTACTGGTGGGAGCGAGCGCGGTTCGCCGGCTGCATCGTCCCCGAGGTGCTCGAGCAGGCGTTCCCACCCGACCTGCCCAGCATCCGCCACGTCAGCATCAACAGCATCGCCGCCCGGGAGCTCCGGCGCCGCCGCGGGATCGCCTCGGCAGTCGTTCCGAACGTCTTCGACTTCGCGCAGCGCCGGCCGCGGCCACGACCGGCCATCCGGCGTCAGCTCCGTGCAGAGCTCGGGATGGGCGATCGCGGGCTTCTCATCGTGCAGCCTACGCGCGTCGTTCCGCGCAAGGGCATCGAGCTGGCGATCGAGCTCGTGGGGCGGTTGCGCGACCGGCACGCCATCCTCCTCCTCACCAGCCCGGCCGGGGACGAGGGACTCGACTACCTCGTCGGTCTCGAGCGCCAGGCCGAGGAGCAGGGCGTCCACCTGCGATACGCGGCCGACCGGTTCGCCCCGGACCTCGAGGGCACGCCGCTGGGGCCGGCCCATTCGCTCCACGACGCGTACCTCGCCGCCGACCTCATCACCTATCCGTCGCTGTACGAGGGCTACGGCAACGCGCTGGTCGAGGCGATGTTCTACGGCAAGCCGGTCCTGGTGAACCGGTACAGCGTGTACGAAGCGGACATTCGACCGCTCGGCTTCAAGTTCGTCGAGATCGATGGAGCCATCACGCCGGACACCATTCGCGACGTGAAGCGCCTCCTAGCTGATCCCGCCCGACGGGCCGCGATCGCGCAGCACAACTTCGCCCTGGGCCAGCAGCACCTCTCGTACGAGGTGCTTCAGCGCCGCCTGCGTCGCTGGATCAACAAGCTGACCGGGACGCGGGAGCTCACAGGCGCCGAGTCCACGGCCGCGGGCGGCTAGACGCGGCCGTACTCCCGGGACAACTCGCTCATTTGGGCCGCCGCAGCAGCTGGCGCGCCCGCTCGAGCTCCTGGGGCGCATCCAGCGGCTCGATCGTCGCCAGCGCGGCCGCCGCGGCCTCCGTCGCCTCGGCGCCGCGCCCGAGAGAGAAGAGCGCATCGGCGAGGTCGAGTTCGGTCAGCGCACGGTCCCAGGCCGCCTCCAGGCCGGCGAGGGTGTCCCGCGCGGCGCGCAACAACACGACCCCGCGTTCCGGGTCGCCCGTCGCCACCAGCATGCGGCCCTCGAGTCGATCCGCGAACGCCGGCAGCGCCAGCAGCCCGCCATGCGCCGCCCACTCTCGGGACTCGGCGATGATGCGAGGCGCCTCGTCCCACGCGCCCTCCTTCGCGACCAGCTCGGCCCATGCCTCGTGGGTGTGGTCGAGGTTCTGCCGGTCCCGCGACGGATCGGCCACCGCCAGCCGTTCGCGGGCCAGTTCGAAGCGGCCACGGCGGACGAGGATCCCGACGATCCACATCCTGGCCGACGAGACGCCGGTGTCCCCGCGCGTCGCCTGCGAGCGGTCGAGCTCCTCGATCAGGCGGTCGGCGTCGACGTTCCGCCCGGCGACCTCGTGGAGGTAGGCCGCCGCCGCGTAGAGCCGCATGAGGTGGTAGGTGATGGCCTTGCCGTGGTCGATCGTGGCGTCGATGCCCCGGAACGTGTCCCAGAAGTCCTCCCAGCGCGCCATCCGGTAGAGCGCCACGGCGTTGAAGGCGAGCTTCGTCCGGTGGCTGATCAGCGGCATGTTCAGGCCCCACCGTTCCGAGAAGGTGGATGGCTCGAGCTCGGTGGCCTTGCGGTACTCGCCAATGTGGACGTAGTGCCAGGCCAGTGTGCCGATGATGTCGGCGATCTCGGAGGGGTCGTCGAGCTCCGGCACCAGGTCGATTCGCTGGAGCTGGTATACGTTCGCGAGCCCATAGCCGCCGATCTCCTGGCTCACCGCGCCGGCGGTATCCAGCGCCGCCGACAGCAGATCGAGCCGCCCCATGCGGCGAGCGATCTCGATCGCCTCCTCGGCCGCAGCGCGGTAGGTCTCGGTCCGGGCAGGATCCCGGTCAGCCTCGGCGAAGCCCCAGCCCCAGGCGGCCTTGGCCAGCAGGAGTCCGATGCGTTCCTCGCTGTCGCCCGGATCGAGCATCGAGAAGCCCAGCTTGAGGTACGGCTGCGCCTCCTCGCGTGAGGGGAGCGTCCGAAGCAGTCCGGGCCAGCGCGTCGGCATGGCAAGCAAGTGCCCGCACATCCGGGCGATCAGCCGGCGGTCGACCGGTCCCGGCGCCGCCATGCGAAGGTCGACCGCTTCCCGTGCGGCTCGCCATGCCTCGTCCCCGTTGTCCTGCCACAGCGCGAGCTTCGACAGTGCCTCCAGGCCCCGCGAGCGCTCGATCGGGCCCTGCGCGAGCTCGAGGCCGGTGGTCACTCGCTCCGTCGCGCGGTCCATGGCGAAGAGCCGCCCGGCCTCGTCGGCGGCGTCGAACAGGAGCTCGACGGCCCTGGCTCGGATCTCCTCGCGCCGGTCGGGCTCCACGCGTCCCCACTCGGCCGCGCGCTGGGCGGCGGTGTAATGGTGAGCCAGGAGCTCGACGAACTCGATGCGGCGCTCGCCGACCGCCTCCTCGATCCAGCGCACGACCTCCAGGTGCGCCATGGCGCGATCCCGCCTGGGGATGCTCTCGTACGCGACGTCGCGCACGAGTGCGTGCTTGAAGATGTACTCCTGCTCTCCGCGCATGCTCGAGTCGAGGCGCGAGATGACCAGGTCCCGCGACTCGAGCGCGCGCAGCAGGTCGACGACGTGGTGGGCCGCCACGTCGAGGTACCGCGCCACCGGCGCCGGCCAGAAGATGCGGCCCACGACGGCCCCCGCCTGCAGGACCTGCTTCTCGTCCGGACGCAGCAGGTCGATGCGGGCCGCGATCACCGCCTGCACCGTGTCGGGAATCGGGATGGCAGCGACGTCCGGCGTCGGCCCGCCGGCCGACGGCTCGTCGGCGCCACGGCGGTCGACCAGGTGACGCACGATCTCCTCGGCGAAGAAGGGATTGCCGCCGGCGCGCTCGACGATACGGTCGTGGACGCCGTCGGGGAGGGCCTCGACCTCGAGCAGCATCGTGACCAGCTGGCTGGCCTGCTCTCGCGGCAGCGGGTCGAGGAAGATCGCGGAGAAGCTCGGGCGGCCACCGCCCCAGGTCGGGTTGCGATCGACAAGGTCCGGACGCGCCGGGCACAGGAACAGCACGCTGCCCTGCACCCGCGATCCGAGGTCGCTCAGGATGTCGAGCAGGGCCGGCTCCGCCCAATGGATATCCTCGACCACCGCCACGATCGGCTCGCGCTCGGCCAGCGCGGAGAGGAACCTTCGCCACGCCTCCGAGATCTCGGCGCGCATCACCTCGGGGTCGAGATGGCCGAAGTCGAAGCCTGGCAGCCCGATGCCCACCGTCGATCCCAGGAGCGCAGCGGTTCGCCGGCCGTCGGCGAGGTCCGCTGCCCAGAGCCGGTCGGCGAGGCCATCCAGCTTCGCCATTGCGTCAGCCGGTGCGTCACCGTCGGCGATGCCCGCCTCGCCCTTCAGGATCTCGGCCAGCGGCCAGAACGTGACCCCCGAGCCGTAGGAGAGGCATCGTCCGCGCACCACGCGAGGCGCCGTTTCGCGGCGAGCCAGCGCGTCGAGGAACTCGGCGGTGAGGCGGCTCTTCCCGACGCCCGGCTGGCCGTAGAGCGTCACCAGATGTGGCCGTCGCTCGCCCGCCACACGGTCATAGATCGAGCCGAGCAGGGCGAGCTCGCCCTCGCGGCCGACCAACGGTGCGCGAAGGTGGGTGCGACGTGTCCCGGCGATCTCCTCGTCGGCTCCGATCAGCTCACTGACGTCGACCTGGTCGGCCTTGCCGCGGATCGCGCGAGGGCCGGCCACCGAATAGCGAAACTCGGGCGCCGACGACGCCGTTCGCCCCGTGACCAGGATCTGGCCGGGCTCGGCCAGCTGCTGCACGCGGGCTGCGACGTTGACGGCATCGCCGGTGACCATCACCTCGCCCGGCCGCTGCGCCCCGGTCGACACCACCTCGCCGCTGTTGATGCCGATGCGCACCTCCAGCTCGGTCGCCCCCTCGGATCGCCCGCGCGCGTTGTGCTCCGCCAGCCGCTGGCGGATCGCGAGCGCGGCGTGGAGCGCCCGCGACGGGTCATCGTCGTGTGCCACCGGAACTCCGAAGACCGCCATCACGGCATCGCCGATGAACTTCTCGACCGTGCCGCCGCGCGCCTCGATCTCGGCGCGCGCGATGTCGAAATAGGCCGCCATGAGATCGCGCACGACCTCGGCGTCCAGCGTCTCGGCCAGGTGCGTCGATCCGGACACGTCGGCGAACAGGACGGTGACGAGCTTGCGCTCCTCGCCCTCGAGGGGCGTGGTGGTTGCCGCGCCGCAGTGCGGGCAGAAGGCGAAGCCCTCGGCCATCTCGCGGCCGCAGCTCTGGCAGGCGATCACGCCCGCAGTCTACGCGGGCGTCGGGGCGACCTACGCCGCGGCCAGGGCGTAGATGCGGTCGCGGACCTCCTCGAGGTCGACCTCCGGTGTGGACGTCCCGCCGGTGATCCCGATGCGCGCCTTGTCGCGCAGCCAGTCGGCATGCTCGGCGACCAGCTCGTCCGCATCGGCGACGTGCACGGTCTCGGACAGGATGTCGCGGCACTTCACCGCCAGCTCCTTGGTGTTCGAGCTGTTCTTGCCGCCGACCACGATCATGGCGTCGACCTCGCGCGCGAGCTTGACCGAGTCGTCCTGGCGGGTCAGCGTGACCGGGCATACCGTGTTCACCACGCGCAGGTCGTGACATCGGCGCAGGCAGAACGCGGCGAACTCCTCGAGCTTGTTCGGCAGGATCGTGCTCTGCGAGAGGACACCGATCTTCTTCGTGCGCGGCACGCGCTCCCAGGTGGATCGGTCCATGTCGTCCACCACGACGTGCTTCTCGCCTGCGTAGCTGCGCACGCCCTTGACCTCGGGATGCTCCTCGTGGCCGATGATGCAGACCGTATAGCCGGCCTCCGCGAGCTCGGCGGCAGCCCTCTGGGACTGGAGCACCCAGGTGCAGGTGGCGTCGATCACCTCCAGCGACTCCTTGCCCTTGACCTGTTCGAACTCGCCCTTCGGGACGCCGTGGGCGCGGATCACCAGCGTGCCGCCCTCGACCTGGTCCGCCAGGTCGGCGGTGCGGATCCCACGATCCGAGAGGTCGGCCTTGATGCCCGGGTTGTGGACGAGCTGGCCGAGGGTCGTGACCTCCTTGCCCTCGTCGCGAGCGTGCCTGGCCTTGTCGATGGCGAGGCGCACGCCATAGCAGAAGCCGGCGCGCTCGGCGATGCGGACGTCGGGTCTGGTGGCCGTGGTCATCGGTCCAATTCTAGGAGAGTTCGAGCGGACCCACGGAATGGCGCTCCGGTGGCTCAGCCCGCTGCACGCCGTTGCTCGGGTGGCAGCAGTGCCTCGATCTCCGACATGACACGCTCGGTTCCCTCGGCCAGTGCCTGGCGGTCGATGCGTCCGGACGGCTGGTGCGGCAGGGTGAACGGCTCACCGATCCGGATGCGCACGCGCGTCGGACGCGGCCAGCGCGCGCCATCGGGGAAGATCCGCTGCGTGCCGCTGATGGCCGCCGGCACGATCGGGGCGCCCGATCGGATCGCCAGCATCGCGGCGCCCGGCTTGCCCTCCTTCAGGCGTCCGACCCGCGAGCGCGTGCCCTCCGGGAAGATCGCGATCGGCCGGCCGTCGGCCAGGGCCTCGAGGCTGAACCGCTGCGCGGCCCGATCCCCCTCGCCACGGCGCACGAAGTACACGCCGGACTGGGTGGCCAGCCAGCCGATGACGGGCCAGCTCCGCATCTCGATCTTGGCCATGAAATGCACGATGCGACCGATCTGGTGCCCGCTGGCCCAGCCCATCATCGGCGGGTCGAGGTTCGAGCAGTGGTTGCAGACCAGGATGAACGGTCCGGTTCGCGGCAGATGCTCGACGCCCTCGATGCGCGCGCCCCACAGGAGGCGCGAGACGAAACCGATGAAGGCAGAGGCGGGGTGGTAGAACCAGCTATTCACCGATCGCCTCCAGCCGAGCGACGATGGCATCCACGCAGGCCTCGACGTCCCGCTCGCCGGTGTCGAGCACCAGGGCGCCCTCCGCCTTGCTCAGTGGCGCGATCGCCCGGCCCGAGTCGGCCGCGTCCCGGCGCAGGATCTCGGCCAGGTACTCGTCGTGACGACTCATGGAGCCCATCTCCGCCGCACGCCGGGCGGCGCGGACCTCCGGTGCGGCCTCGATGTAGACCTTGAGCGTGGCGTCCGGCAGAACCACGGTCCCGATGTCGCGTCCGACCATGACCGTGTCGCCGCGCATCGCCGCAGCCCGCTGGACCTCGAGCATCGCGTCGCGGACGGTGGCGTGACGGCTGACCGCGCTCACGGCGCGGTCGACCTCGGGTGTGCGCACCGCGTCCGTCACGTCGCGGCCGTCGAGCAGGACCGTCTCGAGCCGATCGGGATGCTCGGGCCCGGGCCGCTCGACGTCGATCCCCACGCTCGTCGCCAGGAGCCCGAGCGCGCCTGCGTCCTCGACGTCGATCCCGCGCTCCACTGCCGCCAGGGTCAGGGCGCGGTACATCAGCCCGGTGTCGACGAACGTCGCACCGATGCGCCGCGCCAGCGCATGGCCCACCGTCGACTTGCCGGCGCCGGAGGGCCCGTCGATCGCGATCTGGCGCGTCATCGGCGTTCGGCGCCGGCCAGCTCCGCCACCTCCCGTGGACGGAGCCGCCGCCACTCGCCCTCGCGCAGGCCGGCCAGCGTGAGCGGCCCGAGGCGCGTCCGGACCAGCCGCTCGACCCGCGCGTCAACCGCCTCGAACAGGCGGCGCACCTCGCGCTTGCGGCCCTCGCCGATCCGCACTCGGAGCCACGCGCCGTTCTCTCCGCGCTCCCGCGCGATCTCCGGGGGCGGCGGCGCGTGGCGGGCGGCGAGCAACCGCGCCGGTCCATCCTCGAGCACCACGCCCTTGCGCAGCCGGTCGAGCTGCTGGCGTGTCGGGGCAGGCGCCACGAGCGCCGCGTACTCGCGCTCCGTTCCGTACCGGGGGTGCAGGACGCGGTTCGCCCATTCCCCGTCGTTCGTGAGCAGCATCAGGCCCTCGGACTCCACATCGAGCCGGCCGGCCGGCCACAGACGCTCGCCGCCGGTGTCGACCAGGGCCAGCACCGAGCGACGGCCACGCTCGTCACGGGCCGAGGAAAGGAACCCGCGTGGCTTGTGGACGGCGAGGTGGATCGCCGGCGATGGCCGATCGAGCGGCCGCCCGTCGATCTCGATCCGATCCCGGCCGGCGTCGGCGGAGTCGCCCAGCCCGGCGCGCCGACCGTTGACGCTGACACGGCCATCGGCCACCAGTTGCTCGGCCTGGCGGCGGGACGCGATGCCGGCGCGGGCGATGATCTTCTGAAGGCGCTCACTCGCCATCGGTGGGGGCAGGCCCTGGCTCGGCCGGGCCGGTCAGCGCGGCGAGCTGAGCCGCATCGGTCGAGAGCGGCGGAAGGTCGTCCAGCGAGGTGAGGCCGAAGCGCTCGAGGAAGGTGAACGTCGTACCGAACAGCACCGGGCGCCCGGGGGTATCGCGGCGACCGACCTCGACGATCAGCCGTCGATGCATGAGCGATCGGATCACGTAGTCGGAGTCGACCCCGCGCACCCGCTCCACGTCGCCCCGCGTGCACGGCTGTCGATAGGCGACGACGGCCAGCGCCTCGAGTGCCGCGGGCGAGAGGCGCGCCTCCTCGCGGGCGGCGTACGTGGCCAGCCGGGCACCGACCTCGGGAGCGGTCACCAGCTGCCATGCGTCGTCGTGGCGCTGGAGGCGGATGCCCCGTCCGTCCTCGTCCAGGCGCTCCCCCAGCGCGGACAGGGTCGCCTCGGCCTGCAGGCGCGGCACACCACCCAGCTCGGCCAGCTCCGCGGTCGCCAGCGGCCGCTCGGCGATGAACAGCAGCGCCTCGTAGTAGGCGTCGAGCTCGTCGGCGGTCGTCACGACGCGGTGTCCGGCGCGTTCTCGATGACGATCGGCCCGAACAGCTCGTGCTGCTCGGCGGTCACCTGCCGCCGGCGGACGAGCTCCAGGGTGGCGAGGAAGGTCACCGCCGCCTCGGTCCGCGACCGGCAACGGGCGAGGATGGTGTGGAGCAGGACGCGGCCGCCGCCCGACAGCGCGTGGCGCAGGACGGCGATCTGCTGGCCGATGGTGATCTCCCGCGGCACGACCTCTGGCGGAGGCGCCACCGGCTCCGGGATGGCGGCCAGCGTCTCCAGCGCGGCGGTGAGCACCCGGACCGGCATCGGCTCGGCCGGCACCTCGGGCAGGTCCGACTCACGCGGCTCACGTCGCATCACCGGACTGGCGCCGTCACGGGCGCCAAGGGCGACGGACGCGTCACGCAGGGCGCGGTACTCGAGAACCCGACGGCGGAGCTCTTCCTCGTCCGGCTCGTCGGCGCCCTCCGGCATCGGTGGCAGGGGCTCGGTCGGCAGCATGCGCTTCGACTTCAGGTAGATGAGCTGTGCCGCCATCGATACGAACTCGGAGAGGTTGGCGGCGTCGACCGGGTGCCGCGCCAGGTGCTCGACGTAGGCATCGGCGACCTCTGCCAGCGGCACGGTCAGGACGTCGAGCTGGCGTGACTCGATGAGGTGCAGCAGCAGCTGCAGCGGACCCTCGAACACCGGGAGTGCCAGCGTGAACGATCCGTCCCCCACGGGTACCGCCACGGAGCCCTCAGGCTCGACCGGAATCGGCTGCATGGGCTCAGGATGCGTCATCGGCGTCGTCGAGCGCACGCTGCAGCCGCGCATCGGGACCGTCCGCTTCCCCGCGGATGAGGGCGGCGGTTCGCGCCGGGCAGCCGGCGGCCACGGCCATCTCGGCCGACAGCTCGGCGTGGTGCAGGTAGAGGTGGAAGGGATGCCGCCACGAGGTCGGGTCGCGGCTGGCCAGCCGGCGCAGGGTGCCCGGGGCGAACGCCTCGAGCAGGACGCCGGCGACCCGGTGCCAGAGGCGCATGCGATGACCCTTGGCCACGTCGTGCAGCAGGGCCGCGGCCAGCAGGTCCGGATCGTCGTTCCCCGCTGCCAGCAGCCTCCCGCTCACGTCGAGCGCGTGGCGGCGATCGGCGACCGGCATGCCGTCGAACAGGATCGCGGCGTCGGGCGGCAGGACGCGCCGGGCGAAGGCCGCCTCGTCGGGCGCCACCCGGGCGCGGACGTGCGCGACGAACTGACCGACCCTATGCACCAATCAGGATCCGCGTGCCAGCCTCCACGATGTCGAACATCACGCCGAGCGGGCTTCCCGGCAGCAAGACGAGGAGCAGGAGCAGCAGCACGCCGTACTGCGAGTAGCGCTGGATCGTGAACGCCGTGCGCGCCGGCACGAAGGCGAGGACGACGTTGTAGCCGTCGAGCGGCGGGATCGGCAGCAGGTTGAAGACCGCCAGCAGCAGGTTGTACAGCACCACGTAGTACATCACCTCGAGCGCGAATCCACCGACGCCGGCGATGTCCATGACCCGGAAGACGACCGCTGCCACGACCGCCACGATGACGTTCGCGATCGGTCCCGCGGCGGCCACGATCGCCATCCCGACGCGACCGGGCCGCAGCGCGTAGACGTTCACCGGAACGGGCTTTCCCCAGCCGAAGCCGGCGAGGACGAACACGATCGCGCCGACCGGGTCGATATGCGCGGTCGGGCTGAGGCTCACCCGGCCGAGGGCACGGGGCCGATGGTCCCCCAGCTGGTCCGCGGTGAACGCGTGGCTGAACTCGTGGAAGGTGATGCCGATCACCAGCGCCACGGCGATGCCGACGACCTGCGCGAGCGTCGTGTCGAAGAACAGCACCGGTCCGCTGGCTCAGGCCAGGCGCGGCAGCAGGTCGCCGAGCAGGGTGACGAGGCGGTCGGCCCCGAGGCGTCCCATCTCGATGACCTCGTCGTGGGTGGCGCCCACCTCAACGTCGTCGGTGGCCTTGTTCGTGATCAGGCTGAAGGCGACGACCCTCACTCCCGCGTGGCGCGCGACGATCGCTTCGTGCGCGGTGCTCATCCCGACTCCATCGCCACCCAACCCGCGCAGCATCCGCATCTCCGCCCGGGTCTCGTACGAAGGCCCCTCGAGCATCACGTACACGCCCTGGCGCAACGGAATCCCGGTCCGCTCCGACGCGGCCAGTGCCTCGGCGCGCAGCTCCGGGTCGTAGGCATCGGTCAGGGCCGGGAATCGAGGCCCGAAACGGTCCAGGTTCGGGCCGATCAGCGGGTTGTCACCGGACAGGTTCAGGTGATCGGTGAGCAGCATCACGTCGCCCGGATCGAAGGCCGGATCCAGCCCGCCCGCGGCGTTGGTCAGCACCGCCGTCTTCGGCCCGAGCGCCAGGACGGCGCGCAGCAGGAGGGTGGCCTCTTGCTGCGAATAGCCCTCGTACGGGTGCGCGCGCCCCGACAGGATGATCATCGGCACCCCGGCCACCGTGCCGGCTACCAGCTGGCCGGCGTGGCCCTCGACGCCGGCGCCGGGCACATGCGGGATCTCGCCGTACGGGATGCGTCACCCGTGGATCGGGGTCGAGCAGCTCCACGACGCCACCCAGGCCCGAGCCGAGGACGATGACAAGCCTGGGCTCGGCCAACTCGGGCGTCGCGGACAGGCGCTCGCGGATGGCGTCGGTCGCCTCGGTGATGCGCCGATCCAGCTCGGCGCCGACGACCCCGTCGGTCAGGGCCAAGCTACATGCGCTCCAGGATCTGGGCCTTCTTGGCCTCGAACTCCTCCGGCGTGATCAGGCCCTTGTCCCGGAGCCCTGCCAGGCGCTCCAGCGTCGCGCTGAGCTCCTCGGACGTGGGGCGCGGGTCCGCCGCCGGCGCCGCAGCCGGTGCGGGCGGGGCGGCCGCGTCGGGGGCGACCATGACCCGGTCGGAGCCGGCGCGCGGGGGCATCGGGTCGGCGGGCTGCATGGTCGGAGTCGCTGCGGAGCGCTGATAGCGGGGCGGGGCGAGGTCCGGGTTCTCGAGCATCTGCTTCTGGTCGAACATCGCCTTCTTGAATTCGATCGGGCCGGCGATCATCGGGAAGTCGGCGATGTTGCTGCCGGCGTTGAACTCCTCGGCGGCCGTCAGGATGTCGAGCGTGCCGAAGCCGAACATGCGGCCGAACATGCTCTGCTCGAGCTGCGCGTCGTTGATCTTCTCGAGGCTCGAGTCGGTCACCCGCTTGTTGAGCACGCCCTCGGCGCGGATCACGCGGCGCGTGGTGATCAGCCACTCCTGGTTCTGCCAGTCCCACAGCGTGAAGCCGACCCAGCCGATGGCCAGCAGCAGCCCGACGATCGCCAGCAGCGTGACCACCTGGTCCACCGTCTCGTTCACGAACGGGTCGGCGCCCGAGACCAGGAAGATGACGACGGCCAGCGCGATGACAGCGAGGACGATGAAGAGCCACGTTCGCGCCACGATGGCGAACCAGTGCTGCCGGCTCTCGTAGACGACCTCCTCGCCACGAGCGAGGAGGTTCCGCGCATAGCTCATCGGGGCTGCATACCCTCCGCTGGTGTTCCCTCAGGCTCTGGGGTGCGCCCGCGCATAGACCTCGCGGACGCGCTCGCCGGTCAGATGGGTGTAGAGCTGGGTGGTGCTGATGCTAGCATGGCCGAGCAGGGCCTGGACCACGCGCAGGTCGGCCCCTCCCTCCAGCAGATGCGTCGCGAAACTGTGCCGGAACGTGTGCGGTGTCACCCGTTCGGCGACACCCGCGGCCTCGCTCCAGCGCTTCACCAGGCGCCACACGGACTCCCGCGACAAGCGGCTCCCACGCTGGTTGACGAACACCGCCGGCGTCGGCCGTCCCGCGGTCCACTCGCCTCGCGGGCCGGATCGGTACCGATGCAACCGATCGCGCGCCTCGTCCCCCATCGGCACGCGACGCTCCTTGTTTCCCTTGCCGATGACCCTGACCTGCTGGCCTGCCAGGTCGACCCGATCGGTGTCCAGGCCGACCAGCTCGCTGACCCGGAGGCCGCAGCCGTAGAGGAGCTCGAGGACGGCCCGATCGCGGATGCCGACCGGATCGTCGGGCGGTGGCGCGTCGAGGATGCGCGCCACGTCATCCGGGGCGAGCACATCGGGCAGGTACGAGCCGGGCCGCGGCGCGTCCACCAGGGCTGGCACATCGCGCGTGGCGAGCCCTTCGCGCAGCGCGAAGGTGTAGAAGCTTCGGACCGCGGCGCTCTTGCGGGCCTGGGTGCTGCCCTTGGCTCCCTGCCGCTGGAGCGCGGCCACGAATGCCATGAGCGGCTCCGGGTCGGCTCGCCACCGCTCTCCTGGTGCGTGCTCGGCGAACTGGGCAAGGTCCCGCCGATACGCCGTGATCGTCAGCGGCGACAGTCCGCGCTCGACGCGGAGCTCGATCAAGAATGCGTCGATGGCGTCCTCCAGGGCCGTGATGGTGGGTATCACCGGCAGCTCACCCGCCGACTCGGATGTCACGCGCCATGGCTCCGGTCATCCCACTCGCCGGCTCGCCAGTCGGATAACTCGCTATCTCCGGCGGATTAATTGGTCGACGAGCCGCGACGAGGCAAGGGCCACGCTCGCCTGGGCGCCTCCGGGCCGATTGCGTCCGCGTAATGTGCGCCACGGGGCTCGCTATCCAAGTCCACGGTCGGCGGCGCCGCGCAGTAGCGCCACGGCCGTGGCGCGCGCCTCTTCGCCGGCACCCTCGCCGGCCAGCATGGCCGCCAGCTCGGCCGCCCGCTCGTCGGCCCCGAGCTCGCGCACGGTGGTGAGCGTCCGGTCGCCCGCCGTGCGCTTGCCGACCACGAGGTGCGCGTCGGCCCATGCCGCCACCTGCGGCAGGTGGGTGACACAGAGCACCTGGTGGAACGAGCTGAGCCGTCGCAGTCGCTCGCCGAGCGCCGATGCGTTTCGTCCGCCGACTCCGGCATCGACCTCGTCGAACACCAGCAGCGGCGTCTCGTCGGCGGCGGCCAGCACGACCTTCAGTGCCAACGACACCCGGCTCGCCTCCCCGCCGGACGCGATCCGCCCGAGCGGGCGCGGCGGCTCGCCCGGGTTGGGCGCGAACGTGAAGGTCACGCGATCGCCGCCTCCCGGCCCGATCTCCGCGTCCGCCAGCTCCACGCCGAATGCCCCGGCCGGCAGGCCCAGCGGCGGGAGCTCGTCGTTGACCGCCGCCGCCAGCCGATCCGCAGTAGCCCGGCGGGCTGCGTGCAGCTTGGCGGCCTCCGCCTCCAGCGTCGCGCGGCGCTCCGACTCCTCGGCGCGCAGTCGCTCACGCTCGCCTTCCTGGTCCTCCAGCCGTGCCAGCTCGTCCGCGGCCGACGCCTCGAAGGCGATCACCGCCTCCAGCGAGTCGCCGTACTTGCGCCGCAGGTCGTACAGCAGCGCCAGCCGTTCCTCGGCCGCCGTGCGGCTTGCCGGGTCGAGGTCCACACCGTCGGCGTAGGCCGCGACGTCCCGCGCGAGCTCGGCCGACTCCGCGGACAACGCAGCCGCACGGTCCGCGAGCGGGGCGAAGCGCTCGTCGTGGCTCGCCGCCAGCAGCAGGCCACGCTCGGCGACCGCCAGCGCGTCGCCCGCTCCCTCGTCGTCGCGCAGGGCGCGCACCGCCTCGTGTGCCGCGCGCGCGATCGCCTCGGCGTGCTCGGCCGCCCGCAGCTGAGCCTCGAGCTCCGCGTCCTCGCCGGAACGGGGCGCCGCAGCCGCGATCTCGTCGACCTGGTGACGCAGCAGCTCGACGCGCCGGGCCAGCTCGTGCGCGTCGGTCAGCATCTCGGCCGCCGCGGCGACGGTCGCCCGCCAGGCGCGGTGGGCGTCCGCGACGGCCCCGAGCAGTGGGCCATGCCCGCCGTAGCCGTCCAGCAGGGCGAGCTGGCGGGCCGGCTCGAGCAGGCGCTGCTGGTCGTGCTGCCCGTGGATCTCGCCCAACCTCGCCCCGACCGATGCGAGCCCACCGATCGTCACCGCTCGATCGTTGAGCCGAGCCGCTGATCGACCATCGGCGCCGACCTCGCGCCGCACGATCGTGGAGCCCTCGCCCTCGGCCACGACGTCGGCCATCGGGTCCTCGGCCTGGAGGGCCGGCGCATCGAAGACGGCCTCGACGAGGGCGCCATCTGCACCGGCGCGAACCAGGTCGACCGACGCACGGGCTCCGAGGGCAAGCGCCACCGCGTCGACCACCAGCGACTTCCCCGCCCCCGTCTCGCCGGTCAGCACGGTGAAGCCCGGCGCCAGCGTCAGCCGCACGCGCTCGACCACGGCGAGGTTCTCGACCGTCAGCTCGCGCAGCGCCATCGGTGCAGTATCGGCCCTAGTACGGCAGCAACGACGCCTTCGTGCGCAGCAGGTCGTAGAACGGCGTGCTGCCGGCGAGCTCGATCATCCGCAGCGGCTCCGGCAGGGCGTGGATCTCGACGCGGTCACCGATTGCCATCGGCAGGTCCTCCTGTCCGTCGAGGCTGATCAACGCCCCGTCGTGCGCCTCGCGCAGCGTGAGATGGACGACCTGGTCCTCGCCGGCGACCACGCTGTGCAACGGCGAGAGGTACGCCGCCACCGGGGTGATCACCATGTTCCGCAGCCGCGGATCCAGGATCGATCCTCCGGCGCTGAAGCTGTAGGCGGTGGAGCCGGTCGGCGTGGCCACCACCACCGCATCGGCCACGTAGGTCGCGAGGTGCGACCCGGAGACCTCCACCTCCAGCCGCAGCATCCGCACCCGGCTGCCTCGCGCGACCACGACCTCGTTCAGGCAGGCATGCTCCTCGCCGCGACCGTCGGCGCGGACGATGCGAGCGGAGATCCGGAACCGATCCTCCAGGGCGAAGTCGCCGGCCAACACCTGGTCCAGGGCGCGCTCCAGCTCATCGGTCTCGACCTTGGCGAGGAAGCCGATGCGGCCGAGGTTGACCCCCAGGGTCGGCACGCCAGAGCCACCGATGGCCCGGGCGGTACGCAGGAACGTGCCGTCGCCACCGAGAACGCAGACGAGGTCGGTGTCATGGAGCTCGTCGATGATCCGCTCGCGCGCATCGCCCGGAGCGTCCCAGGCGTCCACGTCGTGTGCCTCGCACCAGGCGCGGCCGCGGGCCAACATGTCGGGCGCGCGATCGCTGTAGGGATTCCACGCGAAGCCGACGCGCTTCATTCGCCGCGGTCGGACCGTTCGAGCCGATTCGCGAGCCGCTCGATGGTGTGCCGCAGCTCCGCCAGCTCGGCCGCCATGTCGCTCGGTTCGCGGACAGCCGCGTAGGACCGATCCAGGCCGGCGGCGATCAGCGCACGCATCAGGCTCGAGGGCGACACTCCCCGCGCCTGCGCCGCCACCTCCACCCGCGCGAGCAGCGCGTCGGGCATGCGGAGGCTCACGATCTGGCGCATCGTGTCGGGCGACGGCTCCGCCGACGTCGGCTCGACGACCTCGATGCCCTCGAAGCCGATCCCGAGCTGCTCCACCTCCGGCGCGATGGTCCTGCGCTTCATTGCGCAGATCGTAATACGCGCGTGCTACGACATGGAGCCTTCCGCGCCATGCGTCGCGTCAACCGCCAGCTCGACGTCTCGCCGGAAGGCCTCGGGATCGGCGCCTTCGGTGCGCAGGTCCACGAGGAACTCGACGTTGCCGTCGCCACCGGTGATTGGCGACCGGATCGCGGAGGCCGGATGAAGGCCGGCCGTGCGGGCGCCGGCCGCGACATCGGTCAGCACTGCGGCCCAGACGGACGGGTCACGGACGACGCCGCCGCGCGGGACCTGCTCCTTCCCCGCTTCGAACTGGGGCTTGACGAGGGCGATCACGCGGCCGGAATCGGCGAGCAGGGCGCGGACCGACGGAAGCACCAGGCGCAGGCTGATGAAGCTCAGGTCGAGCGTGGCGAGGTCGATCGGCTCCGGGAGCACCGTCAGCTCGCGCAGGTTCGTGCGTTCCATGCTCACCACCCGTGGATCGTCGCGCAGCCGCTGGACCAGCTGTGCCCGACCGACGTCGACCGCGTACACCCGTCGCGCGCCGCGGGAGAGGAGCACGTCGGTGAATCCGCCGGTCGAGGCGCCGGCATCGAGCGCCGCCATGCCCGACGGGTCGACCGCGAAGGCCTCCAGCGCATGCTCGAGCTTGGCGCCCGCCCGGCTCGCCCACCTCGGCTTGGCCACCAGCGAGATCGACGCGTCGGCGGCAACCAGCTGGCCCGGCTTCAGACGCCGGCTGCCGTCGAGCTCGACGTCGCCAGCGTGGATGAGAGCCTGCGCCTCGGCCCGGGAACGTGCGAGACCACGCTCCGTCAGCAGGTGGTCGAGCCGGATCCGCGCCATGCGTGGATCGTAGCGGTGGCTGCCCGCCGCCAGGCGTCCGGATTCCCGTGGAGTGGTCCGTACGGACGTGGAGGGACGCCGAACCGTCACCGCCGGCGCGTGGCGCCCGCTGGACGGGAATTCGGACGCTTCAGCGGTCCACCGGCCACGTAGTGCCCGTCACGTGGGAATCTGGACGATGAGCCGCGGGTCAAGCCGCGTAACGCTCACCCGCCGGGAATCGTGCCGGTTCGCGGTGGGGCTGAACCTCTCAGGCAGCCGGCGCCTTTGAGCGCATCGGCTTCGGAGCCACCGCGCCGAGCGCCTCGCGCACCTGCTCGAGGATGCCCGCAGCGTCGATGCGCTGCTGCCGACGCAGGTCCTCCACGGCGCCGTGATGCACGAATCCCTCGGCGAGCGCGACCTTGTGCAGCGGGACGTGGATGCCGGCTCGGTTCAACGCATCCAGCACCCCGTCGCCGAAGCCGCCCATGGCGGCCGACTCCTCGGCGGTGACGACCAGGCGCTTCCCGGCCGCGTGCTCGGCGATGAGCGCCTCATCCATCGGTTTCGCCCACCGGGCGTTGATCACCGCGGCGTCGATGCCATCGCCCTCGAGCGCCGAGGCGACCGCCAGCAGCCGCTGCACGATCGGTCCGAAGCCGACCAGCAGCAGGTCCGAGCCGGAGCGCAGGAGCTCGCCACGGCCGACGGGGAGCACCTGGCCCACCCGATCGGGCAGGTCCTCGCCGGCGTCGCGCGGATAGAGCAGCGCCATCGGCCCGGCGTACGCCAGCGCCGTGACGACCAGGTCGCGGAGCTCCTGCTCGTCCTTCGGCGACCCGACCGCCAGGTTCGGCAGCGACCGCATGGCGGGGAGCATGAACATCCCCTGGTGCGAGGTCCCGTCCTCGCCGACGAGGCCGGATCGGTCCAGTCCGAGCAGGACCGGCAGGTCGTTCTGGCAGACGTCATGGACCAGCGCGTCGTAGGCGCGCTGACTGAAGGTGGAGTACAGCGACACGACGGGTCGCATGCCACCGAGTGCCAGCCCGGCGGCCATCGTGACGGCATGCTGCTCGGCGATCCCGACGTCGTGGAAGCGAGTCGGAAAGTGGTCGCTGAAGCGCTGCAGCCCCGTGCCGGTCGGCATGCCGGCCGTGATGGCGGTGATGCGCGGGTCATCCTCGCCCAGCCGGACGAGCTCCTCCACGAACGTCTGCGTGTAGGTCTTCGGCTTGCGCTTCGGCTCGGCCTCGGCCGGCAGCGGCTCCTCGGTCGGATCGATCAGCAGCAGGTCGATGGGCGGCAGCGATGCGCCGTGGAAGCTCATCGCGTCCTCCTCGGCGGGCTGGTAGCCCTTGCCCTTGATGGTCTTCACGTGGACGACCACCGGAGCAGCGATCTGGAAGGCCGCCTCGAACGCCCTCTCGAGCTCGTCGCGATCATGCCCGTCCAGGACGCCGATGTAAGTGATCCCGATGTCCTCGAAGAAGCCGACCTTGGCCCAGGAGCGCTTGAAGCCCTCCTTCGCCCAGGCGAGGAGGTCGAAGGCCGGCCGGCCGATGACCGGAACGCGCGGCAGGGCGCGCTGCGTCGCCGACTTCGTCTCCTGGTACGCCCGCGACAGGCGCATCTTGTTCAGCCGTGTCGAGAGCCCGCCGACCGACGGGCTGATGCTCATCTCGTTGTCGTTCAGCACGATGAGCAGCGGGTGCTTCACATGCCCGATGTGGTTCAGGGCCTCCATCGTCAGCCCGGAGCCCATCGCCGCGTCGCCGACACAGACGGCGATGCGCTGGCGTCGTGCCGGATCGGACCTTGGGGCGCAGGTCGCGGGCCGCAGCCAGTCCCACGCCGATGCTGACTCCGGTTCCGGCGTGGCCGCCGTCGAAGACGTCGTGCTCGCTCTCGCTGCGACGGGGGAAGCCGCCGACGCCACCCACCTGGCGCAGGGTGTCGAACCGGTCCCATCGCCCGGTCAGCAGCTTGTGCGCGTAGGCCTGGTGGCCGGTGTCCCACACGATGCGGTCGCGTGGCGAGTCCATCACCCGGTGCAGCGCAAGCGTGATTTCGACGGCTCCCAGCGAGCTCGCCAGGTGACCGCCCGTCGAGTGGACGGTGCGAATCATCTTCTCGCGGAGCTCCGCCGCGAGGGTCTCGAGCTGCTCCGGCGTCATGGAGTGGAGCTGCGACGGCTCGTGCACCGTCTCGAGCAGAGTCAAGGAAACGTGTCCTCGTGAGGTCGCGGGAAAGTATAGGACCGATGCCTGCGGAGCCGCCCGCAGGCCGCATTGGACTGCAGACGATCGGGGCGGTTGCGAAGTGACATGGCTGGGTTCCGACCCGGCCCGCATCGCCACGTGGCGAGCCGGGCGTCAGCCCTCGGGTTCAGGGGAGGCGCCTCGCCGCCCGAGCTCGGTGATCTGGAGCTCGGCCGCCTTGAGCCGAGTCTCGCACGCCGCGTGGAGCCGCAGGGCCTGCTTGTAGAGCTCGATGCTCTCCTCCAGCCCGGCGTTGCCGGCCTCGAGCTGCTGGACCGTGCGCTGGAGCGCAGCGACGAGCTCGTCGAAGGGGTGCTTGGCCAGCTCCTCGTCGTTCAGGACCGCCAGCTTGGCCTCGTCGATCATCGGAGCAGATCCTCGGTGCCGTCGGTGCGGGTGCGCTCGACGCGGGTCTCCACGGTACCGCGCGACACGGTGACGCGCAGCGGCATCCCCGGTCTTCACGTCGGCCGGGTCGCGCAGGATGCGGCCGTCGGCCGTGCGCGCGACGGCGTAGCCCCGATCGAGCGTCGCGAACGGCGAGAGGGCGCGAAGCGCATCCGCGGTCGAGCCAAGCTGCATGCGCCGACGCTCCAGGCGGTCGTTGAGGATGCGGCCGCCACGGTCCAGCAGGTCGGCCGCGCCCTGCCGGGCCGCCCCGATGTCGGGGGCCAGGCGGCCGAGCGCGCGCGCCTCCGCGTCGAGGAATCGCCGCTGCTCGACGGCGCGGCCGACGAGCGCCGCGGACGCGCGGTCGCGGAACCGCGACAGGATCGAGGGCAGCTGCGTCCCGTCCGGCGTGGCGAGCTCCGCGGCGGCGCTGGGGGTCGGGGCGCGCAGGTCGGCGGCGAAGTCGCACAGCGTCACGTCCGACTCGTGGCCGACGCCGACGATGATGGGGACCGGGGCGTCGGCCACGGCGCGCACCACCCGCTCGTCGTTGAAGCCCCACAGGTCCTCGAGCGATCCGCCACCGCGGGCCAGGATGATCGTGTCGAGGTCGCGCTGGGCGTACAGCCGCTTCAGGGCCACCACGATCGCCGGCGCCGAGGTGGCTCCCTGCACGACGCACGGGCTGAGGACGACGTGCGCCAGCGGGTAACGGCGCCGCAGGACGTTGCCGATGTCGCGCCACACCGCCCCCACCGGCGAGGTCACCACCCCGATGCGTCGCGGCCAGCGCGGGACCGGCCGCTTGCGGTCGTCATCGAACAGCCCGGCAGCGGCGAGCTTGGCGCGCAGCTCTTCGTAGCGGGCGTGCAGGTCGCCCGCGCCGGCGGGCGTCAGCGACTCGACGTACAGCTGGTAGACGCCCTGTGGCTCGTAGGCGCGGACCCGGCCATGGACGATGACATTCATCCCGTGAGCGGGCGGCACGGCGACCCGCGCCAACTCCTCGCGGAATAGGGCGCATCTGATCTGGCTGTTGGCGTCCTTCAGAGCGAAGAAGCAGTGCCCGCTGCCCGGGAACGACGGCTGGCTGACCTCGCCCTCGACCCAGACGTCGGCGAGGATGGCATCGGCGTCGAGGAGGCTGCGAACCCGGCGGTTGAGGTCGGTGACTCGCAGGATGCGCGGACTGGGACGGGCTGCGGGCGACTCCGACGCCGGCTCGGGCGCCAGCTCCAGCGCCGGCTCGTCCGGCTGATCCCAGAGCGACGGCTGCTCCGCGGTCATGGGCGCTACTGGACCCGGGTGACGTACTCGCCGGTGCGGGTGTCGATGCGGAGCAGGTCGCCAGCGCTCACGAACAGCGGAACCTGGACGACGAGGCCCGTCTCGAGCGTGGCGGCCTTCTTCGCGCCGGTCGCGGTGTCACCGGCGAAGCCCGGCTCGGTCTCCGTGACGGTCAGATCCACGGTCACCGGCAGCTCGAGCCCCAGGACCTCGCCCTCGTGCGAGCTGTACGTGACCTCGGTGTTCTCCTTGAGGTACCGCGCGTCGTCGCCGATGGTTCGCGCATTGAGCGCGAACTGGTCGTACGTCTGCGAGTCCATGAAGTGGAAGGCGTCGCCATCGGAGTACAGGTACTGCGCCTCGCGCGTCTCGACCCGTGCCCGCGGCCAGCGGGTTCCGGCCTGGAACGTCCGCTCGACGATGTCCCCCTTGCGGACGTTCTGCAGCTTCATGCGCACCTGCGCGGAGCCGCGCGCCATCTTGATGTGGCTCCAGTCGAGGACTTTCATGAGCTGCCCGTCGAGCTCGATGATGACGCCCTTCTTGACGTCGCCGGTGCTGATCAATCGTTGCTTCCCTTCCTGGACCGATGCTGTGCGCGGTGAAGGATACCGTGCGCGCCGCCGCAGCTCCGTGCGGCCGCAATGACCCGTCGGTCGGGTCTGCGGACGCGCGAAAGCCGTTCGGCCGGCATTTGGCCCGTACGACGGGTCGAGTGACGCTAGAGAGCGGCTTCCAACGCGTTCCCGCGTCCCTTGACCCGTGGCGCGGGCAGGCCTCAGCCGATGGTGATCGGCTCACGCGGTGCATGGGTCAACAGGCGCGGGCCGGTCGCCTCGAGGACCACGATGTCCTCGATCCGGATGCCGGTGTCGCCGGGCCGGTAGATCCCCGGCTCCACGCTGAAGACCATGCCGGCCTCGAGCGTCGCCGGCCGGGTCCGACGCAGGCTCGGCGGCTCGTGCTCCTCGAGGCCGATGCCGTGGCCCAGCCCGTGCCCGTACGGCTCGAAGCCGGCGTCCTCGATCACCCGCCGCGCGACCGCGTCCACGTCCTGTCCGTTGACTCCGACCGCGAGCGCCGCAATCGCCGCGGCCTGCGCCTCGCGCACTGCGTCATGCGCACGACGGACGTGGTCGGGCACGTCGCCGACGAAGACCGTGCGCGTCATGTCGGACCGATAGCCGTCGACCGCGCAACCGAAGTCGATGAGCAGAACGTTGCCTCGCTCGATGCTCGCGTCGGAGGGCTGGCCGTGGGGCATCGCGGCGCGGGCCCCGGTGAGAACGATGGGCAGGAACGCGAGGCTCTCCGCGCCGTTGGCTCGGAACCAGGCCTCGAGCTCCCAGGCGACCTGCTGCTCACGCATCCCGGGTCGGGCGAACTCGACCAGGTGGGCGAAGCAGGCATCGGTCAGCTCGCAGGCGCGCCGGATCGCGTCGATCTCCTCGCCGGACTTGATCAGCCGCAGCGGCGCGATCTCGTCGTCCATGGCGTGGAGCTCGACACCGGGCGCGGCCGCGGCGAGTGCGATCCAGTCGGCGTGGGTCAGTACCCCGGCCTCCATGCCGAGCGAGCTGATCCCATGTCGCTCCAGGACCGGCGGCAGGTCCTCCCCGATGCCAGCGGTCGTGGGAACCACCTCCCAGCCGGCCGCCTCGCGCTCGGCCTGCTCGGTGTAGCGCCCGTCGGCCAGGATCAGCCTGGCACCGCGGGTGACGAGCAGAGTGCCCGGCCAGGTGGCCTCCTCATCGGCAAGGAGGCGGAACCCGCTGTAGTAGCGCTTGTTGGCGATGCTGCTGATGAGCATCGCGTCGAGCTCGTGCTCGTCCAGGAGCGATCGGAGCCGCGCCACACGGGTGTCGGTGACGGATGGGGCCGCGGTGCTCACTGGCCGGCGCACTCCTCGTTGGCCTGGGCGATGAACGCGTTGTGCTCGGGGAGCGTGCGAGAGAAGTAGTGCGATCCGTCGCGGGTGCCGTCCGGGCAGCCGGCGACGAAGAACAGGAACCCGTCATCGAGGGGCGCGGTGGCGACGGCCTCGAGTGAGCCCGTTCGCGGGGCGGCGATCGGCATCGGCGGCAGAAGCCGGCTGGGTGTAGGTCTGGAAGCCGAGCAGCGATTCGTCGAGGGCAACCTCACCACCCGAGACCAGCAGCTGCGGCCACCACTCCACGCTCCCCCACTCGTCGACCGGGGTGAAGCCGCCTTCGGTCTCCGCGATGAGCGGATGGCCGACCGGGCGGACCTCGCTGGTCGTGAGGCCGTACTGAAGCGTTGGGTCCGCGTTGAGCAGCCCGTTGGTGACGCCGTTCTCCGGGTTGAGGAACCGGTTCATGTAGACCGCTGCGATCTGCGGCCGCTCCTCGTCGATCACGGCCTCGCGCTCGACGATGCTGGCGATGATCACCGCCTGGTCGAGCGACATCCCCTTGGCGGAGATCCCCGCGCGAATCTCGTCGGTCAGGTTGTCCCCGAACTCGGCAAGGAGGCTGCGGACGATGAAGGTCGGCGTCGCATGCTCCCCGCTGATCTCGAACTCGTACGTATCGGGCGGGATGTAGCCCTCGAGCGAGCGACCCTCCGGAAGGTCGGCGAGGAACTCGAACTCGTTGAGGATGTCCGCCGTCGGGCGCCTGCAGGATGGCGGCGAACTCCTCCATGTTCATCGTCATCTCGCTCTCCGCGAAGGTCGCAACCACCTCCTCCAGGCGCAGGCCCTTCGCTGGATCGTGATCGTCGTGACCTCGCCGATCCCCTGGTTCTGCAGCGCCGCCACGATCTGCGACGGCCGCAGCGTCGGCGACAGGTCGAACGTGCCGGCAGCGATCGTGCCCTCGCGGCTCGGCATTGATGATCGCGTACTGGAACGCGATCTGGCTGGAGATCAGTCCCTGCTCGGCCAGCAGCTGCCCGATGGAGGTCTCGGTTGCGCCGTCCTCGATCGTCACCGGTCACGCGGCGCTGCTCGCTCGGAGCCGGCTCGTCGGTGAGCACCTCGGGCTGGTACCAGCGCACGAAGTCCTGCACGAGACCGTGCTCGATGGCGCCGGGGTTCTCCTCGACCCAGGCCATCACGCGTGGCGCGAAGAAGACGTTGAAGCCGATGATGATGGCCGCCACGAGAAGCGCGATCGTGCCGGCGATCCAGGCGACGAGAAGGAGAGGCTGGACCCTGCGCCGTCGGCGGACCGGGCCTTCGCGCTGCTCTCGCAGCTGGCGGATCCGCGCGTTTCGGCGCTCCTCGTACTCGTACGAGCTGGGGGGTCGGCTCATTCAGTCTCCTCAACGACGCGGCCCGGCCGGCGCCGGGCGTCCAGATATTGTTGCAGGATCAGGCGGGCGGCCGCCGAGTCCAGCTCGCCACTCCCCCGTTCCGGACGACGGCCCGCATCGGCAAGTCGCTGCGATGCCTCCCAGCTGCTCAGCCGCTCGTCCTCGAAGACGACGTCCATCCCGAGGGCCGCGAGACGCTCGCCGAAGGCGCGCGCCTCCGCTGCCTGCGGTCCCTCGGTTCCATCCATGTTGAGCGGCAGCCCGAGCACGATCTGGCCCACCCCCTCGGTGGTGCACAGATCACCGACGAGGGCCAGATCGTGATCGAGGTTGCGCCGCTGGATCGCCACCCGAGCAAACGCCATGCCGGTCTCCGCGTCGGCGATTGCGACGCCGATCCGGCGCTTGCCGTGGTCGAGGCCGAGAAGCCGGCTCATGGAGCCTGGGCCTCGGCGTCGACGATCACCACCTCGACGCGTGCGTCCATCGTCGGAACGGTGGTCACCCAACCCGGCCACAGCTCGACGGACGCCTGACCGACGTCCGTCAGCGCGGCCTCCGCCTCCTCCACGGTCGCGCCGGCAACGGTCTCCCGCACCGCCTCGGGGTCGATGACCGGCGCGGCGCGAGCGCTCACGGTCGTGTCGACCTGCATGGATTCGCCTTCGCTCGTCGCCTCGCCGACCGTCACAGTCGTCGACCCCTCGAGGATCTCCGTGCCATCGGGGACGGCGGCCGGATCGTCGAGGAACGCGCTCTCGGCCGCCGCGGTCACCTGGTCGGGATCGGCCACGTCGACGCTCCAGGGTCGGGAGCCCTGGATCTCGGCGGTCTCCTGGTCCCGGGTGCCGACGAGGCCCTCGACGCCCTCGATGGTCGCCTCCACCGGCTCGCCGACCACGGTGACCCCTTCCGGGACATCGGCCACCGCGGCCTCGACCGACTGGGCGAGCTCGCCGCGCAGGGCCTCGACCGCCGCGTCCACGTCTGCCTGGATGATCTCGGGGCCGCTGGTGTCGGTCCCACCCTCCGTCGGCGCGGGGTTCAGCACCCGGGGCTGAGGGTTCTCCGGAAAGCCCCGCAGCCTCGCGTCGACGTCCTCGTTGACGACCACGTTGATCGCCTCGGCCGCGACGTTCGCCGCGGGACCGGGGGCAGCCGCCACGACGGCCACCTCGACGTCGCCGGCCGCGATCGTCCCGGCCCCGGTCAGCCTGCCGCGCGGCACGACGACGGCGGCCTGCGTGGCGAAGGCCTGCTCGCCGGCCGCAACGAAGGTCCCCGCCGGCACCTCCACCGGGAAGAACGTCCAGTTGAACAGGGAGACGCTGCCGCTGGCCGGCTCCTGGACCCGATACGTTCCGCTGGCGACGACCTCGGCGGTCGCGGTCGCCGTGCCCTCGTGGCGAGACACATCGTCGACGACCACCGCGTACGGACGGGGCCCGACGGTCTCCGCGTGCGGCGCGATCGTGATCGTGGCCGCGGGCAGGAATGCCGCGGCAACCACGATGGCGCCGGCAAGCAGCAGGGCGACCGCGCCGAGCAGCGCGGCGGGGAGTGCGCGGCGTCGTGCCGTGCTGGCACGAGGGGCCGGTGCCGGTGCGGGCCGAACGACGGGCACCGATCGCGTGATGTCGGCGTCGCCCGGGATGGGAGCGACCTCCTTCGGAGCCGCGACCGCTGCTGCCGCAACGGACGCGGCAGCGAGCGTGGGGGCCGTGTCGTCGGTCGCGGGCCCGCGGACGACGTGGATGGCCGCCCGGTGTGGGTCGGGTGGCGGCGGAGCCGAACCGTCGGAGCGCCGCGCCTCGTCCAGGGTGCCGAACGCGGGCACGCCGGCCTCCGCCGCCAGGGAGCGCGTGAGCGCATCGCCGACGATGGTGAGCGGTCGGGAATCGGCGTCGGCGGCGCGAGCCAGCAGGCGGAGCGCGACCACCGAGGAGGTGGCGCGCGACCGCCCCGGCGCGACGACCATGACGTGGCCAGGATCGGCCGCCCGGATGCGCCGAACGACCGATGTCACCTCGTCGTCGGACTCCAGGTAGAGGATGGTGGGCCCGTCGCTCACAGGCCCAGCTCCCGGACGACGCCGCGCATGGCGCGGTCGACGGCCGATGCGCCCGCGTCCAGGATCAGCGCCTGATGGGCCAGCGCCAGGGGCGTCACGTCCTGGCGCGTGGCGATCCTTTCGGTCGCGTCTCGCAGGCCGACCACCTCATCCGGGGCCAAGGCGCGCACCTTCGGACGTCTCGCAAACGGAAGGCGGCTCCACCACTCGTCCTCGTCGAGGACGGTACGCACCTGCGGCAGGTCGGCACCGCCGCCGCACAGCAGGATTCGGCCCGGCAGGAGGTCGTCGCCGGCAAGCTCGCCGATCATGAGCTCGACCCCGTCGCGCCAGATCCGCGCGTCCTCGAGCAGGGTGTCGGACACCTCGGGCCGCGAGCCGGCCTCGGCCAGCTTCGCCTCCTCCGCATCGGCGAAGGAGACCCCGAGCTTCTCCACCAATCCCTTCGTGAATGCCCGCCCACCCAGCGCGAGCATCTTCGTGCCGCTGATCCCGCCGCCGCGGACGAGGGCGACGTCCGTCGTGCCGCCGCCGATGTCGACGAACACCGCCCCGGCATCCCCCAGCTCGCCCGGGTCGAGGCATGTCGCGACGGCGTACGGCTCCGCGATCACCCCCAGCAGATCGAGGTCGAGCGCCGTGGCCACCGACTGCAGCGCGCCGAGGTGGACCATCGGCGCGAACGCGTTGAACAGGTGCAGCTCCACCTCGGCGCCGGTGAAGCCGATCGGGTTGCTCACCGGATAGCCGTCGATCCGCATCTCGACGATCGCGGCGTGCACGAGTCGCACATCGAGGCGATCGACGCCGGACTCCCAGCGGATCCGTTCCTCCGCCTCGCGCAGGGCCCGCTGCTGAGCGTGGGACACGAGTCGTTCGAGCTCTGCGTCGTCCATCGGGCGGCGCGCATCGTTCCGGCGAGCGGTCGAGACACTGGTCGCGCCCTTCACCAGCTCCCCGGCGATGCCGATCACGGCCGCCATCGGCCGGCGGCCAGCCATCGTCCGTGCCTCGTCCATCGCGAGGCGGCAGTTCGCGACCACCGCGTCGATGTCGCTCACCGTACCGGACTGCATGTGCGTCAGCCCCTGTCGCTGGCGGCCGGTCCCGCGCACCACGCCGACGAGGCGGCCCTCCTCGTCGCGCTCGACGCTGAGGACCAGCGCCTTGGCGTACTCGGTCCCGATGTCGAGCGACGCGATGGCGGGCGGTGCGCCGCGGCCGCGGCCGGCGCTCCGGACGCGGTCGGTGACGCGGCTCCAGAGGTGCCCGACGGCCGTCACGGTCCCGCGGTCAGCCCGACTCGATCCGCCGCAGCGCCTCGAGCGCGAGGCGGCCAGCCTCGCGCAGCGCCTCGTCGAGGCGAGCGGCATCCTTGCCGCCTGCCTGGGCGAGATCCGGGCGTCCGCCTCCCCCGCCGCCGATGATCGGCGCAGCCTCGCGCACGATCGCCACGCTGTCGAAGCCCTCTGCGGCAAGGTCCTTCGACGCGGCCACGAGGAGCGAAGGCTTGCCGTCGCTCCCCCCGCCGAGGACGGCCACGAACCGCCCCGTCATCCCGCGCAGGTCATCGGCCAGCGTGCGCAGCGCGTTCGCATCGGCCTCCGCGAAGGCCTCCACGATGACCTTCGTGCCGCCGGCGTCCTGGGCGCCATGCAGCGCAGCTGCGGCATCGAGCCTGGCGGCGGTGGCCTTCGGCGCCCTCGCCGCCTTCTCCGCGTCGTTGAGCCTGCTGAGCAGCGCCTCGAGGCGTTGCGGCACGTACTCCTCGCGGTGGCCCAGCAGCTGGGCGGCGGTCCGAAGCGCGTCGAACCGATCAGCGATCAGCTCCATGGCCCCTTCCCCTGTGACCGCCTCGATCCGCCGCAGCCCCGCGCCGATGCTCGACTCGCCGGTGATGAGGAAGGCGCCGATCTGCCCCGTGAAGGCGACGTGCGTGCCGCCGCAGAGCTCCTTCGAGTAGCCATCGACCTGGACCACGCGCACCGACTCGGGCAGGTACTTCTCGCCGAAGAACATGTCTGCCCCCAGCGCCTGCGCCGCCTCCATCCGCATCTGCTTGGGCGTGACCGGCGCGTTTCGTCGAATCTGCGCGTTCACCAGTCGCTCGACCTCGCGCAGCGCCTCGCGCGGCGTGGCGGACTGTGCCGGAAAGTCGAACCGCAGCCCGTCCGGCCCGACCCACGAGCCGGCCTGCTTGGCCTGTTCGCCGAGCACGTCGCGCAGCGCGCGGTGCAGGAGGTGGGTGGCCGTGTGATTCCGGGCCGATGCCCATCGGCGCTGCTCGTCGACTCGCGCCTCGACGATCGGCTCACCCCTGCTCAGCATGCCCTCGATAGCCCCGACGTGGACGATGGCGTCACCGACCCGCTGCGTGTCCTCGACCGACATGCGACCGCGCTCGCCGAGCAGGGTGCCGCGGTCGCCGATCTGGCCGCCGCCCTCGGCGTAGAACGGGGTGCGGTCGAGCACGAGACCCCAGCGGCCGTCATCGAGCTGCTCCAGGGCGAGGATGCGCAGGTCGTCGACCTCGGTGACGTTCGGATAGCCGACGAATTCGCTCGGCAGCGCGGCCAGCTCGTCGCTCACCGCCAGGCTCGCGCGCTTCGCACCGCGCGAGCGCTCCCGCTGCTCGGCCATGGCCGCATCGAAGCCCGCCCGGTCGACGGCCACGCCCCGCTCCGCGGCCATCTCGACGGTCAGGTCGATCGGGAAGCCGAACGTGTCGTGCAGGCGGAATGCGTCGGCGCCGCTGATGGTGCCCCCCGCGGCGACCAGCTCGTCGAGGCGTGTCGAACCGGCCTCGAGGGTGCGCGCGAACTTCTCCTCCTCCGCCGCGATGGCGTCGAGGATCTCGTCGCGACGCGCGACGAGGTTCGGATAGGCCTCGCCCATGAGCTCGATCACGACCGCGCACGTCTCGCGCAGGAACGGTCCGGCGATCCCAAGCAGGCGTCCATGACGAACCGCGCGGCGCATGATCCGGCGCAGCACGTAGCCCGCACCCTCGTTCGAGGGCGTGACGCCTTCGGCGAGCAGGAACGTCATGGCCCGCGAGTGATCGGCCACGACCTGGTAGCTGAAGCGCTCCGACTCGACCGTCTCGGGGTCATGGCCGATGAACTCCGCCAGTCGGTGGATGATGGGCGCGAACAGGTCGGTCCCGTAGTTCGAGTCGACCCCCTGGACCGCCGATGCGAGCCGTTCCAGGCCGGTCCCCGTGTCGACGCTCTTGAACGGGAGCGGCGTCAGCGTGCCGTCCGCGGCGCGGTCGAACTCCATGAAGACGAGGTTGCCAGACCTCGAGCCAGCGCGGGCAGTGCTCCGAATGGTCCGGGATGCACTCCGGGCCCTCCGACAGCTCCGCGCCGCGATCGTAATGAAGCTCACTGCACGGGCCGCACGGGCCGGTGTCGCCCATGCGCCAGAAGTTCTTCTCGTCGCCGGCGGCGATATTCCCCCACCGCACGACGCGGTCGGGCGGCAGGCCGATCTCGCTCGACCAGATGTCGTGCGCCTCGTCGTCATCGGTGTAGACGGTCGCGGCCATCCGGTCGGCGGGCAGGCCGATGTCCCGCGTCAGGAACTCCCACTGCCAGTGGATCGCCTCCCGCTTGAAGTAGTCGCCGAAGCTCCAGTTGCCGAGCATCTCGAACAGGGTGTTGTGGCGCGGCGTCCGGCCGACCTCCTCGAAGTCGTTGTGCTTGCCGGCCACGCGCAGGCAGACCTGGGCGTCCACGGCGCGAACGTAGTCGCGCTTCTCCTCCCCGGTGAGGACCCGCTTGAACGGCGCCATGCCGGAGTTGACGAACAGCAGTGTCGGGTCGTCGACGGCCAGCAGCGGCGCGGACGGCACGCGCGTATGACCCCGCTCCTCGAAGAACCGCTGGAAGCGCTCGCGGATCTCCGCGGCGCTCATCGGCGTCGGATGCATCGGCTCAGTCATGCGTCACTCACGGCGAGAGCCGGCGACCCACCGGCTCTCGTTGCTGCTCGGGTGTCGGGTCGTGGTGCGTTACAGGGCGGTGCCCTCGGCGTCTCCGTGGTCGGACACCATGTCGGCACGTGCCTGCTCGGCGGCCGCACGTCCCTCGTTGACCGCCTCGTCCCACCCTGCCTTCGTGTTGTCGACGAGGTCGCCGACGTGTTCGCGAAGCTCCTCGCCGGTCTGTGGCGCCAGCAGCAGACCGAGCGCTGCGCCGATCATGCCGCCGATCACCACGCCGGCCAGGAAGCTGCCGAATCCAGAGTTCTTCATCCGTCCCCTTCTCCCTCGCGGGTTTGGGACGATTCTACCGGCCAGTCCTCTCGGCGTCCCGGCGCCAGGGTGACCCGGCCCTGGTCCAGGCTGGCCTGGAGCGAGTTCATCAGGTCGCCGAGCCGATCGAGCTTGACCGCCACGTCCTCGGTCAGCACCTCGACGTTGCCCGTGAGCTCGCGCGCGTGCGCCAGGATCGGTCGCAGCTCGCTGTCGGTGAGGCGCGTCAGCCGCCGCAGGTCGGCGGTCAGCGCGCGGGACTCCTTGATCAGCGGCGTCGTCCGCCAGGCGAGGTACACCAGCGCCCCGCCGGCGGCCAGCACCCCGAGCCCGGCGCCGACGTTGAAGATGGCCAGGGCGAGATCCATGCGCGGGACTGTAGCGCACGGGTAGCAGCGCCGCGGTCCGTCAGCCGTCCTCCTCGATCCGCACCGGACCGAGCGCACCGAGCAGCGTGACCGCCAGCATGAAGACCTGCGCCATCACCGATGCGCCGAGCACATTCATGTCGCCGATGCGGAGCAGCTCCAGATTGGTCGCCTCGGCGACGCGGTCGCCGATGATCACGCCGAAGACCGCCGCCACGGCCAGGACGAGCACCGATCGACCCCATCGGCCGCGAACGGCGACGAAGACCAACAGGTTGATGAGCGCGAGCGCGGGGACCCAGACGAGCCAGGGCGGGAGCGGCATGCCGCGGCCTCAGGCCGGGGATCGGGCGATGCGCCCTCCGCCGAGGCACTCGTCGCCGTCATACAGCACGGCGGCCTGGCCGGGGGCCGGCGCCCAGACCGGCTCGGCGGTCTCCACCACGAAACGGTCACGGCCGACCATGGTGACCTCGGCCGGCACGTCGGGAGCCCGGTGGCGGATGCGGACCGACGCGTCGAACCGCTCTGCCGGCGCCTCTCCCGCAGTGAAGCGCGCGCCGTCCACCGTGAAGGCGGACTGTGCGACCTCCTCGCGTCGCCCGATGACCACCGTATTCGTACCTGGGAGCACCTCGCGCACGTAGACCGCCTCGCCCAGCGCAACGCCGAGGCCGTGCCGCTGGCCGACGGTGTAGTGCGCGTAGCCGGTGTGCGTGCCGACCCGGGTGCCATCCGCGTCCAGGATCGGTCCGGGCTCGCCGGCATAGCCGCGACGCTCCTCGAGCAGCGCCCGGTAGTCGCCCAGCGGGACGAAGCAGATCTCCTGCGACTCCGGCTTGTGCGCGGTGGGCAGCGCCAGCTCCGCGGCGATCGCGCGGACCTCGGGCTTGGTGAGCTCGCCCAGGGGGAACCGCGTGCGAGCCAGCTGATCCTGGTCCAGCACCCACAGGAAGTAGGTCTGGTCCTTGTCCGCATCGGCGGCTCGCATCAGCCTCCAGCGTCCGTCGCGGTGCTCGAGGCGGGCGTAGTGGCCGGTGGCGACCGCATCGGCTCCATAGGCGGCCAGGCCGCGCCGGAGGAGCTCGTCGAACTTGATGTACTGGTTGCAGGCCTGGCACGGATTCGGCGTCGCGCCGTCGAGGTACGCGTCCACGAAGGTGTCGATGACGCGGGCGCCGAACTCGCGCTCGACGTTGAGGATGAAGAACGGGATGTCGAGCAGCTGGGCGACGCGGCGCGCGTCGTCCGCCGCATCGGGCGAGCAGCACGAGCGGGACAGCTCGTAGCCCTCTGGCAGGTCGCCGTGGGTGCGCATCCAGACGCCGATGATCTCTTCGTCGCCGGTTTCCTGCGCCAGCAGCGCCGCCGCCACCGACGAGTCGACTCCGCCGCTCATGGCGGCCACGACGCGGCTCATGCCGGCACCGGCTCCGACGTGCGCAGCCCTCGGAGTCGACCGATGCAGGATGCGACGACCTCGAGGGTGCGATCCACGTCGGCGAGGTTCGTCTCGCGCCCCAGCGTGAGGCGCAGGGAGCCGTGAGCCAACTCGGCGCCGATGCCCATGGCCAGCAGCACGTGGGACGGGTCCACGCTGCCGGTGGTGCACGCGCTGCCCGTCGACGCCTCGATGCCCTCCAGGTCGAGCGCCGCCACCAGATCGCCGCCCTCGACGCCCTCGACCACGACCGATGCCGAGTTCGGGAGTCGATCCGTCGGGTGGCCGGTCAGCTGGACGCCCTCGATGGCGATCAGCCCGGCGATCAGCCGATCGCGCGTCGGCTCGATCGGCTCGGTTGCCGCGTAGGCGAGGCGCATGGCGCGCGCGAAGCCCACCGCGCCGGCCACGTTCTCGGTCCCCGCCCGTCGCTGCCGCTCCTGGGCGCCGCCGTTGAGCTGCGGCAGCATCGCGGTACCCTGCCGCACCCACAGCGCGCCGTATCCCTTCGGACCTCGCAGCTTGTGCGCCGAGAGGCTGATCAGCGTCGCCTGCCACGCGTCGGGCTGCGGGGGAGCGAATGCGGCGGACTGCACGGCGTCCACGTGGAACGGGACCCGGCGCTCGCGACAGACCGCACCGATCTCCGCCACCGGCTGGATCGTGCCGACCTCGTTGTTCGCCGCCTGGACGCTGACGAGGACGGTGCCGCCAGTGATGGCGTCGGCCACGGTGTCGGGGTCGACCCGACCGTATCGGTCCACGCCGACCGCGGTGACGGCGAATCCCTGCCGCTCGAGGACGGCCGCGGGATTGAGCACGGCCTTGTGCTCGGCGACGCCGACGATGAGGTGCCGGCCGCGCGCGCTCGAGGCCCAGGCCACGCCCTTGATCGCCAGGTTGTCGGCCTCCGTCCCTGAGCCGGTGAAGACGATCTCGCGTGGCTTGGCGCCGATCAGCGCCGCGATCTCCTCGCGCGCCTCATCCAGCCCCTGTCGAGCGCGACGCCCCGAGGCGTGGATGCTCGACGGATTGCCGTGGTGCTCGGTGAGGTACGGCAGCATCGCCTCGAGCACCTCGGGGTGCAGCGGCGTCGTGGCCGCGTGATCGAGGTAGATCGCCATGCGGCGATGATAGCCGCGGGCAGCCCGAACCGCCCCCGACGCTGCCGCTCCCGTCGCCCAAGTCAGCGAACGGCCGGCGACGACCGCAGCGCTCAGGCGTACTCGGACGAGTGCTTCTCGCGATCGGCGGCCACGGTCCGGTCGACGATGTCGAGCGTCTCGCGCACCGATCGACCGTTCTCGTCCGCGGCCTTCTTCACGTCCTCGTAGGTGATGTTCGACTCACCCATCTCGAGGTGCGCGTCCATGCAGCCACAGGTCAGACACATGTCCGGTCGCACCTGCATCACCCATGCCGTCATCGGCGGCTACGCTGGGACTCTTCCCGACCGATGAGGAACCCGATGCTGGTACGAACGCTGGACGAGATCACCGATGGGCCGAACGACGTTCGCGGCGACGGCTGGCGGGCGCGCCGCCATTTCGTCCGCGCCGACGGCCTCGGCTTCTCACTGTCCGAGACGACGGTCGAGGCCGACCGCGAGATGCAGCCTCTGGTACAAGCACCACCAGGAAGCGTGCTACGTCATCGAGGGCGCGGCCGAGATCACGGAGCGGGACACCGGCGCCGTTCGCCGCATCGGTCCGGGCGATGCGTACGCACCCGGCCACGACCGGCATGCGATCCGGGTGCTTGAACGGCTCCGCCTGGTGTGCGTGTTTGCCCCGGCGCTGACCGGGCCGAGACCCATGACGCTGATGGGAGCTACCTCCCCGCTGCGGACTAGCCCTGCCGGGTGGGCCGCGACCTGGCGCCAGCTGGTTGCACGTCGACGGGCACTACCCGCTGGCTCGCCGCACCCGGTGGACCGCTGTCGGCGTGGCGACTCCCTTGAGCTCCCGGAGCCCGCAGGCTCGAGAGCAAACCGCGCGTCAGCACCTAACCCCGCCGCCGCGTCGGGCCCTGCCAAGACCTCACCGGGGGCTGCGGCGCCGGCAATCCGCGCCGCGAGGTTCACGGTTCGGCCGAAGACATCGCCGTCGCGCTCGATCACCAGCCCACGCTCCATCCCGAGATGCGCTGGGCCGAGCCCGGAAGCGGGGACGGTCTCGACCAGCTCGAGAAGGGCTGACCGTCGCCGTGCCCAGGTCGGCGAACCGGAACATCAGCCGTCGCCGAGGAGTTTGACGACGCGTCCGCCGTGCGCGCGCACCGCCGCCTCGGCCAGGTCCTGCAACCCGCCGGCGACGCGAACCGCAAGCGCATCACCGTGCGCCTCGGTCATCTGGGTGTAGCCGACCAGGTCCGCGAAGGCGATGACCGGCGGATCGCGCCTGCTCTGGGGGATGACCTGTCGCGCGACGAGATCGCGCTCGAACAGCTCCAGGTTGACCGCCCGCATGGCCCGGGTGCTGTGCGCTTGCTGGAGCCAGACGAGGAGCCGCGGAGCCAGCTCGACGAGGCGCGTGGCCGGTGCGAGGGTCGCGGCCGCGTAGCTCTCGTATTTCCTCGATCGCCATGCTCGGCAGCGAAACCTGCTCGACGAAGAGGTCGACCCAGCCTTCGGAGGCACGGCGTGCGCTGTCCCCGAACAGGCGCGCCGCACGAATCGTGGCCTCATCATCGGTTGCGATGCGCCAGGTCGAGACGAACGCGGCGACGAGCTCCTCCTCGTCCATGCGGGTCCGCGTCGATGCCTCGGGAATGGGCAGCCCAAAGGCTCCGTAGACAGCGCGGAGCCGTTCGACCGAGACGCCAAGGGACTCGGCGAGGTCCGCGACTGTGCGACCGGACGGCTCCGTCGGCTCGAGCTGGAACGCATCGGCGAACTCGAAGCTGAGCGCGCGGGCCCCGATCGACGATGCCAGCTGCTCGATAGTGAATCCAGCGTCCAGATATGCGGCCGCAGTGACGATCCTCTGGACGTCGCCGCGCTCGAACGGCTCGCTGGACGCGGTTGTCACCCCGATCCGCACGAGCTCTTGGACGAGTGCATCCTCGACCGCGGACTGCTCGATGAGCTCGACGAGACTGAGCGTCACGGAGCGATCCTACTCGCGCCGGCGCAGGGAATGATCAGCGGTCGACGATCTGGATCGTCGTGCTTCGGTCAGTCTTCGTCGACGACCCGCAGGCGCAGCTCGTCGAGCTGCTCGGGCGCGATCGGCGATGGAGCGTCCATCATCAGATCCGCGCCGGACTGCGTCTTCGGGAAGGCCATTACCTCGCGGATGTTGTCGACCTCGGCGTAGAGCGCGGCCCATCGGTCCAGGCCGATGGCGATGCCGCCGTGCGGTGGAGCGCCATACTCGAGCGCGTCGAGCAGCGCACCGAACTGGTCGCGCATGCCCTCGACGGTGTGGCCCATGAGGGCGAACGACTTCTCGAGCAGGGGACGCTGGTGGATGCGCACCGATCCCCCGCCGGACTCCCAGCCATTCAGCGCGAGGTCGTACTGCTGCGCGCGAGCGGCGCCGGGATCGGTGTCGAGCAGGGGGATGTCCTCCGGCAGCGGCGCGCTGAACGGGTTGTGGGTGGCGTCCCAGCGCTGCCCCTCGTCGTCCCAGGTGTACATCGGGAACTGGTGGACCCAGACGTACCCGAGCACGCCGGGCTGTCGGAGGCCGAGGCGGTCGCCCATCGCCAGCCGCACATGGCCGAGAGCCTCGGCGCCGGCGTTGCGATCGGCATCGGCGACCACCAGCACGAGGTCGCCGGGCGTGGCTCCGAGGGCGCCCAGCAGCGCCTCCTGCCGGCCCTCGAGGAACTTCGCCGCCGGACCGTGAAGGGCACCGTCGGCCTGGACGGCGAGATGCACGAGTCCCTTCGCCCCGTGGCGCTTCGCCAGGTCGATGAGCTCGTCGAGCTGCTTGCGCGAGTAGTCGCCACAGCCGGGCGCGACGATGCCGAACACGGCGCCGCCGGCCGCGATCGGCTCAGAGAAGACGCGGAAGTCGACCTCGCGGACCGCATCGGTCAGGTCGACCAGCTCCATGCCGAAGCGGATGTCGGGCTTGTCGGAGCCGTACCGGTCCATGGCCTCGGCATAGGTCAGCCGCGGGAAGGGCTCATGCAGGATCGGCCGATGCGGGAGCACCTCCTTCGCAACACGCGTGACGACGCGCTCGACGGTCGTGATCACGTCCTCCTGGTCGACGAAGCTCATCTCGATGTCGACCTGGGTGTGCTCCGGCTGCCGGTCGCCGCGCATGTCCTCGTCGCGGTACGCGTGGGCGAGCTGGAAGTAGCGGTCGTAGCCGGCGACCATGAGCAGCTGCTTCAGCTGCTGCGGCGACTGCGGGAGGGCGTAGAACTCGCCGGGCCGCAATCGCGACGGCACGACGAAGTCGCGGGCGCCCTCGGGCGTGCTGCGGATGAGGGTCGGCGTCTCGATCTCGACGAAGCCATCGTCCTCGAGCGCGCGCCGGATGGCCGAGGCCAACCGTGATCGAAGGAGCATCCGCTGCTGCATCGGCGGGCGACGGAGGTCGAGGTACCGATGCTTCAGGCGCAGGCTCTCGTCCAGGCCGGCCTGCTCCTCGTTGATGTAGAAGGGCGGCACCTTCGAGGGGTTCAGGACCTCGACCCGGTCGACGGCGACCTCGATCTCGCCGGTCGCGAGCTCCGTGTTCGCCGTCCCCGCGGGCCGCTCGCGAACCACGCCCTCCACCTGGAGCACCCACTCGCTGCGCGCCGGGTCTGCCGCCGCGTGAGCGTCGGGTGCGTCGTCGGCGTTCGTCACCACCTGGGTGATGCCGTGGCGGTCGCGGAGATCGAAGAAGGCGAGGTGCCCGTGGTCGCGGCGTCGGTGCACCCAACCGGCCAGCGTGACCCGCTCGCCGACATGCGAGGCGCGCAGTTCGCCGCAGGTGTGGCTCCGGAAGGAGGTGCTCATGGGAGCGGCCATGGTAGTCGAGCGCCCCCTCAGGCGCCGATGCGTGCGGCCACGTCCGTCAATGGAACGGTCTCCTGCTCGCCGGTCGCGAGAGCCTTCAGCCCGACCTTGCCGTCGCCGAAGCTCGTCGCCGACGATCACGGCGTGGCTGGCACCAGCCTTGGCGGCCGATTCGAGCTGCTTTCCGAGCTTGCGGCTCGTCCCGTCCGGCCGTACCGCCACCCCGGCCTCACGCAGCGTCGCCGCGACCCGCAGCCGATCGGCATGGTCGTCCCCGGTGCCGACGACCGCGACGAGCGGGCCGCGTGCCGCCAGAGCGACGCCCTGCTCCTGCATGGCGAGCACCGTCCGATCCAGGCCGATCCCGAACCCGATGCCCGGCGTCGACCGGCCGCCGAGGAGCTCGGCGAGGCCGTCGTAGCGGCCACCGCCACCGAGCGCCTGCTGCTGCCCCTCGCGCCCGGCGATGACGAACTCGAATGCGGTGCGCGTGTAGTAGTCGAGCCCGCGCACGAGCCGATGGTCGACGACGTACCGCACCGCCAGCGCGTCGAGCAGGTCGAGGACGCCGCGGTAGTGGGCGCGGCAGTCATCGCACAGGTGGTCGGTGCTGCGCGGCGCACCCTCCGCGAGATCGGGCGCGAGATCCTTGTCGTCGAGGACGCGCAGCGGGTTGACCTCGAGCCGACGGCGCGAGTCCTCGGTCAAGCGGTCGACGTGCGCCGTGAAGTAGTCGATCAGCGCCTGGCGATAGGCGGGGCGGCAGGTCGCGTCGCCGATCGAGTTCACGTGGGCCACCGCATCGGTCAGGCCGACCTCGGCGTAGAAGCGCATGGCGAGCTCGATGAGCTCGGCGTCGACCGCGGGGCCGGCGTCACCGATGACCTCGACGTCCCACTGCGCGAACTGGCGGAAGCGGCCGGCCTGGGGTCGGTCGTAGCGGAACATCGGGCCGATCATCGTCAGCCGCAGCGGCCCGGGCCGGACGTGCATGCCGTGCTCGATGAAGGCGCGCACGATTCCGGCGGTCGGCTCGGGCCGGAGGGCCCATTCCGCGCGCTCCTCGTCGCTGCCACGGGCCCCACCGACCCGGAACATCTCCTTCTCGACCGCGTCGCTGCTCTCCCCCAGGCCGCGGGCGAAGAGCTCGACGCGCTCGAACAGCGGGATCTCGATCCGCTCCAGTGCGTAGCGGCGCGAGAGGTCGCGCGCGACCGCCTCGACGCGGTCCCAGACCGGCGTCTCTTCGGGAAGCAGGTCGCGCGTGCCGCGCGGCGCGGTGATCTGGTTGGCCATCGGCCCCGAGTCTATCGGCCTCGCAGAGCGATCGTGTGGTACGCGTCGCCGACCAGCTCCTCGAGGCGCGCCCAGTCAACATCGACGTCGAGGTACACGCCGATCCAGCCGCGGTGCCCGACGTATGGCGGCACGAAGTACCGCTGGGGATCGACGTCGACCAGCGGGTCGCGGGCACCGGGCGACGCTGCCAGCCAGACGGCGACGCGGTCGTCGTGGTGCTGGACGGCGGTCGTGGCGAAGCTCCGCTTGTCGCGGTGGAACCACGTCGGCTCGCCGTGGCTGAGCCGCTCGGTCACCTCGGGCCAGGCCATGCACCACTCGCGGACGCGCTCGATGGCGTCTGCGGTCATCCCTCGGACGATCCGGCTCCCATCCGTCGGCGCGTGGAGACGTCGACCGGCTTCTCGGTCCCCTCGTGGGCCGGGTGCTCGACCAGGGCCACCAGCCGGCTGGCCATGAACCGACCCGTGCGAACCGGGGTGCCGGAGCGCGTCACCTCGGAGACCTCGACCACCCCGCGCGCGGTCGTCACCTCGATGCGACGGCCGGCCTTGGTGGCGACGATCTCGAACGTCTGGGTCCCGCCCTGGCCGGTGTCGACGACGGCCTCGACCCGATCGCCCTTCATGCGCGCGAGTGTACTCCGCGATCCGAGCGTATATACGTATATACGCGGCCGCCAAGCGAGCTCACCGCGCCTCGCGGGTCACCGAGGTCACGTCGCGCAGGCGCTCGATCTTCGTCAGCACCTTGGCCAGCTGCTGGAGCGAGGTCACCTTGAACGTCGCGGTGATCGTGGCCGTCGCATCGGCGTGGGTCGCGACCGAGGCAGCCACGATGTTCACCTTGTACTCGGCCACCACGTTGGTGACCTCGTTCAGGAGCCCTGGCCGGTCGAGGGCGGTGATGCGCACCGTGATCGGGTACGTCTGCTGTCCGGCCAGCTCCCACTCGACGTCGATCAGGCGCTCGATGTCCCGCTCACTCAGCACCGACGGGCACGACGCACGATGGATCGTCACGCCCTTGCCCCGCGTGACGTAGCCGGTGATCTCGTCGCCGGGGATCGGCGAGCAGCACTTCGCGAAGCGCACGAGCAGGTCGCCGACGCCCTTGACCTTCACCCCGGTCGTCGACGGCGCGGCGGGCGGTGCCATTTCGGGCAGCTGAATGGCGGCGTCGTCGTGGATCTCGAGCTTGCTGACCACGCTGGCCGACGAGACCGCGCCGTAGCCGATCGCGGCGTAGAAGTCGTCGACCTCCTTGTAGCGGTACTGCGCCGCGATCTCGGTCGAGCTTGGCCGGAGTCGATCCCGGCCAGCGTCTCGTGCGCCAGGCGGCGCAGCTCGCGGTCGAGCAGCTCCCTGCCCTGGGCGATGTTCTCCTCGCGCTGCTGGCGCTTGAACCAGGCGCGGATCTTCTCGCGCGCGTGCGAGGTGCGGACGATGTTCAGCCAGTCACGAGACGGGCCGTGGGCCGCCTTGGTCGTGACGATCTCGACGATGTCGCCGTTCCGCAGCCGGTAGTCGAGCGGCACGAGCCGGTCGTTGACCTTCGCGCCGATGGTGCGGTGACCGACGTCGGTGTGGATGCGGTACGCGAAGTCGAGCGGCGTCGCGTCGCGCGGCAGGTCCTTGACGTCGCCCTTCGGCGTGAAGACGAAGACCTGGTCCTGGAAGAGGTCCAGCTTCAGGCCCTCGACGAACTCGGTCGGATCGGTGACCTCGCGCTGCCAGTCCATGAGCTGACGCACCCAGGCGAGCTTCTCGTCGTACTTGCGGTCGCCGCGCGAGCCCTCCTTGTAGCGCCAGTGCGCGGCGATGCCGGCCTCGGCGACCTCGTGCATCTCGTAGGTCCGGATCTGGACCTCGAGCGGCTTGGCCTCGGGACCGATGACCGCGGTGTGCAGCGACTGGTACATGTTCGCCTTCGGCATGGCGATGTAGTCGTCGAACTGGCCCGGCACGGGTCGCCACAGCGAGTGGACGACGCCGAGGGCCGCGTAGCAGTCCTTCACGTCGTCGACGAGCACGCGGATCGCATGCAGGTCGTAGATCTCGTTGAACTCGGCGCCCTTGCGCTCCATCTTCTTGGCGATCGAGTACAGGTGCTTCGGCGCGGCCGGTGATCTCGGCGGTGATGCCCGACCTTGCCGAGCTCCTTGCGCAGGATGCCGATGCTCTTGTTGACGAAGCTCTCGCGCGCCCGACGGCGATCGGCGAGCATGTCGACCAGCTGGCGGTACTTCTCCGGCTCGAGGTACTTGAACGAGAGGTCCTCGAGCTCCCACTTGATCTGCCACATGCCGAGCCGATGCGCCAGCGGCGCGTAGATCTCCATCGTCTGGCGGGCGATGCGCTGCTGCTTCTCCGGCGGCAGGAACTCGAGCGTCCGCATGTTGTGGAGGCGGTCGGCGAGCTTGATGATCACGACGCGGACGTCCTCGGCCATGGCCATGAACATCTTCCGGATGTTCTCGGCCTGCTGCTCCTCCATCGTCCGGGCGCTGCCGAACTTGCGCAGCTTCGTGACGCCGTCGACCAGGCGCGCCACCTCGCGCCCGAAGCGCTTCTCGATGTCGGCGATGGTGAGCTCGGTGTCCTCGGGGACGTCGTGCAGCAGTGCGGCCGCCAGGGTCTCGGCGTCCATCTGGAGCGTGGCGAGGTAGTGCGTCACCGCCACCGGGTGCGTGACGTACGGCTCGCCCGAGCTGCGCACCTGGTCCCTCATGCGCCGTTTCGGCCGTCTCGTAGGCGCGCCGGATCAGCGCCTCGTCGACGTTCGGCCGATGGCGCTTGCGCCTCGGCGACGATCTCGTCGATCGTGTGGACCGGCTCGCCCACCGCCTCGCCGCCGCGCGTGATCCGTTGCACGACGGCCGCGGGCGAGAAGCGGGCCAGCTGGGCCATGGGACCGTGATGCTAGCACGCACCCCGGTTGCCCCCGTCAGCCTTGGACGAGCGCCAGCCCCTCGATGACACGGAGCGACGGCAACGCGCGCAACGCCCCGGGCGCAAGGCGCAGCTTCGACGACCGATTCCCGCCGCCCAGGATGACCCAGTCGGGCTCCATGACCCGGGCGTCGACCAGGACCGGAAGGTCGTCGGGGAGCCCGAAGGGCGTCACGCCGCCGATCTCCATGCCGGTCAGCGCGCGCACCGGGTCCGGCGCCGGCGAAGGACGCCTTGCGGACGCCCATCTCGCGCCGCACGACGTTGTTCACGTCCAGCGAGGTCGTGGCGAGCAGCACGCACGCCACGTAGCTGGGCTCGGCGCCCTTCGACGCGACCACGATGGTGTTCGCGGACCGATCGAGCGGCACGCCGTAGGCCTCGACGAACGCGGCCGTATCGGCCAGCTCGGGGTCGCATGGCATGACCTCGAAGGCGAGGCCGAGCGCATCGAGCGCGGCGCGGGTGGCCGGATGGAGCAGGTCCGCATCGGTCATGGTCAGCGGCGGATGCTAGCACGGGGCACGGTCGTGGCCCGCACCGACGGTAGGCTGTCGCCGTGACGACGAACCGGGCCGCCCTCGTCCAGCTGGCGCTCCTGCTGGCGGCCAGCCTGGCGGTCCGGCTGCTGGCGCTGCGAGCTGGACGGGTCACAACGGCGACGTGCGCGTCACCTCGCCTGGGCCGAGTACATGGCGGAGGTCGGCCCGTGGCGCGTTCTACGACGGCTCGAGCTCGATCTACCCGGCGCTGCTCTACCCGCTGTGGCTGATGGGCGTCCTCCTCGACGGCGACGGCGCTGCAGCTCGCGATCAAGGCGATGTCGATCCCCTTCGACCTGGCGATCGGCGTCGTGCTGTTCGCGGTGATGCGCCGTCGCGCCGGCGACAACACCGGGTTGCTGGTCGCCGGTCTCTACCTGCTGAACCCGGCGGCGATCCTGGCAGGCCCGGTGTGGGGCCAGGTCGACTCGGCCGGCACGCTGCCGTACCTGGCCGCGCTGATCGCGCTCGCGGCTCGGCGATGGACGGCGGCCGGCGCGCTCGGCGTCATTGCACTCCTGGTGAAGCCGCAGTTCGGGCTGGTCCTGCTCCCCATCCTGGTGGTCGCGGTGCTCCAGGCCGTTCGCTGGGGCACGCCGCGGCCGTTGGTCCGCAGCATCGGGGGCATGATCGGCGCCGCCCTCGTGGTGTGCGTGCCCCTCGCGCTGCATCCGATCCGGTACCTCGACATCCTCGGCGGGCACGGCGGAGCGGCAGCCGTCGACCTCGCTGAACGCGTTCAACCCATGGGGACTGGTGGTCGGGTTCAAGGTCCCGGACGATCCGTACGTGGGCATCGGCACCGCGCTGCTCCTGGCCGGCATCACCGGCGCACTGCTCGGGCTGCGACGGCGGCCACGGCTGGCCGTCGTGCTCGGCGTCGGCGCGGTGCTGGTGCTGGCCTTCTACTTCCTCCCCACCCGCGTCCACGAGCGCTACCTCTACCCGGCCATCGTCGTCCTCGCGCCGTTCGCCGCGGCCGGCCGTGCCGAGCTCGTCGCGTACGTCGCGCTCTCCGCCGGCTTCGCCGGGTCGCTGCTGTACGCGCTCCTCGACACCACGCCCTTCGATCTCCCCGATCCGGTGGCCGGCTGGATCCAGTCCGATGCCGGCGTGTGGGCCATCGGCGTGCGTGCTCGTCGCCAGCGCGCGTGGCGTGGGCGTGGATGCTGGTGGTCAGGCGCCCTCGGCTGCCTGGTCGTCGCCCCGGCGGCCGAACAACCTGAGCCTGGCGCGCTGCGCGATGCCGTAGGCCGGAATCGCGACGCGCACGGCGGCGTCCATGGGCGCGCGGAGGGCGAGGTCACGCGCGCCGACGTACGCGATCTCCTCCCCGCCGAAGCCTTCCTTGAACTGTCGGATCCCGCCGGTGGCAAGGCCCCACATGTCGTACACCGCGAATCCCTCGCGCGCGAAGTCGGCGATCGCCGCCCACTTCAGCAGGTAGTTCGCTCGGGCGTCCGCGCCCGCATCGGTCATGCCGCCGTACGACTCGACGGCACGCTCGCCGCAGGTGAAGTGGAACAGGGTCGCCACCCGCTCGCCCGTCGAGGACGGCGAACGAGAGGCGCACCCGGCCGGTCGGCGCGAAGATCGACCACACGCGCTCGTAGTAGAACGGCTGGCGCGCGACGAAGCCGGCGCGCTCCGCGGTGAGCCGGTAGATGCGGTTGAAGTCCGCCAGCGCCGGGCCGATGACCTCGGGCGGCGATGACGCCGTCGAAGCGCTCGACCTCGATCCCTGCCCGCTCGGCCTTGTTCACGTACTGGCGGTGCTTGCGCTTGAGATTGGCTCGCAGAGCGTCCTCACCGGGGGTCAGGTCGACGACGCGCGTCGTGGGCGGTTGGACCTTGGATGCCGCTCGCCACGGCGCGTCGAGCAGCGCCGCGGCCGTAGGAGGTATCGGGGCGAGCCTCGGGGTCGGCCCGGACCGTGGCGATCCGCTCCTCCCGTCCGAGCGGCGCGCAGGGCACGGACGAGCGCCTCGCGCGTGGCCGGGTCATCGAGGTCGCCGATCGGGCCGCGCGGCACGTAAGCCAGATGCCAGCCCAGCACCGGCACCTGGCGCAGCAGCAGCTGGGCGCCGGCGACTGGGGCGTCGTGTGCCGGACCGATGGCCAGCCGGACCGGCCGCCAGCCGCCCATCGCGCGCACCTCGCCCCACTCCCACAGCTGCGGAAAGGCGTGGTACGGCGCGCGTTCGACGAACGCGTTCCACGCGTCCGGGTCGGTGACGCGCCATGCGCGCATGCCGTCGCTGGTCACGTCGCCCTCCATCCTGCCGCCGCCAGCGCGTCCCGCGCCGCAGTACGGTCATCCCACGGCCTGGACTCCTCGCCGTACACGATGCTCTGCTCGTGGCCCTTGCCCGCGAGGAGCACGACGTCGCCGGACCGGGCCATGCCGACGGCGTGGCCGATCGCCTCGCGGCGGTCGTCGATGACCCACAGCGTCTCGCCGTCGACGGCGCCAGCCGTCCGAGCTCCCTCCGCGATCTGCTCGTTGATGCTGCGGGGGTCCTCGAGCCGCGGATCCTCGTCGGTGACGACCACCGCGTCTGCCAGCTCGGCCGCGACCCGGCCCATCGGCGCGCGCTTCGTGGCATCACGCTCACCGGCCGAGCCGAACACCACGATCAACCGACCCTCGGTCAGGGGCCGCAGGATGTCGAGGACCTTCCGCAACGAGTCCGCGGTGTGGGCGTAGTCGACGATGACGGTGAACGGCTGCCCGGCGTCGACCCGCTCCATCCGGCCCGGCACGCCGGCCGTCGTGCGCAGCGCGGTCGTCGGCGTGGTGGACATCGAGGCCAAGTGCCTCGACCGCGCCGAGCGAGGCGAGCGCGTTCGCCACGTTGAAGCGCCCGGGCAGGTTGACCCGCACCTCGCCGTGCCAGCGAGGGGACTCGAGGTGGAACGTCGTCCCCGACGGATCCGATCGCAGGTCGCCGGCGCGCAGGTCCGCATCGGCCTCGATCGCGTAGGTCAGCACCCGGTCCCTGGCCCGCTCCCGGAAATAGCCGAACGTCGGGTCGTCGGCGTTGAGCACTGCCACCGGCGCCTCCTCGACCAGGCGAGCCTTCGCCGCCCGATACGCCTCGAGGGTGCCGTGGAACTCGAGGTGCTCGCTCGTCACCGTGGTGAGCACGCCGACGTCGAACCGGCAGTTCCGGGTCCGTTCCAGCGCGAGCCCGTGCGACGTCGCCTCCATGACGACCGAGTCGTTCCCCGCCGCCACCATCGTCGCGAGGAGCTCCTGCAGCTCGAGTGCCTCGGGCGTGGTCGTGCGCTGGAGGTTCGGTTCGGGCACCCGATCCGTGCCCGTGAACACGGTCCCGATCTGGCCGGGATGCCATCGACAGTCCCACAGCATCTCGGCGGTCAGGGCCGTCACCGTGGATTTCCCATCGGTCCCGGTGACGCCGATGACGGTCAGCTGCTTCGACGGTCGCCCGAACCAGGCATCGGCGGCATCGGCCAGCGCGCGACGCGTGCGGTCGACGACCAGCTGCGGGGCCGCGATGTCGGGCAGCTCGCGCTCGACGACTGCGCCGACCGCGCCCGCTGCGACCGCTGCCCCGACATAGTCGTGGCCGTCCACGTGGGCTCCCGGCACCGCAAAGAACAGCGTCCCCGGTCCCACCCGCCGGGAGTCGTAGGCGAGGGCACGTCACCTCCCCGACCGGGATGCCCACCACGCGCTCCGGTGCGATCTCGTCGGTGAGCGCGCCGAGGCCCATGCGTCGCTCGTCGGTCACCGGCGCACCCAGCCGCGAGCGATGCCGATCGCCCGACGCAGCCGGTACAGCGTCGGGTCGACGACGAGGTCCCAGCTCCCGGCCCAGACGACCACCCGGCCACCGAAGCCCTTCTTGAACAGGCCGACACCGTGCCACGGGTGCTCGGGCCCCGCGTCCGGCGGTGCGATGCCCCACAGGTCGTGGTGCACGGCGCCTCGGTCGCGGGCGAGGCGCATCATCGCCCACTGCAGCGCATAGCTGGCGTAGCGCTTCGGCTCGCCGCGCTCCTCGCGACGCGAGCCGCTGAACAGGTAGTACGAGCGCTCACCCTCGAACACGACCATGCCGGACGCGAGCAGCGTCCCCTCGTGGCGCGCCTCCAGGATGGCGGCACGCCCGGCACCGGCCAGCGCGCGCCACGCCACCCGGTACCGGTCGAGGGCCGGCATGGGGAACCCGGCCCGTCGCTGGGTGGCGCCGACCAGCTCGTGGAGCGCGTCGATGGCGGCGGTCTCCTCGGCGTCGACCGTGATCTCGACCACCACGCCCTCGCGCTCGGAGCGGCGAACCGAGTAGCGCGTGTCCTTGTCGAAGGCAGCCAGCAGCGCCTCGTCGTCGACGAGGTCGACGATCCGGGTCTGGCCCACCTGCAAGGTGTCCGGCAACCGGCGCAGGCCCCGTCCTGCGAAGGCCTCGAGCTCGGGCTCGCCGGCCTCGAGCCGCGGCTCGAGCTTCACGGCGATCGCGCGGTGACGGCTCGCCACCTCGCGCAGGCCAACGGTCAGCGCACGAACCCGCTCCGCCGCGCGCGGGTGGCCGTAGTCGAGCACCGGGCCGTGCGGCACGTACCAGAAGGTCCGACCGCGCCAGAGGGGACGTACCTGCGCTGCGACAAGGGCGACGATCGCGCCGTCCTCCTCGAGGACGTAGCGGCGCTGCGGCTGGCCGTCGAAGGCGGCCACCTCGGCCCATGCCCAGTCATGCAGGAAGTCGCCCGACGCGGTCACACCAAGGAACGCCTGCCACGGTGCGGCATCGGACTCGGTGGCCGGTCTCAGGTGCATCATGCGGCCCTCTCGCGGCGTCGTCGGAGGTAGTTGCGCAGCTGACCGAGCTCCGGTGTGCGCAGGGCGGCGGCCATCACCAGGTAGACGCCGATCCCCGCCGCCGAGAGCACGAGGAGTGCCAGCAGCCGTCCGACGACGTTCTCGAGCAACCCGGGCAGCGCGCTCTCGACCACGGTCAGCCCGCCGAGCATGACGAGGGACGCGACGATGCCGGCGGCGCCGGCCCGCAGCAGTAACCGGAGGATGGCGGCGCCATCGACCGAGTCGATCCGTCGATGGAGGCTCCACAGCAGCCCGAGCACCTCGATCACCGCGCTGATGGAGAAGGCCAGCGCCAGCCCTGCGACGCCCATCGGGCCCACCAGCCAGGCCATGAGCGGGACGTTGATCGCCACGGCCACGATCGCCCAGGTCACCGGCGTGCGCGTGTCCTGCATCGCATAGAACGTGCGGGTCAGGACGTGGACGACGATGTGCCCGCCGAGGCCCAGGGCGAAGAAGAGCAGTGCGTCGGCGGTCCGTTCGCTGGCCGAGTCGGTGAACGCGCCGTACTGGTAGAACACATCGGTCAGCGGCTGGCGCAGCACCACCATGATCGCCATCAGCGGCACCGCGACGAAGAGCAGCACGCGGATCGCGGTCGAGACCTGGCGCCGAATGGGGCCGATGCGACCGAGCGCCGCATCCTGGCTCAGGGTCGGGAACATGGCCACGGCGATGCTCACGCCCACGACCCCGACCGGGATCTGCGACAGCTGAAAGGCGTAGTTGTAGGCGGTCACGCTGCCCTCCTGAAGCCCCGAGGCCAGGACCGTGCTCACCAGGAAGTTCAGCTGCCCCGCGGCCAGGCCCAGCGTCCGTGGGCCCATCAGCCACGCCACGCGACGCACGCCCGGATGGCCGAGGCCGATGGTGAGGTCGTAGCGCTGCCCCACCCGCGCCAGGTTCGGCACCTGCACCGCGAGGTGCGCGAGCGAGCCGATGGCGACGCCGACCGCCAGACCTTCGACGCCCATGAACGGCGTGAGGAAGATGGCCGCCGCGATGATCGCCAGGTTGTAGAGCAGCGGCGCGATGGCCGGCACGGTGAATTGCTGGTAGGTGTTCAGGATGCCGGAGACGACCGCCCCCATGCCGATCAGCACCGGGCTGATCAGCATCACGCGCGTCATGCGCACCGTGAGCTCGGTCGTCGGGGCGTCGAACCCGGGCGCCACGATCGGCACGAAGACCGGGGCGAAGATCGCCATCACGAGGCTCAGTCCCGCCAGGCCGATGAGCACGAGGTTGATCACGCTGCTGGCCAGCAGCCACGCCTCCCGGTCCTGGTCGCGCGCCCGGTAGCTGGCGAAGACCGGGATCAGCGCGGCACTCAGCGCGCCGGCGACGACCAGCTGGAAGATCGCGTCGGGGATGCGGAAGGCGGCGAAGTACGCGTCGAGCTCGCGGCTGGCGCCGAACTGGGAGCCGATGACCAGGAGCCGGATCCATCCGAGCAGACGGCTGGCGAGTGCCGCCACGGTGAGGATCAGGCTGGCGGTGACGAGGACGCGCCCCGTCGATGCCGCCGAATCGAGTGTCGGCTCGTCGTCGGGAGCTGCCGGCGGCTGGTTGGCCGTCGTCACCGTGCGGGACGTCCCCCACCGCGGCCGGCGCGCGGGTGCGCGCCGCGGTAGGCGGCCCGGAGCGCGGCATCCGACAGGTGGGTGTACACCTGCGTCGTCTGGAGATTGGCGTGACCGAGCAGCTCCTGCACCACTCGCAGGTCGGCGCCGCCCTCGAGGAGATGGGTCGCGAAGGAATGCCGCAGCGTGTGCGGGCTGGTTCGCGTCGGCGCGCCGACCGCATCGACCCAGCGGCCGACGGCGAGCCGCGCACCCCGCGCGGTGAGCGGCCGCCCGCTGGCGTTGAGGAACACCGCGCTGCCCGCATCGCCGCGAGCGGCGAGGATCGGGCGAGCCACCTCGAGGTAGCGGCTCAGCGCGCTGGCTGCCGGGGCCCCGAACAGGAGCTGCCGCTCCTTGTTGCCCTTGCCGATCACGCGCAGACGCCGACGCGGGAGGTCGAGCCGGTCCAGGGTCAACCCGGCCAGCTCGCTGATCCGCATGCCGGTCGCGTAGAGCAGCTCCAGCATGGCCGCGTCTCGTCGCGCGAGCGACTCGTCGCGGCTCGCGACGCGGGTCGGCGCGGTCACCAGGCTCGCCGCCTCGTCGACGGTGAGCACTCGCGGCAGCCGTGACGGTCGTCGCGGCGCGCGCACGCCGACAAGCGGATCGGTCTGGATGCGGCCGTGGCGCAGAGCGTGGCGGTACATCGATCGCACTGCCGATAGCCTGCCCCCGACGGAGCTGGGTGCCAGACCGCGGTCGGCGAGCGTGGAGAGGTAGGCGCGCACGGTAGCGCGGTCTGGCGAGCGCCAGTCGACGCCCCGATCGGCGAGGAAGCCGAGGAACTCACCGGCATTGCGGCGGTACTCGGTAACCGTCCCGGGAGACGCATTGCGGCCACGCAGCGACTGGAGGAGCGCGTCGAGCGCCCGTGCCGAGGCGGGCGGCAGCCTGAGGGCGGTCGCTCCGTCAGTCACGCCGCACGCCGGCCATGATGAGGGTGCCCGTCACGTCCTGCGCTTGCGCGCAGGTGCCCGACGCTTCGTGGCGCTCCCGCCAGTAGCGCGCTCCGGGCCCCTCGGCGACCGCGTGCCGGCCCCTTCTCCTCGCGCGCACGGAGCAGGTCGATCGCGCCGTCGAGGGTCAGGTCGTCCGCGCTGGCGTCCTTCGGCAGCGAGGCATTCGTCGTCCCGTCGGTGACGTATGGGCCGTAGCGGCCCTCGATCAGCTGCACCGATGAGCCGGAGCCCGGGTGCGCGCCCAGCTCACGCAGCACCTTGCGAGTCCCGCCGCGCCGGGTCGGCTTCTCCTGGCGGAACAGGTCCAGCGCCTCCTCGAGCGTGACTTCGAAGACCTTCGCGTCGGAGGCCAGCGAGCGGAACTCGTCCCCACGCTTCACGTACGGGCCGAAACGCCCAAAGTTGGCCACGATCTCCTCGCCGCTCTCCGGGTCGCGCCCGACCGGCCGTGGCAGTGCCAGCAGCTGGACCGCCCGATCGAGGGTGATCGTGGCAGGATCGTCGTCACGGGTCAGCGACGCTCGGCGCGGCTTCTCGTCGCTCCCCCGCTCAGGCGTCTCACCGAGCTGGATGTAGGGGCCGAAGCGGCCGGACATGAGGAAAACCGGCTGGCCCGTGGCCGGATCGTCGCCGATGCTGGCTGGTCCCTTCGCCCGGGCCTCGGCCAGCTCGATGGCAGCCTCGAGCGTGAACTCTGCCGGCGGAATCTCGTCGGGCACCGACACGTTGATCGCCGCGTCGCCCTCGCCGATCTGGACATACGGGCCGAAGCGGCCGATTCGCACGACCACCGGCGCGCCGCTCTCGGGGTGCAAGCCCAGCCCGATCGTGGGGTAGTCGATCTGCGTCTCGTTCTCCACGAGCGATCGCAGGCCCGGCCAGTCGTGGCCGCCGTCGCCGTTGTAGAAGGTCTCGAGGAACTCGTCGCGCTCCCGCTCCCCCTTCGAGATCTCGTCGAGGTTCTCCTCGATCTGGCCGGTGAATCCGAGCTCGACGAGGGCGGCGAAGTGCTCTTTGAGCAGATGGGTGACCGCGAAGGCGGTGAAGGTCGGGACGAGCGCTTTGCCCTGCCTCCACACGTAGCCGCGCCGCTCGATGGTGGAGATGATCGAGGCGTAGGTCGACGGACGACCGATGCCGTCCTCCTCCAGCCGCTTCACCAGCGACGCATCGGTGTATCGCGCCGGCGGAACGGTCTGATGGCCCTCCGCCTCGAGCGACGCCAGCGCCAAGACCCCGTCACCCCCGACTGGATCGCCGACCGCCATGGGGGGAAGGATGGTCTCCTGGTCGCCCAACTCCGCGGCCGGATCGTCCGACCCCTCGACGTAGGCCCGCAGGAAGCCCGGGAACCGGACGGTCTTTCCGGAGGCGGTGAACACCGCGGGTCCGTCCGGCCCGTCCGCTGTGATCTCGACGGTCGTGCGCAGGAGACTGGCGTCCGCCATCTGCGAAGCCACGGCACGCTTCCAGATCAGCTCGTAGAGGCGCTCCTCGTCGCGGCCCATGCCCGGGGCCATGCGGTTCGGGGTCCGGCCGAAGTCGGTCGGCCGGATCGCCTCGTGCGCTTCCTGGGCATTCTTCACCCGCGTCCGGTACTGCCGCGCGCCACGGTAGTAGTCGCTGCCGTACAGCTGGCGGATGGCGCCGGCAGCCTCCCCCAGCGCGCGCTCGCTCAGCGAGGTGGAGTCGGTGCGGTGGTACGAGATCACGCCCTCCTGGAAGAGGTGCTGCGCCGCGCTCATCGTGCGGTCGGCGGAGAAACCGAGCTTGCGGTTGGCCTCCTGCTGGAGCGTGGAGGTCGTGAACGGGGCCGAGGGGGCCTGAGTCGCCGGACGCTCCTCCACCGACGTGACCGACCACGGCACCTGTTGCAGCAGCGCGTCGCGCAGAGCAGCGGCCGATTGCTCGTCGAGCAGCCGCAGGCCGGGGTCCTTCAGCTCCCCCGTCGCCGGGTCGAAGTCGCGTCCGGTGGCCAGGCGCGTGTCACCCACACGAACGAGCGTGGCCGTGAACGCCGCGTCGGATGCGGCAACCTTCGCCTCCAGCCCCCAGTACAGCGACGAGCGGAAGGCACGACGGGCCTCCTCGCGCTCGACGACCAGGCGCACCGCGACGCTCTGGACGCGACCCGCGCTGAGGCCGGTCTGGACCTTCTTCCACAGCACCGGAGAGACCATATAGCCGTAGAGACGATCGACGATGCGGCGGCTCTCCTGCGCATCGACCAGTTGGAGGTCGATCTCGCGTGCCTCCTCGATCGCGCGGCGGACGGCCTCCTCGGTGATCTCGTGGAATTCGATGCGGCGGACCGGAACAGTCGGCTTCAGCAGCTCGAGCAGGTGCCAGCTGATCGACTCGCCCTCGCGGTCGGGGTCCGTCGCCAGCAGGACCTCGGACGTGTCCTTCACCGCGGCGCGCAGGTCGCGGATGCGTGCGGCCTTGTCGCGCGGCACCACGTAATACGGGCGGAATCCGTTCTCGACGTCGACGCCCATCCGGCCCCACGGCTTGTCCTTGATGGCCGCCGGGACCTCGCTGGCGTTCTCGGGCAGGTCACGAACGTGCCCGATGCTCGCTTCAACGCGATAGTCGTCACCGAGCAGCCGCGCCAGCGTGCGCGCCTTCGCTGGCGACTCGACGATCATGAGCGGTTTTGCCATCGTCAGCGCCCGATCTTCGTGGCACCGGCCGGCGTCTCGACGATCACGACGGCGCCGGCGGCTGGCTTCGTGCGCGGCATACGGTGAGCGAGTGTAGCACCGGGTCTACGCGCAGCCGCCCCAATGAAGACGTGCTCGGTGCCGCTGCCGGCACGGGATGCTGCGCCGGCCGCCCGCCGCTGGCGAACGGCCGGCCGTCGGGTCAGTCCGCGAAGTCCCAGACGATGACGATGCGGCCACCCACGTTCGCGATCCCCACGCCCATCCGCCGCGCGTTGGGATTGAGGATGTTGCCGATGTGGTTCCAGTGACCCGGGTAGGGCTCGGCCATGAACTGAGCGTGGCACCAGTTGAGGGTTGCCTGCTCGCTCATCCCGACGTGGTAGCACTGGTTCTCACCCGACCAGCCGAAGCTGACGCCGGCGGCCCGCATGCGATCTTCCCGCGTCCGGCCATCGAGCGAGTTGTGGCTGAAGTACCCGTTCTGGGCCTGATCCCAGGCATGCGCCGCGGCGGCGGCCGAGACATTGGCATCGAGCACGAGCGGACCGAATCCGTACGCCGCCCGTGCCGCATTCACCTGGTTCAACGCGTATCCGGCGAGGCTGGTCGCCGGGGCCGCGGCCGGGATCACCGGCGCAGACGCGGCCCGCGTCGTCGTGGCCGATGCGCGGTCGAGGAGGGCGCCCGCCTTGGTCGTGAACGACCAGGCCGTCGTGACTCCGTTGCCATCGACGTCCTTCGCACCCTTGGCGAGGCTGACCTGGAAGGTGCGCCCACCCGCGAACGCCGCGTCGGGGGTGTAGATCAGCTGGGTGCCGGCCTCGTTCCAGTTCAGGTGGCCACCCACCAGGGCGCCGGTCGCGCTGTCCTTCAGCGCGAATGCCTTGTTCGTGGCGTCCACGTCCATCGGCTGGGTGAACCACATCTCGACGGTGGCCGGCTCGATGTCGGCCTCATTCGCCTTCGGCCGTGTCTTCGTGAGCTGCGCGCCGGGCTGGATCAGGAACGAGAAGTTCCCCTCGCCGCCAAGCACGTTGCCGCTCTGGTCGTGCGCGCCGATCACGCTGATCGAATAGCGCGCTCCCGGCTCGAGGCGTCCGGTGGGGGTGAACACGAGGTTCCCGTCGCTCCAGCTCAGCGTGCCGTCCACCTCCGGCGCGATCGTGAAGCGGTCCTCGACGTCGGTGCGATCCATCGGCGCGCTGAACGAGACCGTGATCGCGCTGGTCGCGCTGACCTCGGTGGGCGTCTCGGTTGGAGGCTGGGAAGCCGGCGTGTCGCGGGAGGCAACGGCCTCCGCGGCCAGCGCCTGATCGGCATCGGCCTTGGCCTTCGCAGCTTCGGGCTCGGCGCCGCCCGCCAGGCGAACCTGGAAGTCGGCAACCTCGGGCGCGGGCTGCGTGGTGAAGGCGAATCGCTTCGCGCCCCCGAGGGCCGTGCCGTCCGTGGCGGTTGCCGTGTCGGCGACGAGGACCAGGTAGCGCTCATCGGTTCGCCACCGAGTCTCAGGGCGAACGTCGAGGCGCGTGTGGTCGGCGTTCCAGCTCAGGTCGACCTGTTGGGCCGGCAGGACCTGGAGTGCGGCCTCGACCGAGGCAGGCTCCATCGAGGTCTCGAAGTGAATGGTGACGGCGTCGCCGCTGGGAACCGACACGCCCACGCTCTCAGGGAGCAGAGATTCGGGAACCAGGGGTGCCGGCTCGGGGCCCGCCTGAATGGTGGGGGCCGCCTGCTGGCCGAGGGCGACGATGATGGTGAACGAGAGGGCTGCCAACGAGACGCGGGTGACGGCTCGGTGGCTGCTCAGCAGGGTGCTAAGCGACTCGAACGTGGTGGCGGACCTGCCCGCCAATGCGGTTCGGATCGGGTGCAATACACAAACTCCATAGAAACTAGGCCGTCCTTGTGGGCACGTGGACGGCGCGGGTACGCGCGGAAGGATAGTCCATGAGTACTGCATTTGTCAGACCAACCCTGCTAGCTCTCTTGCAGCCCGGGTCGGATGAAACGTCGCCCCGCCGAACGGATCGACGAGCCCGCGCGCCTCAAGGAGCGCCAGCGCGCTGGCAACCGATGCCGCCGGTTGGCGGGTCCGATCGATCAGTTCCTCGATCGATCCGCTGCGGTCGAGCAGGTGTCGGAGGACCTGTCCTTCGACCTCCGACAGGGCTTCCACGGCCGGGGCTCGCCGCCCCTTCGCGAGGCCAACCTGGCACAGCAGGGCCGCACTGGAGGTGACCAGTTCCGCCTGCTTGTCGGCGATCAGGCGGTTCGTTCCCCTGGACGCCATCGCGTCGATCTGGCCCGGCACGGCGTACAGCTCACGCCCCGTGGCGATCGCCGCGGCGGCGGTGAGCAGCGCGCCCGATCGGTCCGGCGCCTCCACCACGACGACCGCCTCGGCCAGCCCGGCGATGACGCGGTTCCGGCGTGCGAAGTCGGGCCGCCCGATGGTTGCCCCCACCGGAACCTCGGTCACCAGCGCCCCGCCGGCCAGAACGATGTCGCGCGCCAGCCCGCGGTGACCGGGTGGATAGATCCGATCGAGTGCGGAAGGCAGCACGGCGATCGTGGGACGACCTCCCGCAACCACGGCCCGATGCGCCGCGCCGTCGATCCCGAGCGCCAGTCCGGAGACCACGACCACACCGGCCGCGGCGAGGTCCGCCGCGAGCTCGCCCGCGGCTGACAGCCCGTAGCCCGACGCGCGCCTCGTCCCCACGATGGCCACCGCACGCTCGGTGAACGCGGCCGACGCGCCGGCCACGTACAGCGTGGGCGGTCGTGGCTCGAGCGTCAGCAGCGCTCGCGGATAGTCGTGGTCGAGGGCCGTGACCACGCGACCACCCGCGGCCTCGGTGGCGGCGGCAACCCGCCGCGCCAGGTCGCGCGGATCCCCGCGCCAGAGTGCGGGGACTTCGGCTTTGACCGTGTCGATGTGCCGCGACAGGCCTTCGACCCCGTCGGGGCCGGCCGCCCAGGCCGATGCCGCCGTCCCGTGGCGGCGTACCAGCTGCGCGAATCCGGCCGGCCCGATGCCGGGGATGAGGGACAGGGCGATCCAATGATCCCGCTCGCTGGCGCGGAACGTGCCGCCGGCAGGCGGCTCGGATCGAACTGCTCCGCCCCGCCCGACGCCGATCACGCGGCGGCCTCCATCGGCCGGTAGCAGAGCGCCTCGTCGAGGTGCTGCGGCAGGACGCGGGCGGAGCCGCCGAGGTCGGCGATGGTCCGCGCCACGCGCGCCGCTCGGTGGACCCTGCGCAGCGACAGGCCAAGCTGCCGGCCGCGCTGGTCGAGCAACGCCAGCAACGCCTTGTCGAAGCCCAGCCCGCGGCCGATCTGGCTCGCGGCGATCTCGGCATTCGCTCGCCCCTGGCGCCGACGCTGGATCTCCCACGCGCGATTCACGCGCGCGCCGACAGCCGCCGTGCGTTCGGGCCGCCGGGTCGCCTCGCCGCGGATGGCAGGATCGAGCCGGATGACGAAGTCGAGCCGGTCCCGCATCGGGCCCGAGAGGCGTGCCTGGTAGCGGCGTCGCGTGCCGTCCTCACACCGGCATTGGCGGCCGTCGACACCCCACCATCCGCATGGGCACGGGTTGAACGCGGCGAGGAGCATGAACCGCGCGGGCAGGGACAGCACGCCGTCGACCCGGGCGATGCTGACGGCACCGGCGTCGATCGGGCCGCGCAATGCGTCGAGGGCGTCAGCGCGGAACTGGAGGGTCTCGTCGAGGAACAGTGCGCCGCGATGCGCGAGGGAGGCTTCGCCCGGCCGGATCCTCGGCCCGCCCCCGACCAGCGCCTGGGTGGACACCGTGTGGTGCGGCGCGCGAAACGGACGGCGACCGCCGGGCCCCATGCCGCTGCGCGCGACGCCGGCCACGGAGTGGATGCGCGCGACCTCGACCGCCTCGTCCTCGTCGAGCGATGGCAGCAGCCCTGCCGCGGCTCGCGCCAGCAGCGTCTTCCCAACGCCGGGTGGCCCGCTGAGCGCGAGATTGTGCCGGCCGGCGACTGCGACCTCGACGGCGCGGCGGGCGACCTGCTGGCCGATGATCGAACCGAGGTCGGGCGCGTCGTCTGCAGTGGGATCCGGCATGACGGCGGGAGGCTGCGAGGCGGTCCCGAGGCGCTCGACTCCGGCAAGGTGGCGGACGGCGGCGCGCAGCGTCGGTGTGGGGCGAACGACGATGCCCGTCACGCCGGCCGCCTCCGCGGCGTTCTCCGCCGGGACCAGCGCCTCGGTCGCGCCGGCGATTCGCGCTGCCGACACGAGGGCGAGGACGCCGGGAACGGGACGCAGGCTGCCATCGAGCGCGAGCTCGCCCATGAGCGCGGTGCTGGCCAGTCGATCGCCGGCGAGCTGCTCGGACGCGACCAACAGGCCGATGGCGATGGCCACGTCGTGGACCGTGCCTTCCTTCGGCAGGTCGGCAGGCGCCAGGTTGACCGTGATCCGTCGTGGCGGAACCTCGAAGTCCGAGTTCCGCACGGCTGCCCGCACCCGCTCGCGCGCCTCGAGGACGGCACTGCCGGCGAGGCCGACGATCGTCAGGCCGGGCAGGCCGAACGCGACGTCCACCTCGACGCGCACCGGGACGCCGTCGACCCCGACGATCGAGGCGCTGAGCGCCGTTGCGAGCATGCACGCACCTGGCGGAGGCGAGGATCGGTGTGGATCAGCAGTGCCGGTCGCCCGCCTGCTCGCCTCCCTACTAACCAGCGGCGACCGGCACGGCCAGCCTAGGGAGCGGCGCTTACCCGACCGTTAGCCAGGGCTTATCGAGGGACCCGACCGATACCTACGCGCGGGCGGCGACGACCTCGCTCGCCAGGACCGAGTCGATGTCCTGGGCGAACTTCGAGAGGTTCGCGCCGAGCGGGCCGTCGGGGCGTGAGGACATGAACGGCTCGCCGGAGTTCAGGGCGCTGATCGCGCCGCGGTACTCGTTGATGACCTGGTAGTCGATCTTGCGCCCCAGCGCCGACTCGGCGTTGTCGACGTTGATGCCGGTGTAGGCGTTGGACCGGTTCAGGACCAGCTGGATCTTCTCGCGCTGGTAGCCGAGGGAGTCCATCGTCTCGAGCACGAGGCGCACGTTCTTGAGGCACGAGAGGTCGGCGGTCATGACCACGAAGATGACATCGGCCTCGTCGAAGAGCTGGAGGTTGAAGTCGTCGATCGTCTTCGCCATGTCCACGATCGTGTAGTCGTATGCCTTGCGCATCAGGCCGAGGATGTTCGTCATCGTGCCCGGATCGGTTCGCTGGCGCTCGACGACGATGTCGGCCTGCTCCGGGTTTGGCGGTGCCAGCAGCAGGTCGATCCCCGAGCGGTGCGTGACCAACAGCTTCTTGAGGAGGTCCGCATCCAGGTCCGGCTCGGAGATCGCGTTCACGATCGACGAGGAGTCGAGGCCGAGGTCGAGGAACACGCGCTCGTCGCCGAACTGGAGGTTGGCGTCGAAGAGCGCCGTCCGCCGGCGGACCCGCGTGGCGAGCGCGATCGCGGTGTTGATCGCCATGGTGGTGGTGCCCACGCCGCCCTTCGCACCGTAGAAGCAGCATAGCCGGCCGAGGGTGGGCGCCTCGGTCCCGACCTTCGGCTTGCGCGTCCCGGCCCGCGAGAGGAGCGCCTTGATGCGGGCGATGAGCTCGAGGGGATGGAACGGCTTGACGATGTCGTCATCGGCTCCGGCGCGCAGGCCCCGCACCCGCTGCTCGACGTCCGCCTCGGCGGTGAGCATGATGATCGGCACGCGCCTGCCTTCCTCGGCCGCGCGGATCTGCTGGGTCGCTGCGTAGCCGTCCAGCTTGGGCATGGCGACGTCCATCAGGATCAGGTCCGGCTCGACGGCCGCGGCCATCTCGACGCCCGCCTGTCCGTCCGATGCGACGTGCACCTCGAACCCCTCCTGCTTGAGGGTGAACACGAGGACTCGCTGGATGTTCAGGTCGTCGTCGACGACCAGGACCTTGGTGGCAGCCATGCAAACCCCTGGGCGGTGATCCGAGGAAGTGGGCGGATTATACGGTCTGAGACCGCGGTGCCCGCATGCACCGATGGTCCTACTCGTCAGCCGAGGTGGCGCTCGAGGAACCCCAGCACCCGGGTCCGATACGCCTCCGGCGCGACGGCGTACGCCTCGGCATGGCCGGCATCCGGGACCACGTACAGCTCCTTCGGTTCCCCCGCAGCAGCCAGCAGCTTCTCGCTCTGGTGCCAGCTGATGAGCTGATCCCCCTGCGGGGCGATGAGCAGGAGCGCCCGCGGCGCGATGCGGCCCACCGCGCGGATCGGGTCCGGCAATCTCGTTCGGGTGCGCACGGCCGCACCAAGCACGATTGCCCGTGCGCCGAGGCCGGCCAACGGGTAGCCCGCGTCTCGCAGGCGGTTCTCGACCGGGTGGTGCAGCTCGGCGAAGGCCGCATCGGCCACGACCGCGGCCACCGGCAGGTCGGGTGCCGAGTTGATCGCGACCGCCGCGCCCATGCTGATCCCGAACAGGGCGATCGGTCCGAGGCCGCGGGACTCGAGGAAGCGAACGGCCGCGGCGACGTCCCGGCGCTCGTGGTTGCCGAGCGTCGTCCGACCCGCTCCGCTCTCTCCGTGGCCGCGGAAGTCGAACTGCAGGACGTGATGACGTTCCTGCAGCCACGGAACGAAGGCCTCCAGCTCCGGGAGGCGATGCCCGCCGAACCCGTGCAGCACGATGACCGCCGTGCGGGTCTCGCGCCCGGCCGGAACGAGCCAGCCCGAGAGGGTGACACCGTCATCGGTCGTGAAGCGCACGTCCTCATAGACCAGCCCCAGGTCGGCCGGCGACGCCGGCGCGCCTTCCCAGTCCGGGACGAAGGCCCGGACCTCGGGCTGCACGAGCAGGCGGGATCCTCGGGCGCCGACGTAGACCAGGTAGGCCCCGGCCAGCACGCCCGCCAGGCGGCCGACCGCGCGCAGGATCGCGGCGATCATCCGCCCTGGGCGGTCCCGGTCTCGGTCGTCCTCGGTCGTCGCGGTCGGAGCTGCCGGCTCAGCCAGCTGTGGCGGAACGTCGAGCCCGGCCGCGCGCATGGCGTTGCTGATCGGCCGGGTCAGCTCGGAGAGCTCCATCGGCACGATCCACTTCGTGCTCTCGCCCGCGGCGAGGGCCTTGATCGCCTCGAGGTACTGGAGGGACATCGTCTTCTCGTCGATGCCGCGAGCGGCACCGAAGATCGTCTGCAGCGCGTTGGCGTAGCCTTCGGCGCGCAGCATCTGGGACTGGCGCTCGCCCTCGGCGCGCAGGATGTTCGACTGCTTGTCGCCCTCGGCCACGTTGATCGTCGCCTGCCGAGTGCCTTCCGACTCGGTGATCACCGCGCGGCGGTTGCGCTCGGCGCTCATCTGGCGGTTCATCGCGTCCTGGATGTCACGCGGCGGGACGATCTCGCGGATCTCGACACTCGTGATCTTCACGCCCCAGCGCTCGGTGACCTCGTCGAGCTTGGCACGCAGGATGTGGTTGATCTCCTCGCGCTTTGCGAGGACGTCGTCGAGCGGGATGTCGCCGATGACGGCACGCAGCGTCGTCGCCGCCAGTGCCTGCGAGGCGCCGGTGAAGTCGGTGACGGCGGTGACGGTGACGTCGGGCTGGAACACCTTCGAATAGACGAGAAAGTCGATGCTGATCGGCGCGTTGTCCTTCGTGATGCAGGTCTGCTGCGGCACCTCCAGGAAGCGCTCGCGCAGGTCCACCTTCACGGCCTGCTGGACGAACGGGATGAGGAGCACGATGCCCGGTCCGCGGGAGCCCTGCAGGCGGCCGAAGAAGAACACGACGAGTCGTTCGTACTCGCGGACGATGTTGACGATGCTGAACAGCAGCCAGAGGCCGATCGCGACCCCGATGGCAATGGCGATCGGACCGACGAGCGCTTCCATTCCGCCTCCCTACTCCTGCGCCGCTCCCCCGTCGCCGGCGGGCGCCGGCTCGACGATCAGTTCCAGGCCGTCGACGCCGACGACCCGGAGCGGCGTGCCGGCCCCGATATCGTGCCCACGGCTGCGAGCCGACCAGCTCTCGCCGCCAGCATAGGCGATCCCCGTTGGCCCGATGACCGTCTGGGCAGTGGCCATGCTCCCGACCAGCGCCGCGATCGGCTTGTTCGCGATCCCGGCGTTCCGCATCTGCACCATGGCACGGACGAGGAAGAAGGCGAACACGACGCCGGCCACGGCGACGACGCCGATGATCCACGGGCTGACGCCCACGTTGAACGCGAACTCGCCCGGCTCGACGCCGGTCCACAGCGCGAATGCCCCGAGGACGAGCGCAACGACGCCTCCGACAGTCAGCAGGCCGTAGCTGGCGACGACCGTCTCGAGGGCCAGCAGGCCGATGCCGATGAGGATCAGCAGCAGCCCGCCGACGTTCAGCGGCAGCGCGTTCGAGCCGATGAGCGCCACCACGATCGCGATCGCGCCAAGGATGCCGGAGAAGAAGTTCGGCTGGAACAGCTCGGCCACGATCCCGTAGAAGCCGATCGTGAACAGCAGGAACGCGATGTTCGGGTCGCTGAGCAGGTGCAGGAACTGCTGCCCGGGGTTCATGTCGAGCTCGCGGATCGTCGCGCCGCTCAGGGTGGGCAGCGGCTCGCCGTTGTGCTCGTACGGCCGGCCGTCGGCACGCTCGCCCTCGTCGATCGCCGCGAACAGCTCGTCGATATCGGCGGCGATCAGGTCGACCACCGGCGGCTCCATCGCGACCGCCTCGGTCGAGCTGATGCTGGCGGCCTCGCGTACGGCGTCCTCGGCCCAGTCCGCGTTGCGGCCGTGCTCCTCCGCCAGCGATCGGATGCGGGCCACCGCGTCGTTCGTCACCTTCCTGGCGAGCGTCTCGGGCAGTTCCTCACCGCCACCACCGACGACGGATGCGGCCCCGATGTTCGTGTTGGGCGCCATCGCGGCGACGTCACCGGCCAGCGTGACGAACGTGGCGGCCGACCCGGCCCGTGCGCCCTCCGGCGCGACCCAGGTGATGACGGGCACCTCGCTGGCGAGGATCGCCTTGAGGATGCGATCCATGCTGGTCAGCTCGCCGCCCGGCGAGTCGATCACGATGAGCGCGGCTGCCATGTCGTCCTGGGCGGCGACCTGGAGCGCCTCCTCGATGTAGGCGGCGTTGACCTGGTCGATCACGCCGGTGAGCTCGATCTGCGCCACCTCGTGGCTGTCCGCGGCGACCGGAGCAGCCAGACCGATCACCCCCAACGCCATGCTCACCGCACAAAGCGCACGACGCACCATGGGCCGAGTATAGGTCGGACCCAGCCGATCGGCCGCCGAGCGGCCAGGCGTCACCGGCGGCGGTCGGGACGCTGGTCGCTTCGGCACGCCGCCAATGGCCGTCCACCGCCTCGTGCCGACGCACGCGAGGCGCACCGGAGCGGTGACCCGCGGTCGGGATCGCGCCAGACCTCCGCGCCGCGGAGGCCCAACGCTCGGCCACCAGCAGCGACCAGGTCTCCAGCCGATCCCAGCTCGCGGCCAGCGCGTCGGCATCGGCGAATGCGCCGACCAGCTTGTCGTGCTCGCGCACGTTCACCGCCGGCCGGCGGCGTCGACCTCGAAGACCACCCCGAGGTGGACCGATCCGACCGGGTTCGAGTCGTCGTTCAGCAGCCCGACCAGGCGGAACTCCGGCTCCCAGTCAACGTCGAGCTCCTCGGACCACTCCCGCCGCAGGCCTGCCATCAGCGCATCCTCGCCCTCGTCGACCGGGTTGAGATGACCGCCGACGCCGATGCTGGCCTTGCCGTGCAGGCGCGGGTCGCCGCCGGCATCGGTGCGGTGCATCAGGAACACGCGGTCGCCGTCCCGGACGACGACATACGGGAATGAGCTGCTTGTGGGAGGCGTCCTCCTCGGCGACCGGACGATCGAGGTATCGGCCGTGGCGCGCGACCGCCGCCCGGAGCAGGTCGAGCGCCGTCGGGTCGAGGATCCGGATTCCGTGAAAGTCGGTGCCGCCCGGGACATCGGTCCTGGGCAGGACCAGCACGCGCTCCGTCATGCCGGGAGTCTATCGGCGCCTGCGTAAGGTGACCTGCAAGGTCGGCGGTCGTAACGTGTCTGAACACAAGTCCGCACCGCTCCCCACCCTTCCGCCCGAGAGAGCCGGATGAGCGGTGCACATGGTCACCGAACGAGATCGGAAACGGTGGTCATGGTGAGGGACTGGTACTAAGGTACCGAGGCTGCAAACGAGGAACCGAGACACTTTGGGGGCCGTCTTCCCGTCCCCGTCGCGGCGGGACGACCACCCGACATCGTGCCCAACCATGTCGGACCAGATCGACCCACGCATCTCCGGATCGCCGGCGGCCGAGCGAACGCCGCCGCGGCCAGACGATGGTGGAGTTCGCTCTGATTCTGCCGCTGCTGCTGGTCTTGTTTCTGGGGATCGCGGACTTCGGGCGCGTGTTCCACGCCGGGATCGTTGCCGAGGCGGCCGCCCGCAACGCCGCGGAGATCGTCGCCGAGGAGTATCGCCGCAACCCACCAGGAACCTCGCTGTCGCGACCCGGCTCCCACGTCCGGGCGACCCTGCGTACTACGGCCCTCTCCACGAGCTCGGGGGACTGACCGCCTGTTCGGAGATGCGGTCCCTTCCCACCACGACCTACGACTCGGTGAGTCGCCAATGCCACATCGCTGACGCGGATCCGGACACTCATGACTGGATGCCGGTCGTCATGATCTGCATCCACGACAACGCCGATCCGCTCTGCGACGATCCCGCCTTCGGCGCGACGATCCCAGACCCCGAGTGCTCATCGCTGCTGGAGCCGATCGCGAACACCATGGAGGGCGGGGCCGAGGACAGCCGATACGTCGAGGTTCGTATCTGCTATCTCTTCACCACGCTGGTCAACCTCCCGATCCTGTCCCTGGGCGACATCTGGCTCCAGAAGGATCGCGCGTTCACGGTGGCTGACTATCCCGTACCGACCCCGTCGCTTCCTCCCCCGCCTTCGCCGCCCGATCCGGAGCCGCTTCCCTCCGAGGAGCCGTCGCCATCCGAGTCCGGATCCCCGACTCCGACGCCATCGGAGTCGCCGCCGGAAAGCTCCGAGCCGACCCCGCCGGAGGCGACGCTCGCTCCGACGCCGCAGCCAACGCCTGAACCGACGCCCGATCCGACACCCGTGCCACCCGATCCGACCGCCGACGCCGACCGCGGAGCCCGGAACATGAGGAGGGCACGCGCACCGATGCGCCGGCATCCCCAGGGTCAGACGATGGTGGAGTTCGCCCTCGTGGCCCCGCTCTTCATCATCCTGCTCAGCGGAATCATCGTCTTCGGCATCGGAGTCTTCTATCAGCAGCAACTGACCAACGCGGCGCGCGAGGCGGCGAGGTACGCGTCGATTCACAGTGCGACGTCCCAGTGCCCCACCACGTCGTGGATCCAGCCTGCGCTGAATCGGCTCCCGGACGACTTCGAGCTCACGACCTACGACCGCTGTGATCCACCGGACCTGCGCTGGCCGATCATGTCGGCGTACGCGCGGAGCAAGGTGTTCGGACTCGATGCGTCCCAGGTTCACTTCGCCGCTTGCTGGTCAGGCTACTGGGATGACCATCCCACTGAGTTCTTCGACGCGCCGGCGATTGACACGACCGCCTCGCCTCCTGAACCGAACGACTTCCAGGAATGCACGATCGGCGGTGTGAACCCCCGAACGCACAGCAGCGACATCCCGTGCCCCCCGCCGCTCACGGAGGACTGGACCGTCACGCCGGGCGATGGTGATGACAAGGCCAGCAACCTGGCGTTCTCCGGCGTGCGTACGACCAACCAAGTGACGGTGTACGCCTGCTACGTGTGGCAGCCGCCGTTCCTCAGCTCTTTCACCGGTGGCTCGGTGACGATGCGTGCCGTCATCACCGAAGCCATGCAGCATCAGCAATAGAGGTCAGCTCGATGACTCGGGATCGATCACGACCACAGCCCTCAGGGCAGATCCTCATCATCGTCGCGTTCGGCATGGCGGCCCTCATGGGAATCGGCGCGATCGTCGTCGACCTCGGTCTGTCGTGGATGCTGCACCGGCAGGAGCAGAACGCCGCGGACCCTGCGTCGATCGCGGCCGCCGCCTACATCGAGGAGGGCGACACGCTCGCGACGCGGACGAAGATGCACACGGCCGCGTGCTTCTACGCGCAGGAAAACGGCTTCTTCGAGACGGATGACGTGACGTGCACGGCGGCGCGCACCTGCCGGCGACCTTCAGGTGCACTGGCCCCCGATCTCAGGCGACTTCGTCGGGAACATCGGCATGGTCCAGGTGATCATCAGCGCGGAGCACCCATCCTTCTTCGGAGGCTTCTTCGGCCGTGAGTCGGCGACGGTCGTCACCGGTGCCGTGGCAGCTCGCGAGCAGACGAGCGCCAACTCCAACTCGCTCGTCGCTCTGCATCCCGACCAGTGCGCAGCCGGCAAGACCCACGGCAATGGCGTGATCACGATCGACCCCGTCGTCAACCCGGAAACCGGGGAGGACTTACAACGGCGGCTATGTACACGTGAACTCGACCTGCAGCAACGGCAACTTCGACGATGCCTGCAGCAACGGCAGCGGCGCGTTCAAGCAGGCCGGGAATGCCGGGACGAAGATCATCGCCCCGATGATCTACATCAACGGAACGTGCGAACAGAACGGCGGCACCGTCGTGAGCCCCGTAACCGAAGGTGCGGGAATCACGTCGGATCCGATGGCCGGCCTCCACGGGCCTCGACAGAGCGACTACCCCGCCGGTCACTGCCCGCGACGCCAAGGCAGCATGATCGTGTACGACCAGATGACGCCGACCGACCCGGACGGATGCCCGTGGAACCGGAACGGCACGACGGTGACGCTCACGCCCGGCGTGTACTGGGGCGGCTGGAACTTCTCGGGCAACAGCGTCACCGTCCGGCTGCAGCCCGGCATCTACATCATCGCGGGCGGCGGCGCGTCGATCCGTGGGTCGGCCGCGGTCGACAGCACACCGGCGGTCATCGGCGGCGATCCGGCTCCCGGCACTGATCCCGCTCGCGTCCTGATCTTCAGCACCGACAACACGATGGATCCCGCCTGCGCCGACGACATCGCACTGGCCGCACGGCGGCACCCGATACGAGGCGCGCTGCGTGCAGGGAGCAGATCAGCATGTCCGGCCAGGCCAGCATGCGGCTCTGGGGCCTCGGACAGCGGACCCGTGGAAGGGACTGCTGCTGTGGCAGGACAAGCGACGGCAGCAACCCCGACGCGCCGATCGACCTCTCGGGACAGGGCGTGCTGAACCTGGCCGGCACCATCTACGCGCCGCTCGCCGACGTGAAGATCACCGGCAACGGCGACGCGCTGCGGGACGCGCCTCGCCGTCCAGATCATCTCCTAGACCTGGGACGTCGGCGGCAACGGCAACCTCTTCATGCCGTACGACCCGAGCCAGCTGTACCACTTCATCCAGCAGGGGCTCGTCCACTGACGACCTAGGCCGGCTCGTGCGGTCCGTCGGCGGCTAGGCGTAAGCGCGAGGGACGCCGCGTCGTGTGGATCGCGGGCGCGGTGCACCCGTGGGCCGCCCATCCGCTGATCGGATTCCAGACGCCACGAGCTGAGCGTCACCACGTGGCGGCCCATGCGCAGCGCCAGGCCGATCTCCGACAATGTCCCGTGGCGCCCGCCGACCGCCACCACGGCATCGGATGAGGTCACCACGACGAGGTTGCGCGTGACGCCGAGCCCGGTCGCGATGGGAAGGGTGACGTACTCGTTGGCCTCGGATGCATCGGCGCCGGGCAGGATGCCGATGGCCTGGCCACCGACCGATGCCGCCCCACGCGAGGCGGCACGCATCACGCCACCCAGGCCACCGGTGATGATCGTGGCACCGCCCCGCGCCAGCAGGTGCCCGACCTCCTCGGCCCACTCGAGGATGCGATGTGCCTCAGGCCCGCGGGGATCGCCGTCGCCGATCACCGCCACGAACGGTGGCCGTGGCACCGCGGCTCGATCAGTCACCCAGGAGTTCCTCCGAGCGGGAAGGATGCCAGCGTCTCATATCGGGCCGGTCCGGTACCGAGGTGGCTGCGCATCAGGCGCAGCTCGTCGACGGCGAGGATGCCCTCTGGCGCCGATGCGGACGCAGCCTCGATCCAGCCGCGCAGATCAACCCAACGATGGCGAGCACGGGCGAGGGTGACGTGCGCCCGATGCGGCTCGGCCTGGGGGAGCTGCAGGGATCCGGCGAGGGCTCCAGCGAGCGTGGAGAGCCCACCGTCGGGATCGCCGACCCCGTACCACAGGACCCTCGCGCTCCCGGGCCGAGCGAAGGCGCCCAGGCGGCCGGTCGTGCGCGTCATCGGGGCCCGCTTGCCGGCCAGTCCCGCGATCCGCGCTCCGATCTCGGCGACCCGATCGGCCTCGACCGGTCCGAGGAAGGCGAGCGTGAGATGCAGCGCCTCCGGCGGCACCCAGCGCAACCCTTCGGTGCGCAGGTCCGCCCGCCATTCCGCCATCGCACCGGTGAGGGCCGATCGCAGACCGTGGTCGAGCGGGACCGCCACGAAGCAGCGCCACTCCTCGGTCATCGGTCCGGCAGGCGCGCGTCCACGATCGGCAGTAGCTCATCGAGCGACCTGATGACGGGCACGCCCGCCGGCACAGCATCGGGCGGATAGCGGCCGGCCCGATCGATCAGCACCGGGTCGATCCCGACCGCCAGCGCTCCCTCGACGTCGGCGTCGACATGGTCGCCGACGTGCAGAACGGCGGCGGGCTCGACTCCGCTCTCCTCCAGCGCCCATTCAAAGATGCGTCGATGCGGCTTCTCGAAGCCGATGCGCGCGCTGGCAGCGATGACGTCGAAGTGCCTGACGAGGTCGAGCGCGTGGAGCAGCTCGGGGAGGTTCCAGACCCAGTTGCTGACGGCGGCCACGGTCAGCCCGCGCTCCTGGAGCGCCTCGAGCACCGGGTAGGCATCGGGAAAGATGTGCCAGTGGCTGGTGACCATGAACAGCTGTGACAGGCGCCGATAGAACGCATCGGGCATGGGCGCCAGCCCGAGCTCGGCGATCGCCGCGGCGTCGATCTCGACGGTCCGCCGGAAGCTCGTCTCCTCACTCGGCTCGAACCCGCCATCCATGCCCCAGCCGCCGTGGTGGTAGGCGCGACGCAGGGCGGTGTGCAAGTCGTCGATCTCGACGTGGACGCCGAACTCCTCGAACGCCATGGCGTACACGTGCTCCCACGAGGGATTCGGGCGCATCACCGTGTCGCCGATGTCCAGGAAGACCGCGCGCAGCGGCGGAAGTGGCTGCTTGCTCATGTGGCGCCAGCGTAGCCTCGCCGGTCGAATCGTGGCGCTCGCCGCCGTTCTGTCGGGCAGCGGGGCACGTGCGGGGTCGCTCCGGCGTGGATGCACCCGATTCATCGGTCCGGACCGCGCCGGATTCCGCCGTAGCGCGGCCTCGGGCGCGCCACGACCCGATTCATCGGCGCTGCCGTGCAGGGACGGACATCCCACGCTCCCAGGTGCTCGATATCTCGGCTCAAGGCCCGGCGCGGTCAGGCGGCGGAGACGCCCATGGTGCGGAGGATCCCGTAGATCTCGGTGCGGTACCGGATTCCTGACGAGTGCCGCGAGAGCCACAGGATGTAGTCGGGATCGTGCCGCGCGAGGTCCCGCAGGTTCCAACCCGTGTACCGGCCGAAGCCGAGGACGCTCGCGTGACCGGCCGACGTCGGCGGTGGGGCGCCGGCGGGTCGGGCCGAGGTGGCGACGGACACGCCGGCGATGGTCGTGCGACGGCTTCGATCGAATGCCAGTCGCGCCCTGCCGTCACGCAGGATCGCGTACGCGCGGTTGAGCTCCGACATCTTGTCGGCCGCGCGCCGCGTGGCGTCGCGATCGGGGTGGTACTTCAACGCCAGCGCCTTGAAGGCGGCGTTGATCACCTCCTGGTCGGCGGTCGGCAGCACCTGGAGGATGGCGTACGGGTCGAAGCTCGGGCCGGACGGCATCGGCGTGTGGGCGTCAGGCCGTCAGTCGTTGTAGAGCCGCTCCTCGATCAGCTTCTCGGCCGTGATCCGCCCCGTCGGATCGAAGCAGCTGTACTCGAAGAGCTTCTCGTACTCGAGGTCGACGTTGTCCTGGCCGCCGCGGTTCTTCTCGATCGTGCACACGATCCAGTCGCGGTAGCGCTGCGCCTGGTACGGATTGAACTCGATGTTGACCTTGGCGACGATGTTGTACTTGTCGTTCAGGATCAGGATGATGTCGGACTCGTAGTTGATCGCGGACGAGCCGCGCAGGTGGTGGTTGCGCAGCCGCTTGGCCTTCAGGCCCTCCCGATCGGCGGCGACGATCGCGACCACCGGCACCATCTCGCCCAGCGCGATGTCCTTGAGGCCCGACACGATCCGCGTGACCTTCTCCTCCTCGGTGTTCGGCTCCGGGACCACCGGCACCTTCTGGAGGTAGTCGACGATCAGGACCAGGCGTCGCTCGTCGTCGCTGCCGCGGTGCTCGCGGACGAGCTCGCGCATGTTGTCGATGGTCGACTTCGTCGCCGTCCCGCGCATGAGGTACAGGTTCGACCCGTAACGGGCGATCCGTTCGAGGCTGGGCCGCAGGCGAGGGTTGGCGCCCAGCTTGGCCCGGGTGCCGGTCTCGGCCGACGAGGTGTAGGAGGACACGACCTCCTTCTTCACGTCCTGGATCTTCACCGCGCCAGACTTCTGGGGCAGGTGGCTGAGGGCGGACTCCATGGCCACCATGCGCTGGATCAGGTACTCCTCGTCGTGCTCGAAGCAGATGTAGAGCACGGTTGCCTGACCCGACGCGGCCATGTTCCTGGCCATCTGGAGCGCCATCGTGGTCTTGCCCTGGCCCTGCGCGCCGCCGATGAGCATCAGCTCACCCGGTCGCAGGCCACCGCCGATCGTCTTGTCCATCGGCACGAAGCCGGTGGCGATCGGGACGAGATCGTCGATGCTTCCCTCGGCGACGCGCTCGTTCAGGCTGGTGAGCACGTCGAGCGCGGAACGCGGCTGAAGGGTCCCCTCACCGGCGTCGAGCTTCCACTCGGCAGTCGGCTTCGGCTTGGCGGCTGGCTCGGCGGTCATCGGAATCGGCAGCTCCCAGTTGTCAGGCTCGGCGATACGGCGCGACGTGCAGGTGCCTGCACGCAACACGCCGGGCGAGTATACGGCCCACCTCCTAGCCCTCCAATGACCCGAATGGCCTAGGTGTGCCCCCACCACCCCGATGTCGCCGATTCGGTAGGCTTGCGACCTACACCCCAGGAGAACCACCCGTGCAGTGCCCCCGAGATCAGGCTGAACTGCGAACCGAGACACACCGCGGCATCGACGTCGACCGATGTCCGCAATGCAATGGCGGCTGGCTGGACGACGGCGAGCTCTCGCAGCTGGAAGCGACTGTGAAGTCCACGGAGGAGCAGCGCGTCGCCACAATCGAATACGCCAACCGCGAATCCACGCTCGCCTGCCCGAAGTGCGGCACGCAGATGAGCGCGTTCAACTACCGCGCCTACAACCTCGAGCTCGACGTCTGCGTCAACAAGCATGGCATCTGGCTCGACGCCGGTGAGGCCATCCGCGTGCGCGAGATCATCGAGGACCGGGTGGCCGGCCTCGAGCGATCGGCGAAGGCCGAGGAGGGCTGGGACAAGTTCATCGACGGCATGCGCGGCGGCGGCTCATGGTGGGACCGCACGTTCGGCCGCTGACACACCCGGCGATCGGGACTGATCGACACATGATCGATGCGACGGCGTTCTCGCCATCCATCTCGTTCATGACTGCCAACTTCGTCGCGCGTGAATCGGGCTGGTCCATCTTGGACTGGGGCGACGGTGACCGCGCGGTGAACGACGCGTTCCGCCCGCTCGCAACCTACCCCGAGCGATTCGGGGCCATGCTGGACGAGGTCGTCGCGCTCGGTTTCGACGCCGTCGACCTGTGGCTGGCGCACCTCTCCCCGCGCTGGGCCACCGACGACCACGTCGCGGTGGCGGTCGAGGCCCTCGGGGCTCGAGGCCTGTCGGTCTCGAGCCTCGCCGGCGGGTTCGGCGGCACCGCCGAGGAGGTCCGGGCGGCGTGCCGCCTGGCCACGGCGGTCGGGACCGGCGTGCTGGGAGGCTTCACGGACCTGCTCGACACGGATCGCGCCGCGCTGGCCGGCCTGCTCGAGGAGCACGACCTGCGCTTCGGGCTCGAGAACCATCCGGAGCGGACGCCCGGAGACGTCCTGACGCGCATCGGTGACGGCGCAGGCGGGCGCATCGGGGCAACCGTCGACACCGGCTGGTTCGGCACGCAGGGCTACGATGCCGCCCGCGCCATCAACGAGCTGGGCGACCGTGTCGTGCACGTCCACCTCAAGGACGTTCGGCACGCGGGCGAGCCGCACGACACCTGCGGCTACGGAGACGGCGTGGTGCCGTTGCGCGGCTGTGTCGAGGCATTGGAGCGGATCGGCTACCGGGGTGGCATCAGCGTCGAGCACGAGCCCGAAGCCTACGATCCGCGCGCCGAGATCCGCCGCGCCCGCGAGCTGCTCGCTGGGTGGCTGGCAGCATGAGGCGCCTCGGAGTCGCGATCGTCGGCACCGGCGATATTGCCAAGAGCTACGCGAAGGACCTGCCGCGACACGAGCACCTGCAGCTCGTCGGCGTCACGGACCTGGACGGCGAGAAGGCGCGCGCATTTGCGACGACGCACGACACGCGAGCCTACGGCTCGATGGCCGAGGCATTGGGCGACCCCGATGTCGAGCTGATCGCCTGCCTCACCTCACACCGAGCGCACCCAGCGGTCGTCACGGCCGCGCTGAACGCCGGCCGCCACGCCTTCAGTGAGAAGCCGATGGCACCGACCTTCGCGGAGGCCCGGGAGCTCATCGACCTGGCGCGGCAGCGTGGCGTCCGGCTGGCGGCGGCGCCGATCGCGCCGCTCGGGGAGCTGGCACAGACGGCACGCCGCTGGGTGACGGACGGCAGGCTGGGCGAGGTCCGCCTGGCCTACGCCGACGTCAACTGGGGACGGATCGAGACATGGCATCCCAACCCCGACGCCTTCTACGAGATCGGGCCGCTGTACGACGTCGGCGTGTATCCGCTCACCCAGCTCACCTCCCTGTTCGGGCCGGTTGTCGAGATCCGGGCCAGTGCGCATCGGCTGCTCGAGCGTCGGACGCGCACCGATGGCGTCGCCTTCGGACTCGGAGCGCCGGACCTCGTGCTGGCCATCCTGCAGCTGGAGGGCGGGCTGGTGGTTCGCCTGAGCGTGAACTTCTATGTCGCAAACCCGGCGCGCCAGCGCGGGATCGAGCTTCACGGCGACGCCGGTTCACTGTGGCTGTCGGACTGGTTCCAGTTCGACGGAACGCTGGAGCACGCGCCCCAGGGCGGCGATGCGCGTCAGGTTCCCCTGCTGCGCCAGCCGGAAGTGACGATGCCGTGGGCCGCCGGCCTGGAAGAGCTCGCGGCTTCAGTCGTGGAGGATCGGCCCTCGATACTCGACCCCGAGCATGCGGCCCACGTGGTCGAGGTGATGGAGACGATCATCGCCGCGGCCGATGCGGGGCGGCCGATGGCCGTCACGAGCCGGTTCGCTCCCCCGCCGCCGGCGCCATGGGCGGCGGAGCTGTCTCTCCCCGACTGACCCGGAGATAGAACGAGGCCCGCCGGGTGGCGGGCCTCGTCACTGCGTAGGGATCCGGGATCAGGCCGGCTGCGGTGCTGGACCAGGTCGGCGGCGCTTGCCGCCCTCCTCGGTGTCGGGCTCGGCGTCGTCGGCTTCGATCCCTTCGTCGGCTGCGACGGCGCGCATCCTTCTCGGCGTCGGTCCACCCGAGCGCGGCGGCAGGATGCCCTCGAAGAGGGCCTCGAACTCGTCGTGCTCGATGGTCTCCTTCTCGACCAGCAGGACGGCCAGGCGATCCAGCACATCGCGGTGCTTGGTCAGCATCTCCTTGGCGCGGGCGTAGGCGTTGTCGATGATCTGGCGCACCTCGTCGTCGATCTTCGCCGCGACCTCGTCCGAGTAGTTCCGCTGCTCGCCGATCTCGCGGCCCAGGAAGACCAGCTCCTCCTTGTGGCCGAAGGCCAGCGGGCCGAGGTTCTCGCTCATCCCGTACTCCGTGACCATCGCGCGGGCGATGTTGGTCGCCTTCTCGATGTCGTTCGAGCGCCGGTGGTCATCTCGCCGAAGACCATCGTCTCGGCCGCGTGCCCGCCCAGCATGCCGGCGAGCATGTCCTTGAACTCGGTCTTGCTGTGGAGGTATCGGTCCTCCGGCGGCAGGCTCAGCGTGTAGCCGACCGGTCATGCCGCGGCGATGATGGTCACCTTGTGCACCGGGTCGCGCTTCGGGCAGCAGCGCTGCACCACCGCGTGGCCGCCCTCGTGGTAGGCGGTGATCTCCTTCTCCTCTTCGGAGATGACGCGGCTCTTGCGCTCGGGGCCGGCGATCACGCGGTCGATCGCCTCCTCGAGCTCGGACATGCCGATCGTCTTCTTGTTGCGGCGCGCGGCCAGGATCGCGCCCTCGTTGACCAGGTTGGCGAGGTCGGCGCCGGAGAAGCCCGGCGGTCTGCTTGGCCAGCGCCTCGAGGTCCACGGTCTTGTCGAACGGCTTGCCCTTGGTGTGGACGTTCAGGATCGCCGTCCGGCCCTTGATGTCCGGGCGGTCGAGGACGACCTGGCGGTCGAAGCGGCCCGGCCGCAGCAGCGCCGGGTCGAGCACGTCCGGGCGGTTGGTGGCGGCGATCACGATCACGTTGGTGTTCGTGTCGAAGCCGTCCATCTCGACCAGGATCTGGTTGAGCGTCTGCTCGCGCTCGTCGTGCGAGCCGCCGAGGCCGGCGCCGCGCTGGCGGCCGACCGCGTCGATCTCGTCCACGAACACGATGCACGGCGCGTTGCGCTTGGCCTGGTCGAACAGGTCGCGCACGCGGACTGGCGCCGACGCCGACGAACATCTCCACGAACTCCGAGCCGGAGATGCGAGAAGAACGGCACGCCGGCCTCGCCGGCCACGGCCCGCGAGAGCAGCGTCTTGCCGGTGCCCGGCGGGCCGACCAGCAGCACGCCCCGCGGGATGCGCGCGCCGAGCGCCGCGAACTTCTCGGGGTACTTGAGGAACTCGACCACCTCGGTCAGCTCCTGCTTGGCCTCCTCGACGCCCGGCCACGTCCTCGAACGTGACGGTCGGCTTGTTGCCCATGAACATCCGGGCGCGGCTCTTGCCGAAGCACAGCGCCTGGTTGTTCGAGCCCTGCGCCTGGCGCATCATGAAGAAGATGAACCCGCCGATGAGAAGGACGGGCAGGAGCGCGGTGATCAGCAGCGTGAGGATGCCGCCTGCGGCGCTCTCCTCGACCGCGGTGAAGTTCTCGCAGTCGAAGTCGCCGGAGTCCCCGGCTACGCATCCCAGATCGGCGTAGACGTTCGTCAGCTCCGACGGGACGATGGCGGTCTGCTCACGGCCGTTCACGGTCGCCGTCACCCGCAGCCCGTCCTGGGTGATTTCGGTGGCCTGGCCCGCCTGGGCATCGGCGATGAGCTGGCCGTAGGAGTATTCAGGGGTCTGGCTGCTGTCGCTCATGAAGGTCCAGAGGACCGCCAGTCCGAAGACAGCGAGGACCACGAGCACAACGCTGTTGCGCACGATGCGGCTGGTCAATTCAGGTCTACTTTCGCCTCCGTGTGGTCGGTGGCCGGCCTGCGGCCGTCACCGGCTCGTGACCTGAAGGCCCCGAGCCCGGCAAGTATAGGGTGGGCCGCACGAGGCAACAAACACCCCGAATCGGCCACTGCGGTCATGGTCAATACGTTCCCGGCACCCGTTTCGGGTCATTCGCCCTCGTGCAGCGTGATGGAGCGTCTCCGCACCGATGCACTGCGACCGCCTCCGAGCTCGATCGTGACGCCGCCGCGCGATCCGCCTGCCGCGTCCAGCAGCGCCTCGAGGCGCTCCGCGCTCGGCGGCGGGTCGCCGATCGCGAGCCGCAGGACGCGGCGTCCCAGGGCGGCCGGCGGAGGATCGCGCCAGTCGATGGTGCCATCGTCGCCGCAACGCCGCGCGAGCTCGGCTGCGGCCACGCCGGTCGAGCAGGGCGTCGTCGGCCGCCGCCAGGCCGGCGAATCGGCCGATGCGGTCGACCGCGCCGGGGCGAAGGGACTCCAGCAGCGGCAGCACCTCGCCACGCACGCGATTGCGCAGGAAGGCCGGATCCTCGTTCGAGGGGTCCTCGAGGTACGTCACGCCCGCGGCGTCGAGGTGGTCGCGGAGCGCCGAGCGCCGCTCGCCGAGGAGCGGCCGAACGATGCGCCCTCTCCGCGCCGGCATGCCGGCGATCCCCGCCGGGCCGGCTCCGCGCAGCAGGTTGAGAAGCACCGTCTCGGCCAGGTCGTCCAGGGTGTGGGCAGTGGCGATCAACGCATCGGGCAGCGCGACATCCTCCAGAAACCGATAGCGCGCCTCGCGGCCGGCGTCCTCGAGCGACCGCCTTTCCGCACTCGCGAGCCTGGCGACATCGGTGCGCCGGAGCTCCACGGGGAGATCGAGCGCGCGCGCCGTATCGGCGACGAACGCGGCGTCGTCCGCGCTTCCGGCCCGCAGGCAGTGATCGAGATGCGCGACCGTCAGGCGCCAGCCACGGCTGCCCGTGGCGACCAGGTGGGCGGCGCCGGTGAGGAGGGCCATCGAGTCGGACCCGCCAGACACGGCCAGGACGAGCGTCGCGTCGTCGGGGATGTCGAGGCCGCGCGCGCCGCGGTCCACGGTCGCGGCGAGGTCGTCGAGGCCCTCGGGTCATCGGCACCCGCGCATGGTACGGCGGCGATCAGGTGCGATCCGTCAGTGAGGGGTGGTAGCGGAGGGCGGATTCGAACCACCGGCCAAGGGCTTATGAGTCCCCTGCTCTACCACTGAGCTACTCCGCCACGATCTCATGCTCGGCTCGACACGGCACGTGTCGAGAGACCACTGCCCGAGGATACCGACAGTCCATACCTCCGACAACCCGGCTCGAACAGCGCTCGCGGAGTCGCTAGGTGGACCTGACGGCTGCATGCACGGCACGGCGCGTGGCCTCGCGACGGATCGGCACTGAGCCACCCATCGAGAAGGCTCTTCATGAGCCCCTCCCGACGTTTCGCCCGCAACCCGCCGGCGCTATCCTCCGGGCATCTGATGCGGATCCGTCGCCGGTCCGCATTTTCGAAGCTGGACGGTACCGATCGCACCGCCATGACCGACCGAACACCGACGGCAACGGCAGCTGGGACGCCATTCGTAGGCCGCGAGGCTGAGCTCGATCAGCTGCTCCGCGCGCTCGGCGAGACGGTTCGGAGGCGCGGCTGCCTGGTCCTGGTCGGGGGCGAGCCCGGAATCGGCAAGAGCCGTCTCGCCGATCAGCTGGCCATCCGCGCCCGGGAGGACTTGATGCGAGTCTTCGTGGGCCGATGCTGGGAGGGTGTCGGCGCGCCAGCCTACTGGCCCTGGGTGCAGGTCTTTCGCACGATCATCCGGACCACGGATGACGCGGACCTGCGTCACCAGCTCGGAGCCGGAGCGGCCGACATCGCCCAGATCGTGGTCGAACTTCGCGAGACGCTTGGCGATCTTCCCGCGGCGGGCGAGGTCGAATCCGAATCGGCGCGGTTCCAGCTGTTCGACTCGGCAACGACATTCCTGCGTCGCGCGGCAAAGGAGAGCCCGCTTTTGATCATCATCGATGACCTGCACGCAGCCGACATGCCGACAATCCTCTACCTGCGCTTCGTGGCCAGCCAGCTGGCCGACGCGCCGATCATGGTCGTCTGCACGTATCGAGAGATGGAACTGGCCGCCGACCCGGCACTGGCGACCGGTGTCGGGGAAATCGCTCGGCAACCGGGGACGCTGAGCCTGAGCCTCGGTGGGCTCGGCGAAGCGTCGGTGCGGCGGCTGATCGAGGCGACTGCCGGCGTGTCACCAGGCTCGAGCCTCGTGAATGCGATCATGCGGGAGACTGGCGGCAACCCGCTCTTCCTCGGCGAGGCAGTCCGGCTACTGGCCGCCGAAGGGCGGCTCGGCGAGGTGGCCACCGGCCAGGCGCTGGACCTCCCCCTTCCGGCGGGAATCCGCGACGTCATCATTCGTCGTGCGCGCCATCTCCCAGCCGAAACCGTCGACCTCCTGATCCACGCCGCCGCCCTAGGTCCGGAGTTCGTAACCGAGGTTCTGCGCCGGGTCGACAGACTCCTCGCCGGAGGAGATGCTCGACCGCCTTGGCGAGGCGAGCCGCGCCGGACTGGTGGGGCCGGTGCCGGGCAGCCTTGGGTCGCTTCCGTTTCACCCACGACCTCATTCGCGAGACGCTCTACGACGAGCTGCCTCCCGGACGTCGAGTGAGCCTTCATCGGCGCATCGCCGACACCCTGCAGGCGCTGTACGGTCCGGCGCCGGAGGCGTACCTGGCCGAGCTCGCCCATCACTACGTCGAGGCCTCGCGCGCGAGCGACTCGGATGCCGATTCAGCGGCATGGCTCGACGGCGGAGCTGGCGGTCCAGTACGCGCGCGACGCCGGCGACCTGGCTCTGCGATCGCTTGCCTACGAGGAGGCGGCACGCCTGTACCGGATGGGCCTTGCGGTGCTCGAGCTGCACGCGCCTGGCGATCCTGAACGGCGTATCGAGATGCTCCTTCGCCTGGGCGAGGCGGAGGCACGGGCAGGGGACCTGCCGGCATCCCGGGAGACCTACCTCGAGGCGGCGGAGCTCGCCCGCCGGCAGGGAGCGGCCGAGTCGCTGGCGCGGGCGGTGCTCGGCTACGGTGGCCGGTTCTTCTGGGCGCGCGTCGGCCACGACCCGCACCTGATCCCGCTCCTGCAGGACGCCCTCGTGATGCTGGGCGGGACCGACGACCGGCTTCGGGTGCGGCTGCTCACGCGGCTTGCCTGCGCCTGGCGCAGCGACCGCGACCGCCAGGAGCAGCGGCGAGCCTTGAGCCAACAGGCGGTTGACATGGCCCGCCAGCTGGACGACGCCGCCACGCTGGGCTACGCCCTCGTCGGCTTCTACTGGGCAGTCTGGCTGCCCGACAACCCCGACGAGCGCCTGGCCATCGCCAACGAGATGCTGGCCGTGGCCGAGGCCGCCCAGGACGCCGAGCGCACCATCGACGCTCACCTCATGCTCTTCCTGGTGTTCATGGACCTCGGGCGGATGACCGAAGCGCGCGGCCGCATGGAGACGGTCCTGCGGCTGGCGCAGCGAGCTGCGCCAGCCGGCACAGTTGTGGTTGACCTGGGCGAGCCGCACCGTCCTTGCGCTGCTGGAGGGAAGCTACGCCCTGGCCGAGGAGCTGATGGGCCACGAGATGGATCCCGGTCATCCCACCACGCCGATCCAGGACGACGTATCGGCAGCGCGGATGCATCGCTGGCTGCTGCGCCGCGAGCAGGCCCGCGGTACGGAGGAAGAGGCAAGCGTGCGCGCCTCCGCCGAGGAGTTCCCGTGGTACCCGTTGCACCGCGGAGCGCTCTCATGTCTGCTGGCCGATGCGGGGCGGATCGACGAGGCGCGGGCCGTCTTTGACGACCTGGCCGTCGACGAGTTTCGCGCCCTGTATCCCGATTGCGAGTGGCTGCTCGGCACTGCGCTCGTCAGCGAGGCGTGCGCGGCGCTCGGCGACTCGTCGGCAGCCGCCGTGCTGTACCGGCAGCTCCTCCCCTTCGAGGGAGGCCACGCCGTGGGTCACACGGAGGGAAGCGTCGGCGCCGTCGACCGCTACCTGGGGATGCTGGCCGCCACGCTGGGACAAGAATCCGATGCCGAGCGTCACTTCGAGTCCGGCATCGCGGTCAACGAGAAGCTCGGGGCCGTGCCATTTGCCGCCCACACGCGGGCCGATCTGGCCGCCCTGCTGCGGCGTCGTGGGGCGCCCGGCGACGTGCAGCGCGCCACGACTCTCGAGCGCATGGCGCTGCAGACTGCTCGGCGGCTGGGCATGGTCGCGCTCGAGGGCCGCCTGACGGGTGCTGCCGACGTGGTTGAACCGCGGTCGTGGGCGTCGGCGACCGACCCGGCCACCTTCCAGCGCGAGGGCGAATACTGGACGGTTGCCTTCAACGGGCGGGCCGTCCGCATGCGCGATGCAAAGGGGATGCGCTACCTGGCAAGGCTGCTGGCGCGCCCCGGCGAGGAGTTGCATGCGCTGGACCTGGCCCGCACTGGAGCCGATCAGGCCGCCACGGCGGCCATTCCCGACGGGGTGGAGATGCGGGGTGACGGACTCGGCGATGCTCTCCCACATCTGGACGCTGAGGCGCAGGCGGCGTACGGAGACCGGTTGCGCGAGCTGCGGCCCGAGCTCGACGCGGCACAGGAAGCCGGCGACGGAGAGCGAGCCGCTCGACTCGAGGCAGAGATCGACATCATCGTCGGAGAACTCTCGGCCGCGTTCGGGCTGGGTGGCCGTGCGCGGAAGGAGGGATCCTCCGCCGAGCGCGCGCGCCAGAGCGTGACGAAGGCGATCCGCGACGCATTGCGCCGAATCCGAGAGGAGGACCCCGCGCTGGGCGAACACCTGACGCGCGCCGTGCGGACTGGGATCTACTGCACCTACGACCCTGATCCTGCCGGTGCGCCACCCACCTGGCGGACCGATCGCCGGGTGTGAATTCCGGCCTCACAACCCACGAATCACACCACCCGGCGCGCCCTTCACCCGCGTGACGCGGCGATTCACGCCTTGTTTACAGATGGCCGCCGAGGGGCGGTCGAGCAAGCAAGGAGACGTGTGGCATGGGCGTCATGGCAGGTTCGGCGGGTCGAAACCCGGCGATCGTCACCGGAATCTTGGGCGCGATAGTCGGACTGTTGTTCGGCATCGGCGTCACAACCATCGCAGCCAGCGCCGCCGAGCGCGGCGCAGCGGCAACTGGCGCTGGCCGCGGCGCGGGACTGGTGGAGCCCGGCTGTTCGAGGCTCCTCTCGAGCGTGACGCGGCGGCAACTGGCCCGGGTCGCGGCGCGGGACTGGTGGAGCCCTCGCTGTTCGAGGCTCCTCTCGAGCGCGACGCGGCGGCAACTGGCCCGGGTCGCGGCGCGGGACTCGTGGAGCCCTGCGCTGTTCGAGGCTCCTCTCGAGCGTGACGCGGCGGCAACTGGCCCGGGTCGCGGCGCGGGACTGGTGGAGCCCTCGCTGTTCGAGGCTCCTCTCGAGCGTGACGCGGCGGCAACTGGCCCGGGTCGCGGCGCGGGACTCGTGGAGCCCTGGCTGTTCGAGGCTCCTCTCGAGCGCGAGTAAGTTGCGGTCCCGGCGACGCCGAGCGCGAGTCTCGCCGAGCAGGCGTACGGGTACGCGCTCAGGGAGAATGCAACTCACCAGCCTAGCCAGAGCGAGCGTTCCGAAGGACCGGCGGCGAATCGCCGGTCCTTCCTCATGACAAGGGCGCCGTTGGCGGGTTACGGGCCTGAAGTTACAGTCCACAACGTTGGCACTCTCACCCGGGTTCCCACGCTCGTAGCACAGTGCTTGGGTTCAGAGACTTGTGAGTCCCCTGCTCTACCACTGAGCTACTCCGCCAACGGCCACCGATTCTAGCGCGAGGCCAGATTTCGCTCCACCCGCGGACCGTTCCTTCCTTCCAATGCCACGGGCCTGACGTCCTTAGGCATGAGCAGCCAGCGCCGCGGAGCAAACCGTCACGCCTCGCGCGGCTCGAGGACGACGACCGGCGTGTGGGCGCGTCGCGAGCCGGCGAACCCTTCCAGGTCGCCGTAGCCGGTGTGCCCACTGATGAGGTTCCAGAGACGGTCGCGCTCCTCGCCCACCGCCTCGCGGGCGCGGACGGGACGCGTGACGCCACCCTTGACCTCGACGACCGCGGCCGGGTTGGCGAGCAGGTTGCGCCACCATGCCGGATCTGCCTCCGCCCAGCCGTTCATCGCCAGGGTCACGAGGTTCTCACCATCCTCGACGTAGCCGAGGATCGCGACGCGCTCCCGGCCAGATCGGCGTCCGAGGGTCTTCAGGCGCAGGTAGCCGAACTGGCCATCCGGCACCGGGTGGCCCAGCCCTCGCCGGCCCCGGGTGACCCGGTGGACAGCCCGATGCGCGACCCAGGCGCCGCGGATGAACCAGCGAGGAGGAAGGAATGGGCGAACCGGGGCGGATTCCCCCGAAGTGGTCGGTGCGGATCGATCGGTCAATGGTCCTCTCCCGTGTGCGGTATCCTGTCCTTACAATGTATGGACCTGGTGGACGAACTGTATCCATACGCCGTAAGGATGTCAAGGTAGGACCGATGAAGACCGACTCCCCCATGCGGGCCGACCAGGGTCGCCGAGCAACGCTCACCCGGCAGCGAGTGCTCGAGGCCGCCGTCACCCTCGCCGATCGCGAGGGAATCGAGGCGGTCAGCATGCGACGTCTCGGGCAGGAGCTCGGGATCGAGGCGATGTCGCTCTACACCCACGTCCGCAACAAGGACGACCTTCTCGACGGGATGGTCGAGGCCGTCATGGCGGAGGTGCCGGCTGGCGCCGGACGCGAGGGCTGGAAGGCGGCACTGCGGCACACGATCCTCGACGCCCGGGCGGCCCTGCTGCGACACCCGTGGGCACCCGGCATCATCGAGACGCGAGCATCGCCCGGGCCATCCACGATGGCTCACTACGACCGAGTCATGGGCATCCTGCGCGGGGGTGGGTTCTCGCTCGAGGTGACGCACCACGCCCTTCACCTGCTCGGCAGCCGGCTCCTGGGCTTCACTCGCGAGCTCTTCGACGACTCCCCCACCCTCACCCCCGAACAGGCGGCCGCGCTCGCGGAGCAGCTGGCGCCGACGCTGCCCCATGTCGCCGAGATGGCCACGGCCGCGACGCACGCGGGTGGGCTCGGTGGCTGCGACACCGACCTCGAGTTCGTCTTCTCGCTCGACGTCATCCTCGACGGACTCGAGCGGCTGCGCGACGCCGGCTGAACGCACGCGATCGCGAGCGCCCGGTGTGCCGGCGGTCCGCGCCGTTCGCGATCCCCTAACGCCGGCGCCCGTGCCGCGTTCCCATCGACGGACCCGCATCGTGGCTTGGAGCTGCACAGCTCCAGGGCAGCGCCATGGTGCGGGTCCACACACGACGTGCACGAGAGCGCCGGACGCTCCCCGCCGTGCGCGTGCCTGGACGGCGCTACGCGCCCGCTATCGGATCAATCGTCACTCGGATCGACCGGCCCACCTCAGGATCCGAAGTCCTCGAAGCGTGACCCATCGGCTCGGCTGGCCCTCGCGCTCGCCGAGGTCGACCGGCAGGGCGTCGTGATACGAAACGTCGAGCGGCCACCGGCCCGCCGCGTCGCGCTTCGACTCGACGATGTCGAGCGCCTCGGTCATCCGCTCGTCAGGCTCGGATCTGGCGTCGCGCAGGTGGTCGAGCGCGCGCACGACGTCGTAGTTCCACGAGTACGGGAACCCCGCACGCAGCCAGCGCTCCTGCCGGGATCTCGCCGTCGGACAGTCGACGCAGCAGGCGCCGATCGAGCAGATACTCCTCGCCCCGATGCCGAGCGGCCGTCACGTCGCCGTCCGTGCCCGTCGCGCGCTCGAACTCCAGCAGTCCCTCCAGCACGTTGATCGTCGTGTCGAACGATCCGCGGGTCGAGCCGTTCTCCTGCTCGCAGTTCCAGCCGCCATCGGCCATCTGCTCGGTCAGCAGCCGGTCCACGATCGCCCGCACCTGCTGGCCGAAGTACGCCCCGATCGCGACCACGCGTCCGTTGATGCACGGTTCGACCTCGCCCTCCCAGAACCGAAGGTTCTGGTCGTAGTCCCATCGGGCCGCCTCGTGGACCGGCGCGATGGCCCGCTGCGCCTCGTCACTCGTCGGGTCGAGGCCCATCAGGTAGAGCAGGTGCAGCGTGTCGAACGTGCCGATGCCTCGCGGGAAGAAGGTGCCGCCGCCCCATCGTCCGTCGGTGTCCTGCGCCGCGAGAAGGTGCGCTCCCCAGCCCTCGCGCGCCACGCGCGCGCGCTCGGCTGCCACCTCGGCGTCGGATGCATCGGTCAGGTCGCGCATCACCTGCCAGCGGATGGACGGGTCGGAGTCGAGCAGCCACTCGATCAAGGCTGGGTCCGTGAGCGTTCATCGGTCCATGCTAGGTGAGGCGTGCTCGGCGCTGCGCGCCGTACACCGCCAGGAGCACGAGGAAGGCGCCGCAGCAGCCAGCGATGACGGCGACGGTGCGGGATGGCCGCCTCCAGAGGCGGTAGCCAAGCCATGCCGTCGCAGCGCCGAGCGCCGCCGCCAGGAACAGACGCTCCGGTCGGGCGTCGGACAGGAGCTCCTCCAGCAGAACCGCCCACATCACGACGCTGAGCAGTCCCCATGTGCCGGCCGCAACGCGGAGTCCCATGTCCCCGGCGATTGAGTGGCAATAAATCACGGGCGTGGTCAACCCACGCCCGTGATCGATTGGTTCAGATCAGACCGAACCGCTACCGGTGCGGCGGCGACCCATGAGCATGCTGCCCAGCAGCACGAGCACGACGGCGCCGACGACGGCGGTGACGAGCGTGCTGATGTCGAACACGCCATCCATCGGGTCGTTGTTCGTCACCAGGCTGACGACATATCCACCGATCAGTGCGCCGGCCAGGCCGAGCAGCACGTGGCCGATGACGCCGAGACCCTCGTCACCCTTGACGAGCAGTCCGGCGAGCCACCCTGCGATCGCACCCACGATCAACCATGCGAGCCATTCCACAGTCCTACCTCCTCAATCGTGTTAGCAGGCGTTGCCGCCCGTTGTGCCCAAGGGGACTCGGGCACGGCCTCCATCTGCAAACAGCGGGCCAGCCCGGCTGGAAGGCCTGGGACCGCCCCGTGTCGAGTGATCCTCGAGGTGCTGGCCGGGGTAGTTCAAATAGGACCATTACCAGGGGAAACGCATGTTCAGGTTCCTCAGTGTGCTGGTGCTCGCCGGACTGCTCGTGGCGTGCACCTCCCAGGGAGGCGGGTCAAGTGGCCAGCCCTCGACTCGGCTCCCAGCGCTGGGGCTGCCGAATCCCCCGGCGCGTCGGGCGCGCGGGCGGGCAGCGCATCGGCCGCGTGCGGCGAGTCGTTCGGCCCGCTCGCCGAGATGGGATCACTCGGTCTCCGAGCTCGGAGACCTGCCCGACGAAGTTCAGCCGACGATCGAGGCGTGCGAATCGGTCGCCGATTGGGTGGCTGGCGCCCAGCAGGTGGTCGCGAACGAGATCGACCCGGACACGGCGGCCTTCCTGCTCCGGATCAACTGCAACGATCTCGTCACTGGCGCGGACGCTGATCTGCGAGGAGCTCGCCTCGTCCTAGATCGTCACGGTCGCGCGAGGCATGGTGCCGCGCGCTATGTCGTGGCGCTCCTGTTCGCCCACCAGCGCCAGGCGAGGGTGACGATCACCGCGCCCAGCACGGAGCCGATGATCCCGACCGGGCGCAGCTCGAAGCCCTCCCCGGCGATCAGGCTGAAGATCATCCCGCCGACGAGCGAGCCCAGCAGTCCCGACACGAGCGCCATCGTCCAGTCGATGCGGCCGCGCTCACGCCCGACGATCAGCTGAGCCCCGGCCCCGATCAACATCCCCCACAGGATGATTGCGATGAAGAACATTCCACCTCCGCGCGTCGGTGATCGCCGACAGCATTGCCCCCGTGGCGCCCATCCTATCGGCTCGGTTGGGTTCGAGCCGACCGCTGCAACCGATTCGCAACCGAACCCGGACCTCGGGGTACAATGGCCCGCGGACTGTGGAAGCCGACTCCCGGGCGGGATCCCCGCCCGGTGACGCGCGGCCGGTCGACTCTCACATCGGCGATCCGCACCGGCTCGGACGAGCCGCCGGATCGTGCGCAAGGAGGAGGCCGTGGCGACCGCCGTACGCAAGACGCCGACGCCGATCGAGGCGACCCATCGCAACCTGTCGACCGCCGAGCTGTACGAGCACGCGGTCCGGAATGGCGAGGGCACGATCTCGGCACATGGGTCGCTGGTGGTCCGCACCGGCAAGCACACCGGCCGCTCGCCGAAGGACAAGTTCGTCGTCCGCGAGCCGTCGAGCGAGAAGAAGGTCTGGTGGGGCGAGATCAACCAGCCGCTCGCCGAGGAGCACTACGACCGCCTGCGTGCCCGGCTGATGCAGTACGTCGCCGACCGGCCGATCTACAGCCAGGACCTCTACATCGGCGCCCATCCCGACCATCGCCGCAGCCTGCGGGTGCACACGGAGTCCGCCTGGGCCAGCATCTTCGCCCGCAACCTGTTCCGGAATCCGCCCGCGGAGGACTTCGCCGACTTCGCGCCCAACTTCACGATCATCGACGTCCCATCGTTCCAGGCTGATCCGGCGACCGAGGGCGTCCGCAGCGAGACGGCGATCCTCCTCCACCTCCAGCGGATGGAGATCATCATCGTCGGGAGCGAATACGCCGGAGAGATCAAGAAGTCGGCGTTCACGGTGATGAACTACCTGCTGCCCGACGAGGCGGCCCTGCCGATGCACTCATCGGTCAACGTGGGACGAGACGCCGACCCCGCGCTCTTCTTCGGGCTCTCCGGCACCGGCAAGACGACGCTCTCGGCCGATCCCGAGCGAAGCCTCATCGGCGACGACGAGCACGGGTGGGGTGCCGATGGGCTCTTCAACTTCGAGGGCGGGTGCTATGCCAAGACGATCCGGCTGTCGCCGATGTACGAGCCGGACATCTTCGCGACGACCCGGCGGTTCGGCACGATCCTCGAGAACGTCGATCTCGACCCTGCAACCCGCGAGCTCGACCTCGACTCCGAGCGCTTCACGGAGAACACGCGGGGCGCGTATCCGCTGGAGTTCATCGGCAACGCCGATCCGACCGGCATGACCGGCCACCCGCGCAACGTCGTCTTCCTCACCGCCGATGCGTTCGGCATCCTGCCGCCCATCTCCCGGCTGTCCGGTGCGCAGGCGCAGTACCACTTCATCAGCGGCTACACCGCCAAGCTGGCCGGCACCGAGATCGGCGTCACCGAGCCGCTGGCCACCTTCTCGGCCGGCTTCGGCGCCCCATTCCTGCCCCGCCATCCGGGCGAGTACGCGCGGATGCTCTCCGAACGCCTGGAACGGCATGACGTCCCGGTCTGGCTGGTGAACACCGGCTGGACGGGCGGCCCGTACGGGAGCGGTGAGCGGATGCGGATCGACCACACCCGCGTGATGGTCCGTGCGGCCCTCTCCGGTGCGCTCGACGGGGTCGAGTACGAGGTCGATCCGGTCTTCGGCGTCGAGGTGCCGACGTCGGTGCCTGGCGTTCCGTCGGAAATCCTCCGCCCGCGCGACACGTGGGCCGATCCGGCCGCCTACGACGCCAAGGCCAGCGAGCTGGCAAGGATGTTCGTCGACAACTTCGCGGCCTACGCCGACGGCGTCGACGAGGAGGTCCGCGCCGCGGGCCCGAGGAGTTCCTAGGCGCCCGCGGCGACCGATCGACGATGTCGCAATCTCCGCGTGAATGCCGCGTCGCATCGCTATCGTGGCGAGATGACGAACGGCTTCGGACGCGGTGTCATCGTCGTCGCCGCGGCCGTGGTCGTGATCGTCGGGATGCGTCTCGTCGCCGAGGTCGTGACACCGTTCGTCATCGGTGGATTCGTCGCGCTGCTCCTGCTGCCGCTCCACGATGCGCTCGTCCGGAGCGGCAGGTCTCGCGCGCTGGCGGTATCGGCAGCGACGGCGGCGTACCTGGGCGTCCTGGTGATCGTGGCGCTCATCGCGCTCCAGAGCTTCGGCGAGCTGCAGGCCATCGCGCCGACCTACCAGGCTGCCATCGACGGGGCACGCGCCGAGGCTGAGCAGTCGCTGGGCGACGTCCTCGGGCAGGCCGTCGCCGCGTTCCTGGACGCCATCCAGACCGACGCACTGCTCCCGAGCGGCGGCGTCCTCCTCGACCTCGCGATCGGCCTCGGGATCAGCGCGCTCGTCGTGGTCTACGCGCTCGCCGATGCTCCGGGGCTCGCGTCACGCGCCGAGCGCACGGCGCCGTCCGGGTTCCGCGCCGGTTGGACCCGGTTCGCCCAGGGCATCCAGCTGTACTTCGGCGCGCGCGCCGTGCTCGGCCTGGCCTTCGCCCTGGCCGTCGGGGTCGTGCTCATCCTGGTGGGCGTCGACCTCGTCCTGCTCTGGGTGCTGGTCGCCTTCTTCTTCAGCTTCATCCCGAACGTCGGCTTCCTGTTCTCGGTGCTCGGGCCGACGCTCATGGCGCTCATCGACCAGGGGCTGGGGCCGGCGCTGCTGGTCGTGGCGGGCTACTCCGTGGCGAACGTGATCATCGACTACGTGATCCAGCCGCGCTTCATGTCGCGAGAGCTCGACCTGTCGCCGCTGGTCGTCTTCGTCTCCCTCTTCGTCTGGGCGGCGATCCTCGGGCCCGCGGGCGCGATCCTGGCTCTGCCGCTCACGGTGGGCCTGAAGATCCTGTTCGACGCCTTCCCCTCGACAGCCACCCTCGGCGCCCTGCTCGGCGCCGGCCGCTGACGCCACCGCGCCGCCCTAGGTCAGTCGGGTGGACCGAAGAAGAGCTCGAGCCACTGCTGCAGCATCGGCTTGCGGGGCTCGATGCCTGAAAGCTCCTCCGGCAGTGGCGCCTCCGCGCCCGGCGGGATGATGAGCACCTGGTCGCCGGGGGTGCCGAGGTTCGCCAGCCGCCGCGCCTCGGCGCTCACGTAGGCGTCGCTGCGCAGGTACTCGAGCTCGCGCTGGAGCTGCGCGTTCTCGACCTCGACCTCGGCGATCTGCGCCTCGATCTGCGCCGCCCGCTGACCGATCTCCCAGTTGGCGTAGACCTGTCGGCCGAACTGCACGGCCAGCAGCGTTCCGACCACGAGGAGCACCACCAGCCAGGCCATTCCGCCGCGCGAGGCGGGCAGGCGCCATCGCGGCCGCATCGGCGATGGCGCCGCAGCGGGTGCCTTCGTCGGGTCGGCGGAGGCCTCGATCCCGGTCATCGGGCACGAGTCTAGCCGACGCCCGCCACCCGAATCGAGGATCGCGACAGGAGAGGTGTCACATCGGCTGCCGACGATTCGAACACATGTGCTAGATTCGCCGGCCGAACAGATGTTCGGTTTGTGAGACCGCCGCCTGGAGGGAGCCGATGCTGACCGCACCGCCCAGCAACGCTGACGAGGCGATCGCCGCCCTGCTGGCGAGCCCGGAGATCGCCCAACTCGTGGCTCACCATCGGGTGCTCGAGCCGCGGCCGCCACGCCACGCCCCATGGCCGGACGGCGTCGACCCGCGCCTGGTGTCCGCGCTCCGCGGTCGGGGCATCGAGGCGCTCTACACCCACCAGGCCGCGGCCCACGAAGCGGCCAGCGCGGGTCGCAACGTCGTGGTCGTCACGCCGACCGCATCGGGCAAGACGCTGTGCTACAACCTGCCGGTCGTCGACGCGATCGCGAGGGATGACGCGGCGCGCGCGCTCTACCTGTTCCCCACCAAGGCCCTGGCGGCCGACCAGCTGGTCGAGCTGCGCGCGCTTGCCGATGCGGCCGACATCGGGCTGAAGACCCACACGTACGACGGCGACACGCCGGCCAACATCCGATCCGTGGTGCGGGCGGCCGGGCAGGTGGTGATCACCAACCCGGACATGCTCCACTCGGCCATCCTCCCCCACCACACGAAGTGGTTCAAGCTGTTCGAGAACCTGCAGTACGTCGTGATCGACGAGCTGCACACGTACCGGGGACTGTTCGGCAGCCACGTCGCGAACGTCGTCCGCCGGCTGCGTCGCATCTGCGCCCACTACGGCGCGAACCCGACCTTCATCTGCGCCAGTGCCACCATCGCCAATCCGCGCGAGCTTGCCGAGCGGGTGCTCGAAGCCCCGGTGGAACTGATCGACGACAACGGCGCCCCCGCAGGACGCAAGCACGTCCTCGTCATCAACCCCCCGGTCGCCAATGAGCAGCTCGGGATCCGCGGCTCGGCGCTCCTCACCGGGCAGCGGCTGGCGGAACGGCTGATCGGTGGCGGAGTGCAGACCATCGCCTTCGCCCGCTCCCGGACCTCGGTCGAGGTGCTCACCAGCTACCTGCGCGAGACGTTCGAACCGGCGCCGGGCCACCCGCACACGATCCGCGGCTATCGAGGCGGCTATCTGCCGAACGAACGCCACGAGATCGAGGCGGGCCTGCGCGACGGCAGGGTGCGCGGCGTGGTCGCCACCAACGCCCTGGAGCTGGGCATCGACATCGGCTCCCTGGACGCCGCCATCAGCATCGGCTACCCCGGCACCATCGCCAGCACCTGGCAGCAGATGGGGCGCGCCGGACGCCGCTCGGGGACGAGCATCGCTGCGCTGGTCTGCTCATCGGCGCCAATCGACCAGTTCCTGGCGAAGCACCCAGAGTACCTGTTCGACAGCTCGCCCGAGCATGGCCTGATCAACCCGGACAACCTGTACGTGCTGATGAACCACCTGCGGGCCTCGACGTTCGAGCTGCCGGTGCCGGCGGCGGAGCGGTTCGGCATCGACGAGACGCCGATGCTGCTCGACGTGCTCCAGGAGGACGGCTGGATCCGTCGGGCGGACGACGACCGCTTCTACTGGAGCCACGAGAACTTCCCGGCCAGCGACTTCAGCCTTCGGACCGGCGCGCCGGAGAACGTGGTGATCATCGACACCACCGGCGACCGACACCGGGTGCTCGGCGAGATCGATCTGTTCGCTGCCCCGCTGCTCGTCCACGAGAAGGCGATCTACATCCACCAGGGCATCCAGCATCACGTCGATCGCCTCGATTGGGAGGAGCGCAAGGCCTACGTCACCCGCACTGACGTCGACTACTACACCGATGCGGACCTCGGCATCACGCTCAAGGTCCTCGAGGTCTTCGAGGAGGCCGACGAGCCACCGGCGGGGCTGCGCCAGCGCGGCGAGGTGATGGTCGCCTGGAAGGTGACCATGTTCAAGAAGCTCAAGTACCACACCCACGAGAACGTCGGCTGGGGCTCGATCAGCCTGCCCGAGACCGAGATGCATACCACCGCGACGTGGCTCGTGCCTCCCGCGGAGCTGGTGAACCGTTACGACCGCGACACGCTGGACGGCGCCCTCATCGGCCTGGCGCGAATCGCCAGGACGACCGCGGCGCTGCTGCTGATGAGCGACCCGCGCGACCTCGGCGTGCTGGCGCAGGTGCAGGCTCCATTCACCGGACGACCGACGCTGTACCTGTACGACGCCGTGCCGGGGGGCGTCGGGCTCACCGAGCGCCTCTTCACCCTGATCGACGATCTCCTGCGTGCCTGTCGTGAGGCAGTCGAGACGTGCGGCTGCGCCGACGGCTGTCCAGCCTGCGTCGGTCCCGCAATCGAGGTCGGGGTTCGCGGCAAGCAGGTCGTGGCCGAGCTCCTGGTCGGGATGACCTGAGCATGCTCGGTCAGCGCTCCCTCGCCGACCGGCTGTCGAGCGTCCGGGCGGCGCAGAACGCGGCGCATCCCCCGCGTCTGCGCCCCCGGACGACCGCGTTGCTGCCCTGGCCCGCTGGTTCGACGCCCGCACCGACGTCGCCGAGAGCGGCACCGCCCTCGTCGTGGAGCGCAGCGTGGCGATCCCACCGGCGGCCGCTGAGGCCCTGGCGGAGCTGCCGCCTGCGGCGTACTTCGACACCGAGACCACCGGGCTGTCGACCGGGGCCGGCACCGTGATCTTCCTCGCCGCCTCGGCTCGGGTGACGGGCGCGACGGTCCGGGTGCGTCAGTTCCTGCTGCCCGACTACCCGCATGAGGCGGCCCTGCTCCGCGCCCTCACCGACGACCTCCGCACCGCGGGCCGGATCGTCACGTACAACGGGCGCGCCTTCGACGTGCCGATGCTGGCCGCACGGCTCACCGTCCACGGCCTGTACCGGCACCAGGCCGCGCTGCCCGAGGTGCACGACGACCTCCTCCCACACGCCCGGCGCCTGTTCCGTCGCCCGTTGGGTGGCGCTCGCCTGGCCGATGTCGAAGCCGGCGTGCTCGGTGTGCGGCGCATCTCGGACTGCGCCGGCAGTGAGGTGCCCGCCCGCTACTTCGGGTACCTGGCCGGCGGCTCGCCGGACATCCTGGCCGTGGTGCTCGACCACAACTTCCAGGACGTCGTCAGTCTCGCGCTGCTGGAGGCGGAGCTGTTCCGCCTGCGGGCGGGTGGTTGGCGGGAGGCGCGCGTCCTCGATGCGCGCGGGATGGCGCTCGATCTGCTGCGCGTCGGCGCCGTCGACGACGCGCTCGAGCTCGTCGAACGGGCGCAGGCCGGCCTCGCCGATCCCGCAGAGGCGACGGCGTTGCGGCGGATCGCCTCCCGGCTGCTGATCGCGCTGGGCGAGGTGGAGCGGGCCGAGGAGCTGTGGACCCTGGGCACGCGCCGGGCATCGGTCGACGCCGCCACGTCCTGGATCGAGGTGGCGCGCATTCGCGAACGACATCGGGGTGACCTGCGAGGCGCCATGGATGCCGCGGCCGCCGCTTCCCGGGTGCTGGACGTCGCGTTCGCGCTGGGTCGGGGCGGTTCGATCGCGGAGGTTGGGCGCACGCGCCTCACGGTCGACCGCCGGCTGCGGCGGCTGCGGCGCTGGGTGGCTGCCGCCGAGCGACGTCGCGATCGGGATGGGCGACGCGGTCGCGCAGCCTAGGTGCGTCGGCTCTCCAGGACGGCGATGACGCGTTCGGTCGCCGCTCTCGGCGGCAGCCGATGGAGTGGCACCTCGCGCCAGGGCGATGGCCAGTCCGGCGCCGAAGGTGTCACCGGCACCCACCATCGGCACTCCGGCCACCACGTTGCGCGGCACGTTGGCGATCACCCGGTCAGCGCCGGGGTCGTCGAGCAGATAGCCCTTGGTCGCCAGCGTCAGCACCAGCAGCGGTCCGGGCCCGATCCGCTCGCGGACCGCGGCCGCCTGCGCGAACGCGTCGTCGGTGTCCGACTCGAAGTCCTCGTTGGACAGGACGACCGCAGTCCGCGTCCTGGAAGGCGCCGCCACGTGATGTCCGGGACCTCGTCCAGGCGCATCGGGCGGACGGCCTCGCCGATCCCGAGCCGCCGCAGCCAGCCCTGGATCAACAGCACGGTTCGCGCCGCCGGCAGCGCCTGTCGCAACAGGGCAATCGCGTCCGCCGGCAGCTCATCGGCAATGGGCGACACGAGCACGACGTCGGCCGGCGGCAGACGCTCGACCCCCGCTGGGTCGATCTGCTCGCTGCGCGCCTCGTACACCAGGACGCGCCGGCCATCGGCCTCCTCGTGCCGGTAGGTCGTCGTCGGCCGAGCTGGGCTGAGACACCACCGTGCCGAGCGCTCGCCAGCCGCTCGATGCCGGCACGAGCCTCAGGCTCGTCGCCGGCAACCGTCAGGACCGCCAGGTCGGCACCCTCGGCAATGGCCGCGACCCCGGAGTGCAGGACCGATCCGCCCGGCGCGCGTGAGCCGTCGGTGAAGCGGTCGATCGTCAGTCCTCCGACGATCAGGAGCGAGGGCATCGGGCTATCATCGGCGCATGCAACTCTACTTCTACGAGCTCCACGAGGGCGCCACCGACCTCATGACCGATGCGCTCCTCGTCTCCGAGCGCGACCATACTCCCGCCGAGTTCGCGGAGATGGTCGAGTCGGCACGGAAGCAGGTGCTCGAGACCTACGAGGAGGACACCATCGTCGAGGCGGTGGCCCGCGAGCTGGAGCGCGCGCACGGCTTCAGCTACATCGGCGATGAGAAGCTGCGCGCCTCGATGAGCGTCGGCACCGAGGAAGCGGACACCTACCTCGTCGACCAGAGTGATGAGTTCCGCTCGTTGGTCGCGGAGATGGAGCGCTCGTAGGGCTCAGCGGGCGACGTTGAACAGGATCTGGAGCACGTCATCGGGCTGCACGACGTAGCCCTTTCCCTCCTGCCGCAGCGTCCCGCGCTTCCGCGCCTCCGCCGTCGAGCCCGCGTCGAGCAGGTCGTCGACGCCGATGACCTCGGCCCGGATGAATCCACGCGCCAGGTCCGAATGGATGGCACCCGCGGCCTCGACCGCCGGGGAGCCGCGGCGGAGCGTCCACGCACGGCACTCGTCGTCGCCCGCGGTGTAGAAGCTGAAGAGGCCGAGCAGGTCGTACGTCAGCCGGATCACGCGACCGCGTGATGGCTCGGCGATGCCAAGGTCGTCCATGAACAGGCGGGCGTCGTCCTCGGGCAGCTCACCGAGCTCCGCCTCGATCTTGCCCGCGAGCGCCGCGACCTCGGTGTGCGGCTGCCCGTAGCGCTCGCGACCCGAGGCCTCGCTGGCGCTCGCGGTGGGCAGTGCGCGGTCATCGATGTTCAGCACGACCAGCACCGGCTTCTGGGTCAGGAAGCGGTAGCCGCGCAGCAGCAGCTCCTCGTCCTCGGTGAGGCCGAACGCACGGATCGGCTTGCCGTCCGACAGGTGCGGCTCGACGCGCTGGAGGAGCGCCTCCTCGCGCTGCGCCAGGTCCCGCTCGGCCTGCGAGCCGTGCCGGCCCTGGGTTCGCAGCTTCTCGAGGCGCTTCTCGATGACGGCGAGGTCGGCGACGGTGAACTCCACGTCGAGCTCGTCGACGTGGTGCCACGGATCCGCCGGCCCCGGCGCGGTCGGGTCGTCGAAGGCGCGCGCGACATGCAGCAGCGCATCGGCGTTCCGGATCTGGGCGAGCACGTCGGGGTTGACGGTTCCCTCCCGGGCCGCACCCGCCGGCAGGGCCACGTCGACGTAGGTGACGTCCGCGTACGTCGTCTTCTTGGGGTTGAACAGCGCCGCGAGGCGGTCGACCTGGGCATCGGGGACCTTGACCACGGCAATGTTCGGCGCGGCTCGTCCGCCGGAGAAGCCGCCCGTCTCGGCGTGGCCACCGGTGAGCGCGTTGAACACCGTGGTCTTGCCGCTGCCCGGCAGCCCGACGATCGTGACCTGCATCGGATCAGTAGCCGGCGTCGAGATCCACGACGTTGATCGAGCGGCTCACCGGCCGCATCGCGCCGCAGGTTGTCGACGAACAGGTCGACCGTGCGCTCGACCACTCGGTCCGACGCCCACGATGTGTGCGGCGTGATCACCAGGTTGGGGGTCCGGTACAGCGGCGAGTCCGGCGGCAGCGGCTCCTCGCTGAAGACGTCGAGCACGGCACCGCCGATCCAGCCCGCCTCGAGTGCCCGGCGCAGGGCGAGCTCGTCGATCAGCCGACCGCGCGCGATGTTGATCAGCCAGGCATCCTCGCGCATGCGGCTCAGCTGCTCCGCGCCGATGAGGCCGGCGGTCGCGTCGGTCAGTGGGGCGGCGACGACCACGATGTCGCTGGCGTCGAGCAGGTCGTCGAGTCGATCGAGGCCCATCAGCTCGACGCGCTCGTCGCCGACGCCGCGCTCCGGGTGACGGCGTGTGGCGATGAGGCGGCAGCCGAACGGGGCAAGGAGCCTCGCCACCTCCACCCCGATGCTCCCGTAGCCGACGATTCCGACGGTCAGCTCCGACAGCTCGCGGCCCCGCAGCGGCTGCCACGTCCGCTCGCGCTGCAGCTCGAGGAGGTGCGGCAGGCGGCGGGCGATGGCGAGCGACATCATCACCACGTACTCGGCGATCGGCCGGCTGAAGACGCCGCGCGCGTTCGTCACGGTCAGCGCCCGCTCACGAACGGCCGGCGTGGAGACGCGGTCGACGCCGGCCGACGCGGAGTGGATCCACCGCAGTTTCGGCGAGCGGCTGACGATGTGATCGAGCACGGAGGCGGGGACGGCCCCGACGAGGAGCACGTCGGCCTCCTCGAAGACGGTCTCGTCGGCATCGCCGTGGATGCGGCCATCGGCTGCGATGAGCGCGACTCGCGTGCCCGGCAGCGCCTCGATCCTTCCAACCAGCTCGCGCGACAGCGGCGCGCCCAGGACCGGTGTGGCGAGGATCGTCCGCGACGGCTCGCTCAGGATGCGGCTCCTTCGACGCGCGCGATCCACCGCTCCGGTGACCGGATCTCATCGAGGCTGGGCAGCAGCTCCGGGCCGGCCCAGACGCGATTGAGGAAGGTCCGGTCGCGCGCAGCGATCACCGCATCGGCGAAGCGCTCGCCCGCGGCGTACTGCTCCATCTTGAGGTCGAGCCCGGTCAACCGCATGATCGCGCGCTCCACGGCGCCGCGGCGCTCGCCGCGACGCTCGAACCGATCGTGGAGCTCGGCGAAGTTCGGCAGGATGCGCGCACCGGCCGCGTTCATGACGTGGTTCGAGTAGCCCTCGAGGAGCGACATCAGGGCCTGGGTCTTGTTGAACGTCTCCCGCTGGCGCGCCGTCATGATCCGCTCCAGCCAGTGCCCATCCCCACCGGACATCGCGTCGCGCAGGCGCTCCATCAGGCCTCCCGACTCGGAGGCGAGCAGCTCGACGGTCTCGGAGACCAGGTCGGCGAAGTAGGGGCGCAGCCAGGCGTGCGCCTCGAATTCGAAGGCGTGGGTGGCCTCGTGCAGGGCGATGAACGTGCGGAACTCGTCGCGTGGTACGCGCATCGCGGACGCGGTGGCGACGATGTTCGGCTCGACGAAGTGCAGGCGGCCGCGGGCCGGGCCGGCGGCCAGCAGGCTCACGTCGTACTGCCCGAGCACCTTCCGGCCCAGGAAGGCGAGCATGAATCCGAGCTGCTGGTTACCGACCGCGCGGTTCAACCAGCGGGACATCGCCCGTCCGGCCGTGTCGGGCCCCTCCTGCGAGGACAGCAGGACGTGCTCGACGCGATCGAACAGGGTCCTGAAGGTCGCCACGTTGAGGTCCACCCACTGCAGCCGGTCGACAACGGCCGGCGTCTCCAGGGCCTCCGGAAGGGGTGAGCCGATCTCCTCGGCCACGATCGGCTCGATGCGCAGCAGGGTGGCGCGGTAGAACGCTTCGGCCTCCTCGCGCTGAGCCACAGAAAGCGGCGCCGCTGCGGCCCCGAGGCGGCGATGGGCGATCTCGCGGACTGCCTCCCAATCCAGCAGCCGCGTGCCCGCGCGCCGCACGATCTCGCGTGACGCGACACTCGCCCCGAGCGCCAACAGGCCGCCCACGAGGATGCCGCCGGCGAAGCGGCCGGTATTTCGAGCCATGGGCGTCAGTCTACGGGAACGGCAGCCCTCGCCTCGATCGCCACCGATTCGACGTCCGGGAGCCGCTCGTCGAACAGGCGCTGGGCGACGGTCACGAATGCCCCAACGTCGCCCGTGGTCGTCACGCGGTGTCCCGTCGCGGCTCCGGCGGGCGCACGGGTCCCCAGCGCGTCGAGCAGGTCCTCGACCGCGAGGGCCGTGGTGAATGCCGAGTCCACGACCGCCACGTCGGACCCGACGATCGCCTCGATCGGCGACCGCAGCAGCGGGTAGTGCGTGCACCCGAGCAGCAGCGTGTCCATGGCTGGGTGCGACGCGACGAGGGGTTCGAGGTAGGCGCGCAGCACCGATTCGGCGCGTCGTCCGTCGAGGATCCCGGCCTCGACCATCGGGACCAGCTCGGGGCAGGCCAGCTGCGTGACGGCGATGGCCGGATCGGCCTCGACGATCGCGTCCTGGTACGCCCCGGACTCGACGGTGCCGGCCGTGGCGATGACGCCAACCGCGCGACGGCGCGTGGCCGCCGCGGCGGCCACGGCGCCCGGGCGAACGACGCCGACAACCGGCACGGTCGCCCGCTCCCGCACGTCGGGCAGAGCGCGGGCGGTGGCCGTGTTGCAGGCCAGGACGAGCAGCTTCACGTCCTGCGCCAGCAGCCAATCGAGCGCCTCGAGCGTGAACCGACGCACCTCGTCGGCCGGTCGGGGGCCATACGGCGTCCGCGCGTTGTCGCCAAGGTAGAGCGTTGATTCGTCGGGGACGCGCCGGCGAAGCTCGGCCAGCACGGTCAATCCCCCGACCCCGGAGTCGAAGACCCCGATCGGTCGGGCGTCGCCGAGGTCGGCCATCGGGCCGATCAGCCGCGTGCGAGGGCGGGCGACCGCTCCCGCTGGTGGGCCGCCAGCGAGTCGGCGATGCGGCGGACGCCCTCGGCGATCGGCGAGTCCGGGCTGGAGGAGACGAACGCCACGCCCTCGTTGTTCGATGACAGCACCAGCCGACCGTCGGACACGACTTCGAAGTCGATCTTGTTGCCGAGGGCCTGCTCGACATCGGCCTTGTCGAAGCCGCCGGACGCATCGGCCCGGTTCAGGACGGTGGCTAGCTTCGAGGGCGGGTAGCCGATGGCGGCGAAGGTCTCCGCCGACATCGCCAGGCTACGGATGGCCATGCTGTCGTAGGTCAGGATCTGCAGGATGAGGTCGGCGCTGTCGAGGAAGACGAGCACGTCGTCGCTGAGGGCGGCGCGGGTGTCGATGATCACGAACTCGTAGAGCTGTCGGAGAAGCGAGAGCACCTTCTCGACGTCGCGCGTCGTCACCATCTCCGCCATCTCGACCCGTGGCGGGGCAAGAAGGATGTCGATGCCGGATGGGTCGCGCCACATCACATCGGTGAGGTCCTGCTCGCGGATCCGATCGGTCGGCAGGTTGACGATGCTCGGCGCGACGGCGGGAACACGCAGCAGCCCGCGCAGGTCGCTGAACTGGAGCGATCCGTCGATGAGGCAGGTGCGGTGATCCTTGCCGAGCGCCACGGCCAGGTTGTAGGCAAGCGTGGTGCGGCCGACGCCACCCTTCGGCGAGAACAGCGTCACGACCAGTGAGCCGGCGCGGGCCGACTCGACGGCCCGGGTCTCCCCCACCTTGCGGACCATCGCCGTCAGATCGAACCCGGTGAACGGCATCTTCAGGACGGCGTCGATCCCGCGCTCGGTGTCCTCGCTGACCGGGTTCTGCGGCACGGTCAGCATGATCACGCCGACCTGGGGCTCCGCCCGCCGGATCTGCTCGGCGACCTGCTGGCCGCTCACGCGGCCCTGCAGGAGCGCATCGACGATCACGACGTCGGGCTTCATCTCCGTAACCGCCCCGACAGCACGCTCACCCGACGTCACGACGTCGAGCATCTTGATCTGCGACTGTGCGGCGAGGAGCGCGCGCACGTGCGACGCGACCTGTGGAACGTCTTCCACCACCAGGAGCCGGATCTGTTCGCCTGCCATCCCTCACCCCACGCCAGATGCGTCGTTGCTGTGCCGGAACACCACGATGCATCGCTCGCTTGACTCGTCGAGCTGCTCCAGGTCATGCGACCCGAATGCGGCCTCGACCTCGAGTTCCGCCTCAGCGGCGAGCGAAACGATCGCCGCAGGAGATGGATACCAGAGCCGGAAGCTGGCCGGAAGCCGCGCTATCGTACCATCGGGTCCCTCCAGGTCGGTGAGCGTGGCGTAGTCGACGCGCAGGCCCTCGGGGGTCTCACGCCGCTCCAGGCGGCTGCGTCGCACGACGCGTCGACCCTCCCACGTCCGCTCCCAGTCCACGCTCATCGGCAGGTCGTGCCGCGGCATGCCCCCCGGCCCCAGGACATCGACGATGAGCGCGCCATCGCGTCCCAGCGTGCGCGCCGCGCTGATCAGCGCCCGTGCCGCGTCCTCCGGCCCGTCGAGATGCGCGAGCACGCCGGCCAGGACGACCAGGTCGAACCGATCCCGACGCGCGACGGATCGCACGTCCCCGACCGCGAGCTCGATGCGGCCAGCCTCGCGCGCCGCGTGCAGGCGCTCGTCCGCGGCGATGCGCGCCTCGGCACGGGCCAGCAGCGCGGCGGAGCCATCGATCCCGACGACCCGCTGCGCACCGGCGTCGAAGAACGTCCCGATCAGGCGCCCCGAGCCGCAGCCGAGGTCCAGGACGCTCGCGTCGCGCTGTCGCCTCGTCCAGCGACGGTAGAAGGCGAGATCCTCGGTGATCTCGTCATGCTCGAGGTCGTAGATGGCCGCCAGCCGATCCTCGTCGACCGGCTGCCCGGCCAGGATGTCGCTCAGGCCAGCTGCTCCCGGCGTCGACCGGCCGCTCCATGTCCGCCGCCCTGCTCGCGCAGCTCCTCCCACGCGCGCTCGACGACGGTGGGGTCGGCGAGGAGGTCGAGCGCGGTGGCCGCCAGGACGTGGATCGCCGCGCCCAGTGTGGCGTCGCCATCGGCACCACCGGCGTGGGCGGCGAACTCGCGGGAGTGGCCGGGCGTGCCGCGCGGCGCGATCTGGAGGTACGGGTGGATCGTCGGCACCTCGTGGCTGACGTTCGCCATGTCCGTGCTCCCGGCATTCGGATCGATCGGGTCGTCGCTTCGACCCGCCTCGACGAGATGCCGACGCCAGATGTCGAGCATGGTCGGGCTGTTGAGCATGGTGCGGCAGCGGTTCATCGGATCGTTGTGGAGCTCGACGCTGCAGCCGGTGGCATCGGCCGCGGCCTTCGCCATCGCGCCGAATCGCTCGATCATGGCGTCGAGGTCCTCGTCGACCGGCGTGCGGACGTACCAGCGCCCCGAGGTGAGGTCGGGGACGATGTTCGGCGCGGCGCCGCCGTGGGTGATGATGCCGTGGACCCGTTCGCCCGGCTTCAGGTGCTGGCGCCATTGGGCAACCATCGTGTGCAGCAGGACGATCGCGTCCAGCGCGTTCTTACCGAGCCACGGGTCGCCACTGGCGTGCGCGAGGACACCGTGGAAGGTCACGCCGATCTCGGTCACGGCCAGCGCCAGGACCTCGGCGCTGTTCGAGTCCGACGGATGGATCTGCAGGCAGGCGTCGACGTCGTCGAAGACGCCCGCGGCGATCAGGTGGACCTTGCCGTTGCCCGCTTCCTCGGCCGGCGTCCCGATGACGCGGATCTCGCCACCGAAGTCACGCCCCAGGATCCGGGCGGCGGAGATTGCCGCACCGGCGCTGGACGAGCACATGAGATTGTGCCCGCACCCGTGGCCGACCTCGGGCAGCGCGTCGTACTCGGCCGCGAAGGCGATGACCGGGCCCGGCCGGTTGCCCGCCCAGCGGGCCACGAATGCCGTCTCCAGGCCGCCCACCGGGGCGGTGACCTCGAATCCGCTGCGAGCGAGGAGCTCCGCCGTCCACCCGGCGGCCTGGCGCTCGTGGAACGCGATCTCCGGGTTGGCATGGACGCGATGCGAGAGGTCGAGTGCCTCGGGCATCACGCCCTCGACGGCGGCCGCGAGGTCGGCACCTGCTGTGGTCATCTGACCTCCACTACTGGTCGCGCCGGGCGGCGAACCACTCCGCCACGCCGGCGAGGATGACGACGAAGATGGCGATCGGCACGCTCAGCGCGTCCCCCAGGCGCAGCCCCGCCAGCGTGGCGAGCACCAGTCCGACCAGGACGCCGCGCCGGGCGGCCCGGCTCCACGCCCCACGATAGACGATGCGCCGGCGGGCGATCACCTCGCCGAGAAAGGCGAAGGGCGTGACCAGTAGCGCGGCCGCCGTCGCGGCAAGGCCGATGACGATCACCACGTTCCGCGGAGCCTCGGCGCAGGGCCGCTGGTCGGTGTCCACGGGACACGCGCCGGCAGCGAAGACGAGCAGCAGCATGACCGTCAGCACGCCCAGCAGGATCAGCCCGACGACGATCGCCCGGTTCCGGCCGCTCATCGCGCGGCGTCGGGGCAGATCTCGCGGAAGGGACAGTAGCCGCAGCGCATGGGAGACGGCGTCGGCTCGAAGTGGCCGGCGCGGATGCCCTTCCGCCGCCTGGCTCAGCTGGTCGTGGGCCTTCGTCAGCTGCCGCTCGCTGGGAGCGACGCGCCCGACGATGCCCGACTCGAGGAAGTGGAGCGCGAGCTCGTCCGGAAGCGCCCCGTGCTGCGCCTCGTGGGCCAGCGCGTAGATGGACAGCTGGAGGGACTCGCGGGCGCGCCGGGTCGCGGTTGCCAGGTCGCGGACGTCGCTCGACTTGTAGTCGGTGATCACCACGCGGCCGGTGTCGTCCCGGTCGACCCGGTCGTAGCGGCCCCGCAGCCGGTCGCGCCCGAAGCCGACGGTGAACTCCTGCTCCACCGCGACCGGCCTGGCCGGCTCGCGCTCTTGATCCACCCAGAAGCGGGCGACGGCCTCGTGAGCGGCGGCGCGTCGCGCCTCCTCGTGCTCCCTGGTCAGGAAGCCGACCGATTCCCACGCCCTGTCGAGGGCGGTGTGGAGGTCGTCCTCCGTCATCGGTCGACCGGCCATCTGGCGGCGGTGGTACGCCTGCACCGCCGCATGCAGGGCCTTGCCGTAGACCATCTGATGTGAGGCAGGAGTCGGAATGCGAACGACGTGCCCATAGCGGTAGCGCGCCGGGCACTCGAGGTAGTCCTGGGCGGCGCCGTAGCTGAGGACGAGCGGCCGGTCGCCGATCGCCGGGCGCGGCACGACCGGGACCTGGTCGCGCGGTGGACCCTCGTGCCGAGCGAGCTGCTCGAGCACGGCCGGGCGGACGACATCCGGCGGAGTCGCCGGCGGCAGGTCGAGCGCCTCGGTCACGAACTGGCTCACGCCCCGCGCTCGGCGGCCACCGTAGTCCTGCGCCCAGCTGAGCACCAGCTCCTCCCTGGCTCGCGTCATGCCGACGTAGAACAGGCGCCGCTCCTCCGCGGTGTGGTGGTCGGCTCCCGGTGCGGGCTCGTGCACCAGCTCGTCCGGGATCTCGAACGCGTCGCGGCGGTCGCGGCCCGGGATGCGATCCGGCACCAGGCCGACCAGGTACACGACCGGGAACTCGAGGCCCTTGGCCTTGTGATAGGTCAGGACGTGCACCGCATTGCCCTCGTCCGGCTCCACGTCCGAGGTGGACGGGTCGTCGCCAGTCTCGATCAGCGTATCGAGCTGGGCGACGAGGAACGGCAGCCGGTCATCGCGCAAGAGGCTTCCCTGCCGGCGCACGATCTCGAAGAACCGCGCCACGTTGGCGAGTCGTTCCTCGCCGGTCTCCCGTGCCTCGTGCCCCAGCCGCGTCAGCCAGCCGGACGAGGAGATGAAGTGATAGAGCAGCTCCCCGCACGAGCGCTCAGTGCTCATGGCCCGATGCGTCTCCAGGCTCCCGAGCAGCCGCTGGACGACCTCGATCGAACGGGCGCCGAACGGCGAGTCCTCGGGGCTCTCCCCGGCCTGCCGCAGGGCATCGGCGAGGCTGGTGCGTCGGCGTCGAGCGCGGCCCAGCGCCAGGGTCACATCGGCCGGGGACAGGCCGAAGATCTCGCTGGTGGCCAGGTCGTACAGGCTGATCGAGTCGTCCGGGTCGTTCAGCGCGCGCAGGAAGCTGATGAGCACCCGCACCTCGGGCTGCCGGTACAGGCCAGCCGTCCCGCTGAAGCGCCACGGGATGCGCGCCATGTTCAGCGCCCTGAGGTACGGGTCCGCATCGCGGTTGCCACGGACCAGGATGGCGTGGTCGCCGGCACGACGCCCGGCGCGGATGGACGTGCGGACCCGGTCGGCGATCGCATCGGCCTCGTCCGAGCCGGTGGTGTACCCGAGCAGCTCGATCGCTCCGGCCTCCGGCTCGGGGCGCCCGAACCTGGTGCGGGCCTTGAGCCGCTTGTCCAGCCCCTCCCGCGCCTCCAGGCGGTCCGGGTCGTTGTGCCTGATCAGCCGATGCGCCGCATCCAGGATTCCCTGCCGGCTGCGGTAGTTGTCGACCAGCACGACGCTCGCTGCGACCGGATAGGTCTCGCGGAAGCCGAGGATGTTCCCGAGTGCCGCGCCGCGGAAGCGGTAGATGCTCTGGTCGTCGTCGCCGACCACCGTGACATTGCCGTGCTCGGCCGCCAGCAGCTTCACGATCTCCCACTGGGCGTGGTTCGTGTCCTGGAACTCGTCGACCAGGATGTACCGGTACCGTGCGCGCTCCTCGTCGAGGACCGCCGGGTGCTCGCGCAGGAGCCGCAGCGCCAGGCCGACCTGGTCGCCGAAGTCGATCCGGTCGGACGTCCGCATCAGCTGTTCGTAGGCGGCATACGTCGCCGCGAGCTCCGTCTGGGCGGCGGCGCGCTCGGCCAGCGCCTCGTCGTCGGGACTCGTTGCCGCCGCATCGGCCAGGCGCCGAGCCGCGGCCTGGTAAGCCGCCGGCGAGATGTCCTCGTCCCGCAGCCGGCTGATCAGCGTCACCAGGCTCGAGAGGAAGCGCGTCGGGTCGCCCAACGGGCGGTATCGGTCCAGTGGCAGCTCGAACAGGTGCTCGCGCAGCAGGATGATCTGCTCTGCCCGGCTCAGCACCGTCGAGCGATCGGACAGCCCTGCCTCGAAGGCGTGCTCCCGGAGCAGCCGATCCCCGAACGCGTGGAACGTGCTGATCCGCGCGTCGTTGTGGCCGTACGGGACCAGGCGGTCGACGCGCTCGAGCATCTCGAACGCGGCTCGATCCGTGAACGTCAGCGCCAGGACCTCCGACGGCTTGGCCCGCTTCTCGGCAATCAGCCAGGCGATCCGTCGGGTGATGACCGTCGTCTTCCCTGTTCCGGCTCCGGCGACGATCAGCAGGGGGCCATCCCCATGCGTCACCGCCTTGCGCTGGCGCGCCGTCAGGTCGGCGAGCAGTGGGGGCTGGATGCGCAGGTGCGGCCGACGGGGACGGACCGTCGGGACGAGCTCCTCGAAGAATGGGAGCTGGTCTGGCGACGGCACGACCGGTGGCATCTCGTCCGGGATGGTAGCCGGTAGGGGGTTCACCCCGTCGTTATCGGCGACTTACCGGACAGCTCTCATGTCACGTTCGGCTGAGGGATCACCGACGTCGCCGGGAGCTCCGGGACGGAGAGGCGCGCCGCTGCTCCCCGACCGCGGTGAGCATCGCCTCGGCGTGTCGCCGAGAGGTGTGCAGCTCGTCCCGGACGCGGGCCACGCTCAGCGCGCCCGACATGCCCTCGAGCCGGGCCTGGATCGCCGACCAGACGTCCGACGGGTAGTCGATTCCCGGCGCCACCTGGCGCAGGACGCCTCCGGCGCGCAGCTGATCGATGACGTTCGGCGGGATCCCGATCCGTGCGGCCAAGCCGTCGACACGCGGCGGCTCCGCACCAGCGGCGCGGAGGCCCTCGAGCAGCCGATCCACGCGTTCGGCCATCTCCGGATCGAGCCCGGGGGCCGCGTCGGGAAGGCCGATCCGGCGACCGGAGCCCTGGAGCCGGCCTTCCTGGGTCATGTCGCCGATCACCCGGCGCAGGTCGGCATCGTCGAGGGTGAGCGGCGTCGCGCCGCGGTGGCGAGGGGGCGGCTTCCGACCGGCGGCGGCCCGCACCCACGACACGAGCGTGTCCATCCGCATGTCGACCGCCAGGGGCTGCTCACGATGGAATCGGCGCAGTGCCGCGAGGACGAGGCGCTCCGCCACGCGACGCTGCTCGGGGTCGATCGCGCCGATCGGCCCCCCGTCGGTCACTGGCCGCCGGTCCCCTCGACAGCGATCCGGATCGCTTCGGACTCCTCGTCGGACAGGTTGTGCGGCGAGCTCCCATCGGCGACCGGCTTGGCGAAGATCCGCGTGTTGGAGCGCCCGTGCAGGCTCGAGATCACGACGCCGTCGCGCCGATCGTCGAGCAGGGCGATCGCGAAGCTCTGGTCCGAGCCCGTGTCGTCGAACGGGTTGTATCGGACCATGCCGATGTGCTGGAGGCTGCGCTGGGTGCGGGTCTCCAGCAGGGCCTGCATGGCCTCGATGTCGGCCATGCGCTCCGTCGTCCGCTCGACCGCGGACGCGTTGCCCGCCAGAAGGTCATGCAGCGAGCGGCCCCCCGTATCGGTGTCGCGCACGATCTCGCGGTACGCCTGCGTGGCCCGGCTCAGCCGTCCGGCCTGGACCGCGACGGCGACGAGGAGGATGACGACGAGGGCGGCGAGCACGCCGAAGGCGATCGCCAGGTTGTCGGCCAGGAGGCTGTTGAGATCGGCCATCGAATGGGCGGTATCATAGCCGCCGGTCGGACCGCCCCGGCCGCGCCGAGGTCCACCATTCACTGAGCACGAGGTACCGATGGCCCGTCGCGCCGGGAAGGCCGCCAGCCGCAAGGCCCGCCAGCGATATCAGCCGCGAACGCCGCGGCCAGCGCCGGCGCCCGCTCCCGAGGCCGCGCCGTCCGACGTGCCGGAGGTCTCTTCGACCGCCGCCGAGCCCGCGCGCCGTGCGGCTCCGGTCGCCTACGCGACGACAGGCTCGACCCTGTCGACTCGCGAGCGGGCCGAGTACCACTACGTCGAGCGCGACCTGCGCAACATCGGAATCCTGACCCTGGTGATGCTGATCGTCCTCGTCGCCGCCTGGTTCGTCTTCAACGGCATCGGCCTCATCGGGTAGCCGTCCAAGGTGGGAGGCCGTCGGCGGTTCGCCGACGACCGGGTCAGGCGGTCGTCGAGTTGTGACGGTCAGCTCGTTGCCTTCCTGATGAGCTCGGCGAGCCGCTTCTCGTCGGCCGCCGTCAGATCGTGTGTCAATGCGAACGAGGTCGGCCACATCGTGCCGTCGTCGAGCTTCGCCCATTCCTCGAAGCCGAAGGTCGCGTAGCGCGCCTTGAACTTGGCGGCGGCCTGGAAGAAGCACACCAGCTTGCCGTCGCTGTTGTTGTAGGCCGGCATCCCGTACCAGGTCCGCGACGTGAGCTCCGGCGCGGTGGCCTTGACCAGGGCGTGAATCCGCTTCGCCAGCTTGCGATCGGCCGGCGGCATGGCGGCGATCTTCGCGAGCAGGTCAGCCTCGCCGTCGACCTTCTTGCCGCGCGCCGCCTTCATGTCCTTGGCGTGCTCCTGCATCGCGGCCACTTCTTCGTCCGTCCACACCTCAGTGGTCTCGGTGCGCTTCTTGGGCGCCTTCTTCGTGTCAGCCATCGTGAGTCTCCTTTCAGCCGTGGCGATCTCCGAGCCGTTCAGGCCGTCGCCGTCGCCTCGGCGGGCTTTCGCTCGAGGATCCGGATCGCGTTCCCGAACGGATCGCGGAGACCCATGTCGGTGCCGTAGAAGTGATCGATCGGCTCCTGGGTGAAGTCGGTCACGCCGCGTTCCTGGAGCGTTTCGTACAGCGCCCGAGCGTCGTCGGTGTGGAAGACGAGGCCGCTGAGCGCGCCCTTCGCGATCAGCTCGCGGAGCTGCTCGGCAGTCGCCTCGTCGTGGAGCGGCGGGCCGGGCTGCTCGAGGGAGATCTCGACGTCGGGCTTGTGCCGGGGACGCGGACCGTCAGCCAGCGATAGTCGCCCTGCGTGAAGTCGGAGCCCTTCTCGAGGCCGAGCTTGTTGACGTAGAAGTCGAGCGCCTCGTCCTTGTCGAGAACGTAGATCGAGGCGACGTTCAGCCTGGTGATCATCGGTCGTCAGTTCTCCGTTGCTGGTGTCGGATGTGGACGACGATCAGGCTACGTGAGCCGGCGTCGAGCGGGCTTCTCCAAAACTGCTCGATTGCGTCGGATCCTCGTGCGCGAGGTGTCGCCGCGCCACCCCACCCGCGGCCGCATGGCCCACATCTGGACGCAGTTCGGCGCCACCATCGGTCCGTGGCCCTCGCGGTAGCTCGACGGCGTCTCGCCGATGATCTCGCGAAAGGTGCGGCTGAACGTCCCCAGGCTCATGAAGCCCGACGTCGAAGCAGATGTCGGTGACGCTGCGGTCGGTCTCGCGCAGCAGGAACATCGAGCGCTCCACCCGCCGCCGCTGGAGGTAGCGGTGCGGCGTCTCGCCGAAGACAGCGCGGAAGCTGCGGATGAAGTGCGCCTCGGAGACGTGGGCGACGGCGGCCACGGTGCGCACGTCGAGCGGCTCGGCGTAGGCGCGGTCCATGGCGTCGCGGGCGCGCAGCAGGCGCCGGTTCAGATCCTCGGCTTCCCGGCTCACGATGCAACGCTACGCCATCGCGGGTGCGAGTGCGCAGCCCGCGTCGCTACTTGCCCTTTCGTCCGCGCCTGGCCTCGAGGCGCAGCCGTCGGAGGCGCTGTAGCCGCTCGCCGATCTTGAGCTCCAACCCCTCGTCGGTCGGCTCGTAGAACATCCGGCCGGCGAGCTCGTCGGGCAGGTACTGCTGCTCGACGTCGGCATCGGCGTAGTCATGGGGGTACAGGTAGCCCTTGCCGTAGCCCTGCTCTCGCGCCAGCCGCCGATGCGCCGACGGCCGCAGGTGCAGCGGCACCGGCAACCGGCCGTGCTCCTCGACCTCGGCCAGCGCGGCGAAGTAGGCGGCGCCGGCCCGATTCGACTTCGGCGCCGAGGCCACGTAGGTTGCCGCCTGCGCCAGCGCGTACTGCGCCTCGGGCAGGCCGATCATCTCCGTGGCCTGCATCGCGGCCACGGCGAGCTGGAGCGCCCGTGGGTCGGCGTTGCCCACGTCCTCCGATGCGGCGATCACGATGCGGCGCGCGATGAACGTCGGGTCCTCCCCCGCCGAGACCATCGACGCCAGCCAGTACAGCGCCGCGTCGGGATCGTTGCCGCGCATGCTCTTGATGAAGGCGCTGATCGCCTCGTAGTGCTGGTCGCCGACGCGGTCGTAGGCGAGCAGCCGCTGCTGGGCGGCCTCGGCGATCTCCTCGGGGCTGAGCGTTGCGCCGTCGCCCGCCGTGACGGCCGCCGACTGCAGCGCGTTCAGCGCCTGGCGCGCGTCGCCACCCGCGAGGTCGAGCAGCGTCGCCCGCCCCTCCGCTGACAGCGACACCGACCCGCCGAGCCCGCGCTCCTTGTCGGTCAGGGCACGATCCACGACGGCACCCAGCGCATCGGCGTCCAGCGGCTCCAGGCGATAGACCCGCATCCGCGACAGGAGCGGCGAGTTGATCTCGTAGTACGGGTTCTCGGTCGTCGCGCCGATCAGGGCGATCGTGCCGTCTTCCACATGCGGCAGCAGGGCGTCCTGCTGGCTCTTGTTGAACCGATGCAGCTCGTCGATGAAGGCCACCGTCCGGCCGCCTGCCTCCCGCAGCGCCTTCGCCTCCGCCACCAGCGCGCGGACGTCCGCGACACCCGAGGTGACGGCGGAGAGCTGCCGCCACGAGCCGCCGGCCCGGTCGGCCAGCAGCCGTGCCAGCGTCGTCTTCCCCGACCCCGGCGGTCCCCACAGCACCATCGAGGGCAGGTGGCCGGGCTGAACCACCCTGGTCAGCGCGCCGTCGGGTCCTACGAGGTGCGGCTGGCCGACGAACTCGTCGAGGGTCCGTGGTCGCATCCGGGCCGCCAGCGGCGCATCGGCGGCAACTGACGCGTCGAACAGCGGCTCGGTGGGGTCGACCTTCGGGCGTCGGGGCATGGGCCGATTATGATGCGGGACATGGAACAGAATCTCCGCACACCCGGACCGACGCCGATCCCGCAGGCGGTGCGCGAGGCCCAGTCGCAGCCGATGATCGACCACCGCGGCACCGAGTTCGCCGAGCTGCTGTCGGAGACGTCCGCCGGCCTGGCGGAGCTGATCGGGACGCGGGGCGACGTCCTGCTCCTCACCGGGTCGGGGTCCGGCGCCCTCGAGGCGGCCGTGGTGAATACCCTCTCACCCGGCGATCGGGTGCTGTCGGTCAACATCGGTGCGTTCGGCGACCGCTTCGCGAAGATCGCCTCCGTCTTCGGCGCCGACGTGGACGCGCTGCCGTTCGAGTGGGGCACGTCCGCATCGCCGGACGCCGTACGGGAGCATCTGGCGAACGCCGATCCCTACCGAGCCGTGCTCGTCACCCACAATGAGACCTCCACCGGTGTCGCGAACCCGATGCAGGACCTGGCCGAGGTCGTGCGGTCCGCCCCGGGCGAGCCGCTCCTGCTGGTCGACGGCATCAGCGGTCTCGGCGCGATGCCGTTCGAGATGGATGGATGGGGCGTCGACGTCGTCGTCAGCGCCAGCCAGAAGGCGTGGATGGCGTCGCCCGGCGTCGCGATCGCCGCACTCAGCGAGCGCGCGTGGACCGCGAGCGCCTCGGCGCGGATGCCGCGCTTCTACTGGGACTTCGCCGAGGCACGCGACTGGGCCGCCAAGGGCCAGACGCCGTGGACGCCGGCCATCGCCGTGCTGTACGGCCTGCGCATCGGCGTCCAGCGCCTGCGCGCCGAAGGCCGGGAGCGGACGTGGGCGCGCCATTCGGCCATCGCTCGTGGCGTCGCGGCCGGCCTCGAAGCGCTGGACCTCCGGCTCGTGGCGTCGCCGCAGGATCGCTCCGCCACGGTGACGGCTGCCTGGGTGCCGGACGGCGTCGAGTGGGCGCCGTTCAACGAGGCCATGCGCGCGCACGGGCTCGTGATCGCCGGCGGACAGGGCAAGTGGGCCGGAAAGATCCTGCGCTTCGGCCACATGGGCGAGGTCGGAATCGACGAGATGGCCCAGGCGCTCCAGATCATGGGCGACCTCCTCCCGTACTTCGGCCACACGGCCGATGCCCCCGCCGCGGTTCGCGCCATCCGCGAGGAATTCGACGCGGCCCTCGCCACCCGGTGAGCGACCGCCGCATCGTCGTCGTCCGTCACGGCGTCACCGACTGGAACCGCGAGGGCCGATTCCAGGGCCATCTCGACCCACCGCTGTCCGACGTCGGTAGGCGGGAGGCGGCCATGCTCGGCGCGCGGATCGCCGCGGACGATGGACTGCGGCCGGACAGAATCGTCTCGTCCAGCCTCGGGCGCGCGTCGGAAACCGCCGCGGCCATCGGCGAGGCGTGTGGCGTGGCAGTCGGAGCTGGACCCGCGGCTGATCGAGATCGGGCAGGGCGAGTGGGAGGGCCGCACCCACGCCGAGCTGGAAGTGAGCGACGCCGACCGCTATCGGGCGTGGCGCGAGGCAGCGGGCATCCGCCAGCCACCGGGCGGCGAGCCGATCTCGGCCGCAACCGCCCGCGTAGCCTCACTCCTCGACGAGCTGCTGGCGGCCCCGGCGGGAACGACCTGCGTGGTGAGCCACGGTGGCACGCTGCGCATCTTCGCCAGGCTGGTCCTCGAGCTGGCCGATGATCGCTCCTGGGCGCTCGACGTCGACAACGCTTCGCTCGGCGCCGTCGACAGGCACGGGGGACCAGTGGCGCCTCGTGCGCTGGAACGACACCGGCCACCTGCTGGGCATCGAGCCCACGCACGTGGACGAGGCGGAAGGCCGGCCGCTGGCGCTCTGAGCTCGCGTGCCGGGCGACCGGTGGCTGCGATCAGCGGCCGTCGTTCCGCGACGGAGGGCCGGAGTCGCCGGCGGAGCGCGAGCCAGAGGAGCGGCCGGCGCAGACGCCGGATGGCGGCATCCAGCTTGTTCGACGTCGACCGGGTCAGCTGCCGGCCCGAATACGACTGCCAGACCTTCCCGTCCGCGACGACCCGGATCGGCTCGCCCTGCTTCGGCAGCTGGTCCTCGAGCCATCCCGCGTACTCGTAGATCGTCTCGGACGGCCGCGGCCCAACGCCGGCACGGTCGGCCGCCAGGGCCAGCTGGCGCCAGGCTCGCTCACCGGCCGGCAGGAGGCGCCATCGGCGCTTCGAACGGCGCATCTGGAACCAGATGAAGATGCACCGCCACGGCCACGAGCGTGATCATCACCAGCGCGTTGCCGGTCCGCGCGCTCCCGCCATCGGCCGGCGGCGCCTCGGGCTGGGTCGGGTCGATGGCGCCGGCCACCGGCTGTGGGGACGCCAGGGCCGCGAGCGCCGCGCTGCCGGAGGATCTCCAGGGGCAGTTCCTCGAGGTACGGGTCGATGCCCTGTGTCGGCGGGCGCGCGGCCGCCTCGTCCCCGCTCGCGCGGAAGAAGCGCGGGTCGATCGACTTGGTGGCCTCGAAGATCTGCCAGCCGTACCCGGGGAAGTAGATCTCGACCCATAAATGCCGGCCGGCCTCTCGCGACAGCCACAGGCCCGCACCGGCGGACTCACCCGGGGCGAAGCCCACCGCCACGCGGGCCGGGAGGCCGACCGAGCGCGCCATCATGGCCATGGCGCTGGCGAAGTACTCGCAGTAGCCACGCCGAGCACCCTCCTCGGCGAAGAGGAAGGTGTGGACGAGGTCACCGTCGGGCGGGCACCTGGGGGCCGACGGTCGAGTACTCGAATTCGTCGCCGTTGAAGAATCGCGTCAGGGCCTTGGCCTTGTCGTACGGCGTCTCCGCATTCGCAGTCGCGACGACCTCCGCAGCCAGCGCGGCAATCTCGTCGGTGACCCCGGTGGTATCGAGATACAGATCCTGGACGGCCTGCGGGTACGCCGTGCCGGCGACGCGGAGCTCCGCCTCGGTGGCAATCGAGATGGCGACCGCCAGCTCGTAGGACTCGCCCTCACCCAGCGCGTTCGGCGACTCCACGGAACCGAGGAGTGGCAGCGCGTTCGGCTCCTCGATCAGCGCGGGGGCGTAGATCCTCAGCGGCGAGCCGGCCGTGAACAAGCTGCGGCCGACGGACTGCTGCATCTCGATAGCGATCTGCTCCGCGCGAGTTGCGGCCAGTTCCGTGGGCCGCTCGGAGGTCGCGACCGTGAACAACGGGTCCCCGGCTGCCACGCCGCGCGCGGATCCCTCGGTGCTGTCCCAGCCGCGCCCGGTGTACTGGTCATAGGTGCGGCTACGCAGGTAGAGCGGCCGCTCAGCGGCGAGGATGAGCACCTCCTCGTCGTTGCTGACCCACTCGCCGAAGACCGTGAACGACGACCCGAAGCTATCGCCGGTGATGCGCGACTGGGGGTTGGTCAGGCTTCCGAAGACGCCCTCGAACTGGTCACGCACCCCGCCCCAGACGCCGTCGAGGTTGCGCCATGCGCCGGTGAGCGGCGCGGCCACCGCCACGCTGGTCAGCAGCCAGGCCAGCACAATGCTCGCACCGGCGAACACAATGCCCGTTCGCATGATCGCCGGGGGCACCTCCAGGGTCTCGTTCACGCGCCGGCGCTGCCATCCGTCCTGGCGAGTCACGAGCGCGGCACGCAGCCAGAGGAGGGACGCCGCGACCACGAATAGGAGCAGGTGACCGAACAGCTCGTCAGAGGTGAGGACCGCGGAGATGTTGATGATCATGGCCGCGCCCAGCAGGAGGATGGCGTCGAGCACACGGTGGTAGCGGTAGACGACGTATGACGCCGTGAACGCCGTGGCCCACATCAGCACTCCGAGGCCCAGCGCGTACGGCGACATTTCCGTTGGATAGCCCTCGTCGAGCACGACGACGGTCCAGCCGATCAGATCGGTGCGCAGTGCGAGCAGCCTGCCGAGCTGGGAGAGCGCGGAGTAGTACTCACCCCCGATCGTCCACACCACGAAGGCCGTGCCGGTGAGCGCGGCGAGGGGCAGCGCGACAACGATGCTCAGGCGGAGCACGCCGATGACGGCGCCGATGACGACCGCCCACACCGCCAGCGGGGCCAGGTAGTCCAGCTGCTCGAGCCACGCCGCGCCCTGGACCGCCCACGCGAGCGACAGGGCCATGACGGCCAGCAGCCCGAGGCTCAGCCAGCCGGCACGCGGATAGAGGATCCGGTCGCGCAGCTCATGCACGGGCGCGCGCCCTCCCACCGATCGCATCGGCGATATCATCCCCGCGCCGTACCAGGCGGTGCTCGATGTCGTACTCGGCCAGCGCATGCCGCACCGCCGAGAGCTCGGCACGCGAATGCTCGTCGGGGTCGACGCCGATGAACGAGGACCGATCGAGCAGGATGACCAGTGCCGCCACACCCCGGCGGCGCAGCGCGGACAGGGCTCGCACCCAGTTGCGGTCCGTCGAGCCGGTGATGATGCACAGGGTCATGCCGCGCCGTAGCTGGGGCAGGGTGGCGACGAGCACCTCGGCCAGCGGGCTCGATCCGTCGGGTTGCACGTTCGCGAGCAGGTGGAGCAGCTTCTGCTCGACCCGTGGACCCCGGTCTGGCTGCTGAAGCTGCAGGCGCCGGGCCGACGCCGTCATCGCCACCGACCGGTTGTCGGCCAGCGTCCGCATCGCCACCGAGGCCGCGATCGTCACCGCCGTCTCCACCGACGCATCGGTCCCCAGGCCGGCGTGCACGCTGCGATCGAGATCGAGCAGCATCCACAGGTCCGCGGCCTGCTCGAGGTCGAACTCCTTGACCAGGAGCTCGTTGTGGCGGGCGCTCGAGAGCCAGTGGATGCGGTTGATGGCATCACCGTGCACGTACGGGCGCACCGTGCGCACCAGCGGGCTGGACGCCTCGTACTGGATGCGAGCGCGGGTCGTGCCGTCGATCGGCGACGGCGGCAGCCGCCAGTGCGGCAGGGGCACGACCTCCGGGAAGACGACGACGTTCGTCGGCTGCCCGACGATCATCTCCGTGCTGAACAGCCCGAATGGATCACCGGTCCGCACACGCAGCGCACCCAGCCGATAGCTGCCGCGCCGCGTCAGCGTCACCTTGGCCAGCCATTGCCGTGCATTGCGGGCCTGGAGGCCGATCACGCGGCCCGGAAGGCTGGTCGGCAGCGTCGACTCGTTCCAGCACTCGATCCACGGCTTGCTGAAGCGGTCGTGGTTCTCGATGCGGTACACCGCCTGGAGCACCTCGCCCACGTGCGTGCGCGGGTTGAGGACTCGGTAATCGGCGCGCACGTTCTTCAGGCCTCGGCGCGCGAACAGCCACGAGCCGATGCCGACGGCCACGCTGAGGTAGGCGAGGAAGAAGAGATGGTTGAGGCCCGTGCTGAAGGCGGCGACGACCAGCGCCGTGACGAGGAAGAGGAGCTTGAGGTGGCGGCTGAAGAGCCCCATCGCGCGGTCAGGAGATCCGGGCGCGATTCGTCTCCTCGGCAGCCGCGGCCTCGGTGACCGGGACGGAGGCGAGGATCTCGCGGACGATCTGCTCGGGGTCGACCTCGCGCAGCGACGCCTGGCTCTTCACGATCAACCGATGCGCCAGCACCGCGACGGCGAGGTCCTTCACGTCATCGGGGATGACGTAGTCGCGTCCGGCGAGCGCCGCGTATGCCTGGGCGGCGCGGTACAGGTTGATCGAGCCGCGCGGCGACGCTCCGAGGTAGACGTCGGGATGCTCCCGCGTGGCGTGGGTCAGGCGGATGATGTACTCGGCCACGGCCTGGTCGACGTAGATCTCCTTCACCGCCGACTGCATCTCGCGCAGCTCGTCCAGCCCGAGCACCTGCTCCACGCTGTCGATCGGGTGGCGCCGCTTCTGCTCGTCGAGGATGACGAGCTCCTCCATGGCCTTCGGATACCCCAGCCGCAGGCGAAGCATGAACCGGTCGAGCTGCGCCTCGGGAAGGGCGAACGTGCCCTCGTACTCGATGGGGTTCTGTGTCGCGACGACGAGGAACGGGCTCGGCATCGGATGCGTGGTGCCGTCGATCGTCGCCTGCCGCTCCTCCATACATTCCAGGAGCGCGCTCTGGGTCTTCGGCGTGGCGCGGTTGATCTCGTCGGCGAGGACCACCTGGGCCATGATCGGGCCCGGGCGGAACTCGAACTCGCTGGTCTTCTGGTTGAAGATCGAGAGGCCGGTCACGTCCGAGGGCAGCAGGTCCGGCGTGAACTGGATGCGCCGGAACATGCAGCCGATGCTCTGGCTGAGTGCCTTGGCGAGCATGGTCTTGCCGACGCCGGGCACGTCCTCGATGAGGATGTGCCCCTCGCACAGCAGGGCGACCAGCGCCGTTCGGACCTCGGCATGCTTCCCGACGATCACCCGCTCGACGCTGGCGATCACGCGCTCGGCAGGCTGCTGGACGTTCTTCACGTGTCTCGGGTTCTCCCCTACCGGTGGGCCATGGGGCGTTTGGGTCAGCCCGACCCGTTGCAGAACAATACCCCACCACGTTACGAGGGGGTTCAGACCCCTCCTGGTGTCTGAGGCGAGGACGGGCCGGTTTCCTTCAATCCTCGGCGCCGGCCAGGTTCAGGTACTCGGCCATCACGCGACCGGCAATGGGCGCCGCATTGGCAGAGCCCGAGCCGCCGCTCTCGACCAGCACCGCGATCGCGATCGCCGGCGTCGCCTCGTCCTGGCCCGGCGCGAAGCCGATGAACCACGAGTGTGGCGCCTGCTCCCCGCCGAGCTGGGCGGTGCCCGTCTTGCCCGCCGCGACCGACCCCTCGATCCCGTACATCCTGATGTCGGCCTGCCCGGCGTACGGGCGTCCGAGGTCGCCGTTCACCGCGTCCACCATCCCCGAGCGGACCTGGCGGGCGGCCTCGGTCGACACCACGCGGGTGCCGCCCCGGGACGAGAACGTCTGCAGGACGGTGTCGCTGGGCGCGTCCGTGTCGCTGTGCTGCCGCACATCGGCGACGACGTACGGGTGCGGCATCACCCCGTCCCCGGCGATGGCCGCCGCCACGAGCGCCATCTGCACCGGCGTCGCGAGGACCGATCCCTGGCCGAATGACGCGCTGGCCAGCTCCACGTCACCGGAGAATGGCCCGCAGTCCCCCTCGATCTCCTGGGTCACGTACGAGGGTGCCACCGAGAGCGGCCGATCGGGCGGACCGATCTCCATCGGCGCGCAGAAACCGAACTCGCGTGCGGCCGCCAGGAACGCATCGGGCCCGAGCTCGAGCCCGACGTGGGCGAAGTAGATGTTGCTCGAGACCTGGAGCGCCTGGGAGAGGTTCCACAGCCCCGGCTGCAGCCCGGCGAGGTCGTGCTCCCTGATCCGGAAGCCGTCGACCACCATGCCCTCGGTCTCCTGGCGCGGCTGGTCCTCGAACGTCGTGTCCGGCGAGGTGACCCCGGCGTCGAGGGCGGCGGCCGCGGTGAAGACCTTCATGATCGAGCCGGGCACGTACCGTCCGTGGCGGTCGCGAGGCAGGAGCGGCTGGGCCGGGTCGTCGCGCAGGGCGTCCATCGGCTCCTGGGCGACGTCGGGATTGCCCGAGATGGGGTTGGCATCGAAGGTCGGCATCGACACGAGGGCGAGCACCTCACCGCTCGTCGGATCGAGGGCCACGACGGCGCCCTGGCTCGATCCGAGTTGCGCCGCCGCGAAGTCCTGGAGGCGCCGATCGATGGTGAGCGTCAGGTCCCGCGGCTGGGGCTGGCGATCGAGGACGTCGTTCACGACCTGGCGCAGCGGGTTCGGGTCGGTCTGCCCGACCAGGAGATCCTCGAACGCCCGCTCGATGCCGGTGCTGCCGAACCGGAAGCTCGAGTAGCCGATGACGTGGGTGAAGGCCGGATCGGCGTAGGTGCGCGTGCTGACGCCGTCCACCAGCTGGGAGCTCGCCAGGACCTGGCCCGACCCATCGAAGATCGTCCCGCGCAGGAGGCTGCGCCGCGCGGCGATCACCTCGGGGTTGTCGGCCCGGGTGGCGAGCGCCTGCGCCTGGACGACCTGCCACCACACGATGCTGACCGACACGATGGCGAACGCGAGCATGAGGTAGAAGCCCAGGCGGCGGACGTTGGTGGCGATCACGGGCCCGGCTCCACGTCGGGGCCGGACGAGCTGCGGTGGCTGACCGCCAGAAGGAGGCCGAGCATGATGAAGCTGGCCAGGACGCTCGAGCCGCCGTAGCTCACGAACGGCAGGGTGATCCCTGTGAGCGGGATGAGCTTCGTGTTGCCGCCGATGATGATCAGCGTCTGCAGGCCGAGGCTGGCGGTGAGGCCGACCGCCAGCAACGCGCCGAAGTCATCGCGGGCGAGCGCCGCGATGCGCAGCCCGCGGAACACGAGGACCGCCGCCAGCCCGAGCACGGCGAATGCCCCCAGCAGCCCGAGCTCCTCGGCGATGGCCGTGAAGATGAAGTCGGTGTGGACGAACGGGATCGTCAGGCTGCCGGCGAGGGTGACGAGCCCCTGCCCCAGTCCCTCGCCGAAAATGCCGCCCCGTCCCAGCGCGTAAATGGCCCGGACCGGCTGGAAGCCCGCGCCGAGCGGATCGGCGAACGGGTCCAGCCACACGTTCACGCGGGCCTGGACGTGGCCGAAGAGCTGGTAGGCCACGAATGCGCCCGCCACGAACAGGATGAGCCCGATGAGGACGTAGCTCCGCCGCCCGGTGGCGGCGAACAGCATCGTGAGGAAGATGCCGTAGAAGAGCAGCGCCGTGCCCAGGTCGTTGAGGCGGACGGCAATCAGCATGACCGCCCCGAACAGCACGAGCATCGGCAGGAAGTACGGCAGCGGCGGGATCGACAGGAACCCGATCCGGAGGCGCGCGCTGGTCAGCAGGGTGCGGGTCTCGGCCAGGTATCCGGCCAGGAAGATGACGAGCACAATCTTCAGGAACTCACCCGGCTGCACGCTGATCGGCCCGAGATCGATCCACAGGCGCGCGCCGTTCACCTCGTACCCCAGCACGAGCGTCGCCGCAAGCAGCCCGATGCCGATGGCCGCCCACGTGTACTTGTAGTGGCGCAGGAACGTGTAGTCGCGCAGCCCGATGGCAATGCCGAGCATCGCGACGATCCCGACCGCGAACCACAGCAGCTGCGTCGCGGCCATGCCAAGCTCGATGCCGAAGCCGCTCGTGCCGGCAAGGTCCTGCGGGAGGCGGTTGAGCATCACCATCCCCACGCCGCCCATGGCGGCCACCGCGGGCAGGAGCAGCTGGTCGCCGCGGTGCCCCGACACGACCAGCACGAGATGCGCACCGACGAACAGCGCGACGTAGGCGATGGCCAGCTCGAGCGGCCCGGGCTCGAACGTGCCGGTGAGGGCGACGTTCGTGACGATGAACCCGAGCGGGACGAGGAACAGGATCGGGAGCAGCAGCCGGAGCTCCGCCCCTCGCCAGGTGATCCGCATCAGCGAGGCATCACCGATCCAGTCGCATCCGGACGCGACCGACGGTCACCTCGTCTCCGAAGCTCAGGGCGACCGGACGGTCGATGCGATGCCCATTCACGTACGTGCCGTTCGTGCTGCCCTGGTCCTCCACGAACCAGCTGCGGCCACGGAAGGTCAGCATGGCGTGGGTGGCGCTGACGAAGTCATCCTCGACGTAGATCGTGTTGTTCACGTTGCGGCCGATCGAGTTGATCGGCCCGAGGGCGATCGTGGAGTTCGCCGGGGGCTCGTCCTCCGGAGACTCGAGCACGGTGAGCCGCCCGATCCCGGTGCGCGAGGCGATCTGCTGCTGCTCCGCGTTGCGGAGGTCCTTCAACAGCGACCCCGCGAAGCGGAGCAGGACGAGGTAGAGCAGCGCAACGAATCCGAGCTGCAGCGCCAGCAGCACCAGCCGCAGCAGGTCACCGGTCACGCACGCACCTGGAACTCGATCTCCGTATCGCCGACGCGAATCACGTCGCCGGGACCGAGCGCGATCTGGCTGACCGCCTGTCCGTTGACTGACGATCCGTTCCGACTTCCGAGATCGGCGAAGCTGTACGCGCCATGCTGCAACCGCAGCTGACAGTGGTGGCGGCTGACCATCGGGTCGTCGACGATGACGTCGTTGTCGCTGGCCCGCCCGATGCCGATGAGGTGCCCGCCGAGGTCGAACTGGACCGGCCGGCTGCCCCGGGTGCTGACCAGCAGATAGGCCCGTCGAGCGGAGTCGGGCGCCTCGTCGGTGGCGGGGCGCTGGAACACCATCGTGTCGGAGTTGGCGGGCATGGCGGCCGCCTCCTGGATCCGATCGCCGCGCTCGTCGACGACGTTGGCGGCCACCCGGATCTCCCCCCGCCTCGTCTCCTCGTCGGACAGGATCTGCACGCGCGGCCGCGCCACGAGGGTGTAGCGCTCGTGGCGTGCGCGTGAGATCACGCCATGCGCGAGGTCATCCTCCAGCGACGACCGATACGACGCAAAGGCGGCAAAGTCGGACGGGTGCAGGTGCAGATCGTAGAAGTTGGGGACGATGACTCCAGCGTCGCCATACGTCTTGTTCGTGTCCATCGCCCGCTCGATCCGTTTTGCCAGGCTCACCGGCTGGATCGATGCCCCCAGCCGACCGGCCGGCGCCTCGAGAAAGCGCTCGAGGAACGACTCGACGCGCGAGAGGATGCCCATCGCGGGCGATCCTAGCACGCACGGTACGAACGGCCGTTCTACTGGTCCGATGCGGCCATAGGGTCGCTCTGGACGCGATGGCTATACTTCGTCACCCGATCGCGGCACCTGGCGATCCCACAATTGGACCGGCATTGGTAGAGACACTCACTGAGTCATTCTGCGAGCGCTGCGGGACCCGGTACGAGTTCAAGGCACCGACCCGCTTGAACCCCCTGCGCAAGACGCGGGGGTTCATCGGTGGGCTGAAGAACTACCTCACCAGCCAGGACGACCTCGGCGATGCCATGGGCGACGCGATGCGCTCCGAGGAGGAATCGCTCGCCTCGGCCCAGCTCGAGGCGTTCCACGAGTCGTTCAACTTCTGCATCAGCTGCCGCCAGTACACCTGCCTCAACTGCTGGAACGACGCCGACGGTCGCTGCCGCTCGTGCGCTCCCATTGCCGGCACTGACGACCTGGCAGAGCGCATCGCCGCATCGGTCGCCGGCACAGCCGCCGTCGCGCAGATCGATTCCGGCATGGATGACGCCGCGATGGCGGAGGCCGACGTGCAGCGCCGCCTGGGCCTGGATGCGTGGCCGGCGAGCGACGTCGTGCCGGCGCAGGCCAGCAATGGCCACGCCCTCGGCGACTGGCCCGCCACGGACGATCTGGCCGCAATCGGTGCCGTTGCCGAGGAGCCGGTGATGGCCGAGGTCGAGCCCGAGCCCGAGGTCGAGCCGGTTGTGGCCGAGGTCGAGCTCGAGCCCGAGGTCGAGCCGATCGTGGCCGAGGTCGAGCCCGAGCCTGAGGTCGAGCCGGTGGTGGCCGAGGTCGAGCCCGAGCCTGAGGTCGAGCCGGTGGTGGCCGAGGTCGAGCCCGAGCCTGAGGTCGAGCCGGAGCCCGAGGTCGAGCCGGTGGTGGCCGAGGTCGAGCCCGAGCCCGAGCCCGGCCAACTACGCGTCGTGGCGTGGGACGAGGATGCTGCCTACGAGGTCAGCCCACCGGCCCTGACGACCGAAGCCGACCTGGTGCCCGTTCCCGACGAAGAAGAGCCGACGTTCGACCCGCTCGCCGCCGCTGCGATCGTCGCGGCTGCAGAGCCCGAGCCGAGCCGGAGCCGGTAGTGGCCGAGGTCGAGCCCGAGCCGGAGCCGGTAGTGGCCGAGGTCGAGCCCGAGCCGGAGCCGGTAGTGGCCGAGGTCGAGCCCGAGCCGGAGCCGGTAGTGGCCGAGGTCGAGCCCGAGCCCGAGGCGCCGACCGCCCCGCGCATTGCGCCGATCAGCGAAACGATCCTGCACTTCCCGACGCAGCCGGCACCAGAGCCGCCAGTCGAGGCTCCCCTCGCCGCCCAGGAGGACTCGCCCGAGATCGCAGCGCGACGCGCGCAGCTCGACTCGCTCGGGCTGGGCGATCCGGGTCAGGGACCCGTGGGGTCCGAGCGGCCGAACGTGCTTCCCTACCGGTCACGCGGTGCAACGCCGACCCCGGTCGAGCTCGCCGCGCTGCACGCGAGTGGTGGGTTCTGGGAGGCATCGGCCCGCGAGGTCGCAGGCGCGGGCGCCAACGTCGGCGTGCAGAACTGCGGTCAGTGCGGCCTGTCGCTATCGGCCAGCGCTCGCTTCTGCCGCCGCTGCGGCACGCGCCAGGCCCAACCCGCCTGACTGACGTTCCGGCGTCAGCCGGACGCGTCGCCAGACGTCGACCCCGTCGAGCCCGTCGACCCGCCGGTCGTGCTCTGCTCTGACGAGCCGCTTGAGCTCTTCTCCGACGAGCCGCTTGAGGTGGCCGTGCCGCTCTCTGCCGACTTGGCGGCGGGCGTCGTCTTCGTCGAAGGTGCGGCGTCGCCGTTGGAGCGCGAGTCCGTCCGGTAGAAGCCCGAGCCCTTGAAGATGATGCCCGCGGGGAAGAAGACGCGGCGCAGCTCTCCGCCACAACGCTCGCAGATAGTCGGTCCATCGTCCGTCATGGCGTGGATGACTTCGGTCACGGTGCCGCAGGAGCGGCACCGGTAGTCATAGGTCGGCACGGCGCCGAGATCATGGCATCGGCCAGTGCCGCGCGCAATGTGACCCCGAGGGTCAGGCCTGGGACGGACGGGTCCCGAAGCGGGTCCACCAGCGGCGGCTGGCCTTGGCGGTCGTAGCGTTCGGCTGACCCTGCGGCTCGGTGACCAGGCGCGCCACCCGGTGAAGATCGTCCGCGATCTTCTCCTTGGGGAACTTCGTGATGATGGGCTTGCCCTCGTTCGAGGCGATCACCGCGCGCGGGCCATTGCTGACCACCGTCGCCGACACCGGCAGGCCGAGCGCGGACTCCATGTCCGCCATCCGGATGCCGTGATTGGCGCGGTTGACGATGACCCGGATCACGTTCCCGAGCCCGAGCTCGCGTGCCAGCTCGAGGAACTGCGAGCTGTTCCGTACGGCGCCGACCTCGGGCGTGACGATCAGGAAGATCTCGTTCGCAACCGCGAGCATCGCCATGGTTCGGTCGTCGTAGCCGGGATGGTTGTCGACGATGATGTACGAGTGATGGTTGCGTGCCCAGCGCATGGCGGCGAGCAGCAGGTCGACCGACACGCGCTCCGACTCCGCCGGATCATTCCCCCAGGTCAGCACGCGAACCCCGGTCTCGGCGTGCACCGTCACCGCCTGTTCGAAGGCCGCATCGGTCCACTCCTCCACCGGGCTGTCGGCGAGGTCGGCGAGGCCCATGCGGTACGGGACCTCGAGGACCGATGACACGTTGCCGACACCGACGTCGGCGTCGAACAGAAGGACCTCGGCGCGGGTCTGCTGGCGCAGGGCGACGGCCATGTTGACCGAGATCGTCGTCTTGCCGACTCCACCCTTCGGTGCGAACACGCTCACGACGTGGCCCTCGCCCGCGATCGGCGCGCCCGAGAGCGACTCGTCGTCGGCCCACTCCCCCGACTCGGTCGGGAGATGATGCCCGCCGCGGATCAACAGCGCCTGGAGGCGGTAGACCAGTGCCTCGGCCGGCAGTGGCTTGAGCGCGACTTCGTCCCCGGGGCCACCCACGGTCTCGGGCAGATCGGTCTCGGCGCCGACCAGCAGCAGCACCGGCACGGACTTGACCGCGCGGACCGCCTGGTACACGGAGGTGACCACTTCAGGATCGAGGTCGCAGTCGAGGACCACCATGTCGGCGGCATCGACGGCGGACGGGTCCGCCTCGAGCGGCTGGAACCCGGCACGCGTCAGGGCATCGGCGTAGCCGTGCGCATCGTCCTCGATGCCGAGCAGAATCTTCGGTCGCTCCATTGCCCTTCCTTACTGGTGGAGTGCGCGCGTGCGGTGACGCTCGGCACCAGTCTCGGCAGCCACCGCCGCCGGAGCAATGGGACTCGGGCGGCCCGTGGGCCAGCCCGAAAGTACCACCGCGGGAAATCTAGGAGCGGATCATCCGCATGCCGCACTTCGGACAGTAGAACGCGCCGGCGCTGCCGGCCTCGAACCCGCAATGGGCGCAGACCAGGCCCGAGCGTCCGCCGATGGCGGGCAGCCGCGCCGATTCCGCCTCTCCCAGGCTGTAGCCCGAGGCGACGACCTGCTGGTACAGGGAGCTGAGCAGCTTCTGGCCGTGGCGCTCGGTGTCGCCGCGCTGCCCCTTGCCACCCCAACCGACGACCGCGCGGACGATGAGCTCGCCCGACAGCTCGTCCCAGTGCGAGGCCAGCCCGCCGACGATGGCGTTGTAGTCCGGGTAGCCGCTCGTGTCCGTCTCGCCGTGGAGCAGGCCACACGAGAACGTGTCCACCGTCATGTCGAGCGCGTCGGTCATCTCGAGCACGTAGAGTCCGTGCCGCCCGATCGGGCTCACGTCACGTCGCGCCAGCACCCATTGCTGGACCTCGTTGAAGCGCTCGATCGCCGGTGAGGCGTCCGAGTACTCGAGCGGGAGGGGCGCGATGGTCTCGACGGTCGTATCGCTCAGCGGCTCGACGATGCCGGGAAGTGCGGCGGAGATGGATGGGTCGGCCGGCAGCCGCAGCCCGTCGCTGCTGCGGGCCACCAGGGCCAGCCGGAGCAGGTACTCCTGCGCCTTGACCTCCTCCTGGACGGGAGTGGGCGGAGGCGGCGCAGGTGCTTCGGTCTTCTTGCGGCGGAGAAACGACATGGCGGGAAGGGGCCTCTTCGGGACGGCGGCGCCGATTCTAGCAGCCGGGCCCTTCCCGACCGCCATGGCCCGATGGGACCACGAACTGCGTCAACCGGCGCCACCGAGCAGCTGGCCGCGTTCCGTCTCGAGATCCGCGAGCCGCTCGCGCTCCCGGTCGACGACCGCGGCCGGAGCGCGCGACGTGAACGCCTCGTTCGCCAGCAACGCTCGCAGGCGCGCGATGTTGGCGTCCAGCTCATCGAGCTGGCGCCGACGCCGATCCTCACCGGCGCTCGTATCGGTCCCGAGCCACGCCGCGCCGAGCGGCCCCGTTGCGAGCATGGTTGGCCGCTCGCCCTCCTCGGTGACCTCGATCGGCCGCACCCGGGCCAACGCCTCGATGTAGGGCCGGCCCGCATCGATCGTCCGTGCGGCGTCCGGATCGGTCGGCGCGACCAGCAACGGGACCCAGGCCCCGGCTGGGGTCCCCTCCTCGGTGCGCAGGTTCCGCACGCCGCGCACGAGCGTGGCGAGATCATCGAACGCGGCCTCCGCGTCGCCGTCGCGTACGGCCGGCGTCGGCCAGGCGGCGCGGATCAGGAGCGGCTCGTCGCCCGTGGCCTCGGGTGCGACGTCACGCAGGGCGCCCCAGATCTCCTCGGTGACGAAGGGCATCAGCGGGTGAAGCAGCCGCAGCAACGTGGCAAGCGCCTCGGCGGCGGCGGACCAGGTGGCGGAACGCTCCGCCTCGGTCACGCCGTCGCGGCGAAGATCGACCTTCGCCATCTCCAGGAACCAGTCGCAGTAGTCGCTCCAGGCAAGCTCGTACACGGTCGCGACGTAGCCGCTGATGTCGAGCGCGTCGAGCTGCTCGGTGGCGTGTGCAGCGCCAGCGGCCAGCCGGGATCGGATCCAGCGAACCGCCAGCGATGGCTCTCCCGGCTCCGCGAGGGCCTCGGGCCGGCTGGCGAGCACGAAGCGCGCGGCGTTCCAGAGCTTGTTCGTGAAGTTCCGCCCGCCGGTCAGCTTCGACTGCGTCAGTCGCTGGTCGACGCCGGGCGCGTTGCCGGACACGAGCGCCACCCGCAGCGCATCGGCCCCGATCTCGGAGATCATCACGAGCGGGTCGACGACGTTGCCCCTCGTCTTGCTCATCTTCGAACCCGTCGGGTCGCGGACGATTCCGTGCAGGTAGACGGTATGGAAGGGCTCGGTATCGGTGAGGTGGAGGCCGAGCATCATCATGCGAGCGACCCAGAAGAACAGGATCTCGTACGCGGTCTCCATGACCTGGGTCGGGTAGAAGCGCGCCAGGTCGGGCGTCGCGTCCGGCCAGCCGAGCGTCGAGAACGGCCACAGCCCGCTCGAGAACCAGGTGTCGAAGATGTCGGTCTCCTGGCGGAGCTCGCCGCCGGGGCGGCCGCAGACCGCGCATCGGTCGGGTCCCTCGAGCAGCGTCGCTGACGGTGATGTGGCCGTCCGGGCAGTACCAGGCCGGGATGCGGTGACCCCACCACAGCTGCCGTCCGACGGCCCAGTCGTGGATGTTCTCCATCCAGTGGGCGTACACCTTCTCGAAGTGCGCCGGAATGATCCGCGTTCGTCCCTCGCGGACGCTGGCGAGCGCACGCTCCGCCATCGGCTTCACGTTGATGAACCACTGGACCGATAACCGCGGCTCGACCACGGTGTCGCATCGGTCGCAGCGGCCGATGGCCATCTGGTGCGGGCGCTCCGACTCCAGGTCGCCGAGCTCTGCCAGCCGCGCCACGATCCGGGCTCGTGCCTCGAATCTGTCGAGCCCGGCGAACTCGCCGGCCTCCTCCGTCAGGTGCGCGCGCTCGTCAAGGACGGTGATCGCCGGCAGCCCGTGGCGCTTGCCGACCTCGTAGTCATCGAAGTCGTGCGCCGGCGTGATCTTCACCGCCCCGGTGCCGAACTCGCGCTCGACATGCTCGTCCGTGATGATCGGGATGCGGCGGCCGATGAACGGCAGGATCGCCTCGCGGCCGACCAGCGGCGGCATACCGCTCGTCGTCCGGATCCACCGCCACGGCGGTGTCGCCGAAGATCGTCTCCGGTCGCGTCGTGGCGACCGTGATCCACGCGTCGGGATCGGGCGAGCCGTCCGGCCGCGCGAGGTGGTACCGGATGCTCCACAGCGACCCGGTCTCCTCGTGCTTGACGTTCTCGAGGTCGCTGATCGTCGTGAGACAGCGCGGACACCAGTTGACGAGCGCCTCGCCGCGGTACGCGAGACCGTCGGCGTACAGGCGCGCGAAGGCGACGCGCACCGCTCGCGCGCTGCCCTCGTCCATCGTGAACCGCAGGCGCGACCAGTCGAGGCTCGCGCCCAGGCGGCGGTGCTGTTCGGCCATGATGTCGCGCGTCGCGTCCATGAACTGCCACATGCGCTCGAGATAGCGCTCGCGGCCGAGCGACTCGCGGGACTCCCCCTCCTCGGCGAGGATGCGGTCCAGGACGAACTGGGCGGCGATGCTGGCATGATCGACTCCGGGCAGCCACAGCGTGTCGTCGCCGCGCATGCGGTGATAGCGGGTGAGGATGTCCTCTACGAATGCCGTGAGAGCGTGGCCCAGGTGCAGCGCGCCGGTGACGTTCGGAGGCGGCTGGATGATGACGAACGGCTCCGCGCCCGGTGGCGGATCGTCGGCCGGTCGGAAGGCATTGGCCGCCATCCATTGCTCGTAGACCGCAGGCTCGACCGCGGCAGCGTCGTAGCGCGGGCTGAGCTCGCGTCGCTGGCTCGTCATCGATCCTGCTCCTCTGCCTGGGAAACGCAAAACCCGTTCGTCGAAGGACGAACGGGTCGTGGTACCACCTTCGTTCGCGGCCGCCTCAGCGGGCAGTCGCCTCGTGTCCCGCGGTATCGGGCGGACCCGGCCGGCTCGCGTGCGACGTTCTCCCTCTCGTGCCCGGGCGGGCTTTCAGCCGATGACCCAACCCTCTCTGGTGGCCGATGGAGGGGTACTCCTCACGGTCAGCGCCGTGTGCGAGGAGTCTAGCACTCAGCGGGGGCGGTCGAGCGTGACGTGCAGGCCGCCGTCCGACCGTGGCTCGACCTTCGCCCCGTCGCCCTCGAGCGAGGCGATGGCTGCGGCCGACGTCGAAGCCCGTGGCGTGGGTCGCGCGGAAGATGAACTCGCCGGTCTGGCCCAGGCTCAGCGCCACTCCGTCGATCCCGTCGACGCCAGCGAGCGCCTGCCGGAACCCGGTGATGGCCCCGAAGCTGCCCAGGCCCGACACGACGATCTCGGTCGTGGTGGGCTCGCCGCTCGGAATCGCCGCGGTCGCCGGCCTCGTCGGGGAGCGCCGCGTCGAGCTCCGCCAGCCGGCTCGCAAGCACCTGCTCCTCGGCCGGATGGACCTCGGCGGCGGGCGGCGTGACGCCGTTCGGTGTCGGCGGACGGCTCCGGGACGGCTGTCTCGACCGCGGTCGTGGTCTCGGGTGCTGGCGGTCGCCGTGGTCGCGGGCGTCGCAACAGGGGCGGCGCGCGCCTCGAGCGAGGGCGGGCGTGGCATCCGCTTGGCCGCGGCGGCGAAGGCCGCGGGGTCGCTGATCTCGCCGAGCTGCGCGTGGTAGGCGTCCAGCTCACGCTCGTATTCGGACACGCGGTCGCGGAGCGACTTGCTCTCGGCCTCCACGCGGCCCGTCTCTCCGCTCAGCTGCTGGTCCAGCTGCGTGCGGCGGGCCACGACGCGCTGCTCGGCCTCGGCCTTGATGCGCTCAGCCTCGGCAGCGGCCCACTCCCCGATTCCGGCGATGTCCGCATCGGCGCGCGCGCGGAGCTCCTCGCGCCGGCGCTCGGCATCGGACTCGAGGCGCTTCACCTGGTCGTCGACGGCGGCCTTGGCCTCCGTGACCCCGGCCTGGCGCGCCTCGTCGGCGACGGCGCGCATCGCGACCACCAGGTCGTGCATGAAGTCGGGCGACGCGTCAGCCTCCGAAGTCGGGCGGGGCGCGGCGGTCGGCGCCGGCTCCGCGTCCTCGCGGCTGTGCGGGCAGCAGCCGCGGCAGCCTCGGCGTCCGGGGTCGGTTCCGACCGGCGTGGTCGCCTCGGCCGATGCGGATGGCGCGTCCGAAGCGGGCTCGGCAGGCTCTTCGGCAACGGGCGTGGCGGCGCTCTCGTGCGTCCGCGGCCGCGGCGGCCTCCTCCTCGGACGGACCACGGCAGCCGGAAGCCCGGTCGACGCTGATGTGCGGTCATGGCGTGTGTGGTTGCTCCCTGCCCAACTTCAGGACCCCGGCATCATGCCGGACCGACGCCATCCTACTCGCGGGCGGGCCCGCGTCCTCAGCCGTCGAAAGTACGTGCCCCGTCGGGACCACGGTACCAGTCGGGCCGTTGCTACCATCCGCGCCATGGCCGACCTTCCCGCGCCCGCGCGAGACCCTCCTCCGCGTCGCCATCATCGCGATCGCGGCGCTCGTCGCGTTCCTCCTGCTCCGGAAGGCGGTCGAGCTCAGCGTGCGCGGCGTGCTGGATCGCCGGCAGGCCGAGGCTGCACGGCGAGCTGCCGCGCCCCCGAGCTCGAGCGCCGGGTCCGCACGGTCGCCCGGCTGGTCGACCGCATCGGCGGCGCCATCATCCTCACGATCGCGATCCTGATGGCGCTGACCGAGTTCGGCATCGAGATCGGACCCGCCGTGGCGGGCCTGGGCGTCGTCGGCATCGCGGTCGGATTCGGGGCGCAGACGTTGATCCGCGACTGGCTGGCCGGCATCTTCATCGTGCTCGAGAACCAGTTCAACGAGGGCGACGTGGTGCGGATTGCGGGCGTCGAGGGCGTGGTCAACGGGTTCAGCCTGCGTCGAACGACACTCCGCGACCTCGACGGCACCATCCACATCGTGCCGAACGGCCAGATCATCGTGGCATCGAACCTGACTCGCCTGTGGACCCGGCTGACGCTCGACGTCCGGGTCGAACCCGGCACCGATCTCGAGCGCGCGACGCGGGTCGTCGACGACGTCGGCGCGGAGCTTCACGCCGATCCCGAGTGGACGACCCGCCTGCTGGAGCCACCGCGCGCCGTGCGCGTGCGGTCGGCCACGGACTCGTCCGCCGTCGTGCGTGTGCTGGCTCAGGCGCGGGCGGCGGAGGAACCGGGCGTGGCCGATGAGGTCCGGAGGCGGCTGGTCGCCGCCTTCCGACGCGAGGGCATCGAGGCCGAGGTGCGGATCACCGGGACCCGGCCGTCGACCGCCACCGCCCGTCCGGAACCCGACGCCGGAGCCGGATCGAGTGATGGCGAAGCGGTAGCCGACGAGGCCGAGTCGTCGTCGGAGGGGTCGGGCCCGACCGCCCCGGCCGGCTCACCCAGGATAGGCGCCGGCGCCCCGGCGCGGACCGTCAGGCGGACTCTTCCTCGGGCTGCTCGTCGCGCGCGGCGGCGGCTCGGCTGCGGCCACGGCGTCGGGGCTCCGCCGCGTCATCGGTCTCGGTCACCAGCATCGGCGGCTGGCCGTGCTCGATCGTCTCCGCGGTGATGACCACCTTCGTGACGTCGGTGCGCTCGGGGATGTCGTACATCACGTCGAGCAGCGCCTCCTCGACGATCGTCCGCAGCGCGCGCGCGCCGGTCTTGCGATCGATCGCCAGCTTGGCGGTCGCCTCGAGTGCCTCCGGCGTGAACACGAGCTCGACCTTGTCGAGCGAGAGGAACTTCGTGAACTGCCGCGTGACCGCGTTCTTCGGCTCGGTGAGGACCTTGACGAGGTCCTCGCGCGCCAGGGCGGCGAGGCTGACCACCACCGGCAGACGGCCGACGAACTCGGGGATGAGGCCGTACTTCAGCAGGTCCTCGGGCATGAGCTTGTCGAACAGGGCCTGGCGACGCTCCTCCTTGCCGACCTGCGCCTGCGACGCCGAAGCCGATCCCGCGCTTGCCGACCCGCTCCTCGATGATCTTCTCGAGCCCCTCGAACGCGCCACCGCAGATGAACAGGATGTTCGTCGTGTCGATCTGGATGAAGTCCTGGTGCGGGTGCTTCCGGCCGCCCTGCGGCGGCACGTTGGCGACGGTGCCCTCCAGGATCTTCAGGAGCGCCTGCTGGACGCCCTCGCCGGAGACGTCGCGGGTGATCGACGGGTTATCGGTCTTGCGGGCGATCTTGTCGATCTCGTCGATGTAGATGATGCCGCGCTGCGCGCGCGGCGACGTCGAAGTCGGCGGCCTGGATGAGGCGCAGCAGGATGTTCTCGACGTCCTCGCCGACGTAGCCGGCCTCGGTCAGGCGCGGTCGCATCGGCGATGCAGAACGGCACGTCGAGCACCTTGGCCAGCGTCTGCGCCAGCAGCGTCTTGCCGCTTCCCGTGGGGCCGACGAGCAGGACGTTCGACTTGCCGAGCTCGACGTCGTCGACGGTGTGGCCGGCGTTCACCCGCTTGTAGTGGTTGTAGACCGCCACGGAGAGGACCTTCTTGGCCTGCTCCTGGCTGATGACGTACGCGTCGAGCTGGTCCTTGATCTTCCGCGGGCTCGGAAGCGGCGTGCTCTGCGACTTGCCGCTGGCGCGCGGCGTCTCGAGCATCTCCTCCTCGATGATCTCCTGGCAGAGGTTGATGCACTCGTCGCAGATGTACACGCCCTGGCCCGCGATCAGCTTGCGGACCTGCTCCTGGCTCTTGCCACAGAAGCTGCAGCGGTACGGGACCTTGCTCTTGGTGGTCATCGGTCGCCGATGGTAGCACGCCCCCGCCAACCGACCCCCATCCCCCATTGGTCGTAGGATGCGGCCGATGCCCTCGCTGCGCTTCGGTCGGGTCGACTCGCCCCTCGGCCCGATGTGGGTGGCCGAGACCGATATCGGCGTGGCCGCCTGCACCGATCCGACGATGCGGTGCCATTCCTCGACCAGCTCTGCGCCGCAGATTTCCGGATGCCGAGCCAGAGGCCGGCGGACCTCGATGTCGCATGGCTGCGCGACGGGTGTCCCACCGTCGATCGACCTGCGCGGCCTGTCCGGGTTCGACGCCGCCGTCTACGAGGTCGTCCGGACGGTGCCGCGCGGTGAGACGGTGCACCTACGGCGAGGTGGCCGCGCTCGTCGGGTCGCCCGGCGCGGCGCGGGCCGTCGGCGGTGCCATGTCACGCTGCCCGCTCTTCCCGGCCGTGCCCTGCCACCGGGTCGTGCGGGCCGTCGACGGCTGGTCGGGCTGGGGACGCGGCCGAGAAGCGTCGGCTGCTCTTGGCGGAACGCAGGTCGGGATGACACGCACGCTTCGACGGGAGATCGGCGTAACGGCGCGCGACCGGCGCCTCAGGTGAAGCCGCGACGATAGACGGCACCTTGCCGCCAGGCCGGCGGCTGCTCCTTGGGCGCCCGGGACGGACTCCATGGAGCCGTTCCAGGCTCCCTTCCAGGCTCCCCTCGGTTCAATCCGCGGATTTCGTCAGGCGCAGACGAGGCTCGCACCGTGCGCCATCACCTTCTGCTCTGCACCCTGCGGGCTGAGCGCCGCAGGGTGACGGCCGAAGGGCATGCGACGCGTTCGGTGCGGACGTGGGCTGCGGGTGACGAGGAATCGATCGCCGACGACCGACGGAGGACGACGACTGGCGGCGTTACTTCTTCGCGCTGTCCTCGGCCGCGGCCTCTTCGGCGGTCGGAACGGTGCCGCCTGCCTTCTGGGCCATGGCGATGAGGGAGTCGTTGTTGCCGGCGAAGACCTCGTCGATGAGGCCGTAGGCCTTCGCCTCCTCGGCGCTCATGAAATAGTCGCGCTCGCTGTCGCGCTTGACCTTCTCGAACGCCTGGCCGGTGTGCTCGGCGAGAATGTGCATGAGCCGATCGGTGAGATGCATCATCTCGCGCATCTGGATCTCGACGTCCGGCGTGTTGCCGCGGAAGCCGCCGGAGCCCTGGTGGATCATGATTCGGCTGTTCGGGAGCGCGTAGCGCTTGCCGTTGGCGCCGGCGGCCAGCAGCACGGCCGCCCATCGAGGCGGCCTGGCCGATGCAGATCGTGGAGACCGGCGCGCGCAGGTAGCTGCATCGTGTCGTAGATCGCCATCCCGCTCGTCACGACGCCGCCGGGCGAGTTGATGTAGAGCTGGATGTCCTTCTCCGGGTCCTCGGACTCGAGGAACAGCAACTGGGCGATGATCAGGTTGGCGATGTGGTCGTCGATCGGCGTCGCCGAGGAAGATGATGCGGTCCTTGAGGAGCCGCGAGTAGATGTCGAACGCGCGCTCGCCGCGGGCGCTCGACTCGATGACCATCGGGACCAGCATCGGTTACTCGGACTCCTCGCTCGTGGCCGCGGATGCGGGCTCAGGTTCTGACTCGGGTGCCGGCTCAGGCTCGGGCGTCTCGGCGGCAGACGCCTCGGTCCCGAGCGCCCGGTCGACCAGCGTCTCCACCAGTGTACGGTTGCGGAGCGTCATCCGCAGGTAGCTCCGGCCGCGCCGCGAGGACAGGTACTCCCGCAGCTTCGCGTCCTCGCCGTAGCGCGCCAGCTGTTCGGCGATCTCGGCGTCGATCTGCTCGTCGGTCGCGTCGATCCCCTCCTTCTCCGCGATGGCCGACAGCACGAGCAACGTCTTGACCCGACGGGTGGCCGGGTCATGCAGCTCGGCGGTGAGCTCCTCTGGCGTCTGCTTCGACAGCGCCAGGTACTGCTCGAGGCCGATGCGCTGCTGCGCGAGCCGGGACTGGAGCTCGTCGCGCATGATCTCCACCTCGTTGGCGACCATCACCTCGGGCAGCTCCACGGACGCGTTCGTGACCGCGTAGTCGATGATGCGGTCGCCGAACGTGTGTCGCGCCTCGGCATCGGCCCGTTTCACCATCGCGTCGCGGATCTCGGCGCGCAGCTCGTCCACGGTCTTCATATCCCCCACGCTCTGCGCGAAGTCGTCGGTGACGTCTGGGAGGAGCTTCTCGCGCAGGTCGAGCAGCTCCACCTCGAAGTGCGCCTCCTTGCCGCGCAGCTCCTCGACCCGGTAGTCGTCCGGGAAGGTGATGTCGAAGCCCTTGGTGGCGCCCATGTCCAAGCCGACCAGCTGCTGCTCCCAGCCCGGGATCATGCGGTCCTCGCCGATGACGACCGGAAGGCGATCGGCGCTGCCGCCCTCGAACGGCTCCCCGTCGATCGTGCCGGTGAACTTCACCGATGCGATGTCGCCCTCGGCAGCCGACCGTCCGTCCACCGGGCGCAGCGTGGCCTGTTGCTCGCGAAGCTCCCCGATGACCTGCTCGACCTGCTCGTCGGTCACCTCCGGAACCTCGAGCCCGAAGGAGTAGTCGGTGTACGCTCCGAGCTCGACATCGGGCCGCACCGGGACGGTGGCGGTGAAGCTCACCGGCTGGCCCTCGACCACCGACGCCGGATCGATGTCGACATCCGGGTTGTCGATCGGGATCACATCGGTCTGGTCGAGCGCTGCCCCGTAGCTGTCGCTGACGAGGTGATCGATCGCCTCGGCCAGGACGCTGCCGCGTCCGACGAACCGATCGATGACGTGGCGCGGTGCCTTGCCCGGGCGGAAGCCGGGCACCTTCGTGCGCTCCGCGACGTGGCGGTACGCGGTCGCGAAGTGGCGAGCGACCTCGTCGGACGGGACCTCGATCTCGAGGACCATCTTCGATCCCGGCTCGGGTCGCGTGGATACGGTGACCAACTCAGCTCCTGGTAGCGGTGGTGGGCGAGGCGAGATTCGAACTCGCACGTCTTGCGACACCGGCTCCTAAGGCCGGCGCGTCTGCCGTTCCGCCACTCGCCCCGTGAACGTGTCGCGGCGGTTCGGCGCTGAGTCTACCAATCGACCGGTCCGGGCGGGGTCAGCCGGGAGGCGCACCGGTGGGGATGGGTCCGCCGCCGCTGTAGCCGTGCTCGGCGATCCGCTGGGCCGGCTCCGCGTACGGCTCGGTCGTCGGCGGGGTCATCGCACGGAGGCCATCCACGAGCCGGTTGTACATCGAGAACGCCGAGGAGATGAGGACCGCCAGCTGCACGTCCCCGTCCGTCGCTCCCGCGCCGGTCGCCGCCTCGACGTCGGCCGTGGTGAGGTCGAGCGGGTCGTGGCGAACGACGCTTGCGATGTGCAGGAGCGCCCGCATCTTCGGGTCGAACCCGTCGAGCTGACCGGTCTTCAGCTCGTCGATGAGCGGTGTGCGGACCGTATCGCCCTCGCGATCGAGCAGCTCGGTCGCGAACGCCGCGTGCGAATCCATGCAGTAGAAGCAGTCGTTGCCGGCGGAGGTGACCGTCGCGATCATCTCTCGCTCCGCACGCTTCAGCGTGGCGCCGGGATAGTCGTGGACGAGCAGCTCGTCCGCCAGTCCGCGGAGGTGCACGCCCAACCCGGGCGTCAGGCTCATGGCCGCGAGGATGCCGGGCGCCTCCGGCAGCCCGCCAACGATCGGAGCCTGGGACGCGCGCTGGAAGCGCTCGTCATCGCGTGTCATGCTCGGTCTCCTGCCTTCGAGGTGGAGCGACGGCCCGATCTCGGGCAGTTCGCTGGGTATCCTACGCGGACGGCGATGGCGATTGAACCCTCCTTCCCGAGCACCCCTGGGCGCGGCGCGCCTGGTCGGCCGTGCCCGAAGCGGGACCGATGACCGCGCGAACGCTGACGATTCGTGGCGAGGCCTACCCGCTGGTCCTGCCCAACCTGCGCGATCCGCGGCTCCACGTCGCCGCGGTCATCATCACGATTCACGTCCTGGGCCAGGTCGCCCTGGGCTTCCGCGTCACGGTGCCGCAGATCCTGGCCGCGATCCTGGCCTGCGCGGTGATCGAGGTGGCGCTGACGTTTCGCCAGTCCCGCGCGTTCGTCTGGCCGGCGAGTGCCATGCTCACCGGCAGCGGCGTCGCGCTGATCCTGCGGGTCGTCGGCACGCCGGCGAACCAGCCGTGGAGCACGTACGCCTGGCAGTGGTTCGCCGTCATCGCCGGGCTGTCGCTGCTGTCGAAGTACGTGATCCGCTTCCGCGGGACCCACATCTTCAACCCGTCGAACATCGGCCTCGTCGTCGCGTTCCTCGCGCTCGGCCCCTCGCGCGTGGAGCCGCTCGACTTCTGGTGGGGCCCGCTGGACGTCTGGCTGCTCGCCGCGTACGCGGTCATCCTGGTCGGTGGACTGCTCATCACTCGACGGCTGGCGCTCCTCGGGCTCGCCGGAAGCTTCTGGGTCACGCTGGCGCTCGGAATCGGGCTGCTGGCGGTCTCGGGCCATTGCATGACCGCCAACTGGGCCTTTGCGCCGGTGTGCGGGTTCGACTTCTGGCGGGTCGTCGTCACCTCGCCCGAGGTCCTGATCTTCCTGTTCTTCATGATCACCGATCCCAAGACGGTGCCCGCCGGGAGGATCGGACGGCTCGCGTTCGGGGTGTTGGTGGCGCTGGCCAGCACGCTGCTCATGGCGCCACAGACCGACGAGTGGGGCACCAAGGTCGGCCTCCTGGCGGGCCTCGTGGTCCTCTGCATCGCGCGACCGGTCGTCGACCGATTCGCGCCCGAGCCGGCGTCGGCCGGCGATCGCATCGGCACGGTCGCCTCGCGACTCGGTGCCGGTGGGGCCTGGTGGCTGGCGCCTCGCCTCGCGGTGGCGACGCTCGCCGTGCTCCTGATCGGCGGCGGGATCGTCGCCGCGGGGACGCCGGCGCGCGGCGTGGCGCTTGGCAATCCGGATGAGCTGCTCAACCGCCTGCCGGGGACCGTGGACGCCTCCACCCTGCCGCCGATCACGGTCGACCAGGATGTCCTGGACTACGACCACACGCTGGCCGGTCCGGGGATGACCGAGGTCGTGGTGACGCTGGCGCGCAACCTGGAGCTCGAGAACCAGGCACTGCTGCGTGGGGACGATTCGATCCTGGTCGCCGTCGACCACGGGGATCGGCTGGAGGAGATGCGGCAGCAGCTCGAGGCCGCCTCGGGCTCGGGGACGACCGTCGTGACCCACTACGAGTTCGACGAGATCGACGCCTCGCTGCTCGTGCCATTCGGGGCGCAGACCGGTCTGAGCCTGGGCCTCGCAGGACGCGGGACGATGACCACCGAAACGCGCGATGCGGACGGTGATGTCATCGGACGAGAGTCGTCACCGTTCGACCTCATCTTCGCGATGCGCCGCGCGACGGGCGAGCGATGGATGAACGTGGCGGTCCTGCCCGCCGACGAGTGATCAGCCGCCGCTTCGTGAGCTGATGCCGGAGTAGTCCTGGCGCGCGGCCGATGCGCGCTCGGCGGACGACTTCGTGACGTCGTCCTTGGCGTGCTTCGGATCGGGCTTGTCGGCGCCGCCGGCGGTCCCCGCCGCGTCCAGGGGCGCGATGCCTGACGGTGGCTCGCCCGACAGGAAGCGCTCCACCGCCTTGCGCGCCAGTGCCGCGGTGACGATGGCGGCCGCGGCCTCGAACGCCCTCCAGCCGGCACGCTGCGGGCCGGGCGGGCCCTCGGCGATCTGCTTCGCCAGCTTCCTGCTGATCTTGCCGTTCTTGCGCGGGTCGTGGCGCCAGCGGTTGAGCTCCTCGGCCAGGGCCTCCCGTGCCTCCGAGGCTCGTCCTCCGACGCCGCCGGCCATGTGATCGACCCAGGTCTGCATCGGCTTGGGGAGCGCGTCGTAGGCCTTCTCCGGGTCCGATGGAAAGAACCGGCGCCGGACGCCGTGCGCGATGCGACCCGGTCCGCCCACCACGATGAAGACGATGCCGGCGCCGGCAAGAACGAACGGCACCGGGTTCTCGGTGAACCGCTTCCGAACATCGAGCGCATCGTGCAGCTGAAGCGCCGTCCGTTCGATCTCCGTGCGTTGTGACTCGATCTCTACCCGCGTCTCAGCAAGCGTTTCGCCCACTCGAGGTCCTCCTTGACCGCCGCCATCGTCTCCTCCGGCGTGAAGTTCGAAGATTGGATCCTGCTCACCCCTCGCCAACCGATGAAGGCGGCCACCGCCAGCAGCAGGGCGAAGAGGAACAGCGAGATCACCCACGCGGGGATCCCCGTCAGCGCGGCGAGTCCCAGGATGAGCAGGATGACCAGCACGATCACGGCGAGGATCGTCAGCCCGAAAGCCACCGCCAGGAGGATGACTCCCGCTCGGTACTGGAGGACGTTCTCGGTGACCTCCTGGCGGCCGCGCTGAGCCTCCAGTTTGGCAAGCGTCACGCCGCCGGACACAAGGCGCCGCACGAGGGTGATGACGTTCTCGCGGCGACGAGGAGCGTCGCCCGTGGCCGTGACGCCTCCGGGGACGGGAACGATGGCGTTCGCACCGCGGCGAGGAGCGTCGCCTGTGGTCATAGCACCTCCGGAGGCAGGGACGGTGCGGCGCACCACGCGGTGCGCCGGACGGCCATCTTAGCAGCGAGCAAAACCGGTGCCACGCATGATGAGGGCTCCTCCGCTATGCTCACCCGCCGATGGCCAAACGACGAACTGCGGGCATCCAGCGGCGCGAGCGCGCCAGCGCGGAGGCCCTGAATCGGCGAATCGACGCCCCGGCGTCCACCGGTCTGGCACTGCCCGACTGGCGGCTGCTGGCGATCGCCGGCGTGCTCGGAGTCGGCGCGATCCTGGTCGTTCTCGTCTTCCTGTTCGGTTCCGGCCCGGCCGCCAACGCCGGCGTCCAGCTGCCTGATGACGGAAACGCACACGTCACACCCGGTGTCGACTGCCGTGCCGGGCCACAGAGCGATCAGAACTGCGGGACGGACCCCTACTCGTCGCTCCCGGCCGCGTCCGGTCCGCACTGGGATCCGAGCGGTATCGCCAACTGGGGCGTGTACTCCACGCCACAGCCCGAGACCCAGCTCATCCACAACCTCGAGCACGGCGGCATCGTCATCTGGTACGACCCGGAGCGGGTCGACGCCGAGGGCGTCGCCGAGCTCGAGCGATTCGTGCGCGCCCAAAACGCGACTGGGGTTAGCGGTCGGTACAAGTTCATCGTCAGCCCATGGGGCGGCGAGGAACCGCTGCCGAGCCCGGTCGTGGCCACCTCCTGGCGCTGGATGCTCGAGCTCGAGGAGGCCGACACCGCTGCAATCGACGAGTTCGCGCGCGAGCATTACGGCATCGCACCGGAGCCGGGCGGCGGTCCCGGACCGCCGGCCAGCTGAACCGTCAAAGCGCCAGTCGCTGGAGCTAGTTGCTCGCCGCCGCGACCCTAAGGGATCCGTGGGTGCTTGGGATCGATCAGTACCTGCCGCCCGATCCCAAGCAACTACTTTGCCTGAGCCGCCCTCACACCGGGCGCGCGAAATGACCCAGCCGGGCAGCGACGCCGGGCTAGGTCACCTTCGTCCAAGGGGTGCACTGGCCGGGCGCTTCGGATAGCCGGAAAGAGAAGAAGTTGATTCCGTCTGCGTGCCCTGCCGACCGGCCGCCATCAATGGCTGGACGTGGGCATCGGAGCCCGTCAAGGTTCACCGCTTCAAATGGGAGCCCTTCCTTGAGTGCTCGTATCGCGCGTCCGACCCGACGGGCGGACTGTGCAACACAAGGAAGGGATGGCGGGACGGTTCCTAGACCCACCTGACAAGGCGCCTCTTGGCCATCGTGTTGACCCGTCACCAGCCCTGCGGCATCATCTCGACGGGCGCGTAGCTCAACGGCAGAGCAAAGGACTCTTAATCCTTAGGTTGTGGGTTCGAATCCCTCCGCGCTCGCCACATGACGCACGAAACGGGCGGACCGACCCGGGTCCGCCCGTTCGCTGTGTCCGATTCGGTCAACCCGTGCAGCGCTGCGCCATGCGGCTGCGGCCATCGACCAGGAAGGCGTATCGGGACGCCCCCGGGTCCTCGTCCCCGACCTGGATCGAGGCGACCCCGTCGCGACCGACTCCTGCGCTGGCCGAGCGGTGGTGGCACCGCACCCCGTCAAAGGTGGAGGTGCCATTGGACACCCATCGGTCGGTGAGGAGCTCGCCGGTGCCGGTGATCGTCAGGTCGACGCTCACGGTCCGGGTCGGACCCGGCTCGCACATCGTCTCGCCCGTCTCGGGATCGACGATGACGCAGACCTCCTGGACGAGATCGAGCGTGGCGGAGACCTCGACGAGGTCGAGGCCATCGACAATGATGTCCGGATGAAGGAGGCACGCGCCCTCGCTGATCGGCTCGCCGACGGGGGCGACATCCTCGACGTACGCCTCCTCGGTGCGCTGAACGCAGAGGTACGAGAACGCATCGTTCACATGGCCGAATTCGGGGTCGCGGTTGTGCTGGCGACCGTCGAAGAGCGATGCGTTGATCGTGACGCAGCGCGTCACGCCGTCGGTATCGGGCTCCTCACAGGTCTGCCAGTAGGCATCGGCCCTGACCCCTCGCTCGTCGAACGAGAAGTCCTGGGGAAATGGTGTGGTCGCGGCGGTCGCGGCTCCGGCCGTGACGGCCAACAGGGCGATCGATAGCAGGAAGGCCAGCGTACGCCCGGCTGCTCGGGTGACCATCATTCGTGCTCCTTGCGTGCCTCGCCTCGGCGCGGTCTGCGTCGATGACGCCGCCACCGTTGCAGCCCGACCCTGCGGTGCGAGCACGGCGAGACTGCGGCCGGACTGCGGCCTCCGGTCCCCGATCGATCCGCTGCTAGAATCCGGCTTCGGCCGTCGTCCGACGGCCGTTCCAACGATCGTCGAGCGGGAGGCGCGTGTGCCCGAGGTCCCATTCGAACGGCACGCCCTCGACAACGGGCTGCGGATCGTCCTGTCCCGCGACCCGCGAGCCCCCGCCGTCGCCGTCAACCTGTGGTACGACGTCGGCAGCAAGCATGAGAAGCCGGGCAAGACCGGCTTCGCTCACCTCTTCGAGCACATGATGTTCCAGGGGTCGGCGAACGTGGAGAAGGGGCAGCACTTCACTCTCGTCCAGGCCGCCGGGGGGACCCTGAACGCCACCACCTGGCTGGACCGGACGAACTACTTCGAGACGCTTCCGGGGCACGAGCTCGAGCTGGCCCTGTGGCTGGAGGCCGACCGGATGGCCAGCCTGCTGCCCGCAATGACCCAGGAGAAGCTCGACAACCAGCGCGATGTCGTCAAGAACGAGCGCCGCTACGCCGTCGACAACCAGCCCTACGGCGACTGGGACGAGCGCATGCAGGCGCTCGTCTACCCGGCATCGCATCCGTACCACCATCCGACCATCGGCTCGATGGAGGACCTGTCGGCCGCATCGCTCGACGACGTGCAGGAGTTCTTCGCCACCTACTACGCCCCCAACAACGCGGTCCTCACCATCGCCGGCGACTTCGAGGCCGATGCGGCCCTCGCCATGATCGAGCGCCACTTCGGCGGCATCGCGCCGAACTCGGCCCTGCCGCCACCGCCGTCGGTGGAGCTCAGCCCGATCCTGGGGGATGCGGTTCGGATCACGGTGCCCGACCAGGTGCCGTTGCCGCGGATCTACCAGGCCTACCGGGTCGCGCCGTTCGGCACCGATACCTTCGACACGCTCGACGTCACCGCCGACATCCTCGGCTCCGGGCGGGCCTCACGGCTGTACGCGACGCTCGTCCGCGAGCAGCGCGTGGCACAGGACGTCAGCGTGTTCTTGTTCCCGATCGTGGGCGGGGCGGCGATGTTCGCGCTGTGGGTCACCGCGCGGCCGGGGGTCGCGGTCGACACGCTGGAGGCGGCACTGCACGTCGAGCTCGGCCGCCTGGCCAGCGACGGACCGTCGGACGACGACCTCGAACGCGTCCGGAACCTCCAGTCCAGCCGGACGGCCTCGGCTCTCGAGCGAATCAGCGAGCGCGCCGATCGGCTCAGCCAGTACACCTGTCTCTTCGACGACCCTGAGCGGATCAACACCGAGGTCAGCCGCTACGCCGCGGTCGATGCGGCGCGGATCGTGGAGGCCACGCGGGGCTCGCTCGTCGAGGACAACCGGGTGATGCTGACGTACGTCCCCGCCGAGGGCGCGTCGTGATCGCCCGCCCGACGGCGGGTGCACCACGCCCGTACCGCTTTCCGGACGTCGTCCGCCACGTCCTGCCGAACGGCCTCGGCGTCTGGCTCGTGCCGCTCCCCGAGCGGGAGCTCGTCAGCGTTCACCTCCTCACCGATGCCGGCGCGGCCGCCGAGGACGAGGCCCAGGCCGGTGTCGCCGGGCTGGCGGCGCAGGTGCTCGTGACCGGCACCCGCTCGCTCGACGCGGCGGCCTTTGCCGAGGCAACCGAGCGACTCGGGATCGAGGTCAGCAGCGAGTCGTCATGGGACAGCGCGCGGGCCGGGTTCATCGCGCTCGGACAGCACCTCGATGCCGGCCTGGAGCTGCTGGCCGAGATGATCGTCGCGCCGCGGCTCGACGAGCGGGAGTTCGACCGGCTGAAGGCCGAGCGGCTGAACGACATCCTCCAGGCCAGGGCCGAGCCCGGCCGGCTCGCCGACGAGCGGTTCCTGGGCCAGGTCTTCACCGACGGCGTCCCGTACGGCCGCCTGTCGGCCGGCCGGCCCGAGACCATCGAGCCCCTGACCATCGACGCGGTCCGGGCCTTCCACTCGACCCGATACGCGCCGAACGTGGCCGACGTCATCGTGGCCGGCGGCTTCGACCCCGATGCCGCGCTCGACGCGGTCGAACGTCATCTCGGCGCGTGGAGCGGGACCGGGCCCGGGCACCGCACGATCGAGCCGACGCAGCGCGGCGGCCGTCGCGTCGTGGTCGTCGATCGGCCCGGATCGGTCCAGAGCGAGCTCCGGGTCGGTCACCTCGGCATCGATCGCCTCGACCATCGCTACTTTCCGGCCATGGTCATGGCCGCCCTCCTCGGCGGCGTGTTCGGCAGCCGCCTGAACCGACGGCTGCGCGAGGAGCTTGGCTTCACCTACGGCGCGCGCTGCGCGTTCGATCCCCGGCGCGCGGTCGGCCCCTTCACCGCCACGGCGGCGGTCCAGACGGAGGTCACCGCCGACGCGGTGCGTGAGCTGCTCGCGCAGCTCGAGGGCATCCGCGTCAGTCCGCCCGGCGAGGACGAGCTCGCCGAGGTGCGCGACTTCCTGGTCGGCATCTTCCCGCTGCGCTTCGAGTCGACCGCCGGCATCGCCGCGGCCATCGAACCGTTGGCCGTGTACGACCTGCCCGACGACTGGTGGCATGCGTATCGCACGCGGCTGGAGGCCGTGACGCCAGAGGACGTCCAGCGCGTGGCAAGCGAGCTCATTCGACCCGAGGAGGCGCTCATCCTGGTGGTCGGCGACGCGTCGACGGTGGCCGACGAGCTGCGCGCGGCCGAGCTCGGCCCGGTCGAGGTCGTCCCAGCCTCCTAGCCCCCGGCGTGACGGCGCGCCAGCTCGGCCTCGACGTCACCGAGCCGCAGGTTGCGCGCGGCCAGCAGAACCAACGCGTGGTAGACGAGGTCCGCCGCCTCGGCCACCACCTCGTCGTCGGTGCCTGCCAGGGCCGCGGCCGACAGCTCGCCGGCCTCCTCGGTCACCTTCTCGGCGGCACGTCGCGGACCGCCCGCGAGGAGGCGCGCCGTATACGAGCCGTCCGGATCGGCACGACGGCGTGTCTCGATGACCGAGCCGAGCGCGCGCAGGTCGAAGGGCCGGTCGCCGTCCGCGCCGTCGAAGCACGAGCGCGTGCCGGTATGGCACGCCGGACCCGCCGGACGGACGCGGTACACGATCGCATCGGCGTCGCAGTCCACGCCGATCGCGTCCACATCCATGCGGTTGCCGCTGGTGGCGCCCTTCCGCCACAGCTCGTCACGCGATCGCGACCAGAAGTGCGCCTCGCCGGACGCCTCGGTGGCGGCCACCGCTTCGGCGTTTGCCCAGGCGAGCATCAGGAGCGTGCTGTCGGTCGCATCGGTGACGACCACCGGCAGGAGCTCGGCGCGCGACCAGTCCGGGCGACGGTCGCTCACCCAGTCCATGCGGCCACCTCGGCTGCGGCCACTGCCGTCGGGATGGGGCGGACGCTGACTCCGCGCCGGCCGAGCTCGGCCTTCAGCGGACCGATCTCGAGCAGACCGAAGTGGAGGGTCGAGGCCAGCAGCGCGGCCGATGCTCCCCCATCGGTCAGCACCGCCGCCACGTCGTCGACCGATCCGCCGCCCCCCGAGGCGATGACCGGGACGCGAACCGCGTCGGCCACCGCGCGGGTCAGCGCAAGGTCGTAGCCCGACCGCGTCCCGTCGCGGTCGATGCTTGTCAGCAGGATCTCGCCGGCGCCGCGCTCCACCGCCTCGCGCGCCCACACGATCGCGTCGCGGCCCGTCTCCTCGGTGGCGGCCACGGCCCGCACCCGCCACCCGCCGCTCGGGGCCGCGGCCGCGTCGATGGCGATCACCACCGACTGCGACCCCATGCGCTCGGCGAGGCGCTCCAGCAGGGAGGGATCCCGGAGCGCAGCCGAGTTCACCGCGACCTTGTCTGCACCCGCGTCGAGAAGCGCGGCAGCGTCGTCGAGGGACGCCACCCCGCCGCCCACGCCGAGCGGCACATCCAGCGTCGCCGCCGCCCGTGCGATGAGCGACACGAGCGCCGGCCGCGCGTCACGGGTCGCACCGATGTCCAGGATGGTGATCTCGTCGGCGCCCTCGGCGGCGTAGCGTGCAGCGAGCTCGACCGGATCTCCGGCATCCACGAGATCGACGAAGCGCGTCCCCTTCACGACGCGCCCGCCGGTCACGTCGAGGCAGGCCACGATCCGCTTCCGGAGGCTCACGACCCCGCCTCCAGGGTCGCGATCGCGGCCGCCGGGTCCACGGATCCGGTCAGGAGCGCCAGGCCGACGACGGCACCATCAATGCCGATCGCGTCCAGCGCGCGAAGGTCCTCGAGCGACGCCACCCCGCCGGCAGCCACCAACGTGGCCTCCGGGAACGCGATGCGCAGGGCGGCGAGGACCTCGACGTCTGGGCCGCCCAGCGTGCCGTCTCGGCTGGTCTCCGTGACGATCAGGCGCGACGCCCCCTCGTCGAGCAGGCGTGCCCCGAGGGCGAGGGGCTCATCGGTCCCGGCGCGCGTCCATCCGTCCAGTGCCGGGCGCCCGCCGTGCAGGTCGAGCGATGCGGCGATCCGGCCGGGAGACAGATCGACGCAGGACCGCAGGAACCCGGGGCGCTCGATCGCCGCGGTGCCGAGGATCGCCATGTCGGCGATGGTCAGTACCGCCTCCACGTCGGCGAGCGTGCGCAGCCCGCCGCCGGCCTCGACCACGACGTCCGGCGCTTCGGCCCGGGCAGCGGCCACGACCGACGACAGCTGGTCGAGCTCGGTGGGACGGCCCGCGCGGGCACCGGCGAGGTCGATGACGTGCAGCCGACGGCAGCCGCCCGTCACGAACCGACGCGCCAGCGATGCGGCGTCGGCGTTGGCGGGCACGCGACGGTCGTAGTCGCCCTGCACGAGGCGGACGGCCCCGCCATCGAGCAGGTCGATGGCGCAGATCAGCTCCATGACGAAGCCGCGGCCACCGTGGCGTCGAGCCGGCCCGATGCGAACGCCGCCAGCAGGGCGCGGCCCACGGGGCCGCTCTTCTCCGGATGGAACTGGGTGCCGGTCATCGCTCCCCGCCGGAGGAGGGACGGGAAGGTGAAGCCGTCGACGGTCGTGTGACCGGCGACCGCGTCGGCGGCGGCATCGGTCCAGTAGCCATGGACGAAGTAGGCGTCGAAGCTGCCGCCGGCGGTGCGAACCTCGTTCCAGCCGATGTGCGGCACCTGCCGCGGACCGCCGTCGGCCGGGGAGGGAAAGGCTCGGCATCGACCACCGATGAGACCCAACCCAGGCGCGTCGCCCTCGTCGGAGCCGTCGAGCAGCAGCTGGGCGCCGAGGCACACGCCCAGCAGCGGCCGGCCGGCCGCTCCCCAGCGGCGAACGGGCTCCCACAGGCCGCGCGACGCGAGCGCCTCGACCGCCGACGGAGCAGCGCCGACGCCGGGCACGACGAGCCGCTCGGATGCATCGAGCCCCTCCGCGCTGGAGCTGAGCCTCGCGTCGGCGCCGACCGCCTCCAGCGCGCGGAGGACGGACCGCGTGTTTCCGGCGCCGTAATCGACGACGGCGATCACCGCAGGGTGCCCTTGCTGCTCGGCACGGCGTCCACGCTCGTGGCCAGGCGGGGGTCGGGCTCCCACGCCTGCCGCAGCGCGCGCGCCAGCGCCTTCGCACCCCCCTCGACCAGGTGGTGCGTGCTCCGCGCCTTGCGGACCTCGAGATGCACGGCCAGCCGTGCCTCGCGCGCCAGGGTCTCGACGAAGTGCGGCCACAGCTCGAGCCAGACGTTCGTGGCCGTCATCGGATCCGGCACCGGTTCGACATCCGCGTATGCCCGGCCACCGAGGTCGATGGCGCACAGGGCCAACGCTTCGTCCATCGGCAGGCGCACATCGCCGTAGCGGGAGATCCCGGCGCGCTCACCGAGTGCCTCATCGATGGCCCGGCCCAACACGAGCGCGGTGTCTTCGACCGTGTGGTGCTCATCGACGTGGACGTCACCGCTGGCGGAGACCTCGAGGTCGATCAGGGCGTGCCGGGCAAGCAACGTGAGCAGGTGGTCGAGGAAGCCGATCGGCGTCGTGACCTTGGCTCGGCCGGTGCCGTCCAGGTCCACCCGGACTCGGATCGTGGTCTCCGCGGTGGAGCGCTCCGCCGCACCGATCCGTGTCATCGCAGCACCTCCTCGAGCGCCTGCAGCAGGCGCGACTCCTCGGGTTCCAGCCGTGCGGTCGCGCGCAGCCAGCCCGCCATCGGGCCCAGCTCGTATCGGCGGATCGCCACGCCACGAGCGAGCAGTGCCTCGTCCACGGCGGCCGCATCCTGCCGCTCCGGCCGGAAGGCGACGAAGTTCGTGACGGACGGCAGCACCCGGCACCCGAGGCGCTCGAGCGCGGCCGCCAGCCGATCGCGCGCGCCGATGACCTCCACTCGGCGACGGCGCGCCTCCTCCTCGCCCGCCAGCGCGGCGAGGGCCAGCTCCTCCGATGGCGCGCCGACCGACAGTGGCAGGCGGATCGCGTCGAACCGATGGGCCAGCCCGGCCGGCACCACCAGGTAGCCCGCGCGAGCGCCAGCCAGCCCATGGGACTTCGCGAGAGAGCGCAGCACGAGGAGGTTCGGCAGCTCGTCCTGGAGCGTGATGGCCGACGTCGACTCGGGCTCGGCGCCGATGGAGTCCTCTCCGAATTCGAGATACACCTCGTCGACGCAGACGATGGCGGGCAGCGCATCGGCCAGGGCTCGAACCTCCTCGACGTCGTAGCGGTCGCCGGTCGGGTTGTTCGGCGTGCAGAGCCACACCAGCCGCGCCGACGCCCGCTCCGCCGCGGCACGAATCTCGGCCGCGGGCTGGCGGCGTTCCGGATCGGTGCGGGGCACGGCCACGCCGCGGGCGCCGGCCAGCCCTGCCTCCACGGCGAACATGGCGAAGGTCGGCGTGGGGATGACGACCGCGTCCCCCGGTCCGATCGCCGCGGTGGTGACCAGCCGGATGAGCTCGTCCGCCCCGGCGCCGGGCACGATCCGCTCCGGCCCAACCCCAAGCTTCGCTGCCAGCGCCCGCCTCAGGCGGTCGTAGGCGAGGTCGCCGTACTCGACCGCCCGCCGTGGATCGAAGTCGGCGAGCGCCTCGGCCACGGCAGACAGCGCGCCCCCACCCAGCGTGTTCATGTCGGCACGCACTACCTCGGACACATCGATGCCGGCACGGGCCGCGAGCACCTCGTCGGACGGCTCGGCCGGGTACGCGGCGGCCGCATCGGGCCGGCGCAGGAGCTCGATCGGGTCGTCGTCGATCATCGTGTCGCCGGGGCGATCGGCGCGCGCAGCGACGCTGGCAGCGTGCGCGGGCAGGCCCTCGGCTTCGGCGATCGCCGCGACGGTCGACGACAGGCCGCGGACGCCCGAGCTCGTGAGCCGCTGGACTTCGATCCAGCGCCCGAACGTCTCGACCCCGACCCCGCTCCACGCGCGTGCCGCGCCACCGGTGGGCAGCACGTGGTTCGTGCCGGTGGCGTAGTCCCCCGCCGCGATCGGCGACCACGGGCCGATGAAGATCGCGCCGGCGTTGCGGACCTCGGTCGCGCGCTCGTCGGCATCGGCGCACTGCAGGCTCACGTGCTCACCCGCGACGTCGTTCACGACCGCGACACCCTCGTCGAGGTCCGCGACCAGCACCGCCCGACCGTGCCGCTCGAGGGTCGCCAGCGCCGACTCGCCGGTGGCCAGGCTGCCGGCGAGCTCGGGCAGGCGGGCATCGACCGCATCGACCAGCTCCATCGTCGTGGTTACCAGGACGGCAACCGAGTCCGGGCCGTGCTCCGCCTGCGCCAGCAGGTCGAGGGCCACGAGCTCGGGATCGGCGTCCTCATCGGCCAGGATCACGCACTCCGACGGACCCGCCGGGAGGTCGATCGCGACCCGATCGCTCAGCAGGCGCTTGGCGGCGGTGACCCAGGCGTTCCCCGCTCCCACGATCTTGTCGACGCGCGGCACGCTCGCGGTCCCGAGCGCCAGCGCGGCGATCGCCTGTGCCCCGCCGGCGCGCAGGACACGCCGCACGCCGGCGATCCGCGCCGCCACCAGGATGCTCGGCGCGACCGATCCATCGGCGTCCGGGGGCGTCGCAATGATGACGTCCCCGACCCCGGCCAGCGAGGCCGGAATGCCGACCATCAGCACGCTGCTGGCATACGCCGCTCGACCGCCCGGCACGTAGGCCCCGACCCGCTCGAGCGGTTGCCAGCGCCGCCAGGCCGTGACGCCGGGCGCGGTGCGCACGCGACGCTCGGCCCGCAACGCGTCGCGCTGGTCGGCGTGGTAGCGGCGGATCGCGGCGGCCGCGCGCTCCAGCGCGCGCTCGAGGTCCTCCGGGACGGCGGCGGCGGCGATGGCGTCGGCGCCGAGCCACGGGTCTTCGAGAACGGCTCCGTCGAAGCGCGCGGTCAGCTCGCGCAGGGCGACGTCGCCGCCGGCGCGGACTTCCTCGACGATGCCGGCCACGTCCGCGACCGGTGACGGCGGCCGCAGGCCGTCGATCCATGCGGCGCGCTCGGCCGCATCGAGGCGCGACCACTCGACACGCGACAGCCGGACCGTGGTACCGGGCAGTGTCATCGCATCACCTTCTCGATCGGCACCACCAGGATGTCGCGCGCGCCGGCCGCCTTCAGGGCCGGCACGAGGCGCCACAGCTGGCTGCGCTCCACGACCGAGTGCACCGCGATCTGGGACGGATCGGCGAGCGGCATGACCGTCGGGCCGGAGAGGCCGGGGATGAGGGCGCGGATGCGATCGAGTGCATCGGCCGGGGCGTTCATCATCATGTACTCGCGACCACGCGCGTCCAGCACGCTGCGCAGCATGTCGACCAGCGGACGCACCCGCTCGTCACCGGCCGATGCGCCATCGCGCGCGATCAGCACCGCCTCGGAGGCGAGCAGCGTGGCGATCGGCCGCAGTCCGTTCATCCGCAGCGTGCTTCCGCTGGCCACCAGGTCCACCACCGCGTCGGCCACGCCCAGCTCGGGCGTCACCTCCACCGCACCGCGAACCTCGACCACCTGGGCGTCAATGCCGCATCCGGCCAGGTAGTCGGCCGTGACCCGCGGGAACGAGGTCGCGATGCGCGCACCCGACAGCGCCCCGACGTCGGTGATCCCCGCGTCGCGCGGCACCGCCAGCACGAGCGAGCAGGCGCCGAAGGCCAGCGGCAGGATCGTCTGGAGCGCGCCGCCGTGCTCGGCCACCAGGTCCGCGCCGGTCAGCCCGAGCTCGACCAGGCCATCGGCGACGTACTCCGCCACGTCTTCGGTGCGCACGAACAGCAGCTCGAGGTCAGCGTTCGCCACGGACGCGCTGAGGCGGCGCTCCGACAGCTCGAAGTCGAGCCCAGCCGATTGCAGGAGGTCGATCGCCGGCTCCGCCAGGCGCCCCTTGTTCGGTAGCGCCAGCCGCAGTCGTCCGTTCGGCCCGCTCATCGCACGCTCCCTCCGGACGCCGCACGCCGGTCGAGCAGCAGCCGATAGCCGTCGCGCCCGTAGCGGAGCCACTGGTTGACGCGGCTGATCGTCGCGCTGGACGCGCCGGTGCGCTCGCTGATCTCGTGGTAGCTCAGGCCGGCGTCGAGCAACGAGGCGACCTCCCACCGAGCGGCCAACTCGTGCAGCTCGTTCACGGTGCACAGGTCGCGCAGGAAGCGCAGCGCCTCGCCCGCGTCGCGCAGCGTCGCCATCGCCGCGGCGAGGTCTCTCGTCGCACCGGTCATCCAGCGGTCCTCGCCGGATGTCGTGCCCGTGTCGGTCGCTCTCTGCTTGTTGGCCATCGCTTTAGCACGCTAAAGCATCAGACCGATGACGTCAAGCGGTTCCGTCGTCCTCCGGCGGCTCCGCATCCGCGCGCGGCCAGCGCAGCGCAAAGACCGCGGCCGGACGGCGCTGCTCGAGGACCACCGACCCGCCCATCGCCGTCATGGTGGCGTGCACCAGGTACAGGCCGAGGCCCAGTCCCCTGCCCACGGTGACCCGGTCGCGAAATACACGCTCGGCCACTTCGTCGGCGATGCCGGGTCCCTCGTCGCGCACGCGGAGGGTGACCTGGTCGCCATCGGTGACCTCGATGTGGATGGGCCGTCCGGGCGATGAGTACCGATCGGCGTTGGTGAGCAGGTTCGTGATCGCCTGCTCGCTGAGGTGGCGATCGCCGATCACACGCAACGGTTCGCCGAGCGCCACGAGCACTTCACGCTCGGTGCCACGCGTGCGAAGGCGCTCGATCGCAGCACCGACCGCGGGCGCCAGATCGAAGCGATCGCGGGTGGCCTCGACGTTGCCGCTGTCCGCACGCGAGTAGAGCTCGAGGCGCTCGAGGATGCCGATCGCGGCGTCGACCGACTCTAGGGCGCGCGTGCCATGGCCGGCGGCGCGCTGCGGAAGATTCGGGTCGCGCTGGGCCAGCTCGATGCGAGCCTTGGCCACCGCGAGCGGGTTCCGCAGCTCGTGCGCCACGAAGCTCGCGAAGCGGGAGAGCCGACGACGCTCCGCCTCCTCCTTGCCGACGTCGCGCAGGAGCAGGACGGCGCCCCCACCGGGGATCGGAGTTCCCTCGACATCCACCAGGACGTCCCGTCCCGACATCGGGACGCGAAGCGTCAGACGCCGCCGGATCGCCGTCGATTGGGCAACGACCTGCGGCCATTCCTCCTGCGGGATCGCCTGGCCGTGCTCGTCGCGCGGCTCGGTGGCGCGGCCCCACTCGTCGATCGGACGCTCGACGAAGCTGCGGCCGAACAGGCGCAACGCGGCGCGGTTGCCGTACGTGCCCCGCGGCTCCGCGTCGTACACCACGAGGGGTTCGGGGATGGACTCCGCGACCTCCTCGAGGCGAGCGCGCTCGCGTTCTGCGCCAGCCAGCGCGTCGTCGGCCTGGTGGCGCGCGTCGACCAGTCGCTGGCGCTCGCCGGCCGCCTCCTCCTCGGCGCGACGGCTCGCGTCCAGGGCCTCGATGGCGACCTCCCGCGCAACCTCGGCGCGCCGAACGAGGAGGACGATGATCGGCGACCCGAGGAGGAACGTCGTCAGGCGAACGACATCGGTGGCGGTGTACGGCGCATCGGCACTCGTGACGAGCACGAAGCCGAAAACGATCAGGCCGGCGAACCACGCCCACGCCGCGGCGGCGGCCCCGAGGACGAGACCGACGAGCGCAGTGGCGAGCACGAGGACGACGGTGTACGGCAGATTCCGCGCATCGACGCGGGCCAGCCACGTCACCGGCCGCGGCCATCACCGCACCCACTGCCGCACCGACCAGCGCGCGACGGTCCGGGAGCAGCCAGGTCATGGGCGTCGGGCTCCGAGCGATGGGGCGCAGCAGCGTAGCAGCATGCCGAACTCAGCCGGCCGCGGCCCGCGGGCGCCGGCGCCGGGCACGGCTCAACCGCTGACGCGCGGTCGCGATCCGGCGCCACGGCCCGGCGACGCGTCGGGCATCCAGGGCGTCGGGGTGGTCGCCGCGGGCGATCTCGGCCAACAGCGCGGACGCGCGGTCGAGCTGCCCAGCCTCGGTCAGCAGCTGCACGAGGCTGAACCAGCGGCCGGCCTCATCCACTGGCGCCGTCATGACGCGCTCGACGAGCTCGGCGGCTCGCCCGTCGTGGCCGGCCCGGCGGTGCGCGACGATGGCCGAGCGGTAGTCGGTGAAGGTCGGTTCGACCCCGATCGACTCCAGGAAGTTCAGGAGCAGCTCTGCGTTCTCGGCCCGCTGGCCGACCGGGCCACGGCGCACGTGTTGGTCCCGATATTCGCCCAACAGGACGCGCATCTCGCGTTCAGCCCAGCGTCGCTGTGCCGTGTCCGGGGGGTGCGCCTCGCCGATGTGCGCCAGCATCATCGCCCCCCGCAGCTCCTCGCCCGCGGCCAGGTACGCGTCGCGCAGGCCGAGGGTGACGATCTCGGACCAGGCCGGCTCCAGTCCGATGATTCGCTCCAGCGCGCCGAGCCAGTCGTCGATCCGCCCCCGCTCGGCGTAGTGGCGGGCCGCGTAGCGCAGCCAGAAGCGCTCGTTGTGGGAGCGCCAGTCCTCGCCGGCGATGTGATGCTCGATGATCCAGCGGTCCTGGGCCGCGGGCCCGGCAAGAAACACGTCCGCCGGCACGCGGAAGCCGGCCACCGAGCGCCACTGCGGCTGATGCCACGGGCTCGGCTCGCCGGGCTCCACGCGGGTGCGGCGTCGGTGACGGGGCGCGCGCGGCGCCTCGCCGTGGTCGAGCGGCCACTGCAGGACCTCGGCGCGCCCGCCCTCGAGCGCGTGGTCGTAATGGAGCCGACGGACGGGGTCGCGTAGCTCGGCCCACGCCCGATTGAGGATCGACGTGCGCCGCGTGGCGACCTCGGACGACGGGGCGCGGTCCGGATGGTGCCGGAGCACGGCCTCGCGGAACGCGGCGCGGAGCTGCTCGGTCGACGCCGACGGCTCGACCCCCAGCACCTCGTAGTAGTCGCGACCCTCGCTGCGGGCCATCTGCGTTGGACGCCATCCGGCCGAGTCTAGCGCCGGGAGTCCGTTCGATTCCCCTCTCCGGTATGCTGCGCCCCATGCCTGCCACGCCCAGCCCCGGGCAGGCCCGGGCGGGCCATCTCATCATCATCGGCGGCGCGGAGGACAAGCTCCGACAGCGTCAGATCCTCGCGCGCTTCGCGTCGCTGGCCGGCGGCGCCGATGCGCGCGTGGTGGTGATCTCCACCGCGTCGTCTCTGGGGGACGAGGCGACCGACCTCTACCTGTCGCTGTTCCGCCAGCTCGGGGTCTCCGACGTGCGCGGCATGCGGCCGCTGGTGCGCGAGGACGCCAACGACCCCCGCCTGGCGGACATGCTCGAGGACGCCACCGGCATCTTCATGACCGGCGGCAACCAGCTGCGGCTCGCGAGCGTCATCGGCGGCACCCTGCTCGGACGGTCGCTCGCCGAGCGCCACCGGCACGGCGCGGTCGTTGCCGGCACCAGCGCGGGCGCATCCGCCATCGCCAGCCACATGGTCGCGTTCGGAACCAGCGGCGCCACGCCGAAGCAGCGAATGACACAGATGAGCGCCGGCCTGGGGCTGCTGCCCGGCGTGCTGATCGATCAGCACTTCGAGCAGCGCAACCGCATCGGCCGCCTGCTCGCCCTCGTCGCCCAGTCGCCGGCCCTGCTCGGCATCGGGATCGACGAGGACACGGCGGCGCTCGTCACGCCGAAGGGCATCCTGGAGGTGCTGGGAAAGGGCTCGGTCACCATCCTCGACCCCGCGCACATCCAGACCGATGCGTACGAGGTGAAGCGGCACAAGCCGATCATGGTGTCGGGGGTCGTCCTTCACTCGCTGCCCTCCGGCTACCGCTTCGACCTCAAGAAGCGGAAGCTGATGGCACCGCTGCGCCCGGTCAGCGCGACCGACCGTGAGCTGGCCAGCCTGCAGGCGGCAACGAACCACACGCGCCGTCTCATCCGTCGCATCGCCGCCGAGGGCGCCGACGACACCGCCCCGGAGCGCGCGCGACGCCGGGCGGTTCGTGCGAGGCGCATGGAGGAGGCGAGCGAGTGACCGCCACCGGGCGACGTCCGCTCGCGGCGGGAAGCGCCGGCGGCGCACGTCGACGGCGCCGAAGGGCGCCGCGCCCGCGGCGGAGCTGACGGTCGTCGAGACGCGCGTCTACCGCGGCCCGAACTACTGGAACTACGACCCGGCGATCAAGCTCATCGTCGACCTCGGCGTGCTCGAGCACTACCCCTCGAACACCATCCCCGGCTTCGTGACCGCGCTGCTCGAGATGCTGCCGGGCGTCGGCCAGCACACGTGCGGGACCGGTCGTGTCGCCGGCTTCACCGATCGCCTGAAGGAGGGCACCTGGCTCGGTCACGTCGCCGAGCACGTCGCGCTCCAGCTGCAGCGCGAGGCCGGCACCGAGGTCGGACGCGGCAAGACGCGCTCCACCGGTGAGCCGGGCCGCTACCACGTCGTCTACTCCTTCGCCGAGGAGTCGGTCGGGCTGGTCGCCGGCCGCCTCGCCGTTCGACTGGTCAACCACCTGGTGGAGGCCGAGGACGGCTTCGACTTCGCGGCCGAGCTCGAGCAGCTCATCCTGCTGGCGGAGCGCGCGGCATTCGGTCCCTCGACCCAGGCGATCCTCGACGAGGCGGCCCTGCGCGACATCCCCTATATCCGCCTCAACGATCAGTCGCTCGTCCAGCTCGGGCACGGGGTCCACCAGCAGCGCATCCGCGCCACCATGACGAGCCAGACCGGGTCGCTGGGCGTCGACATCGCGGGCGACAAGAAGCTGACGAATCGGCTTCTGGCAGCCACCGGCGTACCGGTTCCCCGGTCCGAGGTCGTGCGCAGCAAGGACGCTGCGGCGGCGGCCGCGGCCCGCATCGGCTTCCCGGTTGCCATGAAGCCGCTCGACGGCAACCACGGCCGCGGCGTGATGCTCAACCTCACCGACGAGGCCGCCGTCCGCGCGGCCTTCGCGAGGGCGCGAGCCGAGAGCCGAGGCGGCGCGGTGGTGGTCGAGACGTACCTCACCGGCAACGACTACCGCTGCCTGGTGATCGGCGGCGAGCTCCGCGCGGTGGCGCAGCGCGTCCCGGCCCACGTCGACGGCGACGGCCGGCACTCGGTCAGCGAGCTCGTCGAGCGGTTGAACGCCGACCCGCGCCGCGGCATCGGTCACGAGAAGGTGCTGACCCGCATCAAGCTCGACGAAGAGTCCATCGCCTACGCCCGCGAGCAGGGCTTCGAGCTCAGCGACGTGCCGCCGCGCCTCCAGCGAGTGTACGTGAGGCGCACCGGCAACATGAGCACCGGCGGCATCAGCATCGACCGGACCGAGGAGGCGCATCCGGACAACGTGGAGATCGCTGAGCTCGCGGCGCGCGTGGTGGGCCTCGACATCGCCGGCATCGACCTCATCTGCCCCGACATCGGCCAGCCCGTGCGCGAGACCGGGGGCGGGATCGTGGAGGTCAACGCGGCGCCGGGGTTCCGGATGCACACGCACCCGACCGAGGGAGAGGCGCAGTACGTCGCCAAGCCGGTGATCGACATGCTCTTCCCGCCGAGCGCGCCGTCCCGCATCCCGATCGTCGCGGTGACCGGCACGAACGGCAAGACGACGACCGCGCGGATGATCGCGCACATCATGAAGGGCATGGGCCGCAAGGTCGGCCTCACCTCCACCGACGGCATCTACGTCGACGGCCGGATCGTGCGCAGGGCCGACGCCTCCGGCCCGAAGTCGGCGTCGATGGTGCTCCAGAACCCGACGGTCGACTTCGCGGTCTTCGAGGTTGCCCGCGGCGGGATCCTGCGCGAGGGCCTGGGCTACCAGCGCAACGACGTGGCCGTCGTCCTCAACGTCTCCGGCGACCACCTCGGCCTCGGAGGGATCACCTCGTTGAAGCAGCTGGCCGAGGTGAAGCGGGTGATCGTCGAGGCGGTGCCGCGCGACGGCGTGGCGGTGCTGAATGCCGACGACCCCAACGTCGCGGCCATGGCGCGCCACACGTCCGGATCGGTCATCTACTTCAGCATGGATCCTGATCACGAGCGGCTGAAGTTCCAGGCCTCGCGTGGCCGGCGGTCGGTGACGGTCGAGCCCGGCACGAACGGCGAGAAGATCGTGCTGCGCAACGGCCGCAAGTCGATGGACCTCGTGTGGACGCACCTCATCCCGGCCACGTTCGAGGGCCGAGCGCGGATGAACGTGCAGAACGCGCTGGCGGCGACCGCCGCGGCGTGGGCAGCCGGCGCGCACCTCCACGACATCCGGCAGGGCCTGCGGACCTTCACCACCTCGTACTTCATGGCGCCGGGACGGCTGAACATGTTCGAGCTCGACGGCTATCGGGTGGTCGTGGACTACGCGCACAACCCGCCGGCCATGACCGCGCTCGGGCAGTTCGTCGAGCGACTGACCGAACCCAGCCCTGGGGGAGCCCGGGCGTCGGTGACGGGCCGTCGGATCGGGGTGGTGGCCACCGCGGGCGACCGACGCGACGAGGACATCGTCGAGCTGGGTCGCGTGGCGGCCCGCTACTTCGACGAGATCATCATTCGCGAGGACGAGAACAACCGTGGCCGACCGCGCGGCAACACGGCGGAACTCATCGCCGAGGGCATCGAGTCCGCGGGCGAGGACCGCCACGTCGGCGAGGTGCGCATCATCCTCGACGAGCTGGAGGCGACCCGGGCGGCACTCGACACCGCTGTCGAGGGTGACCTGGTGGTCGTGTGCGTCGACCACGCCAACCAGGTCTGGAAGGAGCTCCAGCGCCGGCAGCACGGCGCCTCGAGCGAGACCGATGGGCTGCGCGCCGTGGTCGGCGTCCCCGACGCGGAGGACGAGGTCGACCTCGACCTCTGATCAGCTGCCGATGAGCTGACGCAGGCGGTCAGTGTCGACCGCCTGGAACCCTTCCGACTCGAGCCGTGCGATGAGCTCCGCACGCTCCACGTGCGCCATCACGACGCACACGTCGCCGCGCTTGGCCCGCGAGAGCATCTGGTTGAGCGCCTCGAGCTCCGACCCGGCGGACGGGATCTTGTCCGCATACCCGCCCTCTCGGGCGCCGGCTCGCAGCAGCTCGTTCATCTCCTCGAGCTTGCGCCCGCGCAGGTAGTGCTCCTTCTCGGCGATGACGATGTCGTCGGCGCTGCCCGCCAGGACGCCGAGGCGATGCAGGATCTCGTCGGTGCGGTCCCCCGCGGTACCGAACGCGAGCCGGACCTTTGCGCGCGGCGCGATCGCGCGGGCCACGTCCAGCAGCCCTGCCAGCCCGGCCTCGTTGTGGGCGAAGTCGACGATGGCGAACGTGCCCGATCGCTCGAACAGGTTCAGCCGCCCGGGGTTGGTTTCCGAGTCGAGGCCGAAGGACCGGAGGCCCGCGGAGATCTGGCGGGTCGTCAGGCCGAGCGCGTCGCACGCGGCGGCCGCCGCGAGGGCGTTGGCGACGTTGTACCGGGACAGCCCGCCGAATGTCACCGGCACCTCGACGGCCTCGGCCAGGCGCCGTGGCCGGCGCCCGGACGCGCGCAGGACGAGCCAGCCGCCCTCCAGCACCGCCGCGCGCCCGCCGCCGTCCAGCGTCGCCTCGATCGGCCCGCTGGCAGCGTCGAGGCTGAAGGCGTAGATGCCCGCCCGCGTCTCGCGTCGCATGGCCCACACTCGCGGGTCGTCGGCGTTCAGGACGGCCCAGCCGTCGCGCTTCGTGATGCGCACGATCGCCGCCTTCACCTCGGCCAGCTCGTCGACGGTGTCGATCCCCTGCAGCCCGAGATGATCGGCGCTGACGTTGGTGACGACGCTCACGTCGTTGGCCGAATAGCCGATGCCCCGCAGCAGGATCCCGCCGCGCGCCGTCTCCAGCACGGCGAGCGTCGAGCCCCGGCTCGGCGAGGATGCGCGAGGCGCCACCGAAGCCGGTCCAGTCCCCCGCCTCGACGAGCTCGCCGCGGACGTAGATGCCGTCCGAGTTGGTCATGCCCACGGTGCGCCTGGCCCGGGCGAGGATGTGCGCGATGAGCCGGGTCGTCGTGCTCTTCCCGTTCGTGCCGGTGATGGCGACGATCGGGATCCGGGGCCTCGGCAGGTGCGCCCGCGGGCCGAGCGCGATGGAGCGCAGGCCGTTCAGCTCGCGCCGATCGGTCGAGCGGCCGAGTGCCAGCCGCGCCGCCGACGTCCCGATGGCCTGCGCGATCGCCCGGCGGCGCCAGGCGAAGGCGATCGCGGTGCGCCGCTGATCGACCGAGTGCCGGGTCGCGATCCGCGGCTCGGGCAGGTCGAGGGCCACGTGCAGGCGTCGCACGGCCAGCGCCGCCGACGCCGCCGTCGTGCTGGCCGCCCCTGGGGCCGCCGATGCGAACTCGAGCTTCACCGCCGGCCGGCTGAAGAATCGATTCGGACCGTCGAGCACGCGCAGCTCGAGCAGCTCGACCCGGGGCTCGCGGTGGACGGCCTGGCGTGGCATCGGCTGAGTATATTGGCGGCCATGTCCGACCCCACCGCCCTCCGCGCCATCGTCGAGGCGCGCCAGCCGCGCCTTCTCGACGAGCTCGAGACGATGGTGAACATCGACTGCGGGTCGTACACACCCGACGGCGTGAACCGGATCGCCGACCTCGTCGTGGCGGCGCTGCGCGAGGAAGGCGCGACCGTCGAGCGCATCGCCCATGCCCCCGCCGAGGGCGGCCAGCGCCTGGGCGACCTGGTCGTGGGCCGCTTCGAGGGCGACGGCCCGGGCATCCTGCTCATCGGCCACATGGACACCGTCTTCGATCCCGGCACGGCCGCGGCGCGCCCCTTCCGGGTCGCCGGCGAGCGTGCCACGGGTCCCGGGGTGACCGACATGAAGGCAGGGCTGCTGGCTGGGCTGCACGCCATCGCCGCACTCCACGAGACTGGAGCCCGTCCCGCCGTGACGTTCGTCGCCAATCCCGACGAGGAGATCGGCTCGCCCTTCAGCTCGCCGGTCATCCGCCAGCTCGCCCCGTCACACGACGCCGTCCTCGTCCTGGAATGCGCACGCGCCAACGGCGACATCGTGAGCGCCCGGAAGGGCATCGCCGACTACCACGTCACGCTCACCGGCCGTGCGGCGCACGCCGGCGTCGAGCCGGAGAAGGGCCGGTCGGCGATCGTCGAGGCGGCGCACCAGGTGCTGGCGTTGCACGCCCTGAACGGACGGTGGCCGTCGGTGACGGTGAACGCCGGCGTGATCCGGGGCGGCACTCGGCCGAACGTCGTGGCCGAGCGCTGCGAGCTGCAGGTCGACCTTCGAGCGGCCACGGCCGAGGCCTTCGACGCCGCCGCGACCGAGATCGAACGGATCGTCTCCGCGCCGACGGTCGACGGCGTGCGGGCCGAGCTGCACCGGACCGCCGGCCACCCGCCCATGGAGAAGGGCCCGGGGACCGCGCGCCTCGTGGACGAGGCCGTGGCCATCGCCCGCGAGCTGGGGTTCGAGCTGCACGACGCTGCCACCGGCGGCGCGTCCGACGCCAACACGACGGCCGCGCTCGGCATCCCGACCGTCGACGGCCTCGGCCCGGTCGGCGGGGACGACCATTCGGTCGACGAGTGGCTCGACGTCACCTCGATCGTGCCGCGGACGGCGCTGCTCGCCGCCCTCATCGGCCGCGTCGCATCCCGCACCTGACCGAGCGTATATACCGATATACTCCGGCCATGCCAGCCCGGCGCGTCCTCATCTCGATCGACGAGCGCCTGCTCGCGCGGATCGACGAGGCCTGCGCCCGCCGCGGCCTCACCCGCAGTCGCTATCTCGCCCAGCTCGCCGACGCCGACCTCGTCGGCGGAACCGGACCCGGGGCGGACCCGTCGGTCCGGGCGGCCCTCGCCAGCCTCGACGACCTCCTCCTGCGCAATCGCTGATGCAGACGCTTCGTCGTCGACGTGGGGACGGTGCTCTCCTGGTTCGACGCTGACGGAGCCGGCGCCGACATGCGCCTGGAGTACGCGGCCGGGGAGCTCGCAGCGGTCGCGCCCGAGCAGGCTGCTCGGGGACATCCTGGCGGAGCTGAAACGAAGATCGGATCTGCCTCCCGATCGCATTGCCAGTGTCGGCGGCGAGCTTCCGCGCGTGGGCATCGAGCTCCACGAGCCGCCACTGTCGCTGCTGGCCGCCTGGCTGGCTCGTGGCCTCGACTGCCGACCGGTGGCACCTACGCGGCCCTCGCCGAGTCGATGGACCTCCGGATCGTCACGACGGACCCGAGGCTGCTCCGCGGGGCGAGCTCCCTCGTTCGCGGCTGACTGCGGTTCGCATCCGGCGTATATACCGATATACGCTGCCACGGTGGCGCACGCCGAGGGATAGAATGACGCCTCCGTGACCGACGCCTTTCGTCACCGCACGACCCTGCAGGTCCGCTTCCGCGACATCGATGCTTTCGGGCACGTGAACAACGCGGTCTTCTTCAGCTACCTCGAGCTGGCGCGCATCCGCTACCTGCTCGAGGTGCTGCAGCCGGGCGAGCCGATCCAGCGCCTGCCGCTGATCCTGGCCCGGGTCGAGCTCGACTTCCGCTCGCCGATCGCCTTCGGCGAGGACGTCGTGGTCGAGACCCGGGTGGACCACGTCGGGCGCACCAGCTTCGGGATGGAGCACCGCATGACCGCCGGCCCCGACGACCGCCTGGTCGGCGACGTGCAGACCGTCCTCGTCACCTACGACTACGAAACCAGCCGCCCCATCCCGGTCCCCGACGACTGGCGCGCACGGTTCGCCGCGCACGAGGGCCGATCCTTCGAGACCGATGCGCCACGGCCGCGGGCGGCCGCGGCGAGCTGAACACACCAGGGAGACCGATGGCCGATCCACAACGCTTCGACCTGCTCATCCTCGGCGGCGGCATGAGCTACGTGGGTGCGATCCGCGCCGCGCAGCTCGGCCTCACCGTCGGCATCGTCGAGCGGGACAGGCTGGGCGGCACGTGCCTGAACCGCGGATGCATCCCGTCGAAGGCGCTGCTGGAGACCGCCGACCTGCTGCACCGGGTGACCGAGCAGGGCGCCGAGTTCGGGCTGGCCGGCCACGATGGCATCAGCCTGGATTACGGCGCACTCGCGACGCGACGGGACGCCGTGATCGAAAAGCACGTGTCGGGCGTCGAGTTCCTGATGAAGAAGAACAAGGTGACGGTCCTGCGCGGCAACGGCGTGCTGACCGGCCCGACCAGCCTGCGGATCTCGGGCGGCGAGTCGGGCGACGTGGAGGCAAGCGCCGACAACCTCATCCTCGCCACCGGGTCGGCGCCGCGATCGCTTCCCGGGCTCGAGCCGGACGGCACCCGAGTCATCACGTCCGATGAGGCGCTCACCCGCGGCGACGTGCCTGGACGAGTGACGATCGTCGGAGCGGGCGCCATCGGCGTCGAATGGGCCAGCATGTACCGCGACTTCGGATCCGAGGTCACGCTCGTCGAGTTCGCCGATCGCGTCGTGCCGCTCGAGGATCCCGAAATCAGCAAGGAGCTGGCGCGCGTCTTCCGCCGACGGGGCATCACGACCCACGTCGCATCGACCATCGATCCCGAGTCCCTCAACCAAGGTGAGGACGAGATCGCGTTCCAGGTGGCCACGAAGGACGGCGGCAAGCGGACCGACCTCGCCGCGGACGTCATCCTCGTCGCCGTCGGCCGCCGGCCGCTGACCGAGGACATCGGCCTCGACGGCATCGAGGGCGTCGAGATGGATCGCGGCTACGTGAAGGTCGACGAGTTCATGCGGACCGGGGCGCCGAACCTGTATGCCATCGGCGACATCGTCCCCGGCTTCGCGCTTGCCCACGTCGCCAGCCACGAGGCCATCGTGGCGGTCGAGCACCTGGCCGGCCACGACCCGGAGCCGGTGCGCATGGAGCAGATGCCGCGCGTCACGTTCTGCCGGCCCCAGATCGCGTCGGTCGGGCTCTCGGAGGACGAGGCGAAGGCCGCCGGGCGCGAGGTGAAGACGGGCCAGTTCCCGTTCCGCGCGCTGGGCAAGGCGACGATCGTCGGCGAGGTCGACGGATTCGCGAAGTTCGTCGCCGATGCCGGCACCGGCCTGCTGCTCGGCACCCATATCATCGGACCGCACGCCGGGGACCTGATCGCCGAGCCGACATTCGCCCAGGTCGTCGAGGCGACCGCCGCCGAGATCGGGATGACGGTCCACGCCCATCCGACCCTGCCCGAAGTGCTGCCGGAGGCCGCCATGGCGGTCGACGGCGCGCCCATCCACGTCTAGGAGGAGGCTCGAGGGAGATGGCCACCACCGACACCACGCCCCGGCTCCGGCACACCGACCTCGGCCTCGCCGACGACGACGTGCTCGGGATGTACCGCGCCATGCTCCTCGCGCGTGCGGTCGACGAGCGCATGTGGTTGATGCAGCGGGCCGGGAAGATCGCCTTCATCATCTCGGGCCAGGGCCACGAGGGCGCCCAGGTGGCCACCTCCTGGCCGATGCGCAAGGGCCAGGACTGGATGGCGCCGTTCTATCGGTCGATCGCCAGCGCGATGACGTTCGGCATGAGCGCCGAGGACATCATCACCGCCCACCTCGCCAAGTCCGACGACGTAAGCTCCGGCGGCCGCCAGATGCCGGGCCACTACGGCGGCGCCCGGTACAACATCGTGTCGTTGAGCTCGCCGGTCGGGACGCAGGTGCTGCACGCGGTGGGGATCGCGATGGGCGCCTGGGTCCGTGGGGACGACGTGGTGACCATGACCCAGTTCGGCGAGGGGACGAGCAACCAGGGCGAGATCCACGAGGCCATGAACTTCGCCGGGGTGCACAAGCTGCCGGTGATCTTCGTGTGCGAGAACAACGGCTACGCCATCAGCGTGCCGCTCGAGCGCCAGGTGGCCGGCGGGTCGGTGGCCGCCCGGGCGGATGGGTACGGGATGCCCGGGGTCGTGGTCGACGGCGGCGACGTCCTCGCGTGCTACGCCGCCGCAAAGGAAGCGCACGAGCGAGCGCGTCGCGGCGAGGGACCGACCCTCATCGAGGCACGGGTGGTGCGCCTCACGTCCCATTCCTCCGACGACGATCAGCGACGCTACCGCGACCCGACCGAGGTGGAGCACCTCAAGGAGCTCGACCCGATCCCGATGTTCGCCGCTGAGCTGCGCGCGGCCGGCTCGCTGACCGACGAGGTGGACGACGCGATCAGGGCCGAGGTGAAGGCCGAGATCAACGAGGCGACGAAGCGGGCCGAGGCCCGGCCGGAGCCGACCACCGACGACGCGCACGAGCGTGTCTACGCCGACGCGATCCAGGGCGGCGGGACGGCGACGCCGATGTCGCCGACGGATGGGAGCGCGCACTGATGGCCGAGCTCAACATCCTGGAGGCCATCCGCCTCGCGATGGACGAGGAGATGGAGCGCGACGACAGCGTGATGGTCATGGGCGAAGACGTCGGGAAGAAGGGGGGCGTGTTCGGCGCGACCGAGGGCCTGTGGGCCAAGTACGGCGACAAGCGCGTGCTCGACACCCCGCTCACCGAGGGAATGATCGCCGGCGCCGCGATGGGCGCCGCGGTCTACGGCCTGCGGCCGATCGCCGAGATGCAGTTCGCCGACTTCGTCTACCCCGCCTTCAACCAGATCGTGTCGGAGATCAGCCGCATCCACTACCGCTCGAACGGCACGTTCACGGCGCCGATGGTGATCCGCATGCCGTACGGCGGCGGCGTCCACGGCGCGCTCTACCACTCGCAGTCCAACGAGACGTACTTCACCTCGACCGTCGGGCTGAAGGTCGTCGCTCCGGGCACGCCGGCCGACGCCAAGGCCCTGCTCAAGGCGGCGATCCGCGACCCCGACCCGGTGATGTTCTTCGAGCACAAGAAGACGTATCGGCTGTTCAAGGCCGAGGTTCCCGAGGGCGACACGGTGCTGCCCATCGGCAAGGCATCGGTCGCCCGGGAGGGCCGGCATCTGTCGATCTTCTGCTACGGCTTCATGCGACTGTGCGCGCTCGAGGCGGCCGAGACGCTGGCGCGCGAGGATGGCGTGGAGGCGGAGGTGGTCGATCTCCGCACGCTACGGCCGCTCGACCTGGACACGATCCTGGCGTCGGTCGAGAAGACCGGCAAGGCGCTGGTCGTCCACGAGGCCAACCGGTTCGGCGGCTTCGGGGCCGAGATTGCGGCCGAGATCGGCGAGCGTGCGTTCGAGCACCTCGACGGCCCGGTCACCCGCCTGGCCGGTCCGGAGGTCCCGGGCGTACCGTTCCACCACACCCTTGAAGACTGGTTCATGCTCAACCCGGCGCGGATCGTCGCGGCCGCCCGCGAGCTCGCCGCCTACTGATCTGGCACGATTCGACCTGACACCACGAGGAAGGCCCGCATACCGATGGCAACCACGATCAAGATGCCGCAGCTCGGCGAGTCGGTCACCGAGGGGACGATCGAGCGCTGGCTGGTCAAGGAAGGCGACACGGTCGAGCAGTACGACCCGCTGTTCGAGGTCGTCACCGACAAGGTGAATGCCGAGGTGCCGGCCGAGATCGGCGGCACGGTCACGAAGATCATGGTGCCCGATGGCGAGACCGTCGCCGTCGGAACCCCGGTCGCCGAGATCGACGCCGACGGCGCGGCGCGCAGGCGCCGAGGCGCCGGCAGCGGCGGAGGCCACCGCGGCTCCGGCCGCTGAGCCGAGGCCGCGACACCCGCCGCCGAGAGCCGCTCCCCAGCAACCGGCCGAGGCACCGGCGCAGCCCGAGCCTCCGAAGGAGGCCGAGAGCCGGCACAGCCCGAGGTCGCCGCCGACGCCGGCTCCGAGGCGGTCGCGCAGCAGGAGCAGGCGCCGTCCACGGCGCAGGCGACCGAAGCCTCCGCCCGCCACGTCGGCGCCCACCAACGGGGCCGCCGCGCCGAGCGACGCCGGTTCGTCGGCCCGCATGACGCCCGCGGTACGACGGCTCGTGCGCGAGCACGGCATCGACGTGGCCCAGCTGACCGGCAGCGGCGCCGGCGGCCGCGTGACGCGCGACGATGTGCTGGCATTCATCGAGAAGGGGCCGCAAGCGCCCGCCGCGGAGCCCCAGGCCGCTGCCGCGCCGCAGGCGCAGCCCCAGGCCGGCACGCCGCAGGCGCCGGCCGCGCAGGCGCAGGCCGCCCCCGCGGCTCCCACGCCGGCGCCCGCACCGCCGTCGATTCCCGCACCGACGAGTGGGGACGTCGAGCTGCCCGCTCTCGCAGATGCGCAAGGCCATCGCGAAGAAGATGACCCAGGTCAAGACCACGGTCCCCCACGCCTACACCGTGGTCGAGGTCGACGTGACCAACGTGGTGAAGTGGCGCGAGGCCAACAACATGGCCTTCAAGGCCCGCGAGGGCGCGTCACTGAGCTACGTGGCGGTGGTGGTCAAGGCGGTCACCGAGACCCTGCGCAAGCACCCGACCCTGAACAGCCAGTTCGCCGAGGACAAGATCATCCTCAAGCAGGCGATGAACATCGGCATCGCGGTGGCGGTCGACAACGGGCTGATCGTGCCGGTCATCGCGAACGCGGATCAGCTGTCGATCAGCGGCGTGAATGCCAGGATCCGCGACATCAGCTCGCGGGCCCACGCCGGCAAGCTGCGCCTCGACGAGCTCCAGGGCGGCACGTTCACCGTGAACAACACCGGCTGGTTCGGATCGGTCAGCTCGATGCCGATCATCAACGCGCCGGAGGTCGCCATCCTCTCGATGGAGGCGATCGTGAAGCGGCCGCGGGTGATGGAGATCGACGGCGACGACGTCATCGCCGTCCGGCACATGATGAACATGACCTGCTCATTCGATCACCGTGTGCTCGACGGGGCACAGGTCGGGTTCTTCCTGGCCGATGTGCGCAAGCTGCTCGAGGAGTGGGACCCGGCGACCTCGCTCGGCTAGGGCGTCGGGGCGGCCTCGTCGTCGCCTCGCAGTCGGCGCACCGCTGGCATCCAGGCGAAGGCGCCCACCGCCTGGAGGCCGATCCAGATCAGGATCAGCAGGCCGGGCACGCCGATGGTGGCGGCCGGCACGATCCACATCGTCGACGCCGTCCAGGATGTCGAGGCCTCCGAGGTCGAGCGCGATCGCGCCTGCGTCGATGCGGGATCCGCGCGCCGCGTCGAGCGCGTCCACGCCGCTCCCGGCGCGATACGCCGGCTCGCCGCCACCGCTCGCGTCGGGCTGCGGCGCCTGGCGCCGCATCGGCCGACGGTGACGCGTCGCCGCCGGGTCCTGACGAGGACGGTGGCTCCGCGTCCGCACCTCCGACGCCGATGGCTCGGGCGAGGGCTCGCCCCGGGGGACCTGCCGGTCGGGCCGCCCGGGTCGGGCGTGGCGAGGGAACCGGCGTCGCGGTCGGCGCGCCGATCCCGGGCAGGCTGGGCAGCGCGCCGGCAGCGGCAACGGCAGGCCGGGAGCGGGGCAGCGGGTGATCGGTCGTCGCGGTCGGCACGGGCGTGGGCACGGGGTTGGCGTCGGCGTGGGCGCGGGGGTCGGAGTCACGCGGCGCGCCCGCGATGACCACGATGCGGCACGCCGACGAGCGCGCCGGTCCCGCTGCAGTCCTGCTGACGATATGGGCGGGACGCCCAGGTGCGCGCCCGCCGCTCAGGGCCGTGGCGCGAATCGTGAAGCTCACCGAGTCCAGCCGTCTCGAGCCGATCGCCGCCGCTGCCGGCCTGCACGCGCACCCGGTTGGCACCGCGCGTCGCGACCCAGGACGAGCCGGCGGTCGATCCGGTGACCGCGGCGGCGATGACCGCTGAAGGTGGCGGGCACGATCCACGACCACGCAGCCGATCTCCGCGCTGCTCAACGTGCGGCCAGCGGATCCTCGTCGGTGGCGGTCAGCGAGAACGTGGTCGTGGCCCGGTCGTTGACCGCCAGCGGGGATGCGAGCAGGGTCCAGAGCGCGGACTCCGCAGCCGCCGGCCGCACGGCGACCGCGCCGATTGCGACGCACGCCGATGGCGGCCGCGGTCCGGCGCGCCAGCGCGCCCGCCTCAGGCGACCCACAGCTCCGGCTTCCACAGGCCGACCGGATCCTCGCCCGGGAGCGGGGCGTCGGCGGCCGTCTCGATGCCCGTGATGAAGGCCGCGACCAGCTCCTCCTGGAGCTGCGTTCCCGCGGCATCCTCGAGTCGCTTCAGCGCCTCGGTCAGCGGAAGGGCCTTTCGGTACGGACGGGTGGTGGTCATGGCGCTGAACGCATCGGCGACGGCCAGCACGCGGCCGATGAGCGGGATCTCCTCAGCCTCGAGTCCGTCGACGTAGCCGTTGCCGTCCCAGCGCTCGTGGTGCGAGCGGATGCCGGCGCGCACGAGCTGCGGCGTTCGGCACGTCACGCACGATGGCAGTCGCCGAGCACGACGTGCTGCTGGAACATCCCGTACTCCTCGGCGGTCAGCTTCGACGGCTTGCGCAGGATGACGTCGGGGATGCCGATCTTGCCGACGTCGTGGAGCAGCCCGGCCAGCTGGATCGTGTGCTGCACCTCGTCGTCGAGGCCAAGCAGGCGCGCGAGGAAGACCGCGTAGCGCGCCACGTCCTCGGAGTGTCGCTTCGTATACCGGTCCTTCGTGTCGACGGCGATGACCAGCCCCTGGAGGATGTCGAAGCTGCCGCGTACCACGCGCTCCTCTTCCCCGTCCTGGAAGACGGAAACCGCGTCCCCGCCGCCTGCCTTCGCCTCGCTGAGGGCGACGGTGGCCGAGGACAGGAGGTCGGTGACCGACGTCGCGTGCTGCGGGAAGGCCGGCGATCCCGACGCTGACCGAGATCGGCAGTTCCTCCGAGTCGCCGAAGCGCACGCTCAGAGCCTCGAGCCGCGAACGCACCCGTTCGGCAGCCTCCTGCGCATCTTCCAGCGACGCGCCAGCCAGGACGAGCAGGAACTCGTCGGGGCCGTAGCGCGCCACCTGGCCACGCCGTGCGGACGCCTCGTCCCGGACGACAGCGGCCACGCGGAGCAATACCTCGTCCGCGGCGGCGTGGCCGTGGGTGTCGTTGAAGAGCCGGAAGTTGTCGACATCGACCAGGGCGACCGCGATCGACGCACCGGATGCGTGGGCCGATTCCACTTCGTCCGCCAGGGTGGACACCACCGTCCCGTGGTTGAGCATGCCGGTGAGGGCATCCCTGCGCGTCGCCTCCAGCAGCTGGGCGTGCTGCCTGCTGAGCCGCGCCTGCGCGGCTCGGAATACGAGGAACAGCACCGCTGCGAGGAGAACGCCCGCGGCGAGCGTGACAAGCATGACGTCGCGTCGCGCGCCGTCGAGGCTTGCGAGGAGGGCATCGGCGTCGCGCCACATGGCGACGACGGCGAGGGCGTCTCCGTCCGAGTCGACGATCGGAAGGAATTCCTCCACCAGGTTGTATCGCTGCAGCCCATCTCCGGCGGCGTGCGAGGGCACGCCTCGCTCGACCAGGTCGGCGCTCGCCTGGCCCTCGGCCAGCGCGCGGGCCATGGGCGCCGATGGCGGCACCACCTGGCCGACCGCGTGGCGAGCGTCGCTGGCAACGACGCGTCCTGATCGGTCCCGGATCTCGATCCGCAGGATGCCGTCCTCTGCCGCCAGGCTGCCCAGGAGCCGGTGCAGCTCCGCGGTTCGAGCCGGACCGGGGCCCTCATCGTCCAGGTCGGACGATCGGAGCGTCCCGTTCACGAACAGCTCGACCAGCGACGCGTCCCGCGACACGACGCTCGACAGCGTCGCACTCGAGACATGATCGGCCGTGACGGCGACGAGCGCGCTGCCGGTCACGCCGACGAGCACCAGAGCAACGCCCATCACGAGCGCGAGGAGCATCGGACGGCGAGCCCGACGGGCCGGCAGGCGGTTGTTCCCCATGTGCCGCGCACCGTGGCGCACACGTTCGGATGGGTCGATAGGACCATCGAACCGGCGGTACCAGCGTCGAGATCGGGCGCCGCAGTGGACCCGATTTGTGCGCGCCGCCGCCCAGGACCCCCGGTACCGGGGTACGGCCGTCCATCGAGACGGCCGTTGCGGACCTACCATCCGCACATGCACCACGCGACGTCCCCGAGCCTGAACCGACTGGCGGCCTCCGCCACCACCCACTGCCTCATCGGGTGCGGCATTGGCGAAGTGCTGGGCCTTGTGATCGCGGACGCGCTCGGCTGGGATACCGTGGCGGCCATCGTCCTCGCGGTCGTGCTTGCCTTCGCCTTCGGCTACGCGCTGACCATGCGTCCACTCGTGGCGTCGGGCATGACCCTCGGTCAGGCGACGCGCACCGCTCTGGTCGCCGACACCGCGTCGATCACGACGATGGAGATCGTCGACAACGCGGTGCTGCTGCTCATCCCGGGGGCCATGGCAGCGGGCATCGCCGACCCGTTCTTCTGGGTGACGCTGGCCATCGCGCTGGCGATCGCCTGGGTGGTCACCTTCCCCGTCAACCGGTGGCTCATCGGACGCGGACGCGGCCACGCCGTCGTCCATGACGCGCACGGCGCGACCGACGCGCACGGCGCGGCGGACGAGCACGCCGGCCACTGAGGGTCGGCTCAGGCCGGGCGCCGCTCGCGATAGGCCTGCATGAGTCGCTCGGCGTCCGCCGCCGCCAGGTACTTGACCGCCTCGCGCATCGTGACTCCGCTGGCGCGGTGCGTCCGCGGGGCGAGCCATGACGCGACGTCGTCCGGCCGCCGCTTTCCGGCCTCGCGAAGCACCCACCCGATGGCCTTGCGGATGAAGAACTCCCGCTCCTCGAGCATCGGGTCTGCCCGCGCCACGAATCGAGTGAGCGGTTCACCGGAGCGGATCGGTCGAAGCTCGCAGAGCAGCGACGAGCGTCGGATCCAGAAGTCGTCGTCCCCGGCCCAGCGGTCCATGTGCGGGGTGACGGAGCCTGCGTCTGCGCCGACCAGGCGTCCCAGCACGTCGACGGCCAGGTAGTCGACCAGCGCCCACGTCCGAGACTCGCGGACGAACCGCTCCAGCACGGGAAGATCCGCTGACCGTCACGAGGCGAGCGTGCCGCTGGAGGAACATGATCGCGGCGAGCCGACGCTCGAATACCGGCTTCGACCAGAGCGCCTCGGAAAGAGCCAGCACGCCGTCGTGGTCGAGCGTGAGCTCGGCATCGAGCCGCTTGACCTCCGCCCGGGTCTGCGACACCAACGTGCCGGTGAAGTCGAGCTCGCTCTTGAGGTAGCGCTTCTCGCCCTCGGCGCGCTTATGCGTTCCGACCGCGCGCAGCGAAGCCTCGAGCCGATCGGCGACCTGGTCCACGCCGGCATCGTAGGCCGCCGGGCCCCTCCTGCGACACAGGAACGGTCGGCGGCGCCCGGTTCGGTCCTTGGGTAGACTCTGGGCATGGCCCTGAACGACGCCCCGTCGGACTTCAGCACGCTCGGCGAGCTCAGCGTGGTGAGCAACCCGGTGGGCGGCCACGCCACGCCATCGGAGGTCATGTATCCGGGCGGCCCGCAGACCGATGGCGGCCTGCTCGCAGCCGGCGACCCGATGCCCGAGAATGCCGGCCCCGGCGGCCGGCGGCCGGAATGGCTGAAGGTGCGGCTCGGAGTCGGAAGCACCTACGCCGACACGAAGCACATCCTGCGTGATGAAGCGCTGAACACGGTCTGTGAGGAGGCGCGCTGCCCAAACATCGGCGAGTGCTGGGCCCTCGGGACGGCCACCTTCATGATCCTGGGCAGCGTCTGCACGCGGAACTGCGGGTTCTGTGCGATCGACACCGGCCGCCCACCGATCACGGACGCGGACGAGCCGCGTCGGGTGGCCGAAGCCACCAGGCTGATGAACCTGAAGCATGTCGTGGTCACCATGGTGGCCCGTGACGACCTGCCCGACGGCGGGGCGGAGATGGTCGCCGACACCATCCGCGAGATCCGGCTCGCCAACCCGGGACGAGCGTCGAGGTCCTGATCAGCGATCTCAACGGGCGCGACGCCGACATCCGCACCGTCGTCGAGGCGCGGCCCGACATCCTGAACCACAACGTCGAGACGGTCCCGCGTCTCCAGCGCCCCGTCCGACGTCGCGCCAGGTGGGATCGGTCAGTCCACGTCCTCACCCACGGCCGCGCCGTCGCGTCCGAGATCGGCTTCGGCGCGATGGTCACCAAGACCGGGATGATGCTCGGGCTCGGCGAGACGTGGGACGAGATCCTCGAGGCGATGCGGCTGCTCCGGGCGGCCGAGATCGACGTGCTGACCATCGGCCAGTACCTGCGCCCGTCACAGAAGCACCTGCCGCTGATGAAGTACTACACCCCCGCCGAGTTCATGAGCCTGCGGCGGATCGGCCTCGAGATGGGCTTCGCCCACGTCCAGTCCGGGCCGCTGGTGCGGTCGAGCTACCACGCCGCCGAGCAGGGTCCCCGGCCGCGAGACCGCCGCCGCGGTTTGACCGCGCACGCCTCCTGCCAGATTCAGATGACCGCCGCACCGGCCCGCCTGCTTCCGCCCATTCGGCCGATCTGCAGGATGACAGCCGCAGGCGACAGGAATCGGGGGCTCATCCGCCGTTCCTGCGGCCCTGATCTGCACGTGGCGAACGGGATGGACCGATGACGGCGGATACGCCCTTCCGAGACATCAGCGCCGGCCCGGCTCCGTCCGCCTGCACGCGACCTCGACGGCCCGACCCCGACGCACCCCACCGCCCGGCCAGCGACGAGCACCCGCTGCTTGCCGCCCACGGCGGCGTCCTGACCGTGGAGCATCTGCGCGTTCACGTTCCCTACCGGCCCACCTGGGAGCTGCAGGACGAGCTCGCCGACCAGCGGCGCGGACGGCGGATCGGCGATCGGCTTCTGCTCCTCGAGCACTTCCCGGTCTACACCATCGGCCGCGGCGGCGACGAGGCCAACCTGCTGGCCACGCCCCAGCGTCTGCGCGACCTCGGCACTGAGCTGATCAGGATCGACCGCGGCGGGGACATCACCTTCCACGGCCCCGGCCAGATCGTGGCCTACCCGATCGTCGAGCTGCGCGATCCGCTCGACCTGCGCCGCTACGTTCGGGTGCTCGAGGCGGCCGTGATCGAAACCGCGGCCGCGTTCGGCGTCGACGCCGGGCGGCTCGCCGGGCCTCCCGGGAATCTGGGTCGACGGCCAGCGGAAGCTCGCGGCGATCGGCGTCCGCGTCCGGCGCGGCGTCACCACACACGGGCTGGCGCTCAACGTCCGGAACGATCTGCGCTGGTTCGACGAGATGGTCCCCTGCGGCATCCCGGACAAGGGCGTGACCTCGCTCTCGGCCGAGCTGGGGCGGACCGTCGCCGCCGACGACGTCGCCGAGGAGCTCGCGCGGCGCCTGGCCGCACACTTCGGGCTTCCGCCTGGCCGATGGCGCCGCCGTCCGTCACCGGCCCGGCCGGCGGACGGGAGCAGTGACCGAAGACGCCGTCGTCCGGCACTCGGGCGTGCCCGCAGACGACGCGGCGCATGGCGTCCGGCATCGAGGCAGCCCCATTCGGCCCGTGGCAGACGAACGCCTACCTCGTGTGGGATGGCCGCTCAGCCGACGCGCTGGTGGTCGACCCGGGCATGGGGGCCGCGGAGCCCCTCATGGAGCGCGCCGCGGCGCACGGCCTGCGTCTGCACCTCGTCGCTAACTCGCACGGCCACATCGACCACATCTTCGACGACGCGCCACTGCTGCGCGCCAGTGGGGCGCCGCTGGCGATCCATCCCGAGGACGCGTACCGCCTCGACGGCCGCAACAGCTACGGTTTCGACCTCGAGCCGGTGACGGCCACGCGCAAGCTCGTCGAAGGTCGAGCAGGTCCGCATCGGCGACCTCGTGTTCGACGTCCTCCACCTCCCGGGGCACACCGAGGGCTCGGTCTGCCTGTTCGAGGAACGCCACGGCCTGGTGTCTGACCGGCGACGTGCTGTTCGCCGGAGCCTTCGGCCGTGTCGACCTGCCCGGCGGCAGCGAGGAGCGGATCGATCACCTCGCCTCACCCGACTGTCGGAGGCTGTCCCGCCGGCCACGCGCGTGCTCCCCGGGCACGGGGCGGAAACGACGATCGAGCACGAGCTGCCCTCGGCTGCGCCGAATCGCTGCGACCGGTCGCCTCGCGGTCGAGCTGAGGCTCAGCGGCGCCGGAGCTCGCGGACGTTGTCGGTGATCGTCAGCAGCGCCAGGCCGAGGACCGCGGCGATGAGCAGCGGACCGGCGAACTCCCAGGCCAGGATGAGTGCGGCGATGAAGGCCAGCACGAGGGTCACCCGCAGAAGCAGCGGCACGCAGCCTGCGGCGGAAGGCCGCCTCGACGACGACGTAGATGCCGATGGACAGCAGCAGGGCCGTCCACACCGGCACGTCGGTGAACACGAGCAGGCCGATGACGGCCAGCAGCAGCAGCCCGAAGCCGATCGCCGACCACAGCTCGACCAGCACGCCGTAGCGGGCGGTTGCCGGCGGAAGGGGCTCGCGATGGTGGGTGAGGTGATGGCGTGGGTCGCCGATGAGTCCGTTCCCGGCCTCGTCCAGCTCGGCGCTCGCCGCCTCGATGCGCTGTCCCGGTCGCCGCGATCGACGACCGCAGGTCGGCGAGCTCGTGCTCGGCGCGCAGGACGCGCGTCTCCGCATCGCGCAGCTGGCGCGGCGGAGAACCGGCCTCCCGCAGCGTTTCGGCTTCGAGGTAGCGCCCCAGGCAGGTCTTCGGCCAGGCGCTGCTCCTTGGCGTGCAGTTCCGTTCAGCTCATCGGCGAGCTGCCGGATCAGGGCCTTGAGCTTCTCGGGCACCTGGCGCGGCGGCGGCACCTTGGTCAGGCCGGCGAAGCCGAGCGGGTCGTTCCACGACTGGCGGACCGCCCCGTCGCGCGTGTACTTCGGGCCGGCCGGCGCGCGCTCGCCGGCGAACCGGTCGTCGGTGTCGAGGCCCGAACAGGCCCGCGGTAGCGGTCGACCCAGCCGTCGTCGTCGCCGATGAGGATCGGGCGTCCACTCGAGCTCGCTGGCCCGGCCCGATCGGACGCCCGTCGCCGCGGGCGTAGTCGACGAACGGCACGCTGAGCCAGCCGCTGCGACTCTCGCGCCAGGTCGCCCGGGTCCGGCTGGCGGAGGGTGTCGCGCCAGAACGCGCGCACGACGTCGAGCAGGCCCGCTGGAGCCGGCCGCAGCCGGGCAGGGCAGCCGCATGATGTACTCGCCGGGCTCGAAGTACGTGGCGTGCGAGCCGGCGCCCGGGTAGACGACCGGGTGCTCGCCCTCGCGCTGGAGCCTCGGGTCGTCCCAGCGGCGCCGCAGGTCGTCGCCCTTCTCGTCGTGCGCCGCGGCCGCGAACCAGACCGGCCTGGCGCCGTCCGGGCGTCTCCTCGAGGATGACGAACACCTGCTCCCAGTCCGCCTCGTGGTCGTTGGCGCCCGTCGAACGTCGAGCGCCAGTCGTTCATGGAGTAGAAGAACAGGTACTGGAGCACGACCCAGCCGTCCCGGCGGACGACGCGGCCGTGGTAGCACCGGGCGGGTCTCGCCGGACCGGCGGCGCTCGTACTTGTCCGGCGCGGCGGCCGCGGTCCCGCCGGGCACGGTGCCGCGCACGAGCAGCGACGACGTTGAACCCGGCGTCGATGATGCGGGCGAAGAGGCCGACCCGCGCGAGCCGGCCCGCGGCGCGGAACGTCGGGCGGTCCGGGCGACGCCACCAGCGCGCCATCTCGACGCCGCTCAGCGGCCGCTGGACGAAGCGCAGCGAGAACCGCTGACCGGGATCCGGCTCGAGCGACGCCAGTCGTTCCGGCGTGAGCGTCCCGACCGGCGCGACGAGGCGAGACTCGCGCTGTGAGCGACCCATGAACAGGTCGCACTCCGAGATGTAGCGCTCGGCATCGGCCGGCAGGAAGAGCTCGCCGTGCGTGAAGCGGAGGATCGGCTCGTGGGCGCGCAGCAGCTCCTCGTCGGTCATCGCTCGTCTCGCTCGCCGTCAGCCAGTGTGACCGAGGGAACGTCCTCCTCAACGCCGATGCGGAACCGTCGTCGCACCGCGGTTTGGTTCAGGTAGAACGCGATGACGATGCCGAAGAGCAGCGACAGGTAGGTGGGGCGCCCGTTCATCCAGCCGACGATGTCGAAGGCGAGCCCGATCCCCGCCGCGACCATCGCCAGCACCCACGCCCACGGTCGGAGGAACCAGATGCCGACGGCGATGACGAGCGCGAAGGCCGCCAGCACCCCGGCCGCGGGCTCCAACCAGCCGAACGCGACGAAGGGGCGGACGATGCCTGCGGGTGGCACGCGCGACACGCCAAGGACGACGAGGAACGCGACTCCCGCGTAGGCCAGCCACAGCAGGGTCAGCAGGACGACGCCGAACGGTCGTCGCGCGAGCTGCTGGGGTGGGCCATCGGTGCGCACCGTCGGATTATCGGCATGGCAGGATGGAACACAACCGATTTCTGCGAAGGATGGACCCACCGATGGCGAATCTGCGCATCACCCGACTCGGGCACGGCGGCGTGCTCTATCGGTCACCGGAGGACGCCTGGATCTGGGTGGACCGATGGACCGGCGCGCCGAATTACGCGGACGCCTACCGCACGCCCGAGCGCGTCAGCGTGGTCGCCCCCACCCATTGCCACTTCGACCATGTCGGCGACGACCTCGCGGACCTCCGGGAGCTGGCATCGGTCGAGGGCGCGGTCGTGATCGGCAGCCACGAGATGAGCATTCAGCTCGCCGGGAATGGGCGTCGAGGCGGTCGGCATGAACGTGGGCGGCACGTTCGAGGCGGCCGGCGTCCTGTTCACCATGGTCCAGGCCCTCCACAGCGGCGGTGCCACCATCACCGCAGCCGATGGCGGCCAGGTCACGCGCGAGCTCGGGTCGTGGGGGTGGATCCTCGAGTTCGAGGACGGCATGACCGTCTACCACTCCGGCGACACCGATGCCTTCGGCGACATGCGGCTCATCGGCGAGCGCTACGTCCCCGAGATCGCCGTGGTGCCGATCGGGGGCCACTACACGATGGACCCGCGCGGCGCCGGCCTCGCGCTCGAGATGGTCGGGGCCTCGATGGCCATCCCCGTCCACTACGCGACCTTCCCGGCGCTGGCGGGCACGCCCGAACAGCTGAAGGAGCACACCTCTGCAGCGGTCGTGGAGCTCGAGCCCGGCGAGACGTGGGAGGCGCAGCCCTAGGACTCGCCGAGGTAGGCCAGGTCCATCGGGCGCGGCGCGAACCCGAAGGCACGCTCGAACGCGCCGATCTCGGTGAAGTTCGGCCGGCCGAGCGAGGCGATCTGGTCGTGGCTGACAGGGAAGGCCGGGAGGATGCGATCGGTCACCACGGTGAGAGCGCTGAGCACCGGGACCGGCATGCCGAGCTTGAGGCGGCGCATGCCGGTGACGCGCATCACCTCGTCGACGATCTGGCGGTAGGTCCAGTACTCGGGCCCGCCGACCTCGTAGACCGATCGCGCCCGTTCCTCTTCGACGACCGCCCGCTCGACGGCCCGGGCGAGATCGTCGACGGCGAGCGGCTGGAACCGGGTGTCGCCACGTCCGGGGATGGCCACGATGCCGGGCGACCACCGCTTCAGCGTGGTGCGGACCAGCGAGAAGAAGCCGTCGCCGCGGCCGAACAGCAGCGAGGGCCGGAAGACCACCCACTCGAGCTCGCTTTCCCGCACGATCCGCTCACCCAGCCACTTCGAGTGCAGGTAGCCGAGCTTCGGGTCCTCGGCGACGCCGAGCACCGATAGGTGGACGAAGCGCCGGATCCCGGCCGCGGTGGTCGCCTCGACCACGCGCCTCGTCCCGCCGACATTCACCCGGTCGAACGTCCGGCCGCCGGCCTCGCGCGGGATGGCCACGAGATGAACGACCGCATCGGCCCCCTCCAGCGCCGCCTCGAGGCCGCGGCCCGATTCGACGTCGGCCGCTCGAGACTCGACCGACGTTGGCCATGACGAGATCCGTCGTCCGGTGCGGCCGATCGCGACGAGTCGGTGCCCGGCCTCGGCCAGGCGCGCGACCACGTGGCGCCCGACGAAGCCGGTGGCACCGATCACGGCCACGTTGCGTCGCTCAGCGGGTTCAGCCTCGTCCATGCGGCCCATCGTCGGCGGATTTCTTGCTACTGTCAAGTCGCACGTTTCCCCTGCCTGCACTCTGCTACGGTCGGAGCCGATGCCTCCGATCACCGCGCCCCATGGCATGGTCGCCACGCCACACCCCCTCGCCACGGCCGCGGGCGTCGAGGCGCTCCGCGGCGGCGGCAGCGCCGTGGACGCGGCTGTCGCCGCGAACGCCATGCTGGCCGTCGTCTACTGCAACGCCTGTGGCCTGGGCGGCGACGCGTTCGCGCTCGTCTGGGACCCCGTCGAGCGCCGGCTTCACGGCTTCAACGGCAGTGGCCGCTCCCCCGCCGCCCTGACGATCGACCGCGTCCGGGCCGCGGGCCACGACACGATGCCCCAGCGCGGACCGCTCACCGTCGACGTGCCCGGCGCGGTGGACGCATGGGCGCAGCTGATCGAGCGCTTCGGCCGGCGGCCGCTGGCCGACGCCCTCGGCCCCGCCGCCCAGACGGCCGAGGAGGGCTACTCCCTGACGGCCATCACCGCGCGCTCCATCGCCACGGCGCTGCCAGCTTTCGACGACGATGCGCGGGCGGTCTTCTCGCACGCCGGCATCGCCGGCGACCGCTTCCGCCAGCCGCTGCTGGCCGCCACGCTTCGTGCGGTGGCCGACGGCGGGAGGGACGCGTACTACACCGGGGCGGTCGGCGCGGAGATCGTGCGCGCCGTGCAGGGCGTCGGTGGCGTCCTCTCGGCGGAGGACCTCGCGGCCCATCGCGGCGACTGGGTCGAGCCCATCTCCACCACCTACGGCGGGACGGAGGTGGCGACGATCCCGCCGAACTCCCAGGGCATCGCCGCGCTCATGGCGCTCAACGTGCTGTCGACCCTCGACCGGCCGACCGGCTCCGCGCTGAGCGCTGAGCGCATCCACCTCCAGGTCGAGGCGGTCAAGGTGGCGTGGAGCGAGCGGGACCGATGCGTCAGCGACCCGGAGCGCGGCCTGTGCGACCCGGCCGAGCTGCTGGCCGAGGAGCACACGCAGTGGCTCGCGTCCCGGATCTCGCCGGACGAGGCGCATCGGTTCATCCCGACAAACCCGCCCGGCGGCGGGACGGTCTACCTGTGCGCCGCCGATGCCGACGGCATGCTGGTCAGCCTGATCGAGTCGAACTACATGGGCTTCGGCTCGGGGATCATGGGCGGCTCGACCGGGGTCATGCTCCAGAACCGTGGCGCCTACTTCTCACTGGATCCGTCGCACCCCAACGCCCTGGCCGGCGGCGCCCGGACGCTGCACACCCTCATGCCGGGCATGTTGCTGCGAGACGGCGAGGCTGAGGTCGCGTTCGGCGCCATGGGCGGTGACGGGCAGCCCCAGACCATGGTCCAGCTCGTGACCGGCCTCGTCGACGACGGCCTCGACCCGCAGGCGCTCGTCGACCGGCCGAGATGGGTCGCCCTCACCGATGCGCCGTTCACACCACTGCGCCGCCTGGCCATCGAGTCCGATGGCGTCGACGCGTCGACCGTGGACGCACTCACCGCCCTCGGCCACGACGTGGAGTTGGTCGAGCCGCGCACGCCGATGATGGGCTGGGCGCAGATGATCCGACGACAGTCCGACGGCTCGTACGATGGCGGTGCGGATCCCCGCGCGGACTCAGTGGCCGAGGGCGTCTGAGGGTTCCGCGCGAGAGCTCAGGCGGCGGAGGCCGCCATGCGCCCGACCCTGGGAGCGACGAAGGTTGCAACCGCCCCGGCGAGGGCGATCGCACCTCCGATGGCGAAGGCCATTGGCACCCCGGCCGAGGCCGCCACGAGGCCGGCGACCAGCGGACCGCCTCCGAACCCGAGGTCGATGAACAGCGTGGTCGTGCCGGACGCAGCTCCGCGCTCCGCCGGCGCGACGCGGGCGAAGGTTGCCGCGAACAGGGCGGGGGTCATGAAGGCCACGCCTCCCGCCAGGAGCGCCGTCCCCGCCAGCAGGCCGCCGATCCCGGTCCACGCCGCGATGACGGCGAGGCCGGTCGCGCACAGCGCGAGCGCGAGGGCTGCCAGGCGCATCGGAGGCACCCGGTCCGGCAGTCGGGCGAAGGCGACCCGCAGCCCGACAACGACCGAGCCGAACAGGAGGAAGGTGAGGCTCCAGGCGTCGAGCCCATTGGCCTCGGCATGCGGCCCGGCCAGCAGCAGAAAGGCGCTCATCGCTGCCACGCCGGTGAACAGCGCGAGGCCCGGACCGATCGCAGCGCGATGGATCAGCGGGACGTCGCTCCCGGCGGCAGCCGCTCCGATGGTGGTCGCGGTCTCGGGGATGCGTGTCGCAAGCGCGGTTGCCACCACGGCCAGAGCGAGGCCGCCGGTCCACGCCGCTGCGAACCCACCCGTGTCGAGCAGCAGCTGCCCGATGAGCGGGCCCAGCGCCAGCCCGAGGTAGAGCGCAAGCGAGTTGAAGCTGATCGCCTCGCCCGTCCGGCCGGATGGCGCGAGATCGACGAGCGCGGCGATGGCAGCAACGAAGTAGAACGCCTCGGCCACGCCGAGCGCCAGCCGCAGGCCGATGAGGACGGCGAGGTTCGTCGTCAGCAGGTGGGCGAACATGACGACCGCCACGAGAGCGGCCCCACCCACGAGCAGGGGCCGCCGGCCTCGGCGATCGGACAGCCGCCCGGCATAGGGCCGCAGGATCAGGGTCGTCACCGCGAACGACGCCGCCACGAGGCCCAGACCGGCCTCGTCGGAGCCCACCGGGCCGGTGACGAAGAACGGCGTGATCCCGATGACCAGGCCTGCGGCGGTGAAGTACGCCAGCTCCGACAGGGTCAGTGCGATGAACGCCGGCGTGAAGAGGCGGTCGGATCGTTCGCTCATGCGCTCATCATCCGCCTGCAGGCCATGGTCAGCATCGGTAGAACTGCCTATTTCTCGCGACGACGTCACTGGAGGAGGCCGTGCTCCATGGCGAACAGCGCCGCGGCGGCACGACTGGAGACGCCGATCTTGGTGTAGATGTGCTGGACGTGATGCTCGGCGGTGCGCGGCGACACGACGAGGTGGTCGGCGATCTGGCGATTGGAGAGGCCCGCCGCGACTAACCGGAGGACCTCGACCTCGCGATCGCTGAGCCCAGAAGGACGAGACGGCCGCACACGCGGTCCCCCGACCCCCGCGGCGGCGACGACGGAGGACGCCGCATCGCTGTCGAGCCGCCCCGCCTCGGCCTCGCGCCGAAGCTCGGCGGCGGCATCGTCGGCGGAGCGCGCCGAGCGGTGCGGGCGAGCCTGAGTCATGGCGTTGAACGCGTCGGCTGCGCCGAGCAGACGTGCCTCGACCGGAATGTCGCGGCCCGGCGAGGCGCGGTGGTATCCGGACCCATCTTGCCGTTCGTGATGCATTCCGGCGATCGAGGCGATCGGCCGCAGCACCTCGGACCGGGCGAGGATCCGCTCGGAGTGATAGGCGTGCAGTCGAACCTGTTCCCACTCGGCCGCCGTCAGGCGTCGCGGGCGCTCCCAGATGGCATTCGAGATGCCGACCCGGCCGAGATCGTGGAGCAGTGCGGCGAGGTGGACGCGGCCGACGGCCGCCTCGTCGAGACCATGAAGGCCGGCGGCCGCCACGGCGAGGGCCGCGACTCCGCTCGAGTGGCCGAGGGTGAAGGTCGACTTGAGATCGGCGAGGTCTCCGATGGCCGCCGCGACGGCCGGCAGGTCGGCTTCGGTGACGACACGGGGCGGTGTCGGCTCAGCAGCCAGCACTGCATCGCGCGGATCCCCGTCCCGCGACTCGGCCAGGATCTCGGCCGCCCCCTCCACGAAGGTTCCCGCGATCGAGGGATCGAGCTCGCCACCTGATCGGCGATGCACGGCCTCGACGGCTGCGGCAGGGCCGCCGATCTCGTCGAACCGGGCCGCGGTGGCCGCCAGCGCCGCGAGCCGAGCGGTCACCGAGATCGACTCCCCCGCCAGGCCCTGCACACCCCCGCTGCCGTTCCACGCCTCGGCGACCTCGTGGAGACCGCGACGCACGCCCTCACCCAAGCCCAGCCGGCGAGCCGTCTCGCGCCCGACCTCGCACCGCGCCGTGGCGTAGCGCCTTCCGAACTTCGTGCCGCGGACGAGGGTGTACAGCGTGGCTCGCGTCCTGGCGAGCGGGCCCCTGCCGCGTGTCACGGCCCGCAGGTAAGGCAGGACGTCGCCGAGGTCGTTGGTGTCGGTGCGCGCGGCGGCGGCGTTCATGACGAGCTCGTCGCCGTACACGATCGCCGTCTCGTGCGCGAACCCGGTGCAGCCCGCGTGCTGGAGCAGCGAGGTGTAGTAGGCATCCGCGACCTCGTCCTCGGAGCAGGCCCATGCGGCGTGCGAGGCGACGTGGCGATCAGGCACGAGCGCATCGACTCCTCGGGCGGCAGCGCGAAGCCGAGGTCGCTCAGGAGCGACACGCTGGCCAGCAGGTCGGCAAGACGCGATGGTGCCGTCATCCGGAACCTCCGCCGCCATTGTGCGACGCGGCACGAACCGCATGGCCGGTCCCGCGCCAACTCGGTCGCCGCGGCCTTCTAGGACAGGTCCTTGTCCTCCATCTCCCAGGCGTGATCCAGCGCATGGAAGGCGGTGTGCCGCACCAGCAACGGGATCGTCCAGTTGCGGCCGCGCGCCATCCTGCCCTGGGCGTTGTGGTCGCGCATGGCCGCCACAAAGGCCGTGCGATGCGCGCCGACGCCCTGAGGAGTCAGCACCTCGTCGGGCGTCGGGACGACGCCGACCTTCTTCGCCAGGTCGCCGCGCTCGTTGTTGATGACGTGGCGGACGATCTGGTCGCGGTTGCGCCCGCCGCCGCGGGGGCCCTTCTCCAGCTCGGCTGAGACGTGGGCGGCGACGTCGTCGAAATAGCGCCAGGCGGCGTCGAGCAGCGTGAGCTTCCGGTCCAGCTCGTCGTCCCCCATCGGCTCCTGCTCGAAGGATGACGGGGCGAAGGAAATGCCCCAGAAATCGGTCGAGCCCACGCCGACGTGGTCCTCGACCAGATCGAGCGCGCCGGCCACATCGAAATCGGGACCGAGGCCGGCGAGGACGGCGACCGGCCGGTACCGCTCGCGATACGCCTCGAGCAGCTCCACCGCTTCGGGGCCTGTCTTCGCGCCGCGGCTCCAGCCCGGCCAGTCGATGGCGAAGGCGGCAACCTTTTTGTCCTTCGGGCCGTGCTGGACGACGGTGCGGACGGTCATGCGCCCACGGTAGCAGCGTCTTCCTGACACTCTTTGTCAGGAATGCCAATCACCATGAAGCCGATGAGAACCGACGCCTGCATCGGTCTAGAATGACGACCCCCATGACGACCCCCGAGACCTCGACCTCTCTTGTCCATGCCCGCGGGCTGACGAAGCGCTACGCCAACGACTTCACGGCCGTCGATGGCGTGGACTTCGACGTGCGCCCCGGCAAGGCCTTCGGCTTCCTCGGACCGAACGGCGCGGGCAAGACGAGCACGATGCGCATGATCGCCTGCTCGAGCCCCGATCACCGAGGGCGAGCTGACGGTGATCGGCATGGACCCGCGGACGCAGGCGCGCGAGATCAAGGCGCGGCTTGGGGTGGTCCCCCAGATCGACAACCTCGACACCGAGCTGACGGTGCGCGAGAACCTCGAGATGTACGCGCGGTACTTCGACATCCCGGTCGACGTGTTCCGCAAGCGGACCGACGAGCTGCTCGAGTTCGTCCAGCTCTCCGAACGCGCGAAGGACCAGGTCGAGCCCCTCTCCGGCGGCATGAAGCGCCGTCTGACGATCGCCCGCGCCCTGATCAACGAGCCCGATCTGATCATCCTCGATGAGCCGACCACCGGCCTCGATCCGCAGGCGCGCCACCTCCTGTGGGAGCGGCTCTACCAGCTGAAGCGCCGGGGAGCGACGCTGGTCATCACCACGCATTACATGGACGAGGCCGAGCAGCTGTGCGACCACCTCGTCGTCATGGACAAGGCGAAGATCGTGGCCGAGGGGTCGCCCCGCCAGCTCATCGACGAGCACTCGACCCGCGAGGTGCTCGAGCTGCGCCTGACCGATTCCGTTCGCGGCAGCCTGGACGGCAAGCTCGACGGGCTCGCCGATCGGATCGAGGAGCTGCCCGACCGTCTGCTGCTCTACACGCCCGACGGCGAGCGCACCCTCGAGCAGGTGAACCAGCGCCAGATCCCGATCGAGTCCGCGCTCGTTCGGCGCTCGAGCCTGGAGGACGTCTTCCTGCGGCTCACCGGCCGGTCGCTGATCGAATAGACGCACGATGACCGTCCTCGCCCCTTCCGCCCGCGTCTGGCAGCGCAATTGGCTGGTCTACCGGCGCCTCTGGCATCGGTCGCTGGCGTTTGGCTTCCTGCAGCCGGTGCTGTTCCTGACCGCCATGGGCCTCGGCGTCGGCACGCTGCTCTCGACGCAGGACCAGTCGGCATTCGGCGGCGTGCCGTACATCGACTGGCTCGGCCCCGGGCTGATGGCCGCGATGGCGATGCAGACGGCGACCTTCGAGTCCACCTACCCGATCATGAACAAGATCATGTGGGGGCGGAACTACGAGGCGATGCTCTCGACGCCGCTGACCACCCGCCATCTCGTCTTCGGCGAGCTGTTCTGGGTGGCGTTCCGCATCGGCTCACTGGCGACGGTCTTCCTCGTCGTCCTCGCCGTCTTCGGAATCCCGCGCTCGCCGCTGGCGGTCCTCGCCATCCCGGTCACGATGCTGATCGGCGTCGCCTTCGCCTCGTGCCTGTTCGCGTTCACCACCACCCAGCGCAACGACGTCGGCTTCAGTGCGGTCTTCCGCTTCATCATCAACCCGCTCTTCCTGTTCAGCGGCACGTTCTTCCCGCTCTCCCAGCTTCCGGACCAGATCGAGTGGATCGCGTGGCTCACGCCGCTGTTCCACGGCGTGGAGCTCGTGCGCGGGCTGATCCTCGGTTCGCTCGACTGGGCGACGGCCCCGATTCACCTCGGGTACCTGCTGGCGATGCTGGCGATCGGCGTCGCCCTCGCCGATCGGTTCCTTCGTCGGCGGATGGCGGGCTGAGCCGATGACCGCAGTCGCGCGCGACGTCCCACGCTCGGGCGCTCCCGGACCCCTCGCCAGGGCCTGGTCGCGGGTGTGGGCCGCCCGCCGGCTGGTCGAGCGCAACATCCTGGTCTACCGCCACCAGTGGATCATCATCGTCTCGGGGGCCTTCGAGCCGATCTTCTACCTGGTCGGCCTGGGTTTGGGGCTCGGCGCGATCGTCGAGACCGTGCCGCTCTCCGACGGCCGCGAGATCCCGTATGCCGCCTTCGTCGCACCGGCGCTGCTGGCGACCGCTGCCATGAACGGCGCGGTGTTCGAGACGATCTTCAACGTCTTCTTCAAGCTCAACTACGCGAAGACGTACGACGGCGTGCTCGCCACGCCCATGGGGATCACCGAGATCGCCATCGGCGAGATGCTGTGGGCGCTGATGCGCTCGGTGCTCTACGCGGTGGCGATGTTCGTGATCATGGTGCTCATGGGTCTCGTCCTGTCGCCGCTCGGCGTCCTGATGGTCCCGGCCGCGCTGCTCGTGGCCGCCGCGTTCGCCGCCGCCGGCCTGGCCGGCACGTCCTACCTGCGCACGGTGAACGACTTCGACATCCCGCTCGGGCTGGTCGTCATGCCGATGTTCCTGTTCAGCGGGACGTTCTTCCCGATCGAGGGCGTGCTGCCCGACTGGCTCTTCACGATCATCACGCTCACCCCGCTGTACCACGGCATCGAGCTGATCCGTGGCCTCTCGACCGGCCTCGTCGGGGTGCAGCAGCTGGTGAGCTTCGTCTACCTGGTCGTGTTCTTCGTGGTCTGCATGTGGATCGCGATGCGCCAGATGGAGCGCAAGCTCATCAAGTGAGCGCTGCCGGCGCTAGACCACCCGGCGCCAGGCACGACCACGGTCGGCGTCGGCGCGGCGATAGGACTCCGCGAGGATGGTGATCGGGTGGACGGTTGGGACGCCCGACGACTGCTCGATCTGCCAGCGGCAGGTCTCGGAATCGCAGGCGGCCCGCGCGGCGCCGGAGGCGCGGACCTTCGCGAACAGCGGCGCCCCGACGTCCTGCGCGATCTGCCAGCGCTCGACCTTCAGCCCGTAGGTGCCGGCCGCGCCGCAGCAGTCATGGTCGGAATCCACGGCGCGAAGCCCCGGCACCAGCTCGAACAGGTCCATCGCCGGGGTCCCGATGCCGTGCGACTTCAGCTGGCAGGGAGGGTGGTACGGCAGCGGCTCGCTGACCGGCGCGAAGCCGGTGTCCAGTTCGCCGCGCTCGTGGGCGTCGACGAGGAGCTCGCAGATGTCCCAGGTCGCGTCGGCGACGGCGCGGGCGTCGTCATCGGCCAGGTCGAGCATCTCGCGGTACTCGGCCTTCAGCGCGTGCGTGCACGAGGTCGAGGTGCCGACGATCCGGTAGCCCGCGCGGGCGAACGTCGCCAGCGAGTCGAGGTTTCGGCGAGCCTTGCGCCGAGCGTGCTCGTACAGGCCGTTGCTGATGAACGGCAGGCCGCAGCACTCCTGGGGCGGGACGATGACGGTGAACCCATTGCGTTCGAGGATGGCGACCGCATCGCGGCCGAGGTCGGGCTCGAAGCCGTTCACCGCGCAGCCGTGGAAGTACACGACCGTGCGCGACGGGTCGGCATCGGCGGGCAGGCTGGTGGGCCGATGGGACCGCCGCCACCACCGGCCGAACGTCTGCCGGCTGAACGGTGCAAGCGGCCCGCGGCGGTGGATGCCGAGCACCTTCTCGCCGATCCATCGGAGCGGGCGGCTGCGCAGGCCGAGGTTCGCGAGCGGCGCCAGGGGGTTCGCGCCCAGCCGGACGAGGAGATCGGTGTCGCTGATCAGCCGGTTGCGCAACGACGTTCCGCGGTCGTCGACGATCGCCGCGCGCGCACGGTTATTCGTCTCGGCGATCAGGACGCCGGCGGGGCAGGCCCGGGTGCAGATGCCGCAGCCGGAGCACAGGTCGACGGTGTGGTCCGGCGACGCGCCGTGGACGGACGGCCCGCGGAAGCGCTGCGCCTGCGGCCCGACGTACTTCGGCCCGGGGAAGGCATCGGTCACCCGGCTCACCGGGCAGACCGTGGTGCACACGTTGCACTTGATGCATGCGTCGGTGCTGAACGCCGGGAACTCGCGGGCCGCTGCGTCGTGGAAGGTCATGCCGCGGCCCTGGCTCCCGACAGCGCACGAGCCGCTCGGTGGGAGCTGGCCAGAGCCACCCCGTCGCCGCAGCGCTGCTCGAGGTAGTGGAGGCCGGCCAACGCAGAACCGATGACGCGGACGTTGGCGAGGGCGGGGGCGCCGGATGGGCCGAGCGGCCGCAGCTCGTCGTCGGTCCGGATGCCGACGGCCTCGATCGGATGGGACACCAGCGGGTCGTCGCTGAACCACACCTCGCGCGGCGGGGCGCTGACCGGGAGCCCGAAGACGCGCTCGTGGAACGTGCCTGCGGCGTCGGCGCGGATCCCCTCGCCGCCGACCCCGCCGGTGGCCAGCACGAACGCATCGGCCGCGAGCCGCAGCGTGCGGGAGGCGGCTTCGGTGTGGATCGCCTCGATCCTATCGCCGCCGCGCTCGACGTCGACCACGTCGAACCCGATCTGGATCCGCCCGCCCGCTGCCAGGATCGCCGCACGCAACGCGTCGAACAGGCGCAGGCCGGGAATCGACGGCGGCAGGCTGGGAATCTCGAACACGCCCGGGCCGAGCGTCCGTCGCGCATCGGCCAGTGCATCGGCGTGATCGACGATGCCGAGGACCGCTGGTAGCCCTACGCGCCAGCTGCCGGGTGGCACTGCCCGCGCGATGTCTCTGAGCGCCTCCGCGCGCCAGGCGGCGTCGTCGAACAGGCGCGCCAGCTGACGCGCGTTGACGTTGTGCAGCCGGTCGAGCCCCGGCAGGTCGACCATGACCCCCCGCACCTCGCGCGGCCCTCCGTCCCACGGCGCAGCCGACAGGTTGCGCGCCGCGTATGGCGCCCATGCATCTCGATAGCGGCCGAAACCCACGAGCAGGAGGCCATCGTCATGCCATGGAGCGAGCACCGCCGACTGCGCCGCCGGCAGCAGTGCGGCGCGGCGGCGGGCGCCAATGGCGGTCGGGATCTCGACCAGCGGATCGTCGAGCGACCCGACCAGCCCGATCCCGGCGGCTTCCATGCGCGCCCGGTGCGCCTCGACGGAGGTGTCGACCTCGGCGTGTACGGTCCGGTACGGGTGGCCCTCGACGCCTGCCAGGACGCGGACGCCGACGCGAGGGGTGGAGGCACCGTTCGGCGCGGCGACGTCGAGGCCGCCGTGCGTCCAGTGGGTCGTCGCCATCCCCTTGGCTGCCAGGAACACGCGCGCGCCTCCCTCGGCGAGCTCGACGGCGCAGCTCAGACCGGCGAGGCCGGCACCGATGACGACGACGTCAACCGTCGGCATCGGCCCGGTCCGGTGCGTCCGGCAGCCGGTCGGCCGCCAGCGTGCCACGCATCATCCCGGCAGACAGCCAGGCCTCGGTCAGCTGGTCGCCCCAGGCGATGGGTTTCGTGCCCCGGAATCGCTCGGCGGCGAAGCTGCGAAGCGCCGCGTTCGCATCCGGCGCGGCCAGCGCCAGCCGCCCGTCGGCGCGGCGCTGGTCGAGCATCGCGGCCGCCCGTGGCATGCAGAACGCTCCCTGGCAGGGGCCCATGCCGAGCCGGGTCGTCCGCCGCAGGTCGTCCAGCGACGAGTCTGCGCGCCGGTCGAGCGCATCGGTCAGCCGTTCCACGGTGACGAGCTCGCACTCGCATACGAGCTCGGCGTCCCCACCGCCCTGCGCTTCGACGGCGGCCAGGCGGTCGCCGAGCCAGTACGGGCTGTGCCCGGCCGGCTCCGGCAGGACCTCGTCCGCAGTGCGGCACGGCGCATCGACCCCGAGCGATTGGGCAACCGCGTCGACGACGTCCCGAGCCATGAGGCGGTACGTCGTCAGCTTGCCGCCGACGATGCTCCACATGCCGGCGACCCCGTCGCGCGCGCCGTGATCGATGACGTGGTGCGCGCGGCTGATCTCGCGCGACTCGTCGTGACGCCCCTCGCCGTCGAGGGCGGCGGCGTCATACAGAGGGCGGGCGCCGGCGTAGGCGCGCAGGATCCGCGAACGGGAGAGTCCGGGCACCAGGCGGTCGCCATCGGCCAGGAGTGCCTTGACCTCGTCGCGGGTGACGCGGGCGTCATCGGGGTCGGCGACCGTGGTGTCCGTGGTCCCGAGGATGCAGACGGTGTGCACTGGCACGAGGATGTCGCCGTCGCCCGGCGGTGCGAGGCGGTTCACCACGGCCGACGTCATCCGCCGGTTGAGGATCAGCATCGAGCCCTTGCCCGGGCTCATCTGGAGCGTGGCGCCGGCCAGGTGCGCCACTTGCCCTGCCCATGCGCCTGCCGCCGACACGACGGCCCGACAGGCGATCGTCGCCTCCTCCCCGGTTCGGGAGTCACGCGTGCGCACGGCGGTGATGGCCCCCGCCGGATCGCGCTCGAATCCGACCACCGGGTGGTAGCGGTGCGCCACGGCCCCGTGCTCGCGGGCACTGGCGAGGTTGGCGTCCACCAGCTCCCACGGCTCCATGGCCGCGTCCGGCACGCGGTACGCGGCGCGGATCTCGCGGTTGAGGAGCGGCTCGTCACGGAACAGGTCGGCGAGGGGAATCGGTTGCGCGTCGATGCCCGCCGCGGCGCAGGCGGCCGGGAATCGCTCGAGGTAGTCGTCGGGATCGTCGGGCGTGGCCACGAAGTAGCCGCCGGTCGGCTCGATCGTGCCCGGCGCGATCCGCCGCAGCACCGCGTTCTCCTCGATGCAGTGTCTCGCCGATAACGGGTCGGACTCGACGTATCGGGCGCCCGAGTGCAGCAGCCCGTGGTAGCGGCCGCTCGTGCCCGATGTGAAGTCGCCGCGCTCGACGAGCACCGCGCGCAGCCCGCGCATCGCCAGGTCGCGGAGGACGCCGGCACCGGTGGCACCGCCGCCGATGACGACGACGTCGGTCTCGGCGCTGGCCGGCATCAGCGGTTCCCGAGCAGTAGCGGCAGCGCGCCGCGCAGGTAGTCCCAGCCGGAAACGAGGGTGAGGATCGTGGCCACCACCATCGTCCACCAGCCGATGAGCTCGATGGTCGAACCCAGGTCCGTCGTGGCCATCGGGCCACCGGTCATCGCGTCGTACGCCAGCAGCAGCAGGGCCATGCCGATCAGGGTGCTCGCCGTCTTGGCCTTGCCCAGCGGCCGTGCGGCGATCACGACGTTCTCGGCCGCGGCGACCTGCCGCACGCCTGCGATCACCAGCTCGCGCACCAGGATGGTGGCCACCATCCAGGTCGGCAGCAGTCCGACCTCGACCATCGCGATCAGCACGCCGGCGACGAGGACCTTGTCGGCGGTGAGGTCCATGAACACGCCGAGCGCCGAGACCTCGCCGCGCCGCCGGGCGATCCAGCCGTCGAGGTAGTCGGTGAAGGCCGCGAGCGCGAAGACGACGAAGGCCGCCATCCCGCTGCCCGGTGTCCCGATCAGCATCAGCGCGATCACGACCGGCGTGGCCGCGATGCGGGCGATGCCGAGCAGGTTCGCCGGCGAGCCCAGGCGCGGCGGTCGCCCTGATCGGTTCACGACACAGCCACCAGCGCGCGCACCTCGGCCGCGGAACCGAGCTGCTGCGCCTCGACGGCCAGCGCCACCAGCTCGGCCAGCGAGCGGCCTGCGAGGGCACGCTTGACCGCGTTGAAGGCGCTCGGGATCCATGCTCAGCTCCTCGACGCCCAGGCCGACGAGGAGCAGCGCGCCGGCCGGGTCGCCGGCCATCTCCCCGCAGACGGCCACCTCGCACGCGTCCGGCGCGGCGCGGGCGCCCTCCACCACCCGGGCGACGGCGCGCAGCACCGTGGGGTGGAGCGGGTCCTGGCGGTCCGCGAGATGCGGGTTGGTGCGATCGGCGGCCAGCAGGTATTGGGTCAGGTCGTTGGTACCGATGCTCATGAAGTCGACCCCCTGCGCCAGCTGATCCGCCAGCAGCACGGCCGAGGGGACCTCGACCATGATCCCGACGCGCGGCTCCGGCGCGTCGGGAACCGCGGCCCGAGCCTGGTCGACCAGGGCATGCACCCGCAGGACATCGGCACCGTCGGCGACCATCGGCGCCATGATCGCCGCCGAGCGGCCGCCCTGGAGCGACGCGCGCAGGATGGCCCGCACCTGGGCCTGGAACAGCTCCGGATGTCCCTCGGCCAGCCGGATGCCGCGCACGCCGAGGAAGGGGTTCGCCTCGGCCGGGATCGGAACGTACGGCACCGGCTTGTCGCCACCGATGTCCGCCAGCCGGATGACGACCGGGGCCTCGCCCGCGGCGCGCAGGACGGTGGCGTAGGCCTCGGCCTGCTCCGCCTCGCTCGGCGCGGTGATGCGTCCGGCAAAGGCGAACTCGGTGCGGAACAGCCCGATCCCCTCCGCGCCGGCCGCGAACGCGGCCGCGGCCTCGGCCGGATCGCCGACGTTCGCCAGGCATGCCACGCGGTGGCCGTCGCTCGTCACGAGGGGACGGCCGGCGTAGGCGTCGTCCGCCGCACGCCGCTGCACCGTCGCCGCGGCCGCGTGCGCCAGGGACGCACGCGCGGCGTCGTCCGGATCCAGCACCGCCAGCCCCGCGTCGCCGTCGATCCCCATCTCGTCCACGCGCGCGGCCCGGTCGACGATGCCCGGGACGCAGACGACGGCGGGGATCCCGAGGGCGCGGGCCAGGATCGCCGCGTGGGAGGTGCGGGACCCGCCCTCGAGCGCGATGCCGGCCAGGAGGGCGCGGTCCAGCTCGACCGTGATCGACGGGGCCAGGTCCTGGGCTACCACGATCGAGCGACGCTCGAGCTGTGGCGCCGCCGCGCCGGCGAGATGGCGCACGATCCGCGCCGCGACGTCGCGAACGTCGGCGGCTCGCGCCGACAGCACCGGGTCATCGAGCGCTTCCAGCATGGCCGCCGCCTGCTCCCCGGCAGCCAGCACGGCGGCAATCGGCGTGGCTCCGTCCGTCGCGAGGCCGCGCGCGGTGCCAAGCAGCTCCTCGTCGGTGGCCATCAGGGACTGGGCGTCGAGGATCTCGGCTTCAGCGGGACGATCTTCGTCGCGCAGCCGCGCCGCGAGCCGCTCGAGCTCGGCTGCAGCCTCCTCGGCCGCATCGGCCAGCGATCGGCGCGGCTCGGCGTCAGTGGCCGGCGGCCGATAGATCCAGGGCGCGCCGGTGGCCACGCCGGGCGCGGCGGGCAGCCCGCGCAGCTCGGTGGTCATGCGCCGTCGAGCTCCTCGCCCAACCCGGAGGCGACCAGGTCGACCAGGCTGGCGACGGCGACATCGGCATCCGGTCCCTCGGCGGCGAGACGGATCCGATGGCCGCGGGCCACACCGAGCCCCATGACGCCGATCACGCTCTTGGCGCTGGCATCCTTGGTCGCGTCGCGGGTCAGGTTCGTCACCCGCACGTCGGCGGCGAATCCGCTGGCCGCCCGCACGAAGGTGGCGGCGGGACGCGCATGCAGCCCTGACGGGTTACGAACCTCGATCTCGGCTTCAGCCATCGGGCTGCACCACCTCCTTCTGGCCGATCTTCCGCTCGGTCCCGGCGCGCAGGCGGGCGATGTTGTCGGCGTGGGCAGCGGTCACCAGCAGCCCCGACGCGAGCGCGTAGGCGATCGCCGGCACCGTCGCCAGGTCGAGGAGCCACAGGATGGCGGTGACGACGGGCGCCAGCAGGCCGCCGGTGATCGAGCCGAGCGACACATAGCGGGTGCGCCACATGATGCCGATGACGATGGGCGCCATGATCAGCGACGGTCCATGGGCTCATGGCCAGGAGGCCGCCCGCCGAGGTGGCGACGCCGCGCCCGCCGGTGAAGCCGATGAACACCGACCAGTTGTGCCCCACGATGGCCGCGAAGCCGGCGATCGCAGCCGCCCACTCGACCTGCGGGTCGTCGGCGAACAGGAGACGGGCGAGCAGCACGGCAGCTGCGCCCTTCGCCACGTCGAGCAGGAAGACGGCGGCGGCGGCCGGCAGCCCCAGCGTCCGCAGCGCGTTCGTCGCACCCGTGCGGTGCGAGCCGTACTCTCGCAGGTCGATCCCGCGCGTGAGGCGGCCGATGATCAGCCCGAACGGCACGGCCCCGAGCAGATATCCGAGGAGCGCGGCCAGCAGGAAGTTCATCGGCGGTCCCCGAGCTTGTCCATGGTTGCCGCCTCGTCGGCGGCCGCCCGCACGCCGTCGAGGTCGTCCCCCGCCGAGGCCTGGACCGCCGCGACGAAGGCGCCCTCCACCAGCGGCCCGCGGGAGATCGCCGTGCGCGACGCCTGCTCGGCGTCGAGCAGCTCGTCGATGGCGGTGCCGGCCGAGAGCACGGCGCTGCCAAGGTCGGCCAGGATGACGACGCCCGCTCCCGCGTCGGCGCGACCGATCGCGTCGGCGATGCGGACCGCATCGGTGCCGACCGCTCCGTCCGACAGCCCTCCCGCGGCGACCAGCCGCGGGCCGTCATCCCCGAGATTGGCGAGCTGGGCGACCAGGCGAACGGTCGCATCGGCCACGTCGCCCGAGTGCGAGACGACCACGATGCCCACCGGGTGCGGGATCGGTCACGGGCGCGTACTCCGGTTCGCAGTGGTTGCTGGCCCGGAGCCGAGCGGCTCCGGGCCATGGATCCGTCGTGGGAGGAAGCCTAGTGCTCTTCCCAGTCCAGCGCGCGCTTCACGGCCTTCTTCCAGCCGGCGAACAGCTTCTCGCGCTTCGCCTCGTCCATCTGGGGCTCGAATCGACGGTCGAGCGCCCAGTTGTTCGTCACGTCGTTCGTGTCCTTCCAGAACCCGACCGCCAGGCCGGCGAGGTACGCCGCGCCCAGCGCCGTGGTCTCGGCCACCTGCGGGCGCTCGACCGGCACGCCGAGGATGTCGGCCTGGAACTGCATGAGGTCGTTGTTCACGACCGCGCCGCCGTCGACCTTCAGCTCGGTCAGCTTGACGCCCGAGTCGGCCTCCATCGCCTCCAGCACCTCGCGGGTCTGGTAGGCCATGGAATCGACCGTCGCCCGGGCGATGTGCTCGATCGTCGAGCCGCGCGTGAGGCCGAGGATCGCGCCGCGGGCGTACTGGTCCCAGTACGGCGCGCCGAGACCGACGAACGCCGGAACCATGTACACGCCCTCGGTGTCCGCGACCTTGCCGGCCAGCTTCTCGATGTCGGCCGACTCCGTGATGACCCGCAGGCCGTCGCGGATCCACTGCACCGCCGCGCCGGCGATGAAGACCGATCCCTCGAGGGCGTAGATCACCTTGCCGTCGTAGCCCCAGGCGATCGTGGTCAGCAGCCCGTTCTTCGACGGGACCGCCTCCTCGCCCGTGTTGATCAGCATGAAGGCGCCGGTGCCGTAAGTCTGCTTGGCCATGCCGGGCTCGAAGCACGCCTGCCCGAACGTGGCGGCCTGCTGGTCGCCGGCATCTCCGGCGATCTTGATGGAGCCGCCGAGCAGCGTCGTCTCGCCGTACACCTCGCGCGAGGGCTTCGGGGCGGGCATCATCGCGCGCGGCACGTTCATGATGCCGAGCAGCTCGTCGTCCCAGTCGAGGTCGTGGATGTTGAACAGCAGCGTGCGGCTGGCGTTCGAGTAGTCCACGACGTGGACGCGGCCCTCGGTGAGGCGCCAGATCAGGAAGCTGTCGACGGTGCCGAACAGCAGCTCGCCGGCCTCGGCCTTCTCCTGGGCGCCGGGGTTGTTCTTGAGGATGTGCCGGATCTTCGTGCCGCTGAAGTAGGCATCGACCGGCAGCCCGGTCTTGTCCCGGAACAGCTGCTCGTGGCCGGCGGCCTTGAGCTCGTCGCAGTAGCCGGCAGTGATGCGGCTCTGCCAGACGATCGCGTTCTGGACCGGCTTGCCGGTGTTCTTGTCCCAGACGACCGTCGTCTCGCGCTGGTTGGTGATGCCGATGGCGGCGATGTCGTCGGGCGCGGCGCCCGCATCGGCCATGACCTTCTTGGCGACCGCCAGCTGCGAGTCCCAGATCGCCTCCGGGTCGTGCTCGACGTGGCCCGGCGAGGGGTAGATCTGGGGGAACTCCTGGTTGGCGGAGTTGTGGATGGTCCCGTCCGCGTTGAAGAGAATGGCGCGGCTCGACGTGGTCCCCTGGTCGAGTGCCAGGACGTAGTTGGCCATTCGATCGCTTCCTGCCTTTCCGTCTCGGTGGATTGGCTCACGCCGCCGCGACCGCGTCGCGGAGCGACTCGAGCATGATGGTTGCGGAGGTTGCCCCCGGGTCCTGGTGGTTGGCCGAGCGTTCTCCGAGGTAGCTGGCGCGACCCTTGCGGGCCACCAGCGGGGTGACCCGGTCGCGCCCGACCGCCGCTGCCGACACGGCGGCGCCCAGCGCAGCCGCGACCCCCTCACCGGCGGCGGCGTCATAGGCTTCCACGGCCGGCGTCACGGCATCGACCATCGTCTTGTCGTCGAGCTCTGCCTTGCCCCGTTGCACGAGGCCCTCGAGGCCGGCGCGCAGCGCCGCCCCGAGCGTCTCCGCGTCGGCATCGGCATGCTCCCCCAGCGCCGTCGCGGCGCGGAGGAAGAAGGTTCCGTACAGCGGTCCGCGAGGCGCCGCCGACGGTCGAGATGAGCGTCATCCCGACCGTCTTGGCGATCGTCCCCAGGTCCGCGTCGGCGGGCAGCTCGGCGACCTTCGCACGGACCGCGGTGAAGCCGCGATCCATGTTGATGCCATGGTCGGCATCGCCGATCGCCGAGTCGAGCTGCGTCAGCTCCTCTCGGCGCTCGTGGAGGCGGTCCGCGAACGTCTCGACGAACCGCCGCATCGTCGTGGCGTCGAACGCGCTCATCGCGTCGCCGTCACACGCCCCAGCGCAGGGCCGCGGTGTGCACCGGTGCGTCCCACAGCCGCACCATCTCGTCGTCCAGCTTCAGCACGGTGATGCTGCAGCCGGCCATCTCGAGGCTGGTGATGTAGGAGCCGATGAGGTTGCGCTCGATCGTCACGCCCCGGTCGCGGCACATCGCCGCCACCTTGTTGTAGACGACGTACAGCTCGAGCAGCGGCGTGCCGCCCATGCCGTTCACGAAGGCCAGGACACGGTCGCCCGAGCCGAAGCCGCCGTCGTCGAGGACCGGGTTCAGGAGCAACTCGGTGATCTCGTCGGCGCTCGCGAGCTTTCGCCGCTCACGCCCTGGCTCCCCGTGGATTCCGATCCCGACCTCCATCTCGTCGTCGCCGATCTCGAAGGTCGGCTTGCCGGCGGCCGGGACGGTGCAGCTGGTGAGCGCCATGCCCATCGAGCGCACGTTGTCCTGGACGCGCTGGCAGAGCGCGGTCACGGCGGCGAGGTCCTGCCCCTCCTCCGCGGCCGCCCCGACGATCTTCTCGGCCAGGACAGTGCCGCCCACCCCGCGGCGGCCCGCGGTGTAGAGGGAGTCCTGCACGGCGACGTCGTCGGCGATGACGACGCTCGTCACCTCGATTCCCTCGCCCTGGGCCAGCTCGGCGGCCAGCTCGAAGTTCATGATGTCGCCGGTGTAGTTCTTCACGATGTGGAGGACCCCGGCGCCACCGTTGACCGCCTTCGTGGCGGCCAGCATCTGGTCGGGGACCGGCGAGGTGAATACCGCGCCCGGACAGGCGGCGTCGAGCATCCCGCGCCCGACGAACCCGCCGTGCATCGGCTCGTGGCCGGAGCCACCGCCGGAGATGACCCCGACCTTGCCGTCGCGCGGCGCATCGGCACGAACGATGACGTTTGGCTCGATGACCTTCAGGAGGTCACCGTGCGCCGCCACCATGCCGGCCAGCGCCTCGTCGACGACGGCGTCGGGGTCGTTGATCAGCTTCTTCATCGCGTCAGACCATCAGCCAGTTCGTGAACGTCGCCTGGAACGCGAATGCAGCCAGCACGCCGCCGACGATCGGTCCGATCACCGGGATCCACGAGTATCCCCAGTCGGAGTCGCCCTTGCCGGCGATCGGCAGGACGGCATGCGCGAGGCGAGGACTCAGGTCGCGGGCGGGGTTGATCGCATAGCCGGTCGGTCCACCCAGCGAGAGGCCGATGGACCAGACCAGGAAGCCGATCAGGAGCGCAGCGAGACCGGGAGCGATCTCGTTCGCCGTGATCGCCAGCACGCCGAACACCAGCATGAACGTGCCGATGATCTCGCTGACCAGGTTGGCGGCGGTATTGCGGACCGCTGGGCCGGTGCTGAACACCGCCAGCTTCAGCCCGGGATCTTCGGTCACGCCCCAGTGCGGCAGGTAGTGCAGGAAGACGATCACGGCGCCGATGAAGGCACCGAGGAACTCGCCGACGAGGTAGTACGGCACGAGGTCCCACGGGGTCAGGCCGATGGACGCGAGCCCGATCGTGACGGCCGGGTTCAGATGCGCGCCGGTGAGCCGCACCGATCGCGTACACGCCGACCGCCACGGCCAGTGCCCATCCGGTGGTGATGACGATCCAGCCCGAGTTCTGTGCCTTGGACCGGTTCAGCAGGACGCCGGCGACGACGCCGTCGCCAAGGATGATCAGGATCGCGGTGCCGATCGTCTCGGCTGCCGCAATGGGAACTCCTTCGGTCAGCATTGGTCATGTCCTCTTCAGTGCGAGCGGATGCATCCCCTCGATGCCCATGACGACGCGCAGTGGCCCGCGCGCCGCCGGCCACGTTCCGGTTCCCTCCGGCGTCCTCCTCTCTCCCTTCTCCGAAAAACGAGCATCAAAAAAAGCCCACGCCTCGGCAGCCGCCAAGACGGGACTTTCCTTCACTCATCGTCCCGCGAAAAGCCTGCCTGTTCTACTCCTCCACGGCGACCGGTGTCAAGGATTGCTCCACCGACGCCGACGCCTCCGGCCCGACCGGCAGCCGATCGGCGACGTCCTGGCGCACGACCACCGCATCCGCCACGCCCAGGCAGGCGATGACGGCATCCGCGTCGGTCGAGCAGGCCGTAGCCGATGACGGGACGGCGCAGCGCCGCGCGCTCGCTGGCTCGCATGTGACATAGCACGGATGCCGGGGACACCACCGTGCCGATGCCGGGCACCATCGGCGCCGCCGCCAGGCTGCGGGCGATCCCGGTGGAGTCGAACGCGTGGGCGTGGAGGAGGCCGAGCCCGCCGCGGGCGGCCACGTGCGCGGCGACGTGCGCCCGCCGCGACAGCACGATGCCGATGCCGAGGGTGTCCATCACGAAGTCTGCCGCGGCCTCGTCGCCGCCGAGGCCCCGCACGCTGTCGAGGTCAATGGCCACCTGGCACTCGCGGGTCGCCATCCGACCGACCACCGCGAGGAGGTCGATATCGCGAAGAAGGGTGCCCGATGGAATGCCGGACGGTCGGCGCACGGGGTCGCCCCCTCCGTCGGCAATCAGGACGCGTGGGAGGAACGGGCGTCCGGTACGCGGGTCATCCCACATCCCAGCTCCACAGGTTCTCGGCACTGGTGGTGATCCCTGCCGCCCCGGCGGCCAGGACGGCCCGCAGGTCGTCATCGGTGCGGATGAACCCGCCAGCGAGGAGCGGCACGTCGAAGCGCGGCATGACGTGGGCGAGCGACGGCAACAGGACGCCCGGCAGGACCTCGACGATGTCGGGCCGCGCGCGGGCGACGGCCGTGAACGCTGTGTCGAGGTGTGTGCGCCGCGACAGCAGGAGGCGCTGGATGGCGATGACACCCGCTTCGCGGATCGCGGTCATCAGACGGCCGTGGGAGGTGATGATCGCGTCCGCGCCGAACCTGGCCAGCCACGCAACTCCCTGGACGTCAGCGTGGACTCCGTCGATCAGATCGAGATGGATCGCCGCCAGCTTGCCGGCGGCCTGGATGCGCTCGACGGTCGGGCCGATGGCGAGCCCGTTCCCGCGCAGAAGAACGATCATCGGCGCCCGACTGACGAGCGCGCCGGCGAGCTGGCTCTCGGCGACGATCGCTGCGCAACACGGATCGTCGCGCAGGCGCGCGACGAACTCCCCGACGGCTGGCCTGGTCGTGCCGATCACGGACCGGGTGGATGTGACGGCTAGTCGGAGTCTCGGTCCTGGCCGCGGGCGAAGTCACCCTGGAGCTCGTCGGCGTGCTCGTGGGGCTCCTGCTCCTGGCCGTCGGCGAAGTCACCCTTCAGCTCGTCGTGGACAGCGGAGTGGCCGGCCTGCTGGCCCTCGGCGAAGTCTCCGCGATGCTCCTTCTCGGGCGTGTGCTCCCCTTCCTTCTCCTGGCCCTCGGCGAACCCGGCGTGCTCGTGTTCGTGCTCGTGGTCGTGACCGTGGTCGTGGTCATGGTCGTGCTCGTGATCGTGGTGGCCGTGCTCGTCGCCCATGGGTCAGGGTCTCCTCTGGTGCGTCGTCAGGTTGCGGCCGCCCGCCGCTGCAGGTAACGGAAGCCGACGAGGAGGAGCAGCACCACCACGCCGACCGCGAGGCCGACATATATGGCCGCCGGCATGCCATTTCCATTGTCCCACCGCAGGCTGAAGCCGATGAACCCGGCCGCCAGCGCGATCAGCCCGGACCGGATCCAGAACGTGGTCGTGAACTCGCCGGGAGGCGTGGTGGACGCCCGCCGGGCCCGTCGCGCGGCGTTGCGCTCGGCACGGGCGCGCGCCGCGGGCGGGAGGGCCGCGCCGCGGTCCATGCCCTTCATCTGGCGCTGGTAGGCGCGCCGCTCCTCACGTGACATCGCCTCGCAGTCTACTCAGCGTCAGGCTCGCGGGTCCACCGAGCGCGGAGCCGGGCGGCGCGTGCCGGACGGGCCCATGCCACCGGTGCCCGGGTAGTCCACCTTCAGCTGCACCGGATCCGAGCCGAAGAGCGCGTTGTTGAACCAGTCGAGCGCCACCCGCAGCTTGCCGCCGATGCCCGGCACCCGGCTCCAGTAGTAGCCGCGCCACATGAACCAGGCGATCCAGCCGCGCACCTTGACGCCGAAGACGACGCCGACGCCGGTGTGGTGGCCGATGCTGGCCAGCGTCCCGATGACGGTGTACCGGAATGGCTGGACCTCGGCCGGGCGCCGGTCGATGCTCGCGAGGACGTTGCGCGCCAGGCGCTTCGCCTCGCGCACCGCGTTCTGGGCCGTCGGCGCGTGGAAGGTGCCCTCCTCCTCGAGCTTGGGGATCAGCGCACAGTCGCCGATCGCCCACACGCCCTCGCGGCTCGTCCGCATCGTCGGGTCCACAAGCGCACGGCCGGCGCGGTCGACGTCGATACCGGCCTCGCCCACGACCGGCGAGGGCTGCACGCCACCGGTCCAGACGACGGTCCGCGTCCGGATGAAGGTGCCCTCGCCGATGACGACACCGTCGGCCCGCACCTCCTTCATCGGCGTGCCGAGGTGGATCTCGTAGCCCCGCTGACGCAACCGGCGGGCGGCGTAGTCGCCCATGTCGGCCGGCATCTCGGGCAGGACCCGCTCCTTGAGCTCGACGATGTCGAATCGCAGCTCGTCGGCGCGGATCTTCGGGTAGAAGCGGCGCCGGACGCGACGGACGAAGTCCTCGATCTCCCCCGCCGTCTCGACCCCGCTGAAGCCGGCCCCACCCACCACGAACGTGAGCTGGGAGCTGCGCTCGTCCGGATCGGTCTCGAGGTCCGCGCGCTCGAGCATCTCGATGAGGCGGTTGCGGAGGGCGAACGCATCGGCCAGCGTCTTCATGCCGACCGCGAACTCGGTGATGCCGTGGATCCCGAACGTGGCGGTCTCGCCGCCCAATGCGATCACCAGGCTGTCGTAGTTCAGCCGGTGCAGATCGCCGTCTCCACCCATGACGACGACCTGCTTCGCGTCGAGGTCGATCTCCTCCACCTCGGCGGTGACGGCCCAGCTCGAGGGCTTTCGCAGCTGGGCACGAAGGGCGGTCACGCAATGGCGCGCCTCGAGATTGCCGGAGCACACCTCCGGCAGGAGCGGTGTGAAGAGGGTGAAGTTCTCGCGGCTGACCAGCCAGACCTCGATGTCGTCACGACGGCCGCTGAGCTTCTCGAGGTGGCGCGCCGTCTCGACACCCGCGAAGCCGCCGCCCAGGACGAGGACCCGATGCGGCCACGGAGGCTCGGATCGGTAGATCGTGCGCATTCGTGTCGATGATCGCACGCGATGCGGGACGCGACCGGAGGCCGGCAATCGAGCTGATGGCCCGTCACCCCATCGGTCTGTACGATAGGCGGGACATGGAGCAGCCGATCCGCGAGATCTTCGACCAGTTCAAGCAGCAGCTGCCGGACATCGATCCGGTCGAGACCGAGGAGTGGCTCGAGTCGCTCGACTCGGTCGTCGAGTCGGCCGGGTCGGATCGCGCGCGATACCTCATCTACAAGCTGCTGAAGCGCGCGCGCCAGCTCCAGGTCGGCCTGCCGAGCCTCACGCAGACCCGGTACATCAACACGATCAGCCCCGAGCAGGAGCCCTACTTCCCCGGCGACGAGGCGATGGAGCTCCGCATCCGGCGCATGATTCGCTGGAACGCGCTGGCCATGGTGCTGCGCGCGAACACGAAGTACGAGGGCATCGGCGGCCACCTGTCCACCTACGCCAGTGCCGCCAGCCTGTACGAGGTCGGCTTCAACCACTTCTTCCGCGGGCCGGGAGACGGCGTCGGCGGCGACCAGATCTACTTCCAGGGCCACGCCGCCCCCGGCATGTACGCCCGCGCATTCCTCGAGGGCCGGCTGACGGAGGAGCACCTCGACCACTTCCGACGCGAGGCGCTGAGCCCCGGCGTCGGGCTCTCGTCGTATCCGCATCCGCGGCTCATGCCCGAGTTCTGGCAGTTCCCCACGGTGAGCATGGGCCTCGGACCGATGGCGGCGATCTACCAGGCGCGTTTCAACCGCTACCTCGCGGCCCGCGGGATCGCCGATACGTCCTCCGGGCGGGTGTGGGCCTTCCTCGGCGACGGCGAGATGGACGAGCCGGAGTCGGTCGGCGCGCTCACGCTGGCCGCGCGCGAGGGGCTCGACAACCTCACCTTCGTCGTGAACTGCAACCTGCAGCGCCTCGACGGCCCGGTCCGCGGCAACGGCAAGATCATCCAGGAGCTGGAGGCGGTGTTCCGCGGCGCCGGCTGGAACGTCATCAAGGTCATCTGGGCCCGCGAGTGGGACGACCTCCTGGCGCGCGACAAGGGGGGCGTGCTCGTCAACAAGATGAACGAGACGCTGGACGGCGACTATCAGCGCATGGCCGTCAGCGACGGCGCCACGATCCGCGAGCAGTTCTTCGGTCCCGATCCGCGCCTGCGCGCGCTGGTCGACCACCTCTCCGACGACGACCTCGCCAAGCTGCGCCGCGGCGGCCACGACTACCGCAAGGTGTACGCGGCCTACGCGGCGGCCACTGCCCATACCGGCGCGCCGACGGTGATCCTGGCGAAGACCGTGAAGGGCTGGACCCTTGGCCCCGGGATCGAGGGTCGCAACGTCACCCACCAGGCCAAGAAGCTGACCACCGACGAGCTGAAGATCTTCCGCGACCGTCTCGAGCTGCCGATCCCCGACGACAAGCTCAAGGAGGCGCCGTACTACCACCCCGGCCCGGACGCGCCCGAGATCCAGTACATGCTCGATCGGCGGCGCCAGCTCGGCGGCTCGCTCCCGCGCCGTGTCGTGGTGCCCAGGACGCTGCCGAAGCCGAAGGACGAGTCGTTCACGGAGTTCTTTGCCGGCTCCGACCGCCCGGCCAGCACGACCATGGCCTTCAGCCGGCTCGTCCGGAACCTCGTGCGCGACCCGGAGATCGGGAAGCGCATCGTGCCGATCATCCCGGACGAGGCGCGCACCTTCGGCATGGATCCGCTGTTCAAGGAGGTCGGCATCTACAACCCGCTCGGCCAGCGCTACACGGCGGTCGACAAGGAGCTGCTGCTCTCCTACGTCGAGAAGACCGACGGCCAGCTGCTCGAGGAGGGCATCACCGAGGCAGGCTCGATGGGCTCGTTCCAGGCGGCCGGCACCGCGTACGCGACGTGGGGCGAGCCGGTGGTGCCGCTCTACACGTTCTACTCGATGTTCGGCATGCAGCGCACCGGCGACCAGGTGTGGGCCTTCGGCGACGCGCGCGGGCGAGGCTTCATGATGGGCGCCACGGCCGGGCGCACCACGCTCACCGGCGAGGGGCTGCAGCACGACGACGGGCAGTCGCACATCCAGGCCAGCGTCGTCCCGAACATCGTCGCCTACGACCCGGCGTTCGCCTACGAGCTGGCGATCATCATCCGCGAGGGGATCGACCGCATGTACGGCGAGCGCGGCGAGGACGTCTTCTACTACATCACGCTCTATAACGAGAACTGGCCGCAGCCGGCCAAGGCGGAGGGGGTCGAGGACGGCGTCCTGCGCGGCCTGTATCGGTTCCGGCCGGCGGAGGGCGGCTCGCGGCCGATGCAGCTCCTCGCGTCAGGCCCGATCCTGCTGCAGGCGTTGAAGGCGCAGGAGATCCTCCGCGAGCGGTACGACGTCGCGGCCGACGTATGGAGCGCGACGTCGTTCCAGCAGCTGCGGAACGAGGCGCTCGACGTCGAGCGATGGAATCGGCTTCATCCGGATGCCGAGCAGCGCATGCCCTACGTGCGGCAGTGCCTGGACCCGACCGCCGGCCCCATCATCGCGGCCACGGACTACCTCAAGGCGCTGCCAGACATGATCGCCCGCTGGGTGGACCGGCCGTACACGGTGCTCGGGACCGACGGCTTCGGGCGGTCGGACACCCGCGACGCGCTGCGCTCCCACTTCGAGGTCAACGCCGAGCACATCGCCTACGCCGCTCTCCACGGCCTGTGCCTCGACGGCAAGTCGACCCCGGACGAGCTGAAGCGGGCGATCGGCGACCTGGGGATCGACCCCGAGCGGGTGAACCCCCTCCACGCCTGAGGGTCAGCCTCCGCCGGTCAGGCGTGGCGTTCCGCAGGCCACGCAGTACGCATCCTCGCCGCTCACCACCGTCCGGCAGCTCCGGCAGCGCGGCGGCATCAGCGCGACGATGGCGGCGCGAACCCCCAGCAGCGCCGCGCGGGCATACCGCTCGACCGGCGAGGGGCGGGCTGGCTCCAGGTGGATCGGCTCCCAGGCGCGCGCGGCCGGCTCCACCGCGCGGGCGCGTTCGGCCTGGAACCGCCATCGCTCGCGGTCGTAGCGAGCGCGCAGCTCCGGATCGGTCATCGTGCGGCGGACCGCGTTGACGACCTGCATCTCCTGGGTGGCGCGCTGCGAGCGGTTGTGGTCGGGGTGGAATGTGCGCGCCAGCCGCCGGCAGGCGGCGCTGATCTCGTCACTGGACGCGGTGGCGGGGATCCCCAACAGGCGGTACACGTCGCGATCGGGGGTGTATGGCAGCAGGCGGAGTTCCATGGTGCGGACGCCATGGTAGCGCGTGCCGCACGCCGGTGCGACAGGTCACCATTCCAGACAATCTAGCAATGTTGAGTTGCTATTTTCGCATATGGGGTTGACAGAACCGTACGTCGACACGTACAGTCCCGTCATCGGTTGCCAAATCTGCCAGGCAGCCTGCGTATCTGGTAGGAGCCAGTTCCGATGTTTGACTCGCGCATCTTCTATCTGCAGCTCAACTACGGACATCGCAACCGCGGCCACATCCTCGAGACCGGCGCGAAGCGCGTGCATCGGCTGTCGGACCGTCGCCCGGCACGCCCCGAGGTCCGTGGCTAGGCCATGGTCCACGACGTCATCGCCACCTGCCCGGTCTGCAGCGACGAGCTGACGATCACCCGGCTCCACTGCCGCAGCTGCGGCACCGCCCTCGAGGGCGAGTTCGGGGTGGGCCGATTCGGCCGGCTCGACCGCGAGCAGATGGCTCTGCTCGAGAGCTTCCTCCGCTCACGGGGCAACCTCAAGGAGATGGAGCGCGAGCTGGGGATCAGCTACCCGACCGTGCGCGGCCGGGTCGACGCCCTGGTCCGGGCACTCGGTCTCGCAGACGGCGCCCCCGATGCGGAGCCGTTCGAGGAAGAGGAGTCCGACGTGGCCGCCGCTGATGCAGCCGGCGAGCGACGCGACATCCTCGAGCGGCTGGCGCGCAAGGAGATCGATGCCGACGAGGCCGCCGCGGCGCTTCGCGCCCTGGCCGGCTGACCGATGACCACGTTCGTCCGGACCCAGGAGGTCGAGCATCCGATCGGCCCCAACGGCAGCTTCAGCCTTCGCCTGACCAGCTCCGATGTCGAGCTGCGTGCGGTGGACGGGGACACGGCGCGCGTCCGGATCGAGTTCGAGCTGCGCGCGGCCTCCGACATCGAGGCGGACGAGGCGTTCGCCCGGGCGCAGTTCGGCGTGCGGAAGGGCCCGGGTAGCCTCGAGCTCGCCGAGCCGAAGCGCGGCTCCGATGGTCGCGCCTCGATCGCCGGGATCCTCGGGATCGGGTCGTCCCGTTGGGAAGCCAACGTCGTGGCGGAGGTGCCACGTCACGCGGCCATCAGCTACACCGGCGTCAGCGCCGACCTCAGGGCCATCGGCCTGGCCGGTCACCAGGAATACAAGACGGTGTCCGGCGACCTGGTCCTCAGCGACCTTGCCGGGTCGATCGACGTGAACGGCGTGTCGAGCGACGTCAGCCTGCGAGCGGGTGCGCCGCTGATGCTTCGCGCGACCACCGTCAGCGGGGACCTGTCGGTCTTCGCCGCCCGGCTCAACGAGACCCGGGTCGGCACCGTCAGCGGCGACGTCGAGCTGGAGGCAGACCTGGCGCCCGAGGGTGACCACCGTGTGGAGACCGTGAGTGGCGACCTGTCGCTCGGCATCGTGGGCGGCCTGCTCCTCGAGGTCCGCGGCCTCTCGAGCGATGTGCATGTCAACCTGCCGCATCGATCCGAGGGCTCCCGCGATCGTCGTCGCTATGTCATCGGCGACGGCACCACGCAGCTGCGGTTCAGCTCGATGTCCGGCGACGCGTCGGTCCACGCCGCACGACGCATGGCGGCGTCGCCGACCCCGCCGACGCCGCCCACCCCACCCACCACGCCGACGCCGCCCACCCTGGCCACCCCGCAATCGCGGCCGTCCCGCCAACACCGTCGATCGCGCCGACACCACCCACGCTCACCGAAGAGGAGCAGCTGGAGATCCTGCGCGCGCTGGAGCGCGGTGAGATCGACGTCGACGAGGCGGCGCGTCGCCTCGGAGGAACCTCGGCCGGTGCCTGAGGAGCTCGAGACCGTCCTTCGACTGGTCGCCGAAGGTCACCTGACGCCGGAGCAGGCGGCGCCGATCATCGAGGCGCTCACCAGGGCCGAGCATGCGCGAGACGACGATCCCGATGTCGGTCCCGGTCACGGGTTCGACCGCCTGGATCGATTGGACCGGCTCGGCAAGCTCGGGCGGCTCGACCGGCTCGGTCGACGGCATCGAGCGTCGCGTGGGTCGGTCGCTGGAGCGCGCCTACGCGGCCGCGGATGCGGCGGCGGACCACGTGGAGGGCGTCGCCGGCGCCGGACGCAGCCGGCAGCTGCGGATCAGGGTCACCGAGCGCGGGCGCCAGGTCGTCAACCTGCGCATCCCGATCGCCTTCGTCGAGACCGCCCTGCGCTTCGTCCCCGGCCTGGGTGGGGAGCAGGCCCAGCGCATCCGGGACGCGGTGCGCGCCGGCGCGGTGGGCCCGATCCTCGACGTCGAGGACGTCGACGGCGAGGGCGGCGTGCTGATCAGCGTGGAGTAGCACGGTGGGCGACACCGCATCGACCGCCGAATCCCCCACCCAAGCCCTCCAGCCACAGGATGGCGTCGAACCCGGTGAGCGCGGACCGGCGCTCTCCCGGCCGCTCCGGATCCGCGATTTCCGCCTCCTGTTCATCGGCGAAACGGTCAGCGTCCTCGGCGACCAGTTCCACTTCGTCGCGCTGGCCTGGTTGACGCTGCAGCTCACCGGTTCCGGCCTCGCCCTGGGCACCGTGCTCATGACCGCCGCCGTACCGCGCGCGGTCTTCGTCCTCGTCGGTGGAGCCTTCAGCGACCGCTTCTCCCCCGCACGCTGGTGCTCGTCTCGAACCTGATCCGCGGCGTCGTGGTTGCCATCATCGCGGCGCTGGTGCTGACAGGGCGCGCCGAGCTGTGGCACCTGTACGTGCTGGCGGCGATCTTCGGCGTGGTCGACGCGTTCTTCTACCCGGCGCTCAACACGTTCGTGCCGATGCTCGTGCCCGAGCGCCTGTTCGCACCCGCCAATGCCGTCATCCAGGGGTCGGCACAGGTCATGGGGCTGGTCGGACCGGCCCTCGCCGGAGCGCTCGTCGCACTGATCGACACCGGACCGGCCTTCGTGATCGACGCGGCGTCGTTCGCCGTAGCGGCGCTGGCGGTGTCGCTGGTACGCGGCGGCCGGCGCGCACCCCCCCAGGGCGCGGGCGACGCGCCGCGGCCGGGGGTGCTGGCGAGCATCGTGGACGGCATGCGGGCGGCGTGGGCAGATCCCGCGGTGCGCGGCACGATCGTGCTGATCTTCGCCTTCAACCTCGCCTTCGTCGGCCCGGTCAGCGTCGGCCTGGCGTGGCTCGCCGAGGAGCGCTTCGCCGGTGGGTCCGCCGCCTTCGGCATCCTCTTCTCCGCCTGGGGCGGTGGGTCGCTTGTCGGCGCGCTGATCGGCGGATCGATCGAGCGGCTGCCGCGCTTCGGGACCAGCTTGCTGACCGCCGCATGCCTCCTCGCGGCAGGGCTGGCGCTCATCGGCCTGGCGCCGACGCTGCCGGTGGCGCTGGCGATCATCCTGCCGATGGGCGTGCTCGTCGGATTCATCAACGTCCAGTACTTCGCCTGGATCCAGCGCCGAGTGGACGACGAGCTCCGTGGCCGCGTCATGAGCCTGGTGATGCTCGCGTCCATCGGTCTCGCGCCCGTCTCGCTGGCGGCGGCGGGAGTGCTGGTGGACGTGGGGGCCGCAACGCTGATGTTCCTGGTGGCGGGGGGAATCATCTTCGCCGCCGCCCTGCTGGGATTCGCCTGGCGCGTCCCTGCGCTGATGGACCGCGAGGCGCAGCCATGACCCACGCCACCGGACTCGACATCTGAGGGGCGTCGCGTCGATGGAGCCGGCGCGCGCGAGGTCGCGTACCTAGAATCGGGCTGGTGGAACCCGCGACGACCGACCTGTCCGTCGCCCTGGTCGAGCACACCAACTTCGCCGTCTCGGACCGCGCCGGCGACATGCTGCCGGGGACGTATCACGGGTTCTTCGTGGCCGACACCCGCTTCCTGTCGCGCCTCGTGCTCCGCGTGAACGGCCGCCAGCTCGAGCCGCTGGCCTCGGGCGGCGACGAGCACCACGGCGCCGGCACCTTCTACCTCGCCAGCCCGCGGCTGCACGGCCTGCCGCCGGCGACGATGACGATCTTCCGCGATCGGACGCTTCACGCCCCGACTCGAGGAGCGCATCCGGATCATCAGCTACGCGCGCGAGCCGATCGAGGTCGAGGTCAGCGTGGAGCTCGACGCCGACTTCGCCGACATCTTCGAGGTCCGTGGCCGTCGCCGGCTGAAGCGAGCCGTCGCCGTCCATCGGCGGCGACGCGCGCGGTGCGGTTCACCTACGAGCAGCGCGGATACCGTCGCGCGACGACGGTCGGCGTCGACCGCCCGACGACCCACGTCGACGGCAGGCTGACCTTCCGCGCCGACGCCTCGAGCACGGCACGGCCGTGGGACCTGAACCTGCGGGTCGATCCCGAAGATCACGCATCGGCGTGACGTGTCAGCGCCTGCCCCGCCCCGAATCGAGCCGGCGCTCGTGCAGGCGTGGCTCGCAGCGGCACCCCGACGCCTCGAGACCAGCGACGCCGCAGGCTGGCCCGAGCCTGGCGCCGTGGCGTGCGGCGATCTCGCCTCGCTGCTGCTCACCGGGCCGGCCGATCGGTTCATCCCTGCCGCCGGCCTGCCGTGGTTCATCGCCGTGTTCGGTCGCGACTCGGCCATCACGGCGATGCAGTCGCTGCTGCTCGGCCCCGACATCCCGTACGGGACGCTGCGCCAGCTTGGCGCGCTACCAGGGCACGACCGACGGATCCGTGGCGCGAGGAGGAGCCGGGAAAGATCCCGCACGAGGTCCGCACCGGTGAGCTCGCAACGCTGGGACGGATCCCGTTCGGCCGCTACTACGGCTCGGTCGACGCCACGCCGCTGTACCTGATGCTGTACGTGGCTGCCTGCCGCTGGTCGGGGTGGCTGGACGGCGGCGGCACCCGCCGTGGTCGCCGGCCGGCGGCCGTCACCGAGTTCCTCCCGCACGCGGAGGCCGCGCTGGGCTGGATCGAGCGCCGCGTCGACGCCGACGGGCCTGCTGTGGTACGCCCCGGCCCGGCCCGGCGGGATCACGAACCAGGTGTGGAAGGACTCGCGCGACAGCATGCGCTACGCCGACGGCTCGACCGCCGATCCTCCGATCGCCGCCGTCGAGGTCCAGGGCTACATCGTCGCCGCGCGACGCGGCATGGCGGACATCTACGACGGCGCTGGGTCGCAGCGGAGGAGGCCGCGGTCCAGCGTCAAGCGGCCGCCACCCTGGCCGCCGCGATCGAGGAGCGATTCTGGATGCCGTCGGAAGGAACGTACGCGCTGGGACTCGACGGGGCGCATCGACAGATCGACGCCGTCGCCAGCAACGCCGGCCACCTGCTGTGGGCCGATGCGATCCGCCCCGACCGCGCGGCCGCCGTTGCCGAGCGACTGCTGGCGTCCGACATGTTCACCGGCTGGGGCATCCGCACGCTGTCGTCGCGCAATCCCGGGCTACAACCCGATCGGCTACCACATCGGTTCGGTCTGGCCGCACGACACGAGCCTCATCGCCAACGGCTTTGCGCGCGCGGGACAGACCCGGTGCGGCGCAGCGCATCATCGACGGACTGCTCGATGCGGCCGAGGCCAACGCCGCCGGGCGGCTTCCGGAGCTGTTCGCCGGCTTCGACCGCGCGGCGACCCCCGACCTGGTTCCCTACCCCACCGCCTGCGCGCCCCAGGCATGGGCGACCGGCGCGATCTTCCTGTCGGTGCGAACCCTGCTCGGCATTCCCCTCCGATGAGCGCGACCGGCGGTGGACGCGACCTTGCCGTCATCGGCGCCCGGGAGGGTGCCTGGACGATGACCGAACTGGCCGCCGGCGGCTGAACGGGTGAGCCGCCGGGACGCATCGGCCCGCTGGTGGGAAGGGCGCCGTCCTCTACCAGATCTATCCCCGCAGCTTCGCCGATGCGAACGGCGACGGCATCGGCGATCTTGCCGGCATCCTCCAACGGCTGGACCACCTGGCCGGGACCGATGCCTCCCTGGGCGTCGACGCCATCTGGCTCTCCCCCATCTACCCCAGCCCGCAGCACGACTTCGGCTACGACATCAGCGACTACACCGACGTGGCGGCCGAATACGGCTCCCTGGCGGAGGTGGACGCCCTCATCGCCGCCTGCCACGGCCGCGGGCTGCGCGTGCTGATGGACCTCGTGCCGTGCCACACCTCGACCGAGCATCCCTGGTTCGTCGATGCCCGCTCCTCCCGCGACGCAGCGAAGCGGGACTGGTTCATCTGGGCCGACCCCGCAGCGGACGGCGGGCCTCCCTCCAACTGGGAGTCGGTGTTCGGCGGCTCGGCATGGGAGTGGGACGAGGCGACCGGGCAGTACTACCTCCACACGTTCTACGTCGAGCAGGCGGACCTCAACTGGCGCAACCCCGCGGTGGCCGAGGCGATGGCCGAGGTGATGCGCTTCTGGTTCGACCGCGGCGTGGACGGCTTCCGCGTCGACGCGATCTTCGCCGCCATCAAGGACGAGCGCTACCGCGACAACCCGCCGGATCGGCGAGCGCACATGATCCCCGGCTTCGGCGAGAGCTCCGGGCAGGATCCGCTGTGGAGCATGAGCCGCCCCGAGGTCCACGACGTGGTCCGTCACCTGCGCGCGGTCGCGGACGAGTTCCCCGGCCGCGTCCTCGTGGGCGAGGCGTACGTGCCGGTCGAGGAGCTGGCCGGCTATCTCGGGCACGGGCGGGACGACGAGTTCCACCTCGCCTTCGACTTCGAGCTGCTCCACTCACCGTGGAACCACCAGCACCTCACCCTGGCCGTCGAGCGTGCCGAGGCGCTCCACCCGCCGGGCGTGTGGCCGACGTACGCCATCGGCAACCACGATCAGTCTCGGCCCGCCAGCCGCTGGGGTGCCGAGCAGGAACGTGCCGCCGCCTTCCTGCTCCTCACGCTGCGCGGCGTACCGGTGCTGTACGCCGGCGACGAGATCGGCCTCGAGGACGCCGATCCAGCTCTCCTGCCGCAACCGCCGTTCGACCGTGCCGGACGCGACGGCTACCGCACGCCGATGCAGTGGGATGCCGGACCGACGGCCGGCTTCACGACCGGCACGCCGTGGCTGCCGGTGGTGGATCCGCAGCGGCGCAACGTGACCGACCAGTCCGCCGATCCCGACTCGCTGCTGTCGCTCTATCGCCGCCTGATTGCCGTGCGCCGCGCGACGCCCGCGCTCGAGCGCGGGACGCAGCGGTCCATCTTCGGGGTGGCGGCGGACGTCATGGCCTGGGTGCGCGAGGCCGACGGGGCGCGGATCCTGTGCCTGCTGAACGTCGGCGACGAAGCGCGCCGCTGCGCGCTGCCACTGGCACGGCTCGGCGCGGAGCGCGGAGAGGTCGTGATCGGCACGACGCCGCGCGCCGGTCCCGTGGCGCTCCGATGACCTGGAGCTGGCTGCGCGGGAAGGGCTGGCGATCCGCATCGGCTGAAGATGCGCCCGGTCGCGTGGTGCTACCGTTCCCCGCCGTGACGAGATCGCCTGAACCACCCAAGGATCGCCGCGTCGATCCGCACCTCGAGGTGCGGGAGCACCGCATCGGAAAGCGTCCGGGTGACGCCTACGTCCGGATCGTGCGGCCGTTCGAGCAGACGTTCCAGCGCGGCGACGAAGAGGGTGAGCTCGTCGCCACCGAGCGCACCGTGCTCGATCGGGCAGGCTGGAGGTCGGGAATGCGCGGGCTGCGCACCTGGCTCATCGGCCGTCCGATCAGCAGCGAGCGCGAGGAGCACGAGCGCCTCACCAAGGTCAAGGGCCTCGCGATCTTCTCGAGCGACAACATCAGCTCGTCGGCCTACGGCCCCGAAGAGATCATGCACGTCCTCATCCTGGCGGGGACGGCGGCGCTCTCCCTGACGCTGCCCCTGGCCGGGCTCATCACCGTGATGCTGGCCATCGTCACGGTCTCGTACCGCCAGACGATCAAGGCCTATCCGAAGGGGGCCAGCAGCTACATCGTTGCCAGCGACAACCTCGGCAGCATGGCCGGGATCCTGGCCGCCGCGGCGCTCCTCATCGGCTACGTGGTGACGGTGGCCGTGTCGGTCTCGGCCGGCGTGGCGGCCATGACCTCCATCGTCCCGGAGCTGTTCCCGCAGCGCGTGATCATCAGCGTGGCCCTCGTCCTGCTGCTGATGCTCGGCAACCTGCGAGGCATCCGCGAGTCGGGCACGATCTTCATGATCCCGACCTACGCGTACATCGTCGTGATGCTGGGCATCATCGGCTACGGCGTCGTGCAGAGCCTCCTCGGCACGGTGCCGCCGTTCGATCCTCCCGATGCCTGGCTCGAGGCGGAGTCGGGCTTCCAGGCGCTCAGCCTGTTCCTCGTGCTGCGGGCGTTCAGCCAGGGCGCCGTGGCACTCACCGGCGTGGAGGCCGTCTCGGACGGGGTTCCGGCCTTCCGGTCGCCGGAGTGGAAGAACGCCCGGACGACGCTCACGTGGGCCGCGATCGTCTTCGCCGTCCTGTTCGTCGGGCATCGCCTACCTGCTGACGGCCTTCGGCATCATCCCCGACCCGACCCACGAGCAGACCGTCCTCAGCCTGCTCGTGCGCCACCTCACCGGCGACGGCTGGGTGCTGATCGTCGCCCAGGTGGCGACCGCCCTGATTCTCGTCCTTGCCGCGAACACGAGCTTCGCCGACTTCCCGCGGCTCAGCTCGTTCCTGGCCCGCGACGACTTCCTGCCGCGCCAGTTCGCCTACCGCGGTGAGCGCCTTGCATTCACGACCGGCATCGTGGCCCTGTCGCTGATGGCGATCGCGCCTGCTCATCGGCTTCCAGGCCAGCGTGACCGGCCTGATCCCGCTGTACACGCTGGGCGTGTTCCTCGCGTTCACTCTCTCGCAGGGCGGAATGCTGGTGCGCTGGTGGCGCCGGCGCGAGCATGGATGGCGCGCCGGCCTGGCCATCAACGGGCTGGGGGCGCTCATCACCGCGGTCGTGGCGCTCGTGGTGGGGACGAGCAACTTCCTGCAGGGCGCCTGGCTGGTCATCGTGCTGGTGCCGATCCTGATGCTCATTCTGTTCGCCATCAACCGGCACTACCGCGAGCTCGACGCCGCCCTGGCGCTCGACCGCGTGCCCGAGGCCGGCGAGGTCGCGCCGAAGCCGATCGTCATCGTCCCGATCGCCCGCCTGGACCGCCCGGCGCTGCAGGCGATCGCCTTCGCGAACTCGATCAGCACGGAGGCGGTCGCCGTCCACGTCACGAACGACGCCGACACCGCCGATGCGATCCGCGATCGCTGGCCGATCTGGGCGCAGTCGACCGAGCTCGTGGTGGTCGAGTCGCCGTACCGGGCGCTGATCGGGCCGTTGCTGGCCTACATGGACGCGCTGCAGCGCCAGGCGCCGGATCGCCCGATCCTGGTCGTGCTGGCCGAGTTCGTCCCCCGCCACTGGTGGGAGAACCTGCTGCACAACCAGACCGCCCTGCGCCTCAAGCTGCGCCTGTTCGCACGCCGCAACACGATCGTGGCCGACGTCCCCTACCACCCGCCGAGGGCGTAACCGCTTCCGAACGTTCCTCCATCAGCGGACCGATGCATCTCGGGAGGCATCGATCTTCCGCACCCACACTGGAGGAATCCGACCGATGCGGACCCGAACCCGAACCTCCCTGGCGCTGGCAGCGGCGCTCGGGCTGATCGCCTCGTTCTCGCTGGCGTCCGTCGTCCTCGCTGCCGAGACCACCCTCACCGCCACGCTGGCTGGCAGCGCAGAGTCGGACGCGGACGGCACCGGCACGGCGAGCGTGGTGCTCGATCCCGACGCCGGGACCGCCTGCTGGAACCTGAGCGCCGAGGGCATCGACCCGGTCACCATCTCGCACATCCACGTCGGCGCCGCCGGCGAGGACGGAGACGTGGTCGTCGACCTCGACCTCGATGGCTTCGATGGCACCAGCGAGGGCTGCAACGATGCGGCCGATGCGGACGCGCTGCAGGCCATCATCGACAACCCGGCCGGGTACTACGTGAACCTGCACAACGAGGCGTTCCCCGGCGGCGCGATCCGTGGGCAGCTGGCGGCCGCCGCCCCGAACACGGCGCTGCCGACCACCGACCGCACGGCGGTGATCCTCGGCGTGCTCGTCCTGGCGCTGGCAACGGCCATCGCCCTGCGGAACTGGCGCCCACTCGTCGTCCGCGATTGAAGCGGTTCCCTCCGCGATCCGAAGCGGTCCGGTGCCCGGGCCGCTTCGGGCCATCTGGAGGCGTGACCCGGGCTAGCCTCCGGGCACGGGGATCGAGTACGGTTGCGACATGAACGGGGAGGGATGGCGACTCGTCGCGAGCATCGTGGTGGCCCTGGTCGCAGGAGTCATCGTCACCGTGCTCCTCGTTCCCTGGGGCGGTGGCATCGACACTGACCCGCCGGAGTGCTTCTCGCTGTTCCAGTGGTACAGCGTGCCGTGCGACGGATGGGTCGCCCCCGTTGCCGGAATCGCGACGGCTGCGCTCGTCGGCATCGTCCTGTGGCTCAGCGGCCGTCGCCGAAACGAGCCGATCTGACGCCCAAAGGGATGGCGCGCCCGGAGAGATTCGAACTCCCGACCTGCTGATCCGAAGTCAGCTGCTCTGATCCACTGAGCTACGGGCGCCGATTTCACGCTCAAACTGAGCGGATAACTCGTCGCCAGCATTGTGCCACAGCGCTCGGATGACCCGGTCTCACTGATGCGGCAGGCCTCCTGCGGGCGGCGTCCATTCCGGCAACCCAAGTCGCCGCATGACGTTCCGAAATCGCGGTTCCTGCCGCAACGGGTCGAAGAACGGCTCGGGCAGCATGATCCAGTTCTGCACACCGGTCGGTGAAGGTGCCGGGCTTATCATGAAGCAGCAACCCACCGACCCCGGGCCGCGATACGAGCCACATGAGCAGCAAACCTCCAACCGAGCCGGCCGCGATCGTCGCGGTGGACGATGAGGCGGATTCCGGCGCGCGACTTCGCACCATCCTGGAGCGCAGGTTCGGCGCGGACTACGAAGTCCTCACTCCGGCCTCTCCGCAGAAGGCCTTGAAGACGCTCGACGAGCTGCGTCTCAACGGCACCGACGTCGCGCTGGTCCTGGCTAACCAATCGATGCCCGACATGACCGGCACCGAACTCCTGGCGCGGGTGAGCTCGATCCACCGCGACGCGAAACGGGCGCTGCTGATCAACTGGGGTGATCGCTCGACAGCCGACTCGATCATCAAGGCATCCGCGCTGGGACAGATCGACACCTACATCGACCGCCCTTGGCGCGATGCCGATGAGCAGTTCTGCCATGCCGTCACCGAACTCCTGGACGAGTGGGATCGCAGCCACCGGCCACCGTTCGAAGCGGTGAGCATCGTGGGCGACCGGTGGGACCCGTACACCCACGGGCTGCAAGATGCTCTGCAGCGCAGCAACGTCCCGTTCCGCTACTACGATGCCGACAGCGACGAAGGCCGCGGGCTGTTGGAGAGGAGCGGGCTCCCGGCCCCTCTACCGGTCGCGGTCCTCTTCAACGGCCGAGTGCTGTCAAAGCCAACTCCAGCGGACGTAGCAGACGCTCTGGGCGTGAATACGGATCCCGGCTCTGAGGTCTTCGACGTCACCATCGTAGGATCGGGCCCAGCCGGTCTGGCAGCAGCCGTCTATGGCGCATCCGAGGGCCTCAGGGTGCTGGTACTCGAGAACGAGGCGCTCGGCGGTCAGGCCGGTACCAGCTCGCGGATCCGCAACTACCTCGGTTTCCCGCGCGGGCTGAGTGGCGCCGAGCTGACCAACCGGGCCTATCTCCAGGCCTGGATCCTCGGCGCTCGGTTTCTCATCGGCCGCGCCGCTACAGCGGCCTACTCGTGGAGCCGGATCCTCGCGTGCTGGTACTCGATGACGGCTCCGAAGTCCGCAGCCGAGCGATCGTCCTGGCAACGGGCGTCAGCTACCGGCGCATCGGCATCGACAGCCTCGAGGCACTCGTCGGCCGCGGCGTCTTCTATGGCGCCGGCGTGGAGCTCCCGGCATGGTTGACGAGGACGTATACGTGGTAGGCGGCGCCAACTCGGCCGGCCAAGCAGCCCTTTATCTCAGCCGGTTCGCCGCCCGCGTCACGGTATTGGTTCGGGGACCGTCGCTGACCGAGATGTCCGACTACCTGGTCCGCGACCTCGAGGCCCGCGACAACATCGCGATCCGCCTGAACACCGTGGTTGTCGAGGGGGCCGGTGACTTCCGCCTCCGCAGCCTGACCATCCACGACGGCGCCGCCAATCACACGGAGGCAGTCCCCGCCGCGGCCGTCTTCATCATGATCGGTGCTTCGCCACGCACCGGTTGGCTGCCGGCCGACATCGAGCGCGACGATCGGGGATACGTCCTGACCGACTCCGTTCGGTAGGGCCGAAAGTCGGGGCTGCCCGACCACCGTCCGCCCTTGAAACGAGTGTGCCCGGCGTCTTCGCGGTAGGCGACGTTCGGGGTGGCTGACTGAAGCGCGTAGCCGCTGCCGTCGGTGAGGGTTCAACAGTGATCCGTCGGGTGCACGAGTATCTCGCCGAACGCGAGGTGACGTCCGGCATGTCAACAGATTCCGTCCCGACCAAGCGGCGTGGTGGCAGTGATCCCCAACATCGAACTTCCAGGATCTCCACGTTGCAGTGGGTGAACGGTGGCGAACGCTTCGTAAGCGGCGTTGGGTTAAGACGCTTGGGCTCAGGAGGGCGACATGGACTGGTATCCCTGGTTGAAGACGCTGCACATCCTGTTCGCGATTGTGGCGGTCGGTGTGAACATCAGCTACGGGAGTCTGGCAGGCGCGTGCGACGCGGGAGTCTGAGCAACACCGGCTTTGCATTGCGCGGCATCAAGTTCCTGGACGATCGGGTGGCGAATCCCTCCTACGCCGGCCTTCTCATCGTCGGCATCCTGCTGGTGCTGCTCGGCCCATGGGAGTTCACCCAGTTCTGGATCTATGCCGCCATCGGGCTGTATCTGGTGATGGGCACGGTGGCCTTCTTCTTCTACTCCCCGACCCTGAAACGCCAGATCGCGGCGTACGAAGCGAGTGGGGCAGGAACCGCCGAGTTCGCTGCGCTCGGCGCTCGCGCTCGCCTGGTCGGCATCATCCTCGCCGTAATCGTCGTCACGATCATCGTCTTGATGGTCGTCAAGCCAGGGTGAGGATCGTCATCGCGGGGGCGCCCGGGTCACGGGCGGCCGTCGGCAACCTAGTGTGGCTAATTAGCCACGGGCACACGAGTTTCGTGGCGGCGTCGTCGGAGGCCCGGACCCTAAAGACCTGCGAAGAGAGCAGATAACTCGACGCGTTTCGCTCCCACATCCCCGCTCGGGCTACAGCGCATCGGCCGGGATAGTCCGAAGTCAGCTGCTCTGATCCACTGAGCTACGGGCGCATATTCGCGCTCAAAGAGAGCGGAAAAGTCGATTCTGGACGAAGTAGGCGCCGAGTGAGGAACCTGGTCCCTGCGAGATGACGCTGGCCCGAGCAGCCCGCCCCTCTGGCGCGCCTTCCATCCCAGGGTCGTAACGTTCGCTCTCCGCAAGTGTATCGCTATCACACATGTGACGTTCACGGTGGGGAGCCGATACGATCCCCCACGTGATCTGCCCGCACTGCAATATCCGAATGTAGCCTCGGTGTCACCGCACCGTGACCGGCAGCGTCCAGAAGGGAACCCGATGCGCGATCTGAGCACCCTTCCCAAGGTCGAGTTGCACCTCCATCTCGAAGGCACCCTGGAGCCGGAGACCGTGCTGGAACTGGCCCGCCGCAACAAGGTCGAGCTGCCCTACGCCGACCTGGAGGACCTGCGCGGTCGGTACGAGTTCACCGACCTGCAGAGCTTCCTGGACCTGCTCTACGCGAACCTCACCGTGCTGCAGACCGAGGAGGACTTCAGCGACCTGGTGACCGCCTATGTCGCCCGGGCGGCCGCCGGCGGCGTACGTCACGTCGAAGCGTTCTTCGACCCGCAGCCCCACGTCGCCCGCGGCATCCCGCTCCAGCGGGTCCTGGACGGGCTGGCGTCGGGCATCGCCGCCGCCGAACGCGACCACGGCACGACCGTCGAGCTGATCGCCTGCTTCCACCGGGACCGCTCCGAGGAGGAGGCCCTGGCGATGCTGGCCGCTCTGGAGGAGGCCGGTGCGCCGATCATCGGGATCGGTCTGGACTCGGCCGAGGTCGGCAACCCGCCCGCCAAGTTCCAACGCGTGTACGCCCGCGCCGGTGAACTGGGACTCCACCGGGTCGCTCACGCGGGCGAGGAGGGCGGGGCCGCATCGGTGACCGAGGCGCTCGACCTGCTGCACATCGAGCGGGTCGACCACGGCATCCAGGCGATCGATGACCCGGCCCTGATGGATCGGTTGGCGCGCGCCGGGACCCCGCTGACCATGTGTCCGCTGTCCAACGTACGGCTCCGGTGCGTGGACACGCTGGCGGACCATCCGCTGCCGGCCTTCCTCGAGGCGGGCGTCCTGGTCACGGTCAACTCCGACGACCCGGCCTATTTCGGGGGCTACGCGGACACGAACTACGAGGCCCTGCGGGCGACGTTCGGCTTCAGCGACGAGGTGATGGCCCGGTTGGCGCGCAACTCGGTCACGGCCAGCTTCCTGCCCGAGGGGCGGAAGACGGGGCTGCTGAGCGAGATCGACGCCTGGATCGCCACGTGACCGAGCTGACTCCGACCGAGTGCTTCGGCACTGCTTCAGATCGCACCTGCCAGGAGGCCCTCCCGCCCCTGCGGCCGCCTTCCCGCTTCGCCTGGCGACGCTCCCAGAGCGGCCCGTTGCGGGTTCACAGGCCCGGAGTGGCAGCGAAAGCGGACGCGCGACAGCGGATAACTCGACGCGTCTACGCTCCCCCGCCCACGCTCGGGCTACAGCGCATCGGCCGGGATAGTCCGAAGTCAGCTGCTCTGATCCACTGAGCTACGGGCGCCGATTTCACGCTTAAAGAGAGCGGATAACTCGTCGTCGCATTGTGCCACAGCGCTCGGTGTTGGCTGCGAGCCGACGAATCCAGTGGTCCAACCTACGAGCGGGCCCTGCCCCATCGAAACGTTCCTGTGGCGGACGATCAGCCGCCGCTACAGCTAGCCACCGCTCGCTCCGCGTGCGCGCTGAGGATCTTGGGACGCACTGAACGTTTTCGCCGATCACGACCCTCATCATGGGTAGACGGAGGTCGAATGACCACCGCACCGAGGGTGTCTTGGACAGAGATGTGGTGGAGCGAGCCCGCTCCGGCGACCAGGAAGCGTTTGCCGATCTGGTGCACCAGGTCAGTGACACGCTGCTGGGTGTCGCCAGGCGGATCCTCCGAGATCCCACGCTCGCCGAGGACGTGCTGCAGAACGCCCTGGTGACGATCTGGCGGAAGCTCCCGCACCTGCGGGACGCCGACCGCTTCGAGGCATGGGCCTTCCGAATCCTTGTCCACGCCTGTTACGCGGACGCACCGCGCAACCGCCGGTGGGCATCGACCATTCGTGTGCTTCACTCCAGCGTTGCGAGCGACGCCGACGACATCCAGAAGATTGTGGACCGTGACGAGCTGGAGCAGGCCTTTCGCCGGCTCCCCCTCGACCAGCGCGCGGTCTTCGTCCTGCATCACCACGTGGGCCTGCCCCTGGTGGCGGTGGCCGAAACGCTCGGCATCCCGGACGGGACTGCGCGATCTCGTCTGCACTATGCAACCCGAGCGCTGCGCGCCGCTTTCGAGCAGGCGCAGGCGACGCAGGATCTCAGAGAAGGACGACCGGCATGAACGACAAGCGTGACTTCGATCGAGCCGTCGACCGTTGGCTGAACGACGGCTCGGACGCGACACCGCCCGAGGTGATCGACGCCGTCTTGCTGGCCGCCAGGAGCACGCCACAGGAACGGGACTTCCGAGGGCCGTGGAGGACCACATCCATGACGTCATACCTGCGCGTCGCAGCCGTCATCGCGCTCGTCGCGATCGGTAGCACCGCCGCAATGTTCACGCTCGGCCCGGCCGGGTTCGGCGGAACGAACGCCACGCCATCGCCGAGTCCAGTGCTGATCGCCCGAGGCGACTTCGTCGAACACGACTGGGGTCGGGTCGAATTCGAGGCGAGTCGAGTGGGCTCCGGCGTGACGGGATACATGACGATAGCCGCGAAGGAAGGATGGGGGCCGGTGACCGTCGGACTCCAGTGCGTTCGAGAGACCGACGACGGCAGAGTCATGATCGGCGGCTTCGTGACGGTCCGGAACCAGATTGTGGACGTCGGCAACCCTGCATGGGTCGTCATCAAGCGAGGGAACCCCTCCGCAGCGATGGTCTTGATTCCGATTGGCGAGCCCGCGACCCAGACAACGGACTGCCTGGCGAACATGGGAGACGACTCGGAGCCTTACGCCGTTCTCGACGGGGGCATCGAGTTCGGACCGCCGATCCCGGTGCTGGTTGCCCGAGGCAACTTCGCGACCATCGGCGGTGAGGTCGAATTCGAGGCGATTCGAGAAGGCTCCGACGTGACGGGGCACATGACCGTGTCGGGCCAAGGGCAGAACGAGCCGTGGACGGGCACCGTCGATCTGCAGTGCGTCCGGGAGACCCGGGATGGACTGATCATGATCGGTGGCGTCGTGATAGACAGGTCGGGCGAGGAGGCCCCGCAAGAGGGCCACTGGGCCGGGATCTACCTGGAGCGCGGATCGCCCGTGGAGGCGTCCGTCTGGCCACGGCCGTCCGGGCGAGTCAGAGGCGGCCAATGCGTCGAGTTTCTCGACGAGCAGTTGATGTGGGAGCGCAGCACGCATCTGGAACCGGTGGATTTCGCCGATCCGGTCGACGGAACCATCGAGCTTGGTCCGTAACGACGAGCCGTCGGTGAGGCCGACCGCGCCCGAGCCATGACCGAGACACGGAGGCAACGCATGAGCCAGTCGAGTCACGTCGCCGATCCGGTCGTGGGGCGGGCCCCTGGAGGACAGCAGCCATGACGCCATACCTGCGCGTAGCCGCCGTCCTCGCATTCATCGTCATCGGGAGCGCTGCCGCAATCTTCACGGTCGGCCCGGCCGGGCTCGGCGGGACCATCGCGATCCCAGCGCCGAGCCCGGTGCTGATCGCCCGGGGCGAGTTCGTCGAACACGACTTTGGTCCGGTCGAATTCGAAGCGAGTCGAGTGGGATCCAGCGTGATGGGGCGCATGACGGTAGGCCCCAATTGGTCAGGATCCAACACTTTCGCCGTCGATCTGCAGTGCGCTTGGGAGACCGATGACGGCATCGTCATCATCGGCGGTTCAACCACCGTTGGGGGCGAGTTCATGGAGGTGGGCGATCCCGCATGGGTCGTTATCAAGCGCGGGTCCCCCGACAAAGGGACTGTCGAGATTGCGCCTGGGGAGCCCGCACTCAAGACACCGGACTGCCTAACCAACCTGGACCGCATGTGGCAGAACCGCCTCAGGATGGGCTCGCCTTACGACGTTCTTCGCGGGGGCATCGAATTCGGGCCGTAGCGCCGGCCCATCGCGGTGCCACCGCGCCCGAGCGCTCGCACCGGCACGCTGACCGACCCACGCCGCCTCGTCGACGGGCTCATGGAGTGGAGGCGCCGGAGACTTACGTCGAGCTGGTGCGGGACTGGATCACCGGCTCAGCGTCAGGTGAGTCTCGCTGACGCGCTGACCACGTGGTTCGGCCCCGCCTAGGCCGGGTTAGCGCCGCGGTGGGCGACCGAGAGCGCGCTCTGCCACAGCACAAGCTCGCTGCCGTCGCTGTCGCAGACGAACGCCCACGATCCGATGCCGGGCGCCGTCCGCGTCTCCGACACGATCGCCCCGCCCAGCCGGCGGACGAGACCGAGGGCCGCGTCCAGGTCCGGAACCGTGCGCGTCGCGGGGACGTCACCGGTCACTCCGAACACCCGCGCGAGTCGTCGTTGCGTGGCCATCTGGGCCTCCTCTGCCTCGCCGCCCTCATGGGGTGGCGCTATCCAGAAGACTGCAGCCAGATGCGCAACTCATCGGTCAAACAGCCGATTCGTCCTTGGACAACCAGATGACGCACCGCCGGAGAGTGAGCAGGGCAGGAGTTCGCTCCAAGGTGACCAGGGTGGGCGGAGGCACCTCCGGAAGAGAGCGGATAACTCGACGCGATACGCTCCCCATCCACGCTCGGGCTACAGCGCATCGGCCGGGATAGTCCGAAGTCAGCTGCTCTGATCCGCTGAGCTACGGGCGCACGATTCACGCTCAAACAGAGCGGATAATTCCTCGTCGCATTGTGCCACAGCCTTCGGACTGGTCTCGAGGATCTGTCTAATCAGCCGTCGCAGCAGCGGCGTCGAGCAAGGCGAGCCGAGTCCTGAAGCTGCCCACTTTGCCGACGCACCGATCCTCCCTGCGAGCTCCGAGGCGGAGGTGGCCGGGCTCGCGCGGATCCGTTGCCGAGGGTTGCGGCGGGTCGCTTCCTCGCAATCTTTCGGCCAAGATGCCGCGAGGCGTAAGGAATTCTGCCCTCGGTGCATCTCTAGGGTAATGACCGAAGGCCTTGACCTCGGCGGCTGGAGGAACGAATCGATGGCATTCCGCCTCGAGATCGCGGACTTCGGCGCCTTCTACGAGCGGACCTACGACGTCGCCTATCGAACGGCGCTGGGCGTCGTCCGCGATCCGGCCCTCGCTGCCGATGTCACTCAGGACGCCTACGTCGCAGCCTACCGCCACCGCGGTCGCTACCGAGGAGATGCGCCCTCGACGGCGTGGCTGCACCGCATCGTCGTCAACCAGGCGCTGGCGGCGCTGCGCCGCCGTCGCACGACCTCGCCGGTAGGTGACCTGTCGCCCTGGACGGCGCCCGACGCGGCGGGTGATCACCGTCGCGCGCATGGCCCTCCTCCAGGCGCTCGACGTGTTGCCGGCGCGTCAGCGCGCCGCCGTGATCCTCCGCTACTACCACGACTACGACTACACGACGATCGCGCAGATCCTCAACACCACGTCGACCAACGTCGGCGCGATGCTCTCTCGTGCCCTCGACCGACTCAAGGATGCCCTGGAACCCGAACCGGGCGCCGCGGCCACGACGGGAGGCTGAGCCATGCAGACCGACGAACTCGAACGCCAGCTGCGGGACGCCTTGCGACAGACGCTCGATCACGAGCTGGGCCCGGATCCATCCTGGGCCGAGTCGCCTGCGGCGCAGCGCGCGGCCGGAACTCGACCGCCGCCGCCGCCGATGGCCCCTCCGGGTCCTGGCGGTTGCCGCGCTGATCGGCGCCGGCGGGGCAGCGGCCCTCCTGGCCGGAGCGCCGGACAGCTCACAGTTCCAGCTAGCCTACGAACTCGACGAGCACGGCTACCTCGCCGACGCGGACGGCCAGAACCCGGTCCGGATCGCCGACGGCGAGGACGGCGAGTGCTCCGGCTTCGGCGGCGAAGGACCGATGTGGTCACCCGACGGTCGGTACCTTGCCTATCGATCCGGAGAAGGCGTGTGCATAAGCGACGCGGACGGCCACCCGGTCGCGTCATTCCCGGGCGATGGCTGGTTCGCCTCGTGGTCGCCCGACTCCACCCGGGTGGCCACCTGGATCGAGCTGTTCGAGACGGTTGGGATCTACGGGATCGACGGCGACCTCCAGGCAGTGCTCTCTCCGCCGGGTGGCTGCGTGGCGTTTGGCGATCACGACCCGATCTGGTCGCTCGATGGGCGGTCCGTCGTGGCCGCCGGTGGTTGCCTGATGCCGATCGACGGTCAACGACCACGGCGTCTCGCGATGGGCGACCCCCGATATTGGCCTTCCCAATTCCAACATCCCCATCTCGGGTATTCGCCCGACGGAACGCGTGTCGCCTACATCACCGATTCCGAATCCTACGAGCCCTATGTGCGGACCACCTCCCTTGTGATCGCCGACGCCGATGGCACGGAGCTTCAGGTCCTGACTGACCGGAGCGACGATGGGTCCGACGTAGTCGGGGGCTGGCACAACCTCGTTTGGTCACCCCTGGGCGATCGACTTGCCTACACGTGGAGCGCTAACGGTGGCTCGCCGGCCGCCGAGCTTCGCGTGCTGGACATTTCCAGTGGAATCGAGGCGACGATTGCGGCGGAGCCGGGAATCAGGCCGCTCGCGTACTCGCCCGACGGTGACCGGATTCTCTTTGCGACACGCGACGTCAACGGGGACCCGACGGGGCTCTGGAGCATCAGTGCTCGACGGCTCTGACCGGCAGCTTCTCGTCCCAGGATCCGCCCGGGGCGAATGGCAACCGCTGGGGCCCGGGTCGTGATTAATCGCCCGTGGGCGAGAGGTTCTACTCATGGCCTTTCACCGCGGGAAACCAGGCAACGACTGATAGGCGGATGGAACGGAGCGGATAACTCGACGCTCTACGCTCCCCCGCCCACGCTCGGGCTACAGCGCATCGCGCCGATATAGTCCGAAGTCAGCTGCTTTGATCCACTGAGCCACGGGCGCGAATTCACGCTCAACAGAGCGGATAACCCGTACGGCATTGTGCGACAACGCGGGGCGCCCCCGGACCATGCCAGTAGGCCAATCGGACGCATGGTACCGATTGAGACCGATTGATGAGCTGTACCGGAAACCCGACCATCGATCGCCCAGCGCCGACGGGCCCATGGCCAACCGGTCCCGCACGGCCAGCGGTCATCGACGAGGCCGGGACCGCTGCCGGCCGCGGCCCGTCATGACGCGCGTGTCATCGCTAGCACATGCTCGCCGATCGCCAAAGACGCGGTGAGGCCCGGCGACTCGATGCCGAAGAGATGAATCAGGCCCGGGATGTGATGCCTCCTGGGACCGTGGAAGGTGAAGTCCTGCGCCGGCGCACCTGGTGGCACGATCTTCGGCCGGATGCCGGAAAAGTCGGGGTGCAGTGCACCGTCCTTCAGGCCCGGCCAGTACCGGCGCACCGCAGCGTAGAATCCGTCGCCGCGCGAGGGGTCGACGGCGTAGTCGATCTCGTCGATCCATTCGACGTCGGGGCCGAACCGCGCCTGGCCACCGAGATCGACCGTGATGTGCACCCCCAAGCCGCCGGGCACCGGCACCGGGTAGATCAGCCTCGAGAAGGGCGATGCACCGCTCAAACGGAAGTAGTTGCCCCTGGCGTAGTAGGCCGTCGGGAGGGTGTCGTAGATGGCGCCGTCGATCCGGCGTGCCAGCTCGGGCGCACGCAGCCCTGCGCTGTTCACCAGCAGGCGCGCGCGCAAAGTGATCGGAGCCCCGCCGCCGACGTCGATCTCGAGGCCCCCGTCGGCGACGCGACCGCGCTCCATCGGGCTGTGAAAGGCGATGATCGTGCCGGCGTCCTCGGCGTCGGTGCGCATCGCTACCATGAGGCGATGGCTGTCGACGATGCCGGTGGCCGGCGATAGCAAGGCGCCCGTGCAACTGAGCTCCGGCTCGATCGCCGTCGCGTCGGCGGCATCGAGGAGGCGCATGCCCTCCACGCCATTCGCCTCGGCGCGTGCTTTGATCGAGACGAGCGTCTCGGATTCGGGCTCTGTCGTAGCGACGATCAGCTTGCCGCACTTGTTGTAGGGCACGCCGCGGTCGTCGCAGTACCGATACAGCATGCGCCGACCCTGAACGCAGAGCCGCGCCATGTTGCTGGCCTTGGGGTAGTAGATGCCGGCGTGCACTATTTCGCTGTTGCGGGATGACGTCTCGGTGCCGATGGTCTCGTGGGCTTCAAGTACGATCACCTCCCGCCCGGCCATCGCCAGCGCCCGCGCCACCGCCAGGCCGACGACTCCAGCACCGACCACGACACAATCAACCGTTTCGTACGCCACGGCGCGCACTGTAGCGGCAATGCCGAAGTCTGAGTGGTTCTCTGTTTGCGGCTCAGAGGCGACTCGAAACTGCGACAAGTGTCGGTGCTCTGGCATCGATCGCAGCGCGCGATGGGCAGAGACCGATCGCAAGAGGCCGGTGTGTCCGGATGTTGCTCAAGCTGCGACGGGACTCTTGGGCGCACCTGCTCTGATCCACTGAGCTACCGGCGCCGGTTCACGCTCGAGCGGAGCAACAGAGCCGCTCGCCGGTGTGCCACAGCGCTCACCAGGGGCCGGCCGTTTGGGAAAGTGCCGCACGTCACGCCATGCCGATTTCCAGCGCCGGAGCGAGGCGTCGATCCACGCGAGGGCGCTTAGCACGGCCCGAAGGACCGGGGGAACCCACCGTGAATGCGATCGGGAGGTGGGTTACGTGCGCTGCCTCCTGAGTCCCTAAGAACAGGGGTGACGCCATAGACTGACGCCGTGATCTTTCCCGCTGGCTGGGACCGGCGCGACCGTTGGACGCTGCGCTTCTTGGACCGGGATCTGGAGGAGTCGTACCAGCACGCGGATCACGCGGAGGGGGTGCGGCGCCTCCGCACCACAAGTCTCGTCGCTGTCGGAGCCTGGGTGCTGGTGGCCCTCATCGGGCCTCCGGTGCTCGACGTTGCGCCGGGCCAAACCTGGCTGATCTCGGGCCTCATGATCATCTTGCTGTTCGCAAGTGCAGGCGTGAGCCGGTGGGCGACGACCCAGCGCCGGCGCGACGCGATTGGCATGGGGCAACAGCTCGCGGCCGGCATCGCGGTGCTCGCGTTAGCGGCTGTCACCGAGCACCTTCGCCGTGTACGCGCTACCCGGCGTCATGGTCACCGCCGTGTTCGGCTTCTCGATCACGCGGCACCCCTTCACCGGCGCGGTCGTGATGGGCAGTGCCTATTGCGTGCTGTTCGTGGTCTTCGCCCTGGCGCTTGGGCTGGCGTCGCAATTGCCCCTGCAGGTCCTCATCCTCGCCCTCGCGGTGGTGGCCGCTTGCGTGGGCGGATGTCGCTGGAACTGTCGCAACGTGCTGCCTTCGCACAGGGCCGGCTCGTAAGCGCGCTCCGTGATCAGGTCGACCAGCTGCTCCACCGGTACCTATCGCCGGCGGTGGCGAGCGCATTGATCGAGGATCCGCGACGCGCGGCGCTGGGCGGCGAGGAGGTCGACGTGACGGTCCTGTTCGCCGACCTGCGCGGATATACGGCCTTCGCCGAACGCCGAGCGCCCACCGAGGTTGTGGCGATGCTGAATGCTGCGTTCGGGGTGGTGGTACCGATCGTCTTCACGGAGGGTGGCACGGTGGTGCAGTTCATGGGCGACGCTCTCATGGCCATATTCAACGCTCCCCACCCTCAGCCGGACCACGCCTTGCGGGCAGCACGCGCGGCCCTGGCGATGCAGCAAGCCGTGGGTGAGCTGCCCGACGGGGCACGCGCCCTCACTTTCGGGTCGGCCTCAACAGCGGCCCAGCACTGGTGGGCAATATCGGCGGTGCCGAAATGCGCAACTTCGCCGCCATTGGAGACACGACCAACGTAGCGGCGCGCCTGCAAACCTACGCCGCCGAAGGGAGCGTCGTAATCGGTGCCAGCACCTACGACCACATTCGGGAGCAGGCGGTCGTTCGACCGCTGGGGTCGCCTGGCCTGAAAGGGAAGTCGCAGCCTGTCGCCGTCTACGAGCTGATCCGGCTGCTGAGTGCACCCAGTCCGCGGTAAGCGTTGTGCCACCCCTGGCGCCCGCCTTGTGGGCCCCTGTCTCTCACCGAGGCCTACAAGCCGGCGTTCGGCCAAGCCGCTTCGCGTCTAGCTGCGTCGCTCCGAAACGTAGGGCGCCATGTGCAGCCAATCATTCCCGGTCGCTAACGAGACCATTGCCTGACCGACATCGCCGCTCGCGACTTGGAATCCGTGGAGCTTGTCGCCGATATCCACCCTTCCAGTTGGCTCGCCTGGGACGACGCGAGGAGGACGAACCATTGTCCAGTCCAGGCCGCTGGCGCGAACTACTTCGAACTCGCGTTGCTTCGCCTCCACGACGTTCCGGGCCATCAGCCGCACGAAAGCCGTCGTGATCCGACCACTCATCGGTTTCCTCTCGCCGGGCACGTCGACGGCTCCGCCGGCTAGCCCGACCAGCCGCCGGACACCGGCGGCCTTCATCGCGGCGACCACGTGTCGCGTGGCGTTCGCGGGAACGTCCAGCTGGGACTTGTCGGGACTTGAGCCAACGGCGCTGATGACCGCGTGATGTCCTGCCACGGCCGCAGATATGGCCTCGGCATCGGCCAGATCGCCCTGGACGACGCGGACGGCGTCGCGCAGCTCGCCGAGCTTGTCGGGCGAGCGGACGAACGCGACTACTTCGTGGCCGTTCGCGAGCGCAGCGCGCACGACCGCCGAGCCAATGTCGCCGGTTGCGCCAAGGACGAGGAGCTTCATATGCCTCGCACTTCTGAAGCCGATTCCAATCGATAGGTCGATCAGGAGATTAGCGAATCGCGAATCTCGAATTCCGGCGGGACCGGGAGCGGTGCGGTCCGGAGCGGACGGCATGCAAGTGCCGCTCCTCCAGGCTGGTTTGCGGCCCCGCCAGGCGTTCGATGTCACGTCGACGGGGCTTCGCTATGTGGAGTCGCCGCCGCTATTCCGAAGCACCGATCCTCCCTCGGTGACGAGGACGATCTCCCCGCCGATGCCACCGGCCTCGAGCAGCTCGTGTGCCCGGCGCGCCTCGGCGAGCGGCAGCCGCTCGGCCACGACGGGCTTGATCGTGCCCTGCGCCAGCAGGTCGAACAGCCTGGTCAGCGTGGCGCGGTACCAGTCATGGTGCGTGGACGAGAAGCGGCCGACGTCGGGGACCATCGCCGATCCGGCGCGAATCAGGGCGGGATCCCGTGGCGAACGGATCGGCGCCGAGGCGTGCCGGCTGTAGGCTCCCGCCAGCCTGCACCTCTCGCCAACAGAGACAGCAGATAACTCGACGCTCGACGCTCGCCCTCCCACGCTCGGGCTACACCGCATCGGCCGGGATAGTCCGAAGTCAGCTGCTCTGATCCACTGAGCTACGGGCGCAAGCTCACGCTCAAACAGAGCGGATAACTCGTTCCGCATTGTGCCATAGCGCGCGGCGAGCGCTGGTTCAGATGCGATCTCCGGGCGGATCGCTCCCCCACCCACGCCCGCTCGGCGCCTACGCGGCGATCCTGCGGCGGTAGGTGACCATCGCGAAGACGTACGCGACGACGAGGATGCCGACGCACCAGGCGAGGGCGATCCAGATGTCGGTGCCGACCGGCTGCTGTGTGAACAGGTCGCGGATCGCGTTGACGATCGACGTCACCGGCTGGTTCTCGGCGAAGGCGCGCACCGGGCCGGGCATGGTATCGGTGGGCACGAATGCCGAGCTGATGAACGGCAGGAAGATGAGCAGGTAGGCGAACGCGCCCGCGCCTTCCACCGACTTCGCGGAGAGACCGGCGATCACAGCGATCCACGTCAACGCCAGGGTGAACAGGAACAGGATGCCGGCGACCGCGAGCCATGCCGGCACTCCCGCCGGTGAGCGGAAGCCCATGAGGACGGCGACGAGCACGACGAGCGCGAGCGAGACGAAGCATGGCGACCAGCGAGGTCAGCACGTGCGCCCACAGCACGCCCGACCGTGCGATCGGCATCGACTGGAAGCGCTCGAAGATGCCGCTCTGCATGTCCACGAAGAGCCGGAATGCGGTGTAGGAGACGCCCGAAGCAATCGTGATGAGCAGGATGCCGGGCAGCAGGTAGGTCACATACGAATCCGACCCTGTGTTGATCGCGCCGCCGAACACGTAGACGAACAGCAGCATGATGGCGACCGGCATGATCGCGGTCGTGATGATGGTGTCCACGCTGCGCGTGACGTGCTTCAGGGATCGTCCCAGCAGGACGGCGGTGTCGCCGAAGAAGTACGTGTTCATCGTTGTTCCTTACCTGCCCGTGCCGTTGTTGCGGTCATCGCCGCGTCGCCGTGCCCTGGCCGCTGTCGCCGACGATGGCGAAGAAGACGTCCTCGAGGGTCGGCTGCTTCTCGACGTATTCGACCTTGGCGGGCGGGAGCAGCTGCTTGAGTTCGGCGAGGGTGCCGTTCACGATGATTCGACCCTCGTGAAGGATCGCGATCCGGTCGGCGAGCTGTTCGGCCTCCTCGAGATGCTGCGTCGTGAGCAGCACCGTCGTGCCGTGCTCGGCGAGCTCCTTGACGGCCTGCCACACCTCGATGCGCCCCTGGGGGTCGAGCCCGGTCGTCGGCTCGTCGAGGAAGATGACCGGCGGATTCCCGATGAGGCTCATCGCGATGTCGAGGCGGCGGCGCATGCCGCCCGAATACGTCGACACCCTCCGCGCGGCCGCGTCGGTCAGCTCGAAGCGAGCGAGCAGGTCATCCGCGATCCGTGCCCGGGTCCTTGAGGTGCCGCAGCCGGGCGATCAGCACGAGGTTCTCCCGCCCGCTGAGGATCTCGTCGACGGCCGCGAACTGTCCGGTGAGGCTGATGGACTCCCGCACGTCCGCAGCCTCGCTGGCGACATCGAAGCCGTTGACGCTGGCCGTCCCCGCGTCGGCCTTGAGCAGCGTGGACAGGACGTTCACGACCGTGGTCTTGCCCGCCCCGTTCGAGCCGAGCAGGGCGAAGATGCTGCCCCGCGCGATGTCGAAGTCCACGCCGCGCAGCACGTGCAGCTCCTTGTACGACTTCTCCAGGCCCTGCACGTGGATCGCGGGCCCTTGGACCTGCGTGGTTGTCATCGGTTCTCCTCTTCTTGCTCGATGCGCTCGATGGCGTTGATGAATCGTTCCCGCTCCGGGGCTCTCCAGTGCCCCTCCGGGTAGTTCTGAATGAATGCCTCGATGAACGCCACCGGGTCCTCCCCGACGACCTCGCGGATCGGGGTTCCGTTCGCCGCGCTCTGCTCGAACAGGTCGATGAGGTCCGCGAGGATCGCACCCCCGTCGCCGCCTGGTCCCAAGTAGTTCAGGTACCGCTCCAGCGCATCGAGCGCGGTGCGATAGCTCGCGGGAAGTTGTCGCGCGCGCGCCTTGTACTCCCGCCACCCCTGCTTGGGGCCGATCACCTTTGAGATGAACTTCGAGAGAGCATGGTCATCAGACGGCCCTCTCGTCGTTCCTGGTGCCTTCACCGGCGGCACGCGCGATGGTGTTCCTCAACCGTTCCTGCTCGCGGACGACCCACTGCCCCTCCGGGTAGTTCTGGACGAACACCTCGACGAACTCCTCGGGGTCCTCCCCCACGATCTCGCGGATCGGTGTCCCGTCCGCCGCGGCCTGCTCGAACAGGTCGGCGAGGTCCTCGAGCTGCTCCGCCCATCCGGTGCCGTCTCCACGACCGAAGGACATGAGGTAGCGCTCGATCGCATCGACCGCCGAGCGATACGGCTCCGGGAGCGCCTTGACGCGCGCCTGGTACGGCCCACCAGCGTCGCTTGCCGCCGATCAGCTTCGAGATGAACACGGTCATCTGCCTCCTTCATGGAGCTGTTCGAGCCGTTCAGCGAGGAAGCTCCACGTTCTCCAGAACTCGTCGAGGTATTCCTGTCCCTGGGCGTTGAGCGAGTACACCTTGCGCGGCGGCCCCTTCTCGGATGGGACCTTCTCCACGTCGACGAGGCCGTGCTGCTCGATCCGGATGAGCAGCGCGTAGACGGTGCCCTCGGCGATGTCGGAGAAGCCCTGCTCCCGCAGCCATGCCGTGATCTCGTAGCCGTAGGCGGGCCGCACGCCCAGGGTCGCGAGGACGATGCCCTCCAGCGTCCCCTTGAGCATCTCCGTCATCTGCCCGCCCACGGATCACCACCTCGACTACTCAGCGTTACCGACTACTGGTGCATAGTAACACTGAATAGTGGCGGCGTGTCAAGCTTCATGTGCGGGTCCGCGCCGCGGTTACGGCGCAGATGAGCAGAGGGTTGAATGGGCGGCGCCAGGCGCCTCTGTGAGCCTAAGGGAAACCCGGGGCAATAGCGGGGCACGCGACGGAGTAGCGGTCGAGCTGGACGACCGGAAACACAGCAGGTAACGTCCCCGCCTTCGGCCTCGCAGTGGTCCCCTAGGTCGTCACGCGCGTAGCTCTGAGCGATGGTCGATCTGCGAGGTAGAAGTCTCGCATCACCGGGGCCAGGATCTCGGCAGCGACGCCGTGCCACTCGCCCTCCAGCGTGCGATGCGCGCCGTTGGGCAGCGCATCGGCTGCAGCGGCTGCCCAGCGGTGGAGGCGCTGGTCGCTGGCGGTGCTGGCCACAACAAGCGTCGGCGTCGTGATCGACGCAAGCCGCCTAACGTCGAAGCCGGCCGAGATGCGGGTGTCGTAGACGAGCGTATGGGCGAGGCCCTCGGCCGCCGGCCACCACGGCGCGTCGCGCATGCCCTCGAGGTATTCCTCGGGCACGCCGATCGTGCGATTGAAGTGCATGAAGGCGTCGCCCCGCCGCCCCGCTGCGACGAGCTCGGCCACCTCGTCGCCGAGCTTCTCGTCCTCGGGCTCCGGTTCGAACGCGAGCGGTGGCTCGAGCACGGCGAGCCGTTCGATTGGCAGGCCGTCGGCGGCCGCCCAGAGCGCCAGGACCGCGCCCGACGAGAAGCCGTAGACGCACGCCGAGCCACCGGCAAGGTCGATGATTGCGGCCAGATCCTCGACCTCGCGCTCGACGGCGTACGGCAACGTGTCGCCACTCTTGCCGCGGCCGCGCCGGTCGTACGTGATCGCCGTGAGGTCGGTCGCGAGCTGCTCGGCCAGCGGCGTCAGCAGCCCAAGGCCGCGAAAGCCGCCCGCTGGATCGACGAGGATGACGGGCGGTCCCTCCCCGACGCGTGTGTAGCCGATGGAAGTTCCATCTCGGGATTCCACGATGGGCATGGCTCACCTCGACGCAGTGTTCGAGAGAAGGACCGATGATCGACGCGGGATTCATCGGTAACACCGGGGCTACGGCCTGGCTTCGGGTCGGCTCAGGCCGATCCTCATCCGGGCGTGGCTTGCGGGTAGCGAGGCCTCGGGCCTTGACTGCGCTTCCCCATCCCGCATCGCTGCCGCGGAGCTCGATCCCCCGCCGCCTTTGTGATGGCTACCTGGTCTGCTCGGCTCCCGGAAAGTGCGACGAGCTCCGACGTTGTCCCGAGCCGAGCTTCGTCAGGATGGCGTGACGCGATGCGCATGCGGGACGGATCCGGCGTCGATGAAACTCGAGTCAAGCCCGGGAGCTCGACGAAGAAGGAGCACGCCGAGCGCGGCCACCCACACGGTGATGATCGTCGGGAACACGATCGATGCCACTCGGCTGATGCCGGTCGACTCGCCGGCCTGCGCCTGGACACGCCCACGGCGATCGAGCCGATGCCGGCCAACACGACCGGCCATCCAAGCCAGCGCGGGTAGACGTTGCTCGAAGCGACCGCCGGGCCGTAGAGGATGAACGTCACTCCGGCGAACAGGATGTTGAAGAGCGCGACGAGCGCAAAGTTCATCGTCTCCTCGGCGACGAGATCGCGTAGGGCCGCAGCGGATCACGTTCCAGGCTTGAGTCACTCCGGCCGAATCGCGCCTACGCAGCGGCTGCCTCGGGCATACCCGGCTCGTCGACGACGACAATCCCGTCCCGCATCCGGATGATCCGGTCGCAGAACGCACCGACCTCGGCGTCATGCGTGACGAGCACCACGGTCTGGCCGCGCTCCCGGTTGAATCGGCGCAGAAGCTCGAGCACCTCGTGGGAGTGACCCGAGTCGAGGTTGCCGGTCGGCTCGTCGGCCAGCACGAGCGCCGGCTCGTTCACCAAGCTGCGGGCGATGGCAACGCGCTGCTGCTCGCCGCCGGACAGCTCCATCGGTCGATGGTCGGCCCGCTCGGAAAGCCCCACCCAGGCCAGCGCCTCTCGCGCGGCCGCGGTGGCGCTGCGTCGCGATACACCGGCGTACTCGCCGGCAAGCGCGACGTTCTCCAGTGCCGTGAGCGTCGGCACCAGGTTGAAAGACTGGAAGACGAAGCCCATCGTCTTGGCCCGCATCTGCGTGCGTGCCCGATCGGTCAGGTTCGCGACGGACTGCCCGTCGATCAGGACCTCCGCTGCCGGCCCGTGGTTGCGGTCCGGGGAGTGAAGGAGGCCCAGGAGGTGCATGAGGGTGCTCTTACCAGAACCCGAGGGACCCATGATTGCGACCATTTCACCGGCCTGGATGGCGATGTCGACGCCGCGGAGCGCCTCCACTGTGTTTCGCCGCCCGAGGCGGTATGTCTTTCGCAGGTTGCGGCCTTCAAGAAGCGCCATGGTTCGTTCGCTCCTACTCGTATCGCAGCGCGGTGACCGGATCGAGCCGGGCTGCGCTCCAGGCGGGGATGATCCCGGCGAGCATGCCGAGGATCGTGGAGAAGCCGACCGCGAAGATCGCCGTCTCGGGCGTCAGGTCGAACAGAACGGTGCCGCCGGCGCGTCCGGCCTCGTTGGCCAGCACGACCACCAGCGCCCCCAGGCCGAGGCCGATCAGGCCGCCGATCAATCCGATCAGCCCTGCCTCTGCGACCAGCGCCCGGATGATGCGGCCACGCGAGCCGCCAATTGCGCGCTTGATGCCGATCTCACGAGTGCGCTCGGCGACGCTCATCGCCATGGTGTTGATCACCGACAGGCCGCCGACCACCAGGCTGATGACCGCGACGCCGATAATGATCGCGTTGAAGATGGCCGTGGATGCACCGACCTGCTCGTCGAACTCGGCGCCAGTCAGGGTCGCGCTGTTCGCGACGGCACCCTCGATCCGTGTAGCCACCTCGTCGACGTCAGCACCGGGTTCGGGATACACCACCACCTGGTTGACGAGCTCGCCTGGTTCGACCGAGTCGGTGATGAGCGGTGGAAGTGACTCGATAAACATCTCCTGCGCTGCGCTGAGCGGGACGAGGGCCGTGCTGTCGGGCGCTGTCAGAGTCGGCTGCAGCGTTCCGATTACCTCGAACTCACGCCCTCGGATCTCGATCGTGTCGCCGGCAGCGACACCGCGCGCCGTTGCCAGCGTGGAGCCGAGTACGACGACCCTGCCGTCGTCCTCTGGTGTGAGCATTCGCCCAGAAGCCAGCTCGAGCTTGAACTCCTCGAGCCCCTGATCTGCACCGGGGACGGCGCCGATGATCAGGTCCGGGATGCCGAACGACATGCCAGCTTCTTCGTCGAAGAGCAGCTGGATCTGCGCATCGACGGCGGCCACGCCGTCGAGTTCGCGAATCGAGTTCGCCGACTCGAGGCTCATCGGTGCCGTGCCGAAGGCGGATCCGTCGGTGACGAGGATCTTGTTGGCGTAGTACTGGCTTCCGCCCTCGACGAGGGCATTGATCTTGTTTGCCATCGAGCTGAAGACGACGAGTGCCCAGATCCCGATCGTGATGCCCAGGATCGTGAGGGTCGTCCGCAGCTTTCGGCGGGAGAGCTCGCGCAGCAGGCGCATGGGGTCCTCAAATGAGTGACGGGGATGCCCATCGTCGGTCGAGCGGAGCTGTCCGTCATCGGCCAAATGACCGAGTCACCCAGTCTGCGCAGGGATGCCCCATTCCGAGCTCGGTAGCGCCTGGACGGTCCACCGAGGAGAGCTGATAACGACGTCGATGGGTTGGCCACGCGGAACCAAACGGGCGAGGTGACGGCCTCGCCGTGGTCGCGATACATGGGTCAGCGTCGCCGGCGAAGGAGGAGCGATCGCACCGTCCTGCCTAGCGGCAAGGAGACGGAAGCCGCCGCTATCCCGACGCACCGACCCTCGCGGCGCTCGCGCCGTCCTCGTCGGTCGGGCCTACCTCTACGGACTCATGGCTGGCGGGGTGAGGGCGCGGGCTTCGACTCCCTCAAGGTACCCCTACCCCGCGTTGCTCAGAACCGGCGGATCGTTCTGCACGCCAGAACACTTCAACCCCGTATCCGTCGCCGCACAACCGCAACGACAGTCACCCCGCTCGCCAGCAGCAGCGCGAGTAGCGCAGGCTCAGCCGGTGCCTCGCCACCGCGCGATGCGGTGTCCGGCAGCACCGGGGCTGCAGGCGGCGCGCTTGAGGGCTGGCTGGGCGCCGGTGTCGGTGCCGCGGCGGCAGACACCGTGAGTTCGACCCCAGCAGCGCAGATGGTGTCCGCTACACCCGCCTCGACGCCCCAATCACCTGGCCGATCCGGAGTGAACAGGAACTCAACGTAGCCTTCGGCGTCGGCAGTGGCCGGCGTCCAGTCGCCGAACTCGACACCGTCGATGAACACGTTCAGGTTCACGGTCGCATCGGGCACGAAGTAGCCCCAGAACGTCAGCTCTTGGCCCACCGTCACGTCGAGATCGACGCTGCCCTCGGTGTCCGGGCCGGGGTCGACGGCGGCGACCAGGAAGCACAGGTCGGCCGTCTCACTTGCTTGGAGCTGCCCGCGGATTGCGCCGTTTTGAAACTCGTCGTTGTGGACGTTTACGTAATACGCGGCCGGGTTGGCCGCGATGTCTTCCAGCACCGCGGGATCGGCGTCAACGCATCCGCCGCTGCTGCCGTCGGCCGGAGCCGTTAGGGTGATGACCGGTGGGTTGGCCTCACCTGCGGCGCCGGGATGGATGTGCGCGACAGTGGCGGTCGCGATGTTCTCGACGAACAGCGCATAGCAGAGTTGTCCGGCATCCGAGTCGAGATAGACCAACGCAGTCCCCGCCCCATCGGGATCACCCGGACCGGGGACCTCGGCGGCGCCGGTAAGATCGACGAACAGGTCAGCCTGCACGGCCGCCACCGGCCGAGCCAACACCAGCAGCGAAAGTAGGCTGAGCACCACGGCCGCCGTGGCGAGTTTGGCAGCGTGCGGCATTACCCTCGACCCAACCATTCCGACACCCCTCTCCAGGTCCTCTCGACGGCGCACCCCTCAGCGCCCCGTGGTGGAGCCATGGTAGGACTGCGCGTCAACAAGTCGCGAAATGAGCACGGATGATGGTTAGGTACGGACTGGTGGCCGAAATGGCCGAGTCGGCGACGATCCGCGTGGATCTGCCGGCGGCCTCCGCGCCCCCGCGGCTGAGGCGCTCGCCGTCCGTCGTCTTGCGGACGTGTGCGAGGCCTGGGCAAACACAAGCGATGCCCAAGCGATACCGCCGGCGTTCAAAGGCCAAAGTGCATCAGGATCATCGCCGTGAATGCGCCGAAGAAGGCAATGAGGTCGGCGTGAGGCATCCATGCCGGTTTTACGCGGGAGGCGGCCAACAGTCCGAAGGCGATGGCGGCGAGGAACGTGAGACCATAGGGAGTGCCGAACAGCGCCTCGAACGACTTGACCGGGCCGAAGATCGTCCCGAGCAGGATGCCCGTCACACCGACGCCGATGATGACCGGCACGTAGATGCGCGTGGCATAGCGTTCCACGTAGCGGTTGAACTGCTGCTGGGCGGACTCCGGCAACGTCCGTACCGCCGGTTCGACCAGCAGCACCCGCGAGATGTGGCCGCCGAACCACGTGACGGCGAACAGCACGTGCAGCCAGTGGAGGATGACGGTCGCCCAGTTCACTGAGTCCCCCCCCTTTGGCGCTAGCGATAGGCGTCGCAAGCATAGGGGCCTGCCGCTATCCGGACGCAGCTTCCGGGCGCGCTGTGCGGCGTCGTGTGTGGCCATCGCGATCTGAGTCCGCAGGGTGATCGAGTCACCTGACGCAAGACGACGCGCTCCCGTCGACCAAGGATTGCTGTGGGACGCCTACGCAGGAATCGCGATGTCAATCGATACATCCCCTGGTGCACATGAGTCGGACCAGCGCGCCGAAGCCGGCCACGAGGCCGTCGTCACAAAGGTGAGTCCATGGTCGGTCGCCGACACCGTGGCTCGGCTCGCAGCCGTTCTGGCGGCGCGGGGGATGGAGGTGTTCGCCGATATCGATCACGGCAGCGAGGCCAGGAGTGTTGGGCTCGCCTTGAGGGACACGAAGCTCTTCATCGTCGGCAGCCCGTCGGTTTCGACAGCGGCGATCGACGCCGCACCGCTGGCCGCACTCGACCTGCCCCTGCGAGTGGTTGTCTGGGAGGACGGATATCAAACGAAGGTCAGCTACCGGTCACCCGCCGAGGTCGCCCGCCGATTCGGTCTCAACGGCGACCTGGCAGCCGCGCTCGAGAGCATCGATGCGGTGACCAGCACGGTGGTTGACCGTTAGAGGAAACGAGACCGCAGACGGACGAGCTACGGTGAGGGCCTCGGCCCTCAGTCGACGGCGTCCTCGGGATGCAGTTGCACCGTGGCAAGGACCTCCTCGAACCAGGTCTGGTCGTAGGGAGCGACGGCGCTTGGATCGTCGCCAGAGGTATAGAGCTGGATCCAGTAGCCGCGGCCAGCGGCTGTGACGGCCGCCAGGGTGCAACCGGTCAGCCCAGTGCCGCCGTCGATGGTGATCGGCTCGGTCGTGCCGCACCCCTCCTCGCTGGCCAACTGCTCGGCGACCCAATCCTCGGGCGTGGAATCGCCGATCGGCTGTGAAGCAATGGCCAGGAACAGGTCACTCGTCAGGATCGGGTCGGACAGCCAGTCGACCTGGGGCACCGGGAAGGAGAGGGGAAACGTGTCATCCGTCCAGGGCTCGGTCGCCGCTTGAGCGTCCCATCCCTCGGGATACGACACTGAAAACCCATGCTGCGTCGAGGTGAAGCTCTGGGTCAGCGGCGGAGCGGCTTTCGGCGACGACGTCGGCTCGGCGGGCGCTTCCGGCGTCGCGGTTGGCCCTGGGCTGGATGTCGGCTGGCTGCCCGGCCCACCGCACGCGCCGAGGAGAACGGCGATGACTGCGGCGGCAACCGGGCCGCGACCGACGGTCACGATTCTGTTCATGGTGGGGTGAGTCCTCCGTTATTCCGATTCCACGTGATTGGTTGCCCAGTTGTCGATCGTCGATTGGGCGGAAGGTTGAACCCAGGTGCCATCTCGTCAGCGCGCGTGGAGCTCGATCGAGTCCACGATCGGCGCGGCGAACCCCAGCACGGTCTCGAAGCTGTCCTCGTCAGTGATGGTCGCGAGCGCCAGGACTCGGGCCGATCCTCCGGGAAGATCGAGCAGGTAGAGGCGCGCCCGATCTGCCCCCGCAGCGATGGGGGCGTGCGCCAGGAGAAGCGGGCTTGTCATTGACATTTCGGGTTCCGACCATGGGCAGGAGGTCGCTCCTGGAGCCAGCAGCACGTCCATCTGCAGGGCCGAGATGCCCCCGATGGTCACCGGTATTGGAGCAGTAGCCTCGAAGTCCGGGTCGGAGCCGATTGCCCGCGCCAGCGCCTCAGCATCGGTGGGAGCCGGGGCTTCCACGCAGTCCGGTCCGATCGGCCGCGGGTCCGCCAGCATCAGCAGGACCCGGCGGGGCGCGTCGTCGTCGGGGAGGATGCCGACAATGGCGAGGCGATCCTCATCACCGTACCCGTCCTGGCTCGGCGCGAGCGGGTCGGCCGCGCGGTAGGTCACGACGCCGTCGAGGAAGCCGTACTCCGCGGCAACGGGCTCCTGGGACTGGGGCACCTCTTCGAGGCTCGACTGCGGCCGCATGGAGCCGGCCGGCGACGAGGGCCCCGCCGAGGGCGGTGCCGTGGCGTCGAACAAGGGCGACGACACCACCGTCGACCCGGCCGAAGGCGACAGAGTGCCCGGATGCCAGGGCCCCGACATCCCGACGCCGGACGTCCGCACGTTGGCGCCGTCCGCGTCGGCAATCGCGAGCGTGCATCCCTCTCGGTTGTCTCCGCCAGTGCACCCGGTCGTGTAGGCGATCTGGGAGCCGTCGGGCGACCAGTAGGGCGAGGTGGCCATGCTCGCGAATGGCACGCCCGTGCCGTCTTCGGAAACGGCGAGCCAGTCAAAGCCGGCGATCCAAGTGAAGTCTGAGCCGTCGGTCGCGAAGGTATAGATACCCTCTTCGAACCCGAGCGCGATCCGATCGCCGGCCGGCGACCACGCAAGGCCGTAGCACGTGACCGCGCCGCGTCGATCTCGTCGGTCACGATCTGGTGCGCGTTGCTGCCGTCGGCGTTCATCACCCACACGCTGTGCGCGCTGATCGCAGTAGCCGTCGGCGAACGCGATCTGCGTCCCGTCCGGTGAGAACGTCGGATCCCTCACGATGCCGTTTTGCGGTACCTGAGACTCCCAGAGCACCTCGGCCGGGCCACCGTCAGCGTCGACGGCGAACAGGGCGCCGTCGTGGCAGGAGCGTCCTCTTCCCATGGCATGGTCAGACCCGCGAAGACGACGCGCGACCCGTCGGGGGAGATCGTGGCGCCAGTTGGCCGAGCAGATCCAGGGATCTCGTTGAACCCCGACAGCTGCTCGGTCACCTGCGTCTCCGACCCGTCGGCGTGCAGGACGAACAGGTTCTCGTCGCCCTTTTGGATGAGGAGCCGGGTGCCGTCGCTCGACCATCCGAGGGGGGTACCTCGCTCAGAAGTCGACTTGGACCGTCGTTGCCGGATCGGAAGAGGTTGGGTCGACCGCCCGGATGCCGTCCTGGGCTTCGTAGACGATCCGGCCGGCGATCGGCTCGAAAACCCCGAGGTCCGCCTTTGGCAGAGGGTCCGGCTTTGGCAGAAGGAGTCCGGAACCGACGGCGATGGCTCCAATCGTGGCGACGAGCAACACGACGGTGGCGATCAGGATGGCCCTCCCCGGCAACTGCATCGGCCGGAGCCCGAGCCAGGGACGATCCTGGGGCGTGGCTCCAACCGTGCGCACGATGTCGTCCAGCAGGCCCAACTCCGGATCCACGCTGCGGGTCCTCAGGAGCTGCGAGATCGCGTCGTCGGTCAGCTGTTCAGAACGCTCGCTCATCGGTCCGCCTCCAACGCGCGCGTGAGCGCCGCTCGAGCGGCATGCAGCCGCCACTTCGCCGTGCCCTCGGGAATGCCGAGCTCAATCGCGAGATCCGCGACGGGAACCCGATGCAGGTGATGCATCACAAGGAGATGCCTGTGCTCCACGCTCAGCCGATCGAACGCGCTGTTCAGTGCGGCCATGTCGGCCGCAGGGCCTGTCGTGTCCTGGCTCCGGAGGTCCTGCGCGCCATCGAGGCCGACCTCGCGAGAACGCCGCCTGCGCCGGAGCATGTCGCGGCAGCGGTTCACGATCATCTTGTTCAACCATGCGTCGAACCTGGTGTTGTCACGGAGCCTGGGAAGATGACGCCAGGTCGCCACGAAGGCCTCCTGGACGACGTCGTGCGCATCGGCCTCACCGCCGAGGATCGCGGAGGCAGTCCGAACGGCCCGGCTGAGCCGGGCCGCCACCAACGCTTCGAACGCGTCAACGTCGCCGGCTGCGGCGCGCTTCACGAGATCCTCGTCGCGAACCGTCGCAATGCCGATCCGCTCCGTCATGTCCACACCATAGAGACGACGGCCGATGAGCCTGCGTTGGGTCCTCGTCGAAGAATCGTCGAACGCGACGACCGCCGCGTGGCTCTAGAGCGGGCCTAGAGCGCACGGTCGACGATGGCAAGAGTTCTTGACCGATGCCTGCGGTCACCCCACGATGGTTGCCGGATCAGGGGACGCCCAGATGCAGTTTCGACTCCTTGGCGCGCTGGAGGCGGGAGCCGGCGGAACGGTCGTCGAGATCGGTCCGCCGAAGCAGCGAGCGGTGCTCGCGATCCTGTTGCTGCACGTGGGCGAGATCGTCTCTGTCGACCGCCTGATCGAGCTGCTGTGGGGTGAGGAGCCGCCACGCACGGCGGCGCACTCGATCCAGATCTACGTCTCCGACCTGCGCAAGTCCCTTGAGGCCGCTCGCCGGCCGACGGCTGATCCTGACGCGCCCGCCTGGCTACCAGCTGGATACGCCGCCCGAGACGGTCGATGCCAAGCAGTTCGAGGCGCTGGTCCAGCAGGGCGCGGCGCACCTCAGCGGTGGTGAGCCCGACAAGGCTATCGCCACCCTTCGATCGGCGCTGGAGCTGTGGCGGGGGCCTGCCCTCTCCGACTTCGCGTACGAGGAGTTCGCGCAGCCGTACGTCCGGCGCTTGCACGACCTGCACCTCGACGCGATCGAGACGCTCGCGTCCGCGGAGCTCGACGCTGGGACGCACCAGCGAGGTCATCCCGCTGCTCGAGGCGGCGATCCGCGAAGACCCGCTGCGCGAGCGCTCGCGCGAGCTGCTGATGGTCGCGCTGTACCGATCCGGCCGGCACGCGGAGGCGCTGCGCAACTACGAGAAGCTGCGCGAGCTGCTGCGTCGACGAGCTCGGCCTGGAGCCCTCCCCGCCGCTGCAGCGGCTGCGCGACCGGGTGCTGCTGCACGACCCCTCTCTCCTGCCCATGCCCCAAGGCGAGCCAGAGCGCGTCGCGACGCGCAACCCGTACAAGGGCCTGCAGCCCTTCGGTGAGCACGACGCCGACGACTTCTTCGGGCGCGAGGCGCTCGTCGAGCGGCTGGTCGGGTCGCTGGACGAGCGGCCAACGACTGATCGCGCTGGTCGGGCCATCGGGGTCCGGCAAGTCGAGCGTCGTCGCGGCTGGGCTGACGCCCCGCCTGCGCGAAGGGGCGGTCGCCGGGTCGGAGCGGTGGGTGATCGTGCCGCTGACGCTCGACGGCGGACCCGATGGGCGAGGTCCGCGCCGCCGTGACACGTGCTACGGGCACGCAGCCGCAGGAGGGCCGGCTGCTCCCGGCAAGCACCGCCGCGCGCGTGGCGCTGGTCCTCGACCAGTTCGAGCAGCTCTTCACCGCCGCGGAAGAGTCGCGGCGCAACCAGTTCCTGCGGCGCTGACGGCGGAGCTTCGCGACCCCGACGGGCAGCTCACCGTCATCCTGACACTGCGCGCCGACTTCTACGACCGCCCACTTCAGCACCCCGAGTTCAGCGCGGCCTTCATTCCTGGCGTGGTTCACGTCCTGCCGATGACGGCCGGCGAGCTGGAGGCGGCCGTGGTCGAGCCGGCCGAGCAGGTTGGCGTGACGGTCGAGCCGGCCCTGCTGGCCGAGCTGGTCGCCGAGTCGGTGGCACGCCCTGGCAGCCTGCCGCTGCTTCAGTACGCCCTGACCGAGCTGTTCGAGCAGCGCATCGGGGCCGATGCTGACCCGTGCCGGCTACGCGGCCCTCGGCGGCCTGCGCGGCGTCCTGTCGCGTCGCGCAGAGGCGACCTTCCTCGGCCCTGAGCGCCGATGAGCAGCAGATCGCCACCCAGGTCTTCCTGCGGATGGTGCGCCTGGGTCGTGGCACGCGCCGACATCCGCCGATGGCTGACCCTGTCCGAGCTGACGGATCTGGGCACCGATGCGGTCATCCTGTCGACGGTGCTGACGGCGTTCGGGCGGCATCGGCTGATGACCTTCGACCACGATCCGGCGACCGGCGCAGGCGACGGTCGAGATGGCGCACGAGGCGCTGCTCACCGAATGGGAGCGGCTGGCCGGCTGGATCGACCGCCACCGCGCCGCCCTGCGCCGTCGCGATGCGCTGCTGGCCGCCGTCGAGGAGTGGGACCTTTCCGAGCGGAATGCCGATTACCTGCTGACCGGAAGCCGCCTCGCCGAGTTCGAGACGTGGAGCAGCGAGGGAAGCCTGCAGCTCACCACCCGCGAGCGAGACTTCCTCGCGGCGGGCCTGGAACGACGCCGTGCCGAGGCGCCCGTAGCCTACCTCTGGACCAATCAGGAGTGGTTGACGAGTCTTCAGGCGGTAACTGGCTTCGACCGCGCGGTGACCGAGTTCGGCCTGGTCGGCCAGAAGTTCTCAATTGATGACCTTGTGTCGACGCTGACCGAGCAGCACGGCGATGGCTGGCGGGATGGGTTGACCGACGAGGAAGGACGGGCGATTCGGGTGCAGGCCCAGCAGGACGAGATGCGTCGATTGGCGAGGAAAGGCGTGGGCCTGATCATCATGGACACCGTTCCCGTCGAGGCAGTCGAGGTTGTCGCGCGCGAATACCCCGACACGCACTTTGCCCTCGGTTTCATCGGGCAGGAGGGCACGGAACCAAACGTGGCCTACCTCACGTCGATTGATTCGGAGCCGTCGTTCCTCGCCGGCGCCGCCGCGGCGATGAAGACCCGGTCCGGCATCATCGGCTTCATCGGGGGAGTCGACGCGGTCGGCATCTGGCAGTTCGAGGCTGGCTATGAGGCCGGGGCGCGGGCCGTGGACCCGGACATCACGATCCTCGTCGAGTACCTGGCCGCCTGGCCCAATTTCAGCGGTTTCGACGACATGGACGTGGCGCGCAGCACCGCGCTCGAGATGTATCGGGACGGCGCGGATGTCATCTTCCACGCAGCCGGGAACGCCGGGCTCGGCCTGTTCGACGCGGCGACCCAGTACTCGGAGGCGGAGGGCCGCCAGCTGTGGGCGATCGGCGTCGATACGGACCAATACGAAACCGTACCGCGGTTGGCGGGCGCCACGAACGCCGAGGCCTGGCGTGCACACATCCTTACGTCCGTCCTGAAGGGAATCGACGCGCTGGCCTATGCCGTGGTGGCCGAGCACGCGCACGGCAAGTTCACGCCAGGCGTGTGGAATTGGGGCCTCGAGTCGGGGGCGTCGGACCTGTCCTACAGCGGCGGCTACATCGACGACATTCGCGCTGACCTCGAGGGTCTCAAGGCGAAGATCATCGCCGGCGAGATCCACGTGCCGCGCGTTCCGACCAGCCGGCTGAACGTGGCTGCCGAGCCAGGCCTCGATCGAACCACGGCCGAGGGCCTTACTCCTTCACCGCCCCGGCGCTGACGTTCATGATCCGCTTCTGGAAGATGAAGAACACGACGGCGACCGGGATGGTCATGAGCAGCGCGGCGGCGAGCTTGATCGGGAACTGCGAGCCCTGGCTCAGCTGCCCGGACGCGAGCTGCGCGACGCCCTTCGTGAGCGTCGTCAGCTCGGTGCTCTGGGTCGACACGATGAAGTGGCTCAGCTCGTTCCACGATCCCTGGAACGACAGGATGACGATCGTCATCACCGCCGGCAGCGACATCGGCAGCACGATCGACCAGAACGTGCGGAACACGCCCGCTCCATCGATCCGCGCCTGCTCCTCGACGGCGACCGGGATCGACTCGAAGAAGTTCTTCATGATGAACACGCCGGCGGCATCGGCCAGCAGGGGGATGATCATTCCCGCGTACGAGTCGTACATGCCGAGCTGGTTGATGACGAGGAACTTCGGGATCAGCAGCACCACGCCCGGGACCGCCATGACCGCGATGAGCACGGCGTACACGATGCCACGCCCTCGGAACGGGATGCGCGCCAGCGCGTAGCCCGCCAGGCTGACGAAGAAGACCCGGCCCAGCGTGACGCAGAGGGTGACGATGAACGAGTTCATCGTCCACAACGGGAAGTCACTGCGGGTGAACAACCGCTCGTAGGCCGCCGCGGTCCAGGTCCCGATCCCGAGGGACAGCGGCTCGCGAACGACATCCGCGTCCGGTCGGAACGAGTTGACGATCTGGATGAGGAACGGCGCGATGTAGATGATCGCCAGCACGATGAGGACGACGAACGGCGCCCACGCCAGCAGCGCGCTCGCGTCGAGTGCTCATCGTCCCACCTCCGTCCGCCCGAGCCACAGCCGCTGGAGCACGGTGAGGACCACGATGATCGCGAACAGGATGAAGGCGATGGCCGCGCCGCGCGGCCACTCCTGGTTGTTGAAGGCCGAGTTGAACGACAGGTAGGCCGGCGTCAGCGTCGTCTTCGCCGGGCCACCCTGCGTGCCCGTGTAGATCTGCTCGAAGACCTGCCACGTCCCGATCAGCCCGAGGGTGACCACGGTGAAGACAATCGGCTTGAGCATCGGCAGCGTGACGTACCGGAAGCGCTGCCAGCCGTTCGCGCCATCGGTCATGGCCGCCTCCTCGACCTCGGCGTTGATCTGCTGGAGGCCGGCGATGAAGAGGAGCATGAACGTGCCCGAGGTGGTGAAGACCGCCATGAGGATGAATGCGCGACATGGCGACCGACGGGCCGGCGATCCAGTCCCAGCCGCTGATCCCCAGGAACGTCACCGCTGCGAGCGGGTTGTCCTGGCCGGTCACGCCGAAGGCGCCGAGGGCGATGTGGAAGATGCCGCGCGGGTCCTGGAACCAGTTCGGGCCCTCGATCCAGACCCAGCTGAGCACCTTGTTCACCGGTCCGGTGGCGCTGAACAGGAAGAGCCACAGCACGACGATCGCGACCGACGAGGTGACCGACGGGAAGTAGAACGCGGTGCGGAAGAAGCCGCGGGCGCGCATGACCCGCCGGTTGACGAGGATCGCCAGCCCGAGCGCGACGGCCGTCTGGAGCGGGACGACGAGGAGCACGTAGAACAGGTTGTTGCGGAGCGCGGTGCCGAGATCTCGCGTGGCGAGGCCGGTCCCGCCGAGCAGCTCGGCGTAGTTCTCGACGCCGACGAAGTTCACGCCCTCAGCGAATGGCGGACCGATCCCCGACCAGTCCGACATGCTCACCCACGCGGCCATCACGACCGGCACGAGCACGAACAGGCCGACGATGACGATGGCCGGGGTGACGAACAGCCACCCCGCCAGGGCGCGATTGCCGTGGATCGAGCCGCGCGGCCGCGTTCCAGCCATCTCGCCCTCAACCGGTGAACGAGGTCAGCACCATCCGGGTGCCGTCGGGTCCGAGGTGGACCGGTCCGAGGCGACGCGCGGACGCGCCACCTCGGACCGTGGAGGAGAGCCTACTGACTGTCGAGGGCGTGCCTGCAGGCTCTGCTGACGCTGGCCAGGATCGTCTCGGGCTCCGTCGACGACAGCGTCGCGAGCTGGGCGTTGAAGTCGCCGATCACGTCGCCCGTGCCCGGCTGCGACGGGAGGTTGATGGCGTACTCGGCGCCATCGATGAACGCCGCGAACTCCGGGTACGCCGCCTTCCAGTCCTCCGCCGCCGATGCCACCGACGGCATCACGCCGAAGGCCTCGGCCGCGGCCAGCTGCGACTCGGTGCTCGTCAGGTGCTCGACCAGGGACGTCGCGCCGGGGATGTTGTCCGACAGCGCGGCCATGCCCCAGCAGTTCGTGTACTGGATCGTGCCGGGCCGGCCGGTCCTTCCGGCAGCTCGGCCACGACGTAGTTGACGTCCGGGAAGTCGTTCGTCATGGCGCCGGCGATCCAGTTGCCCTCGATCACCATGGCCGCCTTGCCGATGCCGAACGCCTCGCCGCCCCAGCCCGCGTCGATGCGCTCGTCGTTCGAGAACGCAAACGATGCCGGCCGCCATCTGGTCCTTGACGTACTGGAGCGCCTCGGCGTTCTCCGGTGAGTCGACCACGGCCGTGGTGCCGTCCTCGTCGACGAACGCACCACCCGCCTGCGCCATGAAGACGCCGACGCGCTGGACCTCCGGCCCGTAGGCCAGGCCGACGTGCTCGTCGGTGGTCAGCTGCTCGGCGACGGCGGTGAGCTCCTCCCACGTCGTGGGGATGTCGTCATCGGTCAGGCCGGCCTCTGCCCACATGTCGGAGTTGATGATGAGCGCCAGGGTCGAGAAGTCCTTCGGCGCGCACATGAACTGGCCGTCGTAGGTGAACGCCTCGCGCAGGTTCGGATAGAAGTCGTCGGCGTTCGAGAGGTTCTCCGCGTACGGCTCGAGCGAGTCGGTGGCGGCGTACGCGGCCATCTGGTCGGTCGACAGGTAGAACAGGTCGGGCGGGTTGTTCGAGCTGAAGCCCTGCGACAGCTGCTGGTTGAGGTCCGACGCGACGACGACCTCGGCTTCGACGCCGGACTCGGCCGACCACTCGGCGACCAGTTGGTTCACGATGTCCGTCTCGGCGTCGCCGGACGACCCGATGAGGATCGTCAGGTCGGCACCGGGCTCGGCGGCGGCACTGCGCGGCCGTCGACGCGCCGGGTGCCTCCGACTCCGGCGCGTCCGAGGCTGGGGCATCGGACTCGAAGCCGCTGCCACAGGCGGTGAGCAGGAGCGCGGCGACGGCCATCGAGGCCGGCATGCGCAGTGTTCGGTGGGTCATCGGTATGTGATCTCCTCATCCTGGTTGGGTCGGGTTCCGTGGTCGGGAGGTGTGGCGATCTCGGAGTCGCGGAACACCGGTGACGGTCGAAGCAGGCTGTGCGATGGGTTGGTGAACTCCAAGGCTGCAGGTCGCGTGCCGCGGCGAGTCCCCAACGGCGCCGTTGACGCCTCCTGTCAACGTTCAACCGAGGCGCTTGCGCCACTGTCAAGTTTCAGGCCGGGCACTCCCTGGGTCCCGGCCCATCTAGCACGTTCGATTCCGCGCCAGGGCGGGCGAACCAGAGCAGATAGTCGCCGTCGAGGCCGGCCGGCGGCTGGTCCCACCGCAAGGTCGTCACACCCCGCAACGGCAGGTGCTCGTTGATGACGCCGGCGATGTCGCTCGCAAGGGGCGTGACCTTGCCGTCGGCGGCAACGACATTCGCCACATTGACCACGAGCTGGCCACCCGGCCGCAGCAGCGCCGCCACCTGCTGGAATATCGAGCCGAGCTCGCCCAGGTAGTCGGCGTAGTCGCCGTCATCGGTCACATAACCGGTGAGCGGATTCTCCGGGTGACCGGTGGCCGGCATGTACGGAGGCGAGGTCAGCACGAGATCCACCGGCTCGTTCACGAGGCGGGATAGCTCCCGAGCATCTCCCAGGATCAGCCTCGCCCGCCCGGCCGTACGACGTCGAGCGATCTCGACGTGCTCCGGCATGAGCTCGATGCCGATCGCCCGCCGCCCCATCCGCACAGCCACCGCCACGGTCGTGCCGTAGCCCGCGAACGGGTCGAGGACAAGGTCTCCGCGCTGACTTGCATAGTCCACGATGGACTCCGCCAGCGCCTCGGTGAAGTGGATGTCGTCCGCCGTTCCCTCCGGTCGCTCGGCCACCAGATCTCCGGCACGCAGAACGAGAGGGGCATTCACAGGGGAATCCTAGGTCCGACGCTGGGTCGACGTCATCGTGTCGGGCTGGCGTGGACTCGGGATCCATGGCGTAGCCTCTGGGCATGACGGACCAGCTGCGCGTCCTCCTCGAGATCGGTCCGAAGGGCAAGCGGATCGTGGCCGCCGCGATGGACTGGCCGGGCCTGGAGCGCTGGGGCCGGACCGAGGACGAGGCCATCGACAAGCTGCTCGCCTACGTTCCGCGCTACGCGCCTGTTGCGGAGCGCGTCGGCCTCCATGCCGAATTCGAGCGGTCCGTCAAGCCGCACGTCCTGGAGCGCACGCCGGGCAACACCTCGACCGACTGGTGGGGCGTTGCCCACGTGCCGTCCCTCATCGAAGCGGACGCGCTGAACGATGACGAGCTCGAGCGACGGATCGGCCTCATGCGGGCAACGTGGGCGTTCTTTGACGATGCGGTGGACGCGTCCGATGCGCCACTCACCAAAGGCCCGCGCGGCGGCGGGCGCGATCGGGACCAGATCGTCCGCCACGTCTACGCATCGGAACGGCACAACTTCTGGCGCAAGGTGGCCATCCTCGAGGAGGATGAGGGCCGGCTGACGCCGGAGGAGCTCGCCGATCTGCGCGAGCGCTACGTCGCCGGGATCCGCGAATACCACGCCGAGGGCCGCCCGGCGCGCCGCTGGCCGCTGCGCTTCCTCATCCGCCGCACGGCGCAGCACGCGATGGATCACGCCTGGGAGCTGGAGGACCGCGACCCCGGTTGACTGGAGCTCTCCACCCCTAGATGTCGATCCCGAGGCGACTGAGGATCACCGCCGTGGCTGCGAGGATCCCGACCTCGATCGCGGCTTCATCGGCGATGAAGTCGGGCTGGTGCGGGATCCCGAGGAGCCCTCGCGCGTAATCGGCCACGCCGAGGAGGAGCATGACGCCAGGAGTGCGCTGCAGGAAGAGCGCGAAGTCCTCGCCGTTGAACGGGGACGAGGCGCGATATCGCGCGACGTGCTCGTGTCCCAGCACTCGGTCCAGAACAGCCATGGCTCGACGCGCCTCACCGGGATCGTTGAGCATGGCGGGAAACGGATCGCCCCCGACCGACAGGGTGGACCCAGATGGCGCGAAGCGCGCCACGATCTCACTGATCCGCTCGCGGATCTCGCTGTACCGCTCTGGCCGACTGGCCTTGACCGCCGCGGTGAGTACCAGCCCTTCAGGCGAGGACGATTCCTCGACGGCGATGTAGACGGCGTCGTCGAGGATGCCGTTCTCGGCCTCGAATGCCTGCATCAGGGCTCCGAATTCCTCCGGTGTCGTCGGGAAGGCGATCGTCGCGAGGCCCTGAATCGCGGCACGGAGATGTGACGCGGTCTCAGGCGTGGCGGCAGCGCCAGCGCCGCTCACGCGGATCTCGACGATGTCGAGTCCGGCGAATCCCACGCCCTCGCCACACGCGACGCGGCCGGTGGGCATGGGCCACGAGTGGAGCGCGAAGATCGCGTCCGGGACAGGGTCATCGACTGCGCCCGCAGCGATCATCGCCGCCGCTCCCTCGAGCGTTTCCTCGGCCGGCTGAAAGAGAAAGGTCACCGAGCCGGGCATCGTGTCTGCCCGCGCGGCGAGCACGCCGGCAACTCCCACAGCGATCGCCGCATGCAGGTCATGCCCGCAGAGATGGCCGACACCTGACTCCACGGACCGGAATGGAAGGTCAGCAGCCTCATCCCCGGGTACGGCATCGAGCTCGGCCCGGTAGGCGACGTGCGGGCCTGGCAGTCCCCCGCCCAGCCCAGCGACCACTCCGTGGCCACCGACGGACGTCGTGATCTCGAGACCCAGCGGCGCCAGGGCCGTCACGATCCGGTCCGCCGTCTCTTGCTCCGTTCCCGCCAGTTCGGGATGCTGGTGGATCGCCCGTCTCAGCGCGATAGCCTGCGGAACCTGGGCTTCGACCGCCGTACGCAATGAGGAGATCAACTCCGAAGCGTCGTTCACCGAAACCAGAGTACCCGAGGACAGGCCCCGCTCTCCCGATCGGGCCATTGGACCCGGCCGCCGTCGTCTGGCCAGCGCGGTCGCGTCCCTGCTGCGCCTACCCTATGAGCCGATGACGACCGCCTATAGCGAGTGAGCCATGGCAGACGAGGAACTAGCCGACCTGCGCGCCCAAGCAGCCGCCGGGGATCCCGACGCCGTTGCCCAGCTGATCGAGCTCGCTGCCGAGCGGGGTGATCTTGACGAGCTTCGTCGATTCGCAGCCGGCGGCAATACCGACGCCGAGGACCTGCTCGTCGAGCTCGCGGGCGAGCGCGAGGACCTGGGTGAGCTTCGGCGCCTCGCCGCGAGCGGCAATACGGACGCCGCAGGCTTGCTGGCCGACCTCAGTGACACGGACGCCGAGGACGACAGCGAATAGCCGCGTGCCCAGTTCTTCCCAGAAGACGCTGCTCGCTCACCAACGGACCACGGCGCTACGCTGACGGCCTGCATGTCGCCGTCAGTCCCGTCGAGGAGACCCCTATGCGCGTCACTGTTTCACCCGAGCAGATTCAGTCCGCCTTCGAGGCCGTCAAGGAAGACCCGTCCTTCGACGAAAGCCGCGGTCTCTGGGAGCGCGGCCGACCACCGGTCGAAATGATCCAGGCGATGTGCCTGCGACCGGAGATCCTGCGCGGGTTCGCCGGGTTCGGGGATTGCGTCTACCCGGGCGGGCTGCTGGAGCGGCGGGTCAAGGAACTGGTCATCATCACCTCGTCAAAGGCGAACGAGTGCCAGTTCTGCACGAACTCGCACTGCGACCTCGTCGACATCTGGGACATCGTCCAGGATCCGCTGGTCGTCATTGACGCCACCGAATCGCTCGAGCCGCGCGAGCGCATCGCCATCGCCTACACGCGCGCTGTCATGGTCGACTCGAACCACATCCCGGAGCCGCTCGCGCATGAACTGCACGAGCACTTCACCGACCCGGAGCTGGTCGAGCTGACGTTCCTGATCGGCTATATCAACATGCTGAACCTGTTCAACAACGCGCTTGGTGTCCGCTACAACGGCGAGTACAGTCTGCTGCGCAGCGTCGCCGGCTGAGACCGCGGCGACCGCGCTCAGGAGCGCGCGAGAGTCATCGGGGACGCGTAGCGTGCGTGCGCACCGCCGGCGCTCATTCGCGAGCCAGCGTGCCGTAGGTGTTGTGTACGCATCCAGCCACCTTCGAAGGTGCGGCCGCGCCCCGTTCTGACTCCGGCGTCTCAAGCAGGGGGGCGCGGTGCGCCCGCACCCCCCGCCATCGCCGGCAGCAGGATCACGACGTCCGTCGTTCCGACCGGCGTATCGAGCCCCTGACGGTGACGGATGTCCTCGCCGTTGAGGTACACGTTCACGAACGACGAAGAGCGAGCCGTCCGGACGGAGCCGCTCGGCCAGGGCCGGCTGGCTAGCGAACAGATCGTCCAGCACCGCGGCAACCGTGCCGCCGCTGGCCGGGATCTCTCGCGCGCCGTCGACGACGGGCCGAAGGACGGGCGGGATGCGCACGACGCTCATGCCGCACCTCCGAATGTCGCCCACCACTGCTCGAAGGCCTCCACGGATGGCGCGATCGGCGCACGGACGTCGGCCTCGAGCACGTCGAGCGTCTTCAGCCCGTTCCCGCTGATCACCAGGACGACCTCGTCCTCGGCGCCGATGACCCCGCGCTCGATCGCCTTCCGCAGCGCCGCGACCGTCACCCCGCCGGCGGTCTCCGTCAGGATGCCCTCGGTCTCGGCGAGGTCGCGGATCGCGGCGACGACCGCCTCGTCGCTGACTCCCTCGATGCTGCCCCCGCTCCCCCGCGCCAGCTCCAGGGACGGCACCCCATCGGCAGGGCTGCCGATGGCCAGCGAGCGCACGATCGTGTCGGGGCGGTCCACCGGCGTGATCTCGGTCGCGCCGGCCGCGTACGCCGACGCCACGGGTCCGCAGCCGGCAGCCTGTCCGCCGATGAAGCGGGTGGCATGCTCCTCGATCAGCCCGACCGCCACGAGCTCGTCGAAGCCGCGCGCGATCTTGGTGTACAGCGAGCCGGAGGCGATCGGCGCCACCACCGCATCGGGTGCGCGCCAGCCGAGCTGCTCGGCGATCTCGAACGCGATCGTCTTCGAGCCCTCGACGTAGAACGGGCGCAGGTTGACGTTGACCACTGCCCAGCCATCCAGCTCGTCCGTCAGCTCGAGGCAGAGGCGATTGACCGCGTCGTACGGGCCGTCGACGCGAACCACGGTTGCCCCGAGCGCGGCCGCCTGCGCGATCTTGGCCGGCTCGAGGTCGGCCGGCACGAAGACGACGCCACGCAGTCCGAGCGCGGCGGCGGCCGCCGCCACGGCTGCCGACAGGTTGCCGGTCGACGCGCAGGCCAACGTGTGGAAGCCGAAGTCGCGGGCTCGCTGCGCGGCGACGGCCACCACGCGGTCCTTGAACGACAGGGTCGGGTTGCGTGAGTCGTCCTTGACCCACAGGCGTTCCAGGCCCAGCCGCCGGCCGAGCCTCGGGGCGGCGACGAGGGGCGAGAGGCCGACCGACAGTCCGTCGGTCGGGACGTCGTCGACGGGCAGGAGCTCGGCGTAGCGCCACAGGGTCCGCGGCCGGCCCGCGATGGCGTCACGGGTCAGCGTCGCGCGGGCGCGGTCGTAGTCGTAGGTGGCCCGGAGCGGGCCGAAGCATCGGTCGCAGACGAACACCGGGCCGAGGGGCGCATCGGCCCCGCAATTGGAGCAGCGCAGTCCGGCGAAGCCGGTGGCAGGTCTGGCGGTGGGCTCGGCGGTGATCGTGGTCATGGCGAGGACCTCGTGAATGGCGTTCGGGTGAGCTGGTGCCTTCGCTGAGAAACGCGAAGGCCGCGGTCTGTTCCGCGGCCTCTCCCGAATCGAACCTCGCCTCGGCTTACGTGCTGCGCACGACCTCCTGGGCGGGGCCCTCGTTCGAGCGGGGCCGCCCGGGCATCGCCATGGTGGTCAATTGCGCAACCGACATTGGGTGGAGCCTAGCAGCCTCGTCAAGGCGCGGTGGATTGAGGCGACGCGCTGCAGCGGAGCTGTCGTTACCGGCGTAGCTGACGGCGGATCGCCTCGATGGTCATGAGAGCGCCGAAGGCGGCCAGACCCACGAGCGCTGCGTAGACCCACGCCGGAAGGTTGCGCCCCGCCAAGAAGATGTAGAGAGTTGGGACGCTGAAGAAGAACACGGTCGAGAGCAGAGGCAGGCCGGTCGGCTCGCGCCTGCGAAGGCTGCGAACCAGCCAGGCCGCCGAACCCAGGAATAGCGGCGCGGCGCCGATGTAGATGACGGCGTACACGACGGGGTCGACCCCGAAGTCCTCGCCCAGCGACCGCAGCCAGGCCACGAGTACCTCCACCATGGGGTCATTATCTGTCCGCCGTGCCTGCACCGTGACTCGAGGCAACTTCCTGCGACTGAAACGCGTGCAGGATCCGAGTTCATGAAGAGGAGCGGCGCTGGTGCGCCGCTCCTCTTCGGATCGAGTCCCGACCAGGTTGTTACCTGATGGCTCGCGGGCCCTTGAAGTCCATGTCGTTGCTGTGCCCGTTGGCGTTGCCCTTTGCCGTTCCGGACACCGCCGACGACGTCATAGCGAACGTCTGGGTGGCATGCGCCGCCGCATCGGCCATCTGCTCCAACACCTCGAGGTCGATGTTGGCGATCGTGTCGCAGGCAGCGTGGTAGCACGGGTCGTACTGCTCCCCCACCTCGCCGCCGTAGATGACGACCTCCTCCGCCGTCTTCCTGCCTTCGGCGCCGGTGAACAGCCCACCGGCAGGGACGCCCTGGAGGATGAACGGGCCGTAGTCTGAGCGTCCGTCGAACTCGGTCGGCTCGGTGGCAAGACCCTGGGACGCGAACCAATCGAGGAAGACGTCCTCGACCACACCCGATCCGACCGGGCCGGCATCGCCGTCATAGACGAAGCGCACGTAGTTGGGCGACGCAACCATGTCGAAGTTCAGGTTGACGGCGATGTCCTTCAGCGCGGCCTTGCTGAGCTGGCCGACGTAGTGCTCGGCTCCGAGCAGGCCGAATTCCTCGGCACCCCACCACGCGAAGCGCACGGTGTTGACCGGCTCGATCCCCAGATCGGCCATCTCGATTGCCAACTCGAGAATCATGGCCGACCCGCTGCCGTTGTCGTTGATGCCCGGCCCTTCGACCACCGAGTCGAGGTGCGCACCGACCAGGGTGACGCGGTCGTCTCGCTCGCCCTGCAGCTCGGCAAGCACGTTCCACGTCGTTCGCGTCTCGCGGAAGATGTCGAGCGCAATCCGCATGGTCAGGCCCGCTGGGGCCTCGCTGAGCTCGACGAGGTCCTGACCGATCTCGAAGCTGGTGCCGAGCACCGGGACCGTGCTCCCGGTCACGTCCGGGAAGATGATGCCCGACCGCTCTTCTGTGTTGCCCTCGTTGAAGACGATCACGCCGATGGCGCCTGCCTCCTGGGCGTTGGCAACCTTGACGGTGAAGTTGCAGGTCCCACGCTGGACCAGCGCGATGTCGCCTTCCTCGAATCCCGCCTCCTCGAAGTCGGACGCTTCGCATCCGCTGTTCGAGGTGTTGTCCGCGCCGGAATGGAACACCACGTCGATTGCGATGACGTCGCCTTCGGCGGTGCCGTTCGGGGAACCGAACCCCTCGAAGAAGTCCTCTCCGTACACATAGGTCGGTCCGCCGACGGGACTGAGCTGCTCCATGGACGCCTCCAGGACCTCCACGAACTCGAAATCGAACTGCTGCCTGGCCGTGTCGTACCCGGCCGCCTGCAACTGGGCCTCGACATATTCGACCGAAGCCTCGTAGCCAGGGGTTCCGCTCGATCGCGTACCCCCGGTCGGCGTCCGCGATCTCCTGCAGATCCGTGAGATACCCGTTGATCTCGGCAGCGTCGACCGCCTCGACCAACGCTGATGAGTCGACTGGAACGGCCGCACTGACCGGTACTGCCACTGCAAGGGCGACGACCAGCGTCGTCGCCGATGTCAGCCTGATTCTTCGCATCAAGAGGTGGTGCCCCTTCCTGTGTGGCTGCTGAGCCCGATCGGGCGCACATGCATGCAGGAGGCACGGCAGCAAGCGCCGTGCCCACCGATCGCGCTGCTCTATTGGGAGTTGGCCTGATCTGGCGCCGATGACGTCGCGACGTCCACCTCGTTGCCGGCTGGATCGGCCAGCGTCCAGAAGAGCTCCTCGGCGTTGTGACGGACGAGCCGGCCACCCGCGGCGAGGCCCGCCGCCACGCGTGACTCGGCCTCGTCCCACGGCACCCACACCACCAGATGCATCGTGCCCGCGCCGTCGGCGCGCGGCTCGTCCATCTGCTCGATCCAGAGTGGCGCCAGGCGGTCGTGCGGGTCCACCAGATCTTCGTCAGGACTGTCCGGCCGACGGTCGTATGCGAGCACTGCCTGCCAGAACGGCATGATCCCGGGCCGATCGGTCGCGCCGGGGATGATCAGGAGGCTCTGGATCGCCGCCGGATCGGTGGGAAGCCCCATCTCGCGGGCAAATGTCGAGATCGCTCGCGCGAGGTCGAGGTCCATCTGCACCAGGCCCCACCCCTCATCCTTGAATGCCCGGAGCAGAACGGTCACGCCATCGTCCCGGATGTCGACGGACGGCGCATAGCCCTCATGCACCAGCGTGCCGATCGCATCCACGAAGCGGGCGGACGCGGCGAACGAGCTCGGTCCGGAAGAACGCGTAGGCGCCCTCCGGCAGCACGCGCCACGCCTCGACGCCCTCCGTCGCGTGGAACTGTCGTGCGAAGATCCGTTCGGTCATCGGTGCTCCTCGGTCGCTGGTGCGCTCGAGCATCCGGGCTTAGATGTCTGACCGACCGACAGGTCGTCCGTCAGGGTCCAGGCGTGATCAGTCGGCTGGCTGGGCACCGAGGGCATCGACGGGCGGCTCGGGCAGCTTCGCCGCATCGGCCCGCGCCACGGCAGGTTCGGGTTTGACCGCTGGCCGATCGCCGAGCACGTGCAGGACGGTGCGCCACGTGGCGGAGATGACGGCCAGGACCGGCACCGCCAGGAACATGCCCGCGACCCCCGCCACCGCGCCGCCGGCCGGAATCGCGAGCAGCACGACCGCCGGATGCAGGTTGACCGCGCGGTTGTAGACGAGGGGAGTGACGATGTTGCCCTGCACAAGGTTGAACACGATCGTGTAGACGAACATGATCACGATCTGCGTCGGCGTGCCGTAGCCGACGGCGATCAGGAACGCCAGCCCCGTGGTGACGAAGCCGCCGTAGTACGGGATGAAACACGCGATGAACGACAGCACGGCGATCGGGATCGCGAACGGCAGGTCGAGGATGAGCATGATGGCGAGCTGCGAGAACGCGCCGACCGCCGAGATCAGGGCAGTGCCGAACATGTAGGAACCCAGGATGCCGACAGCATCCTGCCCGACCCGACCCAGCGCCTCCCGACGCCAATCGCTCGCGCGCTGGATGACCCTCGCCCACCCGCGCGATCCGTCGCGCAGGAAGTAGAACGAGAGCAGGGCTGAAAGCAGCAGCACCACGCCGATGGTGGCGATCGCCTCGAGGACGGACGCGATCGTCGCGAGCAGGTTGCCCCCGAAGGTCTCGGCGAGCGACTGCACCCATGCCAGCCCCCCGCCCGCATCGTCCCTGAGCTGCGCCGCGCTCGCGACCGCGGCATCGGCCGCCTCGACCACCGGGCCGGCAATCTGCGCGAGTGCCAGGAGGACCAGCAGCAGGATCAGCAGGAACGTCCCTCCGGTCGCAACCGCGGCGGCCCGGCCGTTCCCCCAGCCTCGGCGGCCCAGCGCACGCGCGATGGGCGCCACGGACGCGGCGACCACCAGCGCCATCACCACGGGGATCACGACCATCGGGGCCTGGGCGACAACGAAGACCGCAACAGCGATGACCCCGATCGCCAGAAGCAGGCGCCAGCTCCATTGAGCGAGGCGATCGATCCAGCCGGCGACCAGCCGATCGGGTCGCGGCCCCGTGTCGGGCTCGAGCGCTTCGACCAGGGCACCTCCGATTGCAACCCCGAAGGCGGTCGCCGGAATCGCGGCGAAGACGCCGATGATGCCCGCGATGGCCGCTCCGGCGGGAATGGCGATGATGATGATCGCCGGGTGCAGGTGCACCGACCGGCCGTACACGATCGGTCGCAGGAGGTTGTTGACGACGCCGTTGGCGACCAGCATGAGGACCAACAGGACCAGCGTCGCCTGTGGCCCGACGGTGCCCAGGGCGACGAGGAGCACTGCCGCCATCGCCAGGAACGGGCCGATGTACGGGATGAAGCCGCCGAGCAGCACGAACACGGCAAGCGGCAGAACGTGTGGCACGCCGAGCGCCCACAGGAACGCGGCGTAGGCTCCCGCCCGGGCCCCGGACAGGAGCGCGGTTCCGCGGAGGTAGCCACCCACCCGCTCCAACGCGTCCCGACCGGCGGCGTCGATCCGTTGCCGCTTGGCCTCGGTCGTGATCTGGAGCAACCACACCCAGGCGCGCTCGCCGTCCTGGAGGGCGAAGTAGGTGAGGAACAGGGCGAGGATGGCGACCGTCACGACCGAAGCGATCCCTCCGACCACGCTGCCGATGCCCGATCCCAGCCAGTCGCGGATGCGATCTGCAACCTCCTGGATCAGCGCGCTGATGGCCGGCGACAGAGAAGCGGCCTCGGCCTGCGCGCGCAGCTCGTCAACCCCCGACTGGATCGATCGGACCATGCCGATCAGGTCGGGAGCGATCCACAGGACCACCACCACGATCGCGCCGACACCGATGACAAAGGCAAGGGCCGTGGCCGCGGCCGAGGACGCCGTCGACGACCATCCGCGTTCGCGGAGGCGGCCCACCATCGGCGCGAACGATGCCGCCACGACCAGCGCGAGCAGGATGGATACGGTGACCGTTCCGAGCACGACTGAGATCCACAGCGTGACCGCGGCGAGGCCCGCGATGGCGAGCAGCCGCCAGCTGATCGCGCCGGTCCGGCGCAGCCAGGCGGGAATGACCGGATCGGCGGGTGTCGACACCGTCACGGGGCCTCTCTCCGCCCGCAGTCGCGGGGACGGAACGCCCGGCCAGCCGGCTTCCGCGCTCGCGCCGGGATGAACCGCGCCCCCTCCGACAGCATCACCCCGACAGGGTGAACGCGCGCGTGTGCCATGTCCACCCGTTCAGCCTACCCGTTGCAGCGCGCCGCCCGCCGAAGAACAGCCCGAACACGCTCGGGCCGTCGAGGCGGCTTGCGTCTACCCTTTCGGCGGATGGTGCCGCTTCGGAAGGCTCGCGGCGAGGTCAGTCCATATCGGAGGCAATTGATCCGGATGCTCTCACCGGCCGCGCAGGCTGCCCTCGACACGCAATTCGACCGATGGGAACGCGAGCGGGACCTTTCCGGCACTGTCCTCATGACGCGCGCCGGCGCGGCCGTCTTCGAGCGCTGCTATGGACTTGCGGATCGCGCGGCTGAACTTCCGATCACCCCGGAGACGCGATTTGGCCTGGCATCGGTGACCAAGCTGTTCACCGCCGTCGCGGTCGCCGATTGCGTCGCCGAGGGCGCCCTGCGGTTCGAGGACGCCGTGGTCGACATCCTGCCCGGCGACCGCCGGCCCGCAACCCTGCGCGGGGACGTGACGGTGCATCACCTCCTGACCCATACCTCGGGGATCGCCGACTACGCCGAGGAGGACCCCGAGTCGGCAGGGTACGTCGAGGACTACGGCGCGCTGTGGGACGAGCGCCCCAGCTACGGCATGCTGCGACCGGCCGACTTCCTGCCGCTGTTCGGGGATCGGCCACCCTATCGGCCGCCCGGCCGGCGATGGCAGTACTCGAACGCCGGGTACATCCTGCTCGGCCTCGTCATCGAGGAGGCGACGCGACGACCGTACGTGGAGGTCGTCCAGGAGCGCGTCTTCGACCGCGCCGGGATGAGCGCCTCCGGATTCTTCCGATTGGACGAGGCGCACCCGAACGTCGCCATCGGCTACCTGCAACGTCCATCAACAGATGCTCCGTGGAGATCGAACATCTACCGCGTGCCGGTGATCGGCGGCGCCGATGGCGGCGCGTTCAGCACGGCGAGCGACCTCGACCGATTCCTGCATCGCATCGCCGATGGAACGCTGCTGGGACCGATGCAGGAGGCCGTGCTCGCCCGGCAGGTGGACGCGGGCGATGGCTATTCCAGCGGCTACGGTTTCCTCCACCACCCCGATGGCCGATACGGCCACGGCGGTGGTGACCCGGGCGTCGAGGTGCTGCTCCACCGGTTCCCCGACGACGACGTCCACCTCATCGTGCTGTGCAACGTGGAAGGGCTCGCCGACGAGGTGCGCGACGCGGTGGTCGACGCGTGGCTAACCTCGACCGCCTGACGTGGACCGGCCGCGGGCCTAGTCCTGCGCCGGGCGCTCGCCCAGGTGGTACGGGACATCGGCGACGATCACGTTCCGGCGCGTGAACAGGCGCAGCTTCAGCCGCAGGGCGGTCTGGTTGTGGAGCAGGTTCTCCCACCAGTGCCGCGGCACGAACTCGGAGACCACCACCAGAACCTGGCGGGTGGGATCGTGTCGCTGGATCACGTCGAGGTACGCGAGCAGCGGGCCGATCAGCGCCCGGTACGGCGACTCGATGATCACGGAGCTCCGCGCCGCCCGACCACTCCGGCCATTCGCGCCGAATCTGCTCGGCCGCATCCGGATCGTTGGTCACGTGGACCCCGGTGGGGCTCGCCGAGATCGAGTTGGCGAAGGCAATGGCCCGACGCGCGGCCTCGTCCAGCCGCGCGATCGGCACGATGACCATCGGTGCAGCGACTTGGGCGATGGGCGGACGCCGAGGGCCGCGGAGGCCCGCCTCGACCGCGCGGTAGTGGCCGTGGATCGCGCGCATGAGGATGACGAGCAGCGGGATGGCGATCACCACCATCCACGCCCCTGACAGGAACTTGCTCTCGACGACGATCAGCGCGATGACGCCCGTGGTCGCCGCACCGAGCCGATTGATCGCCAGCCCGCGTCGCCATCCCTCCTCGTGGCGCCGCCACCATCGGACGACCATGCTGGACTGCGACAGCGTGAACGCCAGGAACACGCCAAGCGTGTAGAGGGGGATGAGCGCCGACACGCTCGCGTCAAAGAGGACGAGCAGGACCATCGCCAGCCCGGACAGCGCGACGATGCCGGTGGTGAACGCCAGCCGCTCCCCCCGGAACGCGAACTGCCGCGGCATGAACGAGTCCCGCGCCAGGAACAACGACAGGCGTGGGAAGTCGGCGAAGGCCGTGTTCGCGGCGAGAGCCAGCACGAGCACCGTTGCGAGCTGGATGACCACGAAGAACGCGCCATCGCCCACCAGCAGCCGCGCGATCTGCGACAGCACCGTCTGTTCCTCGTGCGGGTCCGGCACGACGCCGAGCGTGCTCGCCATGAAGCTGATGCCCAGGAACAGGGTGCCGAAGATCGCGGCGGCCCAGACCAGCGTGATCCGGGCGTTGCGCCACTCAGGCGGCTTGAATGCCGGCACGCCATCGGAGATCGCCTCCACGCCGGTCAATACCGCCGCACCGGAGCTGAAGGCGCGAAGGATGAGGAAGATGGTCAGCGCATCGCTTCCTCCCGCCGCCGAGAGCCACTCCGCCGGTGGCACGTACTCCGGCAGGGTGCCGGTCGCCCAGCGTCCGACGCCGATCGCGATCATCGCCAGGATGGCCACGATGTACAGGTACGTGGGTGCCATAAAGATCGTCCCCGACTCCCCGGCCGCCGCCGCGGAGGTTGCCCGGCATGAGCAAGGTCACGATCCCGACGGCGAGGAGCACGCGCTCCGGGAACAGCTCGGGGATGACCGATGTGATCGCGGCGACGGCGGCCGAGACCGACACCGCCACCGTCAGCGTGTAGTC
>CAWDYT010000001.1:0-243360 GCA_963806695.1 uncultured Chloroflexia bacterium | reverse complement strand
GGACACGTACAACGGGCAGCCGCTGGGACTGGTCGGCCTGGCCAGCCAGAAGCAGTACGTCAGCCTGTACCTCAACAGCGTCTACGGCGACCGCGACACCGAGGCGTGGTTCCGCCAGCGCTGGGCCGAAACCGGCAAGCCGCTGAACATGGGCAAGAGCTGCGTCCGATTCCGCCGGCTGGATGACGTCCCACTGGATGTCATCGGCGAGACGATCGCGCGCGCGGACCTCGACACCTACCTCGCCCAGCATGAAGAGGCACGCGGCTCCTACCGCCAGGCGAGGCGCGACGCCCCGGAGTGAGCGATCCGTAGTGCGGTCCGTGGATCCACGGATTCGGCCGGGCACGGAACTCGCTAGGTTGGTGCTCGTGAGCCTTGCTGAGTGGATCGACGAGTACCGCCGCGTCGACCCGAACGACGTGAACCGACCCGATGTCGACGAAGTCGACGACTGGCAGGAGCCGGACCTGCTCGCGCCAGTCGACCGCGTGCGAGATACCAAGCCGCGGTGGATGGACCGCGCCCGCAGCGCGGGCTACGGCCGCCCGACCCAGCTCTGAGCCGCGGCGCAAAGCGCGCTCCGTCCGATCCGCCGCCCCGACCGGCTAGGCTGTAGGCATGCGCTACGCCCTCATGACGGAGCCCCAGCAGGGGCTGTCCTACGACGAGCAGCTCGCCCTGGCGCGCACGGCCGAGGAGGGCGGCCTCGAGGCCTTCTTCCGATCCGACCACTATGCCAGTTTCCCTGGCGAAGGCGGCCTGCCGACCACCGACGCCTGGACGACATTGGCCGGCCTGGCGCGTGAGACCTCAACCATCCGGCTGGGAGTGCTGGTATCGCCGGTGACGTTCCGCCTGCCGGGCACGCTGGCGAAGGTCATTCAGACGGTCGACGAGATGAGCGGCGGACGGGTGGAGGCCGGCTTCGGCGCCGGCTGGAACGCTGACGAGCACGCCCAGCTGGGGCTCCCATTCCCGGAGATCGGCGAACGCTTCGACCGACTCGAGGAGCAGATGGCGATTATCCACGGCCTGTGGACCGAACCCGATGGCTGGTCGTACGACGGCGCGCACTGGCAGGTGCGCGCTTCGAAGCGCCACGGGGAGGTGGCGCGCGGCGGGCGCCGCCACCCGCACATCCTGTTTGGCGGCAAGGGGAATGCGCGCCTCGCCGGGCTGGTCGCCCGGTACGGCGACGAGTTCAACCTCAACTCCGCATCGCCCGACGACGTCCCCGCCGCGTACGCGCGCGTCCGCGCCGCGTGCCGGACCGTCGGCCGCGACCCGGACGAGGTGGTGTACTCGGCCATGACCGGCGTGCTGGTGGCCGAGACCGACGCCGACCTTCGAGCGCGGGTGCAGGACCTGCTGGCCACGATCGGCCAGGGTGGGACCGATGGCGACGCATGGCTGGCTGAGCGGCGTGGTCGTTGGGTCATGGGAACGCAGGACGAGGCCATGGAGCGCGTGCGCGCGCTCGAAGCGCTCGGCACGCAGCGCCTGATGCTCCAGGACCTGCTGCCGCGCGACCTGGACCACGTGCGCCTCATCGGTCGGATCTTCGCCGGAGCCTGACGCCCAGCGGTCGCGCCGCGGCGACGTGCGCTACACTCGCCCCCTCTGTGGGCGGCCGCCCACCTGATCGACCGACCGATGCGTCCGCGTGGCGGACGCGAGAGCGCCCATCCGGGCTCCACAGCATGGGGAGCCGAAATGCCTGATCTCGTCATCGTCGTCGTGGCGGCGATCGCCGCCGCCGTCGGAATCGCGATCGGCTTCGTCCTGCGCCGGGTCGTGGCGACGAACGCCGTGAAACACGCCGAGCACTACAGCGAGCGCCTCGTGGCCGAGGCTCGCGCCAAGCAGAAGGAGATCGTCCTCGAGGGAAAGGACGAAGCCCTGCACCTCCGTCGTGCGGCGGAGGAAGAGGCCCGGGAAACCCGGGCAACGCTCCAGCGCTCCGAGCGCCGCCTCCTGGACCGGGAGGAGGCGCTCGACCGCAAGACGGCCGCGATCGAGGAGCGGGAGAACGCGTTGGCCGCGCGCCAGGCGGAGCTCGACCAGGAGCGCGCGCGGCTCACCGAGCTCCAGCAGCGCCAGCTCGCCGAGCTCGAACGGGTCAGCGGCCTGAGTGTGGCCGAGGCGCGCCACTCGCTCATCGGCCAGATCGTCGACGAGGCACAGGCCGAGGCGCAGCACCAGGTCCGCGAGATCGAGCGCCACGCGCAGGAGGAGGGCGAGGACCGCGCGCGGCGGATCCTCACCACCGTTATGCAGCGGATCGCCGCCGACCACACCTCGGAGGCGACCATCACCGTGGTGGCGCTGCCGAACGAGGAGATGAAGGGCCGGATCATCGGTCGCGAGGGGCGCAACATCCGCGCGCTGGAGCAGGCCACCGGCGTCGACCTCATCATCGACGACACGCCCGAGGCGGTCGTGCTCTCCGGCTTCGACCCGGTGCGGCGCGAAGTGGCGCGGCTGGCCCTCACCAAGCTGATCAGCGACGGCCGCATTCACCCTGGCCGGATCGAAGAGACGGTGGCCAAGTGCCGTTCCGAGATCGAGGTGGTGATGCGGCAGGCCGGCGAGCAGGCCGCCTACGACGCCGGCGTCCCGGGTCTGCATCCCGAGCTGATCAAGCTGCTGGGGCGGCTGAAGTACCGGACCAGCTACGGCCAGAACGTGCTGAACCACTGCATCGAAACCGCTCGGCTGTCGGGGCTGCTGGCCGCGGAGATCGGCGCCAACGTCGGCGAGTCGAAAAAGGGCGGCCTGCTCCACGACATCGGCAAGGCGGTCGACCACGAGGTCGAGGGGCCGCACGCCGCCATCGGCGGGGACATCGCTGCGCGCTACGGCGTCAACTCCATCGTCTGCAACGCGATCGCCGCGCATCACCAGGAGGTGGAGCAGGAGTCGACCGAGGCGACCGTGGTCCAGATCGCGGACGCCATCAGCGCATCACGACCGGGTGCGCGGGGCGAGAGCCTGGACAACTACGTGAAGCGGCTCGATGACCTGCAGCAGATCGCGCTCAGCTTCCCCGGCGTGGAGCGCTGCTTCGCCATCCAGGCCGGCCGCGAGATTCGCATCCTCGTCCGTCCGGAGGACATCGACGACCTGGCCTCCAGTCGCCTGGCGCGCGACGTCGTCAAGAAGATCGAGGAACAGCTCCAGTACCCTGGCCAGATCAAGGTCACCGTCATCCGAGAGACGCGAGCCGTCGATTACGCGCGGTGAGCGACCTGCGCATCTGCGTCATCGGCGACATCATCGGCAAGCCCGGACGCCTGGCGGTCATGCACGCCCTGCCGGACCTGCGGCAGGAGCTGGCGTTGGACCTGGTCATCGCCAACGGCGAGAACACCGCCGCCGGCGCCGGGCTGACCCCGAGCCTGGCCGAGGAGCTGCTGGGTGGCGGCATCGACGTCATCACCTCGGGCAACCACATCTGGGACAAGCGCGAGATCTACGACTATCTCGACGGCGATCGGCCGGTCCTGCGCCCGATCAACTACCCCGACGAAGCGCCGGGACGCGGCTGGCTCGTCCATCACACCGACGGCGGCGACGAGGTGGCCGTGATCAACGCCATGGGCCGCGTCTTCATGAACCAGCTCGACAGCCCGTTCACGAAGCTCGACGAGCTGCTCGATGGCGCCGCCGAGCCGCTGCCCTCGATCCGCGTGCTGGACTTCCATTGCGAGATTACCTCGGAGAAGAACGCGATGGGCTGGTACCTCGACGGCCGGGTCAGCGCCGTGGTCGGCACGCATACGCACGTGCCGACGGCCGACGCGCGCGTGCTGCCCGAGGGCACGGCCTACATCAGCGACATCGGCATGACCGGCCCGCGCGACTCGATCATCGGCTTCAGCCTGGAGACCGTCCTGCCGCGCTTCACCCGCCATCTGCCGACGCGCTTCCAGGTGGCGGAAGGCCCGGTGTCCTTCAACGCCGTGGTGATCAGCGCCGATCGCGCCACGGGGCGGGCATCCTCTATCGAGCAGGTGCAGCGCCTCGTCGAGGTGTAACGGTGGGGGAGTATATACGGTATATACTCGACCTCGCACGATGACCGACGCGCCGCCGATCCTTGGCGTCGTCGGCCCGACCGCATCGGGGAAGACGGATCTGGCGCTGGCGCTGGCGCAGCGGTTGCCCGTGGAGATCCTCGTCGCGGACTCGCGCCAGGCTGTCCGCGGCATGGACGTCGGCACCGCGAAGCCCGATGCGGCTGCACGCGCAACGGTGCGACACCACCTGCTCGACCTGGTCGACCCGGACCAGCCCTTCAGCGTCGCCGAGTGGGTGGACGCTGCGCGCACGGCCGTCGCGGACATCGTCGTTCGTGGACGGCTGCCGATGCTGGTGGGCGGCACGGGACTCTACGTCGAAGCGCTGCTCCACGGGCACGACTATGCGGTCCAGGCCTGGTCACCGCAGATTCGGGTCACCCTGGCTGACCGCCTCGACGTGGAGGGCCTCGAACCGATCGCGGACGAGCTGACGACACTCGACCCGGTAACCGCCGCACGTACCGACCTGCACAACCCGCGCCGCGTTCTGCGGGCGTTGGAACGCGCGCTGGGCGGCGGAGCGGCGCCACGTGCCGACCCGTGGGCCGGGCGCGTCGCGTTGGTCGGTCTCAGCCGCCCGCGCGACGTGCTGGTCGGGCGCATCGACGAGCGGGCGCGTTGGCTGTTCGAGCGTGGCGGCCTGCTGGACGAGGTGCGCGGCCTGCTCGACGCGGGATACACGCCCGATCTGCGACCGATGAGCGGCCACGGGTACGGCGAGGCGGCGGCGCATCTTGCCGGGACCCTCACGCTGGACGAGGCGATCGAGCGCACCGCCCGTCGCACGCGGCAGTACGCGAAGCGCCAGGTGACCTGGTTCCGCCGCGAGGCGCGCGTCAGGTGGCTGGCGGCCGACAGCCGGGCCGGCAACGATCCGGTGCTGGTGGACGAGGCGGAGCGCCTGGTGCGCGCGGCGCTCAGCTAGCGCTGGGCAGGCCGAGGGACTCGCGCCAGGCGGACATTGCCACCGGCACTGGCTCCGGGTCACGCTCCGACTCCTTGAGCGGGCCGGGGCGGCCGAGGTGGTATCCCTGGCCGACCTCGATGCCGAGCTCCGCCAGCGACGCCAGCTGCGCGGCCTCCTCGACGCCCTCGGCGATCACCAGGGCCCCCATCCTCGAGGCGAAGGCAACGACGGAGCCCAGGACCGCGGTCGACTGGTCGCCGGCCGAGCTGCGCTGGACGAGGCCAAGGTCAACTTTCAGCACGTCGAAGCTGATCTCGGCCAGCAGGCGCAGGCCGGCATTGCCGGCGCCGATGTCGTCGGCTGCGATGCGCACGCCGGCCTCCCGCAGCTCGTCCAGGCGGCCACGAACCCGATCGACGTCGTGGATCGCCTGGTGCTCGGTGAGCTCGACGACGAGCCGTTGCCGATCGAAGCCGTGGCGCGCCAGGATGCCGAGCAGCGCCGCCGGGCTGAAGTCCGGCGCCTCGACGGTCGCAGGCGAGAGGTTGAGGCTCAGGAATTGGTCGCCCGGCAGCGCGTGCGCGCCGGCGACGATCGCATCGACGCACGCGAGGTCGAGCGCGGTCAGCCGGCCACCGGCTTCGGCCGCCTCGAACAGCTCGGTGGGGTTGGCGAACGGTGCCGGCGGGACGGGGCGGATGAGCCCCTCGTGACCGATGACGGTCCGACTGGCGAGGGCGACGATCGGCTGGTACACCGGCTGGAGCAGCCCGCCGGCGATGACGTCCGAGATCGCGGCTGCCGCCGGGCTCGCGTCGCCCGGCTCTACGGCGGGCGCCACCCCGATCTCGTAGGCGACGACGTCCGTGCCGCCGCCACGCTTAGCGACGTACAGCGCGGCATCGGCCTGTGAGAAGAGCTTGGTCCCTCCGTCCGCCAGCTCGGGGATGGCCGAGAGGCCGGCGGAGAAGGAGACCGGCTCCAGGTCCTCGACCCGCAGGGCGGGCTGGAGAGCCTGTGCCAGCACGCGTCTGGCGACGATGCGGGCGCCCTCGAGGTCGGTGTGCGGCAGGACGACCGCGAACTCGTCACCACCGATGCGGTAGGCGCGGTCGGGCCGGCGCAGGACCGAGCTGAGCAGCTCGCCGAAGCCGTGCAGGATTCGATCACCACGGGCATGCCCGCGGGTGTCGTTGACCTCCTTGAACTCGTCGAGGTCGATCAGCATCAGGGCCAGCGGTGTCTGATAGCGTGTCGCCTCGTCGACCTGGCGCTCGAGCTCCTCGTGGAAGGCACGCTGGTTACCGAGTCCGGTGAGAGGGTCGCGCAGGGCATCGGCGACGGCCGCCTCGTACCGTTCCTGGAGGTCCACCTGGCTGGCAACGATGGGCGAGATCGTGCGCGACATGACGGCGGCGCCGACGATGAGCGCCGCGCCGCTGGCGAGCACGATGGCCAGCGCCTGCCCCGTGTGCGCGATCTCCAGCGAGAGTTGGTAGACCCCCGCGAAGCCGAGCACGGTCAGCACGCTGCCCATCAGCATGCGTCGCGTGAGCGCGCCAGTGCTGAGGCTGCGGATCGCGGCGGTGACCGGGCGATCTGACTCCAACCCGAAGCTCCCGTCTGCCCCCTGTCGGTGTGGTGAGGTGAGGTATGGCAGAAGCGGTCCGCCCGCGCAGCATGACCTTCGTACCGATCGGCGCCCGACGGGCTGCGCGCGGCATCGGCTACCATGGATCGAACAGATGTCCGAACGCGCCCGCATGATCGACCTCACCACCCCGGTCGAGCGCGCCTTCCTCATCGGCCTCGACGATCCCACCGATCGCGGCTGGCCGGTGCAGCGCTCGCTGGCGGAGCTCGCCGCTCTTGCCGAGACGGCCGGGGCGACGGTGGTGGGCTCGGCGTTCCAGCGCCGCGCCGCGCCGGATCCGGTGTGGTACTTCGGCAAGGGCCGCGCAACGGAGCTCGTCGACGAGAAGGCCGCCAGCGAGTTCAACCTGCTGATCGTCGACGATGAGCTGGAGCCGAACCAGCAGCGCAGCCTGGAGAAGATCCTCGACTGCAAGGTGCTCGACCGCTCCGCACTGATCATCGACATCTTCGCTCGCCACGCCAAGACCAAGGAGGGACGCCTCCAGGTCGAGCTGGCAGCGCTCGAGTACCACCTGCCGCGCCTGACGCGACTGTGGACGCACCTTTCCCGCACCGGTGGCGGGATCGGGACCCGGGGTCCCGGCGAGAGCCAGCTGGAGACCGACCGCCGCCTGATCCGCGAGAAGATCAAGCGGGTGCGTGCGGAGCTCGACGACGTCCGTCGCCACCGTGCCACCACCTCCCGGCGTCGCGACGAGCACGAGGTGGCCAGCGTCGCCCTGGTGGGCTACACCAACGCCGGCAAGAGCAGCCTGCTCAACGCACTGGCAGCCAGCGACGTGTATGCGGCCGACATGCTGTTCGCCACGCTGGACCCGACGAGCCGGCAGGTCGATCTGCCCAGCGGCCAGCGGGTGGTCGTGACCGACACCGTCGGATTCATCAACAAGCTGCCACACGACCTGGTCGACGCGTTCCGCGCCACCCTCGAGGAGGTCATGCGCGCTGACCTGCTGCTCGAGGTGGTCGACGCCTCCGACCCCGACTTCCTCGGCCAGCAGGCAGCCGTGCAGACCGTCCTCGACGAGCTCGGCGCCGGCCACACACCACGGATCACGGTGTTCAACAAGCTCGATCTGCTCCCGGCCGATGCCGGCACGCCACCGGAGGGAGAGAGCGCCGTCTTCGTGAGCGCGCTGAGCGGAGACGGTCTGGACCGTCTGCGCCAGCGCATCGCCGACACGCTGCGGCGAGAGATGGTGGCGGTCGACGCGGTGGTGCCCTACGAACGCGGCGAGCTGGTGGCGCGAGCCCGCAACTCGGGCGACGTCGAGGAGCGGTACGAGGAAGCCGGCGTGCGCGTCAGCGGTCACCTGCCGCCGTCGATTGCCTCTGAGCTCGCGAACGCCGGACGTGCGCGTCGCCGCAGCGGCGCACCGCGCTAGCCGCAGCGGGTGTCCCGTCAACCGCAGCTGCGTGAGGAGCTGCTCGCGCTGAGCGCGGAGGAGCGCCCGACCGACGACGAGGTCGCGCGCTTCGCGGCGATCGTCGAGGAGCACGGCTGGCCAGGATTGCGCGAGGTGGGGGCCGATGGCGCGGACGCCGCCTGGTGGCTGGCCCACCATGCCGACCCCGAGACGACGACGCGGGGCCGCTGGCTGGAGCTGCTGGCAGCGTCGGTCGCCGCTGGCGGCGCGGATCCGCGCCACCTGGCGATCCTCACCGATCATCTTGCCGCGGCGTCCGGCGAACGACAGGTGTACGGCACGATCGCCCTCCTGGCCGATGACGGCGAGATCGAGTTCTCGGTGCCGGTCGATGATCCTGGCGAGCTCGAGGCGCGACGTGCCTCGATCGGGCTGCCGCCGACGGCGGCGGACGGGACGGCCCTGGCAGCGGGGGACCTGGTCCCGCACGGTGCGGACCGGGGCGATGCCGCGGTCCTGCAATGGCCGATCGTGCTGGAGGGCCACGTCTCAGTCGAGGCCGCGCTCGACGGGGGCGTCCGGCACATCCACCGCATCTGGGCGACCCGGCCGGGCGACCGCCGCCTGGGCCGCCTACGGGCCCTGGCTCGCGAGCGCGGGGTGCTGATCGACAGCGTCGAGCGCGACGAGATCGACGCCCTCAGCAGCGGTCGCAGTCACGGCGGGGTGATCGCGCTCGTCGGCCCACGCCACGAGCGTGGTGTGCCCGAGCTGCTGGCGAAGGTGGGGGAGGGGTCGCTGATTGTGATGCTCGACGGAATCGAGGACCCGTTCAACTTCGGCCAGGCCGTCCGCGCGCTGTACGCCGCAGGGGTCGACGGGCTGATCACGCGACGCAGCTGGGAGACGGCGGTGGCGACGGTCACGCGCGCGTCGGCCGGCACGACCGAGCTGCTGCCGATGGGCTCGGCCGCATCGGCCGAGGAAGCCGCCGACGCCTGTCGACGCGCCGGGATGCGGGTCGGGTGCGCGGTGGACGACGACGACGCGGTGGAGCTGGCCGAGGCGGACCTGACCGGCGGGCTGTTCCTGCTGGTCGGCGGAGAGCGCCGCGGCGTCACTCGATCATTCGTCGAGCAGGCCGATCAGCGGCTGCGAATTGGTTACGGACGTCCGCGCGCGCCGCAGCTCGGCGCCGCGACCGCCGCCGCCATCATCGGATTCGAGGCACTCCGGCAGCGCCGGAACAGCCAGGACTAGAAGACGCGGCGTCCAGCGAGGCGATCGACGGGCGACGCGGCAGGCGCGGGGCGGCTCATGTGCCGCCACACTCGCTGCCGAATGGCCAGCCCGGCCACCATGTACAGCGCGGCGACCACGACCAGCAGGCCATAGCCGACGGCCAGGGGGCCGATCTCACCGCCGATGGCGGTGCCGCCGACCATTGCCAGGCTGCCGAATCCGATCCCTGCAAGCGCCACGGACCACAGTGAGTGTCGCATGCCGCGAGCGTACGTCGCTCCCGCGGCCACCCGGATAGGACCATCCGGCCAGGCGGGCCGGACCATCGGGGGACGCGAACTACTCAGTTCGCCTGCGCACCCACTTCCGCAAATAGATGTTATGTAACATTGCGCTGGTGGCAGCCGCCCTCTCCCCGGCGTCGAGACCGCGCGGTATGCTCCGCCGATCATGCCGGAGCTGACATCGCGAACCGAGCTCGCGGGGCTCGCGCGCCTCCTGTTCATTGCCACGCTGGTCATCGTCATCGACGTGCGCGTTCCGACGTTCGACACCATCCCGGACGCCATTGGCGGCGCCCTGGTGCTGTACGCGATGCTCAGGCTGCGGTCCATCGTGCGTAGTGCGAACGGAACGCTGCAGATCCTGGTGGTGCTCGCCGTGATCGCGGCCGCGGCGGCCGTGTTGGAGACGCTGGCGCCGCTGAGCGGGCCGCTGGCCCTCCTGCCGCTCAGCCAGCCGCTCGGCGCGTACGTGCTGGCCGGTCTGATGGGCCGGCTGCTGGCGGATCGCGAGCCGGAGCTGGCCAATCGCTGGCACCTGACCGAGCGCCTCATCCTGTGGCTCGGCGTCGTGGTGGCCACGCTCGGCGTGCTGATCACGCTGGCGGAGGTGAACATCCAGATCGAGACGCCGTTCGTGCTCGTCCTGGTCGTGATCCTGGCGATCCCGCTGGGAGCGCTGCTCGTCGCGCTGTGGCGCACCGCCGGAGCGCCCCTGCCGCAGGACGAGCCGACGCCGGTCTCGGACGCGGCGTAGGCGCCGAGCGAGCCGATGGCGCGCCTGCAGCGACGACGCATGAGCGAGCCGACCGAGGTGCGCGAGGTTCCGCGCGGAACGTTCAACCTGTTCGACCTCGGCGACACCAGCGTGGCCTACACCGTATTCCAGCCCGGCTGGCGCTGGAGCGAGTCCGTGAAGGCCGTGGCGGGCACCGAGTGGTGCGAGTTCCACCACCAGGGCTTCACGATGTCGGGCCGAGCGCACGTGGCCCATCGCGACGGCGCCGAGCTGGACATCGAGCCGAACGCGTTCTACGAGATCCCGCCCGGCCACGACGCGTGGGTCGTGGGTGACGAGCCGTGGATCTCGATCGACTGGGGCGCCAGCTCCGGCTACGCGCGCGGCGTCGGTTCGACGGGTCGCGTGGTCGCCACCCTGCTGTTCACCGACATCGTCGACTCGACCCAGATCGCCCGCCGCATCGGCGACACGGCCTGGCATGACCTGTTGCGGGCGCATGATGCCGTCATTCGCCGGGTCGTCGATCGCTATGGGGGCCGCGAGGTCCTCACCACCGGAGACGGCTTCCTCGTTTTGTTTGACGGCGCCGAACGGGCCGTTCAGGCGGGCCGGGAGCTCGCCGACATCGTCGCCCGCGACGTGACGCCGGTCCGCGTCGGCATCCATACCGGCGAGGTCGAGACCGAGTCCGGCAACGTGCGAGGCCTCGCCGTCCACGTCGCGGCGCGCGTCATGGGCCTGGCAGGTCCCGGCGAGGTGCTGGTGTCGTGGACGACCCGCGACCTGCTCGATGGCTCGCCGTTCGCCTTCGCCGATCGCGGCCTGCATGAGATCAAGGGCCTCGAGAATCCCCGCCCGGTCTACGCGTTGGTGCCTCCCGCGGCGGCGTGACCGGGGGCGTCCAGGTCACGTCCCATGCCCTCACGTCGCGCGTGACGCCGCATACGCAGGCCTGGCGCAGCATCGGCCGATCGTCGTCGACGAAGAAGTCGACCCCGGTCCAGCGGTGGCGATGGCCGTCCATGGCCTACGCCCCGTCCGGCCTCGACTCGGTAAGGGTGGTCGGGGCCCCATGGACGGCCGGGATGCTTCCGAGGCGGCCCGCCTGGTAGTCGGTGAACGCCTGCATCACCTCGTCGCGCGAGTTCATCACGAACGGGCCGGCCCACGCGACCGGCTCGCGGATCGGCCGCCCGCCGAGGATCAGAACATCCAGGTTCGGGCTTCGGCTGTCCTGGCGCGGCGTGGCGCCGATGCGGATGGCGTTGCCCGGGCCGAAGGCCGCCAGCTGGCCCATCTGGACTGCCGTGCGCTCCGCGCCGACCGTGCCGTGGCCGGCGAGGACGTAGACCAGCGCGTTGTGGTCCGCCCGCCATGGGAGGGTGACCTCGGCTTCCGGGCTGAGGGTGGCGTGGACCAGGGTCATCGGGGTGTAGGTGACCCCGGGTCCGGCGTGGCCCGCCAGCTCGCCGGCGATCACCCGCAGCAGGACTCCTCCGTCGGGTGATGCGACGAGGCCGACCTGGCGCGCGCGGATGTCCTGGTATCGCGGCGGCGCCCACTTCTGCGAGCGCGGCAGGTTCACCCACAGCTGGATGCCGTGGAACAGCCCGCCGCTGACGACGAGTGCCTCCGGCGGCTTCTCGATGTGAAGGATGCCGGCGCCGGCGGTCATCCATTGCGTATCGCCGTTCGTGATCACTCCCCCGCCGCCGTTGGAGTCCGCGTGCTCGAACGTGCCGTCCATCATGTACGTCACGGTCTCGAAGCCGCGGTGCGGATGCCAGGGCGTGCCCTTCGGCTCACCGGGCGCGTACTCGACCTCGCCCATCTGGTCCATGTGGATGAACGGGTCGAGCAGACCCAGGTCGACGCCGTGGAACGCCCGCCGCACCGGGAAGCCCTCGCCCTCGTAGCCCTTCGGCGCGCTGGTGACGCTCAGGACGGCGCGCTCGCGCGCCACGGCCGGATCCGGTGGCAGGATCCGCGGCAGGATGGTGATGTCGTCGACGGTGATGGCAGGCATGCGCCGATCATACCACCGATAGTTGCACCGTCAACTATCTAGCGCGCGCGCTTCCCCGGTAGAACGGACCCTCCGACCGAACCGATGCGGTCCACCCCAGCCCGTCGAGACGCGCCTGGAGGTCTTCGGGCCTCCACAGCACCTTGACCGCCCGATACGAGCTGCCGTCCTGAAGGCGCCGATGAACGATGCCGTCCGCGCGGTCGATCCATGTCTCGTCGGAGATCCCGGGAGCCGCCTCATCCACGAACGCGATGCGCCCGCCGGCAGCCACCAGACCGTCCAAGACGGCCCAGAACGCCTCGAACCGGCTCGGCGGGACGTGGGACAGGAAGAACCCGAAGAACACCGTGTCGAACGCGTGGGAGGCCGGCATGGCGAAGGCGTCGGCCACCTCGTATCGCACGTTGACCCGCTCCCCCACCTTCGCTCGGTTCAGATCGAGCATCTCGGGTGACGCATCGGTGACGAGCAATTCGTCGGCGATCTCGGCCAGCAGCCCAGTCCACTGGCCTGTGCCCGCCGCGATCTCGAGCACCCGTCCGCCCTGCACAGCATCGCGCAGCGCAGTGCGCATGGCCTCGGCATGGACCGCATGCGGGTCGCCGTCGGGCATCGACGTCGCGTCGTACTCCCCCGCGCGGTCGCGGTAGTAGGCGATCTGCTCGTCGAGGAGATCCCGGACCGGGTCGCTCACCGACGCTCCGCTGGCACTCCCAGGGTGACCGCCGCGGCCACCGTCGCCGTGGCCAGGGCGAGGGCCTGGCCCGATGAGAGCGCCGCATCGCCAGCGAACAGCGACGTCGCCTCGCTCGGGATGGCCGCCAGCAGCACCGGCACCAGGGTCCAGCCCAGCACGAGGACGGTCGGGGCGGTGGCACCCGGCAGGCGCAGCATGCGGGTGGCGACAGCGGTGAGCACCCCAAGGAAGGCGGAGAGCAGCAGGATGAGGATCACCGCCGGCTGGTCACGTGCCCCCGAGGCATCCACCAGCCGCACGATGAGCTGGTACGCCACGGTCACGCCGAGGGCCAGCAGCGCGCCGAGGACGGCCGACCGAGCCCCGCTCACGTGGACCGATCCCCGACGAATCGGTCGGCGAGGCCACGCGCGATGCGGTACGACTTGCCGGCGCCCATGACGAGCACGGCGTCGCCATCGGCGAGGTGGTCCGCCACGTAGTCGGTGGTGGCGTCCACGTCGCCGGTCGCCATGGCGGGGATGCCACTGGATCGCTCGATTGCGTCGGCCAGCTCCTCGGCCGAGGTCGAGGCCATCGCCTCGGGCGTGTCGCGGCTGGCGAAGATATCGGCGATGACGACCTCGTTGGCATCGGCGAAGGCGGTCGAGAAGGCATCCATCAGCAGGGCCGTGCGCGAATACATGTGCGGCTCGAAGACCGCCCACAGCCGCCGGTCCGTGCCGATGCGCTGACGAGCGGCAGCGAGGGCGGCCCGGACCTCGGTCGGATGATGGCCGTAATCGTCGTAGATCGTCACCGACGGAGTATCGGCGATCAGCTGCATCCGGCGCCCGGCTCCGCTGAACGATTCCAGTCCCTCGGCCAGCTCATCGAGGCCCGCACCGAGCTCGCGCGCAACGATCAGCGCGGCGGTGGCGTTTGCGACGTTGTGGGCACCGGCCAGGGTCATGCGCCACTGGCGGTCGAAGAGGGCGAACGAGGTGCCGTCGCGATCCATCGATACGGCGGTCGCCTCGATCGAGCCGCCGGGACCGTATCGGACGATGCGTCCGTCCCAGCCGTCGAGGCGTGCGGCGAGCTCCACGGCGCCGGCGTCGTCAGCGGCGATGACCAGGAGTCTCCTGCCGATGGTCGGATGGGGCTCCATGCCACGCACGAAGCGCTCGAACGAGCTCATGACCGCGGCGGTATCCGCGAAGTAGTCCGGATGGTCCATCTCGACATTGGTGACGATCGCGGCCGCCGGGTGGTAGTTCAGGAAGTTGTCGCCGAACTCATCGGCCTCCACGACGAATGGCGAACCGTCACCGGGGCGGACCGATGCGCCCCATGCCGGGATGAACGCCCCAACCTCGACCGTCGGGTCGAGATCGGCTGCCGTGAGCAGGTGGCCCAGCAGCGCGGTGGTGGTCGATTTGCCGTGCGTGCCGGTGACGCCGACTCCGACGTGGCCTGGCTCGGCCATCAGTTCGCCCAGCAGCGCCTGCCACGTGTGGATCGGCAGGCCTCGGGCGGCGGCGGCGGTCAGCTCGGCGTGGCCGGGGACGGCGCGCAACGCCGGCGAGATCGCCACCCGCTCGACACCGTCGAGATGCGCCGGGTCGTGGCCGACCACGTGCCGAATGCCCGCAGCCTTGAGTGGTGGTGTGTACGGCGAGGAGGCGTCGAGATCGCAGCCGTCGACGTCGGCACCGGCACGGTGAAGCAGCAGTGCCGTCCCGGCGGCGCCGGAGCCGGCGATGCCGATCACGTGGATCCGCTCGCCGGGGCGGACCATCGATCAGGCCTCCGCCGCGACGCGGGTCGCGAGCTCGAGCACCGCCAGCACGGACGCCCGCTTGTTGCCGTCGCGGTCGTGTGGCCAGGTATGGCGCTCGACCACGGCGGACCCGTCCCGAACGGCGGCGGCCACGTAGGTCAGACCGACCGGCTTGGCCTCCGATCCCCCGTCAGGACCGGCGATGCCGGTCACCGCGACCGCCAGCCGCGCGACCGGAAAGCGCTCGAGCGTGCCGCCGGTCATCGCCTCAGCGACCTCTGCCGACACGGCTCCGACGCGTGCGATCAGCTCCCCCGGCACTCCGAGCAGCTCCTCTTTCACGGCGTCGGAGTAGCTGATGACCCCGCCCAGGAAGTGGTCGCTCGAGCGGGGCACCTGGGTAATGACGTGGCCGACCATCCCGCCGGTGCACGACTCGGCCGCCGCCATCTGCCAGCGGCGGTCGACCAGGCGCCGTCCGAGGCGCCGTGCCGCCGAGACGAGCTCCTCGTCGGTCGGCGGGCGGGAGGACGGCATCGGCTCAGCGGTAGTTCGTGAACTGGAGCGCGACCGGATAGTCCAGGGCGCGGAGGTCGGTAATCACCGCCTGCAGCTCGTCCTTGGACTTCGCGGACACCCGGACCGCGTCGCCCTGGATGACCGGCTTCGTCTTCGGGTACGCGTCGCGGATGCGCTTGGCCAGCTCCTTCGCCTGGTCGCTGGTCAGGCCTCGCTTCAGCCGGATCTCCTGCCGGACCGTGCCGCCGGACGCGGGCTCCGGCGGCCCCCACTCGAAGATCTTTAGGCTCAATCCACGGCGGACCGCCTTGGACTCCAGCAGGTCCTTGGCCGCTCCGGCCCGGTATTCGTCGTCGGCGGTCAGGGTGATTCCCTCCTTGCCGAGCTCGAACGCCACCTTGCTGTTCTTGAAGTCGTAGCGCGTCGCGATCTCGCGGCGCGCCTGGTCGAGCGCGTTCACCAGCTCCTGCTGGTCGAAGTCGCTCACCACGTCGAACGATGATTCACCCGCCACTGTTCGTCCTCGTGCCTATCCGATGCCCGAGCGATGGCCAGGCCGCCCCGCTCCTCGCTCCCCTATCTTCGCTGTTCGCGGTCATCCGGCGCCCCGTTCGATCCGCCACTCGACGACAGCACCGTTGCCACCCATGGTGCCAAGGCCGATGCCGTTGATGCTGATCCGGATCGCTCCCGCGTTGCCGGCACGGATCCGGAGGCTGTCGTTCGCCTCGAGCTCGATCACGTCACCGTCGGACGCGATGCCACCCGACGTTCCCGCCACCGGTACCCCGTCTTCGTCGAGCTCGAGGTACGAGTCGCCGCCGTCGAGCCGAAGCCTGGCGCGGAGGCCCTCTCCGCTCGCGACGCGCACGCGTCGCACGACCGGTTCGGCACCCTCGGTGCTGGCGGTGACATCCCACGTCCCCGGCGCGAGGCGGATCTCGCCGGCGAAGGCGCCGGCGCCGTCCGCGGTGAGGGTTGCCGGTTCCGGCGCCGATGGGTCGGCGGGATCGATCGCGATCGCCTGCCCGGCAGGGTCGGTGACACGGAAGTCGGGCGTCGCCGCCTCGACGAGCGTGGCGGAGACGGCGACCGCACCCGCCGGCGACGTCGTCCCCGACACCGGCACGGCACCCGTGAAGGAGGAGTCGGCCGCCGGCTCGGCGAGGGCGAGACTGGCGGCCTGTGGGCTGGGGCTGCCGGCGGCATCGGTCACCACAACCACGGTGCGCTCCTCGGTCTCAGAGTCGCGGTCGGTCACGGGGTCGTGGGCCGTGAGCTCGATGACGTTCGAGCCCGGCAGCAGGACGACCTTCACCTCAAAGTCGCCATCGGCGTCGGCCTTCACGCTCGGGTTCTCCGTCAGGTTGCTCACCCGTACCGTGGCGTTTGGCGCCGTCTCGCCGCGCAGAGTGATCGACAGCTCCGGATGGCCGCTGACGTTGCCAGGCGGCTCGGTGATGCGCAGCTCAGGCATGCGTGCGAAGTTCACGAATTGATATCCGAGGTAGGCGATGAAGCCGCCCACCAGCAGCGTCAGGATGGCGGCGACCACGGCACCCGACGTGACGACGAATGCCCGGGTGCGTCGGCCGGCGATCGGACGGGGTGACGTCGGCGTCATCGGCCGTTCGGCGCGCAGCTCCGACGTCTCCAGCCGATACAGGTCGATGAGGTACTCCGGGTCGAGGCCGAGGTACGCGCCGTAGTTGCGAAGGAAGCCCTTCGTGTACACCGATCCGGGCAGCTCGCGGTACTCGCCACGCTCGAGCGCCGAGAGATATCGCTCCCGAATCTTCGTCTCGCGCTCCACCCGGGGCAGATCGACGCCCTTCGCCTCGCGGGCAGCGCGCAGCACTTCCCCGAGCTTGTGCGCCGGTTCGGTCACTCCTCGTCCCCGTCCGGCTCGATGTCGCCGCCCCAGCCGTCGCTGGTGACGAGCACCTCCCGGAAGCGACTGCCGTCGGCGGGTCCGACGATGCCGCGGTCCTCCATCTGGTCGAGGATGCGCGCTGCGCGCGCGTAGCCGATGCGCAGCCGTCGTTGGAGCAGCGACGCGGACGCCTTGTCGGAGCGCCGGACGATGTCGACCGCCTGCGACAGCAGCGTGTCGGCGTCGTCGTCCGCCTCGTCCTCCCCCGGACGCCCACCGCCCTTGCCGTCGCGGCGGGGCGCGGTGATCTCGGGGCGGTACTGCGCGCCGCCCTGCGCTCGCCAGTGGCGGGCGACGGAGTCGATCTCCGCGTCGGTGACCAGCACGCCCTGGAGCCGGACAGCGCGCGGCGCATCGATCGGCTGGTAGAGCATGTCGCCGCGGCCGAGCAGCTTCTCGGCGCCGGCCATGTCGAGGATCGTGCGCGAGTCGACCTGCGACGTCATGGCGAAGGCGATGCGCGTCGGGAAGTTGGCCTTGATCAGGCCGGTGATGACGTCCACCGATGGGCGCTGCGTGGCGACGATGAGGTGGATGCCGGTGGCGCGCGCCAGCTGGGCGAGCCGGGTGATCTGTCGCTCGACCTCGTAGGCGCGGACCATCATCAGGTCGGCCAGCTCGTCGATGACGACGACCAAGTACGGCATCCGCGGCTGCCCGGGTCGCAGCGCGTCGTTGTAGCCGTCGATGTTGCGCACGCCGACGCGATGCGAACTCGGCGGTAGCGGCTCTCCATCTCGCCGACCGTCCACTTCAGGGTGTCGACGACCTTCTCCATGTCGACGATGACCTTGGTGAAGCAGGTGCGGAATGCCCTTGTACTGCGCCAGCTCGACGCGCTTCGGGTCGATCAGGACGAGCTCACCTCGGTCGGCGTGGCGTGCATCAGGATGCTGGCGATGATCGCGTTCACGCAGACGCTCTTGCCCGATCCGGTCGCGCCGGCGATCAGCAGGTGCGGCATCTTCGCCAGATCGGCACTGAACGGCTGGCCGGCCACGTCCTGGCCGAGGGCGAAGGCGAGCTTGGAGCGGTCCGATGCCTCCGCGTAGTTTCGGCTGGCCAGGACCTCCTTCAGCGTCACCAGGTCGAAGGCGGCGTTCGGGATCTCGATGCCGACGTACGGCTCGCCGGGGATCGGCGCCTCGATGCGGATGCTGCGGGCGGACAGCGCCAGCGCCAGGTTGTCGGCCAGTGTCTCGATGCGGCTCAGCTTGATGCCGGGCTCCACCTCGAGCGCGTACTGCGTGACGACCGGGCCTTCCTGGATGCGCGCCACCTTCACCCCGATGCCGAAGTGCGCGAGCGTCTCGCGGATGCGGCGGCCCTTGGCGGACAGGTCAAGCTGCGCCGCCGACGACTCGGGCGCGTCGGCCAGCAGGTCGAGGGGCGGCAGGTCCCAGCTGCGCTCGGTCGGCTCGAGTGCCGCGTCGGCCGCCTCTCCGGCAGCCGCCTCGGCGAGGTGCGCCTCCTCCTCCTGCTCGAGGTCCTCGGCTCGACGGCTGCGTGGCCACCCCTCCCTCGCCGGGTGGCTGCTGCAGCTCGGTCGCGGCCACCGCGGCCGCGGCGGCCACGGGAACGCGGGCCAGCCCGTTGCCGTTGGAGGCGGGCCGCTCGCGACGCACGATGACCGGCGACTCCTCTTCGAGCTCGTTGCTCCCGCTGAGCCTGTCGCGGACTCGGTCGATCAATCCTGTCCGAGGCTCGCCGACCGGGATCGCCTCGACGCGCTGCGGCTCGCTCGCGCGCTGACGACGCGCCGTGCGCTTGGCATCGGCCGCCTCGCGATCCATGCGGTCGTCGCGGCCGGCGAGGTAGCTCGCGCACGAGGTCGCCGATGGTCATGTTGAAGTACAGCAGCAGCCCGACGATGGCCAGCAGGATGAGGACGATCCAGGCACCGGCCGTGCCGAGCGCGCCGGCCAGCGCGGCGCTCACGCCGAAGCCGATCGCTCCTCCACCCTCCCCGAGCTCGATCGCCTCGGCGCCGCCGCCGACCGCGAGGTGGAACATGCCCAGCAGCGCCAGCGCCACGACGGCCGCGCCCGTGGCGGCCATCCAGCGTTCCGCCGGCATCGTCTTCATCCACAGCATCACCGCGAAGCCGACGAGGAGCGGGGCCGCGAACGCGATCCCCCACCCGAGCATGCGTCGAGAGCACGTCGTGCCAGGGTCGGACGATGGCCCCCGACATCGGGCGCGAACAGCGCGATGACGCTGATGATCGCCAGGAACAGCAGGACGAGCGCGAGACCCTCGCGCAGGAAGCGGCCGCTGATGACGAACGGCGTGGTCTGGCGCCGCCGCCGCGTGCTCCGGCGACGAGGGGTGGATCGTCGTCGTGTCGCCACCGCTCGGCTCAGACCTCCATCACGATCGGGAGGATCATCGGACGACGCTTCGTGCGCTGGTGGAAGAAGCGGCTCAGCGTGTCGCGGATCTTGGTCTTCACGTAGCCCGCCTCGGCGGCGTGCTCGTCCTCGTGTCGCTGCTGGAGCGCCTCGAGCAGGTGGTCGCGCGCCTCACGCATCAGCGGATCGTCGGGGTCCGACAGGAAGCCGCGGCTCACGAGGTCGGGCTGGCCGACCGGCTGCCCCGTCTTCGCGTCGATGGTCAGCGCCACCATCACGACGCCGTCGGACGCGAGCATCCGCCGGTCGCGCAGCACGACGCCGTCGATGCCGTCGATCGCCGCGATCCCGTCGACCAGGACCGCGCCTGCCGTGACCGTTTCGGCCATGCGGGCACGCTCGCCGTCGAACTCCACCACCTGGCCGTTCTCGAGCACGAAGATCTTGTCGACGTCGACGCCGGCGCGCCTCGGCGAGCAGCCCGTGCTGCACGAGCATCCGGTACTCGCCGTGGACCGGGATGAAGTGCCTCGGCCGGACGAGGCCGAGCATGAGCTTGAGCTCCTCGCGGGAGCCGTGGCCGGACACGTGGCAATGGACCAGCGGCTCGTAGTGGACCATCGCCCCCTCCTTGAAGAGGTTGTCGATCGTCTTGCGCGACCGCCTCCTCGTTGCCGGGGATCGGCGACGCCGACACGATGACCGTGTCGCCCGGCTCGATCGTGATGTTCCGATGGTCGCGGTTGCTCATCCGCGTCAGCCCGCTCATCGGCTCACCCTGCGATCCGGTCGTCATCACGACCAGCTGGTCCTTCGGCGAGCCGCTGGAGCTGCTCCTTCTTGACCAGCGTGCCGTCCGCGAGCGTCGAGGTAGCCGCGCTCGAGGGCGATGGCCGTGTTCTGCTCCATGCTCCGCCCCAGCGCCACCATCTTGCGCCCGTGGCCCCAGGCGGCGTCGATCACCTGCTGGACGCGTCCGATGTTGCTGGCGAAGGTCGCGACGATCACCCGTCCGGGCGCCTCGCCCACCAGCCGATGCAGGCTCTCCCCCACCGTCGCCTCGGAGAGCGTGTAGCCCTCCTTCTCCGCGTCGCGTGGAGTCGCTGAGCAGGAAGTCCACCCCGCGGTTGCCGATCTCCGCCAGCAGGCCGAGGTCGGCGCGGCGGCCGTCGGGCGGCGTGTGGTCGAACTTGAAGTCGCCGGTGTGGACGACCGTGCCCACGGTCGTCTCGATCGCGTAGCCGACGCCGTCCGGGATCGAGTGGTTGACCCGGAACGGCGTGACCCGAAACGGTCCGACCGCGAACTCGCGGCCCGGCTCGATGACGTGGCAGCGGCGGTGCTGTCGAGCAGCTTGTGCTCGCGCAGCTTGCCCTGCACCAGGCCTTCGGTCAGGCGGGTTGCGTAGATCGGCGTGCCGGGAATCTTGGGCAGCACGTAGGGCAGGCCGCCGGTGTGGTCCTCGTGGCCGTGGGTCAGGATGATGCCGCGCACCCGGTCGCCGCCGCTCCGCGAGGTAGGTGGCGTCGGGGATGACGAGGTCGATACCGAGCATCTCCGGCTCGGGGAAGGCGAGGCCGCAGTCCACGACGAGGATGTCGCCGCCGACCTCGATGACGGTGATGTTCTTGCCGACCTCGCCCACCCCGCCGAGCGGGATGATGCGCAGGGTGTCAGGCATTCACGGCTCCTGGAAGAGAGTCATCTGTTGGGCGTCCTCCGGCGGCGCCGCCTCGTGGTCGATCCGCGCCTCCGCCTCCTCCGCCTGGACCGCCGCCACGTGCTCATCGGTGAGCGCCTGGCGCGCAGCCAGCAGCGCTGCGGGAAGGCCGCGCATGTCGCGGAACAGCGTTTCGCGCAACGAGGCCTGGTGCAGAGCCGCAGCAGGATGGTACATCGGGAAGACGTGCAGGCCGGAGTAGGACCGACGCAGCTGCCCGTGCACCGATGAGATCCGCGCGCCGGGCAGGTAGCGCTGCAGCGAGTGGCGGCCGAGCGTCACCACCACGGCCGGGTCGAGGGCCGCTTCCTGCCGGTCAAGGTAGGGCGCGCACGCCGCGACCTCCGCCGGCTCCGGATCCCGGTTGCTGGGCGGCCGGCACTTCACCACGTTCGTGACGAACACGTCGGGACGCTCCCAGCCAATGGCGTGCAGCAGCTCGTCGAGCAGCTGGCCGGCAGGGCCGACGAACGGACGGCCGGTCGCGTCCTCCCGTGCCCCCGGCCCCTCTCCCACCAGGAGCACGTCGCTCAGGAGGTTGCCTTCCCCCGGGACGGCGTGCGTCCGCCGTGCGGCGAGCGGGCATCGGGTGCAGACGTGGACCTCATCCGCGACCTGCGCCAGTGCCGCCTCCGAGCCCATGGGTCGGAGGGTAGCGCGCCGCCGCGTCGTCGCGGCGGCGCCATCGGCCTACGAGTTGTCGTTGTTGCCGCCTCCGGCGCCGGCTGCGGGCCATGTGGCGCTCCATCGCCGCGCGGCGGCTCAGGTTCACGCGGCCCATGCGGTCGATCTCGGTGACGACCACCATCAGCTCGTCGCCGATGCTCACCACGTCCTCGACGCGCGGCACCCGGTAGTCGGCCAGCTGGCTGATGTGGACCAGGCCCTCCTTGCCCGGCAGGATCTCGACGAAGGCGCCGAAGTTCATGATCCGGGTGACCTTGCCCATGTACTCCTTGCCGACCTCGACGTCCTTGGTCAGGCCCTCGATCCATGCGATCGCCTTCTGGGCGGCCTCGCCGCTGGTGGCGGCGATCTGGATCGTGCCGTCGTCCTCGACGTTGATCTCGGTGCCGGTCTCGGCGGTGATCTGGCGGATCACCTTGCCGCCTGCGCCGATGACGTCGCGGATCTTGTCGACCGGGATCTTGATCGTCGTGATGCGCGGGGCGTAGGGGCTCAGCTCCTCGCGGCTGGCGCTGATGACCTCGGTCATCTTGCCCAGGATGTGCATCCGCGCGTCGTACGCCTGCTGGAGGGCATCACGCATGATGTCGGTGGTGATCCCGGCGACCTTGATGTCCATCTGGAGCGCCGTGACGCCCTCGGCCGTCCCGGTCACCTTGAAGTCCATGTCGCCGTAGGCGTCTTCCTTGCCGGTGATGTCGGTCAGGACGGCGTAGCGGCCGGTCTCCGTATCGGTGATCAGGCCCATCGCCGCGCCGGCGACCGGCGCCTTGATCGGCACGCCCGCGTCCATGAGCGCCAGGGTCGAGCCGCAGGTCGAGGCCATCGAGGTCGAGCCGTTCGAGCTGACGACCTCGCTCACGACGCGGATCACGTACGGGAACTCAGCCTCGGTCGGGAGGACCGGGAGGAGCGCGCGCTCGGCGAGCGCCCCGTGGCCGATCTCACGGCGGCCTGGGCCGCGCATGAACTTGGCCTCGCCCACCGAGTATGGCGGCATGTTGTAGTGGTGCAGGTAGCGCTTCTCGGTCTCCGGGGAGATCGTATCCATGCGCTGCTTGTTGCTCGACGGCCCGAGGGTCGCGATGCTGAGCGCCTGGGTCTGCCCGCGCTGGAACAGGCCCGAGCCGTGGGTGCGCGGCAGGAAGCCGACCTCGACGCTGATCGGGCGGATCGTCTTCGTGTCGCGGCCGTCGATCCGGATGTTCTCGCTCAGCACGAGCTCGCGCACGGTCGCCTTGGTCAGCGTGTCCATGAGCGCGGAGCCGATGCCGTGGCGGCGACGGATGTCCTCCATCCGGTCGCCCTGCTCGGCGCGGTTGTAGCTCTCGCGCGCGCGGCGGACCTCGTCGGCCACGTCGCGACGGACCGCGTCGAGGCGCTCGGCGAGGCCGGAGGTGAAGTGCAGGAAGAGCTCAGCCGCGGCCTCGGCGTCCGGCATCGCGCGATGGGCGGCCGCATGGTCGCGGCCGAAGATGAAGCGCACGAGATCCGGCAGCTTGTAGGCGCCGGCATCCGGGTAGAGCTGGTAGCCGAGCTCCAGGGTGTCGAACACCGCGCTCGGGGTCCACTTCACGTCGTTCGGCAGGTGACGGAAGACGTACGGCAGGTCGAAGGCGACGTTGTGCGCCACGACCGGCGTCTCGCCGACCCACTGGGTGAAGTTCGTGAGGACCTCGGCGGCGGTCGGCGCATTGGCGACGTCGTCGCTGCTGATGCCGTGGATCTGGTGGCCGACGATCGGGCGGCCCGGGTTCACGAGCGACTCGAAGCGGTCGACGATCTGCCCCGTCGCGGATGCGGAGCGCGGCGAGGTCCACGATGAACCCGTTCTCCGGCTTGAACGCCGTCGTCTCGAGGTCGAACACGACGAACTCGTTGCGGCCCTCGGAGAGCATCTTGCCGAGCTTGGCCACCGAGTCGGCCTTCGGCCCCACGAACGGGACCTTCTTCGGCGCACCGGCCGAGGCGACCAGCTTCTCCTGGAGGTCGATCGACTTCTGCAGCTCGGCGTGGCCGTAGGCGATCGCGTCGGCCATGACCGACTCGGGCAGGATCTTGGCGCCGGCCTCGACCATCATCACCGCCTCGCGAGTGCCGGCCACGACCAGGTCGAGCTCCGCAGTCGTCGAGCTGGCTGTTGGTCGGGTTGGTGACGAACTCGCCGTCGATGCGGCCGACGCGCACGGCGCCGACCGGGCCCATGGAACGGGATGTGGCTGATGCTCAGCGCCGCCGAGGCGCCGTTGAGGGCCAGGATGTCCGGGTCGTTCTCCTGGTCGGTCGAGAGGACGGTCAGGACGACCTGGACGTCGTTGTAGTAGCCCTTGGGGAAGAGCGGGCGGATCGGCCGGTCGGTGAGGCGCATGGCCAGGATGGCCGCCTCGGACGGGCGCGACTCGCGCTTGATGAAGCCGCCGGGGATCTTGCCGGCGGCGTACATCCGCTCCTCGTAGTCGACGGTGAGCGGGAAGAAGTCGGCGCCCTCGCGCGGCTCCTTGGCGGCGACCGCGGTCGCCAGGACGACGGTGTCGCCGTAGCGGACGATCACCGCGCCATCGGCCTGCTCGGCGAGCTTGCCGGCTTCCAGGCTGAACGGCTTGCCGCCGATCTCAGCCTCGTGCTTGATGGACACTGATTCCTCCAGTTGAGTGGTGCGACTCGGCGCTGGCGTGCCTGGCGCGCTCCGATGGGTCGGCGAGCGCAGGCGTCAGCGCAGGTGGCCGATGTCGGGTTGTTGGGTGAGGAGATGATGCGAGACCCAGGGCCCGATCGGGCACCTGGGTCGATCGCGAGATAGCCTAGCGGCGCAGCCCCAGGCTGCTGATGACGGTGCGGTACCGGTCCACGTCATTGCGGACCAGGTACGCGAGCAACCGCCGGCGCTGCCCGACGAGCTTGAGCAGCCCGCGGCGCGAGTGGTTGTCCTTCGGATAGCTGCGCAGATGTTCCGTCAGCGACTTGATCCGCTCGGTGAGAAGCGCAATCTGCACCTCGGGTGAGCCGGTATCGCCCTCGTGCGTGGCGTAGTCGTCGACGATTGCGCTCTTCGCGTCCTTGGCGAGCGGCACGTATTCCTCCACATTCGTTTCCGTAACGTTGCGAAATTCTAACAGAGGAGGCCGCTCAGCCGCCATCGGCCGCAGATGCGGCGACGCGCCTCCGCCTCGTCGCGCGCATCTGCTCCACCAGGCTCTCGACCGAGCGAAGCGGCGCTCCTCGCGCAGGCGATGCGAGCAGCTCCACCTCGAGCGTGGCGTCGTACAGGTCCCCGTCCCAGTCGAGCAGGTAGACCTCGACCAGCACGCGTCCGTCGTCGTGGAAGGTCGGCCGCACGCCGACGCTCACCAGCGCCGGGTGGCCCGGGCCCGACGCCCCGCTCCGGGACGGAGACGCGGCCGAGGTAGATGCCCGAGCGGCGGCAGCGCGGGCGCGTAGTCGAACGCGCAGGTTGGCGGTCGGGAAGCCGAGCTCGCGGCCGCGTCGATCGCCGTCCACCACGGTGCCCTCGCAGCAGCGGCGGCGCGACCGAGGAGCTCCGTGGCGGCGCCGAACGTCGCCGTCGCGCCAGCGCGGTCGCGGACGCGGGACGACGAGACCGGCGTGCCGTCGACCAGCAGCGGCTCGACGCCGATGCGCGTCGAATCCCCGCTCCGCGTCCGATGCTCCGCGCACGCGCTCCAGCGTCCCGCGCGCGTCCGTGCCCGAAGGCGCTGTCCGGGGTCATGATGAGCGCCGCGCAGGGCGATCGCCGGTGCCAGGTCGCCGAGGAACGCCTCCGGCGGCCAGCGACGCGGAGCGCCGTCGTCGAACCGCACCTCGATCGCGTGGTCGATGCCGGCAGCTCGCAGCCGCTCCAGCGTGACCGCGGGCGGCAGGAGGCGCGGGACGACGGTGCCGGGCCGGATCACCTCGTCGGGGTGCGGCCCGAAGACGAGCGCGACGCGATCGCCGCCTCGCGCGCCGCGGCGGCCCGGACCGTGGCCGAGACGAGATGCCGATGTCCGGCGATGGACGCCGTCGAAGACGCCCAGCGTGATGACCGCCGGCCCGATCGCCGGCAGCTGCGCAGGCCGCGGCGGCCGTCACGCGGCCGGCCTCGCGCGGCCAGCGACCTTCTCCGGCTGGAGCACGCCGCCGGCCACCAGTGCCGACGCCCAGCAGCTGTCGCCGCCGTCGAAGACCGCAACGCGCCCGGTGGCCGACCGTCGGCGAGCCGCGACGCGCGAGCCGTGGCGGAAGCGCGTCGGCAGTCGGCGTCGCGTCGAGCTCGACCCGCGGCAGCGGCAGGAGCTCGCCCACCGGCAGGACGGCCTCGGCCAGGCGGCCCATCCGCCGCCAGCGCCTCCAGCCGCTCGGGGTCGATCGCGTCGCCCGCGCGCAGGCCGGCCGCCTCGGTGCGTCGCAGGGCCGCGCAGGTAGCCGCCGCAGCCCAGCGCGCTCGCCGAGGTCGCGCGCGATCGAGCGGACGTAGGTGCCGGCGCCGCACCGCACGTCGACGCGCACGTCCAGCCTGTCGTCGTCGCGCGTGAGCCCGAGCAGGTCGATGGCATGGACCGTGACCGTGCCGCGGGGCGAGCATCCAGCGGCTCGCCGGAGCGCGCCGCCCGGTGCGCGGTGCGCCCGCCCTGCTTGCGAGCGCTGAAGGTCGGCGGCCGCTGGTCGAAGCGTGCCGACGAAGGCCGGCGAGGGCGTCGCGATCGCCGTCGTCGTCGGCGGCATCGGCGCCGCCGCCGGGCTCGATCGGTCCCTCGCGCGTCGTCGGTCGCGGTGCGTGGCGCCCAGCCGGATGACCGCCTCGTACCGCTTGCGGCCGCCGGTCAGCTCCTCGCTGAACCGGGTCGCGGCACCGACCAGGATGGGCAGCACGCCGGAGGCGAGCGGATCGAGGGTGCCGGCGTGACCGATGCGCCGCGTGCCGGTCAGGCGCCGCAGCAGGCCGACCATGTCGTGGCTGGTCGGCCCGACCGGCTTGTCGAGGTTAACGACCCCGAGCATCGGCGCGGTCGAGCTCGCGCTCGCACTCGTCGAGCACCCGCGTCACTGCGCGTCGGCGCAGCGGGGCCGTCGAGCGGAGCAGCCGGCGGCCCGCGCGTGGCCCCCCCCGCCGAAGGCCGACGTGATCGCCACCGCGTCGGCGCGCCCGCGGGTGCGGACGCTGACGCGCACGTGGGACGCGTCGGCCTCCTTGAACAGCACGGTGATCGTCCGCCGTCCTTGCGTCGAGCCGAGCAGGTCGATGAAGCCCTCGGTGGCGCGTCGGCTCGCTGCCCGGTCTCGGCCAGCATCGCCAGTGGTCTGGGCGGCGTAGACGATCCGGCCGTCGCGACGATGCCCGATGCCGTTCAGCATCCGGCCCCACAGCGCGAGCGTGCGCGAACGGCTTGTCGGCGTAGATCGCGCGGTGGAGGTCGGACAGCGGCGCCCCGGCCTCCAGCAGATCGGCCATGACGCGCAGGGTGCGCGGCGTCGCGTTCGGGTGCGCGAAGGTGTGCGTGTCCTGGACGATGCCGGCGGCAGCACCGTGGCGAGCTCGCGGTCGATCTCACGCCCAGCTCGGGGAGCAGCAGCGCCACCATCTCGCAGGTGGCGGCGGCGGTCGGCGTCGACCCACGCGACGGCTGCCTCGCTGCCGTCGTTCGAGATGTGGTGGTCGACGTTGACGATGCGCGCCCGCGACAGCCACTCGGCGCTGCTCGCGCGCCACTGGCCCCGGTGCGAGCCAGGTCCCCGGCCGTCCACCACGACGGCGACGTCGGGCTCGAGCCCGGGGCGTTCGCGCACCTCGTCGATGCCGCGGCAGGACGGCCAGGAAGGGCGGCGGCGGGTCGGCGGCTCACCACCTCGGCGGCCTTGCCCGAGCCGTTCCGCGGCGATGCGCGAGGCGAGGGCCGCGCCCAGCGTGTCGGCGTCCGGGTTCTCGTGGCAGATCGCCGTGACCCGCTCGGCGCCTCGCGCAGCGCGCGACGACCGCCTTCACGAGCCGTCATGGTGGCGGTGCCGGCCTCGATCTCGCGCAGGATGCGCAGCACCCGGTCGCCCGACTCGATCGAGTCGTCGTGCCGGATGCTCAGCTGCGGGACGTGCCGCAGGTGCAGCCGCTCGCCGAGCTGGCGGCGCAGCCACGGCGCGGCCGAGCTGAGCGCCTTCATGGCCGCCTGCCTGCTCCGTCGGCGGTGCCGTAGCACGCTGACCCAGACCCGGCGCTGACCCAGGTCGCGGCCGTCTCCACCCGCGTGATGGTCGCGAACCCGACGCGCGGATCCTTCATCTCGCGCTGCAGCAGCTGCATCAGCTCCTGCTCGGATCTGGCTGTCGAGCCGATCGGTTCGCTGGCTCATCGGCGCGGCCAGGCGGACTCGGCCACCATCTGGTAGCACTCGATCACGTCGCCCTCGGCGATCTCGTCGATGTCAGCCCGATGCCGCACTCGAAGCCGGTCGCCACCTCGCGAACGTCGTCCTTGAAGCGCTTCAGCGACGTGATCCGCCTGTCCGCCACCTGGCTCGCTGCCGCGGAAGACGCGAACCTGGCCACCGCGCACGATCCGCCCATCGGTCACGTACGAGCCGGCGACGTTGCCGGCCCGGCCGGCCTTGATCACCATCCGCACCTCGGCGTGGCCCTCGACCTGCTCGACCAGCTTGGGCGCGAGCATGCCCTGCAGCGCCTGCGCCGACGTCATCGGTCAGCTTGTAGATGACGTCGTACAGCCGCACGTCGACGCCGGTGGCGTCGATCGCGCGCTGCGCGCCGGGATCGGGCTTGGTGTTGAAGCCGACGACGACCGCATCGGAGGCCGATGCGAGGTTGCACGTCGCGACTCGTTGATGTCGCCGGCACCCTCGCGCAGGATGTTGATCCGGACCTCGCTCGGTGTTCAGGCGCTCGAGCGCATGGCGGATGGCGCCGAGCGAGCCCTGGACGTCCGTCTTGAGCACCACGCGCAGCTCCTTGACCTCGGCGTCGGCGATCTGGGCGCTGATCTCCTCGAGGGTGCTCACCGTGCGGTCGGCTCGCCGCCCGCGGCGGCCGCCTCGGCCTTCTCGGCGATGTCGCGCGCGGTCTTCTCGTCGGCCACCACGCGCAGGATGTCGCCGGCCTCGGGCAGCCCCTGGAGGCCGATGATCTCGACCGCGGTGGCCGGCTCGGCCAGCTTGACGCGCTTGCCCGATGCGTTGTTGCAGGGCGCGGACGCGGCCCCAGGTGCGGCCGACCGCCACGATCTGGCCGATCTCGCAGCGTGCCGGTCTGGACGAGCACGGTGGCGACGTTGCCACGGCCCTTGTCGACCTTCGACTCGACGATCGTGCCGATCGCCGGCGCGGTCCGGGTTGGCCTTGAGGTCCTGCAGGTCGGCGACCAGCAGGACCATCTCCATCAGGTCGTCGATGCCGGTCCGCTGCTTGGCGCTCACCGACACGGCGATCACGTCGCCGCCGTACTCCTCGATGAGGACGTTGTTGTCGGCCAGCTCCTGCTTGACCCGGTCGGGCTTGGCATCCGGCTTGTCGATCTTGTTGATCGCCACGATCATCGGCACGCGGGCCGCGCGGACGTGGTCGATCGCCTCCTTGGTCTGCGGCATCACGCCGTCGTCGGCGGCGACCACGATGATCGCGATGTCGGTGACCTGCGCGCCGCGGGCGCGCATGGCCGTGAACGCCTCGTGGCCGGGCGTGTCGAGGAAGACGATGCGCTTGTCGTTGTGCACGACCTCGCTGGCGCCGATGTGCTGGGTGATGCCGCCCGACTCCCCGGTCGGCGACCTTCGTGCTGCGGATCGCGTCGAGCAGGCTGCGTCTTGCCGTGGTCGACGTGGCCCATGATCGGTCACGATCGGCGCACGGGTGACCAGGGTTCGCCGTGTCCTCCTCGGTCAACAGCGCCGGCTTGCCGTCGCCGTCTTCGGCGCTCGTCGCCGGGCTTCACCAGCTCCTGGCCGGCTGGCGGCCTCGGCGGCCTCGCGCTCGGCGATGCCGGCCTCGACCGTCTCGAAGCCCAGCTCGCCGGCCACCAGCGACGCGGTGTCGAAGTCGATCGACTGGTTGACCGTCGCGAAGATGCCGTTCTTGATCAGGACGTTGATGATCTCGGCGTTGCTGACGGTCAGCTTCTCGGCCAGATCCTTGACCACGACCGGGTTCGGGAGCTCGACGGGGCCGGTGGGACGTGCGGCGGCAGCCTCAGCCACCGCGGCGGCGGCAGCGGCTCCGGTGCGCTTGCGCTGCGGACGCGGCGGGCGGCGTGGTCGGTATCTACGTGGTGGCATCGTTCACCTCGAATTCGAGCAGACTCGGCGTGAGCTCGACGCCGAGCGCTCGCCTGACGGCCGCCGCAGCCTTCTCCGGGTCGCGGCAGCCGGGTTCGTGACAGATATAGGTTCCGCGCCCCGCCAGTCGCCCGGTGGGGTCGCGTTCGACCGTCCCGCCCGGCGTGCGGACCAGCCGGTCCATCTCGCGCTTCGGGCGCGCGACGCGGCAGACCGCGCAGGTGCGGGTCGGTACGTGATCAGGTCGTCGCTTCGGCATCGGCCGTGTCTGACCGGGGCCTCCGCGACCGGCTCGTGCTCCTCGGCGCCGTGCTCGCCGTGCTCGCCGTGCTCGGCGGCTGCCGTGGCGACGCCGGCATCCGACCGGATGTCAATCCGCCAGCCGGTCAGCTTGGCGGCGAGCCGCGCGTTCTGCCCCTCCTTGCCGATGGCGAGGCTGAGCTGGCGCTCGGGCACGATGACGTTGGCGATCTTGTGCTCCTCGTCGATCCGCACGCTGAGCACCTCGGCCGGGCTCAGCGCCTCGGCCACGAAGCGTCCGGGGTCCTCGTCCCACAGGACGATATCGACCTTCTCGCCGTTGAGCTCGGCGACGATCGACTGGATCCGCGCCCCACGCTGTCCGACGGCCGCGCCCTTGGCGTCGACGCCTGGCTGGCGCGACTCGACCGCGACCTTCGAGCGGCTGCCGGCCTCGCGGGCGATCCCGCGGATCACGACCGTGCCGTTGTAGATCTCGGGGATCTCCATCTCCATGAGGCGGCGAAGGAAGCCCCGATGCGTGCGGCTGGCGACGATCACGGGGCCGCGCGTCGTGCGTCGGACCTCCATGACGTACACCTTCAGGTGCTGGCCGATGCGGTAGGTCTCGTTCGGCAGCTGCTCGGTGACCGCCAGGACGGCCTCGACGTCCTTGCCCATGTCGAGCACGACGGCCGAGTCGGTCGTGCGCTGCACGTTGCCGGTCATGATCTCGCCCTCGCGGGCGGCGTACTGCTGGAACACCACGTCACGCTGGGCCTCGCGGAGGCGCTGCCGGTACACCTGTCCGGCGGTCTGGGCGGCGATGCGCCCCAGCTGCGCCTGCGTCACGTTCTCCGGGATGCGGACCTTGGCGCCGACGCCGGTCGAGGGATCGATCTTCTGGGCCTCCTGGACCACCATCTGCGCCTCGGGATCCTCGATCTCCTCCGGCGTGGCCATGACCTCGTACTCGCGGGCAACGCTGATCTCGCCGCTCTCGGGGTCGACGGTGACGACCACGTTCTCGGGCGCATCGGCATTCCGCCGGTAGGCCGATTCGATCGCCTGCTCCAGCGTCCGGATCAGGATCTCCTGCGGCACACCCTTCTCGGCGTTCAGCTGGAGCAAGGCTCCGATGAAGTCTCGATTCATGGCCGCTCCTCGGTCGGGACGAAAACAAAGACGTGGGATGGCGAACCGACCCACGTCCTTGGCACTCAGGTTCAAATATTGTGGTTCGCTTATGGCCGGCAGAACCGTCCCGAAGTATATCCGATCACCCTTCTCTCTGCCACCGAGGGGGTCGCCGCTCAGCGATCGTATATACGGATATACGCCCAGCGGCCGGACGACGCTGGGCGTCGGCTCTTGGGCGCCGGTGACCACCCTCCCGACCGTCGGTTATTACTGCGGCGTGCAACGGCCGGGTAAGGTACGAGCCCTAGCTGCGCTGGTCTTGCTCGCAGCCTGCTCTAGCGAGGCAGTGCCAACGCCGGTCGTACCACCGCGCTCAACACCACCCCCGCCGATTGAAGGGGCCGCTGGTTGGGTTGCGTTTGAGCTTATGACGCATTGCGGGATAGATCGCTCAGCTATCGAGTTCGATGGACACCATTGGGAGGCGATCGGCCCTGGGCCGCTGAACGACGGATCAGGCAACCCACCCCCTGGATTTGGCAACCCGACCGATAGCGGGTGGATCGCTCGCATCGGTGCGAATGATGCGGCTTATCAGAGCAGCGCGGGAGTCCCCCTCTTCCTGCGCCGGCTCGATGAACCTCGGGAGCTGGGTCCTTGCTTCTAGCGCACGGAAACCGCCGCTTGCCCGACGCCCCCTTCCCGGTTCCCTATGCGCCACGGCGGTCTATCACTTGCCACGGCTGCGTAGGGCCACGTATACGAGAGCACCGGCAAGGATGATCGCCAACACGCCGGAGGCGATTTCAGAGCCAGGGCCACATGTCCGCAGACCGCCAGGGCAGTCATAGAGGCCGAACAAGAGTCCGAACGCGCCACATCCAACGCGGCTGCCAATGCCAACGCCAGGTAGCGGCTGAATCCGCGCATGAATCCAAGATACGGGAGCCGCCGGTCGACCCGACTGCCGGGAGAGGTCGTCAGGCTTCGCGGCGGCTCGAGCGTCAGGGGGAGTGTCTTCAGGTCTGAGCGAAACAGGCAGCCAGATCGCCGTGGAACTCCGCGACGTGGCTATAGACATTGGCCCCCGCCGGTCGCGAGTTGTGCGCGAAGTCCTGGGCCACCGCCGAGCGATGTGTCCCGCCGCCGCCGTGCGCGAAGAAGGACGAGAACTGGCCCACGCAGCCAGCGCTGTCGCTAATCGCTAGTGCGGACGCCGCACTTGCGAGCATGAGGGCTGTTGCCAACAGGATTGCCGCGAGCGTCTTTCGCATGGCTCGAACTCCCCTACGCAGGCGGGTCGGGTTCGCCAGTGGCTCGACGCGGTCCCGGCGGCCATGACTGCAGGGCCGCGCGTCAGCGCCTCCCGTCTCTTCGTGTGGGCAACTTATTCCCAATAGGTCAAGCAGGCAAGCAGAGAGCCGCCGCTGGGATCAGAGAAGCCGTCGACCTGGCGCAGGAACCGTTCGACGGGATCGTTGACGAACTCCTGGTCCAGCCCACCGAGCTGCGGATTCGGCTCGCCGCGATAGTCTCGCCCTGATCGCTCCTCGCTGGCCGGAGTGACGGGACCCCAAACGGGCGTCGCTAGAACTCGAAGTCGTGCGGTGTCCCTTCGAAGATGGTGGTGGCGCAGGAGTTGGGCTCGACTTGGGTCGGAGGACCAGTGGTTTGGAATGCCTCGCGTTGACCCGCCTCCATCGTGTTCATCATTTGGGCGTAGACGACCCCGAGCACGCGACCAATGGCGTCGAGGCAGATGACGCCAATCTCGGCAAATTCCCGCGTTGCATCCGCCGTGACAAAGCCCGTCCCCTCTAGACGCATGCTGCCGGCACACGAGACCTCCGTATTCTCAAACTCGAACGTGACCTCGGGTCCGTCAACGGGACGGAATTCCGGCTCGATCTCTACCGTGACAAAGTCTGCCGGGTCGGCGCCGGTCTGCACGTCGTACCTCACGAGGTAGCCAGTCGCGCCGGGTGCCAAGTATTGCGGAAAGGCGTGGGCCATCTGCCCCGTCGCAGTCACGCCACCACCCGCATCCAGGACCGTCCAATCGGAGGCGAAGGGCAAGAGCTTCGCCCAGCCAGTCCCGCGGTTCTCGATGGTGCCAGCGATCTGAAAGCCCAGGATGTCGAAGCCCTCACCGAGAGGGACGAGCAGCGCGCTCGCAGTCAGGACCACGTCGGGTTCGGCTTCGGCTGTGGGGCTAGGCGTGGGCTCGACAGACGGCGTCGCCCTGACATTCGCCTCGGGCGTTGGCAGCGACGAGGGCTGGCCGGCGGCGGATTCCGTGGAACTGACCTCATCGGAGGCGCATGCAGTGAGCAGAAGCGCCACGGCGCAGTAGAGGACGCGCATCTCTCCCCCCGGTAGGAAACGAGTCGGAGCCAATTCTCGGCGGTAACGTCAAGTTCTGGCACCGCGGCCTAATGCTTGCCCAGAACGGGTGTTGAATAGTCGCTGGTGCATGCCGGTTGAGACCCGGTACGGATGGACGATCCGGGTCCAACGGTTGTGGGAATCGCAAGCCCCGACCGGGCAACCTCAATCGATGGAGACACGGATTGCGTCGAGGCGCTCGACGCGCTCCTCTAGGTGGCCGCGCTGCTCGAGCATCGCGAACGCCAGGCGGTGATACCGCCGTCTGGCATCGTGTTCACCACGGCCGCTGGCGGTCCTCTCCACGCGGTGAACGTCACTCTGTCATTCCAGCGGACCCGGCGCAGGCTCGGCCTCCCATGCCGGCGATTCCATGACCTGCGGCATCCATCTGCCACGCTGGCGCTCGAAGCCTAGTGCGCCCGTGATCAGCCGCTGGATGTCCTGGATGCTGATTCGTCCCAGCCGTGCTCAGTCGCGCGAACTCGTGCTCAATCGGCGTCTTTAGCGTCCATCAGCATCCATCGGAATACCCACCGTAGTGGGTATAGGTGTGGGTAGACCTAGGCAACGTCTGACAGGCGGATAAGTCCGAGGTCCCCGAGTGTCTCGCGGGCGGCCTCGAGGACGTGAGACTCCTCGTCCTGTAAGGCTTGGCGTTCGATCGCATTAGCTGGACGGCGCGCGGCGACAGTCGCTAGGTCGAAGTCTCCCCGGTATCTCCGTTCGCCCAGCTCGCCATCCCATGCGATCACCCGGCGAGCCGCATCCCTATGACCCACGCGGACCGAGAGCGCAGATACGGCGAGGGCGCGCACTACGACCTCTCGGCTACGGCCCTTGCGTGAGTCCTCCCTGCGTCGACGAGGAAGGAGCGCGATGATCGGTAGCAGGTCTTTCTTCTCCACCGCCTCGAGTGGCTGCCAACCCAGCCCCAGGCTCGGGCCGTCCGGGGTGTCGGCGGAGGCGACCCAGCGGCCGTGGAAGTTGGCCAGCCGGACATCGACCCAGAAGTCCGCACACTCCAGCCGCATCGTTCGCAGGGTCATCGCTGGGTCATCCGCATCACGAGCAAGGTCAGCGCAATCAGTGCCACCAGGAGCAACAGCATCGCGGCTTGGCGGACAACCAGCAGTTCCATGGCCCGATATCCCCATTGGGCACCTACGACGGCAGGCTGCGGGGCACGAGCCGGATGGTGACTATACGCAACGGTGTCAAGCGGCCCAAGACGCCGTTGGGAGGATTTAGCGGCAGCGACGACCTAGCGGCGAATCAAGCCGTCGTCGTCGGGCGTGTTCGCGTCATTGCGCGGAACCGCAGCCCGAGCCTGCCTCAGCTCTGGCGTTCGAATCACGCTTCCGGCTGCCAAATCCCCGGCCGAGCCGCCCCTCCGTTCGGCGAGTAGGGCGCGGTATTCCGACGGAGTTGGCGGCCAGTCCTCGGGAGAGGCGCGGCGCACATCCGCACGATGCGCCGCGAGTTCACTCGGTCGCGGTACAGAAAAGTCCCGGCGGACTTGCTCGAACCGCGGACACATGGGGCAGGGGCCCTCGTGCTGCCGTGCTAGCTCGTAGCCGCAATCGCCGCAGAATCGGCCAGTGCGCTGTTTGGGGTTGCTCGTTCGGGGCACTAACGACTACCTCCGAATCCCGTCGGAAGCAAGGAAAGTGCCATGTCGCCGGCGTGCCGCCAACGGGCAGCCCAGCCCAACAAGGAAACCTGGTGTAGGGTGGTTGAGTTCCCCGGCCGCGCCTCTCTGTTCCCCCCAGAGTGACGGGCCGGGGACGTTCCGCATCGAAGCAACTGGCGTGCCGACACAGGCAAGACCGGCTGCGTTCGTTTCCCCACTCAGCCGGTCTCGTCCTTCCCCCTGCCGAGCAGGGTAGGCCGGATACCTTGCAGGCCTGCTTACACCCGCTCAGGCCCCCGGACCTCCTAGCAGCAGGGGCCTACGCAGGCACGAACTCCTCAGCGGGCAGTCCGGCCGCCAGGATCACGACCTCTCTCGGGCCGCATACGACGCCGCGCCAGCGTCCAGTCGGACGGCTTGGCGGCCATCGCTCCGCGCCACGATTCCGTCAGCCCCTCGACGCCATCGGCGCAGTCTAGGACGGGGTAAGCAGCCGGCAAGCGCCCGCGGCGCCGAGAATCCACCCGCGGGATTTGATGGTTTTGGCGTGTTCGTGCCCTCATACCAGATAGCACTACACAGCCGGGTGCCAGAGCGGAGGGGCAAATGAGAGCGAATGACCGCAAGCCTCAACTTCCACTGGTAACTGCAGTCGGGCTTCTCGTCGCGGCCTGCGGAGCAGACGTCCCTCCGCCTACCAGCCCGCCGCCTACCAGCGACACGGCCTCAACCGCTGTCGTCGGATCGCCACCCCCGATCGCCGACTTGGATCTACCCGGAACGAGGGCCAGCCCGGCAGGCGAATACGGCTGGACCGGCAGTCTTGGTTCGCGAGGCGGGATGCACAACGTCGGGCAGTCGTCAGGCCCGGAGGACGGACAGACCCAGCTTACGTTCGCGGTCGAAAATGACTGCTTCGCGTACGGAACCGATGTCGAGCCGGTTCCGGTCACGGTCGCCGGGCTGGAAGGCCTGTACGCCGAGCCATACGGGGACCCCGGTGTCATGTTCATGCCGCCCCCACGGGGCGGGGCAACGACTGGCGCCTACGCCCTGGCCATTGGCGACCGAACCTTGTGCGTCTACCTCACCTGGGACCCCGATAGCCCCCAAGCCGAGGTGGAGGCGGCCCGCCAGGTGGTGGAGTCCCTGCGTGGTGAGCCGCATGGTCCGGACGGAGTCCGGATCAACTTCACGCTGCCCGAGGGATGGGACACCGGGTAGGTTTCCGGACCCCACGATCAGTAATCCTCGGGTACCTACGTCGCGCTAGCGTCCCCGACGGAGCCACCGTGAAGCCGGGCAAGTAGTCCGCCGGGGCCTAGGGAACCGGGAAGGTGCGTCCGGATAGCGGTGGCTTCCGTATGCTCGCACTGTGATCAGTCGTGAGCCGCGCCCTCGGTCATGCCTCCGTGGCGATCACCGCCGATGTCTACATGCACGTCACCCCGGTCATGCGTGACCGCTTGGCCCAGCGCATGGAAGGGATACTTGGCGCCACCGCAAGTTGATAGGGAGGGAGCTTGTGTTCGATGGCATGACCGCGCGGAGGAGATTTGGGGCGTCGTCGTCATATGGGCAGTCCTGGCGGGGATCGTCGCGATGATCGCCAACGCGCGTGGCCGCAGTCAGGTCACCTGGTTCCTGATCTCGTTTCTCATAAGCCCGCTCCTTGGGTTCATCGTCTTGGTGCTGATGCCGAACCTCAAGGAGAAGCCAGCTACGGCGATGGCGGCACCGACGCCGGCCGCTCCGAGTCAGACGCCCCCGTGCCCTCGCTGCGGCTCGGCTCGGGTGCCCGGCCAGATGTTCTGCCCGTCGTGTGGCCTTGACCTCTGGGCCGAATACGACTCGCGGCGATAGCCTTTAGTCAGCCCGCCAGCCCACCGGCCTGCTCGATCGCGGCGGCCAGGACGCTGGTCAGAACATCGCGCCCGACGCCGATCACGCCCTCGCGGAGCTTCTCCAGTCGCGAGCGTTCCTCCGGGGTCGACGCCGCTTCGATGTGTTGCTCAAGTGTGAGCAATAGGGCGTCGTAGCCAGTGTCACTCGGCCACTCGCCGATTTCACGCAGCCCTCACTCGCGCAACCGAACGCCGATCATCGCGTCCGGGTTCCCGAAGGTCGCGGCGTTGTGGGCTTCGATGTACTCGCCATCCTGCAAGCGACGCAGCGCCAGACCGACCTGCGGCTTGCCCAGCCCCGTGGCTTCGACGAGCTCGTTCGTGTCGGGCCAGTGTCCCGCGCTCTCCGCCGCGGCGATTGCCTCCAAGATCACACGTTCGCGTTGGTCCCATTGGCCTGCCACCGGACCCATTCCCTCCTCAACTAGTGGGTAACTAGTGGGTACAGCGCCCTCCGGGACCGACCCCGGAGGACCGCTTCACGCTCCTATGCCCCGGTGATGAGCCGCTGGATGTCCTGGATGCTGATGAGGATCACCAGCGCGATCAGGACCGCGAAGCCGGTCAGGTAGATGAGCGCCTCGCGTTCGGCGGGCAGGCGTCGCCGGCGGACCGCCTCCATCAGCACGACCGCGATGCGGCCGCCGTCGAGCGGCGGGAACGGAAGGACGTTGAGCACCGCCAGGTTGATCGACAGCAGGCCCACGAAGAACAGCTGGCTGACCAGTGGGGCCTCCAGGACGCGCCCCGTCTCCTGGGCGATCCCGATCGGGCCTCGCGCGTCCGGCGCCTCCGGGTTGATGCCGAGCAGGCCACCGACCGCATCGGCTAGGCCACCCGGGATCTGGATCGCGATCGTCCAGGCCGTGGCGGTGCCGCTCGCGACGGCGTCGAGCGGGCCGTCGACCTGCGAGGGCTCCTCGAAGATCTCGGCCGGGTCGTAGGCGAAGCCGATCGGCCCGATCCCGCTCGCCCGGTCCTCGTCGGTCACCACCCGCGGAACGATCGTGAGATCGATCGGCGAGCCGTCGCGCTCCACCTGCAGCGTGACCTCCTCGCCGCCATGCTCGGCGACGTAGTCGGTGAGGTCGGCCGAGCGCTCGAAGCGCTGGCCGTCGACGCCGAGGATGAGATCCCCCACCTCGAGCTGGTCCTCGGCCGGGCTGTTCGGCTGGATCTCGGTGACGGTCAGCGGCCCCTCGCCGACGAGCACCGGCATGCTCAGCGCAACGGAGAACAGCGCGGCGGCGAGGAGGAAGTTCATCACCACGCCGGCCAGCAGGACCACGATGCGCACCCAGACCGGCCTGCGGTTGAAGGCGCCGGCCATGGCGCTCTCCACCTCGGCATCGTTCAGTCCCTGCTCGCGCAGGCGGCGAATCTCCACGTCGCCGTCCTCGCCGAGCATCTTCACGAAGCCACCCAGCGGGATCCAGTTGAGGCTGTAGCGGGTGCCGCGGTACATCACCGATCCGATCCGAGGCGGGAAGCCGACCCCGAACTCTTCCACCGTGATTCCGGCGCGCTTCGCTGCGGCGAAATGGCCGAGCTCGTGGACGAGCACGAGCACGACGAGGATGGCGATGAAGGCGGCGATGGTGCCGACGATGTCCATCAGTGCAGCTCGGCGTCGAGCGTGGTGCGGATCTCGGCATCCAGGGCGACGATGGTCGCCAGGTCGGGCTCGACGTCACTTCCCCAGCGGTCGACGGCGCCGCCGATGGTGGACGCGATCGCCGGGAACTCGACCCTCCCGTGGAGGAACGCCGCGACGGCAGCCTCGTCCGCGGCATTCACCACCGCCCCGCGGTTGCCGCCGGCGGCCGCGGCGCTGCGGACGGTGTCGTACGCCGGGAAGGCTCCGGACGCGAGAGGGCCGAATTCGAGGCTCCCCCACTCGGCGGGCGCACTGCGTCGCGCCGGCGACGGCAGCCGCGCGGGATGGGTGAGGGCGTACTGGATGGGAAGGCGCATGTCGGGGAGTCCCAGCTGGGCCTTGAACGAGCCATCGGCGAACTCGACGAGCGAGTGCACGACGCTCTGGGGGTGGATCACGGCATCGATCTTAGAGTACGGGAGTCGATACAGCCATTTGGCCTCGATGACCTCGAACGCCTTGTTGACGAGTGTCGCCGAGTCGATCGTGATCTTCGGCCCCATCCGCCAGGTCGGGTGCGCCAGCGCCTCCGACGGGGTGACGCTCGCCAGCTCCTCGGCGGGTCGTCCCCGAAAGGGTCCGCCGCTCGCCGTGAGGACCAGACGTTCCACCTCGTCGATGCGTTCCCCCACCAGGCACTGCCAGATCGCGGAATGCTCGCTGTCGATCGGCCGCAGCCGGTCCAGGGGATCGCCGCCGCCGCGGTCGAGGGCGCCACGGACGAGATGGCCGCCGGTGACCAGCGTCTCCTTGTTCGCCAGCGCTACGCGCCGGCCGCTGTCGAGCGCAGCCAGCACCGCCGGCAGCGCGGCCATGCCGGTCGTCGCCACCACCACAAGCTCGACCCCGTCGAGCGTCGCCAGCTCCTCGAGGCCGCCGTCAGCCCACCGGCGCGGGTCGATCTCCTCGGGACGTCCGCCCGGGCACCAGGCGTGCGCGTCTGCCCGATCCGCCAGCTGGGCCTGGAAATCGGGCCTGGCATGTCCGGCGGCCAGGGCCATCACGCGGAATCGGTCCCCGAGGCCGTCGATCACCTCGAGGGTCTGCCGCCCGATCGATCCGGTCGACCCGAGGACGGCGACGCCGGTCACCCGCCGCGGCCCGCCACGAGCAGGGCGTACCCCGCGAGCACGGGCGCGGCGAACAGGAACGAGTCGATTCGATCGAGGATGCCGCCGTGGCCCGGCACCAGTGACCCCGACTCCTTGCGATCGGCGGCGCGCTTGAGGAGCGACTCGGCGAGGTCGCCGGCCTGCGCGGCGACCCCGACCACGGGGCCGAGGATCAGCGGGTGCCAGGGCTCCAGCCCGATCAGCGCGGCACCGATGCCGGCCCCGATCGTGGCTGCCACGAGCCCACCGACCAGGCCCTCGACGGTCTTGGCGGGGCTGATGTGCTCGACCAGACGCGTGCGCCCCACCTGCCGTCCGACGAGGTAGGCGCCGGTGTCGTAGGCCCACACGATGAGCACGAGGGTGAGCGCCCAGGCGACGCCCGAGGGAAGGCCGAAGACACCGACCGGCGTCGCGGCCGTGCCACCCGGCGCGGGAAGGTGCGCGACCAGCGCGATCGTCGGCAGCAGCAGCCCGATATAGGCGCATCCGAACACGCTCATCGACCACGTGACGTAGCCGACCCTGGGGTCGCCGCGCATGAACGCCGCGGCCGCCAGGAGGAGGATGACCGCCACAAGGACGGCTGCCACGATCCCCGGCGGGTCGAGCGCGGCGATCACGCTGGTCAGGACGCCGCCGACATTTGCCGCGTTCACGCTGATCAGGCTCGCGGCCGTGAGCGCCACACCGGAGAGGATCGTGAGGACCTGGGGCGGCTGGTAGCCGGCCGCATCGAGCAGGGAGACGAGCTCGACCAGGGCGAGGAAGGCGGCGACGCCGATCAGCAGTGACAGCCACGGTTCGCCGAGGAAGACGACGAGAAGGATGAGCGGGGCGAGGATGACGGCGGTGATGATCCGCGTGCGGAGCATCGGCTCAGCTCCCGAACCGGCGGCTGCGCTGCCCGAACTCGGCGACGGCTGCGTCGAAGTCAGCCGGGAGGAACTCCGGCCAGAACTTGTCGCAGAACACGAGCTCGGCATAGGCCGCCTGCCAGACCAGGAAGTTGCTGGTCCGCCGATCGCCGCCGGTGCGGATGAGCAGGTCCACGTCCGGCTGGCCGGCGGTGTACAGGTGCGAGGCGAAGTGGGCCTCGTCGATGGCGTTCGGATCGGCGCCGGCGGCGACCAGGGCCCGGGCAGCGTCGACGATCTCCGCCCGGCCCGAGTAGTTGAAGCAGATGTTGAGCGTCATCCGCGCGCCGGCTCGCGTGCGATCCTCGGCCGCTCGAATCGAGCGCTGCACGTCCGACGGGGCCTCGTGCAGCCGCCCGATGACCTGGACGCGAACGCCCTCGGCGATGAGCTCATCGGTGTACTGCCGGACCGCGCCGTCGATGAGGTTGAACAGGCCGGAGACCTCCTCGTCAGGACGGGTCCAGTTCTCCGTGCTGAAGGTGTAGACCGACAGCGTCTCGACCCCGATGTCGCGGGCGCGGCGCACGATCGGCCGGATGGCCTCGATGCCCTGGACGTGCCCGGCCAGGATCGGCAGCCCACGGTCGCGGGCCCAGCGGCGGTTGCCGTCGGCGATGATGGCGACGTGCCGCGGACGGTCCGCGTCCGACACCTCAGACCTCCAGGATCTCGGTTTCCTTGCGGTCCGCGCGGTTGTCGATCGCCTCGACGTAGCGGTCGGTCAGCCGCTGCAGGTTCTCGAGCTCGCGGCGCTCCTCGTCCTCGGACAGGTCGCCGTCGCGCAGGGCCTTCTTCAGGTGATCGGCGGCCTCGCGTCGATGGTTGCGGACCTCGACCCGGGCCTCCTCGGTGCGTCGGCGGACCTGCTTCACCATCTCGCGACGCCGCTCCTCGGTGAGGGGCGGGACGTTGAGGCGGACCACGGTACCGTCGACGTTCGGCACGAGCCCGATGTCGCTCTTCGTGATCGCCTTCTCGATCGCCGACAGCACCGATCGATCCCACGGCTGGATCACGATCAGGTGCGCGTCCGGCGTGCTGATGCCGGCCACCTGGTTCAGCGGCGTCTGCGTCCCGTAGTAGTCGACGGTGAGCCGCTCCACGAGGGCGGTCGAGGCGCGGCCGGTGCGGACCCCGGCGAAGTCACGCTCCATGGCGTCCACGGCGCGCTGCATCTTCGGTTCGATGGCGGTGAGTGTCTCGTGCGTCATCGAGTCTCCTCTCCTGAGATCAGCGTGCCGATCCGATCGCCGCGCACCGCCCGGGCGATGTTCCCCGGGACGGTCATGTCGAACACGACGATAGGCATCTCGTTGTCCATCGCCAGGCTCACCGCGGTGGCGTCGAGCGCCTGCAGGCGGTTGCTCAGCAGCTCCGTGTAGCCGATCTGGCTGAAGCGCTGCGCGTTCGGATGCGTCTCCGGGTCGGCATCGTACACCCCGTCCACGCGGGTCGCCTTCAGGATGACCTGGGCGTGGACCTCGACCGCGCGGAGCGTGGCGGCCGTGTCGGTCGTGAAGTACGGGTTCCCGGTTCCGGCCACCATGACCACCACCCGTCCCTTCTCGAGGTGACGCACCGCGCGACGCCGGATGTAGGGCTCACAGATCTCGTTCATGGCAATTGCGCTCATCACGCGGGTCGGCTGTCCAAGCTGCTCGAGCGCGTCCTGGATGGCCAGTCCGTTCATCACCGTCGCCAGCATGCCCATGTAGTCGCCGGTGGAGCGGTCCATGCCCCGCGCGCTGGCGGCGAGGCCACGGAAGATGTTGCCGCCGCCGATGACGATCGCCACCTGGGTGCTATCGGCGACGCCCGAGACCACCTGGCCGGCGATCTCGCGAACGACCCCGGGATCGATGCCGTACTCGTGCTCCCCCATCAGCGCCTCGCCGGAGAGCTTCAACAGCACCCGGCGCGGCGTGGCGACGGCCGCAACGGCGGCATCGGTCATCGGTCAGGCGGCCTCGTCTGCATCCGCGCTGGCGGTCTCCCCCACGGCCATGCGGGCGAAGCGTGCGACCTTGATGTTCTCGCCCAGGATGGCCACCTTCTCGGTGATCAGGTCACCCACCTTGCGGTCGGTGTCCCGATACGGCTGCTCGAGCAGGCAGACGGTCTCGAACCACTTGTTCAGCTTGCCCTCGACGATCATCGGGATGCGATCCGCCGGGCGTCCGTCGCGCTCCGCGTCGACGGTGAACAGGCGCTTCTGCTCCTCGACGAGCTCGGACGGGACATCCTCGCGGCTGACGTACAGCGGGGCCATCCCGGCGATCTGCATCGCGAGCTCGCGGGCGAGCTGCTGGAAGTCGTCGGTGCGGGCCACGAAGTCGGTCTCGCAGTTGAGCTCCAGGAGCACGCCGAGCCGCGACCCGTGGTGGATGTAGCTCTGCACGATCCCCTCGCGGGCAGCGCGGCCGGCCTTCTTGGCCGCCGTCGACAGGCCCTTCTCACGGAGCCACAGGACGGCCTTGTCGTAGTCGCCGCCGCTCTCCTCGAGCGCGCGCTTGCAGTCCATGATGCCCGCCCCGGTCTGCTCCCGGAGCTTCTTCACGTCCTCGGGCTTGATCATCAGCGTGTTGGTCATGTTCCTTCCTGCCTCCGCCCTAGTGGCGGGGCTCCTTTGCGTGCTCGTCGATCAGGCGCTCGTGCTCCCGGTCGGGATCGTGCGGAGGCTCGCCCTCCTCGATGTGGGCGGCGCGCCGGGCACGGGCCTTGCGCTCCTCCTCCTCGTCATCCTCGGGCTCCGGCTCGAACACGAGTGCCTCACCGGTGGCGAGCGCGGCGGTGTAGTCGGCATCGCCAGTCAGCGCGCTCTCGTCGACCGGCGGCATCGCCTCCGCCTGCTCGAACTCCTCGTCGAGCTGCGCCTGGCGTTCCTGCTGTGCGCTCATGGCCGCATCGGCAACGAGCGTGCAGATGAGCTTCACCGATCGGATGGCATCGTCGTTGGCCGGGATGACCCAGTCGACGAGGTCCGGATCGCAGTTCGTGTCGGTCATCGCCACGATCGGGATCTCGAGACGGCGCGCCTCGGCCACCGCGATCGACTCGCGATGCGGGTCGACGATGAACACCGCGCCGGGCAGGCGCCGCATCTTGCGGATGCCGCCGAGCGCGTTGTCGAGCTTGGTGATCTCGTCGTTGAGCTTCGAGGCCTCCTTCTTCGTGAGGCGCTCGAACTCCCCGGAGTCTCGTCGCGCCTCGAGCGCCTCGAGGCGCTGGATGCGGCGCTTGATGGTCATGAAGTTCGTGAGCATGCCGCCGAGCCAGCGGCTGTTGACGAAGTGCTGGCCGGATCGCTGCGCCGCCTCGGCGAGCGCCTCCTGGGCCTGCTTCTTCGTGCCGACGAACAGGATGCTGTCGCCGCGGCGCACGGTCTCGCGGATGAACTCGAGCGCATCGTCGAGGCGCGTGACCGTCTGGGCCAGGTCGATGATGTGGATCCCGTTGCGCTCCGCGAAGATGTACTCGCGCATCTTCGGGTTCCAGCGCCGGGTCTGGTGCCCGAAGTGGACGCCCGCCTCGAGCAGCTGCTTCATGCTGGTGGCAGCCAAAGAGAGATACCTCCGGTTGTTCCTCCGCCCGACGTACGCGCTCCCGGGTCAACCTCTCGCCATGCGAGGGCACCGACGACCAGCGGGATCCGTCGAGCGTGTGAGATGGGTGCGCCCACGCGGCTGCGTGAGCCCGAGAAGTATAGCAGATCGCGCTTGAGCCCCCACCGCCCCGCTCCGGCCCGGACCGCACCGATCGGTACCGAAGTACTCCCCGATCATCCGCAAGTACCTTGACCCCCCAGGCACGCCTCCTAGCATCGGCCCGCCCGAGCGCCCATGCAGGAGGACTTGTCCGTTGCTGTCCCGACCGCGGTACGTCGCCACTGCCACTGCCCTTGCCACCGTCGTGGTCGCCCCCATCCTGACCACCGTGGCGCTCGCCACCGACGAGGTGCTCGTTCGCTCGGGCGACACGCTCACCTCGATCTCCCGCCGGCATGACGTGCCGATCGAGCGGCTGGTCGAGATGAACGATCTGGCCGACCCGAATCGGATCTACGTGGGCCAGACGCTTCGTCTCGAGCCAACGGCGCCAGCGGCCGCCCCCAAGCCACCCGCCCCGGTACCGGCTGCACCCGCTCCGGCAGCTCCGGCCGCGCGCGTCCACACCGTTCGGGCCGGGGAGCATCTCACCGGTATCTCGCGCCGCTACGGGGTCACCATCGCCGCCATCGCCAAGGCCAACCACCTGGCCGATCCGGGCCGCATCTTCGCGGGCCAGCAGCTCACCATCCCGGGCACGGCCCCAGCGGCACCGGCTGCGCCGAAGGCCGCCCCCAAGCCACCCGCCCCGGCACCGGCTGCACCCGCTCCGGCAGCTCCGGCCGCGCGCGTCCACACCGTTCGGGCCGGGGAGCATCTCACCGGTATCTCGCGCCGCTACGGGGTCACCATCGCCGCCATCGCCAAGGCCAACCACCTGGCCGATCCGGGCCGCATCTTCGCGGGCCAGCAGCTCACCATCCCGGGCACGGCCGCCAGCGGCACCGGCTGCGCCGAAGGCCGCCCCCAAGCCACCCGCTCCGGCCATGCCGCCCACGATGGCCACCGTCGTTGCGCAACGCGATGCGGTGCGGCGCGTGATCGTCGAGGAAGCCGACCGCTACGACGTGCCGCCCTCCTTCGCCCTGGCCGTCGCCTGGCAAGAGTCGGGATGGCAGCAGAAGGTGGTCAGCTCGGCCGGCGCCGTCGGCGTCATGCAGCTCCTGCCGGCCACCGGCGAATGGGTCGGCGATGCGATGCTCCGTGGCGCGGTGGACATCCACGACCTTCGTGGCAACGTCCGGGCCGGCGTGCGGTTGCTCCGGCACTATCTCGATCGGTACGACGGCAACCGCGACATGGTCCTGGCCGCCTATTACCAGGGTCAGACCGCCGCCGATCGACACGGCGTCTACCGCGTGAGCCGCCCGTACATCGCGTCGATCAAGCTGCTCGAGACGCTGTTCGGGCGCTGAGCCTCACTCGAGGTCGACGCCCGGGATCCGGCGGAGGCGCCATCGCGTCGGTGGCACGGGCATCGGCTCGGCCGAGACGAGGTCGATGCGGAGCCCGCGGTGCGGCACATGGGCCGCGGCACCGCATGCGGCCAGCGTGCGGCGGAGGCGGTTGATCCGGCGCCGGTCGAGCGTGGCGACGGCGGCACCGGTGCGCCGCGAGCGCCGCGCGCGGACCTCGACCGCGACAAGGACGTCGTCTCGATCGAGGGCCAGGATGTCGACCTCGCCTCCGTCGGCCGACCGCACCCGGCGTGCGAGGAGCGTCCACCCCGCACCCTCCAGCCAGTCGGCGACGGCGGCCTCGGCCGCGAGCCCGAGTGCGTGGCGGGGGTCACTCATCTCCGCCAGTGTTGCCGGGGCGGCGTATCGGTCGCTTACGCCTCGCTTACCGCCGCCAGCTCGGGCAGGAGCAGCGCATCGAGGTTCTCCGGCGGCAGGTCCAGCTCCATCTGCTCACCGATCGCGATCGCCCGCACCCTGGCGAATGAGCGTCGGTGGAACGGCGTGATGCCGTGCTCCTCGATCCCTCGCCGGTGGACGAACGTGGCGTATCCGGCGTTGTGCTCCCAGCCGTAGTGCGGATAGCGGGACGCCAAGGTGTCCATCAGGCGGTCCCGGACCACCTTGGCCACGATCGAGGCGGCGGCGATCGAGTAGCACCGCGCGTCGCCATGGACCAGGGCGGTATACGAACCGATGAAATCCTCGAACCGATACACCCGCAGCCCGTCGATCAGCACGTGCTGGCGTTCCTCCACGCGGCAGATGGCTCGTCGCATGGCGAGGTTGGTGGCGTGGTAGATGTTGAGCCGGTCGATCTCTGCCACGCTGGCCGCCCCCAGCCCAACCGCGATCGCGGCGCGCCGGATCTTTGGGTAGAGCCGCTCGCGCTGGGCGCGCGAAAGCATCTTCGAGTCGCGGACGCCGGGGATCCTGCGACCGAAAGCTGGCATGACGACCGCCGCGGCCAGCACGGGGCCGCTCAGGCAGGCAACGCCGACTGCGTCGGCACCCACCACCATGGTTCGGCCGGCGTCCCAGTGGGCACGCTCGACGCGGGTCGAGGGCTTGACGACTCGGGTGGAACGCCTGCTGACGGTCACGCGGTCAGTGTATCGACAGCGACCGGGACAGATGCGGCGACGTGACCCGGCGCTTCCGCCGAGTCGAGAGGGTCAGTTGGCGCGGCGCTCGCGGAGCGTGGCCGACTTGCCGACCCGGTCGCGGAGGAAGTAGAGCTGCGCGCGCCGGGCGACGCCGTGCCGGACCACCTCGATCTTGTCGATGCGCGGTGCGTGCACCATGAAGGTGCGCTCCACGCCGACGCCGCTCGCGATGCGGCGGACCGTGATCTGTCGGTTCAGGCCGCCGCCACGCATCCGCATGACGGTGCCCTCGAAGACCTGGATCCGCTCACGGGTTCCCTCGACCACCTTCACCGAGACGCGCACGGTGTCGCCAGGGGCGATCTCCGGGACGTCGGTGCGGAGCTGCTCGCGCTCGAGCTCCTTGATGGCGTTCATCGTGGGGCGACCTCGTTCTCGCGGCGATACCCGCGGGCTTCTCGTTGGGACGTGCGAACGCGACCGCGAGAGCGGCCGCGACCGGCGGAGTATAGCACGGGCGTCGGCGGCGGCAACGCGGTCAGTCCGAGGTCAGCGAGTCGAGGAATCTCCGATCCTCGTCAGTCAGCTCCGCCCCATCCAGGAGGTCCGGTCGGCGCTCGTGCGTGCGGCGGAGCGCTTCGCGACGGCGCCATCGCTCCACCTCGCCATGGTTGCCGGAGCGGAGGATCGGGGGCACCGGCAGGTCGCGAAACGTCTCGGGACGCGTGTACTGGGGGTACTCGAGCAGCCCGCCCGCGAACGAGTCGCCCTCGTGGGAGGCCTGGTTGATCGCCCCGGGCAGGAGGCGCACGACCGCGTCGATCAGCACGAGGGCCGGCAGCTCACCACCGGTGAGCACGTAGTCGCCGATGCTCACCTCGCGGTCCACCATCGTCCGCACCCGGTCGTCGATCCCCTCGTATCGGCCGCACACCAGCGCGAGGTGCGGCAGCGTCGCCAGCTCACGCGCCAGGCCATCGGTCAGGCGCTCTCCGGCCGGGTCGAGCAGGACGACGTGGGCACCTGCCGCCCGGAGCGGCTCGACGGTGGCGAACAGTGGCTCCGGACGCATCACCATCCCCGCTCCCCCGCCGTACGGCTCGTCGTCCACCGTCCGATGACGTCCGAGCCCGTGATCCCGAAGATCGTGGATCCCGACATCCACCACCCCCGACTCCACGGCACGGCCGACGATCGACGTCCGCAGCGGCACCTCGACCAGCTCCGGGAAGATGGTGACGACGTCGATCCGCATCAGCGGATCTCCTCCGCCTCGTCGGCGGCGACGGTCATCCGCCCGAGGTCGAGATCGATGGCGAGCACGGTGCTGTGGAGCGCCGGGATCAGCCGCTCGCCGGACGGGCCCACGATCCGATAGACCTCGTTTCCGCCGGCGCGGAAGATCTCGACCAGCTCTCCCACGGACTCGCCGGCCGGCCCGACCACCTGGAGACCGATGAGCTGGTCCCAGAAGAACTCGCCCTCTGGGAGGGCGCGGGCCGGCGCTTCGAGGTACCGCCCCACCACCGCCTCTGCCGCCTCGCGCGTCGAAACGCCATCCAGATACACGACCAGGGAGCGGCCGCCGCTCTCGACGCGCGTGATGCGCACCGGCTCGGCCGACCCGTCGAGCCAGAGCTCGGCGCCGGGTGCGAAGCGCTCCGGCCAGTCCGTCAGCTGCTCGAGGCGAAGGCCGCCCTGCAGACCCTTCGGAGCGAGCACCCGCGCGACCGCCAGGCGACGGTCACTCGGCGTCGGAGACGATGTCCAGCTCGACGTGGCGTCCATCCCGGGTCGCCATGACCCGGAGCAGGCTGCGGATCGCATTCGCGATCCGGCCGTCGCGGCCGATGACGCGCCCCATGTCTTCCTGATCGACACCCAGGGTCAACAGCGTTTCGTCGCCATCTTCCTCGACCTCGACAAAGACCGCGTCGGGCTTGTCGACGAGGGAACGCGCGACGTACTCGAGGAACTCCTTCACGCCTTGGCCTTCTTGCTGTCGTCCACAGCGGCGTCTGCCTCGTCCCCCGCCGTCGGCACGGCTCGGCCGCCTCGGCAACGGGCTCGGCCTCTTCGGCAACGGGCTCGCTGACCTCTACGGGCGCGGTGACCGCCTCGGCTGCAGCCGTCGTTTCCGTCTCGTCGGCCGGCGTGGCGTCGCTCGCCTCAGCGGTGGGCGCCTCGTCCGCCGCCGGCGCCTCGGCTGCCTCGGGCTCTTCGGCTGGCGCCGGCGCCTCGGCTGGCGCAGGCGTCTCCGCTGCAGCGGTGGCCTTCGCCTTGGCCTTCTTGGATGGCTTCGACGCCGTTGCGCGCGACGCACGCTTGGGCTTCGGTGCCTCCTCTCCCTGGGTAGCGGCATGCTCCGCCTGTCGCATGAGCTTCACGACCGTGTCGGACGGCAGCGCCCCCTTGCCGATCCATGCCTGGATCCTTGCATTGTCGAGCTGGACGGTGGCGGGCTCGGTGAGCGGGTCGTAGTAGCCCAGGATCTCGAGCGCGCGGCCGTCGCGCGAGCGCCGCTTGTCGATGGCGATGACGCGATAGGCCGGGCGCTTGGTGGCCCCCACGCGCGTCAGTCGGATACGTACTGCCAAGGGATTCGATACCTCGTTGTGGATTGGCGAACTGTGTGATGCGTCCTACGGATCGATGGTCAGGACGGCGTGGAATTCGATCTGATCGTCGCGGGACGGAAGCGTGGCGGCAGCCGTCCCAACCTGGAGAAGGATATCGCGGGCGTCGGCAGGAAGCTCGGCGGGCTCGCCGAGCAGCTCGATTGCCGCCCCGACGTCGACATAGGCCTCGCTGCCTCCACGAGTTCCGGCGACCTCGAACGTGCGTGTATAGCGCTCGCTCATGCCGAGCGACGCTCCGGTCGCGTGAGCCTCGATGGATGCGACCACGTCGTCCACGCCGAGCCCGAGGATGACGATGCCGTCGACGATGCCGTAGGCAACCTCTCCGACGTCGGGGATCGTGAGCACGGTGAGCTCGGCGTCCGCCGCTTCGACGGTCGTGCGCGTGGCGCCGGCCGACGTCAGGCCCTCGGCCAGGCGACCGAGCGCGGCCGATGCGGCGTCCGGATCCGACGGCCGGAGCAGGATCTGCCCGGACGGCAGGGTCCCGTCGAACCCGTGGACGGCGACCGCGACCTCGCGATCGAGGAGGGGCAGCACGTCGTTGTCCAGGTCGATCCCCAACCCCAGCGCAGCCAGGGCTCGCAGCGTGTCGAGCGTGCCGAGCACCTCTTCGCCCTCGGGCGCGGCTCCGAGCGCGGACTCCGCGTTCTCGAGGGTCTGCCGCAGGCCGAAGACGACCGCTTCGGCCACCGTGTCAGCCGGCATCCAGTCGACCAGGCTGCTCGGCTCACTGCCGAGGGCGAAGCTGGCCGCATCGGAGGCCGCCGCGCTCGCCTGGTCGAAGGGCGCGCTTCCGCTCAAGCGCAGGCCGTCCGGTCTCGGCGACCAGCACCGCGCCGGCGGTCGAGACCGCAGCGACCTGGTCGGACACGTCGGCCGCCTCGCCGATGGCGGCGATGTCGACGAAGGCAGACGCGAGGTGATCGGGCTCCAGCGACGCCATGGTGTCCACGAAGTCCGGACGGTCGGCGAGGCTATCCGCCCCAGCGGCAACGTCGATGACCGCACGAATCCCCTCGGCGGACTCGCCGATGACGAGCATGTTGTCGACGAAGGCGTAGGACCCCGTCTCGGAAACCTGGATCTCCGTGCCCTCGTGCGACTCGGTGGTGAAGGTGGCGCCCGCATCGGCGACGAGCTCCCCGACCGCCGCCTGGGCGGCGTCCATGTCCTTCACGTCGGCGATGACCACGGCCAACGGGTCGGCCACGCCATCGGCTCCTGGCCATCCTGCCACCGCCAGCTGGTTGCCCAGCCAGGGCTTGATCTGCTCGCGGTAGTCGATCCCGGTGTCGGACAGGAGGTTCTGGACGACCTGGTCGACCTTCTCGTCCAGCGAGGCGTCGTCGGCGAACCCCGGAAGGCGGCCGATGAGCTCCGAGAGATTCATCTGCTGCCCGGTGGACGGCTGGAGGTAGACGTTGGCGTAGAAGGCGGCGTTCGCCGGTGCAAGCGCCGCGGCGCGGTCGCTTGATGCGGAGAAGAGCAGGAGGTATCCGGCGACGAATGCGGCGGCGGAGAGCCCGAGCAGGGTGACGAGAGCGATGACGAGCCGATGCATGGGTCAGCGTCCGAGCAGGGCGCCCAGACCTCCACCCATGCGCGGCAGCTTCCCGCCGCTCAGCTGCTTCATCATCCGCTGCATCTCGACGAACTGCTTCAGCAGCCGATTGACCTCGGCGGTGCTGGTCCCACTGCCCAGCGCGATCCGTCGTCGCCGGCTGGCCTTGATGATGTCCGGACGCCGCCGTTCCTCGGGCGTCATCGAGTCGATGATCGCCTCGATGCGCTTCATCTCCCCCCCGTCAACGGCGGCCTGGGCGGCGCCGGCCATCTGGCTCGCGCCGGGGACCATCTGCAGGAGCTGGCCGATGGGACCCATCTTCTTGATCTGCTCGAGCTGCGAGCGGAAATCCTCGAGGGTGAAGCGGTTCTCCATCAGCCGCTTGGCCGCGTCCTCGGCCTGCGTCTGGTCGACGTTCTCCTGGACGCGCTCGACGAAGCTGAGGACGTCCCCCATGCCGAGGATGCGCTGGGCCAGCCGATCGGGATGGAATGGCTCCAGCCCATCGGTCCGCTCCCCCGTCCCGAGGAAGGCAACCGGCAGCCCGGTCGCGGCGCGAATGCTGAGCGCGGCACCACCGCGCGCGTCGCCGTCCATCTTGGTGAGCACGAGGCCGGTGACCGGCAGGCGGGCGTGGAACGCCTCGGCCACCCGGACCGATTCCTGCCCGGTCATCGCATCGACGACCAGGAGCGTCTCGGCCGGTGTGACGGCGCCGGTGATGCGGACGAGCTCGTCCATCATCGCGTCGTCCACGTGGAGCCGACCGGCCGTGTCGAGGATCATCACGTCCACGCCGCGCTGGCGTGCGACCTCCAGCCCGGAGCGCGCCACCTCCAGTGCCGGCGTTCCCACCGACCGGGTGTGGACCTCGATGCCGATCTGGTCGCCGAGCTGGACGAGCTGGTCGACCGCGGCGGGACGGTACACGTCGGCGGCAACGAGGAGGGGCTTCTTGCCTTCCTTCCGGAACCGCACGGCGAGCTTCGCGGCGGTGGTCGTCTTCCCCGAGCCCTGGAGGCCGACCATCATGAGGACGGACGGACGCGCGTCGAGCTGAAGGTGGTGCCGCGTGCCGCCGAGGACCTCCACGAGCTCGTCGTGGACGATCTTCACGATCTGCTGGCCCGGATTCACGCCCTCGAGGACGTCCGCACCGAGGGCCCGCTCGCGGACGCGGGCCACGAAGTCCTTGACGACCTTGAAGTTGACGTCGGCCTCGAGCAGGGCGAGGCGGATCTCGCGCAGGGCGACGTCGAGGTCGGCCTCGGTGATCCGGGCCTTGCCGCGCAGGGCCTGGGTGATGCCCTGCAGGCGCGAAGAGAGAGATTCGAACATGGAATGACCGATACGGGCTCAGGGCCGATGCGGCCGCACCGGCAAACGGCTGCCCATTCTAGGTGCCGATCGGCCGGGCAGCAATCGAGCTAGGCGGCGAACAGCCACTCCACGTACGCGTCGGGATCGAACGGAGCCAGGTCCTCCACCTCCTCGCCGATGCCGACGAACACGATCGGCACCCCGAGCCGGTCCGCGACGCCGAGCGCCACACCGCCCTTGGCGGTGCCGTCGAGCTTGGTCAGGACGATGCCGGTGACGCCCGCCTCGCGACTGAATGCCTCCGCCTGCAGCAGGCCGTTCTGGCCCGTCGTGGCGTCGAGGACGAGCAGGACGTGCCGAGGCTGACCCGGCAGGCGTCGCTCGATGACCCGCCGAATCTTCGCGAGCTCGTCCATCAGCTGCTGCTTGTTCTGGAGCCGCCCGGCGGTGTCGACGAGCACCGCGTCGAGATTGCGCGACTCCGCGGCGGCCACCGCGTCGAAGGCCACGGCGCCGGGATCGGCGCCGGCGCGCTGGGCGATGACCGGCACGCCGAGCTGCTCCCCCCAGATCCGCAGCTGCTCGATGGCCGCGGCGCGGAACGTGTCGGCTGCCGCGAGCGCCAGGCTCCGGCCGTCGGCGGCGAGGCGGTGCGCCAGCTTGGCGATCGTGGTCGTCTTCCCCGTGCCGTTCACGCCGACGAAGAGGATCACGGACGGGGCGTCGCCGAGCTCGAACTGACCGGATCCGACTCGCGTCAGGCGATCGCGGATCTCGGTGGTCAGCGCGCGCCGCGCGTCGTCACCGGAACGGCCCCCCGCGCTCTTGAATCGCTCGCGCGCCGCGTCGATCAGTTCGAGCGTGGTGGTGGCGCCGACGTCCGCGCCGATCAGCACCTCCTCGACCTCGTCCCAGGTGGCCTCGGTGGCGACGCTGCCGGCCCCGAGGATGGAACGCAGCCGCGCGCCGATGCCGGATGGCCGGGCGCGGAGGCCCATGCCCGACGGCTCTCGCCGGGGGCGGGCGACGGTCATCGGCGCCGGTTCCGCCGCCGGCTCCTGCACCGGTGCGGTATCGGGGGTGCTCGGAGATGGTTCCTCGGCCGCGGGCGGCTCCTCCGGTGTGGGGTCGCCGCGGCGCCGCCAGAACACTAGGCGCTGACCTCGGCCGGGAGGTCGGCCAGGCGGAGGGACAGGACGCGGCTCACGGCGGCATCGGTCATGGTCACGCCGTAAATCGTGTCCGCCACCTCGATCGTCGCCCGGTTGTGGGTGATCACGACGAAGTCGATCGACTCGCTCAACCGGCGCAATGCGTCCGCGAAGCGGCCGATGTTCGCCTCGTCGAGCGCGGCGTCCACCTCGTCCAGGATGCAGAACGGGACGGGGTTCACCGTCAGCATGGCGAACAGGAGCGCGACGCCGGTCAGCGCACGCTCGCCGCCGGACAGCATGGCCAGGCGTTGCAGCCGCTTCCCGGTGGGCGCACCACGATCTCGATGCCGCCCGGCGCGTCACCGTCGGCCTCGTCCGCCATCTGGAGCGATCCGGAGCCACCGGCGAACAGCAGGCGGCAGTACTCGTCGAAGCGCTCGGCGATGGCGCGGAATGCGACGTCGAACTGCTGCGCGATCTCGCCGTCGAGCCGTGCGATCAGCTCCTCGGTCGACCCGATCGCGGCGCGCAGATCGGTGTCCTGGGTGGTCATCTCCTCGAGACGCGACGCTCAGCTCGCGGTGCTCCTCGACGGCGAACGGGTTGACCGACCCGATCTGTGTGAGCATCCGGCGCGCACGGCGAAGCTCGGCGTCCAGCTCCTCGTCCCCGAGCGCGTCGATCTCGTCGGTCGCGATCTCGACCTCGGTGACGGGAAGCCCGTCGAGCGCGAGCTCCCGCTCCCGACCGAGGGCAGCCAGCGCCTCGTCTCGGCGTGAGGCCTCGATCGCCGTGACCTGGGCGCCGCGCTCCAGCTCGCCCAGCTGCGCCGTGGCGCCGCCCTGGGCGCGCTCGAGCGCGAGAAGCTCCGAGCGGCGGGTCCCGCGCTGAGCCTCGGCGGCGGTATGGGCCGCCTCGGCGGCGGCATCGGCCTCGCGAGCTTCCCGCAGCTCCTCGGCGAGGCGCGCACGATCCTCCGCGGCGGTGTCCCTGGATCGGATGCGGTCAGGTCCCGACGCCTCGAGCTGCGCGACCCGGGCGTCCGCCACTGCCCGCTCGCGGCGTCGGTCGGCCACCCGCGTTTCGGCCTGCTCGGCCTGGCCACGCGTCGCGCTCCATCGATCTCGCGCCGCGTCGCGCTCGGCTGCGCGAGCGTCACGGTGGCGCCGGGCGGCCTCCGCCGCTCGCTGCAGGCGATCGAGCTCCCGCATCCGGCGGTGCTCCACCATCCGCTGACGGGGCATCTGCCGCGTTCGTGTCGCCGATATCGGCCAGCTCCGCCTCCAGCGCCGACGAGCGCTCGCTGGTCCGGGTCAGCAGGTCGGTGGCGGTCTCGAGCTCCGCCCGCGCGGCGCGGAGTGCCCGATCCGCATCGTCGTGCGCGTCACGGGCGGCGAGGTGCGCATCGCGGCCGATTCGCAGCCGCTCCGCGGCGGCATGCGCGGCCGACTGCGCGCCGGCAAGCTCGCGCTCGATCCCGGTCACCGTATCGGCCAGCTCGCGGCGACGCGCGTGCGCACGCACCGCCGCGCCTCCGGGCGGGTCGGCCCGGCCGCGGAGGACGACGACGCCGCGGCTGTCGGCGAGGTCGCCGCTGGCGGTGACGGCGCCCCACCCGGGCGGCAGCGACTGCCACCCGGCCAGCATGGTCTCGAGGTCTCGGGCGACGACGGTGCGATGGAACGCGAGCGGCGCGCTCGCTGCGTCGACCCACTCGGCCAGCGTCCGCGACGCTCCGACAGCGGCCATGGCGCTCTCGCGACCGTCGCCGTTCGCCGCCTCGCGACGGCGCGAGCAATCGTGCCGAACCGCGCGCACCGGCGAGCTGGCCGGTCGGGTCGTCGTGCGCCCAGAGCAACGCGCCCTCCAGCTCCCCGCCGACGACGGCCTCGATCGCCGGCCATGCGTCCTCCGGCGCCGAGATCGTGTCGAGCAGGGTGGGCCATCCGGCGCCGGCAAGCCGTCGGCCGAGCCGGGTGGCGGCATCGTGCGGCTCCGCGAGGGCCTCGAGCTCCGCTCGCGTCGCGCGCAGCCGCTCGGTGAGCGATACGACACGGGGCTGTGCCTCGTCGGCGGCCGCCTGGGCTTCGTCGCGCTCCACGACCGCCCGCTCGAGGTCGCCGGCCGCGGTCACGGCCCGGACCTCGGTCAGCTGGAGCGCGCTGGCCGCCCGATCACGCTCCATGGCCGCGGTGTCGCGCTGGGCACGGGTGTCGGCGAGCTCCTGGTCGAGCTGCTCGCGGCGCGCGGCACGACGCGTGGTCTCCTCGTCCGCTCGCGCCATGGTCGCGATCTGGTCTGCATCGCGTGCGCGAACCGTGGCGAGCGCCTCCTCCGCGGCCAACAGGGCATCGTCCGCCGCCGCCAGCGTCGCCAGTGCTTCGCCGCCAGGCCTCCTCTGCCGCGGTTGCCTCGGCCAGGGCGGGGGTGACGGCAGCGTCGGCCGTCCCGTCATCGAACGCGGCCAGCCGCGCCTGCGCATCGGCGAGCTCGGTCGCCTCGCGCTCGATCGTCGGCAGTGAGCTCCCGCATGCGGCTGTCGAGCGCTTCGAGCCGGCTCTCGGCACGGATCACGACGGCGCGCGTCTCCTCGCGCGCGCGACTGGCGTCCCGGGCGGCCTCCTCGGCGTCCCAGTAGCGTGCCTCCGCCGCCGCCAGCTGCTCGCGCCCGGCTTCCTGCGACGCGCGGAACGCCTCGAGCGCCGATTCGGCGGCCGCCGCGGCCCGTCGAGCCTCCCCCAGCGCGGCCCGTGCCGCCTGCTCCCGCCGCCGATGCGACGCGACGACCAGCGCGCGAGCGCGGGCGCCGAGCGTGTCGTGCTGCTGCTGGTGCTCGGCCTGGAGGGCCAGCCGGCGGACCTGGGGCTTCAGCTCGCCCACGATGTCGGTGACTCGTGACAGGTTGTCGAGCGCCTTCTGCAGCCGGACCGATGCCTCGTTCCGCTTCACCTGCAGTCCCTTGACCCCGGCGGCCTCCTCGAACAGCTGGCGCCGCTCCTCGGGGCGCAGCGACAGCGCCGCGTCCACCGTCCCCTGTCCGACCACCACCAGCTCGTTCGCCCCGAGCCGCCCCTCGCCGAGGAGCTCGACGACGTCGCGCAGCCGCGCCCTGGCGCCGTTGATCAGGTACTCGCTCTCGCCGGACCGATACGAGCGCCGGCCGATGCTGACCTCCGCGAAATCGATCGGCAGCCATCCGTCCGCGTTGTCGAGGGTGAGGACCGCCTCGGCCATGCCCTGCGCCTTGCGCTGCTCGGATCCGGCGAAGATCACGTCGTCGGATCTGCGCGTGCGCAGCGATCGATTCGACTGCTCCCCGAGCACCCAGCGGATCGCATCGGCCATGTTGCTCTTGCCCGACCCGTTCGGCCCGATGACGGCGTTCACGCCCGGCTCGAAGACGAAGCGCGTCGAGTCGGCAAAGGACTTGAATCCGTGGAGGCGCAGCTCCCGAAGCCGGCTCATGTGTCACCCACCGAGGGCCGCGCGTCGTCGATCAGCGCGGCCAGGGCCGCGCCCGCCGCCTGCTCCTCGGCCCGCTGCCGGCTGCTGCCACCGCCTCTCGCCACGACGCGGCCGTCGAGGTGGACGGCGACTTCGAACTCCTGCTCGTGTGCTGGGCCGCTGGTACGCACGACCTGGTAGATCGGCTTCACCCCGAGGTGCCGCTGGGTCCACTCCTGGAGACGCGACTTGGCGGCCTTCGGAGCTCCTTCGATCGCTGCCAACGCCTCGAGGCGCGGCTCGAACAGTCGGGCGAGGACTTCCTCGGTTCGATCGTGACCCTCGCTCAGGGACAGCGCCCCGGCCATCGCCTCGAACGTGGCGGCCAGCAGGGAGGGCCGGGTGGCGCCACCCGCATCCGTCTCTCCGCGACCCAGGAGGAGATACCGGTCGAGGCCGATGACCAGCGCCATCTCTGCGAGCGCCTCACGATTCACGAGGGCGGCTCGGCGGGCGGTGAGGAACCCCTCATCCTCGTCCGGATAGCGCTCATAGAGCAGGCGGCTGACCGTGAGGCCGATGACGGCATCACCGTAGAACTCGAGCCGCTCGTTGTGGCCCGAGACGCGGGAGGGATTCTCGTTCGAGTAGGAGCTGTGGACGAACGCCTGGCGGATCAGGTCCGGGTCGCGCGGGACGATGCCGAGGCGTTCGCCCAGCTCGTCCAGCGAAGCAGCGTTGCGAGGGCCGGCGTCCATGGGCGACCCCAGGCTACTGCTGATGCTCCTCGATGTACTCGACGGCGTCGGAGACCTTCTGGATCCGCTCGGCATCCTCGTCCGAGATCTCCATCCCGAACTCCTCCTCGAGGCTCATGATGAGCTCGACCAGGTCAAGGGAGTCGGCGTTGAGGTCCTCGACGAACGAGGCGGTCGGCGTCACCTCTTCTTCGTCGACGCCGAGCTGCTCGACGATGATCTTCTTGAGGCGATCGTACGTGGTCCCGTCGGTCACGAATTCAGGCTCCTCCACCCGATCTGGAAACGCTTCCTAACACGCCATTGACCAGGCGTCGCGCTGCATCGCCGGCGTAGATCCGGGCGAGGGAGACGGCGTCGCGCATCGGCTCCCCGGCCGGGGTCGCGGCGGAGTATAGCATCTCGAACAGGGCGCCCCGGAGGATCGCACGCTCGACGCGACCGAGCTCGGGGACCGGGATGAGCGGTGCCTCGGCCGCGATCCGGGCGTCCAGCTCCGGGCGATGCTCCGACGCGCCGGCCACGATCGCCGCGGCATGGGCGCGCACCTCGTCCGGCACGCCCCGCTCGTCGGCCAGGCGATCGAGCGCCGTCGGCCCCCTCCCCGGCCGGAAGTCATCCTCGAACATCGCCAGCAGCGCGATCCTCCGCGCCAGCAGGCCCGCCGAGGCCCGGCGTGACATGCGGCGAGTGGCGGTGGGCACGTCAGGCGCGCTCGCGATGCAGGCGGGCCGCGATCCGCGAGGCAACTCCCCGATGGGCGAGCGCCGGGTGCTCGCGCGTCCACTCGGCGATGAGGTCGGGCACGCCCGCCGTCGCCGACTCGGAGGCGACCCGGATCGCGTTCTCGATCATCCGCGCCTTCGCCCGCCCGTGAGTCACGATGCTGACCCCCTTCACGCCGAGCAGCGGCGCCCCGCCGTAGCCCTCGTAGTCGAACCGGGCCTTCATGCGGTCGAAGCCCGGCTTCAGCGCCAGGAGCGCGAGCGGCGCGATCGGGCCCTGCTGCAGGTCCTCGCGCAGGGCCCGGAAGATGAAGCTGGTGATGCCCTCGAAGAACTTGATCACCACGTTGCCGACGAAGCCGTCGCACACGACGACGTCGGCACGGTGGGCGATCGCATCGTGCGCCTCGACGTTGCCGACGAACTTGAGATCGGCTTCCGAGAGCCGCTCGTAGGCCTCGCGCGCCATGGCATGGCCCTTCTCGCTCTCCTCGCCGATGTTGAGCAGCCCGATGCGGGGGTTGGCGACATGGAGCACGTGCTCGGCATAGATCGCCCCCATCGCCGCGAACTGGACGAGATTCTCGGCGTCCGAGTCGACGTTGGCGCCGACGTCGAGCAGCAGGACCGGCCCGGTCGGGGTGATCATGTGCGCGGGGAGGGCCGGCCGGTCGATGCCGTCGACGCGTCCGAGCCGGAAGACGGCGGCCGCCATCGTCGCGCCGGTGGACCCGGCGCTCACGACCGCATCGGCCTCGCCCTGGCGGACCAGGTTGGTGGCGACCACGATCGATGCGCGCCGCTTGCTGCGCAGCGCCGTGGCGGGATGCTCGCCCATGCCGATGACCTCGGGCGCATCGACGAGGCGGAGGTTGGCCGGGCTGCCCGCGTCGTAGGCGGCGATCTCACGCTCGAGGCGTGGGACGTCACCGACGAGGATCACCTCGTCCGTGCTGGCAATGGCGTAGTCGATCGCGCCGCGGACGATCTCGCGAGGGGCGTGGTCGCCTCCCATCGCGTCGACCGCGATGCGCATGGCGCGTTAGCGCTGGCCTTCGGCCGGCGTGACCGGCTCGATCGTCACCGCCTCACGGCCCGCGTACCAGCCGCAGGTCGGGCAGACGTGATGGGCGCGCTTCAGCTCGTGACAGTGCTCGCACTCGACGAGCGGTGGCGCGCTGATGGCGAGGTGCGCGCGGCGCTCGCCCTGGCGTGCCTTGGATACCTTTCGCTTGGGAACGCCCACGCGGAACTCCTTGACCGATCAGAAACGGGGACGCCGCAGTATAGCCGGAGGCGCGGCGGGTCGCGAGTTGGGCGCCGGGTCAGTCGTGGCCGTCCCCGTTGCGCTCGACGAGCAGGGCGGCCAACCCGGCCAATCGCGGGTCGATGTCCTCGCCGCCATGTCCGTGCGGACCGCCCTCGAGCTTCTGACCGCACTCCGAGCACAGTCCGGGGCAGTCGGGGCGACAGAGCGCGTGCATCGGCTCGGTCAGCGAAAGCTCGTCGTGGAAGACGCCGCGCAGGTCGATCTCGTGATGCTCGTCGATGCGCAGGACGCCGTCGTCCGCTCCCGGCTCGGCCCGCACCTGGGCTCCGCTGGCCAGGTCGACCGACGGCACGAACTCCTCCTCGATCGGGACGCGGACCTCTTCGACGTACGGATCGGTGCAGCGCGCGCACGTCCGCCGCAGCAGCGCGCGCAGCTCGCCCCGCACGATGATGCCGCGGTTCGTGCGCTGGAGCCGCATGTCCGCATCGAGCGGTCCGGCGAGCTCGACGTCGGAGCCGAGGGTGACGTAGTGGTCGCGAAGGCGGACGTCGCGCGTCGTCCCGGGCGGCTCGTGGAGGAGCCCGGCGACGTTGAACGAGGTCATGGACGGGTGGCGGTGTGCGCCTGCTCCTCGTCGACGACGATCGCGCCGGCCGCTGCGTCCCCGCTGCCGTCGCCGGCCGATGTCCGGTGGCGCTCGTCGAGCATGTCGATGCCCCGCTTGATGCTCGTCAGCGCCTTGATGCACTCGCCCTCGAGGCGGATCAGCACGCCGGCGGCGTACTCATCGGCTCCGCGGCGCACTTCCTGCGCCTCGTGCTGGGCGGTCTCGATGATCTCTCCGGCCCGCTGCTGCGCGGCCCGCACGAGCTCGCGTTCCTCGAGCATCTGGGCCGCCTGCTCCTGCGCCCTCGCGACGATCGCATCCCCCTCCTCGCGCGCGCGCTCGCCGATGCGGTCGGACTCCTCGGTGATGCGGCGTGCCTGGCGCACCTCCTCGGGCACGGAGACGCGCAGCTGGTCGACGAGCTCGAGGACCGTCGCCTGGTCGAGCACCACGTTGTTCGTCAGCGGCAACTTCTTCCCGGTCGCGACCAGCGACTCGAGGCGCTCGACGAGGAAGATGATGTCCGTGGCCCGATCCTCCTTGGCTCGCGATTATACGCGCGGGTCGTCCGCCATTTGCCGAGCGAGAGCCTCGGCCACCGGCAGCGGAACCATCGGGGTGATGTCCCCGCCGAATCGAGCGACCTCCTTGGTCAGCGACGAGCTCACGTAGCCGTACTCGAGCGCGGTCATGAGGAAGGTCGTGTCGACCTCGGGCGCGAGCTTGCGGTTCGTGAGCGCCATCTGGAGCTCGGCCTCGAAATCGCTCACCGCGCGCAGGCCGCGAACGATGAAGCCGGCCTCGTGGTGGCGCGCGAAGTCAACGGTCAGGCCGTCGAAGGCGTCCACGCTGACGTGGGGGCCGAGGTCCGTCACGCAGCGCTCGATCAACGCCACGCGCTCGTCGATGGCGAACAGCGGCGCCTTCTTCGGGTTGTTGAGGACGCCGATCACGAGGCGGTCGAACAGGCGCGAGGCGCGGCGCGCCACGTCGAGGTGGGCGTTCGTCATCGGGTCGAACGAGCCGGGAAAGACTGCGACCCGCGTCATGCGCCCTCCGTCTCCAGGAAGCTGAGCATCGTCTCGCCGAAGCGACGCTCGCGGACCGCCGTGAGCCCCTCGACCGCGGGCACCGGCGTGCGCCAGAAGGCCTTCACGACCACGGTGGCCCCCGGCGCGAGGTGCGGCACCACGGCCCGAAGCGGCGCCACGATAGCACGCTCCTCGTACGGTGGATCGAGCACGACGAGGTCCCACGGCCCGTCCGTCGCCGCCGGCGAGGTAGCGCTCCACGCGGCAGCGCGTGCACGCGCGCCCGCGTCCGTCAGGCGGGTCGCCGCCAGGTTCGTTCGGATGGCCTCGACCGCGGGCCGTCCGCGCTCGACGAAGTCGCACCGACGCGGCGCCCCGGGAGAGCGCCTCGATGCCGACCGCGCCGCTGCCCGCGTAGAGATCGAGGACACGGGCATCGGGCACGCGCTCGCCGAGGATGCGCGAACAGCGTCTCCTTCACGCGATCGGTGATCGGGCGCGTGGCCGCGGTCGCGCGGTGCGCTGAGCGGGACGCCGCGCGCCGTGCCGGCGATCACGCGCATCAGGCGGCGTCTCCCTCGTCCTCGACCGCGGCGAAGGCGGCCTGGAGGCGGGCCAGCGGCGGCCTGCCCGCCAGGGCCGGGTCGTCGGCCACCACCGCCATCGGCCATGGCCCTGGCGCGCTCGGCCAGGCGGAGGTGGCGCGGCTCGAAGAGCGAGGCGACGCGCAGCGGCGGCAGCCCGGACTGCCGCGTGCCGAGCAGGTTCCCCGCACCGCGAAGGCGGAGATCCTCCTCCGCGATGTGGAATCCGTCCTGCGAGTCGCGCACGACCGCGAGCCGTTCCTGCGCGACCGGATCGGTCGCGTCCGACAGGAGGATGCAGAAGGACCGATGCGGCCCTCGGCCGACCCGACCGCGGAGCTGGTGGAGCTGCGCCAGCCCGAAGCGCTCGGCGTCCTCGATCAACATCACGCTGGCGTTCGGCACGTCGATCCCGACCTCGATCACCGTGGTGGCGACCAGCACGTCCATCTCCCCCGCCGCGAAGGCCGTCATCGTCGCGTCGCGCGCGTCGGCGCGCTGCTGGCCGTGGACAAGGCCGATCCGCAGGTCCGGCTGCGCGGCCCGCAGCCGTTCGACCTCGGCCTCGGCGCTGGCCGCCTCCATCGCCTCGGACTCCGTGACCAGCGGGACGACCACGAAGGACTGCCTGCCCGCGGCGGCTTCGGTGGCAAGGAACGCTTCGATCTTCGGCAGCGCGCGCTCGGTCGCGAATCTCGGTGCGGATCGGCTGGCGACCCGGCGGCAGCTCCCGGATCGTGCTGATGGACAGGTCGCCGTAGACCGTCAGCGCCAGGGTGCGCGGGATCGGCGTCGCCGTCAGCGCGAGCAGGTGCGGTTCCCGGTCGCTGCCCTTTGCCTGGAGGGCGGCGCGCTGGCCGACGCCGAAGCGATGCTGCTCGTCGACGATCGCCAGGCCGAGGCGCGGGAACTCGACCGCCTCGCTGATGACGGCGTGCGTGCCGATGACGACCTCGGCCATTCCCCCGCCGATCGCGTCGTGGATCTCCCGCTTCCGGGCCGGCGTGAGCGATCCGGACAGGAACTCGGCGCGAACGCCCAGCCGGTCGAGCAGCGGCGCGAGGCCGGTGTGGTGCTGGCGGGCGAGGATCTCGGTCGGCGCCATCAGCACGGCCTGCCAGCCGGCGCGGACCGCCGCGGCCAGGCCCACGGCGGCGACCGCGGTCTTCCCGCTGCCGACGTCGCCCTGGAGCAGGCGCCGCATCGGCCGTTCCGACGCCAGGTCGGCCACGATCGCGTCGACCGACGCCCGCTGGTCGCCGGTCAGGTGGAACGGAAGGGCGTCGACGATCTCGTCGATCGCCTCGGCGCCGATCACGATCGGGGCCGCCGTGCAGGTCATCGCGAGCCCGACGAGCCTGCGCCAGCGTGAGCTGGAGGGCCAGCAGCTCGTCGAAGGCCAACCGGTCGAGCGCGTCCCGCACGTCGCCCGCCTCCTCGGGAAAGTGCGCCGTCTGCAGCGCCTCGTCGAGCGGCTGCAGGTCGCCACGTTCCGCATCGGTCAGCGGGTCCTCCACCACCGGCAGCGCGGCCTCGAGGATGCGAGCCAGCAGCTCGCGCAGGCGCCTCTGCGTCACGCCGGCGGCGAGGTGGTACACCGGCACGACGCGCGCCGGTGTGCACCGACTGCGTGGCCGACCGGGCTGAACTCGGGTGAGGTGAACTGCGACTGCCATCCGCGCTGGCCGACCTTTCCGGACAGCACGACCTCGTCGCCCGACCCGCAGCCGGCGCTCGACGTAGCGACGGCCGAACCAGATCGCCTCCGCACTGCCCGAGGCGTCGCTGACCTGCGCGATGACGCGTTGCGGTCGCCGCCGGAACCCGGGCTCGACCCGCACCGCATCGATCGTCACGCGAGCGGACTGCTTCTCGTCCGGCCTGAGCTCGGCCAGTGGACGGAGGTCGCTGAAGTCGTCGTACCGGAACGGCAGGTACCAGAGCGCCTCGCGCGGCGTGGTGATCCCGAGCTTCCCCAGGGCGCTCGCGCCGCGAGCGAGGGCGGGCAGTGCGGTGCGGATCGGCCGGTCGAGATCGATCGGATCCAGGACGACCCGGCTCGATTGCATGGGCCGATCCTAGCGTGCTACCATCGTGGTCGCTCCGGCGCGGCGAGCGCCGGTTTTTCTATGACTTCATCGGAGACCCGCTCGACCATGGCCCGCGTCTGCGACATCTGCGGCAAGCGCCCGATCACCGGCTGGAATCCCCAGTCGGTCGGCATGAACCGCAAGCGCGCCCTGCGCCGGTGGCTGCCCAACCTCCAGCCGATGACCGTCGTCACCGACGGGAAGGTCTCGAAGGTCAAGGCCTGCAGCCGCTGCCGTCGTACCGCCCAGAAGGTCTAGCGCCTCCCAGCGTCGCGTTGTCCGTATATACGTCGGAAGCGAATGACCGATCCGCCCGCGTCACTCGACGCGGGCGTTGTCGTGTCCGCCTGCTGAGGCCAGGTCGCGATCCGAATCGAGGACGAGCGTGAAGGGCCCGTCATTGACGAGCTCGACGGTCATCTCCGCACCGAAGCGACCGGTCTCGATCGTGAGGCCTGACTGGCGCAGGCGCGCCACGAACCGATCGAGCAGCGGGACGGCCTGCTCCGGCGCAGCGGCATCGGTGAATCCCGGGCGCCGCCCGCGGCGGACATCGGCGTACAGCGTGAACTGGCTCACGACCAGCAACGACCCGCCGACGTCGCCGATGGCGAGGTTCGTCCGCCCTCCGTCATCCTCGAAGTAGCGCAGCCCGAGCAGCTTGTCGGCCATGCGGTCGGCGATCTCCTCGGTGTCGTCGCGACCGATGCCGGCCAGGACCACGGCGCCGGGACCGATCGCGGCCAGCTGCTCGTCGCCGGTGCTGACCGACGCGCGCGTGACGCGCTGGACGACGAGCCGCATCGGCCTACGGAGAAGCCGACGGCGCGGCGGACGGCGATAGGTCGACCGAGGGTGCCGCACCCGCCGACGTGACCGGCCCGGCGTCCTCGCCCTCGCGGGGCGGGCCGAGGGCGGCCTCGGTGAAGAGGGCGCGGGCGTTCCAGATCATCCAGCCGGCTGCGTCGCGATCGGCCGCGGCACTCATCTCGGCGCGGACCTGGTCGGCGGTGTAGGGCGGGAACGAGCCGTACCCGAAGTCCTGGATCCAGGGGCGGATCACCACCGGCAGCCCGGCCTTCTGCTCGTTCATGATCTCAAGCGTCTGGTCGATCACCTCGTACGGGAAGTTGTTCGGGACCTCGAAGCCGAAGACGCCGGGTCCGTAGTGCGAGGGGTAGACCATCGGGCTGAAGTAGTCGACGTACGGCATGATCACCTCCGGCCGCTGGCCGATGCCCTGGTCGTCGGGCACGATGAAGCTGATCGGGAAGACGTCGGCCCCCAGGAACGTGCGGGTCATGTCGAGCTCCTCGCTGACCACGCGCAGCACGCGCTGGATGGCCGGCAGCCGGAACGACTGCGTGTTCGGCAGGTTCGTGTCGGCCACGTCGTACGGGCCGTCGCTGTAGAAGCGGATGTAGTCGAGCTGGACCTCGTCGAAGCCCTTGTCGGCCAGGTCGCCGGCGATGGCGGCGATGTACTCGGCCACGCCGGGGGCCGACGGATCGAGCCAGGCGCCGCCGATGTTGTCGCGCCACGGCTCGCCGGTGGCACTGTTGCGGACCGCCAGCTCGGGCCGCGCCACCGCGGACGTGTTGTCCTTCATGACGACCATGCGCGCGATGGTGTAGATGCCGCGCTCCTTGAGCATCGGCAGCAGCTCCTCGAGGTCGAAGATCGGCGCCTCGCGCACCGCGCCGACCTCTTCGCCTCGGGAAGGTCCGTGGCGTAGTACAGGCGGCCGTCGGTCTCCTTCACGTCGATGACCATGGCGTTGGCCTCGGTGCGATCGATGAGGTCGAGCATCGCGTCCAGGCGGCCGGGCGCCTCGAAGATGGCGGCCGGCGCGTAGAGCGCGCGTGCCTCGAAGGGCTCGAGCGCGACGTCGACGGTCGTCTCCTCGCCGATCTCGAGCTCGACCAGGCGGTAGCCGGGCACCTTGAAGACCAGCGTGCCCTCCTCGGGCACGCCGGCGAGGGCGTAGGCGCCGCCGTCGTCGGTCTCGGCCATCGTCTCGCCGCCGTCGACGAACACGCGCACGCCCGCGACCGGGTCGCCGGCCGCATCGGTGACCGTGCCGGTCACCACGTTCGACCGCAGCTCGACCCGCAGGTCGCCCTCGTCGGGCACGGCCGCCTCGAGCGGATCGTGCCCATCGGCCTCGATGCTGACCGGCGTGCCGCGCAGCGCGGTGAGGCTCGCCAGACCGTCGGCATCGGTGGCCGTCGCGGACCCGTCGACGGTGACGCTGGCGCCGGGAACCGGTGCCTCCGTCCCGCGGGTCACGACCGTCACCGCCACCTCGCGCGGCTGCTCCGGCGTGGGCTCCGGCGTCGGCACGAACGGCAGGGCCGGGCCATCCTCGCCGCAGGCGGCGAGCAGCAGGAGCAGCGCGAGGGCGCGGCAGGATCAGCGCGAGGTCGGGGCAGCAGCGTCAGGTCCTTTCCGCGTCGACGTCGGCGAGGTCGCTCGCCCGTGCCGCGGCACGCAGGTCGGCGACCGTGGGCGCCAGGTCGCCGTCGGTCCGGTACAGGGCGCTTCCCACGACCAGCACCTCGCCGCCGGCGGCGTGCGCCGCGCCGATGGTCTCGAGGTTCACGCCGCCGTCGACGCCGATCTGGAGGGACAGGCCGCGTCGGTCGACCTCGTCACGCAGACCTCGCAGCTTCGGCAGCACCTCGGCCATGAACGCCTGCCCGCCCCATCCGGGGTGCACCGTCATGACCAGCAGCAGGTCGACGCGCATCGAGGTACGGATGGACGGCATCGGCCGGCGTCTCGGGGTTGAGCGCGATCCCCGCCCGGCGCCCGGCGCGCTCGATGGCACCGATGACCGCGTCCGGATCGTCCTCGGCCTCGACGTGGAACACGATCAGGTCGCTCCCCGCATCGGCGAAGCGCGACGACGTAGGCCAGCGGGTTGTCGATCATCAGGTGGCTGTGGAACGGCAGATCGGTGGCGGGTCGCACCGCCTCGACGACGACGGGACCCATGGTGAGGTTGTCGACGAAGTGGCCGTCCATGACGTCGAGGTGGATCGAGTCGACACCGCCGCGGTCGGCGCGTCGCACCTCGTCCGCGAGCCGGCCGAAGTCGGCGTTCAGGATGCTGGCGCTGATCTGCGGTCCGCCCCGTCATGCCGGAGTGGTGGCTCCCTGGCGCGCGTCGCGAAGGGGCCGATCTCGCCAGCTGCGCGTGGAGCTGGCCGCAGGCCGCGTCGATCTCGCGACCGCGCGTGTCGCGCACCGTGACCGTGATGCCACCGTCGCGCAGGATGCGGCTGAAGCGCGCGATCCCCGCGGGCGGCGTTCCGCTCCAGCGCGAGCCGGGCGTCGGGTTGAGCGGAATGAGGTTGACGTGGGACCGCCAGCCGGTTGCGTGGCGCGCGAGCCCCTGGGCCTGCTCGTCCGCGTCGTTCACGCCGTCGATCATCACGTATTCGAGACTCACCCGCCGCCCGGATCGCGCGGCGAAGCGACGGCCGGCCGCCACGACCTCGTCGACCGGCCACTTCCGGTTGATCGGCACGAGCTCGTCGCGCAGCGCATCGGTGGCGGCATGCAGGCTGATCGCCAGGTTGACCTGCGGCAGCTCGTCGACCATGCGGTCCATGCCCGGCACGACGCCGGAGGTCGACACGGTGATATGGCGCGCGCCGATCCCGAGCCGGGCCGGGTCGTTGAGGAGGCGGACCGCCTCGAACACGCGATCGGCGTTGTTCAGCGGCTCCCCCATCCCCATGAACACGATGTTGTAGTGGCCGGTGCCGCCGTCGCCGAGCGCATTCCACGGCGGGCGATGCCAGTGCAGCACCTGGTCGACGATCTCGCCCGGTGTCAGCTGGCGCCCGAAGCCGGCCTGTCCGGTCGCGCAGAACGGGCAGGCGACCGCGCAGCCGGCCTGGGAGCTGATGCAGATCGTGGTCCGCGGAGCAGCGTGTCCGCGGCCCGGGTAGCGCATCAGGACCGACTCGATGCGCTGCCCGTCGGCGAGCTCGTGGACCGCCTTGGCGGTCAGCCCGCCATCGGCGCCGATGACATGGCTGTCGACGATGGTGCTGAATCGGAACGCTTCGCCCAGCGCGGTACGCAGCGGGCGCGGTAGCTCGGTCACGTCGGCGAAGGCGAGCGCCTCGGGACGGTGCGCCCCCGCCATGATCTGACCGGCCCGATACGCGGGCTCGCCGCGGGCGGTGAGCCACGCGGCGAGCGATGCGACGTCGACCTCGCTGATCGCCGGCCGGTGGCCGGCGAGCGGTAGCTCAGTCACGACGTCCGAAGATCAGGAACGCGTAGTACAGGAACGTCAGCAGGGCGGTCAGCGCGCCGGCCACGTACGTCCATGCGGCGGCCTTCAGGACCTCGCGAGCCCCCGTCTGCCGCTCAGCCGTCATGCCGAGGCCGTTGACGAACGCGAGCGCCTTGCCCGACGCGCCGATCTCGACCGGCAGCGTCGCGAAGGTGAAGACCACCGCGGCGCCGAAGCCGATGAGGCCCACGATGGCGAGGCCGGTCACCTGGAAGATGAGGCCGGCGATGACCAGCCACGGCGCGATGCTCGAGCCGAACTGCGCCGCCGGGACGATCGCCTGCCGGACGGCCATCATCGGGTCCTTCTGCTTGTCCTGGAGCGCATGGCCCACCTCGTGGGCGATCACGGCCGCGGCCGCAACGGACAGGCGCGGCGCGGTGGTGCGCACCCCGGCCGTCTGGAGCGCCGAAGCGTCGGCGACCTGGGTGCTCACGCGCAGGACCTTCCCGCGCGGGTCGTAGTGGTCGGTCAGCTGGCCAGGTGTCGGCTCGATGCGCACATCCTGCAGGCCCTGGCGGTCGAGGAGCTGCCGGGCGAAGTCGAACGCGTCGAGGTTGATTCCGGAATCGACCTTGGACCACTTGCCATAGGTCGATCGGACGCGCCACGCCGCCCACCCGGTGATGCCGAGCGTGACGACGAGGAGGACGATGTAGAGCGGGTCGAGGAACATGTGTGTGCTGCCCACCTCCGGAGGGCTACCGCGAGTATATCGGAGCGGCGCTCCGGGGTCAGATGGGGACGAGGTCGGCAGGCGGCACGGGGATTGCGTAGGGTGTGGGTGACATCCCATAGAGAACCCTTCGCCATGGACATCTTCGACCGTATTGCATCCCGCGCCGGTGACACGGCCGCAACGACCCGCCATCGCGGGGAACTGGCAGCTCGCGGACGGCGCGGTCCGGGTGCCTTCGGTGCCCTCGGGCTGGCCGCACTCGGTGCCGCCGCCGGGGCGGCAACCGCCTTCCTCCTCGACCCCTCGCGTGGACGCGCTCGGCGTGCGCGGCTCCTCGACCAGGGCTCGGCGATCGTTCGCCGCACCGGACGACACGCGTCCCAGGCCGTGCACCGCGTGCAGAGCGACGTGGCCGGCAAGGTCGAGGCCATCCAGGCATCTCGCTCGCCGGATCCGAATCCGGTGGACGACGCCACCCTGACCGATCGCGTGCGCAGCATCGTGTTCCGCGCCAGATCGATCCCCAAGGGCAGCCTCAACGTCAACGTCGAGCGCGGCATCGTCGTGATCCGCGGCGAGGTACCTGACGAGGCCACCCGCAAGCGGATCACCGACCGGGTGCGCGACGTCGACGGAGTGTGGAGCGTTCGCGACCTGACGCACCTCCCCGGCCAGGAGGCTGAGACCGTCCCGACGGCTAGCTGACCACGCGCTCCGGCTGCCCCGCGCCGAGCAGCACGTGCTCGCGCGCCAGGCCGCGGCGCCATGCGTCGGCCGGCATGGCCGGCCGGCCTTCGGGCTGCACGACCTCGAGTTCGAGCGCTCCGATCCCGCACGCGACGCGCGGGACGTCGCCGGGGAGGAGCGCACCGACCGGGACGTCGTCGACGCCGTGCACCGGCCGGGCGCGACGGACGTGGATCCGACGGTCATCGATCGTCGTCCACGTCCCTGGCCAGGGTTGAAGTGCGCGGACCTGCCGGTCGATCTCGACGGCCGGGCGACTCCAGTCGATCCATCCGTCTCGGCGCGAGAACGGGCGCACCATCGTGGCGAGCCGCTCGTCCTGCGGCTCCGGGGCGATCTCACCGGCCGCCCAGCGCTCGAGCTGCGGCGGCACGACCTCGCACGCGAGGTCCGCGAGCCGCGCCTCGAGCTCGGGCGTCGTCTCCCGCCCCGTCAGCGGCACCGGCCAGCGCTCCACGATCGGGCCCGCGTCGAGGTCGGGCGTCATCACCATCAGGGTCACGCCGCCCTCGGCGTCGCCGGCGAGGATCGTCCCCGCCACCGGCGCGGCGCCACGGTGGCGAGGCAGCAGCGACGGATGGACGTTGAGTGGAAGTCGCTCCCCGATCTCCAGGAGGTCGGACGGCACGAGCTGGCCGTACGCGACGAGGACCATCCCGTCCGGCGCGTACTCGTGCAGCGCCGCTCGTGCCTCGTCGGATCGGAGCCTGGAGGGGGTGAACGCGCGTACCCCGTGCTCCCTCGCCCAGGCCGTGACGGGAGTCGCCCGTAGCTGGAGTCGGCGGCCGGCCGGCCGGTCGGGCTGACTGACGACGAGAAGATCGTCAGCCGCCTCCGCGACACGCGCGAGCAACGGGACGCCGAACGCCCCGGTGCCGAGGAAGGCGATGCGACCGAGCGAAGTCACTAGATGCCGGCGGCCGTCTCTTCGGTCACCTCTTCGTGGTGCTCGCTCACGCGAACGAGCTCCTCGAGCGATTCGAGATGGTCGATGTAGAGCACGCCATTGAGGTGGTCGATCTCGTGCTGGAGGGCGCGGGCGAAGAGCTCGTCGCCCTTCACGCGGAACTCGCGTCCCTGCCGGTCGCGCGCCTTGACGGTGACCTTCGCGTGGCGACCGGTCTCGGCAACGTAGCCCGGGAGCGAGAGGCACCCCTCCCAGTCGAGCTGCTCGCCTGAGGTGCGCACGATCTGCGGGTTCACCAGCTCGGTGATCCGGTTGTCGATCTCGATGATGGCGACCTGGAGCGGCACGCCGATCTGGTTCGCCGCCAGGCCGACGCCTGGCGCGTCGCGCATCGTCTCGAGCATGTCGTCGAGCAGCCGATGGAGGCTGGCGTCGAACGTCGAGACGCGCTTCGTGCGCTCGCGGAGGATCGGCTCGTCAGCGGTGAGAATCGGTCGGAGGGCCATCGCGGGGTGCATTGTAGCCATCAGAGCAGCGACTCCGGATCGACGTCGATGGCCACCCCGGCGGGGACTCGATCGAGCGCGCGGGCGCGGGCGTCCGCATCGGGTGCGCGGACCACGACCTGGTACCGATAGCGGCCGGCGCGGCGGGCGACGTACGACGGAAGCGGGCCAAGGACCTCCGCATCGCCGCCGCTGACCGCGGCCGCCGCTTGCCGTCCGCGCTCCTCGGCCCGGCCGCGATCGGGGTCGGCGACGAGCAGGCGCGCCATGACGCTGAACGGCGGATAGCCGAGCAGCCGCCGGCGGAGCAGCTCTTCGTCCGCGAAGCCGTCCACGTCCAGCGCGGCGGCGGCACGGATCGCGTAGTGAGACGGGGCGTAGGTCTGGACGATCACCCGTCCTGGTCGGGCGCCACGGCCCGCGCGACCGGCGACCTGCGCGACGAGCTGGAACGTTCGCTCGGCGGCACGGTAGTCCGGCAGGTTGAGCGTGACGTCGGCGGCGACGACCGCTGCCAGCGTCACCGAGGGCAGATCCAGCCCCTTCGCCGCGAGCTGCGTCCCAACCAGCACGTCGGTTCGGCCCTCGCGGAAGTCGTCGTACACCGTCTCGAAGCCGCGCCGCGAGGCGAGGGCGTCGGAATCGAGCCTGGCGACCCGCAGGCCGGGCCACCGTCCCCGCAGCTCGGCCTCGACGCGCTGGGTCCCCGCACCGAAATATCGGATCCGGCCGCTTCCGCAGCTCGGGCACCGCTCCGCCGGCGCCGCCGTCCGCCCGCAGTGATGACACCGCAGCGTGCCGCCGTCGAGGTGGTACACGAACGGCAGGTCGCAGTCGGGGCAGCGCAGGCTCTCGCCGCAGTCGCGGCACAGGATGAACGTGGCGGCGCCGCGCCGATTGATGAGCAGCACGGCCTGCTCGTTCCCCCGCTGCAGCGCGCCGAGGGCGTCGGCCAGCGGAGCCGAGAACATCGACCGGTTGCCGGTGGCCAGCTCGGCGCGCAGATCGGCGACCTCGATCGACGGGACCCCTCCCACGCGGCGCTCCACGAGCCTGGCGCGCTCCGCGTGACCGCCGCGGACGCGTGCGACGCTGACGAGGTCCGGGGTGGCACTGCCCAGGACCAGGCGCGCTCCGGCCATCTCGGCACGGCGGCGGGCCACCCATCGGGCATCGGTGCGGGGCGTTCGGTCCGCCTTGTAGCCCCCGTCATGCTCCTCGTCGACCACCACCAGTCCGAGCCGATCGACCGGCGCGAAGGCCGCGGTGCGCGTGCCGACCACCACCCGCGCCTCGCCGCGCAGGATGCGCCACCACTCGTCGTGGCGCTCGCCGGCCGAGAGGCCGGAATGCAGGACAGCAAGCTCGTCGCCGATGACCGCCCGCAGCCGGTCGCCGATCTGCGGCACGAGGCTCATCTCCGGGACGAGGACGATGGCCGAGCGGCCGTCGTCCAGGACGTCCCGGATCGCGGCGAGGTAGACGTCCGTCTTGCCGGACGCGGCCACGCCCTCGAGGAGCAGCTCGCCGCCGGGCGGCAAGGCTCGGATCGTCGCCAGCGCCCGGGACTGCTCCTCGGCGAGGGAGTGCCGCGGATCGGCTGTCTCGGCACGATGCGCGAGCGGGTCGCGCTCGACCGTCCGCCAGTCGAGCTCCGCCCGGCCCTGGGCGACGAGCCGGCGTGCCGGGGCCAGCAGCGTGCCCGCGTCTGCGCCGAGCAGCTCCGCGAGCTCGGGCATGGTGCGTTCGCCACCCGCCAGGGCCTCGAGCAGGGCGCGCTGCACCGGCGCTCGGCGCGGCGGGTCGGACGGACCGGGGAGCGCGCGGAGGACGCGCACGCGCCGTTCGCTCACCCCGGGCGGGCGGAGCGACCAGTCCGGCCGCAGGACGCCGCCCCGGCGCAGGCGCTCGACCCACGCGGATCGGCCGCGCCGTGGAGCGCGCCGCTGCACGGTGGCATCGGCGATCCAGCCATCGTCGTCCACGGCATCCGCGAGCTCGGTGGGAAGCTCCTCGGGGCGCTCGACATGCCATCGACGGAGGAGACGCGACTCGAGGCCGGGCGGCAGCATCGCCGCCACGGTCACGCCGATCGGTGCGCGGTAGTAGACGGCGATCTCGTGCGCCAGCGCCAGGAGGTCCGGCGTCAGCATCGGCTCCGAGATGACCGATTCGATCCGGCGAATGGCTCCGTCCGGGGCCGCCTCGGGCGAACCCGGCATGAGGTAGCCGAGCGCGAGCCGGCGACCGTACGGCACGAGCAGCAAGGAGCCCGGACGCACCTCGCCGAGCTCCGACGGCAGCTCGTAGGTAAAGGTGCGCTCGGGACGATCGGCGACCGCCTCGACCGCGACCCGGATCCGTCGCGCCTGCTGGGTCATCGGCGCCTGGTCAGATGCGAGGGCGGCGGGGTGGATCGCGGCGCGCCTCGACCTGGATGATCTCCCAGATGCGCTCAGCCGCCTCCTGCGGCCGCCCCGTCTCGTTGACAACGACGTGGTCGTAGTCGTCGGCCTCGGCCATCCAGCGCTCGGCATCGCGGCGGCGCCGCTGGATGCTCGCCTCGGACTCGGAGCCACGGCCGCGGAGCCGATCCGCCAGCGCCTCCATGGTGGGAGGCATGACGAACAGCAGGAGGGCGTCCGGGACGAGGCGACGGACGGTGCGCGCCCCCTCGGGGCTGATCGTCAGGATCGCGTCGCGGCCGGCGGCCAGGATGCCGCGGACCTGGTCGACGGGAGTGCCGTACCAGAACCCGTGGTTGTCCGCGTACTCCAGCAGGCCGTCGCGATCGATCAGCGCGCGAAAGTCGGCATCGCTGAGGAAGTGATAGTGGACGCCGTCCGTCTCGTTCTCGCGGCGTCCACGCGTGGTGGCCGTCACGATGGGCACGACCTGCGGATGCGCGCGCGCCAGCTCTGCCACGATCGTGCTCTTGCCGACACCCGAGGGCCCCGATACGACGACCAGCATCGGGTACGGGAAGGTCATGCGCTTCTCGGGCTCGGTCATCCCTCCACCACCTCGGCGCCGACACCCCGCGGCAGCCGTCCCGGCGCCACCGCCATGGCGGCCGCGTCGAGGGAGGCGGCAAGATCGTCCGGAAGGGCGCTCCACGCGCGCAATCTGGCCCCGTCGAGGGGTCGCTCGAGCCCGAGGCGCGCGGCATGCAGGAACTGTCGCCGCAACCCGCCCGGTCCCTCACCGCCGCCGTAGCGCAGGTCACCGGCGATCGGCAGGCCGAGGTATGCGAGGTGCGCCCGGATCTGGTGCGTCCGCCCGGTGAGCGGCCGCAGGGTGAGGAGCGCGTAGCCATCGCCGTCGGCGACCCGCTCGTACTCGGTGATCGACGCTCGTCCGCCGGCCACCACGGCCATCCGCTGGCGGTCGCGGGGATCGCGGCCGATCGGCGCCTCGATGCGGCCGCGCGGCGACGGCGCGGCGCCGCGGACCAGGGCCAGGTATTCCTTTTCGACGCTGCGGTCGCCGAACTGGCGCATGAGGCTCGCCTGGGCGGCATCGGTCTTGGCAACGACGATCAGGCCGCTCGTCTCCTTGTCCAACCGATGCACGATCCCGGGGCGGCCGACGCCGGCGATCGATCCGAGCGGCTCCCCGCGATCACGGGCGCGGCCGAGCAGGGCGTTCACCAACGTGCCGGTCCCATGACCGGCACTCGGGTGGACGACGAGGCCGGCGGGCTTGTCGACGATCAGCATCGAGTCGTCCTCGTAGGCGATCCCGAGCGGGATCGACTCCGGCTCGAGAGACTCGTCCGGCGGTGCCGAGAGCTCGACGCTGACCCTCTCCCCGCCGGCGAGACGGTCGCTGGAGCGCCGTCGCTGGCCGTCCACCAGCGCCCGGCCGTCGCCGATCAGGCGCTGGGCATGCGCGCGGCTGATCTCCGCCACGCTTGCCACCGCAAGGTCGACCCGGCCGGCGGGCGCGGCGCCCTCGACGACCCGGTCAACCACCGTGGTCACCCCGCGGGCTCGTCGTGCCGCCGCCGGCTGTCGAAGAAGGTGAGATAGACGACCAGGAGCCCGATACCGATCACGACCGACGGGTCCGCCACGTTGAACGCCGGCCAGCGCAGGTCACCGATCCCGACGCTGACGAAGTCGACGACGTACCCGAGGCGCACTCGATCGGTGAGATTGCCCAGGGCCCCTCCGAGAATGACACCGAGCAGGACATGGATCCACGGACCGCGGTCGCGGAACTGGCGATGGAAGTACGCCACCATCCCCAGCGCGACGAGGGTGACGGGCACGAAGAGCCAGGTGGCGCCGGGCAGCAGGCTGAAGGCGGCGCCGGTGTTGCGAAGGTGCCAGAGCCGGACGAACTCGCCGATCACGTCCACCCGCTCGCCGTAGTCGAGGCTGGCCACGACGAGGGACTTCGTCGCCTGGTCGAGCAGGTACACGAGCGCCGCGGTGGCCACGAGGATCACCGTGGGCCGCAGCGACCACGATTCCCGGTCGATTCCCGCCTCCACGCCGCTCACTCTAGCCGACGCCGCCCGGGGCGGCGCGCGCGATGCCGAGCGCCAGGACCCCCTCGTCGAGCTCCAGCGTCTCGCTGCGATCGACGTCCGGCAGCGACGCGTCGGCCCCGATCGCGAGGTCGGTGGCAAGCACCTCGGATGCGAGCCAGTCGGCGTGCGGCGCGAGGGCCCGGGTGAGCGCTGCCTCGCCCGCAATCGACACGCGCACCCGGTCACTGATCTCGTAGCCGGCTGCCTTTCGCATCGCCTGCAGCCGGTGCGCGACCTCCCGCGCGGCCCCCTCGGCCGCGAGATCCGCGTCGATCGTGGTGTCCAGCGCCACCAGCAGGTCGCCGTCCTCCGCCACCTCGTGTCCGGGACGGGCACGCGCGGTCAGCTCGAACTCGTCGGCCTGGAGGGTCACACCGCCGACCGTCGCGGTCCCGTCCTCGTTGACATGCCATGCCCCGCTCCGCGCTCCGGTCATCACCGCTCCGACCGCCTTGCCGTGCCGCGGACCGATGATCGGCAACAGCGGGTACAGGCTGCGCTCGACCATCTCCGACTCGTCGGGGATCGGCTCCAGTGCCCGGACGTTGAGCTCGTCGCGCACGTGGCCCGCGAGCTCAGCCTCGACGGCGGGGTTGTCGCTGAAGCCGGCGCGCCGGCCGGGCAGCCGGACGCGAGCCGCCCCGAGGGGTTGCCTGGTCCGCAGGCCGGAGGCTGCGCGGGCCGTCCTCCCTGCGGCGACGGTGCGCCGTGCCAGCTCGACGGCGCCCTCGATGGCCGGATCCCGAAGGCGGCCCGACACCGGTGTCGGGAACTCGGCCAGGTGCACGCTGTCGGGCGCGTTGGCATCGACGCTCGTCACCAGGTTCTCCCACAGCGCATCGGCGAGGTGCGGAAGGATGGGCGCCATCAGCAGCGCGAGGGTGGTGAGGACCTCGTGGAGCGTGGCGTAGGCGGCGCGCTTGTCGTCGTCGAGCTCGCCCTTCCAGAACCGCCGGCGATTGCGGCGGACATACCAGTTCGAGAGGTCGTCAACGAATGACTCGATCAGGCGAGTGGCGGTCATGGCGTCGTACTCGTCGAACGCGCTGCGGACACTGCCCACCAGGGTGTCGAGCCGCGACAGGATCCAGCGGTCGAGCAGGGTGCGTGCCGCGGCATCGTCGGCGGCACCGGGCGTCCATCCATCGAGCCGGGCGTAGGTGACGAGGAACCCGTACGTGTTCCACAGCGGCAGGAAGAACCGGCGCACCACCTCGTGGCCGGGTCCGTACCCGAAGCGCAGGTTCGTGGCCGGGTTGGCGCCGGCGTACATCCAGCGCATGACGTCTGCCCCGATGCGCTCCGCGGCCTCGTCGAACGGGATCGAGTTGCCCTTGCTCTTGCTCATCTCCGCGCCGTGCTCGTCCAGAACCAGGCCGTACGCGAAGAGGGTCCGGAATGGCCCTTCCCCGGCCATCACCGTCGATTCGGTGAGGAGCGCGTAGAACCAGTTGCGGAACTGCCCGGGGAAGCTCTCGCTCACCCAGTCGGCCGGGTACCACTCGCGCCAGTAGTCGCGATCCGTGTTCCACTTCAGCGTCGAGAGCGCCACGATCCCGGCGTCGAGCCACGGGTTGCCGACGTCGGTCGTCCGTCGCGCCACGCCTCCGCACGACCCGCAGGCGATCTCGACGGCATCGACCCAGGGACGGTGCGGCGAGTGACCCTCGAATTCCTCCCAGCCGGCCACGGCGCGCTCGCGCAGCTCGTCCTTCGAGCCGATGACCTCCCAGCGGTCGCATTCGCTGCATTCCCAGATCGGCAGGGCGAGGCCGTAGTAGCGCTTCTTGCTGATCATCCAGTCGCCCATGTTGCGCAGCCAGTCGAGCTCCCGCTCCATGAGGCCGATCCCCTCCGGCAGCCAGCGGGCGCTACGCGTGGAGGCGCTGATCGGCTCGCGCAGCCGGTCCGTGGCGATGAACCACTCGTCGACGAGGCGGAAGATGAGCTGCGTCCCGCAGCGCCAGCAGTGCGGGTACGAGTGCGAGTAGCTCTCCTTCGCGACCAGCAGGCCCTTGGTCTCGAGGTCTGCCACCACGGCCCGCGCGATGTCCTCCTCCGGGTCGGCAGCGGCGCCGGCGTACCGTCCCGACTGCCAGCCGAAGCCCTCGCCGAACACGCCGAACTGATCGATTGGGTCGATCACCGGCAGGTCGAACGCCTTCGACAGCGCGAAGTCCTCCTGGCCACAGCCCGGAGCGATGTGCACGATGCCGGTGCCCTCGACGTCGGACACCTCGTTCCATCGGATCACCCGGTGAACGACGCCGTCGACCGCGGGAAGCTCGTCGAACGGCCCGGCGTAGGTGAGGTCGACGAGCTCGCTGCCACGAGCCTCTCGCACGACCGATGCGTCCCCCACCACGCGCTGCTTCGAGCCGGCGCTCACCCACCAGCGGCGTCCATCCCGTCCCTCGACCAGCTGGTACGTCAGGTCCGGGTGCACCGCGGCCGCGACGTTGCTCGACAGGGTCCACGGCGTCGTGGTCCAGACCAGCAGGTCCTCGTCCTCGTGGCCGGCGCTGGTCACAGGCAGCCGGAGCGTGACCGACAGGTGCTTGACGTCGGCGTAGCCCTCGGCCGCCTCCATGTTGCTGATGCCGGTCCCGCAGCGCGGGCACCACGGCATGACGTCGTGGCCCCGGTACAGCAGGCCCTGTCGCTGGCACTCGGCCAGGAAAGCCCAGATCGTGTAGTTGTTCTCGTCGGAGTTCGTGTAGTAGCTGTTGTCCCAGTCCATCCAGTAGCCGAGGCGCTTGCTCTGCTCGGTCTGGATGGCGGCGAACTTCTGGACGCGCTCTTTGCAGAGCTCCACGAAGCGGCCGATCCCGAACTCCTCGATCTGCCGCTTGTTGTTGAAGCCGAGCTGGCGTTCGACCTCGACCTCGATCCACAGTCCCTGGCAGTCGAATCCGTTCTGGTAGCGCTGGCGCTCCCCGAGCATGGTGTGATAGCGCTGGTACAGGTCCTTGTAGGTGCGGCCCCAGGCATGGTGGACGCCCATCGGGTTGTTCGCGGTGATCGGTCCGTCGATGAAGCTGAACTTCCGCTCCGACGCCGCGTTGCGGGCGAGGTAGCGAGCCAGCGTGTCCCGCTCCGCCCAGCGAGCGATGACCTCGCGCTCGAGGGCGGGGACGTCCAGCTTCGTCGATACCGGCTTGAACACCTGCGTCGCGTCTCCAGATATGCGAAAGGCCCCCACCCCGATCTCCGGGACGGGAGCCAGCTCCCGCGGTACCACCCGCGCTTGACCGATGCGTCCGCAGGACGCGATCGGCCCACTCGTCAGCGCCCGCTCACGGGGGCGAGGCGGGAGGCGCTACGCACGGGCCTCGGGCCCGCTTCGCGCTTCCGGCTCGGGAGGGATGGCGACCGTCGCCGACGTCACCTGCTTCCACCGTCCAGGCTCGCTCGTGGGTCGGGTGACGGCCGTCGCGTCTCCGTCGTCGCCGTATCGGTTGGTCGCCGATCGTCGCAGCCGCCCGGCGCGGTGTCAATTCAGCCGCCGAACACGGCCCTGCCAACGAAGACCGCAGCGGCCAGGCCGGAGGTGACGACCACGCCGACCAGGCGTGGCCACCAGGCGCGCGCCATGATCGCGCCGACCGATGTCGCCGGTCCGGCGAGGACGAGGCCGAGCGACGTCAGACGCGCCAGATCGGTCCCCGCCTCCGGAAGCCGATCCAGGAAGTTCGCGGCGCCCCAGACGATGCCGGTCCCGACCAGTGGCAGGAGGACGAAAGCGGCGGACGGGGGCGGGCGACCGAGGCGCGGCGTGGCACGACCCGCCCCTCGTCGCCACCGACCCCGCGGCACCTCGGAGGTTGCCTCCGCGGCGACTGCATCGACCGCAACGGCCGCTGCGACCGGCGCGATCGGTTCCGACGGCGTCGGCAGGGTGATGCCTTCGGCGGCGGCGACGGCAGCGGCCTCGCGCTCGCGGGCCAGGCGCTCCTCGAGCTCGGCCCGCTCGATCCCGGTCAGGACGTGTGGCTCTGGCTCGAGCTCCGGCGGGGACTCGGGTGGAGCGGGGGGCTCCGGCTCAGCCTCGGGCTCGACGGGCGGAGCCTCCGGCGCGTGCAATGGCACCGGTGCGGGCGGGGCAACCAGGGCGAGCTGCTCGAGGCGCTGCCGCGCCCGCGCCGCGCTCGACAGTGCCTCGATGAGGTCCGCCTCAGATGCGGCAGCGATCGCGAGGCGGCCACGCTCGGTCGGGACGAGAATCGCCGTCGGCCGTCGGCGCCAGCCGGACGATCTCGATCTCCTCCTCCCCTCGCAGCCGGCCGCTGCCGACCCCCCAGCCGAACACTCCGGTTCGGGTCGCGAAGCTTCGATGCGTGCTCGCCGCGGAGTCGGACCCGGGTGACCGGCCCGGGCACCAGCGCGTAGACCCGTTCGCGACCGAGCGACCGCACGCGAACCGCCGCTTCCTCGACGTCGAGGCGGATGCTGAGCAGCAACGCGGCGACCGCGAGGCCGATGACGGCGAGGAGCGCCCCGCCGGCCACGAGGGCGATCCACGAGAGTTGCCCGACCACCATCGGGCCGAGAACGGCCCAGGCCGCCAGCGCGCCGCCGGCCAGCACGAGGAGGAGTGGCAGGAGCAGGAGGCGCCAGGTGCTCCGGGCGAGCCGGACGCGCGCAATCGGCGGCACACGCGACGGCATGGGTCAGACCTTCTCGGTGACGCGGTACTCGAGGTAGCGTCCGGTGAGCAGCCGCGTCTGGGCGTCCAGCGCCGGCAGGTTGCTGAACAGGATGCCGACGAACGGCAGCCCGATCCACTGCACGTAGCTCAGGACGCGCTGCAGCGGTCCCCACTCGGCGGGCCGCGGCGGCACGATCAGGTGCTCGACCACGACGAGGACGAAGAGGCTCACGAGCGCCATGGTCAGCATCACGCTGGCGAAGAGCGGCAGGTTCTGCCCGAGCGTCGTCTCGGCGAAGGCCGGGTTGATGAGGAGCGGGACCGTCGCACCGAACATGACCACGAACGGCGCGATCGCCCAGTTGATGTGCTCGCCGAACAGGTTCATGACCCGCCAGAAGCGCGACCAGAACGGGATCTCCGGATGCGTGATCGCGTTCTGGATGACGTACGGGATGTCGGTGACGCCCCATGCCCACCGGCGCGCCTGGAGGTACTGCTCGGACATGCTGCGCCAGTAGCCTCGCGCGCGCACCGCGTCGCCGTAGATCGGGATGAATAGCGGCACCGCCCGGAATCGGTCGCCGTAGCGGAAGTAGCTCTTCCAGTAGAAGCGGCTGTCCTCCGGGATGGCGTCGGTCGCCCAGTAGCCGACGTCGTGCACCAGGTGCAGCGTCGTCGAGTACGAGCCGAAGCTCTGGAGCTTCTCGGGCAGAACGCTGCGCCACATCTGGAGCTGGGTCAGGACCGCGGCGAAGAGCCGCTGCAGCACCGGCGCCTGCCAGATGTTGTTGTGGAAGTACGGGATCGGCTGGTAGAGCTGGGTCTCGCGATTGGGATCGGTCAGGTGGACCCAGGACAGGTAGGCGAAGTACTGCGGATGGACGCGGTAATCGGCGTCGAGATCGGTGACGAGGATCCGATGCGGGTCCATCCCCCGCTCGCGCACCAGCAGGCGGTACAGGTAGCGGCCACCCCAGGCCATGGCGCTCGATTTTCCGACGACGATGCCCGGCTCGAGCGGGTCGAGGATGTGGATGAACTCCGCGAACGCGCTGCCGAACTCCTCACGCAGGGCCTGGACGTTCGCGATGCCGGCCTCGTCGGTCTCCCGGGTGATGATCGCGCAGATCTTGCGCTCGCTCGGCCAGTCCGCTTCGGCCAGCGCCCGAACCGTGTACCGCAGCTTGTCCAGCGATTCGGTGTAGGTCGGGATCAGGGCGAGGTGCACCAGGTCGCCGACCAATGGCGGCGCAGTCTCCTGGGCCGCGACTCGCCTCAGCTCAGCGAGCTCCCGTCGGAGCTGTGCCGAACCGGCGGAGCGCGGGCGCGGACTGACACCGGGCGCCACGACGCCGAGGGCCCCGCGCGGGACATCCCGCCGACCACCGAGCGCCGCCTCGAGCTCGGCGATCCGGGCGGCCGGATCCGCGAGCGTCCCGAGCCGCGCCGTCCAGTCCACCGCCGCGACGCGCTTGATGCGGCGGAAGGCGACGATCACCGCGCCGCTGAACCACAGCGCACGGCACAGCCAGTAGAAGTCGAAGGCCAGCACGAAGTACGCGACCAGCCACGGATAGCCGAAGCTCAGCCAGAGCGGCAGGATGAGGATGGCCCACGAGATCGTGCCGGGCACCATCTCCAGGAGCCGGCCGAGCCAGCGGTAGCGATCGCGGTTGTCCGATGTGGTCATGAGAGTCGCTCGCCCGGCCGCCCGGTCGGCGGCGACGATGCCGGTCCGCCGCGCCGCCTGCTCAGTAGACGGGGGTCAGCCAGTCACGGTATGCAGGCAGCCTGCCACGGACGGCGTCAAAGTAGATTCGGGACAGGTCCTTCGTCATCGGACCGGGTCGGCCGCCACCCACCGGGCGCCGGTCGATCTCGATGACCGGACTGATCTGGGCGCCGGTGCCGCACAGGAAGACCTCGTCGGCCGTGTACAGCTCGGTCCTGTCGATGGTTCGCTCCGACGTTGCGATTCCCAGTTCGTCCCGGGCGATCTCGAGCAGCCGGCGGCGGGTGATGCCCTCGAGGATGTTGTCGGTCACCGCCGGCGTGATGAGCACCCCGCCCTTCACCATGAACAGGTTCTCGGCACTTCCCTCGCTGACGTGGCCGTCGGCGGTCAGCACGATTGCCTCGTCGAAACCGTTCAGCTGCGCCTCGCTCTTGGCCAGCGCGCCGTTCACGTACGCCCCGGTGATCTTGCCGCGCGCGGGAATCGCGTTGTCGTCCGTGCGCCGCCAGGTGCTCACCTGGGCGCGGATCCCGCCCTCGGTGTCGATGTACTGGCCGAATGGCACCGCGAAGATCGTGATCTCGGCGTCAAGGTTGTGCAGCCGGACACCGATCGTCTCGGAGCTCTTGTAGATGATGGGGCGGACGTACATGTCCTCGCGCAGCCCGTCGCGGCGCAGGAGCTCGACGGTGAGATCGGCCAACTGCTCGGGGCTCTGGCGGACCTCCATCAGCAGCAGGCGCGCCGATGACTTGATCCGCCGGTAGTGCGCCAGCAGCTCGAGGGCGAACAGCTGCTCCTCGTCCGGGTTCCAGTAGGCCCGAACACCCTCGAAGACCGCAGTGCCGTAGTTGAAGCCGTGCGTCATCACGTTGATGTTCGCGTCGCGCAGCGGCACGAACTCGCCACGGAAGAACGCCCACAGGTCGGTTGTCGCCTGCGCCGTTGCGGCGTGCGGATCGGTCTCCTGCTTCAGCACTCATGTCCTCCGGGCTGGTCATCGTCTGCGCCGATGCCTCTGGCAGCATCGGTGACTCTCTGCGGGCCGATCCTGCGGCGCCATCGAGCGCTCCGCAGTATACCCGCGAAGGTCCGGTCACCCCGCGGGGGGCGGTGGCTCGGGGACTGCCCGGTCGCGTGTGGCGAACAGCGATATCACGACCGAAACGAGCAGGATGGCGATGATGATGCCCAGCGAGACCCACACGTCGAGATGGATCACGTCACTCAGCAGCATCTTCACGCCGGCGAAGGCCAGCAGTGCGGCCAGCCCGTACTTCAGGTACTCGAACCGCTCGATCAGCCCTGCGAGGAGGAAGTAGAGCGACCGAGGCCCATGATCGCGAAGGCGTTCGACGTGAACACGATGAAGGTGTCGGTGGTGATCGCCAGGATCGCCGGCACGCTGTCGATCGCGAACATGATATCGCTGGTCTCGATGGCCACCAGCGCGGCAAAGAGCGGCGTCGCCCACAGGAGGCCCTCCCGGCGAATGAAGAACCGCTGTCCCTCGTAGGCATCGGTGACCCGCACGAAGCGGCGCATGAGCCGGAGCACTGGATTCTGGCTGGGGTCGACCTGCCCAGCCCCCGCGTAGACCATGCGCCATGCCGTGAACAGCAGGAGCGCACCGAAGATGTAGACCACGAAGTGGAACGACTCGAGGAGAGCCGTACCGGCGAGGATGAAGATCGCGCGGAACACGATCGCGCCCAGCACGCCCCAGAAGAGCAGCCGATGCTGGTACTGCTGCGGCACCGCGAAGTAGCCGAACAGGACGGCGAAGACGAACACGTTGTCCATCGAGAGCGAGTACTCGATGAGGTAGCCGGCGAGGTACTCCGCGCCCTTGGTGGCCCCCTGGGTCAGGAAGATCCAGCCGCCGAAGGCCAACCCGAGCGCGACCCAGATCGCCACCCACGTCGCCGCCTCGCGCATCCGGACCGTGCGGGCCTCGCGGTGGAACACGAACAGATCGAAGGCGAGCAGCCCACCAACGGCGACGAGGAAGATGATCCACGAGACGTAGTCGGGCATCGGGCGACCTCATGCGGTACGAGCCGAAGGTCTCTCCCGACCAGTGCGATCGGCCGGCATCACCGGGCGAGGTCACGAACCTCGCCGTCCTGACGATGACGCCTGAGTGGGGTACTCCCCCTCGGGCAGTGTCGAGTGTCGCCCGAATCGGCGGGGCGGTCAAACGGAGGTCAGCACCACGCCAGCCACGAGGCTCAGCGCCAGCAGCGCCAGCACGACCAGGGTCACGATGAGCCCGCGCCGCTCTCCACGCTTCCAGAAACCGATGGAGGCGACGACCAGCACGCCGATCGGCAGGAGCGTGAGCAACAGCAGTCCGATCCCCACCACCGCTCCCCCGCCGCCGTCACGCAGCAGCTCGAGGAGCGGCTGTATTCCGGGGGCGTCGCCGGACTCCAGCAGCAGGAGGTAGCCGATGCCGACGGCCGCGATCGCCGCCAGCGTGCCGAAGCGCAGGACGGCGCCGATGCCCTCCCGGAGAAGATCGGGCCGCCGGTTCGGCGGTGTCACGAGGCACCGAGCGCACGAAGCGCCATCCGAACGGCCACGTACACGACCACGATCACGAAGAGCGCGATCAGCCAGCTGGACCGCATCCGCGCCGAGAACCGCGCGCCGACAGCCGCACCGGCGGCCACGCCGAGGACGACCGGTGCCGCCAGGCCTGCGATCGACGTCGCCACGGAACAGGTAGGCGTACGCCCGGCGGCGGCGGTGATGCTCGATCATGAAATTCGAGGTGGTCACCGCCACTCGCATCGGCGCACCCATCAGGAGGTGCAGCAGCGGCACGGTGACGATGCCGCCGCCCACGCCGAGCAGCCGGAGACGTTGCCGGCGAGGAACGAGACGCCGACCGCCGCGGGCAGGCGCCGGGTGCGGTACGCGGGCGCGTCGGGGCCGTCCAGGGCCGACGGGTCCAGCTGGTCCTCGCCGGCGGGGCGCACGGCGGGGCGGACGAGCCCACGGGCCATGGTGAACGCGGTGTACACGAGCAGCAGGGCGAACAGCGCCGCGATGACGCGCTCGGGCAGGAATCCCGCGACCACCGCGCTGGTCAGGGCGCCGACCACGGTGCCCGGCCGCCAGGGTGATCCCGAGCCGGACATCGGCACGGTCGGCGCGGACGTTGACCGCCGCCGCGCCCGTCGAGGTGGCGATGACGCAGATCAGGCTCGTGCCGACGGCGGTCGTGCAGCGGCACATCGAAGCCCAGGGTGAGGATCGGGACGATGAGGATGCCGCCGCCGAGCCCGAGCAGAGCTCCGAATGCCGCCAGCCGCGAGTCCGCTGAGGGCGAGCAGCAGGTCGGTCGGCATCGGCAAGCGAACGGCCGGCCCGAAGGCCGGCCGACGATGCTACGGGCGGAGGTGCTGCGGCGCGTACGGGAGCAGCGCGACGTGGCGGGCGCGCTTCAGCGCCGTCGTCAGCATCCGCTGGTGCCTCGCGCAGGTGCCCGTCTTGCGTCGCGGCTCGATCTTGGCTCGCTCGCTCAGGTATCGGCGGAGGCGGTTGACCTCCTTGTAGTCGATGCTCTCGGCCTTGTCGACGCAGAAGTTGCAGACCTTGCGGCGACGTCGGTCGCGGTAGTAGTCCGCCGACTCGCGGCGGGATCGGGGGCTTGCCATGAGATCAGTGAGTCCTCAGTCGAATGAATCGGGTTAGAAGGGAATGTCGTCGACGTCCATCTCGTTGCCGGGCGCGGACGATGCGGGCTGCTCGGCGCCGCGTGGTCGGACGGCAGGAGGAGCGTCGTTGTATGACCCGCCGCCCCGTCCGCCACCGCCGCCATCCTCGTCCCGCGGCCGGCGCTCCAGGTTGACGACACGCGCGAAGGCAAGCTCCAACGAGGTGCGCTTCTCACCGTCTCGGCTCTCGTACTCCCGCGTCCGAAGCTGCCCTTCGGCGTAGATCTTGTTGCCCTTGCGCAGCTGCTCCGCGAAGCGCTCGGCCGCCTGCTCCCAGACGCTGACGCGGAACCAGAGGGTCTCTTCGACCCACTCCCCGTCCGCGCCGCGCTGGTTGTTGTTGACCGCCACGCGCAGGTCGGTGACGGCCTTGCCGCTGGGCGTGTAGCGCAGCTCGGGGTCTGCCCCGAGATTACCGATGATCATCATCTTGTTGAGGGACATGGCGGATCCTCCTGTGCCGGGCGGCGTCAGCCCTCGGCGCGCTCCTCGTCGGCGCCGGCCGCGGACGGGCCGCCACGTCGACGGCAACCGCATCGGCCTCGCGCTCCTCGTCCTCGGCCTCGGCCTCGGGCGCGGCTCGGCCTCGGGCTCGGTCTCGGCCACGATGTCCGTGCTGACCTCCGCGTCGTCGGACGCCTCGACGTCAGTCACGTCGTCGGCAGCCTCGGCGTCGCCGGTCGATCGGGCGGCGGCGGCCGGCGCGATCTCGTCGACCGGTCCGCGGTCCTCGAGCACGGTGACGAGGTGACGCAGGATCTCCTCGCTGATCAGCATCCCGCGCTCGATCTCGCGGACCTGGGACGGCTCGATATCGAAGTGGATCAGGAAGTAACTGGCCTCGCGATGACGCTGGATGTCGTAGGCGAGGCGGCGCTTGCCCCACGGCGAGACCTTGCTGAGGCTGCCGCCGGCGTTGACGATGGCGCGGGTGACCTTCTCCACCGCGGCCTGGAGCTTGTCGTCCTCCAGGTCGGGACGGAGCAGGAGCATGAGCTCGTATCGGCGCATCAGATGCGTCGGACTCCTCTCTCTGGGATTGCGGCGCTCGGCAGCTGGCGCTGGCCGGCACGGCAGAAAGGGATGGACCACGATGATCACGCCTCCGCGATCGGGAGGCGCCCAGGAAGTATAGCCCGCTCCAGTGCCGGCCGCCAACGCTGCGGGCGAGCGCCCCGTATACTCGGCCCCTGTCAACCTGCTGCCGCTGATGTGATGCCGCCGAACCCGATCCTGATCTGCGCCCGCAGTCCCGAGCTCCGGACCGAGCTCGAGGCTGCGCTTGCCGGCGCCGGATACGCGACCGAGGCCGTCACGACGCCGGCCGACGCCGTGGCGGCGATGCGCGGCCGCGCGCCGGACCTGATCGTGGCCGAAGGTCTCGCCGCATCGGGAGCGATCGCCTCGTTGCGCACTGCCGGGGGCGCCGGCGTGACCCCGATCCTCATCGTGGCGCCTGCGCGTGATGTCGAGGCACGCATCGCCTTCCTGGAGGCCGGGGCCGACGACGTGATCGACGGCGGCTTCGACCGCCACGAGCTTGAGGGTCGGGTGATGGCGCTGCTCATCCGATCCGGCAAGGTCCGCCCGGAGGCTCGCGCCGGGCACGACTGCCGGGGAGCTGATCGCCTTCTTCAGCCCCAAGGGCGGCGTCGGCACAACGACGCTGGCGGTGAACACCGCCGTGCTCCTGTCGGGTGGCGGCGCACCAGCCCCCGCCTCGGCGAACGGGGCAGGGCCCGCCATCCCAGCGTCGCGGGTCCTGCTCATCGACCTCGATCTGCAGTTCGGCCAGGTTTCCACGCACCTCAATCTCACGCCGCGGTACGACGTCGCCGTCCTCGCCACGGACGACCAGGCGCTGGCCGATCCTGAGCTCGCCCGAACGTACCTCGCGACACACAGCTCTGGGCTCTCGGTCCTCGCGGCGCCCACCCGGCCCGAGGCCGACTTCCGGGTGACGCTCGAGCACCTGCAGGCCATCATCGAGCTGATGCGGCCGTCGTACGACCACATCATCGTCGACCTCGGGAGCCGGCTCGACCCGAGAACCCTGTGGGTCCTCGAACAGTCCGATGCCCATGTGTTCGTCCTCTTCCCGGAGATCGCTGCGCTGCGCTCGATGAGCCTGCTGATGGCGTTCCTTGCCGATGCGACCCCGCTCCGGGCGCGAACTCACCTCGTGATCAACCACGTGTTCCCGAAGGAGCTGCTCAAGACGCGCGACATCGAGAACCTGCTCCGCGCGAAGCCCGCCGCCGAGATCCCCTACACCGAGGTCGAGATGATCCGCTCGGTCAACGAGGGCGTGCCGCTGGTCATCGCCCGCCCTGCCTCGCCGGCGGCAGCGGCAATGCGCCGGGTGGCGCAGGCCGTGATCGGGATCGACCAGGTACCCGTCGCCAAGCGCCAGGAGCGCCGGAAGCTCTTCGGGCGCCGATGACGCGCGACCCGCTCGACGACCACGCCGGCAAGGAGCCTGAGGACGAGCACCCGGTACGAGAGGGCGCCGCGCCCGATCCGTCCGACCATGCCGACCCGCGGGTTGCCCAGCCCGGCGAGGATCCTCCGGGCGAAGACGCGCTCGGACGAACGCCGAATCCGGGCTGAGGTGGTGCCGGAGGAGGGATTCGAACCCCCACGCCTTGCGGCCGCCGGGTTTAAGCCGGCTGCGTCTGCCATTCCGCCACTCCGGCACGCGCGGGCAGGCAGGAGAGAGTAGCGCAGGCGACCGGGCTCGCCTATCCTGCTCCAGCCGATAGCAACCTGTCACCGAGGATCGGTTCCGGATGCCCACACGGGGGGACGCCGTCGGGCGGCTCGTACATCTCGCCCTGGCGGTCGTCACCGCAGCGATCGCTGTCTCGGTCTCGGCCGGCCCTGCCGAGGCGACCGCAGCCAGCGTCGATCGGCACGCGGGTGCAGATCGGTATGCCACCGCGGCCGCGATCAGCGCCGCGACCTTCGCGACGGGCGTCCAGGTGGCCTTCGTGGCCACCGGCACCGACTTCCCCGACTCCCTGGCCGGTGGCTCGCCGGCAGGGCGGCTGAAGGCGCCGATCCTGCTCACGCCCCGCGGCGAGCTCCATGCGGCCACCCGCGCCGAGCTGGTCCGCCTGGCGCCCAGATCTATCGTGATCCTCGGCGGGACGGGGGCCGTCTCGTCGAACGTCGAGGCCGCGCTCCGGACCCTGACGAGCGGAGCGGTCGCTCGCATCGCCGGGCGAGACCGCTTCGCCACCGCGGCGGCCATCAGCGCGCGTTACTTCCCCGCCGGCGCGCCGGTCGCCTACGTGGCCACCGGCCGGTCCTTTCCGGACGCCCTGAGCGCAGGTGCCGCGGCCGGACGCATCGGCGGCCCAGTCCTCCTCGTCCAGCCCGCCGGCATCCCCGCCCCCATCCGCACCGAGCTCACGCGCCTTCGACCGCAGCGCATCGTCGTCGTCGGTGGCACCGCCGTGGTCAGCGATGCGGTCGTCACGGCGCTGCGCTCCTTCACCTCCGGTAGCGTGACGCGCCAGGCCGGAGCGAATCGCTACGCGACCTCCGCGGCCGTCAGCGCCGGTGCATTCCCGCGCGACAGCCGCCTTCGGGCCTTCCTGGCGTCAGGCGATGGCTTCGCCGACGCCGTTGCCGGCGTCCCAGCCGCGATCACGCGCGGTGGCCCGCTGCTGCTCACAACCCGCGCCTCGCTGCCGGCCCCGACCGGAGCAGAGCTTCGGCGCCTCGACCCGATCCGGGTGACGCTGCTCGGTGGTGAGGCGGTGATCGCCGCCGGCGTCGTCAGCCAGGTTCGCGCCGCAACCGCCTGGGCGCGCGTCGGGCCCCACGAGTTCATCGTGGACGGTCATGCGCTGCAGTCGGTACCGGAGGGTCTCCTGGCCTTCAACGCGACGACCATCGTCGCGCCATACGGCACGCGGGACGCGAATGGCGTCTTCAAGTACGAGCACAGCGACGGGAGGCTGTATGACCACCCGGTCGGGCAGGCGCAGTACGTCGTCAACATGCTGCGAAACTATCGCCTCGATCCCGACCCGCTCTACCTCGATCTCGCCCTGGCCAATGCGAATCGACTGCTCCAGCGGGCCGTGCGTCATGGCGGCGGCATCTTCTTCCCCTATCCGTTCGACTGGAACCTCCACGGCCGTGGCACGATGCAGGCGCCGTGGTACTCGGCCATGGCCCAGGGCATCGCGCTGGCGGGATTCGTTCGGCTGCACGAGCTCACCGGCGAAGCGAAGTGGCTGCAGGCGGCGCACGACACGTACGCCTCCTTCCTCGTTCGGCGCGAGGCTGGCAAGCCGTGGGTCACCGCGGTGGAGAACGGAAGGCTGTGGCTGGAGGAGTACCCGTGGGTCCCGTTCGATCACACCTTCAACGGTCACAACTTCGCGATCTGGGGCCTGTACGACTACTGGCGCCTGACCGGCAGCACGGATGCCCGCGAGCTCACCCTCGGCGCCATGACCACCAGCGGCCGCGTGGCCGGCACGGTGCGCACCCCCGGCGGCATCAGCCACTACTGCATCGCCCAGAGCTGCCTCGACCGGCGGGTCCGCAATCCCCCCTACCACCTGACCCACATCGGGCAGTTCATCCAGCTGTACCGGTACACCCGCAGCGAGGCATTCGCCCGCCACGCGGACACCTTCACGGCAGACAACCCGAACTATCGGTCGGGCGGCACCGCCGTGTTCCACGCCGGCGTCCATATCGGCTATTCCTTCGACTCCAGCGGCATCGGGACGAAGGCGAGGTCGCTTACCCTGTCGTCGTCGAGCAACGCGCCCTACTCGAGCCGGACCGTCCCCTACGGCTGGATCAAGCCGGGAAACGGCATCTGGTTCGCGATGTCCGATGGGTACTTCGCCGGCACCTGGGTCCGGGAGTCGTCGACGGTCTACGCCCGCGGGTTCGTCGATCGGCTCGAGTACTACTGGAACCGCTCCCTCGCGGTGCCGGCAGGAAGCCGTACCGCGTACCAGTTCGACACCGCCGGCGCCGTCACGGGCCAGAGGAGCGCATCGACTGCCGCGACCACGTGGGCGTATGCGTCCCGCGCCCGCATCAACGGGCGCCCATCGGTCTACCTGACCTCCGGTCCCCTCGCCGGCTACTGGCTGCCGGTCGGTGCAACGACGGCGACCGGCCTTTCGACCACGGCACTGTCGATTCCGTCGACGGACGAGGTTGGCACGACCGCCCAGGAGGGCTCGGGTGCTCGCATCGCCGCACCGGTGGTCGAGCCGGTGGATCCGGCGGTGCCGGCGCCGATGCCCGGCCAGCAGGAGCTCGCCCCATCCGACGGACCCCCCGAGGGCCCGATCGAGTGGGCGCCCTGATCAGTTCGGGCGACCGGCTGGAGTACGACGCGAGGCCATAACAGGCGGCGGCGCACTCGCACAATCCTCGCCGGAGTGACCAAGGGAAGGCCCGGACCCCTCCGAGCCGAGGTCCGGGCCTGATTACGCTCAGGATACTGGAGGCGACGACGGGAATCGAACCCGTGTACGCGGTTTTGCAGACCGCTCCCTGAACCACTCGGGCACGTCGCCACCGGTCATACGGCTGGCTGCCCCGCGAGGATTCGAACCTCGGTTCACGGATCCAAAGTCCGCTGTCCTACCACTAGACGACGGGGCATCGCCTCGTCTCACGCTAGCAGGTCAGCCCATATTGCAACCAGTCGGACATGAAAATGGAGCGGAAGACGGGACTCGAACCCGCGACCCTCACCTTGGCAAGGTGATGCTCTACCAACTGAGCCACTTCCGCCCGCTTGTTGCGCCCGATGATACCGCGTGAGTGGTGCCGAGGGTCAGAATCGAACTGACGACACCCGCCTCTTCAGGGCGGTGCTCTACCGACTGAGCTACCTCGGCGCCGATCGGTGCTGAGGCAACCTCAGCCGCCGACGCTGTCGCATCGGGCGGTCGCAAGGATACCGATGCGTTCCGGCAGTCGCAACCTCAGCCCGATCCCGTCGATGCCAGGCCCATCTGCCCGGCGATGTTCTCCAGGGCGCGGATGCGCTCGCCGATCGGCGGGTGCGTGTCCCACAGCGACTTCGCGCGTTCCTCGAAGCTCTTGATCGGGTTGACGATGTAGAGGTGCTGCGTGGCGCGGTTGGCCACCTCGAGCACCTCCTGGTCGTCGCTGATCGCGCGGAGGGCGCGCGCCAGGCCGACCGGGTTGCGGGTCAGCTCGACGGCGGTCGCATCGGCCAGGGACTCGCGGCTGCGGCTGACCGCGGCCTGCACGAGACGGCCGATGAGCGGCGCGACGACCGCCAGCACCAGCGCCACGATGAAGATCACCGCCATCGCTCCTCCCCCGCCGCGGTCGGAGTCGCTGCTCGAGCGGCGCCCGCCGCCCCAGTAGGTGAAGCGCAGGAACCAGTCGGCCAGCAGCGCGATGCTGCCGACCAGCACCCCGACGAGCAGCGTGAAGCGGATGTCGAGGTTGCCGATGTGGCTCATCTCGTGCCCGATGACGCCCTGGAGCTGCTCCCGATCGAGCTTGTCGAGCAGGCCGGTCGTGACCGCCACGCTGGCGTGCTCCGGGTCACGACCCGTGGCGAACGCGTTCGGCGCCGAGTCGTCGATCACCCACAGCCGCGGCGGCGGCAACCCCCCGGCCAGCCGCATCTCCTCCACCACGTTGGTGAGCTGCTGGTACCGCTCGGGCGGCTTGGTGCGATCCACCTCCCGCGCCCCGCTCGTCGCCATCACGAGCGCGTCGCCGGCGAAGAACGAGCCGACGCTCATGACCACGGCGATCCCAACCGCCCCGACGACACCGCCCCAGCCGAATCCGGTGGCGTAGCCGATCGTGCCGCCGAGCAGTCCGAGCAGGACGATCACGACACCGATGAGCAGCCAGCTCCGGCGCCGGTTGCGATCGATCTCGCGGTAGAAGGTCGTCGGCGCCAGCCGCGCCGGCTGCGTCATCGGCTCAGGACGTGCTCAGGTCGACCTGCGGGACGGCGGCATCGGCCTCGGCGATCTGGAAGTAGTCGCGCTCGCGGAAGCCGAACAGCCCGGCGATCAGGACGTTCGGGAACGTCTGGATCGATGTGTTGAACTCGCGGACCGTGCTGTTGTAGTGCTGGCGGCTGAAGCCGATCTGGTTCTCGGTCGTCGTCAGCTCCTCCTGGAGCTGCATGACGTTCTCGTTGGCCTTGAGGTCGGGGTAGTTCTCGACCAGGGCGAACAGCTGCCGCAGGGCACCGGTCAGGAAGTTCTCCGCCTGTGCGGCCTGCGCGGCGTTGCCCGGGCCGCGCTCGGTGGCGGTGACGGCGGCCGATCGGGCCTCGATGACCCGCGTCAGCGTCTCCTGCTCGAACTCCATGTAGCCCTTCACGGCGTTCACGAGGTTCGGGATCAGGTCGTGCCGGCGCTTGAGCTGGACGCTGATCTGGTTCCAGGCCTCGTCGACCATGTTCCGAAGCCGGACCAGGCCGTTGTACGTGAAGATCAGGAACAGGACGATGACCGCGATCGCGATCAGGACGATCCATCCCCAGAGCGGCATGCGGAAGCTCCTCGGCGATGGTTGACGCCGAGCATCCTACCGCACGGACCTGCCCGCAATGAACAGGCCCGAGGGTGGCAACCACCCCGGGCCTCTACTCGCATCTCCTGTAGCACCAGAAGACGAGGTCTCCCATGGTAGAGCAGCTCAGGCCGTCATCCCGACGTGGTTGGGCGGTGAGGGGCTCGAACCCCCGACCTCCTCGGTGTAAGCGAGGCGCTCTGACCAGCTGAGCTAACCGCCCGCGCGGCATGGTAGCCGATGTCCACGAAAACGCCGCTCGCGACATGCGCGAGCGGCGCATCGGTGTCTGTCGAGTGAAGTGGTGCCCAGGCCGGGACTTGAACCCGGATGGGTTTCCCCATACGCCCCTCAAACGTACGCGTATACCAATTCCGCCACCTGGGCCCGAAGCGATTTCGGCGTGGTACCGAGGGAGGGACTTGAACCCACACGACCTTGCGGTCACTAGGTCCTGAACCTAGCGCGTCTGCCTATTCCGCCACCTCGGCACGGCCGCACCCGGAGCGAATCCGAGCTCGCGAGCGCCGATGATAGCATGCGCCGCGCGGCGGTTCCGCGACCCCGGCGGTGGCCCGGTCAGACCTGCGGCAGCAGGTTGAGCAGGCTGAAGGCGACGAACAGGACGGCGAGGACGATCGTCAGGCGGAACAGCGTCCGCTCGATCCCCCGCCGGCTGCGGTAGGCGGTCACCTCGCCACCGAACGCGCCGCCGAGGCCGGTCCCGCGCTGCTGGAGCAGGATCGACGCGATGAGCGCGATGGCCAGGATCATCTGGGCGATGAGGATGGCGGTCGGCATGTCCGGCGCAGGATAGCAGAGGGGTTGCTCGATTCGCCCCGCGGCGCCCTAGGGCTTGCCGAGGAGGCTCGTGCCGGTCATCTGCGGCCCCGGCGGGATGCCGAGCAGCTCGCACAGCGTCGGCGCCACGTCCGACAGCGCACCGTCGCGCAGGTGGGTTCGCCCGATGCGCCTCGCTGACGAGGACGATCGGCACCGGCGAGGTGGTGTGCTTCGTCTGCGGGCGACCCTCGGGGTCGCGCATCTCCTCGATGTTGCCGTGGTCCGCGGTGATCACCATCGGCGGCGCCGGTGCCCAGGGCCGCCCGGCCGAGCCGGCCGAGGCAGCGCGTCGATGACCTCCGCGGCGCGGACCGCCGCGTCCCACACGCCGGTGTGTCCGACCATGTCCGGGTTGGCGTAGTTGACGACGATGAAGTCGTGGCGGCCGGCGTCGAGCGCCTCGACCAGCGCATCGGTGATCGGCGCCGGCGCTCATCTCCGGGGCCAGGTCGTACGTCGCGCACCTCGCGGTTCGACGGAACCAGGATCCGCTCCTCGCCGGGGAACGGCTCCTCGACGCCGCCGTTGAAGAAGTACGTCACGTGCGCGTACTTCTCGGTCTCCGCGACGTGGAGCTGGCGCATCCCGAGCCGCGACAGCTGCGCGGCCAGCGAGTCGATCACGAGCGGCGGGAAGGCGACCGCGCACCGGCAGCTCGTCGGGCGCCTGGTACTCGGTGAGCGTGGTGACCGAGACCGGCGGCGGCCCGCCGCGGTCGAAGTCGTCGAAGTCGGCACGCGCGAGCGCCTGGGTCAGCTGGCGGGCGCGGTCGGCGCGGAAGTTGCAGGTGGACGACCGCGTCGCCGTCGGCCGATCGCGGCGCCGGCGCCGTCGACGACGCGTGCGGCTGGATGAACTCGTCGCTCTCGCCGCGCGCGTACGCCTGCCGCGATCGCCGTCGGCGGCGTCGCGGCGCGCGGCGCCCGGCGCCGTGGACGATCGCGTCGTACGCGCAGCTGCGTCCGATCCCAGCGTTGGTCGCGGTCCATGGCGTAGTAGCGGCCGCTGACCGAGGCGATCCGTGCGCGCGGCCGCGCGAAGCGAGCCTCGAGGGCGCGGCAGGAACGCATCGGCCGAGCGCGGCGGCGTGTCGCGCCCGTCGGTGAAGGCGTGGAACGGACGCGGTCCGGCGGGAGCCCGACGCGGTGCGCCAGCTCGACCATGCGCGACGAGGTGCTCGTCGACGCGCGTGGACGCCGCCCGGGCCGACGAGGCCCAAGAGGTGGAGCCGGCCGCCGCGACTGCGCGCGCGTCGCGACAGCTGCGACGCAGCGTCTGCGTTCGTCGAAGAACGAGCCGTCCTCGATGGCCGCGTTGATGCGCGGCAGGTCCTGGAGCGACCCGGAAGCCGGCGCCGAGGTTGAGGTGGCCGACCTCGCTGTTGCCCATCTGGCCGGCGGGCAGGCCGACGGCCTCGCCCGACGCGGCGAGCCGGCGTGCGGCCACTCCTCGAGGAGGCGGTGCCAGTTCCACATCGGCGCCGCGAGGCAGCGCGTTGCGGCGCCGGGTCGTCGTTCATGCCGAACCCGTCGAGCACGACGAGGCAGCGACGGTCACGCGCGCGCGACGCGCTCCCGGCCGCGCGCACGATCTCGCGCGAACTGCTCCGGGCGTCGAGCGAGCGCCGCCGACCAGCGCGCCGTCGATGTCCGGCTGGCCGAAGAACTCGGCCGCGTTGTCGCCGGTGACGCTGCCGCCGTACTGGATCGGCGACCTCGTCGGCCCCGTCGGGGTCGAGCTCGCGCAGGATGGCGCGGATCTGGCGCCGCCACCGCCTGCGCGTCGGCGCCGAGGCGGCGTCGCCGGTGCCGATCGCCCAGACCGGCTCGTAGGCGATCACCAGGCCGGTGCCGGCGCAGCCGCTCGAGGCCCGCCGACGGCGGCGCGCACCTGGCGGTCGACCACCGTCGCGGTCGCGCCCGCCTCGCCGCTCGTCCGCCCGCTCGCCGACCGCGGCGATCGGTCGCAGCCCGTGCGCGACGGCGCTGGCGACCTTGCGGCCGACGGCCTCGTCCGTCTCGCCGTCGTACTGCCGGCGCTCCGAGTGGCCGAGGATGACGTACGTCGCAGCGGACGCCCGGCGCAGCATCGCGGGCGAGATCTCGCCGGTGAAGGCGCCGCGCTCCTCCCAGTGCATCGTCTGGGCGCCGACGGCGATCGCCGAGCCCCGCAGCACGCCGCGGACGACGATCGCAGGTAGACGGACGGCGGGCAGACGACCGCGTCGACGTCCGTCGATGATCGGGACGGCGCCGCGAATCGCATCGGCGAGCGCGAGCGCTCGGCGGCCGACGGTGGGTTCATCTTCCAGTTGCCGGCGACGACCACCGGCGCACGCGGCGGGCATCGTCAGGAATCCTCCACGTCGGCGGCCAGCTCCACGAGCCGCCGAAGCCGATGGTTGCACGGCCGATCGGCTGACGCCGAGGGCCGCGGCAAGGGTATCCGAGATCGGCGTCGGGCATGCGGCGCCGCATCGCGGCCGTCTCGCCGAGCCCCGGCCAAGGGTCGCCAGGCGCCCGCTCGTCTCGAGCCGCGCGATGGCCGCGAGCTGCCGCTCGGCGGCGCGCACGGTTCGACCGAGGTTCGCCTCCTCCGCGTTCAGGAGGCGGTTCAGGCGGGCGCGCACGTCGCGGCCGACACGGTGCGTCTCGAGCTCGAGGACGCCGCGGTTCGCCCCGACCATGCGCAGGAGCGCGGCGATCTCCTCGTGACCCTTCAGGTAGACGACCTGGCGTCCGCGCCGCTCGGCGACCAGGCGCCGAACGTCCAGGTCGGCGAGGGCGCGGCGCAGGGCGTCGGCGGCGTCTCGTCGCGCAGCACGAACTCGACGTGCGGGCCGGAGGAGCTGAACGAGATCGACCCGGACGCCAGCAGCACGCCGCGCAGGAACGCGCGTCGGTCGTGGAGCGGCGCGCAGCTCCCACGACCAACCGTCCGCGATGGCGGGTCGATCTCGACCAGCAGGTGGTGGCGTGCCCGGTCGCCGGCCCGGGCCGGCGACCGCCGGACGCGGCGGGTCCACCGCCATGCCCAGCGATCCGGCCAGATGGACCGCGGTGCGGGCCGTGGCGTGGTCGAGCGTGCGCAGCACCGCCCCGCCGTTCCCATGCAGCAGGCCGACGAGCTCCGCGCGCCGACAGCAGGATCGGGCGGGGTGGATGCGTGCGAGCTCGCCCTTCACCTCGCCGGCGAGGAGCACCGACCCGCTCAGGAGGCGTGCGCGGTCGGGCGCTGGATGCGGCGCTGCCGCGGTCGCTCGATCCGGTCCTCCTGCTGGAGCCGCATGAGCGCCGCGGCCAGCTTCGCCGGGTCGTGCCGATGGGCGTTGGCCGGGTCGACGACGTCCTCCTCGACGATGACGACCGGGCAGCTCCTCGAGGCGCCGGACGTCGACCTCCACCGGCTCGGCGAGCCAGCCCTCGGGCCGGCGCGCCTCCATGCTGCGGTTGACGATCGACGTAGTCGACCAGGTCGGCCCGACGTGGTCGAACAGCGCGCGCAGGTGCTCCGAGGCGCGTCATCCGGGCCGTCTCGCCCGGCTGGGTGGCCACGTTGCACACGTACACCTTCAGCCCCGGGGCGGCGCGCAGGGCGTCCTGGACGTCGGTGATGAGAAGGTTCGGCAGGATGCTGCTGAACAGGCTGCCCGGGCCGATGACGATCATGTCCGCCTCGAGGATCCGCTCCAGCGCCTCACCGTTCGCCCGCACGTCGCCGGGCTCGATGAAGACCTGCTCGATCGGCTCGTCGGCCCTCGTGATGCCGGACTGGCCCTGGAGCAGCCGTCCCGACGCCAGGCGCGCCGACAGGTTGAGCGGGACGCTGGTCGCGGGAAGCACCTGGCCCCGGACGGCGAGGACGCGGTTCGACTCGCGCACGGCCTCCTCGAAGTCGCCGGTCACCGCGGTCATGGCGGCGATGAACAGGTTCCCGAAGGCGTGGTTGTCCAGCCCTGACCCGGTCGGGAAGCGGTACTGCATGAGCTGCGTCATCAGCGGCTCGGCATCGGCCAGCGCGGCGATGCAGTTGCGAATGTCACCGGGCGGCACGATGCCGAGCTGCTGGCGCAGCTGCCCGCTGCTGCCGCCGTCGTCGGCGACCGCCACGACGGCGGTGATGTTGGCGCTGTAGCCCTTGATCCCGCGCAGCAGCGTCGAGAGGCCGGTCCCGCCGCCCATGGCCACGATCCGCGGTCCGCGGGCGAGATAGCGCTTGGTGTACAGCACCTCCATCACGCTGTCGCCGCGGGCGATGAACGGCGAGATCACCGAGCGCATCAGGCCCCACATGCCGATGCCGGTCAGGACCAGGCCGATGACGGCGACCACCGCCGCGCGGAGGGTCGGGTCCATCCAGGCACCCGTCAGCCAGTACACGATCGCGATCTCGTCCGCCGCCTGGGACCGGTACAGGTCGCGAATGAAGATCGCGGCGCCCAGCCCGAGGATGGCGATGCCCAGGAACAGCAGGAAGAGCCAGCGCTTGAGGTGCATGCCCGGATACAGCCAGCGCGGGATGCCGTGCTCGGTTCATCGGCCCAGCTCCCGGTGGAAGACCCGGACCTGGACGCCCTCCAGTCCGGAGATGCGCTCCGCAAGCGCCTCGGCCAGCGCGATCGAGCGGTGGTAGCCCCCGGTGCAGCCCAGCGCAACGCGAAGCTGCTCCTTCCCCTCGGCGCGGTAGGCGGGAGCGGTCAGCGCGAGCAGGTCGGCCACGATGTCGAGGAACCGGGTCGCCGCCGGCTGGCCGAGGACGAAGTCGCGCACGGGCTCCTCGAGGCCGGACAGCGGCTTGAGCTCCGGCTCCCAGTACGGGTTCGTCAGGAAGCGCACGTCGAAGACGAGATCGGCTTCGAGCGGGATCCCGTATTTGAAGCCGAAGGTGACGATGTCGACCCGCAGGTCGTCGGTCCGGGTCTCACGCGGCACCAGAGCGAACAGGCGGTCCTTGAGCTGACCGATGGAGAGGCCGGTGGTGTCGACCACGTGGTCGGCGAGCTCGCGGGTGCGGGCGAGCAGCCTTCGCTCCTCGGCGATGCTCGCCTGGATCCCGCTTCGCACCGCCTCCAGCGGGTGGCGATGACGGGTCTCGCTGAACCGGCTCACCAGGCTCGCGTCGCTGGCCTCCAGGAAGATCAGCTCGAGCTGGCTCCCCTCGCTCGCGAGGGCGTCGGCCGCCCGCGCGATGGCCGGGGCCGGGTCGCCGGCACGGATGTCGAGGACGAGCGGCGGACCGTCGGTACCGCTCCGGCTCGAGGCGGCGCAGCTCGAGGAAGTGGTCGAGCAACGCAGCCGGCAGGTTGTCGACGCAGGAGTAGCCGAGGTCCTCGAAGAGCTTGCTGGCCTGGCTCTTCCCGGCGCCCGACAGGCCGGAGATGACCAGGAAGTGCTCGATCTCGGCGCCGGTGGCGCGCGGCGAAGCCGTCCCCGGATCCGCCGACGCGGCGGCTGTCTCGGTGGCAGTCGGTGCGGTCCGCGCCACGCTCCCCTCCTTCATCGAACGCAGGCCGAGTATAGCCGTGGCCGTGCGTGGATCACGATTCGGCGGCCAGGGCGGACACGGTCGCAGCGACGGACCTGCGCAGCGCTTCCAGGTCGTATCCGCCCTCGAGCGTCAACGCCACGCCGGGCAGTCCGAGGCGACGGCAGATGGCGCCGAGCTCCCGGGCAACGGCCGCGTAGCCGTCCTCGGTGACCGAGAGGTGGGCCAACGGGTCGCTGCGATGCGCGTCGTACCCGGCCGAGACGAGGATGGCCTCCGGCCGGAAGCGCCTCGATCGCGGGGAGGAGCTCGTCGACCCAGGCCGCGACGAACGCGGCGTCGCCGCTCCCCGGATCGAGCGGTCGGTTGAGCTTCGTCCCGGCCGCCTTGCCCACGCCCCGGTCGGCGATCTGTCCGGTGCCCGGATAGAACGGCCACTGGTGGGTCGAGGCGTAGCACAGGTCGGGATCGGCGTCGAAGATATCCTGGGTCCCGTCGCCGTGGTGGACGTCCCAGTCGACGATCGCGATGCGCCGGGCCGAGCCATCCGCGCGGAGCGCCGCAGCGGCAATGGCGACACTGTTGAGCAGGCAGAACCCGCTCGCGCGCGCCGGGCCGGCATGGTGGCCGGGTGGGCGGACCGCGGCGAACGCGACGCCCGCGTCGCCGGCCATGACGGCGCGCGCGGCCTGCACCGTCGCGCCTGCGGCCAGCCGGGCCGCATCCCACGACCCCGCGACGACGTACGTGTCGGGGTCGAGCCATGCTCCACCGCGCCGATCCGCCTCTTCGAGCAGGGCGATCAACCTCGCGTCGTGCACCGCGGCGATCTCGTCGTCCGAGGCCGGTACGCACACCGCCTCCACCAGGCGTTCGCCGGCCGCGTCCCGCACGCCGGCCGCCGCCGCGATGCGACGGTCGGGGCGCTCCGGGTGGCCGGGAGCCTCGTGGACGTCCATGGCCGCATCGGTCAGCAGCCAGATCGGTCCGTCCATCGTGCTCAGCCGCGCGCCATCCGCATCACCTGGAGCGCGCCCTCGAACAGGCCATACATGATCAGCGACAGGATGCCGGAGCTGATCGGGTCGCCACCCGGCGTGATCACGATCGCGACCAGCACGATGATCACCACCACGAACCGCCGTCGAGCCGCGAGGAAGGCGTAGCTCAGGATCCCGACGCGGTTGAGCAGGATGAGCACGATCGGGAACTGGAAGGCCAGGCCGAAGGCAATCATCAGCGTCGTCACGAAGCCGATGTACTCGCCGATGTCGAGCATCGGTGGCACGCCCGGCAGGGACAGGTCGAGGAGGAACTCCAGCGCGTTCGGGATCACGAGATAGCCGAGCACGATCCCGAGCGCGAAGAACAGGACCGCGACGAGCAGGAGCGGCCAGACCACGCGCCGTTCGCGACGGGTCAGGCCGGGAGTCACGAACGCCCAGACCTCGTACAGGACGATCGGCATGGCCAGCGCGAGACCGATGAACAGCGCCAGGCGGATGCGCACCCCGAGCCCCTCGAGCACGCGGAGCTGGATGACGTCGCTGCCCTCCGGAAGGGCATCGAGCAGCAGCGTGAGGAGCGGCTCGGCCAGGAAGAAGCCGGCAACCGCGGCCAGCCCGACCGCGATCGCGGCGACGATGATCCGGCTGCGGAGCTCATCGAGATGCTCGATGAGGCTCATCGTCGCTGCGTCCGCGCGCCTGATTCGAGGAATCGGCGGGCGTCAACGGAGGCTCGGCGGACGTCACGTCACACGGCGCCGATCAACGGGCCGGCGCCGGACCCTGGCCGACGGCCAGGATCAGCGGTCCGAGGGTTCGCCGGCGGCCTGCTCGTCCTTGGCAGGACGCTTCGGCTCGCCGCGCACGGATTCCTCGAGGTCGCTGGATGCCTTGCGGAACTCGCGGATCCCCTTCCCGACCGCATTGCCGATGTCGGGCAGCTTGCCGGGGCCGAAGATGATCAGCACGATCACCAACAGCAGGATGAGCTCCATCGGTCCGGGAACCGGCATGTACTCACGAACCTCCGCTGGGGGCCGCAGAAGCGGCAGTGGCGTCCGAGTGTAGCACCGCGTCCCGCATGCGACCCCGGAAGGCCCCAGCCGCTGACGCAGCGGCGGCCGCCCAGTCCTGGCCGGTCGAGGCCTCGGCGATGGCCCTCGAGATCGACACCAGCCCCGGTGCCCACGCACCCGCGCAGGTGGCCACGGCCGTGGCCAGGTCGCCACCCTGGGCACCGACCCCCGGCACCAGGAACGCCGGCCCCGTCACCGCCCGTCGCAACCGCACCAGCTCGCCCGGGACGGTTGCACCCACGACGAGCCCGACCCGGCCATCGGTCCAGCGGTCGGCAGCCCAGCGGGCGACCCGCAGGTGGACCGGCTCTCCGTCGGCGATCAGCTCCTGGACGCGCGGCGCCGAGGGATTGCTGGTGCGGGCGAGGACGTAGACCATCCGATCGGGATACGCCAGGAAGGGGTCGATCGCATCCTCTCCCAGGTACGGACTGAGCGTGACGGCATCGGCACCCAGGTGGCCGAAGAGGCCGCTGGCGTAGCGCTCGGCGGTCGAGCCGATGTCCCCGCGCTTGGCGTCCAGGACGCAGAGCACGTTCGGAGGGATCGTTGCGCGGACGCGCTCCAGGGCCGCCCAGCCGTCGGCCCCGAAAGCCTCGAAGAACGCGACGTTCACCTTGACCGCGACGGCGTGCTCGGCGGCGGCCTCGATCAGCCCGCTCGCGAACGTCTCGATCCCGCGAACGTCCGCGGGGAGCCCGGCCGGCAGATGATCCGGATGCGGATCGATGCCGAGGCACAGCGGCGCGCCGAGCTTCGCGCTCCGAGCGCGGAGCCGCTCCAGCGGTGCCGTCATCCGGCGCGGGCCAGCTCGACCGGCGGCAGTCGCCGGGCGACCAGCGGACTGGCCGCTGACGTGGCGTAGTCGACGACCCGCAGTCGGAGCCGGGGCATGCCGCCAAAGACGTCCCGCTCCAACGTTCCGACCAGGTCCAGCTCCGTCTCCGGCTCCGGCAGCGGTCGGTCGGGATCGATGCCGAAGGCGATCGCGTCGAACGTCTCGAGGCCGCGCCGCATCCGGAACGCGAGGTGGGCCTCGTTCGGGCCGACGCGCCGCGCCTCTCGGACCGTCATGCCGGTCACCGCGAGGACTGGCTCCAGGTGGCCGGGGCCATATGGCGCCAGGCGGTCGAGTTCGTCGGCGAACGCCCAGTCGAGGTAACGGGCAGGAAGAACGAGATCCACGACCTGGCGTCCCGGTCGGACGCGTTCCGGCGCTGCGTCCGGGGGATACGGCCGCGGAAGAGCCGCAAAGGCGGCCGAGAACGCCTCCCACGACTCGGGCCGGAGGCTGAACCCGCCTGCACCAGCGTGACCGCCACGCTTGGTGAGATGGTCGTGGCAGGCCTCGAGGGCGGCGGCCACGTGGAAGTCGACGGGCGCACGCACGGATCCACGGACCTCCTCGCCGACGAGCGTCGCCGCCGCCACCGGACGGGCCAGCGCATCGGCGAGGCGTCCGGCGACCAGGCCCACCAGGCCCGGCGCCCAGCGGTCGTCGCGGACGAGCAGCGGGACGACGCCGGGAGACGCATCGGCCAGCAGCCGGGCCGCTGCGACCGCCTCGACGGTCATCGTGCGGCGCCGCTCGTGGACCTCCTCCAGCTCAGTCGCGAGCGCCTCGGCGCGATCGGCGTCCTCCTCGAGCAGGAGCGTGAGCGCGAGCTCGACGTCGGCGATGCGGCCCGCCGCGTTGATGCGCGGCACGACGCCGAAGGCGAGGTCGCGAGCGGTCGGCTGGCCGGGCGCAGCGCACGATCGGCGGAGGAGCGCTCGCAGCCCGGCATGGGTCGTGCGCGCCAGCTCGTCGAGGCCGAGTCGCACGATCGCGCGGCTCTCGCCAGTCATCGGCGCGAGATCGGCCACGGTGCCGATGGCGGCCACAGCCGCGAGCCCGTCGGTGGGCAGCCCGTGCCGATCGAGCAGCGACGCGGCAAGCTTGTACGACAGGCCCGCGCCGGTGAGATCGGGGTCGGGATACGCGCAGTCGGGGCGATGCGGGTCGACGACAGCCACCGCGTTCGGAAGCGTGGCCGGAGGCAGGTGATGGTCGGTGATGACGACGTCGAGGCCCATGGCACGAGCCGCGTCGACCTCGGCTGCGTTGCTCACCCCGCAGTCGCAGGTGACGACGAGCCGAACGCCGTCGTCGGCCAGCTGCCGCAGCCCGGCGACCGACAGGCCGTAGCCCTCGGCCATCCGTGACGGGACGTAGCGCACCGGCTCGACCCCGAGCCTTCGAAGGGCGGTGACCCACACGACGATGGCCGTCATCCCGTCGGCGTCGTAGTCCCCCCAGATCGCGATCCGCTCCCCCGCCGCGATCGCCCGCTCGATGCGCTCAATGGCAATGTCGGCATCGGCCATGCGCGAGAGATCGTGGAGCGCTCCGGCGCCGGCCTGGAGGAAGCGCTGCAGGGATGCGTCCTCCGCGAAGCCGCGGCGCGCGAGGAGCGTGGCCACCGGTCGGCCGAACCCGATGAAGGCCGGGGGCTCCTGGACGGGCTCCGGCAGCAGCCACTCGAGGCTCGGGACGATCACCTCGCCATCGTAGCCCTGCGGGGTGCCCCGCCGCTTAGGGTTCCGTTATCGGCTCAGGCTGCGTGCCGGAGCCCGGGTTCGCGCCTTCCGCTTCGCGTCCCAATCGTCCCAGGCCACGAGGATCTGGCTCGCGTTGAAGATCGACGAATACGTCCCCGACACGACTCCGAGGAGCAGGGCCAGCGCGAACGTGCGAATCGTCGGCGGACCGAGCAGCAGCAGAGCCCCGAGCGTCACGGCGACGGTCAGCGAGGTGATGATCGAGCGGGCCATCGTCTGCAGGATCGAGTGGTTCACGATCGCCCCGAACGGCTCCCCGGAGTGCCGAACCCGGTTCTCGCGGATGCGGTCGAAGACGACGATCGTGTCGTGGACACTGAAGCCGATGATCGTCAGCAGCGCGGTCACGAACAGCGCGTCGAACTCGAGGTTGAAGAAGTACCCGAGGATCGCGTACGTGCCGACCACCAGGATGACGTCGTGCAACAGGGCGACGATGGCGGCGGTGCCGTAGCGGAACCCGAACCGCATCCACAGGTAGGCGAGGATGAACAGCTCGCCGATGATGATGAGGATCGCCGAGGTGCGGATGAGCTCGGCGCCGATGATCGGGCCGACGGTGCGCACGCTGCGCGGTTCGCCCGGCCCGAACTCGGCCTCCAGCTGGTCCTCGACGTCCGCGAACTCGGTGCCGGCAACGACCGGGGGCTGGCTCGGCCTCCGGGGATGCGCTCGGTTCCGCGCTTGCCGCGGCGGACGCTGATGCTGATGCCGCCTCCGTGGCAGAAGGCTCCGCGCTCGGGTCCGCGGATGCCGACGCATCGGGCGAACCGCTCGGCTCGGCGCTGGCCGATGCGTCCGCGCTGGAGGACGGCGACGGTGAGGGTTCCGGTGTGGGCGGCGGCGCGAGATCGATCGGCTCCGTCCTGATCCGCAGGTACCCGTCGGGCAGCTCGGTCACTGTCAGCTCTCGTAGCCGATCTCGGCCAGGAAGGTCTCCACTTCCTCGGCGCTGGGCTCTGACTCGTAGCGGACCTCCCACTCGGTCCCACCGGTGAAGTCGATCGACGGCTTCAGGCCTCCGAGGACGATGAAGATCAGCCCGGGAATGGTGAGCAGCGCCGAGAGGGCGAACCACAGGTTGCGCTTGCCGACGATGTCGTACATGGCCTAGCGCTCCACGTGGTAGAGCTCGAGGCGGCGACCCCAGGTCGTGCGAGTGACCCAGCGCAGCAGGGTCCGCGTCACCGTGACGGCGCTGAACATGCTGACCAGCACGCCGACGATCAGGACGAGCGCAAACCCGCGCACCGCCGTCGTGCCCTGCCAGTAGAGCCAGCCGGCGACGAGCAGCGAGCTGACGTTCGAGTCGAGAATGCTCGACCAGGCGCGGTTGAAGCCGGCCTCGATCGCGGGGCCCAGCGTCTTGCCCGCGCGGATCTCCTCCTTCATCCGCTCGAAGATCAGGATGTTGGCGTCGACCGCCATGCCGATGGACAGGATGAACGCGGCGACGCCGGCAAGGGTGAGCGTGACGTGGATGATCCGGAAGATCGCGTACACCACCAGCGTGTAGAAGATCAGGGCCAGCGCCGCCAGCACGCCGGGCAGCCGGTAGTAGGCCACCATGAAGAACAGGACCAGGAACAGGCCGACCGCGCCGGCGACGAGCGCCTGGGTCAGGAAGTCGGCGCCGAGGGTGGGATCGACCGTCTCGAAGCCCTGCTCCTCCAGCGACAGGGGCAGCGCGCCGAAGCGCAGGGTGTTGTAGAGGTTCGTGCGCTCGGCCTCGTTCGCGGGGTTCGAGGCGCCGACGGTGATGATCGTCGTCCCCGCGCAGATCGGATCGTTGATGGTGGGGACCGTGATGACCTGGCCGTCGAGCGCGATCGGCCCGGGCCGATCCACGTTCGCGGTCGTGAACTGGCACCAGGTGTTGCTCGCCTCGTCGCTGAGGCTGAACGACACGCCGATCTGGTTGCCCGACCCGACGTCCGGAGCCACGCTCCCCTGCTGGATCTCACCGCCGTTGAACAGCTCGGTCACCGCGCCCGACGCGAGGAGATCGCTGATGTCCTGGCCCTCGGTCAGCTGCTGCCCCTGCGGGTCGACGAACTGAAGCTGGCCGGTCGAGCCGACGAGGTCGCGGAGCTGCGCCTCGTCGGTGACTCCGGGCACCTCCACGATGATGCGCCGTGACCCGTCACCGGCGATCTCGGAGCGCACCTGCGGCTCGGTCACGCCGATACCCGCCACACGGCGCTCGAGGATGTCGCGGGTCAGCTCGAGGTCCTCGGGTGTGACTTCCTGCCCTTCCTGGGGGATCACCTCGAGGGTCACCCGGCTGCCGCCCTGGAGGTCGAGACCCAGCACGGTGCGGAACTCGGTGCCGAGGATCTCGTCGGGTAGCCAGCCGAGGCCGAGCGTGATGCGCGGCAGGGTGATGAAGATCGCCACCAGGGCAATCACCCCGATGACCCACGGGGCGATACGGCGCCAGGTCATGTGCGGCTCGGTCCGTCCTCGAATGTGCGGGACACGAAATACGCCGCTTCCATAGCGGCGGGCGTCGAGAGTATAGCGACTTCCGGGCGATGCGCTGAAACGGCGACAGGGTCGCTAGGCGAGCATTCCCTCGCGCGCCAGATGGGACTTCAGGCGCTCGGCGAGGTCCCGGCTGATCCCCGGCACATCGGCCACCTCGTCCAGGCTGGCTTCCCGTATGCGACGCACCGAGCCGAAGCGCTTCAGGAGCGCCTTCTTCCGACCCGGCCCGATGCCGGCGATGTCGTCGAGCTCCGACCGCAGCGCCCGCTTGCCTCGGACGTCGCGGTGGTACGTGATCGCGAACCGATGGGCCTCGTCGCGGATGCGCTGGACCAGGTAGAGAGCCTGCGAGCGACGCGGCAGCACGACCGGGGCCGCCTGCCCCGGAAGGTGGAGCTCCTCGAACCGCTTCGCCAGGCCGGCGAGCGGTACGTCGGTGATCCCCAGCTCCTCGAGCACGCCGACCGCGGTGGACAGCTGTCCCTTGCCGCCATCGACGATGACGAGGTCGGGCACGGCCCAGCCCGTCTCACGCGGGACTCGCTCGACGGTTGCGTCGACCTGGCCGGGGAACGGCTCGAAGTCCAGCGGCAGGTCCGTGTCAGCGTCCCCCTCCGGTGCCTCGTCGGCCCCGACGGCGGCAAGCGACAGGGCGCCCGTCTCCGCCCGCAGCTTGGCGACTCGGCTGAACCGGCGCCGGAGGACCTCGGCCATCATCCGGAAGTCGTCGGGGGTCTCGCCGGAGCGGATCCGGAAGCGCCGATACTCCTTCGGCTCGGGCCGGCCGTCGACGAAGACGACCATCGAGCCCACCGCCGACGTGCCCTGGATGTTGCTCATGTCGTAGCACTCGATCCGCTCGGGCACGCGCGGCAGGCGGAGCGCCGAGGCGAGCTCGGTCAGTGCCTCGTCCCGCTTCGCCGCATCGGCCATCCACTCCGCGCGCTCGCGCTCCAGCGCCTCGACCGCGTTCTGGCTGGCGAGGGCCACGAGCCGCCGCTTCTCGCCTCGCTCCGGGACCGTGATCGTGACGCGCACCCCGCGCCGATCCGCCAGGTACGTGGCCAGGTCGTCGGCCGAGGCCGGCATGACCGGGACGAGCAACGCTCGTGGCAGCGCCTCGGTGGTGGCGTAGTACTGCTGCAGGAAGGAGCCCAGCACCTCGTCCTCCGCGACGTCCCGCGCGCCCTCGACGATGAAGTGCTCGCGGCCGATGAGCTTGCCGTTCCGCACCTGCATGACGAGGACGCAGGCCTCGTCCTCGGCCTGTGCGAGCCCGATGACGTCGTGCTCGGCGCGGCTGAAGGCAGCCATCTTCTGCTGCTCCATCGTCCGCTCGACGGCCCGGAGCTTGTCGCGCGCCACGGCAGCCTGCTCGTAGCGGAGTGCCTCGGCGTGCGCATCCATCTCGCGGTGCAGGTCGGCCGCGATCGGCTCCTGCTTTCCCTCGAGGAAGTCGACGATCTGGCCGATCGTCTCTCGGTAGGGCACCTTCTCGATGGCCTGGATGCACGGCCCCTGGCAGCGGTTGATGTAGTACAGCAAGCACGGCCGCTCGAGCACCCGCTTGCCCTCCGGGATGTCGAGGTTGCAGGTCCGGAACGGGAAGATCTTGCGCAGCAGCTTCAGGGTCTCGTCGACGCTCGACGCCGACGCGTATGGGCCGAAGTATCGGCTCCCATCGCGCGCGAGCTTCCTGGTGCGCACGATGCGCGGGAAATCCTCGCCCATGGTGATCTTCACGAAGGGGTAGCTCTTGTCGTCCCGCAGTCGGATGTTGAACCGGGGACGGTGCTCCTTGATGAGGTTGGACTCGAGGAGGTAGGCCTCGGACACGGTGTCGGTGACGATGTAGTCGAGGTCGGCGACCTCGGTCACCATGCGACCGATGCGGGCGTCCTCCGGCCCGCGGGCCCCGAAGTACGAACGGACGCGGCCGCGCAGCGAGTCTGCCTTGCCCACGTAGAGCACGCGGCCGGTGGCGTTCTTCATCAGGTACACGCCGGGCTTCGTCGGCAGCCCGCGCAGCACCGCGCGCAGCTGGTCCGGCAGGGTGCGCTGGGGGCTCATGGGGAAATTCTAGGCGTCGGTCCGCTCGAGCCCGAGGTAGCTCACTGCCCCGTCGGCTGCGTCGAGATACGTCAGCAGGCGATCGAGGCGCCACGATGTCGCCGCAATCTCGTCCCGCGTCAGCCACCCGACCTCGGCGATCTCGCCGAACTGCGGGGCAAGGGTGCCACCCATGAGCGTGCCGCCGAAGACGAAGCTCACGTTGCGTCGCCGATGGCCATCGACCAGCAGCAGCCGCTCGACCCGGACCTCGAGGCCGGTCTCCTCCCGCGTCTCCCGTGCGGCGGCGACGTGCGGCGTCTCGGAGCGCTCGATGCGTCCGCCGGGGAGCATCCAGCCCGGACCGAGGTACGTGGTGCGCACGGCGAGGATCCGTCCGGCCTCGTCGCGGACCAGGACGTGCGCGCCTTCCGTGCGGCGGTATCGGTTCCCGAACAGTCCGGCAACCTCGATGACGATCCGGACGAGGAGGCGCGGCAGGTCGGTGAGACGAAGGCGCCGGCTACGGCGCATCGGACGCCGAGCCCGACGGGCTGACGGGCTGCGCCAGCTCGGACTCCAGGAAGCCATGGATGGTGCTGTAGTCGCCGGGCCCGGTCCAGCCGGTCGGGATGAGGATGTACTGGCCGATGGTGTTCGTCGTCGCCGTGAGCACGGGACCCTCGGTGAGCTCGACCCGGCGGTCACTCGACAGGTGGGACGACAGGAGGAACAGGTCGATCACGGACAGGTCGGTGCGCACTCTGCCCTCCATGGCGTCCATCAGCTGCAGGCCCGGCATCACCGATCCGACCCCGCCCGCACCGAGCTTGGCTCGCAGCGCGGCGATGATCCGCGCCTGACGGACCGACCGCGCGAAGTCCGTGGACTCCGACACATCGCTCGTGTACCGAGCCCGGGCGTAGGTCAGCGCCTGCTCGCCGTCCAGGCTGATCGGGCCCTGCTCAAAGCATCCCATCTCCCATCGGCCCTGGACGTGGAACTCCTCGATCGTCGTCCAGCAGAACGGCGTCGGGTTCTCAACGGTCACGCCACCCACGGCGTCGACCATCTCCTGGAAGCCCTGGAAGTCGATCGAGATCCAGTGGTCAACCTCCAGCCCGGTGACCGTCGAGACCACGTCCGCCAGCGCTTCCGCACCCTCGTCGAGACTTCCGTTCTGGGCATGGCCGATGGAGAACGCCTCGTTGATCTTCCCGTTCTGGCTGAACGCCGGGACCCCCTCGATCCACAGGTCACGCGGGATCGGGATGGTGGTCGTCGTGTCCGTCGCGGGGTCGATGGAGAGCAGCTGGATCGAGTCGGCCAGGTACGCGCCGTCGTGGTCGCCGCCGCCGTATCCGACCATCATCACGTTGACCCGATCGCTCCCGTTCAGCGGGCCGAGCATCGAGGTCGATACGAACGGCGTATCCGTGACCGTGGCGTTGAAGGCGGCCGCTCGCATGCCGAGCAGCACCCCGCCGACGATGAACGCCGCGAGCACGAGGAACAGCACGGTGCCCGCGGTGCGTCGAAACGAGCCTCGTTTACGCGGCCTGGCGGTACTGGCGCGCCTCGGCTTCGGTGGTGGCTGGGACGATGCCCGGCGGCGCTTGTTTCGGCTGGTTGCCCCGCCGCTGCGGATGTACTCGCGGTCGTAGGGAAGCGTGTCGTCGCCACGCGCCATCTGCGCCTGGCGCCTCACAGCATCCTCATCGGGTTCTCGGATCCCTCGTTCGGTGGGCGGGGAGGCACAGGATATCGGGTCGGCGCCGCCGCCGCCGGTAAGGCGCCGATGATCGGCCGATAAGCGGTGCCGGCCACCATCGGACGATGGCGATCTCCGCGCCCTCCGACTCCGGGATCGCTGCGATCCTCGAAGCGCTCGACCCCGAGCAGCGAGCCGCGGCGACGCTGCCGGACGGCCCGGCACAGATCATCGCGCCGGCGGGAAGCGGCAAGACGACGACGATGGTCGCCCGCCTCGCCGTCCTCCTCGAGCGTGGCGTGGCGCCGGACCGCATCTGCGTCGTGACGTTCAATCGCGAGGCGGCGCTCGACCTGCGTGCGCGCGTGGATCGACGGCTCGGGCCGTCGGTCTCGGCCGCGACGTCCATCGAGATCCGCACCCTGCACGCGCTTGCGCGCCAGGTGCTGCTCGACGCCGGCGAGGGACGCACGCTGGTCGCCGACCGGCTCCCGCTGCTCCGTGCCGCGCGGCGACGCCTGCTCGCCGCGGACAGGCGACCGCGTGGTTCCGGAGGCATCCGCCCTCGACACCTGGCTCTCGGCCCGCAAGATCGAGGGCCGAGCGCCACCGCCCGAGGCCGTCCCGGCGCTCGACATCTTCGACGATCTCCTGCGCGTCCGCGGCGCGATCGACTTCGACGACCTCGTCGTCCGCGCGTGCGAGCTGCTTGAGGGCGACCCTCGGGTTCGGATGCGCTGGCAGTCCCGGTTCCTCCACGTCTGCGTGGACGAGTTCCAGGACGTCGATGCTGCACAGCTGCGCCTCGTCCGGCTCCTCGCGGCGCCCGAGGACAACCTCTTCGTGGTCGGTGACGACGACCAGACGATCTACGCCTGGCGCCTCGCCGATGTCCGACGGATCCTCCGATTCTCGGACGACTACCCATCCGCCCACCGGGTGATGCTGGCCACCAACTACCGGTGCCCGCGGGCGGTCGTGGAGGGATCCGCGCGACTCGTGGCCGTCAACCGCGAGCGATTCGCCAAGCCCATCCGAGCGCCCGACGGACTCGGGCTGGACCCCGGCGCGATCGCCGGCGTGAGCACGGCCGACCGCCGCTGGCCCGATTCGCTCGTTGGGCTGGCGGCCAGGGAGGCTGCGGCGGGCCGATCGTGTTGCTTCCTGACACGCACAAGGTCAGAGCTGACGCCCGTTCATCTGGCGCTGGTGCGCAAGGGCGTCGTCCACGCGATGGCTGCGACGCCGCCGGTCGAGGCGGAACCCGTCGTGGAGCTCGTCAACCATGCGCGGACGTCAGTGGATCCCGGCCATCCCTTCGGTGTCCTGCGACGGCTGCGCGCCGGCCGCGGCTGGGACCGAACGCAGCCCAGCGCCGACGGACTGGGAGACGAGGACCACGCGGCGCTCGATGCGCTCCTGGGATGGTCCGTCGCGTTCGCCACCGTCGACGCGTTCGTGACCGCGTACGACCGGGCTCGCGCGCGGATCGCCGCGCTGCGGGATCCGGATGCGCTCGTGCAGCTGGCCACGGTTCATGCCTCGAAGGGGCGCGAGTGGGACACGGTGGTCGTGGTCGGGTTCGAGGCGGATCGGATGCCGAATCGTCGATCGCTGCTCGACGCGGACGAAACCGATCGAGCGCTGGAGGAGGAGCGCCGTCTCGCGTACGTCGCGCTGACGCGGGCGACCCACCGGCTGCTGCTTGCCTTCGACCCCGGTCGGCCCTCACCCTTCCTAGCGGAGTTGGGACTCCGGGCCAGGTGATGCCTCGCGATGGGCGGAGGCTTCGGTGATCGCCGCGCCGAGCCTTGTCAGGGCGTGGCGGAGGAACACGCGCCCGAAGAACGCGTTCACGACCCGTCCGAAGAGGTGAGGAAGGGACCAGTCCCACGTCATCTCTCCCACCAGGGTCAGCCGACTCCGGTCGGCAGCGACGGGCTCGATCCGCGTACTCGAGCGCGCCGCCGTGCCGCGCGTCGTCGCCCGCGTCTCGAAGGTGCGTGGCGGCTCGTATCGCGTGATCTCGTGCTCGGTTTCCGCGGCCGTGGATCCCGCGTCGACGGTTATCACGTAGCGAGACCCGACGGTGTCGAAGGTGCCGGCGAGGAGGCGGACGGAGGCCTGACCACCCGTCATGGCCGGGACCGAGCGGTGCGGATCGGAGACGAATTCCCACGCGTCCTCCGCGGACACGTCGAGCTCGATGGTGCGCTCGAAGCGAGTCAGGACGCCGCAACCATCGGTTCGCGACGGCGGCGCATCGGCTTGCGCGAATGATCGGAGGGCTCGGCGACACCGAGGACCGGGCGAAGGTAGCGCCCGGTGTACGAGGCGGGGTTGCGGGCGACCTGTTCGGGCGTGCCCGCCGCCACGAGCTCCCCGCCGTTGTCGCCACCTTCCGGGCCCAGGTCGATCACCCAGTCGGCGGTCTTGATGACGTCGAGGTTGTGCTCGATGACGACGACCGTGTTGCCGCTCTCGACCAGCCGGCCCAGCACCTGGAGCAGCCGCGCCACGTCGTCGAAGTGGAGCCCGGTCGTCGGTTCGTCGAGGATGTAGAACGTCTTGCCGGTCGCCCGCTTCGAGAGCTCGGTGGCCAGCTTCACGCGCTGCGCCTCGCCGCCGGACAGGGTGGTCGCCGGTTGCCCGAGGTGGATGTAGCCCATCCCGACGTCCGACAGGGTCTGGAGCTTGGTGCGGATGGAGGGAACCGCGTCGAAGAACTTCAGGGCCTCCTCGACGGTCATCTCGAGGATCTCCGCCACGTTCTTGCCCTTGTAGTGGATCTCGAGCGTCTCCCGGTTGTAGCGCTTGCCCTTGCACACCTCGCACTGGACGTAGACGTCGGGCAGGAAGTGCATCTCGATCTGCACGATCCCGGCGCCCTCGCACGCCTCGCAGCGACCGCCCTTCACGTTGAAGCTGAACCGTCCCGGCTTGTAGCCCCGCAGCCGCGACTCGGGCACGGCGGCGAGAAGCTCGCGCAGCGGCGCCCACAGTCCGGTGTAGGTGGCGGGATTCGAGCGCGGGGTACGGCCGATCGGCGACTGGTCGATCTCGATGACCTTGTCGATCAGGTCGATCCCCTCGATCCGGTCGTGCCTGCCGGCCGGCTCCCGCGAGCCCCAGATGCGCTGGGCCAACGCCGGGTGGAGGATCTGTGTCACCAGGCTCGACTTGCCGGAGCCGCTGACGCCGGTGATGGCCACGAACCGGCCGAGCGGGAAGGCGACGTCGATGCCCTTCAGGTTGTTCTCGCGTGCGCCCCGCACCACGATCGCCTCGCCCTTGCCGTTCCGGCGTCGCTTCGGCACGGGCACAACCTTGTCGCCGCGCAGGTAGGCGGCGGTAATGGACCGATGGTTGTCGAGCAGCTCGGGCAGTGGCCCGGAGTGGATCAGCCGGCCCCCGTGCTCTCCCGCCGCGGGACCGATGTCGATCACCCAGTCCGCCGATCGGATCGTCTCCTCGTCGTGCTCGACCACGAGCAGCGTGTTGCCGAGGTCGCGGAGCCGGACGAGCGTGCCGATCAGCCGGTCGTTGTCGCGCTGGTGCAGGCCGATCGACGGCTCGTCGAGGATGTACAGCACGCCCATCAGGCTCGAGCCGATCTGGGTGGCCAGCCGGATGCGCTGCGCCTCGCCGCCGCTGAGCGTCCCGGACGCGCGGTCGAGGGTCAGGTAGTCGAGGCCGACGTCGACGAGGAAGCCGAGCCGCGCCCCGATCTCCTTCAGCACCTGGCGCGCGATCTGGTTCTCGCGACCGTTCAGACGCTTGGGCAGGGCCTCGTACCAGGCCAGCGCATCGGTCACCGATCGACGCGTCGTCTCGATGATGTTGCGCCCGCCGATCGTCACCGCCAGCGACTCCGGCTTCAGCCGCATCCCGTTGCAGGTGGGGCACGGCTTGTTCGTCATGTAGCGCTCGATCTCGGCGCGCATCGCCTCGGAGCCCGTCTCGCGGTGCCGTCGCTGGAGATTCGGCACGATCCCCTCGAACGTCGTCCGGAAGGTGTGCACATTGCCGTTCCGCGCCCGGTAGCGCACCGGGATCCGTTCGCCGGCGTTCCCGTAGACGAGGATCCGGCGCGCATCCTCGGACAGATCGCGCACCGGGACGTCGGTGCGGAAGCCGTAGTGCTCCGCGACTGCGTCGAGGATCTTCGCGAACCAGGTGTCGCTCGTCGCCATCCGGCGCCACGGCAGGATCGCGCCCTCGTCGACGCTGAGCTCGTCGTTCGGCAGCACCATGTCGGGGTCGATCTCGAGCCGCGAGCCGAGGCCGGTGCAGCCCGGGCAGGCGCCGTGGGGCGAGTTGAAGCTGAAGTTGCGCGGTGCCGGCTCCTCGTATGACCCACCGTGCTCCGGGCAGGCGTAGCGCTCGCTGAAGAGCTGATCGGCCTCCTTTGCGGGCGCATCGGGCTGGTTGACGAGGAGCAGCCCGTCCGACAGGCCGAGCGCTGTCTCGATCGAGTCGGCCATGCGCGACGCGTCCGGCCTCGGCGCGCCCTCGTCATCGGCACTGCGGACGACGAGGCGGTCGACGACCACCTCGATCGAGTGCTTGTACTTCTTGTCGAGCTTGATCTCCTCGTCCAGGTCCCGCAGCTCGCCGTCGACCCGCACACGGACGAACCCGGCCTGCTTCGCGCCGGCGAGGAGCTTCTCGTGCTCTCCCTTGCGGTCGCGGACCAGTGGCGCCATGAGCATGACGCGCGTGCCCTCGGGCAGGGCGTAGACCTGGTCGACCATCTGCTCGACGGTCTGGCGCTCGATCTCGCGACCACAGATCGGGCAGTGCATGCGGCCGATGCGGGCGAAGAGCAACCGCAGGTAGTCGTAGATCTCGGTGACCGTCCCGACCGTCGACCGCGGGTTCTTCGACGCACCCTTCTGGTCGATGCTGATCGCCGGCGACAGCCCGTCGATCTGGTCGACGTCGGGCTTCTCCATCTGCCCCAGGAACTGCCGCGCGTACGCGGACAGCGACTCGACGTAGCGGCGCTGTCCCTCGGCGTAGATGGTGTCGAACGCAAGGCTCGACTTCCCGCTGCCGGACAGTCCGGTGATCACGATCAACCGGTCCCGCGGCATCTCGACGTCGAGGTTCTTCAGGTTGTGTTCGCGGGCACCGCGGACCACGATCTTGTCGGAGGGCATCGGACCCGCATCGTAGCAGGAACTGGACCGATGCGAACGCCTGTTCGGTTTACGGGACCCGCACCAGGCAGGCCGGGCCGGAGGCCCAATCGAAACACTCGACCGTCTCCCGCCGCTCCCACACCTCCGGATGATCGACCGCCCAGCCGGGCGTCATCCCCGGCCCGATGAAGAGCCAGCCGATGCCGTGGCGCTCGTACAGGTCACCCTGGTTCACGAACCGCGTGACGATGGCCGGCGACCGAACCCGCATCCCCATCGTCGGCGCCGGACCGCCCTCCATCGGCCGATCGTCCGTGACGAGCTCGAGCACCCTGGCCTGGATCGCGGGCAACCGATGCGTCGCCTCCGCCTGCCAGCGCGCCAGTGACGTCGTGCCGTGCCACGCCAGGACGACGACGAGGACCGATGCAACCGCCACGCGCAGCGCGGGGTGAAGCTGCTCGAACCGCGGGCGCATCGCCGCCATGCCGACGGCCACGAGCACCGCCAGCGAGGGCAGCAGCTGGACGACGTACCGGTTGGGACGGTATGGCACGACGATGAGGACGGCCCACCCGACGAGGACCCAGCCGAGGGCGGCGCCGGTGGCCGCGCGCTGGATCGGCGTGAGGTGCCGCCACGAGGCGGCTGCAACGGCGGCCCCGGCAACGCCACCGATCAACAGTGGTGACGCCATCGCAAGCGCGCCGTCCGAGTTCTGGATATAGATGCTCGCGCGCTCGACCGCCTCCCCAATGGAGCCGGGGAGGTCCTGCTGTGGCCAGATCTGGAGGATGACGTCGAGCAACCCCGGCTGGACCAGGACCGCGGCGACCCACGCGAGACCGGCCACGCCGATGGCCGCGGCGCAGATCGCCACGCGTCGACGAAGGCCCGGGATCGCTCCTCCCGCGAGCAGCGCGCCGGCAAGGATGCCGCCGACGGCGAAGGCCGCCGACGGCTTCGTCCCGATGGCGAGCGCCAGACAGGCACCCGCGGCAATCCCGCCGACGAGCGTCCGGTGGGGCCAGCCGAGGACCAGCAGGCCGAACCCCGTGACGAGGAACAGGACGACCATCGGCTCGAGCAGGGCGAGCCGGCCGTAGTACAGGAATAGCGTGCTGGTGGCGAGCGCCAGGCCCGCAACGACTCCCGGCACGATCCCGGTTCGTCGGGCGAGCATGTAGGTCAGGAGCGCGACGGCGGACACCGAACAGAGCAGGGACACCACCCGCGCCTGCACGATTCCGACGCCCAGCGCCTCGAAGGCCCCGAGCACCGCCAGATTGAACGGCAGCTGGGCCCAGAACAGGCGCCACTCATCCGTCGACCAGGTGCCGAGGAGGGACTGGTTGCGCGCGCCGAGGACGGACCATCCCTCGTCGGTGAACGGCGAGTTGCTGAACGTGAACCCGTCGATCGGGTCCGCCGACAGCTGGATCCCGAGCAGCACGGCGGCGACGACGGCGACGGCCGTCGCGACGGTCGCCGCGCGCCAATGTTCCACGACGCCGAATCCTACCTGCGCCGAAGACGACCGTCGTCCGTCGACCGGCGCCTGGGCAACCAACCTTGCGCTCGGTGGTTGGTAGTCGGGGCGGCCCAAGCTCCGCCCCGACTACCCGCTCAATCGGTGTCGAGGGCCGGTGCGGCGAGCCTCGCCAGCTCGAGTGCCTGCTCATCGAACCATGCGCCAGCGCGCGGGTCGATGATCCCCCACTCCGGGTCGAAGGTCTCGCCCGCCGGCCCGAGGCCGCGCGTGCACTCGCCATCGGACTCGCCGGGGGTCTTGACCCATACGTAGGCATCAAGGAGGTCGCTTCCGGTCGCTGCCGTTGGACGCACGCCGAGGCCGCGACCTGGCGGGTTGCACCAGTCCTGCGGATCCGGATAGACGCCTGCCGGTGGCTGCCACGGACCGAGCCCATTTCGACTCGTGTCGACCACGAAGCGGGTCGCCGCTGCCGCGCCGCCGAGCATGTTGGCGTACCGCAGGTTGAGACCGGAGGTGTTGAGCTCCGGGGTGTCCGAGCCGTCGCTCCACACACCGTACGGGCTGAGCGCGACGCCGGTCCATTCGCCGAGGAGCTCTGCGATCTTGGCCGGGAGCGGCCCACCGTTCCAGTACTGGTTCGGGCACCCGAAGTAATCGCCGGGGTTGACGGTCGTCGCGTAGGCAAGGCACTGCGAAACCCACGTGCCGTACTGGACGGAATTCCAGGTGAACTGGTAGTTCGACACGTTCAAGAAGAACCCGTCGGCCCGCTCGACGCCGGCCTGCACCAGGCGGTGTGCCGCGTCGCCAACGCCGAGCCATGCGCTGTGCGTTCCGTCCAGGTAGACGCGGACGTGCGGGAGTGCCGCGAATGCGTCCACCGCGTGGTTCAGCATCGAGAACCGCTGTGCCGATGCGGTCGCTGGATTCGCTTCTGCCGGCTGGCACCATTCCGGTGCGCTGCTGCCATCGGCCCCGCCATATGGGTCGTACCACGGGATGATCCCCAGGCCATCCGGCTCGAGGATCACGATTGCCTCGCCGGTTCCGATGCCTGCGGCGAACCCATCGATCCACGCGTTGTAATCCATGAGACTCGTTGCTCCGCCGGCACTGAACTGTGCGCAGTCACGGAACGGGATGTTGTAGGCAACCAGAACCGGCACGGTGCCCTTGTCGTTCGCGCGGCTGACGATGGCACGGACGTCCTGCGTTGCCTGCTTCGGTGATCCGCTCTCGATCCAGTTGGCCTGAGGCGTCTCGATCATCGCCTCGATGCGATCGGCGTCGTCGCGAGCGCCGCTCGACCGAAGCGCCGCGATCTGCTGGCGCGCCGCCTGGTTCGGCTTCGGCACCGCGAGCTGCGTGTCGTCGTCGAGCCCGCTGGACGGGTCTGCGGCTCCGACCGGCGTTGCCACCATCAGTCCTGCGAGCGCGGCGACGGCGATCGCTGCGCGCGCTCGTCGGATCGGCCGGCGTTCCATGTCGTCCTCCTTGTCTCGACTCGTGCCCACGAGGGGAGGTCATGCCCGGGTCCTGACGCCTCCCGTCGTCAGGTATCGCTCATCCGTGCCGAACGCAACAGCTCCTGGTACCAGCGGCCCGACGACTTCACGGTCCGGGTCTGTGTCGCGAAGTCGACGTGGACGATGCCGAAGCGCGTCCCGTATCCGAGCGCCCACTCGAAGTTGTCGAGCAGCGACCACACGAAGTAGCCCGTGAGGGGAACCCCGGCCTCGATCGCCTCGGCCGCGGCGGACAGGTGCCGCTCCAGGTAGCTGCGACGCTGCTCGTCGTCCACCGATCCGTCGGCCGCGACCATGTCGGGGTAGGTGCTGCCGTTCTCGCTGATGACGATCTCGCGCGGCGCATACTCGTCCCAGATCCGCTGCAACGACGCACGCAGACCGTCCGGCCATACCTCCCACCCGTTGCCGGTCCACTCCGTGCCACCCTGGACGCCCTGGCCGCCGATTCCCCACTCCGCAACGGGCTCGGCGTGCGCGATGCGTTCTCGGGTGTAGTAATTCATCGCCAGGAAGTCGATCGGCTCGGCAGTCGCGACCGCCGCGGGATCGATGCCGTCGAGGTACCCGTGGCGCTCGTACCAATCGACGAGCTCCGCGGGATAGCCATGACCGAACGTCGGACCGAGAAGCCAGGCGCGGATCGCCTGATCGTGCCGACGAGCGGCCGCGACATCGGCGGGATCGTCGGAGGCCGGGACCACGTCCGCCACGTCGTGGCAGATCCCGACCTTGGCGCCGCGAGCCGCGGCGCGGATGACCGGCACGGCCGCGCGGTGCGCGAGCAGCTCGTGGTGGATCGTGCGCAGCGCGCGATCCCAGCCGACGGTGCCGGGCGCATGGCGGCCGGTGCCATGGCCGATGAAGGCGTGAGTCCTCGGCTCGTTGAGCGTGATCCAGTGGGTCACGCGATCGCCGAGCCGCCCCGCGACGATGCCTGCGTACTCCGCAAACCGATCGACGACGCCGGCATCGGTCCAGCCGCCGCCGTCCTGCAGGGCCTGCGGCAGGTCCCAGTGATACAGCGTCAGCCACGGCTCGATGCCGCGGGCAAGCAATCCATCGACCAGGCGGTCGTAGAAGTCGAGGCCGGCGGCGTTTGGCCTGCCGCTCCCGGTCGGCTGGATCCGCGGCCACGCGACGCTGAAGCGGTACGCGCGCAGGCCGAGATCGGCCATGAGGTCGAGGTCCGTCGCCCAGCGGCTGTAGTGGTCGCACGCCACGTCGCCGGTGTCCCCGCCGACGACCTTCCCCGGCGTGTGGCTGAACGTGTCCCAGATGCTCGGGCCGCGACCATCGGCCTCAACGGAGCCCTCGATCTGATAGGCCGCCGTCGCGGCCCCCCAGGCGAACCCCGCCGGGAATCGCTCAGAGAGCGGACGAGCGGCCAGCGACGGCGTCGACATGAGGCTCAGCATGGAGGACCTGCGCCGGTGCGCCGACCGCGCTCCTGACGGGGATCGGCGTGGCGCGTCCGCTGCCGTACGCAACCTCGGCTGGCGCGGCTTCGGGGCAGCAACCGAGCCACGCGTGGATCTCGTCTCGGTCCACGTCCGAGGCGACGCCGGAGATGTCGAGCCCGGCGCCGCGGTCCGCCAGCTCGGCATGGTCCACCCACACACCGTTCACGAAGTACCCGAGCCCGAATGACAGGGCTCCGAACCGTCGAAGAATGAGGTTCCGTCGATCCATGCCGCTCCTTCCTCCGTTCCGGGCGATCGCCACCGATGCACCCGGGCTATGTGGATCTGCCGTCGCCACCAATTCCGATGCTCGAGCCGCGCACCACGAGCTGCGTGTCGAGGATCACCCGTCGCGGGGGCCTGCCCGGTGACCGGATCTCCTGGACCAGCAGGCGCGCCATCTCCCGGCCCATCTCTTCGATCGGCTGCCGAACGCTCGACAGGTTGGGTTCCGTCGTCGTGGCGAGCGGCGAATCGTCGAACCCAACGACGGCGACGTCGCCGGGAATCGCGCGCCGAGCCGCGCGAAGCGCCGCCACCGCACCCAGCCCCAACAGGTCCGACGCGGCGAACACCGCATCGAGGGCTGGCACGCGGGCCAGCAGCCGGTCCATCGCCGCCCTGCCGCCCTCGTGCGTGAAGTCCGCGACCTCGATGAGCGCCTCGTCCGGCGCCTTGCCCGCAGCCTCGAGCGCCGCGCGGTAGCCCGTGAGCCGGTCGCGTCCCACGGCCATGTCCTGGGGGCCGGCGATCGTCGCGATCCGACGCCGTCCAGCCTGCAGCAGATGGTCGACCGCGCCGCGCGCCCCGCCGCGGTTGTCCACGTCGACGTACGTCACCCCCTCCGCGGGCGGCCGGCCGCCGACGACCAGCGGCACGCCGTGCCGGCGAAGCGCGCTGGGCATTGGATCGGCCGCGTGCAGCGAGATCAGCATCACGCCGTCGACATGGCCCGCCTCGAGGTATCGCTCGACGCGCGCATGCTCGGACCGTTCCTGGGGCATGAGCAGGACGAGCTGCAGCCCCTCGTCGGCCAGGGCCTCGCTGATGCCCCGCACCACGCGCGGAAAGAACGGGTCGCCGAACAGCTGGGTGGTCGGCTCGGGGATGACGACGGCGACCGAGTCGCTCCGTCGCGTGACCAGGCTTCGTGCCGCCCGATTCGGAACGTAGCCGAGCGACTCGATCGCCGCTTCGACCGCGCTCCGGGCCGGCTCACCGACGCGCCGGTCTCCGTTCACCACCCGCGACGCCGTTGCCCTCGACACTCGCGCCTCGCTGGCCACGTGCTCGAGGGTCACGGGACCGCTTCGCGGTCGCCGGGTTGGAGAGAGCGCTCTCACGGTCACTGAGGCATTGTATGACCGCTCGTCAAGAGAGCGCTCTCACGCGGCCGGGGCCCTCGGGTGCCGGTGGAGCCGCAGATTGGGCGGGGAGGTGCGGTCCGGTGCGGATGCGCTCACTTGGCAGCCGGTCCTGCCGCGGCGATCCTTCGCGTAGTACTCGACTGGTACCTATGGGGCAAACGCCGATGATCTCGATCGCGGTCCAGGGCTACGGCATCGTCATCTGGGACGGCGATGGCGAGTGGCGGACGTTCACGCCGTCCGACTCGATGTCCGCCGTGCTGGCCGCCCGGGTCGAGCAGGCACTGGATGTCCTCCCCTCGCAGCTGGAGAGTGACGAGGCGGTCTGCTCCGCCCTGCTGTCGATCGCCGGCGCCCACCTCCTGGCAGTCGACTGCGACCATGGCCCGGGCGGGTGCGACGGAGAGACCGACCGCAACTGACGTCCGACGGCGCGCTCCGATACGTCGGATGGCCGATCCCTCCAGCCCGGCCGCGGTGCTAGCATCTGCCTCCCGCATGACCTCGCCCGGAGATGGTGCTGCCTTCCGATGTCCGACGACCTTGCCATCCACGCGCGTGGGCTGACGCGCGTCTACAAGGCGAAGCCCGACCCGGTGACCGCCCTGGGCGGCGTCGACCTCGATGTCCAGCCAGGTGAATACTTCGGCCTCCTCGGCCCCAACGGTGCGGGCAAGACGACCCTCATCAAGATCCTCACCACCCTCCTGATCCCGACCAGCGGGACTGCGAGGGTGGCCGGCTTTGACGTGGTGACCGAGACGGCGAAGATCCGGCGCGTCATCAACATGGTCGCCGGCGGTGAGCAGTCGGGCTACGGGCTGCTCAATGTGCGCGAGCAGCTCTGGATGTTCAGCCAGTTCTACGGGCTGCCTCAGCGCGATGGGTGGCGCCGCGTCGATGAGCTCATCGAGGTCTGCGGCCTGACCGAGCAGCGCGACCAGAAGGTCCGGACACTCTCCACCGGTCAGCGCCAGAAGCTCAACTTCGCACGCGGGCTGCTGAACGACCCCTGGGTGCTGTTCCTCGACGAACCCACCCTGGGGCTCGACGTCGGCGCCGCGCGCGACCTGCGCGAGCACACGCTGGCATGGAAGGCCGGCGCGCCCGGCCGGACCCTGCTGCTCACGACGCACTACATGGTCGAGGCCGAGCAGCTCTGCGACCGGATCGCGATCGTCGACCGCGGCAAGATCCTGGCGCTGGGCACGCCCGAGGAGCTCCGCCGCCGCGTGCAGGCCGAGTCGATCTTCCGGATCGAGCTGGATCAGCTGCCGCCGAACGGCGGCATGGCTGCCCTCGCCGACCTTCCCGGCGTGCTGTCGGCCGTCCGCGCCGACAACGCGTCCGCCGATGGCGTGGGCAGCGACCGGGTGGCGGTCAAGCTCGCGCTGGAGGACGACTCGGCGCTCACCAGCGTGGTGACTGCGGTCGCCGACCGCGGCTCGCACCTCGTCGGACTGGAGAAGTCGGAGCCGAGCCTCGAGGACGTGTTCGTCGAGCTCGTGGGTCGGGGATTCGGCGAGTCGGAGAACGGCGCCGAGAAATCGTCGTGAGCGCCTTCGACCACGCCACCGCATCGGGGCCGCGCGAGGCCGCCGAGTGGTCGACGAGCAAGGTCATCCGCACGAACCTGCGGTCCGTGGTCGGTCGCGCGTACCCGCGGATCATCGGCCTGACCCGCGAGCCGTCATGGGTCTTCTTCGAGATCCTGCTCCCCTTCCTTGCCGTCAGCGCCTTCGTGTTCGTGTACCGCGCGCTCGAGGCGCCGGAGGAGTACATCGGCTTCGTGGTCGTGGGCGGGGCGATGACGGCCTTCTGGCTGAACGTGGTGTGGATGATGGCCGCCCAGTTCTACTGGGAGAAGGACCAGGGCAACCTCGAGCTGTACTTCACCGCGCCGATGCACCTGATGAGCATCCTGGCCGGGATGGCGATCGGCGGACTGGTGATGACGAGCTCGCGCGCCATCGCGGTGATCGCGATCGGCTCGGTCCTGTACGGCGTGACGTACGACATCCAGCAGCCGTGGCTGCTCGTCGCGGTCTTCGTCCTCACCATGATTCCGCTGTACGGGCTGGGCATGCTGTTCGCTTCGCTGTTTCTGATGTGGGGCCGCGAGGCCAACCACCTGGCGGAGCTGCTCCAGGAGCCGATCTACTTCCTTGGCGGCGTGAACTTCCCGCTGCGCGCCATCGGGCCGATCGCCGGCCTGATGATGGCGACGCTGCCGCTCGCCGTCGGCCTGGATGCGATGCGCCAGCTCGTCTTCCCCGGAAGCGAGGTCGGCGGAGTGCTGCCGGTCGGGACCGAGATGGCCATCCTGGCGGTGATGGGCGTCGTCTTCCTCGTCGGCGCCCGGATTGCCCTGCGCTATCTCGAGCACCTCGCCAGGCGCGAGGGACGCCTCACCCTGCGATGGCAATGATCGATCGCGGCGGCCGTCCGTGGCACGACGCTGGCCGACACGTGGCGGACCTTCCGAACCGCCATCGGCCTCGGCTGGGCGATCGAGTCGAACTGGTCGGACCCGTTCCTCTTCGCGGTCTACACCATCGCCAAGCCCCTGGCGGCGGCCCTGATCCTGGTCGTGATGTTCCAGGTGATCACGGGCGGCCAGGGGACGGAGTTCCTGCAGTTCATGATCGTCGGCAGCGCGCTCTGGAACGTCGTCTTCGGCGTGATGACGGGCATGGTCCAGTCGATCCTGGAGGATCGCGAGCGCTACCGGATGATGAAGTACGTCGTCGTCACCCCGACGTCGCTCTTCCCGTTTCTCATCGGCCGATCCGTGGCCAGGGTGGCCATCTCGCTGGTCGCGGTCGTCCTGACGCTATTGGTCGGCGTCGTCTTCCTGGGCATCGAGCTGCGGCCGGAGCCGGTTTATCTCACGGCGGCCAGCGTGCTCGGCCTGGTCGCGGTGATGGCGCTGGGCATCGCCATGGCCGGCTGGTGTCTCCAGCTGCGGCAGGAGGCCTGGCACTATCCGGAGGCGATCGCCGGCGCCCTCTACCTCATCTCAGGGGCGATCTTCCCGATCGACATCCTCCCGAGCATCGTGCACCCGATCGCGTACGCGATGCCAACCACCTGGTGGCTCGAGGCGTCGCGCCGCGGCCTCCTCGGCCACGGCTCACCGGGCACGATGGGCGAGCTGCCGGATGTGACGGTCATGCTCTACCTGCTGGTGAGCACTGCCATCGCACTTCCCCTGGCCCTCGGCCTCTTCGCCTGGTTCATGCGCCGCGCCCGCCAGGCAGGCCTGCTGGACATGGTGACCGGGAGCTGAGCTACCGCACCTGCTCGTCGTAGTCGGTCACGACGAAGGCGTTCCGACATCGGTCGACGCGTTCCGGAACGCACGATGACGCGGTCTCGTCGTCGAACGATCCCACGAACACGAGCTGGCCACCCCGCAGATTCGGCCCGCCCGGCTCGGCCCGCGACGGGAAGACGTTGCCGAGCGGCGCCGTCAGGCGCATCCCGTCCGCCAGCAGCTCCTCCTGGGTGACGTCCTCCGAGGGTTGCGCGGGGAGCAGCACGCGCAGCGGGCAGTCGCGTTGGAGCCAGGCGACCGACGCGTCGGCCCCGCCATCATCGCCGACGCAGTCGCCGGCCAGCTCGGCGTACCAGCCGGTGACGTACAGCTCGGTGCCACCCCAGCGCTCGGCGGGCGGGCCGTTCGCGAGGACCTCCTCGACGCTCAGCGGATCCGCCTCCGGGCGTGTCGGTCCGATGACGTTGCCGACGAACAGCATGACCGCGGTGAACACGCCGAGCCCGATGACCCCGCCGATCCACAGGCGACGCTCGGTCATCCGGACTCACCCTCCGCCCAGCGATCCCTGAGGATCCCCATCCCCCGCCGCCACAGGTCGACGCGCGCCGGATCGTTCAGCCACGTCGACGCGCCGGAGGGATGCGGCAGGCACAGGACCGATGCGCCCGGGGCGACTTCCCAGCTGAGCTCGCGGCCCACGAGGTCGTCCAGGCGGGCGCCATTCCCGAACGCGAACGCGATGCGCGAGCCCGCCGACCAGCAGCAGGATCGACGGGGCCACCAGGCGCAGCTCCTCTCGCAGGAATGGCGTCCAGCGGGCAATCTCCGAGCGCGAGGGTGGCCGATCCACGGACGAGCCGGGGGCACGGCCCGGATAGCACTTGCCGACGCTCGTCACGTACCACCGGTCGCGGAAGTCCTCGGTCGTGATGCCGGCCACCGCAAGCCATCCGCACAGCCGTTTGCCCGCGTCCCAGGCGAAGGGCAGGCCGGTCTCGATCTCGCGCCATCCGGGTGCCTGGCCGATGAGCATCGCGCGCTCCGTCCCGTCGCCGGAAAGGACCGCGGCGGCGCCATCGTCGCAGCGGGGCATCGCGTCCTGGAGTGCGCGCAGCTCGCTCCCGGGCGGAGCGCGGCGCGGGGAGGGCGTCGGCCACTCCCCGACGTGACGGAGCCGCTTGGGTGCGGCGGTGGACAGGTCGATCACGCGCCGGCGCGGAGCGCCTCGGCTGCACGGAGGTCGTCGGCGATCGCGAGCCGCAGGATGCGCCGTACGCCGTCGGCCGACGATCCTGCCGCCTCGAGTGCGTCCGTGAGTGCGTCGCGCGCCGCGTAGAGGCTATCGACCGGGTCCGCGCTCAGGACGGGAGCCTGACCGCCGAGCGCGCGGACGAAGCCGACGTCCTGGCGCTCGATCGCGTCGAGCTGGTCGACGGCCGCGCTCGCATCGCCGGCGTCCAGGGCATCGGCCAGCTCTTCCCGTGCGAGCTCGAGCCAGCGCAGCCAGGTCGCGAACTCGCTGTCGGACGGCGGCAGCTCGTCGAGCGTGAATGCGGCGCGGTGACGGCCGCCGTCGGCTGCCACGGCGGCGGCGCGCTCGACCTCGTACCAGTTGTCGCCGACGAAGTCCGGCACGGTCTCGCCCTGGTCCCGCAGCCAGAGGGTGAAATTGCTGACCCGCCTCGGCATGGCCCCGGCTGCCTCGTCCGCGGTGGCCGCGAATACGGCGCAGCCCGGGAGCTCCGCCGCGTAGGCGCCGACCAGACCGCCCGTGTCGATGTCGGTCTCGACGAAGATCGCGTGCGGCATCGTGCCGGCCATCAGCGAGTGTCCCCGTGCGCGCGCGTCATCACTCCCCTGCCCTAGGGTCGGCGACGGCGGGGCGGCCGCCGCCGGGAGCCGGCCGCGATGACGTTCGGGGTCGTCGCCGCACTGAAGACCCGCGCAGCATCGCTCCCCCGCCGGCCGTCCATCGCATCGTCCTCGGCGGCCGCGGCGTAGACCTCGGCGGGGATGCTTCCGGGCGCGGCGGCGAGCTCCTCGCGCAGGCGTCGCAGCTGGAGGACCTCGTCGCGCAGGGCGGCGGCGCGCTCGAACTCGAGGTTGCGGGCGGCCTCCTTCATCTGCGCCTCCAACCGGCCCATCATCGCCGCGAGCTCCTCGGGCTCCTTGCCCTCGATCTGCAGCTGCGTCCGCTCCTCGGCCACCCGGCGCAGGCTCTCGTGGATGTCGCGGATCTCCTTCATCACCGTCTCCGGGGTGATGCCGTGCTCCAGGTTGTAGGCGACCTGCTTCGTCCGGCGCCGATCGGTCTCATCGATGGCGGCCCGCATCGAGTCGGTGACGCGGTCCGCGTACATCAGCACCCGCCCGCCGATATTGCGCGCTGCCCGACCGATGACCTGGATGAGCGATCCGCCCGAGCGCAGGAAGCCCTCCTTGTCGGCGTCGAGGATCGCGACCAGCGTGACCTCGGGCAGGTCCAGGCCCTCGCGCAGGAGGTTGATCCCGACGAGCACGTCGTACACACCGAGCCGCAGGTCCCGCAGGATCTCGATCCGCTCGAGGGTGTCGACCTCGGAGTGCAGCCACTGGACCTTGACGCCGAGCTCGGCGAGGTAGTCCGCCAGGTCCTCGGCCATCTTCTTGGTCAGCGTCGTCACCAGCACGCGCTCGCCGCGCTCGACGGTTGCCCGGATCTCCGCGAGCAGGTCGTCGATCTGGCCGGCGGTCGGACGAACGGTGATCTGCGGGTCGACCACGCCGGTCGGCCGGATGAACTGCTCGGCCACGTTCTGCGCACGCTCGGTCTCGTACGGCCCAGGGGTCGCCGACATGTAGACGACCTGGCTCATGTGGTCCTCGAACTCCTCGAACGTCAACGGGCGGTTGTCGAGGGCCGATGGCAGCCGGAACCCGAAATCGACGAGGATCTCCTTCCGGGTCCGGTCGTTCTTGTACATGCCGTGGACCTGCGGAATGCTGATGTGGCTCTCGTCCATGATCAGCAGGAAATCGGTCGGGAAGTAGTCGATCAGCGTCCAGGGACGCTCGCCCTCCTCGCGACCGGCGAGGTGGCGCGAGTAGTTCTCGATCCCGGAGCAGAACCCGACCTCGCGCATCATCTCGAGGTCGAACTGGGTCCGTTGCCGCAGCCGCGCCGCCTCGAGCTCCTGGCCCTGGTCGGCGAGCCACCGCACCCGCTCCTCCATCTCGGACTCGATCTTCTCGACCGCGACCAGCAGCTTCTCCCGCGGCGTCACGTAGTGCGTCGCCGGGTACAGGTTCACCTCGGTGCGCTCCGCCAGCACCTCGCCCGTCAGGTCGTCGATCTCGACGATCCGCTCCACCTCGTCACCGAAGAAGTCGACGCGGACGACGTACTCGCCGTGCGGCGGCTGGACCTCCAGGACGTCGCCGCGCACGCGGAACTTGGCCCGGCCCAGCGCCGCGTCGTTGCGCTGGTACTGGAGATCGACGAGGTGGCGGAGGATGCCATCGCGCCGATAGCGGCCGCCGCGTTTCAGGCTGATGACGGTCGCCCCGTAGTCGACCGGCGCGCCGAGGCCGTAGATCGCGGACACGGACGCCACGATGACCACGTCGCGGCGCTCGAACAGCGCGCGCGTGGCGTTGTGCCGCAGGCGATCGATCTCGTCGTTGCGGGACGAGTCCTTCTCGATGTACGTATCGGTCCGGGGCAGGTATGCCTCCGGCTGGAAGTAGTCGTAGTAGCTCACGAAGTACTCGACCGCGTTGTCGGGGAAGAACTCCTTGAACTCCTGGTACAGCTGCGCCGCGAGCGTCTTGTTGTGCGCCATGACCAGGGTCGGCTTCTGGACCGACTCGATGACCTTGGCGGCGGTGAACGTCTTGCCGGTGCCCGTCGCGCCAAGGAGGACCTGGTGCTTCTGGCCACGCTCGATCCCATCGACCAGCGAGGCGATCGCCGTCGGCTGATCGCCCGTCGGCTCGTACGGGGCGTGGACCTTCAGGTCGGGCATGGGGACTCGATTCTAGACGACCTCCATCGGTCCCATGCGAACCGCCCCCAACGGCCTATATCGGTACCACTCCGGCCGTTCCTAGGATCGCCGTGCTGCCCGCCCTGAACCCGATATCGGTCTGCCCTCCGCCAGATGATGCCCTTCCGGACGCCTGTCTCTGCACCCCCGCCGGCGACGCCGGCCGCCCGTTCGCGCCCGCGGAATGGCCGCGAGGAACGCCGTGGCCAGGCCATGGTCGAGTTCGCGGCCGTTCTCCTTCCGCTGCTCGTGGTGGTCGTCGGCATCGTCCAGTTCGGGCTCATCCTCGGCGCGAACGTCTCCCTCACGAACGCGGCACGCGAAGGCGCGCGGGAGGCGACGATCTCACCGCTACAACGCGTCGAACGGGAACGCCGCCGAGGGCGTGACGCGATGCACCTCGGCAGTCGAGGCGGCGACCGCCGCATTCGGGTTCCTCACCCCCTCCAGCCCGAACTTCTCGGCCAGCACGCCCTGCCCCGGCGGCGTCGACCTCAACGGAGACGGCCTGTTCGACCTGTGGCAGAACGGCGACGTGGAGGTGTCGCTGCTGCGCGGGTGGCACCCCGTCGGGGACGGAGTGCCCGGACACCTCGGACTCCGACACGTACTGCACCGTCGACTCCGGCAAGGGCTGCCTCGTCCGGGTGCAGGTGACCTACAACCAGGCGCTCGTCGTCCCGCTCCTCGACGCCATCCTCGACGACGACGGCAACGGCCTCTTCGAGATCAAGGCCGATGCGGCCATGGTGATCAACTGATGCATCGCCCGACCGGCGCGCCGCGTGGCCAGGTGCTCGTGATCATGGCCATCGGCATCATCGTGCTGCTGGGCGTGGCGGGCATCGCCGTCGACATCGGCCGCCTCATGGCGGAGCGCCGGCACATGCAGACCGCCGCCGATGCCGCCGCCCTCGCCGCCTGCCAGTCGCTCAAGGATGGCGCGGTGGCCGACGTTGCCGCGGCGGCGACGCGGGCGCGCAGCGTCGCCAGCGTGAACATGCAGGGCTCGCCGTCGGGCACGGCCGGGACCATGGCCGACCCGGCGGCGTACGAGGACGAGGACGGCAGCGGCTTCCTCGACGCCGACGAGCTGACCAGCGGCGTCGTGGTGTCGGCGACGTCGGTCCGCGTGGCGATCTCCGGAGACATCGAGACGATGCTGGCCCGCGTGGTCGGCATCCCGACGCTGGGCGTGGGCGCCCGCGCGCACTGCACGCTCATCCAGGAGCCAGCGCTGCCGATCGTCGCGCGCCGCTACGACGGCCCGCCGGGCCCGGGTGGGTCGTTCCTGGACGTCCTCGCCACCGAGGCCACCAGCGCGACGGGCCAGGTGGACGCGAACCCGCTCGGCTACGACGGCCGCACGCCTGCGAGCGAGTCCGTCAAGGGACCGCTGTTCGAGATCTACGGCACGGGCAGCAAGGCGCACAACAGCTCGGAATTCCGCGGCTTCATCAACCTGGACATCCGCGACTTCCGCGACGTCACCGCGCGCGACTACTACAACGGCGAGGAGCCGGGCACCAACGAGAACACCATGAAGGCCGAGCAGGCCGAATACGTCCTCACCGGCTATCCCGGGCCCGGCTTCCCGGCTGCTGTCCAGCCGCCGACCGGTGCGCTGCAGGTGGCGACCCTGTCCGGTCACAACACCGGCCACCTGGTGGATGCGTTCGACGACATGTTCGACGCCGGCGACCGGATCATGCTCGCCGTCTACGACGGCACCGTGAAGGCCATCCCCGACTTCTCGATCACGCCGCCGTCGCGGATCAACCTGCCGGCGACGACCTCCAGCCCGACCGACGGCCCGACGTTCTCGGTCTCGCGCAACGACCAGTTCACCGGATCGGTCGAGCTCGCGCTGATCGGCGACGAGGATGCCCCCAACCCGGCCGACAACATCATCAAGGTCCCCGGGACGGGAGCGCCAGCGCCGGGATCGATGAACGAGCCGGTGTTCAATCCGGACAACTTCTTCTTCGGCGCCAGCCAGTCGACTCGGAGCGTGATCATGGAGGACTTCTCCACGAACACGATCGCGCCGGGTATCTACACGGTCTGGGTGGAGGGCACGTCGAACGTCCCGTACAAGGGTCGGCGCCATCCCATTCCGGTCTACGTGGGCGGCGCGACGCGCGGCTTCCACCTCGCGAACTCCTCCCTCAGCGCCTCGGCGGATGCCTACGGCGACGCCGTGACCTACACGATCCGGGTGCGCAGCGAGAGCTGGTCGAGCGGCGGGCCGGCCACCACCGTCGCGCTGAGCTGGGACCCGGCTTCGCTCAGCGACTGCATCCTCAACCCCATCGCTCCTCCGGCGGGGATGGCCGTCTCATTCAGCGCCTCGACGGTGACGCCCGCGAACGGACAGGGAGCGCCATCCACGATGACCGTCGATACCGATGGCCTGGCCAGCGGCTGCTACATGTTCAGCGTTCGTGCCCGCGCCACGAACAGCGACGGGCAGCCCGTCACGCGGCTGGCCACCGCGACGCTCTACGTCGTCGCCGAGCCGACCGAGGGGGAGTACGTCGAGATCGTCGGCTTCGCCGCCTTCGAGATCGACGGCGTCTTCTCGAACACGATCACCGGCCGGGCGATCAGCCCCATCTGCGCCGATCCCGACTGCGGCGCGCTGCGAGCCGTGCAGCGCGCCCGCCTCGTCCCCTGGTCCTGACAAGCCCGTAACGGAGAACCGCTCTCGTGGAGCTCGAGTATTCCGACCGCAACAGCCGACGATCGAAGATCTACATCGCCGTCGGCATCATCGTCGCCCTGCTCGTCGCGGCGACCGTGTTCATCGCCCTTCAGGCGAGTGGCCTGACCGACCAGGGGGAGGTCGAGACGCGCCAGGTCGTCGTGGCGGCGCTCGACATCCCCGGACGCAAGACGATCGAGGAGATCGACGTCGTCATGCGCAACGTCCCGGTCGACCCGATGAGCGATACGGCGCTCACCTCGCTCGACCAGGCGCTGGGCCGTATCGCAGGCGTGCAGATCGCGCCCGGCCAGCTCATCACGCCGAACCTGCTCGCATCCACCGACGAGGGCGCGACCTTCTCCATCCTGGCGCCGGGCGAGGAGTTCAGCACCTCGATGCCCGACCTGCGCGCGGTGAGCATGACCGTGCCCGACGACCGCGCCGTGGGCGGCACGCTCCAGCCCGGCCAGCCGGTCGACCTCATTGCGACGCTGAACGTGACGCCGACGGCCAACCAAGCTGGTGAGCCCGCCCCGAGCGAGGAGCCATCGCCGGACGGGGCGCCCGCGCCGGTCGCGGGGCCGTCGACGAAGACGACGCTCCAGCAGCTCGACATCCTCGTCCGCAACGGCAGCCTCTACATCCTGCGGACCGACCTGGCGACGGCCGAGAAGATCACCGAGCTCCAGGCGGCCGGGGCGCAGTTCACGTTCGTCCTCCGGGCGGACGAGGACGAGCGCACGGCGGAGACGGAGGGTTCCACCCTCGACCGGATCCTTGAGGAGTTCGAGTTCCCGGCGCCGGAGGAGGCTGAGCTCCCCTAGCCGGGGATCGCCCGCAGCGCCGCCAGGGCGAGCTCCACCTGGCGCCGCGTCTCCTCGATCGGCGCCGATCCGTCGATCACGACATCGGCGGCGGCGACCTTCGCGTCCTGCGGCGACTGGTTCGCCAGCCGTTGTCGCGCCGTGGCCTCGTCCATGCCGCGGGACGCTGCGAGGCGCGCGATCGCGTCCCCCTCGTCGCAGCGCACGACCCAGATTGCGTCACACGCATCCGCGAGGGGTGACTCCAACAGCTTGATGACCTCGACGGCGACGACCTCCTCGCCGGCCTGGTCGAGCTCGGCGAGCCGTGCCCGGATTGCGCCGCGGACGCGCGGGTGCAGGATCGCCTCGAGGTCGCGCAGCGCATCGGCATCGGTGAAGACGACCCGTGCCAGCTCGTCCGCGTCGTAGGTCCCGAAGCGCGCCTGGATGGCGGCCCGCGCATCGGCGTCGTTGTGGCGAATCTCCCGCGCGATCGCATCCGCGTCGACGGTGGCCACGCCCTGGTCGCGCAGCATGGCCGCGACGGTGCTCTTGCCGCAGCCGATGTTGCCGGTCAGGCCGATGACCCTCATGACCCGTCCGATGCTACCGGCTCGGGCTGGCATCTCGGGCAGAAGTGGGTGCTGCGCTGGCCCACGACGATGCGCTCGATCCGCCGGCCGCATCGGTAGCACGGCTCGCCGGTGCGCCGATAGACCGCCAGGCGCTCCGCATTCCCGCCTTCCTCGCCGCGGGCGTCGACGTAGTCGCTGAAGCTCGCCCCACGGTTGGCAATGCCCTCGCGCAGGACCTGGCGCACCGCGCGGTGAAGGCGCCGCACGTCGGTGGGTGTCAGCGTGTCAGCGGGGCGGAGCGGATGGAGGTGTGCCCGCCACAGCGCCTCGTCGGCATAGATGTTCCCGACCCCCGCGATGAAGCTCTGGTCGAGGAGCAGCGTCTTCAGCCTGGCCGACCGGCGCGAAAGGCGCTCGGCGAACCGCTCGGCCGTGAAGCCCCGGCGCAGGGGCTCCGGGCCATGACCGCTGAACACCTCTCCGATGCGGTAGGTGCCGGCGCCCTCCTTCACGCGACGGCTTCGAGCGCCGCGCCCCGCCCCGACCGTCCGCAGGCCACCACCCGGCCACAGGCCGATCCGTCCGAACTTCCGCACGTCGCGGTATCGGAGCTCTCGTCCGTCGGCCAGCGCGAAGACGACCCGCGCATACGGGTCGGGCGGCGTTCCTGCGTCCGCCACGATCAGCGCGCCGGTCATGCGCAGCGCGACGGTCATGACCCGGCCGTCGTCGAGGTGGATCAACACCGTCTTCCCACGGCGGTCGACGCGCCGGATGATGGCCCCGCTGATCTCGGCCGCGAACCGCTCGGGCGGCTGCGGGTGCCGGATCGTGCGGTCCCAATGGACGGCAGCGCCGATGATCGTCGCGCCGGACACCCAGCGCGCGAGGTCGCGCGCGACGGTCTCGACCTCGGGCAGCTCCGGCATGGAGTCCAGTATGCGGACTCAGGCGGCAAATCCGGGACCCGACGGGCCAGAACGGTCGTCATCTGCGGCGCGCAGCCGCACGAAGCCGGGTTCGGACCTGCGGTGTGGGCCTGGTGCGGGTCTCAGCACGCACATGACTGCCGCTCGCGCCAATACCGAGGATCGTGCGGCCCTCACCTGCAGGCGACGAGGAGCCGGCGTGGCCGTTACGAGACGAGCTCGGCGGCGACTTCGGCCTGGGCCTCCTGCCGCGCGACCTCGACAGCGGTCATCGCCAGCCGCGGCAAGCCGACTACGGCGCCGGACTGGCGGACGAGGCTGGCATGGCTGCGTCCTCGATGCACAGGCTCAGGAGGTCCAGGGCGCCGATCGCCGGTTGGACGAAGCCACAGCCGATGCGCTCCGACAGGAGGTATGCGGAGACGGGATAGCCCGTCGGGATGACCAGGAACTCGTCGGCGACGATGCGTTGTGCGAACGAGGCTGCTCCGTCGATCCGCGCCTGCCCGCTGAGACCCTCGAGCCGATCGAGCTCGCGGAGGTTCGCCTCGCCGATCCACAGGTCCTCGTGCAGCCCTCCCATCAGGTCGACCGGATCGGGGATGTCCGTGCCCGTACCAAGGCCGAGCAGGTCGACGTCGCTTCCGGGTTCGAGCGCGTCGCCGGGATAGTCCTCCTCCTCCGCGTGCCGTACCGTGACCGTGATTCCGATGGCCTTGAGCTGACCCGTCACCGCCACCTCGAACTCGCGGCATGGGCCGCATTCCCACCTCGTGGGATAGCCCTGCATCGTCACCTCGAACGTCCGGCCGTTCATCAACTCGAGTGCCGCATCGACGTCCTGGCGTGGGACGCGCGCATCGGCGCCCGCAGAACCCGGGACGCTCGGGGAGAGCAGCTCCGCGGTCGGTGCGGTGACGAAGATGCGGCTGAGCGCCGCCCGATCGAGCGCGAGTGCGACCGCACGACGAACGTCCGGATCGCCGAACACGGGGCGCGACGGATTCAGCGCGAGGTAGTCCACACCGAGGCCGGGTGCCCCGAACCACCGCTGGTCTCCATCGGCCGCGTGCGGACTCGCCGGACCCCACTCCGCGGCGATGGCGCTGTCGGGCGCCCGACACCGGATCGCCTCCAGCAAGGATCGCGAGCGTCCAGCGTGCCGCGCTGGACCTGGTCGATGGCACGTGGCCGGTTCCGTGCCCACCTTGATGGCGATTGCGTCGAAGGGCTGCGCTCGCGGCCCGTCGTAGTTGGGGTTCTTGAGGAACACGACGAGTCGCTTCCCGATCTTCTGGGCGAGGTAGTAGGGTCCGGCTCCCCCGATCGGGGGGTCCGGGTTCAGCCCGCTCCGCAGGGCGGGGGTTCCGACCGGGACCGGGCAGGCGATACGGCAACGCCAAGCGGTGGAGGAAGTCCGACGACGGCGCCTCGAGGGTGATCGTCAGGCGGTCTCCGTCGGCAACCAGGCCGCTGCACGTGATCGGCCGTTCCCGCGCGGTACTCCGCGACGCCGACGATGTCGCCGTAGAGCTGCGGCCCCGGTGCCCCGTCGTCGAAGACCGGTGACAGGGTGCGCTCGAGCGTCGCACGGAAGGTCTCGGCCGTGACGGGCTCGTTCGATGGGGGCGAGAACATGAACCCCGGCTTGATCCGTGAAGGTGTACGTCCGCCCATCCGGGCTGATCGTCGGCATTGCCGCCGCCGCCTCGGGCTCGAGCGCCCATCCTTCCGGTGCGGGCTTGTCCGGGTAGGCGAGCAGACCGACGCAGGTGATGTACAGGGCCTGGCGGACCTCCCAGTACCCGTTCAGGGCCGGATCGGGCGCGGATCCCACCACGGGAGCGCCGTCGGTCGACACGGTCAGCACCGAGCCCTCGAGATCGGCGATCGCCTCGTCCACGGTCGGACCCACCGCGACCATCAGCTCGTCGCCGCCGGCGGCGACCGCCAGCGTCGCGTGGCCGGTGTCGATCTCCTGGTCCTGCTGCCCGGTGACGAGGTCGATCCCGGTCAGCGCGCCGGTATTCGCGTTGGTGACCCACATCGTGCGCTCGGTCGCGGCCATCTCGCCGACTCCGGGCTGCAGGGAGTAGCTCGTCTGGCGTCCGGATCGGTCGACCCGCCACACCGGCCCGGTGCTCGACGGGCCGTCCAGCGTCACCCCCGCCGATGTAGATGTTCCCGAGCCACGTGTCGGTCGACAGATGGATCGGGCTCGAAGGTCTCCTCGTTGGTGACCGGGTCGATCGCGACCGATCCACCCTTCGCGCCAGTACCACAGCGCCGCCGTCGCCGAACGTCACGCCCCACGCATCGATGGGCGTCTGACCTGGACCTTGCCCGTCTCGGCGTCGAGCCGGGTGATCTCGGGGACGTCGGGTCGGGCCAGCCACACCGATCCGGCGCCGACCGCCACGTCGGATGCGACCGCCTGGTCGAGCTCATCGGTCCCGAACGGGAAGTCCGCGACGACCCCGGTCCGCTTGTCGATCCGGATGACATGCGGCCCGGCGAGGTCCGTCACCCAGATCGAGTCGTCGTCGAAGTTGAAGCCACTGGCCTCGACGACCGGGATCGGGGATCGATTGCACGATCGTGCGCTCGACCGGGTCGATCCGGTTGAACGCCCTTGGGTTCTCGCCGAGGATCCAGAACGAGCCATCGCTGAAGAACGCGATGTTTCGCGGCGACGCGATCGGGGTCGTTCCCGCGAGGTCGCCGGTGGTCGGGTCGTAGAAGGCGAGGAGCGGAAGGCCGGCATCGGCGAGCGGGTCCGGCGGCGCGCTCGGTGCGCTCGATGGCGAAGCAGTCGCCGATCCGGCGCCCCGAGCAGTCCCGCCACCCAGCGCCGTTGCGACCACGGCGACGATGCCGAGCACGGCGCCGACGAGGACCGCCCAGCGCGTCCGATCCGGGCCGCGCGCGCCATCGCCGGACGCGATCCGGTGGCCCTTGGCCCGCTCGGATGGCATCACGACCACGACCCGGACCGACTCGCGTACCCCCTGAGCTTGACGGCGTGCGCGTCGACGTACGCGATCCCGTCCATCTTCGCGGCGAGGTGGATGACCGCCTCGGATGCGAGCGTCTCGCCGGGCCCGGCCTCGCCGCGCACAGTCGCGCGGCAAGGTTGAGCGCGGCTCCCGCGGTAGCCGTCGCCGACGGGGATCGGCCTCGCCGGCATCGAGGCCGATCCCGACGCCGCGCGGCAGCGCGGCCTCCACGAATCGAGCCTGCAGGTCGATCGCCGCCCGCAGGGCCTTCCGGGCCGAGACGAACACGACGAGCGCCTCATCGCCACGGAGCTCGACGAGACGACCGTCGCGCGCCGTCACGACCTCGGCCACGAGCTCGGCGAAGCGGGACGCGAGGGCAGCACCGGCCTCGTCACCGTGCTCGCGGGTGTAGGTCGTGTAGCCGCGGATGTCGGCGATCAGGAACGTCCGCAGCTCGGTCTCCGGGCGTGGCCGAAGGGCTCGCCGGAATGGGCGTCTCGCCGCGGTCGTCGGTCGTGTGGCTCGGGCACGTCGTCCTCCACGGGGGCAGGACAGCACCTCAGTGTACGAGCGACCGCATCGGCGAAATGACGCAGGGCCGGATCGAACCTCGCGGCGCCGAACCGCCTACGACACGAGCTCGGCGGCGACCTCTTCCTCGGCCTCCTGCCGTGCGACCTCGACGGCGGTCTTCGCCAGTCGCTGCCAGGCACCGTCGCCATCGCGCTGGTATCGGTCCATCTGCTCCCAGTTCTGACCGACCTTGAGGTCGACTTCCAGCGGCACGTCCAGGGGCAGCGCCGACTCCATGACCTCCTCGGCGAGCGACGCGAGGGCGGGGAGCTCTTCCTCGTCGGTCTCGAACACGAGCTCGTCGTGGACCTGGAGGAGCATGCGCGAGCGGAACCTACGCTCGTGCATCACCGCATCCATCCGAACCATGGCGATCTTCATCCCGTCGGCCGCGGTGCCCTGGATCGGCATGTTGATCGCCATCCGCTCCCCGGCCGATCGCAGGGCGCCGTTCCTCGCGGTCAGCTCCGGGAGGTAGCGCCGCCGGCCGAGGAGGGTGGTGACGAAGCCCTGGTCGCGCGCCAGGATCTTCATCTCGACGGTATAGCGACGGATCCCCTCGTACGCGGCGAAGTAGTCGTTGATGAAGCGTTGCGCCTCGTCGCGCGGGATCTTCAGCCGCTCGGCAAGCCCATAGTCGGACAAGCCGTACGCGATGCCGTAGTTGATCATCTTGGCGACCGAGCGCTCCTTCGGCCCCACCTGCTCCGGCGAGAGCCCCGAGGACGCGTGCCGCGGCAGCGAGGTGGATGTCCGAGTGCGACGCGAAGTCGGCACGCAGGCCGGCATCGCCGGAGACGTGGGCGAGGATGCGGAGCTCCTGCTGCGAGTAGTCCGCGCCGAGCAGGAGCTTTCCCTCCGGCGCGACGAAGGCTCGCCGGATGCGGCGGCCGAGTGCCGTGCGGATCGGGATGTTCTGGAGGTTCGGATCGGTGCTGGAGAGCCGACCGGTCGCCGCGACCGCCTGCTGGTACGTCGTGTGGAGCCGGCCGGCCTCATCAACCAGGCCCGGCAGCGCGTCGACGTAGGTCGACTTCAGCTTCGCCACCTGGCGATGCTCGAGGATCAGGCCGACCGCTTCGTGCTGCGACCGGAGTTCCTCGAGCACGGACGCGTCTGTCGAGCGCCCGGTCCGCGTCCGCTTCGTGGCCGGCAACCCGAGCTCGTCGAAGAGCACCGCCTCGAGCTGCTTGGGTGAGCCGATGTTGAACTCGCGCCCCACGAGGCCGTAGATGCGCTCCTCCAGCCCGGCCAGCTGGCCCGCGAACTCCTCGTGCATCGCGGCCAGCGCGTCGCGGTCGAGCAGCACTCCGGCGAGCTCCATTCGCGCGAGCACCGGCACGAGTGGCATCTCCACCTCGCCGAACAGGCTCCCAAGGGCGCCGTCTGCGAGCTCCTGCTCGAGCGATGGCACGACGAGAAGCGAGGTCAGGGCCTCGGCGGCGGCTCGTCGCGAAGTCGCGCGCTCCTCGGCACCGGTCTCGGCGCCGACCGGACGTTCGGGCAGGGTGGCGCCGAAGCGCGTGGCGGCGACGTCGTCGATCGTCTGAGACCGCAGCGCCGGGTTGCACATGTAGCCGGCGACGAGCGTGTCGAAGAAGCTCCCGCGCAGCTCCAACCCGCGGTCGGAGCGCAGCGTGGTGATGAGCTGCTTCAGGTCGTGTCCGATGCGGCGTCGATCTTCGCGCGAGAACCACGTGGGGAGCCGCTCGGCGGCGACGCTTGCCGGGTCGCAGGGCACGTACCAGGAGCTGCCATCGGCGCCGGCCAGCGCGACCCCGAGCAGCCGCCGATCCAGCGCACGTCCCCCGCCCGTCGCCCATCCGAGGCCGACCACGTCCCCGTGCGCCTCGAGCCAGGCGTCGAGCTCCGCCATGTCGGCGTCCGACTGGACGATGCGGGGGTCGACGTGCTCGATCGCCCCCGACGGATCGGCGAGCGGGTCCGGCCGTGCCGTCGGCGCCGCATCGGCTTCGGCCTGCGCCCCGCCGCGCTGGAGCAGGTCGAGGCTCAGCTGGAGCCCGCCCTTCGTCTCCTGGTCCGGCGAGTCGAAGCCGGTCGGCGCGATGCTCGACGCGGGCAATCGGTCGATGAGCGAGCGGAACTCGAGCTCGCGGAAGCGCTGGGCGACCGCTCGGCGGTCGTAACGGCCGGTGCGAGCCTCGTCGAGCTCCAGCTCGACCGGCAGATCGGTGACGATCCGGCCGATCTCACGCGACATGAACGCCGACTCGCGATGCTCGATGAGGCGATCGCGGAGCTTGCCCTTCACCTCCTCGAGGTGCTCGTAGATGCCGTCGAGCGTGCCGAACTGCCGCAGCAGGCTGCTGGCGGTCTTCTCCCCCACGCCGGGCACGCCGGGGATGTTGTCGGAGGTGTCGCCTTTCAGCGCCTTGTAATCCAGCATCTGATCGGGGCGGAGGCCGTATCGGTCCATCACCCTCGCCTCGTCGTAGATCACCGTGGCGGCGACGCCCATGCGGGTGGTCAGCAGCCGGACGTGGTCGTCGACGAGCTGGAGGCCGTCGAGATCGCCCGAGACGATCATGGTGTCGACGCCGGCCGCGGTGGCCCGCTTGGTCAACGTGCCGATGACGTCGTCGGCCTCGTAGCCCTGGAGCTCGCGGATCGGCATGCCCATCATCTGCGCAATCTCGCGCACGATCGGGAACTGTGCGCGCAGGTCATCCGGCATCGATGGCCGACCCTTTTTGTACTCGGGGTACGCGTCGAACCGAAACTGCGGCTTGCCGAGGTCGAAGCTGAGGATCGCGTAGTCGGGCTTCACATCCTGCATCCCGCGCAGCACGATCTGGAGAAAGCCGAAGACGGCGTTGACCAGGGTGCCGTCGGACATCGTGAGCGGCGGCAGCGCGAAGTAGCCGCGGTACACCAGGCTTGGCCCATCGATGAGCATGAGGAGAGGTCGGCGGTCGGGCATCGGTCCAAAGAGTCTAGACCGATGCGTACTTGCGGACAGCGTCATCGACGGGCTGCCGAGAGCCGTAGAATCGGCCCGATGGAGGCTCGAAGCACGCTCGATCCGTACGCCGTCCTGGGCGTCCCACGGACCGCGACGCCACTCCAGGTGGCACGTGCGCATCGGCACCTCGCGAAGCGCCATCACCCGGATCTGCACGGCTCGTCCGATGGCGCCGTCGAGGCCGCCGATCGAATGCGACGGATCAACGAGGCATGGGCGATCCTGTCGGACCCGGTGGCCCGCGCCGACTACGACCACGCGCACCCGTCCGCCGGGACGCCGCTCAGCGGGCACTGGGGCGCCTCGCGAACCGTGATCCATCCGGCGCAGCCGTCGTCTACCAGGACCTGGGCCACATGGCGGACCACCGCCGATGCGACCCGTGCCGCTCCGCGAACCGCGCGAGCGCCGGGGGAGGTCGTCATGCCGCGGACGCGGCGGCCGGCGCGACCGGATCGGCCGCCGGCGACGTTCCGCGACTCCGGAATGGCCGCGGTCCTGGTCGGGTTTCTGTTCCTGCTTCTGCTCCTCGGCGCGATCGCCGCCGGCCGCCTGGCGCTCTGAACTCAGCCGGCGCGCGGCACCAGGATCCAGCGAAGGAGCAGCGCGCCGATGATGAGGGCCACCCCGCCGAACAGGACCATCGGCCACGGGGAGCGCTCTGCGGGGAGGCTCGCATCCACGTCATCGTCGCCCCCGGTTTGCGGTGCGTAGAAGTTCTCGACTTCGCCGCTCGCCCGTGCCGACGCGTCCCCATTGGCGCGGCTCTCGCCATCCTCGGCCTCGTCCGGCGACTGGGCGGCGGCTCCCGCGCCCTCGGCGGCGGGCGCGGTGTCCTCCGTGCTCACCGCCTGCGAGAGCGACGAGACAGCGTGCTCGGCGCCACCCTCGGCCGCCGAGTCCTGGACCGGCGCCGCGCCGCTGGACGCCATCCCCCCGAGCAGCGGTGCCGTGGTGCCGATCAGGCCGACCATCGCCAGTGCTGCCCCGGCGGTCATCGCCGGCGCGAAGAGACGCCGCACCCAGCCGCCGCCACTCGCGGCGGGCGCATCGGCCACCGGCGGCAGCAGGCGAAGCGGACGGTCCGGGGCGAGATCCGGAAGCTCGGCGAGCGAGGCACGAAGCGCACCGAGCTCGGTCACGAGCTCGGTGCAGCGGGGGCAGGTCGAGACGTGGGACGTCAGCTTCGGATCGGCCAGGGCGTCGTCATCTCGAGACGCCAGCGCCGACAGTCGCTCATCGTCGGGGTGGTTCGGAATCAGCATGCCTACGCTCCAGACGCCCTCATCCGGTGAACAGTTCCCGGTGCTCGGCCATCAGCTCCCTGAGCCGCAGCCGGCCGCGGTGAATGCGTGACTTGACCGTGCCGAGCGCGGCGTTGGTCATGGCGGCCACCTCGTTGTAGTCCATGCCGTAGACGTCGCACAGCACGACCGCGGTTCGCTGGTCTTCCGGCAGGCGGCGAAGCGCGACATCGAGATGGCGGTACAGCTCGCTCTTCGTGGCCTCGGCGGCCGGGTTGACGGCAGCATGATCGGGCAGCTCGGGGGCGCCATCGTCGGGATCGGGCAGCGGGCTCGACGGCCGGCGCTGCTGGCGCCTCAGCATGTCGTAGCTGGCATTCGCGGTGATGCGCATCAACCACGATCGAAAGACGCCGCCACGGTACGTCGTGATCGACCGGTAGGCGTGGACGAACGCGTCCTGCGTCGCATCGGCAGCCTGGTCGGCGTCGTTCAGCAGGCGCCACGCCAGGCCGTAGCAGGCACTCTGGTAGTGCTCCATCAGCTGCGTGAACGCCGTCCGGTCGCCGGCGGCCGCCCGAGCAATCACCGCCGCCTCATCGGGAAGCGGCGGCGTGCGTTTCGTCGGGGTCCCCTGGGAGGCATCGGGCATCGGCTTCCTATAATGACCGCTCCTCCGGCCGGAGTGGCGGAATCGGCAGACGCGTCGGTCTCAAACACCGATGAGCGCAAGCTCGTGTGGGTTCAAGTCCCACCTCCGGCACCACACCAACCTGAGCACGAAATCGTCCGCTCGGGCCCCATCGAGGTTCCGAACGGGCGATCCGTGTACCCGCGTTGACAGCCGCGTTGACAGCCACGCGGTCGCTTACGCTCCGAAGACGGCCTCCATCTTGTCGGCCGCCTCGCGCCGCAGATCCGGGATGACGTGGCTGTAGACATCCATCGTTCGCAACGTCACCGCTGGGTCATCCGCATCACCAGCAAGGTCAGCGCAATCAGTGCTACCAAGAGCAACAGCATCGCGGCTTGGCGGACAACCAGCAGTTCCATGGCCCCATCCCCATTGGGCACCTACGACGGCAGGCTGTCGGGGCACGAGCCGGATGGTGACTATACGCACCGCTGTCAAGCAGAGGGGGTTGCGGGTTATCGCAGGAGGAGGGACAGCAACATAGCCACCGCCGCGCCGACGGCGGCGCTAACGAGAAGCATGGCGAGATACGCCAAGGCCGCCGGCCTAAGCGGCTTGCCTCCGGCCTGAGACCGAGGTGCCTGGCGCCGAACGGTAGGAGTGTGTCGGGCTCGGCTTGTTTCCGAGGTGCTGCGGACTTCTGCCGTGGGTACAGCCGTAAGGGGTGGATGCCGCAACCTCGGTCTGCCGAGCCGTCGTCTGTTGTGGCGTCGCGGCCGAGGTCGCGGGCGACCCTGAAGGATCGTCTGACCGAGGTCGAATGCCCGCAGTTCCGGATTCCGGATCACCGGGAGAGAGGAGACAGCTCGAGTTGACCCGACCCGCTCGGCGCCCGTGGTCCGACGTTCCTGAAAGTCCATGCGGATCTGTTGGAACCGTGGACACATCGGGCATTTGCCGTCGGCATCTGACGCCAGCTCATAGCCGCAATCGCCGCAATACCGAGCGACCCGGTTCTGCTTTCTCGTTCGTGTCTTGCGCTTCTTCGTTCGCGGCCCTGACCATCGGGCACTTGGCATGTGGAATGTCAGAAAGCAAGCGGGATGCCGGTTGGGAACCCATCTCTAGCTCGTCTCTTGGAGAATAGGGAACCGGGAAGTTGAGTCGGGATCGCGGTGGCTCCGCACGCTCTATGCGTGACGAACCCTTGTCCGAGTACGCCGGTGACCCTCAGACTCGTCTGAGCCTCCGCAACAGGCCCCCGCGACGATAGCCCGGAGAGCTCGGCCACTCTTGGGGCCCAACGAGCTCTCGTCTCGCAGGGAAGTCCTCGTCAGCGGCGGCCACCATCTCGATTGCCAGGCCGATCGCCGCCCCAAAGGCGTCAACATCGGGATCGTCGGCAAGGCTGAAGTCGACCACAAGCTCATCTCCCTCATCCCTGGCGACCAACTTGGCCACGACGGCCTCCCCGGTTCGCACCTCGACGCGACGTCCATCGCCGAGCGACCGCATCTCAAAGCGTCCGAGGTCACCGGAAAAGTGGATGGGAATGACTCGCGGGGGCTCCGGTGCCGCCCTGTCGTGCGCATATCGGATCGACGCCTCAACGACGAGCCATGTGCCCAGCAGAAGGACGGCGTATCGTCCGGCCTGATCGTCCCGCAGGATGAGCGCAAGAGTGACTGCCGCCACCCCGATCGCCAGTGTGGTGAGCGGTTCTCGCGACATCGAACTACTGAGCTGCATCTTCTCCCACCCAGCGAACATAGAGGCGTCGCAGTATCTCGGGTGTCGGAGCTGTGGGGATAGGACCAATTAGTCCTAGCAACAAGTAGTCCGCTGGAGAGCCTAGGGAACCGGGAAGGTGCGTCCGGATAGGGGCGGCTTCCTACTTCATGGTCTCGTCGCGCAGTTTCGCCTTCTTGGCGTTCTTTCGAACCGACTTGATCCCTTTGAGCGCCGAGGCCTACCGGGTCTAGGTCTCCGACTGGGCGATCGTCTCACCGTTGCGTGCCTTCAGGTCGAAGCGGGTAACCGCCGTGAGGCGTCTCCCCGCTTTTGGGTCCCCCTAGAGCGGGTCTTTCAGCAGTAGCCCACGGTCGGCGGGATGCTTGTCCCGGAAGCTGTTGGCGATCCCGATGGCGGTGCGGTGCTGACGCCAGACCTCCACCGCGAGCAACGCGGCCCCGGTGCCGGTCACAATCGCAACGGCGCCTGCGATGGTCGCGTAGTCGGTCTGGCCGGCATATGCGAACACGGTGGCGATCAACGCGACAATTGGCGTCACCAGCGCCAGCAGCAGCTGGGGAATACGCCATTGGTCCTCACCTCGGCGGGCCTCGTGGTAATCGCGCAGCATGTGGTCTATCGCAAATTGGTCGGCCGCAGTCGGCGGCGTTGTCGCTACGGTTGTCATCGAACCCTCTCTCCTTGAGGCTGTGTAGGCGTCGGCGTATGCAGGACGAGGGCCATGCGGCCACCCGGCGATGCGTGGACGCAACGCCCATGCGTGGCAGTCGGTCAATTGGTAAGCCCGTGGTAAGCGACCCGGAGTGCCTGCGCGGCAACGGAGCCGCCCCGGAGTCGGGCAAAAGTAGACCGCTGGGGAGCCTAGGGGACCAGGAAGGTGCGGTCGGGATAGCGGCGGCTTCCGTATGCTTCCTTCATGGTTGTTCGCTCATGGGAGAGTCGACAGATCGTTCTCCTCAACGCGATCGCATTGGCCGAGCGGGAGCTCGACGAGCCTCTCACGTCATTCGCCTTGCCGTAGCGGAGTGGACTAGCCAGCCGGGACGTGCAGCTCGGCCTGCGTGCTCTCCATGAGTCAGCCTTCATCGAAGGCAACAAGGCGAACATCAACCAGCGAATCTTCGACCTCATCGACATCCGACTGTTGGAGCGAGGAAGGCGTGCAGTCGGCCAATGGCCGCCGGAGGATCACTTCGACGCGTTCCTCGAGGTCCTTAACGAGAAGATCGACGAGGCCGAAACCAGCGCGGAGCGCTCGAAGCTCGAGTGTGTGCGTGAGGCAGCGCTCGGGGTGGGCCGGGACGTTCTAGCCAGCGTCTCATCTGCCTGGGCACGGCAGATCGGTGGACTCCCGATGAGCGCAAGCTCGTGTGGGTCCAAGTCCCACCTCCGGCACCACACCAATCTGAGCACGAAATCGCCCGCTCGTGCCGCTATCGAGGTTCCGACCGGGCGCCCGTTTGCCCAGTTGACACAGATGGTCGGGAAGGTGCGTCGGGATAGCGGCGGCGCGAACTATGGATCTCGAGCGTCGACAGGGAACTGGTCTACCGGTTCGCGATATCCCGCTGAATGGTCAGCGCCCGCGACGGATGCGATTGAGGATGGCGGGCACCGCGCGATAGGCGCGAGTCCGATCGATGATCAGCGTGGCCAACAGCACGATGATCGCCGGTGGCATCCACACTTCCATCGAGGCTAGCCGCCCGCCAGCGTATCGCGGTTCGCAGGGAGGGACGGGCTGACGGGGAGCAGGTCCTCGAGCTCGGCAAGGAGCGCCTGGCTCATCACCTGGTTGTCGTCACCACCCTCTGCCAGGCTGGGCTCCGTACCCGGGTCGAAGGGACCGAAGGCACGGTCGAGCGATCCATCCTCGCGCATCGCGACGAGATATGGTCGGTTGTCGAACACCACCCGTACCGTCTCTTGGCGCATGGGTCACCTCTCTTCGGTGACCGCTATGCAGCAGCCATGCCGCGGTTCGCAAAACGCGCGCGATGCGAAGAAATCTTCACCGATGCCGAACGGGGACGCCGCCTCGGCCGACCTGGAGGCCGGCCCGGAAGGCCGGCTAGGTGATGCCGACGGGCGCGAAGGTGCTGATTCCCGGTCCGACCGGCTCCAGCGACCCCATCGCCATCTTCCATGGACCGATGAGCGTCTGGACATGCTTCTCGTCCAGCGAGCGGTGAACGACCAGCTCGCCGCCGGCGTTCGCGATGGCGCGACCGACGAACAGCCACGGCCCGCGATCGAGCGGCAGGGCGTGTCGCCATGCGGTCGCGGCGTCGTGCCGAGCGCGGTCGTACTCGTCGACGAGCCCGGCCGACGTTGCGGTACGCCTGGCCCGAGCGAGCGCGAGGCGCTCCGCGTCCCAGCCGTGAATCAGCATACGGGCGGCATACGCCTCGTACAGATCAACGGCCTCGTCGAGGGTCATGCTGCCAACTCGCGCGAGGAGTCGTTGGACCTGTGGGGTGGCCAGACCGTACTCCTCCATACTCGTTCTAACGCACCACCACCGCCACCGTTCGGCTACTGGCCTCAGGCCTCGGTCGTGACCGTGATCGCGGCTTCCTCACGGGCCCACTCGTGGTTCTCGCCGCAGCTCTGGCAGCGCACCAGGACGTTAAATGGGGCGAGCTCTTCGAGCACATCTGCTGTGACGCCGGTGGGTACCAGGTCCCCGTTCCGTGGGCACGAAATGAGAACTACCGACCGCATGTGGAACGCCCTCCGTGCGCTCTCTCCGATTGGACGAGGCCAATGCTACCGCCGCGGAGCGGTTCCGCAATACCGCCCTGTCGTGCGACACCACGGCATCCTGGTCCACGACGACCTGGCGGCTATCGGATTCGCGTGATCCGGTTCAGGACGACCAGGACCAGGATCATTGCGGCGATGCCGATGACGACGGCGACGAGCAGAGGCACCCGCGTAGCGTAATCCCTTCCGATCTCGAAAGCTCGGTCTGCGGTCAAGGAACCCCGATCCGAACGTCTGTTCTATTCTGCGCGCGTGAGCTACGTCGGCGGCGACATCTTCGAGACGAAGCTCGACTGCACGTGCGGGGCCGAGGTCACGATCGCTCGGTACCGCGAGCACATGGTCCGCCGCCATTGCAACGTCGACGGCTGCTTCGAGCGCGCACTGCGCACCGTCACCTTCGGCTTCCGTGATCCGCAGTTCCGGATGATCGGTGGGCCGATGGGCATCTGCCGTCGTCACGAGCACTACGTCGGCAAGGGCCGCATGCACGTCGTCGTCGATCCGCCCAGGGGGTGACCGAAGCCGTTCGCTACCGATGACGCACCCGCATCGAGGTACTGAGTGGGCGACTTGGTACGCCACGTGCGAAGGCGTCCGCATGGCAAGGGGGAAGCGACGGCACTCGAAGGGCAGCGGCACGCGTGCCGAACGACGTCGACGTGCGCTCGAACCGGGCGGCCGAGACAGCGGCGGTGCCGCCGCCACCGGCCAGTGACCCGACGACCGAGGTTGGCCCGGCCGTCCTGCCGGTCGTCGATCCCGTGCCGGCCTCCGTGGCGCCTGCGGAGACGGGCGCGCGCCAGGAACCGGATGAGCGCCGAGCGGCTGGCGTCGTGCCCTGGGTCGTCGCCGGGGTCGGCGCCCTCCTGATCGTTGCCGTGCTGCTGGCGACGCAGCTCCTCGAACGGCCCTCGGCGAGCGCAAGCGTGTCTCCACCGCCCGCCATAGTCGTGGGCGAGCTGGAGGGCGAGATCGTCACCCCGGAGCCGACCGCCACGCCGTCGGCGCGTGCCGAGGTCCCCACGCCTGCACCAAGTCCGCCGCCGACTCCCGCACCGACTCCCGCGCCGACGGCGGCTCCCGTCACGGCCACTCCGGCGCCGACACCTCAGCCCACGCCTCCGCCGGCCACGCCACCATCGGCTACACCCCCTCCACCAACGCCACCATCGGCCACCGCGACGCCGATCGTGGTCGCGGTTCTGGAAGCACCAGAGGAGTCGGTGGCCTCGTTCTACTCGCATGTCGTCGAGGAGGAATTCGACGCGGCGTACGCGCTCTGGAGCGATCGCATGAAGGCACAGTTCTCGCGTCCGGAGAACCTCGACGAGCGATTCGACCAGACCGCGGCGATCACGTTCTCCCAGCTGCAGACCGTCGAACGAGGTGTGGATCGAGCACTGGTGCAGGCGAACTTCGTGGAGGAGTACGAATCCGGCGCGACTCGGGAGTTCATCGGCTACTGGGAGCTCGTACTCGTTGACGGGCGCTGGCTGCTCGACCAGCCGCACTACTGATCTGCTGCGGGATCAAAGGGAGAGCGTCGGCTCCCCCCTGGCTCGAAAGCTATGGGTTCGTCCGGCGCTCTCCTGCCGTTAGATACCGCAACATCCATACCAGTTCGGCGGCCCTGATCGGCACCGCCATGAGTACCGATCTGCCGTGGCCCATCCGGTGGGCTGTGCGCCGGAGCGGCACGCCACACACTGGCGCGGATGACGCATCTCGAAGCCGATCTCGCCGCGCTCCGCGCCCGCCGGAGGTCCCTGACCCTGATGGACCGATTGCGCGGCCTGGCCCTATTCGATCGACGCTCCATCCGTGAGCCGTCCGAGCGCGACGCCTACTGGGTGACCGTCCAGCAGCGACTCGCCGAGAGCGATGCCGCATTCCTCATCGGCTCTCGATCGACCGAGCCCCCGCCCCGTCCCACCGCGCCGGGCGGCTTCATCGGCTAGGTCCCCCGCGGTCTCTGGGGTGGTCCTGAGGGTCGCTCGCGGATCGCGTAGACTCGCTCCCGATCGACCTGTTGCGAGGTCGATCATCGGCCGTCGGCGTTCTCACCGCCGGCGGCCACCTGCATGCTAGGCTTCGCCCGCCACCGGCCTTCACCGACAGGAGCCCTTACGCGCCGATGCCCGACGACGAGACGGTCGACTGCTACAACTGCGGCCGCGCCAATCCGGAATGGGCCCAGGTGTGCCGGTCGTGCGGCGTGGCGCTGCGACACGGCGAGGCGCGCGTTGCGCCGACCGGGCCGTTCCCCACGGACCAGACGTCGCTCATCTCGATCGGCGCTGTGATCGGGACGATCTTCGCCGCCGTCCTCATCGGCCTGTTCATCTCCAGCCTCAACCCGACCGATGAGACGGTCGCGCAGTCCACACCCTCGCCGAGCGCCAGCCTGGTGGCGAGCCAGGAGCCGTCGGTGGAGCCCGTGCCCAGCGACACGCCCGCCCCCACGCCGGCGCCGACGCCCGCGCTGCGCGGCACGCTCGCGTTCGGGACCGGGCTCGACAACGCCGGCAACGTCACAGGCGCAACCGACACGTTCGCGCCGAGCGCGAACTTCGCCTACGCGCTCACGACTCCGGAGGGTCCCGGCGCGACCCCGATCCGGAACGAGATCACGCGCCTCGAGGACGAGGAGGTCGTCGCCAACGACGAGCTGACGGTCGATCCGGCGGACGCCCTCATTGGCTATAACCTGGGCAGCGCCGCCGGCTTCGTGCAGGATTGGGGGACCGGCGAGTTCCGCTGGCGCGTCTACGTCGGCGACGAGCTGATCGCCGAGGCGACGTTCCGCCTGGCGGAGGGCTGACGGCTCAGGCTTCCCCGACGTTTCCGTCAGTCGCGGCGATCTCCGCCCAGGCATCGGCGTAGAGGCGAGCGCGGACCGGCAGGTAGCCGGGATAGAGCCGGCGCGCATCGGCCACCACCTGGCCGTCCAGCGTGACGATGGCGATGGTGTCGGTCGTCTCCAGCAGCACCTCGCCGCGCGGATCCAACGCCACGCTGGGCCCGCCGATCAGCACCCCTTGCTCCGGGTGCGGCCGGTTCACGCTCAGGACATAGCAGGCGCTCGTCAGTGCGTTCGCGCGCCAGACCGTCTTCCAGCGCTGGTAGGTCCGCTCCTCGGATGCGCGCGGATTGAGCATCACGACGACGCCCTGGGCGCCGAGCAGATGCGTGCCCTCGGGTCGGTTGTTGTCCGAGCACAGCTGGATGCCGATGGGCAGCCCGAACGCGTCGATGCGCCGCGGCGGCTCCTTGCCAGGCTCGTAGTGGCTCGTCTCCCAGAAGCCCTCTTCCTCGGGCAGGTGCAGCTTCTCGTACGTCGCCTGGAGGGCACCGCTGCGGTCGAACACGAGCGCACGGCTCGTCCGGCGACCGTCCGGCGCGCGGTGGATGATCCCGCCGACCAGACCGATGCCGGCGGCGGCCGCTGCCCGGCTCTGCGCCCGGCTCCGCGGTCCGTCCATCGACTCCGCATCGTCATTGTTCGCGACCTTGGTGGCCGGGCTCCACGGGTTCAGCGGCAGCTCCGGCAACACCGCCAGGTCGGCGCCGCGCTCGACGGCCTCCCGCAACCGATCCTCGAGCCGGGCGTCGCCATCGGGCTCCCAGAACACGTCGGCGACGAGTGCGACGGTGAGCTTGCTGTCGGCGCGCATCGGTGGAGCGGTCATGCCCGGCAGCCTACTCGTTCGCGGCGATCAGCATCCCGATGAAGTACGAGGCATTCCGCGTCACATCCCCGTAATCCGCCGGCCGCAGGCTGCCGCTCGCGTTGTATCGGTCCAGGAAGCGCTCGGCGGCCTTGCGTCCATCGCTGCGACCGCGACCCGTCGATGTCGGCGTGAAGAACGGCGTGCCCATGTAGATGCCCACGGTGAAGCCCTTACCGGTCGGGGTCAGGAGGGTCCGCCCCTCGTACGTCCGGGCAAGCGCGAGCAGCTCGTCGTAGGTCATCGGCGGCATCGTAGGGCGTAAGTGGCGGGTAAGTGGACCCGGGGATCATCGCGGGATGCTGCGAACGAACCTGCCACGTGCGGTCCGCCACCTCCGTCGCCACCGCGGCTGGCGGCAGGCCGACCTCGCTTCGCGGTCCGGCGTGTCGCGGCAAGTCCTCTCTCGGATCGAGTGCGGGTCGCTGGAGTCGGTGCCGATTCGCACCCTGGACCGGCTTGTCGCAGCGCTTGGGGCGTCGGCCGACCTCACCGTCCGATGGCAAGGGGCCGACCTCGACCGGCTCATCGACGCGGGCCACGCACGGCTCGTGCAGGAGACCGTGTCCCTTCTCGTGTCCTCGGGCTGGGAGGCGCGCGTCGAGGTCAGCTTCAACCACTACGGCGATCGTGGGCGGGTCGACGTGCTTGGACTGCATCGGCCGACCGGGACGCTGCTCATCGGGGAAGTGAAGACTGCAATCGGGGACATGCAGGAGATGCTCGGTCGACTTGACGTCAAGGCCCGGCTTGCTCGCGTGCTTGCCTCGACGGTCGAATGGCCGATGCCGACCCGCATCGTTCCGACGCTGGTCGTGGCCGAGTCGCGCGCGTCTCGTCGGATCGTCGCGACGCACGATGCGGTGTTGGCCCGTTTCGAGCTACGCGGGCGTCAGGCTGTGGCCTGGGTGCGCCGTCCGGGCTCCGGCCAATCGCCCACGGGGTTGCTGTGGTTTGCGACGGTGTCGCATGCCCGAGGGGAGGGCACTAAGCGGTTGAGCCGCGTCCGACGGCCCCAACCGGGGCCTTTGGCGCCCTCCGGCAGGGAATCCGGACGGATCGACGTCCGCCGAACTGGATAACGCCCGCGTGGCGGGAATCCGGACGGATCGACGTCCGCCGAACTGGATAACGCCCGCGTGGCGGGAATCCGGACGGTTCGCGGGTAGCGCCTGATTCGGGCATCCGTGCGTATTCAGGCTGAATCTGACGAAACGGGGACGCGGCGTCCAGCACCTACTCCCCGAGGAACTCGCGGACGAGGTTCTGGAAGTGGTAGACGCCGTTCTCGCGCTTGGCGGAGAAGCGGCCTGTGTCGTAGGCACGGGAGCGAAGCCCGCGCTGGACCTGCTCGCAGATGACGATGTCCTCCTGCTGGATCTCGTCGCTGAAGGCAATCGTCTGCTGCATCGACTCCCAGCCGGGACCGGAGCCGGGCTCCGCGAAGAACCACTCGAAGATCGTCAGGGTCCGATCCGGCCCAAGAGGCAGGATGACGTTCGAGGACATGTTGTCCTGGTAGATGTTGAACATCGTATTCGGGAAGAGCCAGTAATAGAGCGCCGAGTCCTCGGCGCCGGGCTGGCGCAGGTAGCGGCGGTCGACGCCGATCTCCTCGCCGGGCTTCAGCTCGCGGATCGGCGCGTGCTGCTTCGAGTAGTAGCGGAACTCCTCGACGCGGTAGGAGTCGTAGTCGAGCTCCCTGTAGAGCTGCGGATGCGCGATCGGGAGGTGGTAGCCCTCGAGGTAGTTGTCGACGTAGACCTTCCAGTTGCACTCGATGACGTAGTCGCGGCGCTCGACGAGCCGCATGTTGTCGACGTCGTAGCCGGCACGCGCGACTTCGGAAGGGATTGCGCCCATGACGTCCGCCAGGGCCGGAGCCGATGGATCCAGGTTCACGAAGACGAATGGCCCCCATCGGTCCACGCGCACCGGGACGAGGCCGAAGTCCTCCTTGGCGAACTCCTCGGTGTCCTCCATCTCGGGGCACGCGCGCAGGGTGCCGTCCAGGCCGTAGGTCCAGCCGTGGTAGCGGCACTGCAGCGACTTGCGGTTGCCCTTCGTCAGGGCGACCTGTCCGGCCCGATGGCGGCAGACGTTATAGAAGGCACGCAGCTCGCCATCGGTGCCGTGGGTGACGACGATCGGCTCGTCGAGGACTGTGACTGGCACGAAATCCCCCACTCTCGCCAGGTCCTCGGTGCGGGCGACGAGTTGCCAGGTGCGGCCGAAGACGCGCTCCCTCTCCAGCTCCAGCACGGCTGCGTCAAGGTAGTAGCGCGACGGCAGCGTGGCGGCGCGGCTGAGCGGCGTGCTCGGGACGGTCGAGGTCATGCGCGAGAGTGTACCGAGGCTACGAGGCGTGGTCAGGAGGAACGACGGAGACCTCGTCGCCGTTCCGTGAAGCCACGCCGTTTGCCGATGCGCGGGCCGAAGTGCTACAAGTGTGCGCCCACCGAGCGAAAGAAACCGATGCCGCCGCCTTCCGGCGTGCCGTATGAGGAGACAGATTCAGTGAACAACGTGCGACGGTTCGCGATCCTGCCAGTCGCGATGCTCGTCCTGGCGGCGTGCCAGGCCGACGAGGGCAGCGGCTCGCCCGGGGCCAGCGGGCCGGCGGGGAGCGGCGCCGCAGGGGGCGGAGTCTGCGACACGCACTCCGGCGACGACCATCTCGGCCGCATCTGCGAGGCCGGCGTGATCCGGGTCTCGACCGATCCGGCGTATCCGCCCCAATCATTCCTCAACGAGGAGACCGGCGAGTACGAGGGCTTCGACATCGACACTGCCACGGAGATTGCCGCGCGGCTCGGCGTCGACATCGAGTTCACCGATCCCGCGTTCGACGCGGTCGTGGCCGGCGCATGGGCCGACCGCTGGGACATGAGCGTCGGTTCGATTACGGTGACCGCCGAGCGCGAAGAGGTGCTCGACTTCACGCAGCCGTACTACTTCACTCCGGCCCAGATGTCCGTTCTCGAGGACTCGGACGTTCAGAGCCTCGACGACCTCGCCGGGCAGGTGATCTGCGTGGCTGAGCAGACGACGTATCTGTTCTGGATCGAGGGGACGCTGTCGCTTCCGGAGTCCGCCGGCGAGATCGGCACCCCTCCGGACGGCCTCACCTCCACCACCTTCCCGACCGACGTCGATTGCGCCGAGGCCGTGGCGGTCAGGCCGGACCGAGGACTTCCAGGGCTGGCTGACCGCGCTACCGACGGCGCAGGCCGCCATCGACAGCGGTGACTACGCCATTCGGCTGGTTGGGGACCCGGTCTTCTACGAGCCGCTCGCCGTCGGGTTCGACAAGGAGGTCGAGGACAACGACTCGCTCGTCGAAGCCGTCGACGCCATCGTCGGCGAGATGCACGAGGACGGCACCCTTTCCGGCTTCTCCGACGAGTGGTACGAAGGTCTCGACTACACCGTCAGGGAGTAGGTGACCCGACGCGCGAGTGAGGCGGGAGCGGCTGAGGCCACTCCCGCCTCGCCCCATTTCAGGAGAGCCATAGGACGGGATTGATGGCAGCAACCTCGGGGGCCACTCAGGTCGCACCGATCGTCGGGGAGATCGCCGCTGCCCGGCGCGCGAGCACGACGCGGTGGCGGCTGACGTTCTTCGCCGTCTGGCTGGCGATCATCGTCGGGGTCATCCTCGTGCTGATGGCGGCCGACGCCTGGGACTGGGAGTTCGTCGTCACGTCAGGCCCGGTCATCATCCGCGAGGGCGTCTGGGTCACCGTCCTGCTGTCGATCACCTCGATCTTCTTCGCCACGATCCTGGCGCTCGCCGGCGCCCTGGGGCGGATCAGCTCGAACGCGGTGCTCAACGCCGCTGCCTCGTTCTACGTCTCGCTCATCCGCGGCACGCCGCTGCTCGTCCAGATCTTCGTCATCTACTTCGCCCTGCCGCAGGTCGGCATCGTGCTGCCGGCGATCGTGTGCGGAATCATCGCGCTGAGCCTCAACTACGGCGCCTACATGACCGAGATCTTCCGCGCCGGCATCCAGGCGGTGCCACGCGGCCAGAGCGAGGCGGCACGTGCCCTCGGCATGCCCGAGTCGCAGGGTCTTCCGCCGGATCGTCATGCCGCAGGCGTTCCGGATCGTCACTCCGGCCATCGGCAACGAGTTCATCGCCATGCTCAAGGACAGCGCCCTGGTGTCGGTCATCAGCGTCCACGAGACGCTGTTCTGGTCGCAGCGACTCGGCCGATCTGCGCTGGAGCCGATGACGGCCCTGCTGATCGCCGCGATCGTGTACTGGGTGCTGACGATCCTCTTCACCTTCGTCCAGGCCTGGCTCGAGCGTCGATTGGCGCAGAGCGACCGATGACCGAAGCTTCGGTCCCCGACCTCAGCCAGCGCCCAGCGCCAGCGGCCTCCGGCTACGAGGCCGGCACGTCGCTGCCGTCCCACATCGGCGAGCCGATCGTGAAGGTCGAGCGCCTCGAGAAGTACTTCGGCACGAACCACGTGCTGCGGGGCCTCGACCTCGAAGTTCGCCAGCGCGAGGCCGTGATGATCATCGGCCGATCCGGCTCCGGGAAGACCACGCTGCTGCGCTGCATCAACTTCCTGGAGGAGCCGACGGTCGGGCGTGGTGACGGTGGACGGTTTGCGACTCGAGGCCGATCCGCTCCATGCGCGCAACCGGCTTCACCAGGAGGAGATCCGCCAGATTCGCCTACGCGCAGGAATGCTGTTCCAGGACTTCAACCTGTTCCCGCACATGACCGTGCTCCAGAACTGCATCGAGGCACCGCTCGCCGTCAGCGGCATGTCCCGCGACGAAGCCGTTACCCGCGCCGAAGGCTACCTGGACAAGGTCGGTCTGATCGAGAAGCGCGACGAGTACCCGTCCCGCCTGTCGGGCGGCCAGAAGCAGCGAGTGGCCATCGCCCGCGCCCTGACCATGGAGCCGAAGGTCCTGCTGTTCGACGAGCCGACGTCCGCCCTCGACCCGGAGCTCATCGGCGAGGTGCTGCTGGTCATGGAGGATCTGGCGCACGAGGGGATCACGATGATCGTCGTCACCCACGAGATGCACTTCGCCAAGGAGGCCGCCGACCGGGTCGTGTTCATGGAGGACGGCATGGTCATCGAGCAGGGGCCGCCCGAGCAGGTGCTCAACAACCCGCGCCACGCGGAGACCTCGCACTTCCTGCGCCGGTTCCTGGACGAGTAGCCGCGGCGCTGCGTGCGTCGGCGGCCGGGGCCGTGCCCGGCTACAGCGCCGGCGCCTCCAGGCCACCGCGGCGACGAGCCTCCGCGCGGCGGCGGAGCGGGAACACGATGTCGCGCAGGAACACGTCGGCCACTGCGACGAGCGGGATGGCGATGATGCCGCCGACGATGCCGGCGATCGAGGTGCCCGCCAGCACGCCCAACAGCACCGCGATGGCCGACAGGTTGACGATCCGGCCCTGGATGTACGGCGTGATCACCGAGCCCTCGAGCTGCTGGAGCACCACCAGCCAGGCGCCCATGAGCAGTGCCGTGCCCGGCGACACGGTCAGCGCCACCAGCACGATCGGAATGCCGGCGATGAAGGCGCCGGCCAGCGGAATGGCGGCGGTGATGAACGACAGCGCGCCCAACGGAACCGCGAAGGGGACGCCGAGCACCCACATGCCCAGCGTCGATCCGGAGCCGATGATGGCCATGACCAGCAGCTGGCCGCGCACGTAAGCCCCGAGCCGCAGGAGAGCGTTGCGCGAGACGCCGATCACGGCCTCGCGGTCGCGCTCGTCGACGAACTCGAGCGCCCAGCCGCGGGCACGGTCGCGCTCGATGAGCATGAGGGCCGAGAGGAAGACCACGACCAGCGCGTTCGTGACGATGGAGGCCAGCGTCAGCGGCACGCTAAGCAGCGAGCCGACCTCGGGAGCCGCCCCCTGGGCGCCCTCGGTCAGGCTGTCGATCAGGTCATCTCCCGTGCCTGGCTGCCCGGTGACGGTGTCGATGAACTCGATTGCGCTTTCGCGCAGCCGATCGGCAAGGGCGGGCAGATCGTCGACGAACTCGATCACCTGGCGAACGAGCGGCGGAAAGATGAGGAAGAGAACCAGCACGAACAGCCCGACCAGCACGGCGTAGGTCACGAACACAGCCAGGATGCGCGGCAGGAAGCGCTCGAGGAAGCTGAGCGACGCCATACAGGCCGGCTGCGAGAAGGATCGCGAGGAACACCAGGATCAGCAGCAGCCGCAGCTCGTACAGGAGGTATGCGGCGAGGGCCACGCCGACCACCACCAGGCTGGCGCGGAAGGTGATGCCGGCGACGCTTCTCGGCTCCTCGGGTGAGGGGACCACCACGGCAGGCGTGTCCGGCGGCCGGGCGGTCAGCCGCCCCACGGTCCCACGCCAGACGGCGCCCGGGATCCCGGCGATGGACGAGACGAGGCGATCGATCATCGACTCGCCGATGCCGACCGACCGAGGTTCACGAGCCGCGACTGACCCCGTAGACCTCGGAACGCGGGAGCCGCGCGGCCTCGTCCTTCGGACGGACGTGCTGACGTGCGGGCTTCAGCGCAGCCGGTTGGTCGGCCGGCGTCCCGCCCTCGCGGTCGATGAGCCACCGCAGCCCCACCGAGGTGAGGGTGGCTCCTCCCGCAGAGCCCGGTTCGATGAACGGGATGACGACCATGCTGCGTCGCCCGAGACTCTCGATCGCCAACTGGACGCGCGTCGGATCGACGCCCAGCACATCGGCCAGCGGCAGCAGGTCCACCGTCCGATTCGGCTGCTGCCGGAGCGCGCGAAGGATGGCGGCGTCGAGCTGGGCCCCATCGATCGGCGCCTCGGTCGCGGCCGGCACGGTTGCGACGGCAGCTGCCTCGGTGGCCTTCGGGGCGACGGTGGACGCGGGATCACCCGGCTCGGCCGGACGGCGGGCGCGCTTCGTGATCATCGGGCGACAGGATAGCAAGGGGGACGTAGACTGCGGCGGCCATGGCCGATCTCGATCCGTACTCCGTGCTGGGTGTGGCCCGGACGGCGACCCGGGAGGAGATCGCGCGAGCGTACCGGCGGCTGGCGAAGCTGCATCACCCCGATGCGGGTGCGCCGCCCTCGCCGACCATGTCGCGGATCAACGAGGCGTGGGCGATCGTCTCCTCGCCGTCCCGCCGCGCGAGGTGGGATCTGGACCACCAGGTCGTGCGTCCGGCGCACTGGGCCGTTACCCCGGTCACCGCCAGCGATGGCCCGCCCGCGGCGCGTGCACCGCAGGCACCCACGGCGCCGCCATCGGTTCGCGACTCCGGCTGGCTGGCCGTTCTCGTCGTCGCGGTTGCCGCGCTGCTCCTGGGCGCCGTCATGCTCGTGCTCGTGCAGGCCGGAGGCTCGGCCAGCAACGAGTCGAGGATCGAGCTCGACGGGATCAGCCTCGAGGTCCCGGACACCTGGCGCGCCTTTCCTGGAGACGAGACGGGCGCGGGCGACCACCAGGTCCTGGCCCACCTCGTCAGCTATGAGATCGAGCCCGGTGAGCGGTGCCTGTCGTTCGACCATCCGTGCCCGATCGTCGAAGCCGATGTGCCTCCCGGCCAGGCATCGGTCGTGATCACGTCCTGGGCCGAGGGCACTCCGCCGGTTCCCGACCCGGTCACCGCTCGGCCGGGCCGCGACGCGGACCGCATCATCGGCGGCCAGCCCGCAGTGTTCGACCTCCGGCGGCACCCCGACGGCGCCGATGCGTGGTGGCAGCTCAGCCCGCCCGGCTTCCCTGACCAATGGATCGAGGTCCACGCCTTCCTCGGCGGTGGCCGCTTCGAGCAGGATCGCGCGGTCCGCGCCATCGACGACATGCTCCAGACGCTGCGCTTCGCCGACGGCTGACGGTCAGGCCCGACGGTCCTCCGCGGCGGAGCGGAGCTCGACCGAGACCGGTACGCCGGCGGCGCGGCGGACCGCATCGGCCAGGTGGTCGTCCCAGGCGACCTTGTCCGGGAGCCGCACCTGTCGAACGGCGCCGGCGACCGACAGGCTGAGCACGACCGGCAGCGGTCCGGGGCGGCCGGTCAGGGCGCCCTTTACCGACTCGATCGCGCCAAGGAGCCGATCGGCCGGCACGTCGTCGCCCATCGAGACCGCCACGGTCGCCGATGAGGCGACCGGCGACGACTGGAGCGGCACGGCGTCGAGGGGCGCGGGCGGGTCGTCGCCGGGAGCGGGCGCGCCGACGAGCGCCGAGACTTCCTCCGGCTCTGGCTCCGGCACGGCTGCGACCGCGACGGCCACGGGCGCGGCGGGCTCAACGGGGACCGCCGCCGATCGCGGCCCCTGACCGCTCGCCCAGACGCCCTGCGCACGCTCGCCATGGCCGTTCTGCCCGCCCGAACGGCGGCGCGGTGCCAGCAATCGATCCCGCTCCGCGCCGTAGGCCACGGGGCCCATGCGGACCGCGTCGTCCCACTGGTGGACGGCCTCGCACAGGATCTGCGGCGTCTCGTCGCGGCGATCGATCCGCCCGGTGACGAGCACGACGGCATCGTCGACCCAGGACGGGCCGGTCTCCTCGAAGACGCGCGGGAAGACGACGACCTCGACGGAGCCCTGCAGGTCCTCGAGCGTGGCCACCAGCATGGTGGACCCGGCCCGGGTGATGACCCGGCGGGACGACAGGATGATGCCGCCGAGCGTCACCTTGGACTGGTCCTCCTCCTCCGCCAGCTCGCCGGTGTAGGCGGTCACGTACTCGGGCAGCAGGTCGGCGATGTCGCCCAGCGGATGCTCCGACAGGTACAGGCCGATGAGCTCCTTCTCCCAGCGAAGCCGCTCGCGACGCGGGATCTCCTCGCCACCATCGAGGAAGGCGGTGCCCGTCGACTCCGCCGGCAGCGCGAACAGGTCGAACAGCGTCGACTGCCCGGCGGCGACGTCGCGCTGGTGGCGCGCACCGTTCTCGAGCGCCGCGTCCAGGGCCTCCAGCAACGCCCCGGCCGTGCCCAGTGACGCCATGGCGCTGGCCTTGATCAGCGACTCGACCACGCGTCGGTTGATCGTGTGCAGGTCGACGCGCCGGCAGAAGTCGTCGAGCGAGGCGAACGGACCCGGCTCCTCGCCACCGTCGCGGACGGCCACGATGGCCTCGATCGCGCCCTCGCCGACGTTCTTGATGGCGGCCATGCCGAAGCGGATCGCCTCGGGCACGCCGGACGCATCGGTCTCGACGGTGAAGGTGGCGAACGAGCGCTGCACGTCCGGCGGACGGACCTCGATCCCCAGGCGCCGGCACTCGGCGATCACGGCGGCGACCTTCTCGGCCCGACCGGAGAAGCCGTTCAGGACCGCGGTCATGAACTCGATCGGGTAGTTCGCCTTGAGGTAGGCGGTCTGGTAGGCGATCAGCCCGTAGCAGGTGGCGTGGGCCTTGTTGAAGCCGTACCGGGCGAATGGCTCGAAGGCGGCGAAGACCTGGTCGACGATGTGCGGCGGAATCCCCTTGCTTCTTCGCGCCGGCCTTGAACTTCGCCTCGTGCTGGCGGAGGACGCCCTCCTTCTTCTTGCGGATCGCGTAGCAGAGGTTGTCGGCCTCGGGACCGGTGTAGTCCGCCATCGCGATGGCGGCGGTCATGATGTCCTCCTGGTACACGAAGATCCCGTACGTGTCCCGCAGCGCGGGCTCCAGGGACTCGTGGAGGTAGGTCACCGGCTCCTCGCCGTGCTTGCGCCTGATGTAGGCGGGGATGTTCGCCATCGGGCCCGGGCGGAAGAGGGCGACCATGGCGGCCAGGTCGCGCACCTCGGTCGGCTTGAGCTCCTTGACGTATCGGCGCATCCCGGAGCCTTCCAGCTGGAACACGCCCATCGTGTCGCCGCGGCCCAGCAGCTCGAAGGTGCGGGCGTCGTCCAGCGGCAGGTTGTCGACGTCGAGATCGATCTCCCGATGCTTCTTCACCAGCTCGACCGCATCGGCCAGGATGGTGAGGTTGATGAGGCCCAGGAAGTCGAACTTCAGGAGGCCGAGCGCCTCGCAGGCGTGCATCTCGAACTGGGTCATCGTGGTCTTGCCGTCGGTCGCGCGCTGGAGCGGCATGATCTCGGTCAGCGGCTCGCGGCTGATGACGATCCCGGCGGCGTGGGTGGACGCGTGGCGGGACACGCCTTCCAGCTGCTTCGCGATGCCGATGAGCTTGTCGACCCGATCGTCCCCCGCCATGAGCTCGCGCAGCTGCGGCGAGGTCTCGATGGCGCGGTCGAGCGAGATGTTCAGCTCCAGCGGCACCGCCTTGGCGACCCGATCGGCCTCCGCGTAGGTCAGGCCCATGGCGCGTCCGACGTCGCGGATGGCCGCCTTCGCGCCGAGCGTCCCGAAGGTGATGATCTGCGCCACCCGGTCGTCGCCGTACTTGCGCGTGACGTACTCGATGACCTCGTCCCGGCGCGAGTCCTGGAAGTCGATGTCGATGTCCGGCATCGTCACCCGGTCGGGGTTGAGGAAGCGCTCGAAGGGGAGGCCGTACTCGAGCGGATCGACCGGCGTGATCCCGAGCGAGTAGGTCACGATCGACCCCGGCGCGCTCCCCCGGCAGGTGGTCATGATCCCCCGCTCCCGGGCGAAGCGGATGAAGTCGGCCACGATCAGGAAGTAGGCCGAGTACCCCATCCGATCGATGATCCCGAGCTCGTAGTCGAGCCGGTTGCGGATCTCATCGGTGACCGTCGCCGTATCGCTCCGGTAGCCCGCGCTCGCACTCCTTGCGCAGCCAGGAGCCCTCGGTCTCGCCGTCGGGCACCTCGAAGTGCGGCAGGCGCAGGCCCTCGAAGTCGAGATTGACCTCGCACTGCTCGGCGATGACGCAGCGTGTTGTCGAAGGCCTCCGGCAGCTCGCCGTTGAACAGGCGGCGCATCTCGGCCGCCGGCTTCAGGTAGAACTCGTTGTTCTCGAAGCGCATCCGCCCCGGCGTGTCGAGGTTCGACGCGGTCTGGATGCAGACCAGGAGGTCGTGCGCCTCGTACTGCTCGGGGTGCGTGTAGTGCGTGTCGTTCGTCGCGAGCAGTGGGATGTTCTGGCGCCGCGCCAGCTCGACCAGCTGCGGATGCAGCCGCCGCTGGTCGTCGATCCCGTGCTCCTGGACCTCGATGTAGAAGTTCCCGTCGCCCAGGATGGACCGATAGTCGTCGGCCGCCTTGGCAGCGCCCGCCTCGTCCCCCTGCGCCAGGCGCTTCAGCACCTCTCCACCCAGGCAGGCCGATGTGCCGATGAGCCCCTGCGCGTGCTTCGCCAGCAGCTCCTTGTCGATCCGCGGCTTGTAGTAGTAGCCGTCGAGGTGCGCGGCGGTCGTCAGGGCCAGCAGGTTGCGGTAGCCGACGTCGTCCTTCGCCAGCAGGATCATGTGGTGGTAGTCGGCGTCCTGCTTGCCCTCCTTGTCGGTCATGCCGCGGGGGGCGATGTAGGCCTCGATGCCGATGATCGGCTTGATGCCGGCCTTCTTGGCGGCGGCGTAGAACGGGATGACCCCGTACATGGACCCGTGATCGGTCAGCGCCAGCGCCGGCATCCCCTGGTCGGCCACCCGCTGCGTCATCTCACCGATGCGGCTCAGCCCGTCGAGCAGGCTGAACTCCGAGTGGACGTGGAGGTGGACGAAGTCGCCGTCCCGGCTCGGGTCAGGGGCTCGCTGGGTCACGTCTGGCATTCTCGTCGCAGCCTCCCCAGTCGTGCCGGACGTTCTTGCGAAGTCTGCGACGCCCGCGGGTCTACCAGCCCAGTGGACCGTGTAAAACGATGTGGCGCGGCGCCCGCCCAATCGTCGACGCGAGAATCTCAGCCAGGTCCGCCGAGATTCTGTAGGTGCGCAGCGACGCTCGGCGACTCGATACCGCCATTACCATGACCCAGTGAGCCAGCTCCCGGCGGATCGGATGATCCCGCTCCTGCCGTGCCGATCGATCGACGATCAGCTTGCCTTCTACGAGGCGCTCGGCTTCGAGGTCACCTACCGGCAGAAGGTGCCGAACGCGTTTGCCGCGGTCCAGCGCGGCGCGATCGAGCTGCAGTTCTTCGTGCTCAAGGGCTACGAGCCGGCCGACTCGTACAGCACGTGCTACGTGCTCACCTCCGATGTCGACCAGCTCTATGCCGACTTCCGGGCCGGGCTGAAGCGCGCGCTCGGACGGATTCCGAGCCGCGGCATCCCGCGCATTGGGGCGCTCGGCGACATGTCGTACGGGGTCCGCCAGTTCCTCCTGACCGATCCCGGCGGCAACATCATCCGCATCGGCCAGCCGCTGGAGAAGGCCGATGCCGCCGAGACCCAGCCGCTCCCCCGCCTGGAGCGCGCGCTCGAGGCCGCCAGGCTGCTCCTCTACTCGAAGGTCGACCCCGAGACGACGGCCCGGGTCATCGACGACGCCCTGGCTGCAACCCCCGATGCGTCGAAGGTGCTTCGCGTTCAGGCGCGCATCCTCCGCGCCGATGCGGCGCACGCACTCGGAGACGACGCGCTCGCCCGATCCCTGCTCGACGAGGCCGCTGGCGCCAGTCTCGGAACGGATGACCAGGCGACGATCGCTGACGACCTCACGCGCGCCGAGGAGCTCCGCAGCTCACTCGCCTGACTCAGACGTCTCCCGCATCGGCGCACCATCGGGCCAAGCGGCGATGCAGACCTTGTTGCCCGATCGATCGGCAAGGATCCATGAGCTCGGCGCCTCCGAGTCCTCGACCACCGTTCCACCGGCGGCGACCGCCGCCCGCATCCGCGCCTCCGCCTGGTCGCGGGCCACCGAGACATCGACGTGCATCGCGTGTCGAAGCGACTTCGCCGGATCCAGGTCCTGCATCCAGACCGTGGAGCCCTGGCCGAGTGGGTCGATGCAGTTGTCATCGTGCATTGGCGCGTAGCCGAGGACCGTTCGCCAGAAGCCGAGGTCAATCGCTTCGGGCTTGGCGGCCACCGCGATCTGGACCTCCTGGACCGCGCTGCGGTCCGCGGTGGCGCCGTGCTCCCGCGCCAGGGCCGAGATGGCTTTCGCAACGTCGATGTGCCGGGCCTCAGTCCCCCACATCTCCCTGGTGAGCTTCACAGTGAGGCGGTCGGAGGCGACCGTCAGCACCGTTCTCGGCTCGAGGCCGGGGACATCGGCCAATGCAGCTGCCAGCCGCGCTGCCTCAGCGAGGCTCCCCACCTTGAACACCGCGGTCGGACCGCCATGGAGGATCACCCAGTCGTCGACCTCATCGGCGGAGAGGAAGTCACGCCAGCCCTGTTCGCTCATGCCGGCAACAGTAGCCGGTGGCATGCGCAGGATCTGTCACCTATTCCGCGACGGGCCAGACCTAGTCGCTCGTCGGCGCGGAATCCTTGAACAGGTCCGGCTGAGCTTCCTTGAGCGGCTGAGCGAGGCCGATGATGATGCCCTCGGGACCGCGGATGAAGCAGAGCCGATAGACATCCTGGTACTGCACCACGTCGCGGACGAGCTCGGCGCCGTGGGCGCGGAGGCCGGCAAGGGTGTCGTCGAGGTCGTCGACCGCGAACATGATGCGACGGTAGCCAAGCGCGTTCACCGGCAGGTCCTTGGGCTTGGGACCGACCGCCGCAGGGTGGTGGAACTGCGTGAGCTCGAGTCTCCCGTGGCCATCCGGGGTCCGCAGGGTCGCGATCTCGTCTCGCGCGTTATCGATCCCGATGACCCGATCGGCCCACTCTCCCTCGATCGCCATGCGCCCCTCCAGCTCCATCCCGAGCTCGATGAAGAACGCGATCGCCGCCTCGAGGTCCTCAACGACGATGAGGACGTTGTCCATTCGCAAGAGCGCCATCACACGGGACCCTGCATTCCCGCGGCCAAACCCGAGAAAAGACCGTCCGCGCGTGGACGGGCATGCGGCATCGGCGTGATGGTCCTGGCCGTGGCCAGTGCACATACCATTGCGGCGACAGCCTGATCTGCCGGAGGTGAGGAAACGTGCCCAAGACCGATGACCCCGCGCCGATCGATCCGACCGCGCCACCGAGCGGTACCGGTTGCGTCGAGTGCCTGGCGACAGATGGCTGGTGGTTCCACCTGCGCCGATGCGCGGCATGCGGGCACATCGGATGCTGCGATTCGTCGCCGTCGCAGCATGCCCAGCATCACGCGTTCGCCCAGGGTCATCCGGTCGTAACGAGCTTCGAGCCTGGCGAGGACTGGTTCTGGGACTACCACGCCGAGGACGTCGTGGCCGGTCGGCCGTTGGTGCCTCCAGACCATCACCCGATCGACCAGCCGACCCCTGGGCCAGCGGGCCGCGTGCCTCCGGATTGGGAGAGCCTCCTCCACGAGTGACCGTTGCCGGGGTACGTGGGGACTCAGTCGAAATCCCAGATCCCGCGGCCCGCGGAGAACTGGAGGACGAGCCCGCACTGGCGGCAGATCTGCAGGACGAGCTTGTGGCTCGTGATCCCCCACCGGGAATCCATCCGACCCTGCTGGCGGTCGAACTCCGTGCCGCTGCACAACGGGCACTTCAGGACCGGCTTCGACGATTCCTCGGCTTGCTCCCAGGTCATTTCGGCTGCTCCTTGTGCGGTTCAGCGCAGCGTAGCGCGGACGGCAGGGCCGCCGGTCACGCGTGCGGACCGACGGACACGGTCCCGACAGTCAGTGTCGCGGTGGCCTCCTGGATCCGACCGATGTGCTCGACCTGCTCCTCCAGCGCCCGATGCTCGCTCGACGACAGCGCGCGGAGTGGCTCGACCGTGACGGCGAGCTTCGTCCCCGTCCGCTTCTGGTGCCAGACCCCCTCGACCAGCCCATCCACGAGGAGGATCGGGTAATTGCCGGCCTGGCCGCGTGCCAGTGCGCGCTCGGCCGCTCGACCGACGAACAGACGCTCGCGAGGGTGGCAACCGACACCGTAGGCGTCGAAGTACGGCAGCAGGCGGACGATGCCGGCTTGTTCGGCCACGGGAACCTCGTCGCCGGCGATCTGCCACAGCTCGTCGCCCTCGACCTCGACCCGCTCGATCGCGTCACCCGCCTGCGCGAACGCGTGCCTGGCCCAGCCGGGCGAGCTGCCGATCCACCGCGCGAAGTGCTCCGATCGCGCGGGCCCGTAGGCGTGCAGGTAGCGACGCACGGCCGCACCTGTCGCCACCTCCGGCGCGGACGAGCGGTAGCCGGAGACCCACCGCCGCGGGCTCGAGTAGGTCAGCGTCCGGCCTCGGTTCGGCCCGAAGCACATCGCGCCACGATTGGCAGCCGGACGGATCGCCTGGCGCCACCGCGGCCATAGCTCCTGGAACGCCGGCATCACCCGCTCGCCCGCCCATCCGCCGGCACGCATCGGGACCTCGACGTCGAGCTCCTCGAGCGTCAGATCCGCGTCGGCCAGTGCCCCGTCGATGGCCGCGACGACGGCGTCGATCCGCTCCCCGTCGAGCCGCACACCGGGTGGAAAGCTCGGTGGCTGCAACGACGCGTCGAGCACCCCGTTCCACATCGCCAGGTCGGCGGCAGGCAGCAGATGGATCGTGCCACGTGGACCGATGGTCTTGACGAGGGAGCGCTCGTCCCAGAGCGCCCGGCGGACGTCTGCGCGGGTGATTCCGGATACTCGGATGCCGATGGAGACCTCGGCCGCGGTCATCACCTGGGCGTGCGCGCCGCAGATCGCCGCAACCTGCTCTGCCAGCCCATCAGCCGAAGCCGGAGTGGCCAGCCCGTGACGGCTGAGCCGTCGTGACCAGACCTGCTTCCAGGTCAACGTTCTCGATCGAGGCATCCGATCCTCTCGAGGTTGCATGTGTTTTGCCTGCGCCCCCGTATGCTGGGCGCATGTCGGCGGCCGCGACTCCCACCGCACGGGCCTTCGTGCACAGTCTGGCGTCCCTTCGTCCGGCGGATCGCCTGGACGGCGACCCGTACGACGGGATCGGGATGGGCCAGATCTTCGAGCTGGCCAACGAGTTCCAGCGCGATGGCGCCCGCCGAGATCGAGCGGCTGCTCGAGAGCCCGACCATCCGGTCCGGGTCGGCGCCGTCAGCATCATGGACTGGCAGGCACGAGACCGGAAGACGTCCGCCGAGCGTCGGCGCGAGCTGTTCGAGCTGTACATCCGCCGGCACGACCGGATCGACACGTGGGACCTCGTCGACCGAAGCGCGATCCACGTCGTCGGCGAGTACCTCGTCGACAAGCCGCGCGACATCCTCGCACGAGCTCGCGCGGTCTGCGAGGCCGATGGAGCGACGCACGCGCCATCCTGAGCACCTTCGCGTTCATCCGGCGCGACCAGCTCGACGACACGTACCGGATCGCCGCGACGCTCGCCGACGACCCGGACGACCTCGTCGCCAAGGCGGTCGGCTGGATGCTGCGCGAGGCCGGCAAGCGCGACCCCGACCGGCTCGCCTCGTTCCTCGAAGCGCAAGCCGCGACGATGCCGCGGGTCATGCTCCGCTATGCGATCGAGAAGCTCGACAAGGCCGAACGCGATCGGTACCTCGCGATGAAAGGACGCTGACCCATCGCGTTCGTCCTTTATGGCATCGTGCAGCGCATGAAGATCACGGTCATGGGGGCAAGCGGGCTGATCGGCAGCAAGGTCGTCGACGCTCTGAGGAACGAAGGCCACGACGTCGTCGCGGCATCGCGCTCGTCAGGCGTGGACGTCCTGACCGGGGAAGGCCTGGCCGATGCGCTCGCAAGCGCTGACGCGCTCGTCGAGGTGACGAACTCCCCCTCGTTCGAGGCGGGCCCGGTCATGGACTTCTTCACCACATCGGCCACCAACCTGGTGCACGCAGCCAGCCGTGCCGGCGTCGGCCACTACGTCGCGCTGTCGATCGTGGGAGTGGACGGGCTGCCGGACAGCCCGTACTTCCGCGCCAAGGTCGCGCAGGAGAGGATCATCACCGAGTCCGGCATCCCCTATTCGATCGTACGCGCCACCCAGTTCGACGAGTTCGCCGATGCGATCGCCGAATCCCTCACCGTCGCCGATGAGGTGCGCGTGCCCGATGCGCTGATCCAGCCGATCCCCGCCGACGATGTCGCGTCCGCGGTCGCACAGGCCGCGGCCGCCGAGCCGATCAACGGCATCAGGAACATCGGTGGGCCGAACAAGATCACATTCGAGCAGATGGCCCGCGATGTCCTGGCGCGGAAGGGCGACGACACCAAGACCGTCATCGTCGACCCCACCGCCCGCTATTACGGGGCGGACCTGGAAACGCGGAGCCTGGTCACTCCCGACTAACTCATCGAAGTCAACCCATCGCAGCAATGTGACGTGGCGGATCAGGCGCATACTCGGTCGTCGGTAGGTGTCCGCCTGTAGCGAGTCGACAGATGAAGGCCGTTTATCTGGCCGCCGATGCGGCATTCCTCCGATATATCGAGCTCCCGGGTGAGGGTCCGCCCCTGATCTGGCTGCATGGCTGGCAGTGCTCCTCAACCGGTGAACTCCTCCCGGCCGCAGTCCAGCCGACGCTGCAGGGGCGACGATCCCTGCTCGTTGATTTCATCGGACACGGGTACAGCGATCGGCCCCTCGAGTTCGGGTACCGGCTCGAGGATCACGCACGAACGGTCGTCGCCCTGATCGATGCCACTGAGTTTCGCGAATGCGGCCTGATTGGCCACAGCATGGGAGGCGGGGTCGCCATCCTGGTCGCGGCAGCCCGGCCCAGCGTTGTGTCGCTTCTGGTCATGGCGGAAGGCAACATTGGACCGGCAGCTGACGATCGGTTCGGCGGACTCACCGAGGAGCAATTCGTTGACAACGGGTTCCGCGAGCTGCTCGACGGCCAGGCAAAGGAGGCCGAGGCACAGCCGGAGGGCCTCCGGGCCGCCCACCTTGGGATGACTCGGCTGTTGGAGCCTCGGGCGATCTACCGGGAGGCCGTTGCGATGGAACGCGAGACGGAGCCATCGCTGCGTTCGCTCCTTGCCGGCCTCGAGATCCCGCGCTGGTATCTGAATGGCGAGCTGAGCGGTCCCGAGCCCGAGCTGGAGCTGGAGCTCGCCTCGATGGGCGTTGGTTGGCGAGTCGTCCCGCAGACCGGCCACCCGATGGGACTGCAGAATCCCTCCGGACTCGCGGAGACCGTCGCGGAGATCGTGGCTACCTCCTGGCAGAGGTAGTCATCACTTCACGACGCGGTACTTGAGGTGCGCGACCCCCGGCGCCTCGATCGTGCGGAGCTCCTCCAGCTTCAGGTCCGGGCCGACGCCCGTCGAAGAGGCGCGCGCCGCCGCCCAGGAGGAGCGGGACGACGTGCAGCTCCACCTCGTCGACGAGTCCGGCCGCCAGGTACTGGTTGATGACGTCGGCACCACCGCCGATGAAGACGTCCTTGTCGCCGGCGGCCGCCCGTGCTTGCACGAGGGCCGACTCGATGCCATCGGTGACGAAATGGAAGGTCGTGTCGGTGAGGGTCAGCGGCTCCCGCTCGTGATGGGTGAGGACGAAGACCGGCTTGCGGAACGGCGGGTCGTCCCCCCACCAGCCCTGCCACGGATCGTCGCCCCAGTCCCCACGGGTTGCAGGCCCGAACTTGCCGCGACCCATGATCTCGGCGCCGACGTTGTCGAGTCACCTCGCCGAACACGTCATTGCTGACGTTCTCCTCGCCGCCCTCCATGCCGGCTCCCTCGCGCCACGACTTCAAGGCGACCAGCCAGTCGTGCAGCTGCTCGCCGCCTGCGCCGAGAGGCTCATCCTGACTCTGGTTCGGGCCGGCAACGTAGCCGTCCAGCGATGTCGAGATGTGCACTCGGACCTTGCTCATGTCAGAGCTTCCAGCGCGTGGCGCCGTTCGGCTCTGCCGTCGCCACCGCGTAGATGGTCGTCGGCGTGATCTCGTACACGTCCCACGGCGGCGGACCGGCGCTGGGTGCGCTGAACTCGTGCCAGAAGGCACCGTCGCGAACCTGCGGTCCCCAGTCGTCGTACAGCTTGGCGATGCGCTGCAGCTCGCCTTCGTCGCGGATGATCTTCGCTTCTCCCTCGGCGACGATGTCGACGCCCGGTGCCGCGATGCTGACCATGCAGCGCGGGTCATGGGCGAGGTTCTTGCCCTTCTGGGTCCCCGCGCCGGTCGACAGGTAGAACTTGCCGGCATCCCAGACGATGCCGACCCCCATCATGTGCGGACGACCGTCCGGTCGCGTCGTGGCGATCCAAAAGTGGCTCGCCGAATCCGACACCGACAGGTCGCTCGTCCGATCCAATGCATCGATCACGCGGTTCCATTCGAGCGGCGGCGAGCCGTAGCCGTCGAGATTCTTCGTTTCGCGCGGGGCGGTCGTCGTGGTCATCGGATCGTTCTCCTCGGACGGTGTGCCTGGTGTAGAGACTGGCGACACGCGCCGCATTCATCGGTCGTGGAGGTCGCTCTGCGAGCCTGCAAGGCACCGGCCACGCACCTCGTCGGTGCCCAGCCGCGACCCCGAGTCAGATCGGGACGCCCAGGCGCACGAGGGCTTCGTCGACCGACGGCAGGTCCTCCCCGTAGAGGCTCCGCGCCTGCCGGAAGGACGCGGCGGCAGCCGGTCGATCCCCGCGGGACTCGTATCGCTCGCCGAGGGCCAGCAGCACGTCGACGCAGCTCCGCCGCAGGAGGCCGCGCCGCTCCTCGACCTCCGCGGAGTCGCCGTAGAACGGACAGTCGTCGAGGTACTCGCCCCGATACAGCGCGCGTGCGCGCTCCAGGTACCGAATCGGCTCCTCGTCGCCGGTCGCCGCGCCAGCGGAGGCCATCGACTGGTCGAATGCCCCGATGTCGCTCCACTGGACGACCGCCGGATGGAGCCGATATCGGTCGTTCGAGAACGTCACCGCGTAGCCCCTGGCGCCGCTGCGACGGCCGGGCTCGAGCGTGGTTCGGAGAGCGTTGAGGGTCCGATGGAACGCGACATCCGCGTTGTCGAGGTCAACGTCGGGCCAGATCAGCTCGACGATCTCCTCCTTCGCGGCCCCTCGCTCGCCCCGATCGAAGAGGAATGCGAAGACGGCCTCGGCCTGCCGCGAGCCGGCCTTCTTGCCGCCCCAGTGCTCCAGCGGCACACCGCCGCGCTCCACCCTGAGGGGCCCAAGGGCGTACACATGGAGGCCCGGTTCGGGCACGGCCGATTCGACGAGCGCTTCGCTCAGCGCCGCTCCGTGAGCTCCGACCGCGGCGCTGTCGGCGGACAACGTCTCGAGCGCATCGGCCTGGGCGCGGTGCCGTGCGCCGAGATCGAGCGAGGCGGCGACGTAGGCCGAAGCCGCGGTGAGCAGCCCGAGCTCCTCGGTCACGAAGGGCAGCTGCGACTCCTTCGGACCGAACACGACCCATCCGAGCTCATCACGGCCGCTGCGCAGGGGCAGCCGGATGGCCAGCGGCGAGTCGCGTTGAGGGCGGCCATGCTCCGCCACGATCAGCCCGGTCGGATCCTCCACCGCGGCCCCGTCCAGCGCCAGCGTTCGGCTCACGCGTGCCAGCGCAGGGCCGACGACCGTCTCCGGAGTCGATGTCGTCAGGTCGGCGCCCAGCGCGCGGCGCAGCCGAGCGAGCGAGGGGTCGAGGCCGGCACGTGCGGTCAGCACTGAGCGCAGCCACGACGCGACCGGATCGACGAGCGCGATCGTGGCCACGAGGGCGAGGGCCGTCACGATCGGCAGGTCGACGGCGAACAGCTCCCGTGCGCCACGTTCGAGCCCGATGACGAGGCCCACGTAGACGATGACGCCTAATCCGACGACGAGCGAGTACCGAAACGCCCGGCCCGCGATCTCCGGGGAGAGGAACACACCCTCGGCCAGCACGGCGTAGGCGGCCACGACCATCCCGAGGGAGACGAAACCGACGCCAAGCCAGGGAGCGGCGTCCGCCGGTCCTGGCAGGAAGCGCAGCGTGCCCCCCATGGCGCCGACCACGACGGTCGCCAACAGCGCGAACAGCTGCCGGCGCCGCGCCGTGTCGTCCCTGGCAGCCGGCAGCGCTCGAGCGATCCAGTACATCGCTGCGACCAGGATCAGGATGCGAACCGCGATCCACGACCAGCCGAGCACCTCACCCGAGATCCCGGGCAGGACCAGGTGCGGAGGCGTCACCCGAAGCTGCTGCTCGGGGAAGAACACGGCCCCGACGGCCATCGCGATGCTCACGAGGTACGCGATGACCAGCACCACCTGTTGCTCGGTCGATCGACGGCCCTCGACGGTCAGCACGAGCGCGACGTGCAGGGTCGTCACCGGCAGCATGAAGGCTGCGACATCCTCGAGCGCGTTGAGGGGAGCGACGACCCCCGGCTCGGTCGTCAGGCGCTCGACGATGATCGCGACCGACCAGACCACGAGGTACAGCGCCAGCAGAGCGAACAGCCGGGCGCCGCGGCGATGCGTGGATCGGGTCACGACGATGAGTCCCAGCCACGTTGCCAGGACGGCCGTGAGGCCGTGGGTGACGACTTCGAGCTGCTCGGACATCAGAGCTCTCCCCTCCGGGAGAATCGTCCGCCAACGGTACGCCTGCGGCACGCATCGGTACAGGCCCGAAATCGAGGTCAGACCGGCGAGATCTCGAGCTCGACCATGTCCTTGCGCCACTCCGGCGCTGGGAATGCCTGCCCGAAGTAGTCGGTCATCCGCGCGATCCGCGTGCCGCGGAACTCCAGGACGCTCAGGCCGTACCATCGCTCGTCGCCGTAGTCGGACACGAGCTCGGCGGTCCACACCTCGCCGGAGCCGGTGATGCGGTTGACGCGATATTTGGGAGGCCCGCCGGGGTAGCTCTCATGCACGCGGATGCAGCTCATCGCGCCGGTGATGCGCTCACCCGATTGCGGCCAGCGCGTCACAGCGTCGGCGGTCAACAGCGCGGTGAGCTCGTCGCGATCACCCTGCTGGATTGCTTCGAAGTAGCGTTCGACCGCCGTGCGGCGCTCGGTGGCCAGTCGCGCGGAGTTCATGAACGGAAGGTGGTAGATCATCATCGGTGGTCCCTGCGTTGTGCGTGGTCCACCGACCATGCGCGTGCCGCACTTCGGTCGACCTTCGGCGCGCCGAGACACCGTTTCTCTTCTCCAACCCAGCCCGATCACCGAAGTCGAACCGAACCCCGGCGCGGTCGGGTGTACAACAGGAGCGTGACGCTGTTCGAGCAGCTCGACTTCATCTACATGCCGAGCCGCGACGTCGCGGCCGACGCCCGCTACTTCACCGAGGTCCTGGGCGCCACGCTGACGTTCGCGGTCGAGGGCATGGGCACACGGGTCGCGATGGTCGAGATGACCGATGGCCCGCCGCGCCTCCTCCTGGCCGAGCACCTCGAAGGCGAGCGGCCCGTCATGGTCTTTCGGGTGGCCGACATCAAGCAGGCAACGCAGACGCTCGAAGCGCGCGGCTGGAAGCGAGGACACACTCTCGAGATTCCGCACGGCCCCGTGTGCACCTTCGAGACCCCCGGTGGCCATCGGCTCGCGATCTATCAGCTCGCTCGCCCGGAGGTGGGCGAGCACTTCGCCGGCCGCCGCGACTTCTAGCCCAACCGGCCGACCGCCGGTTTGTCAGCGCGCTCCGCTTGGCATCAACCCCGCCTGCCTTGGATCGGTTTGACGTGTATCGGTAGCGGATGTATTCTCATTGCATCCGTCACGGATATAGTGAGAAGTCGTTGCTGAATAGAAAGCAAGACGCTCCCCTCACACCAGCCGTGCTTCATATCCTGCTCGCGCTCTCCACCGAGGAGCGGCACGGATACGGGATCATGAAGCAGGTCGAGCGGGAGTCCCACGGCAAGGTGAAGATGGGCCCGGGCACGCTCTACGGATCGCTGGGCCGGATGATGGAAGCCGGTCTCATCAAGGAGAGCGACAAGCGGGTCGACCCCGCCATGGACGACGAACGCCGCATCTACTACAAGCTGACCGGGCTCGGGCGGAGGGCGCTCAGCGCCGAGCTGGACCGATACCGCGAGGTCGTGGCCGTCGCCACCGAGAAGCGGATCACGCCAAACGCGTTCGCCGATGGCGTCTGACCGCGCGATCGGCCGATACCGCCGCTGGTACGGCCGCCTTCTCCGCCTCTACCCGCGGCCGTTCCAGGAGCGCTTCGGCGAGCCGATGGCACAGACCTTCACCGACCTCTGCCGCGAACGGACCGGTGCGAGCCGTGGCCTCCACGCCTTCGCCATCGGGACGTTCGCCGAGACCTCCGCACAGATCATGAGGGAGAACATGACGCAAATCATGGATAACAACCTGTTCCGATGGGGCCGCTGGGTGCTGGTCACAGCGGCGGTGCTGGCGGTGCCGGCCCTCGCCATGGCGTTCAACCTCGGTGTCCCCGATCCCGGCTCAGGCACCGACGGCGTGAACTGGAGTCCGATGGACTTCGCCACCATGGGCGTCCTCATCCTCGGGAGCGGCCTCCTGTTCGAGTACGCCAGTGGGCGCGGCAGGAGCACGGCGCACAAGGCCGCCGTCGGCATCGCTGTCCTGGCGGGATTCGGCCTGATCTGGGTCAACCTGGCGGTGGGGATGATGGACGTCGAGCCCGGGAACCTGATGTACGTGCTCGTCCTCTTCGTCGCGCTCGTCGGTGCCGCCATCGGCCGCTTCGAGCCGCGGGAGGCGTCCCTGGCCATGTTCGCGGCGGCCGGCGCCCAGGCGGTGGTCGCCATCATCGCGCTGATCACCGGACTCGGGCCGACCCTTCTGGCCGATGCATTCTTCGTCGCGGCGTGGGTCGCATCGGGCCTGCTGTTCCGGCAGGCAAGTCTGGAGGCTTCGCTGGCTCGCTGAGGCGGACGGCGGGCGTTACGCGACCTCGAACAGCCCGAACCAGTAGCCGTACACGACGTCGTGCGTCGTCTTGAGGCGGTAGCCAGCATCGGTCATCTCGCGCAGCACCCGCTTCGACGACGTGGCGTGAGCGGCCTGCCAACGGGCGAGCAATCCTTCGCGCCGTGACTCGAGGATCGCGACCGTGGCCGCGGGCCGAAGGAACCTGCGCGCCTCCGCGAAGTAGGTCGAGGCGTGCGGCAGATGGTGATAGGTCGCCGAGACGAAGAGCAGGTCGACCGGTTCCGGAACCTGGAGGCGGTCGCGTGGCACCCGGACTGCCCGCAGCGTCGAGATCGCACGTTTCTCCGCATCGCGCACCAGGTCGTCGAGCGTGCCCTGGCTCGCGTCGAGCGCGTACACGATGCCGTCCGGCTCGACGGCGCGGGCGAGACGCAGCGTGAAGTGCCCGGCGCCGGGCCCAAGGTCTCCGACGACCATGCCGGGGCGCACGTCGAGCACGCGAATGACCGCGTCCGGGTCCCTCAAGCGATCCTGTCGCGTTCCGCCGGCGTAGAGCCAGCGGCGGATCGGTCCGGGCAGGCGGTCGAGGGTCACCGGCCGATGGTAGCGATCCCCGTCAGTCGGTCGCGATCGCGGCCCTGGCCGGTCTGGACATCGCGGCGGAAGATGGTGTGCGTGGGGAATGGGAAGGAACTCCGTTCGGTCTTCACGGTCGCCGAGCGAGACGCCGTGCTGGCGCGTGCGGTCGAGCTGCTCAAGGCCGATGAGCGCGTCACGGCGGTCGTGCTCACCGGGTCGCTCGGTCGCGGGAGTGGCGACCGATGGTCGGACGTCGATCTGCTGGCACTGACGGGAACGGAGGCCGAGTCCAGGGCCCTGACGACGGATTGGGAGGCCCTGGCCTACCGGGAATGGCCGGTCGCCCATCACTACGCCACCGCGTTCGGCACCACGCTCGTTCGCGGCTTTCTGCTGAGGGACGCTCTGCTGCTGGACATGGGCTTCGCACCGATCGACGACTTCGCCGCCTGGGCGCCGACGCGCGTGCTGTTCGACCGGACCGGCCGCGTGACCGAGATCGCTGCCGCGTGGTCTGCGTGGTCACCGACGCCCGACGCCACGAGCGAGGCAGGCTTCGCCGCGCACGACGTGGTCCACGCCTGCGTCGCTGCGAATCGCGGCCGCCGCTGGCAGTCGCTGTACTACCTGCAGCGCATCCGGACACGGACCCTCGCGCTCGCTTCGGAACGGCACGGGTTCGAGCCCGATGAGCTTCCGCGGGTGGACGACGTCCCGGACGAGGAGCTTGCGGCCCTCGCGGGCTCTCTCGTCCCCGACCTCGAACCGGCGACCGTGCTCGGAGCGATCGACGTCGCCACGCATGCCTTCCTCGACGAGCTGCGCCGGCACGACGAGGCCGTCGCAACGCGCCTCAGCGAGCCGCTGCTCGCGTTGATCGCGGCATCCCGCAACGGCTGAAGAAGCGTCGCTCAGTCGGTGGCGGCAGCCGGCGTTGCGCTCGTGGCCAGCTCCGGTTCCGGCGCGCTGCCAACAGCCGACCTCATCGCGGAACGAGCCTCAGGGTGTTGCGAGTGGCCTCGGGGCCGACGACCGAGGCGACGATGCGCGCACCGTATCGGTCGTACTTGGCGTGGTACGCGCTGTCGATGTCGGCGTCCAGCGAGCCGGCGGCGGGGCGCTCGAAGGTGACATCGCGCTCGACGCCACCGGCGCGCATGCGGCCTTCACCCGAGGCGAGCGCCCGCACGAACCAGCCGTTCTCCGGGCCGTAGGCCGAGCGGACGTAGATTTCGTCGCCGTGGCGCACGACCCAGATGCGAATGAACTTCCGGAGGCTGCCATCCCGGCGCCGCGACGAGATCTGGAGCTCGTCGGCCGAACTGATGCGGTCGAGGTCGTCTTCAGTCCAGGTCGTCATCGATGTCTCCTCGCACGGCACCACCGGCCTGTGTCAATGTCAGGCGGCAACGGCCCGACGTCAAATGATGTCTCGAGGCGGTAGATGGCCAAGTACGCGAGCGTGGACGACTACATGGCTTCGCTCCCGGATGACCGACGCTCGGTGATGGAGGAGCTCCGCAGCACGATCCGTGAGGCGGCGCCCGATGCGACCGAGGCGATCTCGTACAACATGCCCGCCTTCCGCCTGGGCGGCCGATTCCTGGTCTCGTATGAGGCCTTCAAGCGTCACTACAGCATCTTCCCGTGGAGCGACGGCATGCTCGAGGATCTGGGCGAGGCGTTGAAGCCGTACGCCGTCGGCAAGGGCACGATCCGGTTTCCGGCGGACCAGCCGATCCCCCTCGAGCTGGTGACCCGCATCGTCGAGATCAGGAACCGCGAGGTCGCCCACGAGGGCAGCGCGAAGAGCACGTCATGACCGACCTGCCGGCGGATCGGATGATCCCGCTCCTCCCCTGCCGCTCGATCGACGACCAGATCGCCTTCTACGAGGCGCTCGGCTTCGAGGTCACCTATCGGCAAAAGGCGCCGAACGTGTACGCATCGGTCCAGCGCGGCGCCATCGAGCTGCATTTCTTTGTGATGAAGGGCTACGAGCCGGCCGAGTCGTACAGCACCTGCTACGTATTGGTCTCCGACATCGACCGCCTGCACGCCGAGTTCCGGGCGGGACTCAAGACGGCGCTGGGTCGCATCCCGAGCCGCGGCATCCCGCGCATCGGCGCGCTCGGGGACATGTCGTACGGTGTCCGCCAGTTCCTAATGACCGATCCCGGCGGCAACATCATCCGCATCGGTCAGCCGATAAGTACCGAGGCGACGGCCGGCCCGCGCTCGCGTCTGGACAAGGCGCTCGAGGCCGCGAACCAGCTCCTCTACTCCAAGGGCGATCCGGAGACGACGGCCCGCGTGATCGACGACGCCCTGGCGGCGACGCCCGATGCGCCAGAAGCGCTCCTCGTGCGGGCGCGGGTCATGCGCGCCGATGCGGCCCATGCCCTCGGCGACGACGCCCGAGCCTCGTCGTTGCTGGACGACGTGGCGGCCATGCAGCTCGCCGCGGACGACCGGGCAGCACTCGCCGACGAGCTGGCGCGGGCCGATGAGCTGAGGGTCGCCCTGGCCTAGGGCGGCTCAGCCGAGGTCAATCCCGCGGAGCTTCTCGGGGTCGGCGATGATGTCGATCTCGACGATCCGCCCGTTGGCCACCGTGAACGCCGCGACGAGCGACCGGGCTGGGAACCTGACCAGCAGGCCAGCGGCACCGTTGACGAGCACCGGCTCCGCCCGATCGGCCCCGCCGCGGAAGTTCTCGGCCGCACCGGCGACCGCCTCGGCTCCGACCAGCGGTGGCCGCGCGAACGCTCCCGTTGCCTTCGGGCCGCCGTCGACCCGTACGACAACGTCGGGGTCGAGCACGCGGAGGAGCGCGTCGAAGTCGCCGTCGCGTGCCGCGGCCAGGAACGCATCCACGGCTCGCCGCTGGACCGCCAGGTCGGCATCCGGTTCCGGTGCCTCGTCCCGCACACGCCGCCGCGCGCGACTCGCGAGCTGACGAGCCGCGGCCGGCGAGCGCTCCACCACCGGCGCGATCTCCTCGAAGGACACGCCGAACACGTCGTGCAGCACGAACGAGAGCCGCTCCGCCGGCGTCAGCGACTCGAGCACGACCAGCAGCGCGAGCCCGACCGTATCGGCCATCACCGCATCGCGCTCCGGACCCGCGTCGTTCGGCGTGCGGACGATCGGCTCCGGAAGCCACGAGCCGGCGAACTGCTCCTTGCGCGACTTCCGCCGGCGCAGCGTGTCGAGGCAGATGCGTCCGACCACCACCGTCAGCCAGCCACGCAGGTCATCGGTCCCGCCCGGATCGCTTCGGTCGAGCCGCAGCCAGGCCTCCTGCACGGCGTCATCCGCCTCGGTGACCGATCCGAGCATGCGGTAGCCGACTGCGCGCAGGTGGCTGCGGTGTCGCTCGAACTCCTCGGCCAGCCAATCCTGTCGTGTCACGTCGTCGTCCTGGGGGTCATGCGGGGAACACGGATCTGATCCGTCGAGTGTGACATCGCCATCATTCGTCAACGTCGCGCAGGCCGACACAGTCGAGATCCCAGAACACCCGCGAGTACACCAGCGTGCCGATCATCCACGTCTCCCAGGCGGGCAGCCGCAGGACCTGGAACGCGGGCTCGGGGATCCGTAGCGATGGCCGACGGAAGCCCAGTGCCCCAGCGGGCTCGAAGCCGAAGCGTGCGTAGAACCCGGGCGGGCCCTCGAGGAACACGAGAGGCTCGTCGGTCAGGCGCCGCACCTCGTCGAGGCCGTGCCGGATGAGCGCGCTGCCGATCCCCCGGCCCTGCCGTGCCGGAGCCACGGATACCGGGCTCAGGACGAGAACGTCGACCAGCCGACGTGGCGCGTCGAGCAGACTGCGCGTGAACAGGACGTGGCCGACGATCTCGCCCTCCAGCTCGGCCACGAACGACAGGCCGGGCACCGAGTCCGGTGAGCGACGGAGGGCGTCCACCAGCTCCCCCACCACTGGCTCGCCCACGAACGCCGCCCCGACGACGCCGCGTACGCGTCGTTCCTCGCCAGGCCGTTCGGGCCGAAGCGCCATGTCATCGTTCATCGTTGACGCATTGTCTGCGGTCACATCCGGTGGCGTCGGTTCGTGCTCAGTGTGACAACGAACGAACGACCGGAGGTCGGACCGATGACCACGACACCGAGGATCCTCTTGACTGGGGTGATCCTCGAGCTCACGCTCGCCACGGCGATCATCCACTTCACCCTGGGCGGCACGCTGTTCCTGCTCAATGCCGCCGGCTATCTCGCGCTCGGCACCGCCTACCTCATCGCGGTAGTCATGCCGATGCCGGCCATCCGCCGCCTCAGCTGGCTGCCTCGGGTTGGGTTGGCAGCGTACGCATCGGTCACGATCGTGGCCTACCTCGTGATGGGTCCGTACTTCACCCTTGGCTGGGTGACGAAGGGCATCGAGCTCGCGATCGTCCTGCTGGTCGTCGCCGACCTGCTGATCGACGCCGACGCGAGCCGCGCCTCCCGGCTCCCACCGCGGAGCGCCTGACATGGCCACCACCGCACTCGATCCATACGCCGCGCTCGGCATCCCGCGCGGCGCGAGCCGCGAAGAGGCGGCTCGTGCGCACCGGCGCCTGGCGAAGCGGTTCCACCCCGACGTGAATCCGGGACAGCAGTCCGCGGAGCGGATGTGGCGCGTCAACGAGGCGTGGTGGATCCTGTCGGATCCGGCCCGCCGCGCGCGGTACGACTCGATGACCACGCCATGGGCTGGCCCCGGGCCTGGCTATGCGTACGGCCCACGGGCGCGCCAGGCGACGTGGACGACCTGGCCCGAGGCCCGTCCGTCGGCACCGCGCACCCGGCGCCCGGCACGTGCCGCTCCGATCGAGCCGTCGTTCGGCGATCGGCCGGTCGTGGTCGTCGCCGTGTCGATGCTGCTCGGGCTCCTCTACTTCATCGGGAGCTGGCTCGGAAGCGTCAGCCCCTGAACGCGGGCGGTGGACTGCCTACAGGCCGGAAGACGCTTCGAGTCAGGAGTCCGCGTCGGGTGACGTCGGCCGGCCTTCGGGATGGCTCCCTCGGATCGGCCCGATCTGACGAGCTTCTTCCATCGTGAACTCCCCGCGGTGGCTCCGGATCCACGCACGCGCGTAGGGGTAGCGCAACGCCTCGTACGCAATGAGGCCCACGCATACGGTCGCAGCGAGAGCGAGCGCGACCAGGGCCGGCACCTGGGTCGCGACCGGAATGAGCGCGAGCAGGATGACCGTGGCGACCGGCCGACCGTGCCCCCAACCGCCGCCGGTGCGAAGGCGAACTGCCACATGGGCGGCCAGGTACAGGGCCAGGCCCCCGCACAGGCCGATGGCCGGGATGATCTCGAGGGGGACGGCACCGTGGGCGAGCGTCATCTCGAGCCCGAGCGCGAACAGGACGATGCCCGCCACCATCGGCAGGTGGAGGTACGAGTAGAGATCGCGCGCGAGCACGGCTCGTTCGAGGCCCGTGGCCTCGGCGAGCTTGGCCTGCGAGACGTAGATGACCCAGTCGAAGTACGACCACCACAGCGTGCAGACCACGGCGATGCCCATCGCCGCTGCGGCGATCGTCCCGGCGTCGAGGGGCAGCTCCCCCGCCCCGATGCCGATGGCGATGACCGACTCCCCCAGCGCCACGATGATGATCAGGCCATGGCGCTCGACGAAGTGATGCGGTGACACGCGCCAGCCGCGCATCCCGCTGACGAGCAGCCACAGGTAGTCGATCGCCAGGGCGACGGCCCAGATCGCGAGCTCCATGGCGCCATCGAAGAACCCGGCGACCACCAGCAACGTCGCGCCCAGCAGGGCGCTCGGGCAGGATCCTGAGGACCGCCCGCTCGAGGTCCGGATCGTTGCGGCCGGCCAGCGCGTAGAGGACGAGATGGAGAGCGCGGACGATGAAGTAGGCGACCCCGAAGACGACGCCATCGACGTCGAAGGCATGCGGCGTCGCGAGCGCCACGACGAGCATCGCGGCCATCGAGGCGAAGACGGCGATCCGCACGGCGCCCTCTTCCGGGTCGAGCGTGTTCGTGAGCCACGCGTACGCGGCCCAGGCCCACCACAGCGCGCCGAGCAGGAACAGCCCTCGGAGCAGACCGCCCCAGGTCAGGTCGTGGGCGATGAACCCGGTGACCTGGGTGATGGCAAACACGAAGACGAGGTCGAAGAACAGCTCGAGGTTCGTGACCCGCTGCTCCGACCCGATCTCACGTTCCCGCATGCAGGGAGCCTAGACCGCCGCGACTAGCGGCGCGATAGATCCCGGAACGCCGCCGGTGTCAGCCCTCGGTTTCTCCCCGGCCGGCCAGCTCCTCCGAGTAGTTGATCATGTCGAGCTCGCCGGGCGAGCGACCCTCGGCGGTGAGGAGCGCGGCTGCCTCGGCGCGATGCTGCGTGCCGTGGTTCACGACGTGGGCCAGCATCTGCCAGACCGGAACGTCGTCGAACACGTACGCGACGAAGTCGTCGGTGAGCGTGGGCAGCCACGCATCGACCTCGAGCCACTCCGCTTCCCATCGATCTCGGAGGTCGCCGACCTCCGGAAGCGGCTCGTGCTCTGGCGAGGGGCCTTCTTCCTGGCCCCGACTGGCGAGCCCGATACGCCATCGCTGCGATGCGCCGAGGTGGTGAACCAGGATGCTTCCGAGACCGCGTTCGCCGACCGCATCGCCGCGCGACCACGTTTCCTCCTGGACGCCGTCGAGCGCCTCCAGCACGCGGCGGGTCGCCCATCGGTCGTAGGCGAACAGCCAGCGGATGTCGTCGGCCTGCATCAGTACTCCGTCCTCGTGCTTGACCCTTGCCTAGCTGGCGTCGAGCGTAGTTGTCGGTACCTGACACGGTCTGTCCGGATTGTCCGATGCCAGCGGGCCGATGTCACACTCGGGCCGGCTGGCGCGGCGCTCACGATCCGGTACTCCGCAGCGCCGCCAGGGCGGCTGCCTCGCGTGTCAGGTCGGAAAGCGCCTCGGTCGGGACCGTGTCACCGGGCAGGTACGTGACGAACCGGACCTTCTTCAGCCCGAGATGGGCGCCCTGCAGCAGGTCGTCGGGATCGGCCATCCAGGCGCCGTACTCGAAGCCGAGGTGCACATGGATCGGCTCGGGGGCGACGAACGCGAAATAGCGCGTGCGGCGAGCGGTGACTGGGACGTCGTATCCGATCAGCCGCCATCCGGTCCGAACGCGCTCGACCGCATCGGGGACGGCCTGGCGGACCACGGTCCGCAGCCGCTCCGCGAGATCCCGAATCTCGTCGGGGTACCCGGACAGGAACAGGTCTGGCGGGATCTGTTCCGGCGGGACCATGTTCAGCTGGGCCTCAGTCCGCGGCGCCGACCGCCTCGGGTGCCCCCTCGGGATTCGGCTCGTCCGACCGAGCGGGCACATTCCAGAGGGCAGCCGCCGCGACGATCGCCGTCGCCGCCGCGCCGATCGCGGCCACCGCGGCGACGAGGTGGAGCGCGTCGACGAAGGCGACCTGGGCCGCGGCGACGACCGCGTCGGCGATCGCGCCCGGGAGCGACTCCGCGATCGCCATCGCGCCGCCGAGGGTGTCGAGCGCCGCATCGGCGACTTCCGCCGGCAGATCCGATGGGAGCGTGTCGGCGAGCTCCGCGCGGTACACCGCCGTGCCCAGGCTGCCGAGGATCGCGATCCCCAGCGCGCCGCCGAGCTCGCCGCTCGTCTCCGAGATCCCGGTGGCTGCGCCGGCCTGCTCGGGCGGAGCGCTTCCCACGATCAGCTCCGTGGCGAGCGTGATGACGGGGCCGAGCCCGAGCGAGATGACCACCGAGGCAACCGCGATGAGCAGCAGGCTGCCCTCGCCGTCGACGGACAGACCGATGAGCATCGCCGTGCCCGACCGCCGCGATGGCCATGCCCACGCCCATGACCACGGACGGGCGGAAGCGATGGATGATCCTCGGCGCGATGGTCGAGCCGACGATGAAGCCCGACCGCGGAGGGCAGGGACCACAGCGCGGCCTCCAGCGGCGACAGCCCCAGGACGAGCTGCAGGTACTGCGAGATGAACAGGAAGTAGCCGACGACGACGAAGATGCCGAAGAAGTAGGTGCCGAGCGACGCGCTGAAGGCGCGGATGCGGAACAGGCGCACGTCGATCATCGGCGACTCGAGGCGCAGCTGGCGGCGCACGAACAGCGTCCCCGACCAGCACGCCGGCCACGATCGACGAGCACCGGCAGCGGCGCGATCCCATCCTGCGCCAGCTCCTTCAGACCGTAGACGACGCCGAGGATGGCGAACAGCGACATCGCCGCGCTGAGCAGGTCGAGCGGGCGCGCGTTCGGGTCGCGGTACTCCGGCAGGGTGCGCGGACCCGAGGACCAGCAGCAGCCCCATGACCGGCACGCCGATCAGGAACACCGAGCCCCACCAGAAGAACTCGAGCAGCACGCCGCCGAGGACCGGCCCGATGGCGCCGCCGGCGGAGTAGGCGGCGATCCAGACGCCGATCGCGGTCGAGCGCTGCTTCGGGTCGAGGAACATCGTGAAGATCGAGCGACAGGGTCGACGGCGCGATCGTCGCGCCGGCGATGCCCATCACGGCTCGGCTGGCGATCAGCATCTCCGAGCTCGTCGAGAACGCCGCGAGCAGCGACGCCACCGCGAAGCCCGCGGCGCCGCCGAGCAGGAGCCTGCGCCGGCCGATGCGGTCGCCGAGCGTGCCCATCGTGATGAGCAGGCCGGCGACGAGGAAGCCGTAGATGTCGATCATCCACAGCAGCTGGGCGCTCGACGGCTGCAGCTCGGCGCTGATGTCGGGATCGCGAGGTTGAGGACCGTCAGGTCCATCGCGTAGACGAGTGCCGCGAGCGTCAGGACCGCGAGGCCGATCCACTCACGCCTGGTCGCCCGCGCCGGCACAGCGTTCTCGCCCGTCACCTGGTTCATGCTCTCTCAGACGGCGGTTGCCCGCCGGTCTCATCGGTCTTCACCCGTCGGCAGTGCGGGCGCGCTGGGTCGCGAGTCGATCGTGGCCAGCCTCGATCAGCGGCATGAGCCGATCACGCACTGTCGCATGTGACGGGTTGAGGATCGAGATCCAGCGCTGCCTGGCGTAGACCGGGTGCGGCACGAATCGGTCGAAGGCGGCGTAGTCGGGGTCGCCGGCGGAGCCGACCAGTCGCCGAAATGTGTCGCGGTCGACGCCGACGTTCACGCGGTACACGCCGTCACGGGCGAGGTTCGAGGGCGCGCCCTCGTCGTGCTCATCGGTCCAGACGACGGTCGCGAAGTTCTGGCCAGTGCGTCTCGTCGAGGCTGAAGAAGGCCGCGCTGTCGATGGTCGCGATCACCGCATCGGGAAATTCGTCGCGCAGCAGCTGGAGAATCGTCTCGAGATCGGGGCCCTCGGGAAGTGTCTCGGCAGTCATCCATCGAGCCTACGACATGCGTGTCAAGTCCCATGACGAGCTCAGGATTCCCAGCGAACGACCATCGCTCCGACGTCGGGGAGCGGCATCGTGGCGGCCTCCGCCTCGATGGCGGTGCGCTCCACCGGCGACAGGCGACGCCAGGTATTGACCGTCATGACGCGGCCGGCGCGCCGCCATACGCCGACCACCTCGCTTCCCACGAGCAGCGCGCCCGGCCAGACGCGCGATGGCCATAGTTCGGGACGGCGAGCCGGATCGGGGACAAGGAGCTCACGGTCGGCGCCACGGAGGAGGAAGTACGTGTCGCCGCTCGGAAGCAGGCGGACAACGTCCTCACCATCGGCCGGCATGCGGACCGCCGACTCGTCCTCCTCCAGGATCCATCCCTCGCCGATTGGGGTCCGGGCACCGACCACCGCCCCGCCCAGGGCGTCGAAGGCGGCCTGACCGACCGGCGGCTTGATGCCGGCCCACTGAGCGAACGCGCCGGCGTGTGGCCGGACCGAAGACGTGCAGATAGCGACGGGCGAGCTCGAGCCGCGCGTCCATCGGCTCCATGGCCGGGGCCGGGATGGTCCAGACCGTCGGCTGTCGCGCACCGTCCCATCGGATCAACACTCGCCCGGTCGGAGCCGCGTAGCGCAGTGCGTTCGGATGGAAACCCAGCGCCGTGCCGATCTCCGTGGCGGACATCGCTCTGCCGTTCAGGAATGCGTCGAGCCGGTCGGCGATGTCCAAGGCTCCTCGCCGGCCGGACTCGCTTTCCGGGAATCTGCCGAGCGAGAAGATGCCGACGTCCTGCCGGGGGACGACGTACGCGCTATAGCGCGGTCCCCACAGCTGGACGAGCGCCGGATCCTCCCACGCCGATGCGTCGGTACCTCCGACGCGCGCGTGGAGCGACAGCAGCGCGGCGCGCGGCATGCTGTCCTGCAGGCCCGCCCAGGCGGCCGTCCGGAGCGACCGCTCGTCGCGTGGCCGCCGCTCCTCGAGGCCGCCGGCGCGCCGCCGATAGGCAAGGACCTGTTCACGAGTGACATCGAGGGCGGAACTCACCTCGGCAGCGTACTTGCTGGCCTGAATCCCAGGCGTCGCACCAGCGGTTCGGTGCGGCCAAGCTCTCGTGCAACAGAGGTTTTCGTGGCCATCCAGCAGCTCAACCCAGCCGCCCTTCATCGCAACCCGGCCTTCTCCCAGGGCATGGTCATCCCGGCAGGCTCATCCATCGTGATCGTCGGCGGGCAGAACGGCGTCGGAGCCGATGGCCAGGTCGTGAGTGACTCCATCGGCCCGCAGACGGAGCAGGCGATGCGCAACCTGATCGCCGTCCTGGACGAGGCTGGCGCGAAGCAGGCGGATGTCGCGAAGCTGACGATCTACCTCGTGGAGGGGGTCGATCTGAACGAGGGGTTCGCCGCGTCTCAGAAGGTCTGGGGTGATCACCCATCGGCGGTCAGCGCGGTGTTCGTCCGGGGGCTCGCCGTGCCCGGTGCCCTCGTCGAGATCGAGGCGATCGCCGCGATTCCCGGCTGAGAAGGCCGCCGGGCGCTGATCCAGCACCAGTCACCGGGGCATTCTCGAGCATCGCTGCTTGACACTACGTATCCATATACGTATAGTGCTACGTATCACGGGCAAACCGCTGTCCAGTTGGGAGATACGATGCACACGTGCCGAACCGAACGATCTACGTCTCGAACGAGGACGAGCCCGTCTTCAAACGAGCCCAGGAGCTTGCTGGCGACAATCTGTCCGCCGCCATCAGCAATGCGCTCAAGCGCTACGTCGAAGTCGAGGACGCCCGAAAGGCCGGCTACGACGAGGTCATCCTCAAGATCGGCTTCGGCGCGGGCCGCAAGGTGCGCTTCCACGCCGTCCTCCTCGGCGAGTGGTTCAGCTCCGAGGGCGAGAAGTTCGTGCACTACCGCGTCTACCGCGGACCGAAGAAGTTCGCCCTTCACATCGAGCACACCGAGTACTTCGAGATGCGCGACGCCCAGGGCAACCCGCTCACCGGCTGGCGAGCCTGGACCGGGATCGGCATGGCATCCGGCGGCGGGAAGCCCGCGGAGGCGACCCTCGACCTGTTCGACACGCTCGACGAGCTCCGGGATCGCGTTCCTGCTGAGCTCTTCGACACGATTTCCGCATCGGTTCGGCAGCCCGGCGTTCAGGAGCTCGACATCTGAGGCTCGCCCGGTCGGCGAGTGGGATCCGCGGTCATGACCGCCACCGCGATCAAGGCCACCAGCCTCCGAAAGTCGTACGGCGACACCCTCGTGCTGGACGGGATCGATCTCGAGGTCGCTGAGGGTTCGGTGTTCGCGCTGCTGGGTCCCAACGGTGCCGGCAAGACGACGACGGTCCACATGCTCACCACGATGCTCACCCCTGATGCCGGTGAGGTCGAGGTCGGCGGACACGACGTGCGGACCGATCCGGAAGGCGTCCGCGCCGTGATCGGTGTGACCGGCCAGTTCTCCGCCGTCGACAACCTGCTGACCGGCCAGGAGAACCTCCAGCTCATGGCGGATCTCAACCACCTGCCCCGGGATGAAGGCCGGCGCCGGATCGCCGACCTCCTGGACCGATTCGACCTCGCGGAGGCGGCCGGACGGATGGTCGCAACCTACTCCGGCGGCATGAAGCGCCGTCTCGACCTGGCGATGACGCTCGTCGGCGATCCGAGGATCGTGTTCCTCGACGAGCCGACGACGGGCCTGGACCCGCGCGGCCGCCGAACGATGTGGGACATCGTTCGCGACCTCGTCCGCGACGGCATCACCATCTTCCTGACGACGCAATATCTCGAGGAAGCCGATGAGCTCGCCGGGCGAATCGCGCTGCTCGACGGTGGGCGCATCGTTGCCCAGGGGACGCCGGCAGAGCTGAAGCGGCTCGTCCCAGGCGGCCACATCCGGCTCGAGTTCGGCGACCCCGTGCAGCTGGAGCGCGCGGCAGAACGGCTGGCGAGTGCGCGGCGCGACCCGGACGCCCTCGCGCTCGATGTCCCGACCGATGGCGAGGTCGCGTCGCTGCGGGCGGTGCTGGATCGGCTATCCGCGACGTCCATCGAAATCGACGGGCTCTCACTCCACTCGCCCGACCTCGACGATGTCTTCCTGTCCCTCACCGGCAACGACTCCCCGCGAAAGGTGGCCACCCAATGACCGGAGCCTCATTCGTGCTCCAGGACACGGCGACGATGCTGCGCCGGAACCTGCTGCACGCGCGCCGATATCCCTCGCTCACCCTCCTGGTCGCCGCGATGCCGGTGATCTTCTACCTGATCTTCGTGTTCGTCTTCGGATCCACGCTCGGTGACGGGCTGCCGGGCGCGATCGGCGGGCGCGACGCGTATATCGCGTACCTCACGCCGGGGATCCTGATCGTGACGGTTGCCAGCGGCGTGTCGTCCACGGCGATCGTCATCGCCATGGACAAGCACGAGGGCATCGTGCTGCGCTTCCGCACCATGTCGATCCCCCGCGCCGCCGTCCTGGCCGGCCACGTCGTGAACGGCCTGTTGCAGACGATGTTCAGCATCCTGCTCATCGTTGCCGTCGCGCTGCTCACCGGCTTTCGGACGACGACGAGCCCGCTCGAGATCGCCGGCGCGATCGGGATGCTGGCACTGGCCAGCTTCGCGTTCACCTGGCTGGCGGTTCCGCTCGGGCTCGTGTCCAACAGCGTCGAGACCGCCAGCAACCTCCCCCTCCCCCTGTTGCTCCTCCCGTTCTTCGGCAGCGGCTTCGTCCCGCCCGAGTCCATGCCCTGGCCGATCAGCTGGTTCGCCGAGTACCAGCCGTTCACGCCGATGATCGAGACCGTGCGCGGCCTGCTGGTCGGCACGCCGATCGGGTCGAATGGCGTGCTGGCGATCGGTTGGTGCGTCGCAATCGCGATCGGCGGCTACTTCTGGGCGATGCGGCTCTACAACCGCGACCCGATACCCTGACCGCTCCGGTCACATCGGTGAGGCCCGCGCCGTGTTCCGTGTGAACTCGACGATCTCAGAGAGGCGCCACCGATGTCCGCCAACAGCCAGTCCCCGGGGCCATCGGTCCTGGCGCGGGTCACGCGCGCGACAGCCCGGGCCACGGGTCCCCTGGCCCGACCGATTGCCGGGCGGCGCCTGCTGCCGCTCTGGGCGGTCGTCCACCATCGCGGTCGTCGGTCGGGGCGCGCGTATGCCATTCCCATCGCCATCCGCGCCTCGGACGACGCCTTCACGATCCCGCTGCCCTGGGGCACGGAGACGCAGTGGCTTCGCAACGTGCAGGCGGCCGGCGGGTGCACCATCCGATGGCGCGGCATCGACCACACCGCGACCGCGCCGCGCATGATCGGAGCCGAGGAGGCCATTCCCGCCTTCCATCCCGTTCAGCGCATGATCCTGCGGGTCGGCGGCGTCGGGAGCTTCCTGCGGCTCAGTCGGACGGAGGCCGGGACTCGTCCACGATGAGGACCACCTTGCCGCTGGCGCGGCCGTCCTCGACGTAGCGAAGCGCCTGCGCGACCTCGGAAAGGGGCATGCGGCGATCGATGGCCGGCTTGAGCTTGCCGGCCGCGATCAGCTCCTTCAGCGTCTCGACGTCGGGCCGATGCATCGGCTTCCACCACAGCACCAGGCCGGTCCATTTGTCGCCGAACCGCGAGAGCAGCAGGCTGCCCATCAGCGACGCCAGGATGCTGCCGGTCTCGCCGCCCATCGTGGCGTACACGCCGTTCGGCTTCAGGGCTCGCCGGACGCGGAGGATCGAGTAGTGCGAGTCGACCGCGACGATCCAGTCGTAGCGCTCCCCCGCCTTCGTGTAGTCGACCTTCGTGTAGTCGATGGCGTGGTCGGCGCCGAGCGATCGCACGAAGTCGAGCTTGTCGGTGCGGGCCACCCCGGTCACCTCGGCCCCCATCGCCTTCGCGATCTGCACGACGAACGGACCGACGTTGCCCGATGCGCCGTCGACCAGCACCCGGTCCCCGGGCTTGATCGTCCGGCCACGGCGCAGGCGAAGCCCCTGCAGCGCGAGGACCGCCGAGTGCGGCAACGTGGCAGCCTCCTCGAACGACATGCCCGACGGGATCGGCTCGAAGGCCTTCTCTCGGGCGCAGACGTACTCGGCGAAGGCGCCGAACTTCCCGGCCGCGAACATGTCGGTCATGACCTGATCGCCCGGCTTGAAGCGCGTCACGCCGACCCCGACCGCCTCCACGACGCCGGCCACGTCGATGCCCACCTCGTGGCTCTTCGGCGCGCGGAAGCCCATGAAGAGGCGGACGAAGCTGGGCTTCGGCTTGAGCCCGTCGAGATCGGCACGGTTGACCGATGCGGCCTTCACGCGAACCAGCACCTCGCCGTCCGCCGGGACGGGTCGATCGACCTCCCGAATCTCCACGATCTCGGGGGGACCGTACCGATCCCGATAGGCCGCCTTCATCCGTTGCGGAGCCGCGAGCATCGTATCGCGTCGGTCATCGGACGATGCTAGCCGCCGCACACCGCATCGGCAACAGCGGTCGTGCCCGAGCCATGCCGAGGTCTCACCGGGGATCGATCGGCGTCAGCACGCCGAGCCGCGCCTCGAGCGCCGCGGCCGCATCCAGGCACAGGTCCTCGCGGTACCGAGGTCCGATGACCTGGACGACCTGCGGAAGCCCGTCGGCCATGCCGACCGGGACCGCGACGGCGGGCAGACCGAGCGCATTCACCGCGAGCGTCAGGCGCATCCCATCGATCGTCGCGGCCACCCGTCCCTCGTCCAGGTCGGTCCCGACCTCGAACGGCAGGTCCGTGTAGATCGGGCCGACGATCAGCGGCCGCGTCTCCATGAACTCCCCCCACGCCCGGAGCGCGCGCTGCCGCGTGACGAATGCCTCCGCGCTTCGCAGAGGATCCGGCTCGCCAATGACCTCGATGAACGCCGACAGGAACTTCTGGGTGGCGGCAGGGAGCACGGGGAGCATTCGTTCCGTGAGCTCCCACATATCGGGCGTGTACAGCATGTCCAGCAGTGCCCTGGCCGCAACGTCGATCGACGGCGGTTCCACCTCTTCGACGATGTAGCCCGCATCCGCAAGGACGGCTCCGGCCTTCCGGACGCCTTCCGCGACCTGGCCCGACGTGCCGTGGCCGGCCGGGTCGAACACGAGGGCGATCCTGATGGGCTTGATCGACTCCGGACCCCGAAGGGGTGCCGGCACGCTCCAGGGATCACGCCACGTCGGCCCCGCCAGGACCTCGAAGGCGGCGCGGAGGTCCTCGATCCGACGCGCCATCGGTCCCTGCACGGCCGTGAGCTGGAGACCGAGCGGAGCGTCGGCCGGTTCGAGCGTCGTCGCGTCCGGGACTCGCCCGAGGGTCGGCTTGAGCGCGGCGATTCCGCAGCACTGCGCCGGCCAACGGAGCGAACCGAGCCCGTCGTTCCCGAGTCCGAGCGGGCTCAGGCCGCTCGCCAGCGCGGCAGCCTCACCACCGCTGGAGGCACCCGGTGTCCGGGTCCGGTCCCACGGGTTGACCGTCGATCCCCACAGCTCGCTCTCGGTGTGCCAGCGGACCGTGATCGTCGAACAGTTCGTCCTCCCGAGCGCAATGGCTCCTGACCGCCGCATGCGTTCGACAACGGGGGCGTCCGCGATCGGGTAGGCGTGCGCCAGGGCCTTGAGTCCTTCGGTCGTTGGCGTCCCGACCACATCGATGTTGGCCTTCACGGTGAACGGCACGCCGTGGAACGGCGGGAGGGCGACACCCGTGGCTGCAAGGGCATCGGCCACCGACGCGGCTGCGAGGGCTTCATCGCCAAGGACCATGGTGACGGCGTTGATGTCCCGATTGACCTGGTCGATGCGCCGGAGATGCGCCTCGATGACCTCTCGGCTGCTGACCTGCCGCTTGCGGACCAACCGGGCGAGCTCGGTTGCGCCGAATTGCCAAAGCTCGGTAGCAGTAGCCGTGCTTGCCACGTCTGTCACGCCATCACCTCATTCCGGCCAACGCGGGCAGAGCCGAGTCGGCGGGCGAGAGGCCGCGGTGCCGTCGCCCGTCTTGGACGCCCTTCGCCGTGACGACGCGCGAGGCGGCGCTCGAAGCCAGCACACGCAGCTCGTCGCGTATTCCCGCAGCGACGACATCGACATCCGGGATGGCGCCATCGGCGGTAATGCAGATCTCGAACGCTCCGGCGTACGAGATAACACCGATGCCGATGGTCTGGTTCCCAATCAGGTTGAGCATCGGAAACAGGTCAACGACCCGGGCTCCCGCCAGGTACAGCGGCTGCCGAGGACCGGCGAGGCTGGCGGTCGTGACGTTCACTCGCTGGCCGATGATGGCCTTGAGCACCAGGCGCCGCACGATCCCGAAGCGGAAGAGGATCGTTGGCGGGGTTCGAGCTCGGCCCTTCCTCGTCCTCGTCTCGCGTGCGATCGCCCAGAGGCGAGCTACCGGGTTGGTCCCTCCCAGCGGGAGCGGCACGACCATCTGCGAGATGTGGTTTCCCGCGACGGTGCCCCGCAGGCGGCCACGCAACGACACCGGAACCAGGACGCGAAGCGTGACTCCGGCAACCGATTCGCCGCGGTGGATTAGCAGCGCCCGCAGACCCCCAGCGGCCGCGGCGAGCAGGACGTCATTGACCGTCGCGTGATGCGCGCGTCCGATTGCGCGAACGTCGCGGACTCGGTCTCGCACGATGGCGAATCGCCGATCAGGGCCGATCAGGCGGTCGAGGCTGGTCGCGTCGCCCGGAGGCTCGGCCATGAGCTCGCGCGTTGCTCGGGACGGCGCGGCGGAGCTTGCGGAGTCCGGCCCATGGGCGCGCGGCCGTGCGGAGCGCCGCGCCGATTCCCGCCAGCCGGCGCCATAGGTTGTCCACGACGAGCTCGCGAGTCGAGGGCCAAGGAGCCGGCGACCACACTGGCGGATCCTGCGACCTCGCGGAAGGGTCCGTCTCGAACAGAGCGCCGAGCATGGTCAACGCCGCTCGGCCGTCCGCGACGACGTGATGGATCCGCAGGAACAGGCCGACCCTGCCGCCGCTGAGCCCCGGGAGCAGCCAGATCTCCCACGGGGGCCGCGCCAACGCGAGCCGCTGCCGGCGGAGCGCCTCGGCCGCGCGAAGCAGAGCGGCGTCCCCGCTCCCAGCCCGCAGCGGTCGAACCCTGATGTGGTCGCTGAGGTCGAACCCCGCATCGTCGACCCAGATCGGTCCGCCGAGACCGCGGCGCGGCCGGAGGACCCGTTGCCGGAAGCGTGGAACCAGGTGCAGCCGGCGCGACAGGGCATCTCGCACAGCGACGGTGTCGAGCACCCCGCCAGCGTCGAGCAGCCCTTCACCGTCGAGGATAGCCAACGCCCCGACGTCCTGCGGCCAGGCCGCGTCCGCCCCCAGCACCAGGCGATCGGCGCCGCTCAGCCTCTTGATCATGGCCGGACGAGCCTGGGTGGCCGAATGGCCCGTGAGCGGCCGGATCGTCGCATCGGGGAGCGGACCAGGGAGAGCGGCTGCCACCCGAGATCCGTGTGCGCTGCCACCACATCACCGCCACGGTCGCGGGCGAAGACGATACGGAACGTCGGCGAGCCCGTTCCAGATGGGTCGATGCGGAACACCAGAGGATCGGTCTCGTCATCGGGATGGAGCGCGAAGCCGCGCCGGAACCCCGGCACTGGCGCCAGGATGCGGACCATGAGGCGACCACTTCGGACGTACACCTCTGCCCCACGACCCATGAGCAGCCGCCCGCGCAGATCGGAGACCCGCGCCGGGAGCCGATAGCGGCCACAGAGGTCGCGCCAGATCTCGGGATGGTGTGCGACGTCGGTCCGGACGTGCGGCTCCGCCACTCCCATCAAATCGAGCGCCAGACCGGTGACCTCGGCCGGTAGCCAGGCCATCGCCCCACTCGAGCCGTTCGTGAACGCGATGACGCCGAGGTCGTCATCGCGGGCAAGAAGCACGTGCGCGTTGAAGCCCGGCAGGATCCCCTCGTGGCCGGCCAACCGGTGCCCGCCCACCGCGCTGAGGAAGAAGCCGAGGCCCATCGCGGTGACTCGGGCGTCGGTCTGCCAGTGCGGCTGCAGCATGCTCGCGAGCGTCGCCGGTCGGAGCACGGAGGAGCCGCCCGCCATGCCTCTGCCGAGGATGGCTGCGACGAAGCGAGCGATGTCGGCGGTCGTGGAGTAGATCCCACCTCCGCCGGCTCCGATCCACTCCCGGTCCGGTACCGGCTCCGGCCCCCTGCGCCGGACGGTGTATCCGGTGGCGAGCCGGGCTGCGATCGGGGCCGAGCGACCCAGCTCGGTGTGATCCATGCCCAACGGATCGAAGATGTGATCGCGGAGGTATCGGTCCAGCGGCAGTCCGCTGACGTCCTCCACGATCTGGCCGAGCGTGGCGAAGCCATGATTCGAGTACGCGAACGCCGTTCCCGGCTCGACGACGCTCCGCAGCCCACCGCGGTAGTACTCCGCGAGCAGTGGCAGCGGCTCACCGGCGGGAACGCTGTGAAGCGGAGGCCGCCCTTCGAACGGGCCCCAACTGAAGTGCAGCAGGTCGAGCGGATGACGGACGTCGGGGATGCCGGACGTGTGGGTCAGCAGGTGCCGGAGGGTCACCGGGCGGAAGCTGCGATGGGCGCGAAGGAGCCGAAAGGCTCGCAGACAGTCGCTCGCAGGAGTGTCGAGGTCGACGAGCCCGCACTCCCACAGCTGCATGACCGCCACCGCCGTGAAGAGCTTGGTGACGGAGCCGATCCGGAACGCCGTCTCCTCCGTGATGGGCGTCCCCGCATCAATGTCCGCGACACCGTGACCGTCGAAGGACTCGAGGCGCCCCTGACGGACGACGCCGACAGCGAGGCCGACCGCGGGATGGCGGTTGACGATCTGGGCGATCCTCGAGCGTACGCGGCCTTCCTCGAGCTCGTGGCCGCCCTCGGTGCGACGCGCAGCCTTGGTACCCATCGGGCTCTCCTCAGGCCGTTGGCGCGGTCGCGTACGAGCGCGGCGGCGCCGGAGCGATGTCGGACGTTGTGGCCAGAAAGCTCCTCACTGACTGCATCACGACCGCGGGCTGCTCGACGTGCGGGTTATGACCGGCACGCTCCACGATCTCCAGCCGGGCGTCCGAGATGCCGGCTGCCAGCTGGGCCTGGTGTTCGGGCGGGAACAGGAAGTCGTCGCGCCCGGCGATGACGAGCGTCGGAGCACGGATCTCGCGGAGCCGATTCATGACGCTCCAGCCGGGGAACAGATGGCGACCTGCAAAGATGAGCGGCTCACCGCGGAACACCGAGCGCCACTCGCCGTGGAAGAGATCGCGCGCCATGACCCACAGGAGCGACAGACCTCGCCGGTGGAAGTACGCCGCACCGAATCGGAACATCGAGGACTGCGCACGGCTCGGCGCGATGCGCCCATTGAAGAAGCGGCGAACGAGCCGAACGACCTTCGAGCTGTATCCACGCCGGGCCAGAAGCTCGGCGGCGTTGTGCTGCGGCCACCATGCGTCGCCTCCCGTGTCGAGCAGGATCAGCCGCGATACCCGATCGGGATACCTGAGGACGTATTCGAGCGCCACCGTGCCGCCGAATGAATGGCCGAGCACGGCCCATCTCTCGAAACCGAGCCGCTCCCGGAGTGCTTCTGCGTCCGCAGTCAGGTTGTCCCACGTCATCGACTCGACGGGAACGCCGTGCGAGCGGCCGTTGCAGCGATGGTCGTAGAAGACCAGCGTGAACTCGTCGGCCAGGCGCCGGAACCGATCAAGCGTCCAGTGGTCCGCTCCCGGTCCGCCATGCATGAGCAGGAGCGGCGGTCCGCTGCCGACAACTTCGACGAAAAGGTCGACGTCGCGGATGTGCATCGTCATCATCGGTTTAGACCGGTGGTCCGCATTCGCCAATCACCTCTGGTCGGGTGCTGTGCACCGACGATCGCCCTCGCTGGGACCAGGTGCCAGAGCCGCTTGGACTGGAGAATCCCGGCCGATTGACACCTCCTCGAAGGGGTGTATCGGTCGCTCGCGACCAATCGGGAATGCCGGCATCCCTGCCGAGGTCAGGTGATGTTGCGGTTCACCCGGAACAGGTTGGTCGGGTCGTAGCGTTGCTTGGCCGCGCGCAGGCGGTCGAAGTTCGACCGATACGACTCCGCCGTTCGGGCATCGGGCTCGTCATCGGTCTGGAAGTTGATGTAGTTGCCGCCGGTGGAGAATGGGCGGAGCGCCTCCCAGGCGGAGCGCACCCAGGCGCGGTTCTCGTCCGGTGCGACGTCCGCCGCCCCCATGGACTGGACGACGCACGCGAAGGCGGCCTCGCGGTTGCCCACGGCTCCGTCGTCCTCGGGGCGCTCGTTGAGGGCGCCGGCGAGGTGGAACAGAACGATCTGGTTCGCGGGCGCCTTCTGGTCGACGAACTGGGCGTGGTAGGTCTCGAGCAGGCCATCGCTGAGGCCGGCGACGAACTCGGACTTCCAGTAGTAGTTCATGCCCTTCGGTTGGGTCGCGTCCAGCAGCGTCTGCTGCGCGGCGTACTCCTTCTCCACCACCAGGTCCGCCAGCGGCTCGCCGACGGCGCGCAGGGCGGAGAGATCTTCCGCGGCCTGCTCGGGAGAGCCGGAGTGGCACACCACGACCATCACGACCGGCGTGCCATGCGCCGATTCCGGCAGCCACGGGGCGGGGGGCGCGTTCCGCCGCAACGCGGCCATGGTGAGCTCGCGCGGGGCGGACTCTGCCGTGGCACGGAACGCGTCGAGGACGTCTTCGGCCAGAGACGCGGGCCAGGCGATGACTCCGCCGGTGATCTGCGGCCCGACCTCGTCGAGGCGGAAGACGAACTCCGTCACGACGCCGAAATTCCCGCCGCCGCCGCGCAGTGCCCAGAACAGCTCCGACTCGTCTGATCGCGAAGCGCGACCCACGCTGCCATCGGGCATCACGATCTCGACCGCCTCCAGCGAGTCGACCGTCCAACCGAAGCGTCGGGTGAGATAGCCGAAGCCGCCACCCAGGGTCAACCCGGCCACACCGGTCTGCGATACGAACCCGAGCGGTGCCGCCAACCCATGGGCCTGCGTGGCCCGGTCCACCTCGCCGAGCAGACAGCCGGCGCCGATGCGCGCGGTTCGCGCGTCCGGATCGACGACGACGTCGCGGAACGCGGACATGTCGAGCGTCAGGCCGCCATTGCACAGCGCCAGACCGGCGATGTTGTGGCCGCCACCCCGGATCGACAGCTCGACGCCGTGATCGGCCGCGAACCGGACGCTGCGCACCACGTCGTCGACCGAGGCGGCGCGCACCACCGCTCCAGGCCGCTTGCGGATCATCCCGTTCCAGATCGTCGTGGCCTCGGTGTAGCGGTCGTCGCCCGGTAGCGCGACCCGGTCATCGAGGGCGCTGCGGAGCGCGGCCAGGGACTCCGGCGTGATGACCGGCTGCGAGTTCGCGGTGTGAACCTGCTGCGAGGATGTCATCGAATTGTGGCTCCTGCTCGGTTGTGGTGCCCGCGGCGTTTCCGGCCACGGTGCGACTGGTTTTGGGTGTACGGGGATGGCGACGGCCCGACCGGCTCAATATCACTGCCCGGCGTGACGCGAAGCCGGCCACCAGTCTATTGATCGGATCAAAGCGATAGCCGAGCTCTGGGCTTGACAGTCCGGTGGTACAACCGTATGGTTGTACCAATGCAGTTCCCCCCTCCCGACTTCGATCGCATGTTCGGCGCCCTGGCGGACCACACCCGCCGCGACATCGTGCGCCGCGCCATCGACGGCGAGGAGGGGGTCGCCGAGCTGGCCAGCCACTACCCGATGAGCTTCGCGGCCGTACAGAAGCATGTCGCGATCCTCGAGCGGGCGGGGCTGGTCACGAAGCAGCGCATCGGGCGACGGAAGGTCGTCCGCACCAATGCCGAAGGGCTGCGGGTGGCCCGGCGCCTGCTGGACCGGTACGAGCAGCTCTGGCGCGATCGCATCGACCGCATGACCGACATCATCAGCACCACGCAGGAGATCAACGGATGACCGTCACCGACGTCCGCAAGGACACCGACACCCTGACGATGACCCTGGACGCAGAGTTCGACGCATCGCCCGAGCGCGTCTGGGAGCTGTGGGCCGATCCGCGCCAGCTCGAGCGCTGGTGGGGCCCGCCGACCTACCCCGCCACCTTCACCAAGCACGCCCTCGCTCCAGGGAGCCGCGTCGAATACCACATGACCGGACCCGAGGGTGACCAGCCGAAGGGCTATTGGGACATCCTCGAAGTCGAGGCGCCGCATCGGCTCGTCGTTCGCGACGGCTTCGCCAACGACGACGGCACCCCGAACGACGACTTCCCGACCGGCGAGATGCGCGTGACGATCCAGGAGACCGGCGTCGGCCGGACCCGGATGTCGATCGCGAGCATCTTCCCCAGCACCGAGGCAATGGAACAGCTGCTCGCCATGGGTCAGGAGGAGGGCATGACAGAGGCCGTCGGCCAGATCGACGCGATCCTCGCCGAGGGCGCCGTCGGCCAGGGCGCGGCGCGAGGCAGCTGAAACGATGGCCGCCTCGCCGCTCGAGCGACTCATCGGCACCTGGGAGTTCGAGCCCACCGTCGATGGCCGGTCCGCTGGCCGTGGCCGCGCAACCTTCGAGTGGATCGAGGGCGGCGCCTTCGTCGTCGAGCGGGCGGCGGCCGAGTGGACCGATCCCGGGTGGATCGAGAACGCGCCGGCTATGACGCACGCGGTCATCGGCTTCGACGACTCGACCGGCGAGGTCACGCAGCTGTACGCCGACGATCGCGGCGTGTCCAGGATCTACCGAGGGACGCTGACGGAAGGCGAGTGGCGGCTCGAGCGCGCGGCTCCCGACTTCCACCAACGGTTCGTCGGGACCTTCCGTGACGACGGCGACACGATCGACGGCCGCTGGGAATCGTCGCCCGACGGGAGCTCCTGGGAGCTGGACTTCCCGATCACTTACCGCAAGGTTCACGACTGAGGCACGGGAAGGCCGATGAGATTCGAATCGCCGGCCCGTCCAAGCATCGAGCGACACACGCACGCCAATTCGAGGAGAGCACCGTGACCGCGACGACCACCGAGCCGATCACCCAGACGCTGGACGTTCCCGGCGCCACCCTGACCTACGATGTCCGGCGCAACGCCGCAAGCACGGAGCCGCCGCTGTTCCTGATCGGCTCGCCGATGGCGGCCGCCGGCTTCGTTTCGCTCGCCAACCACTTCCCCGATCGCACGATCATCACGTACGACCCGCGCGGCTCGGAGCGGAGCACGAAGGCCGATCCGACGACCGAGTCGACGCCCGACCAGCACGGGGACGACCTGCATCGGGTCATCGAGGCGGCCGGGCTCGGTCCGGTCGACCTGATGGCCACCAGCGGCGGGGCGGTGAATGCCCTCGCCCTCGTCGCAAAGCACCCCGAGGACGTCCGCACGCTGGTCGCGCACGAGCCGCCCCTCGTCTCGATCCTGCCCGACAGCGACAACGCCAAGGCCGCCGTGCGCGCCATCAGCGACTCGTACCAGCAGCGCGGATTTGGCGCGGGCATGGCCCACTTCATCGCCATCGTCAGTCACCGCGGCGAGTTTCCCGACGACATCGGGCAGCAGCCCGCGCCGGACCCGGCCATGTTCGGGATGCCGACCGATGACGATGGGTCGCGCACCGACGTGATGCTCGGCCAGAACATCGTCACCTGCACCCACTGCGAGCCGGACTTCGACGCCCTCCGGAGAGCCTCGACCCGGATCGTCCTGGCTGCCGGCGCTGAGTCCGAGGGCGAGATGGCGAACCGAGGGGCGCATGCCGTGGCGCAGCGCCTTGGCACCGAGCCGGTGGTCTTCCCGAGCGGTCACGGCGGCTTCCTGGGCGGCGAGTACGGCCAGACCGGTGAGCCGGAGGCCTTCGCAGCCAAACTGCGCGAAGTGTTGTCTTCCTAGAGGCGCAAACCGTGGGCAAGCTTATCTACCTCCTGAACGTGTCGCTCGACGGGTTCATCGAGACGAAGGATCGCGGCCTTGACTGGACGGTCGTGGACGAGGAGCTCCACACCTGGTTCAACGACGAGACGCGGTCGTTGGACGCAACCATCTATGGCCGCCGACTGTACGAGGTGATGGCCGCCTACTGGCCAACCGGCGAGGAGAACCCACAGTCGACCGACGCGATGCGCGAGTTCTCGCGCATCTGGAAGGCCATGCCGAAAGTCGTCTTCTCGTCCAGCCTCAAGACGGTCGACCACAACGCCCGCCTGGTGAGTGGTGACGTCGGCGCGGTGCTCCAGGACCTGCGCCGCGAGTTCGACGGAGACCTCGACGTGGGCGGTCCGAACCTCGCCAGCCAGTTCGTGCAGCGCGGGCTGGTCGACGAGTATCGGATCGTCGTCCACCCCGTGGTCCTCGGGGCAGGGACGCCGTTCTGGCCCGAGCTCGACGCCCCGCTGCACCTCCGCCTGACAGATACGCGAACGTTCGCGTCAGGCGCCGAGTTCAGGTCCTACGTGCCGGCCTGACCGATTCCTACGGCCACCCCGCGTGGGGGGCCGGAGCATCGGCGATCAGCACCTGGCCGGTTCGGTCCGCGATGGCGGCCTCGATCTGCTCGAAGCCGCGCCAGTCGGCGGCCAGGATGAACAGCGTTCTCCCCTCTCGCCCTCCGAGCATGCACGCGAACGGGCTGCGGTCGAGGTCGATCCGATCGAGGATCTCGCCGCCCTGGCGAACCCGCACGCACGCGCTTTCCATCGGTCCCGACTGTGCCCACACCGCGCCCTCGCCGTCGAGACAGATCCCATCGGCTCCGATGCCGTCGGCCCAGGTGCGGCGATTCGACAGTGATCCATCGGGCTCGATGTCGAACGCCGTAAGCCTGGCGGCAATGGACTCGGCGATGATCAGGGTCCGGTTATCGGGCGTCACGACCATCCCGTTGGGGAAGGCGATGCCGTCGGCCACCTGGCGGGCCGCGCCGTCCGGCGTGACGAGCGCGACAATCCCCTGCGGGGGTCCGCCGCTGAAGTCGAACTCGCAGCGGCCGTTGACGTAGACGTTGCCGCGGCCGTCGACGACGAGCTCGTTCCAATCGGCTGCGAGGTGGCCCAGGTCGGCATGAGGGACGACCGTCCCGTCGGGCTCGTGGCGGAAGAGCCCTGCTCCGGTCGTCAGCAGGCGACCGTCGGGGAGCCAGTCGATCGACCAGCCGAGACCACCGGGCCCGTGGCCCGCGACCTCGCGCGAGCCGTCGAGGTCGACGGCGATGATCTCATCGGTTCCCCAGTGGGCGAACCACAGCCGTCCATCGTGCCATCGCGGCGACTCGACATAGGCGAGGCCGTCCAGCAGGACGCGCGCGGACCGGGTCTGAGTGTGTGAGGACATGGAACACCTCCGTGTTCGGAATGACGTGCGTGTCGAGCGAGGAGACGACGCGATCAGCTGGACCGATCAGTAGCCTCGAGGTGGGTCTTGAGCGCCGCCAGGCGCGCGCGCCAGAGCGACTTCGCGGCATCGGCCGCATCGGCGCCGGGGAGCCGTTCGTGCGAAACCACCACGGTGACCTTTGCCGGCCCCTTGTCCTCGAACGAGGCCATGATCCGGGTCGGCCCGCCATCCCAGTCGAAGCGGGCCACTTTGGTCGGCTGCGACGACCGTGGAGACAGCTCCCCATCGGTCAGCCAGCGCCGGCGGGTCTCATCGTCGGTGAACGCTTCGAAGGCAACCGCGATCGGTACGCCGATGGTCTTCGAGGCCGAGACCGTGAAGCCGTCTGCCTGCTGGTGCTTCATCCGCATGCCGCGGGCGCGTTCGTAGCCGTTCGTGATGGACTGCGCCCACCAGCCGTTGACTCCGAGATCGGCCACGAGGTGCCTGGCGATCTCGGGGTGCTTCCGCTCGCTGGCACCCCAGTGGTCCAGCATCGAGATCCAGGTCGCCCAGCTGTGGCCGGTGACCTCGGTGAGCCGCTCGGTGGAGACGAGCTCCTCTGCGGCGGCGAGGTTGGGAGGTTCCGCGAGCAGCCGGTCGCGCTTCTCCGCGACGTGCCGGCGCGCGGCCGTGTAGCTCTCCCCGGTCTTGGACATGCGCTCGCGGACGCGGCGCTTGAGGAGTTTCTGCGTCGTCATTGCACGCTTCCTTCGTTCATGGGGCGTACGACCGACTCACGCTCCGTCGGGCGCCACCACGAAGGGGTGCCGTCACCATCCCGAGGACTGTGTCCCCTTTGCCTCACCGATGCCGGCGGCGTGAGCGCCGGAGCCGAGGTTGGGCGCGGGATTCGCCCGCGTCCAGTCTAGGCCGGGCGTCAATCGCCCAGCGAGGTTGGATCTGCTACTCGGCGCCCGGTTCGACGACCCCGGCCTCGTAGGCCGCGATCACGAGCGCCACGCGGTCGCGGGCGCCCAACTTGGCGAGGATGCTGCCGATGTGCGTCTTCACCGTCGCCTCGCCCACCACGAGGTCATCGGCGATCTCGCTGTTCGTCATCCCCCGCGCCGCCAGGCGCAGGACGTCGCGCTCCCGGGGACTGAGGGACTCGATCCGACGTCGGACGTCGGCCGTGGGGCGCCGCGTCGCGAAGGCCTCGACCACGCGGCGGGTGACGGCGGGTGCCAGCAGCGCGTCCCCCTCCGCGATCGTACGGATCGCCGCGACGAGATCTTCCGCCGGGGCGTTCTTCAGGAGGAACCCGCTTGCTCCCGCGCGCAGTGCCTCGAACACGTACTCGTCGAGGTCGAACGTGGTGAGCATGACCACGCGCGGGGCGCCCGCGTCCGGCCGCTCCGCCAGCAGCCGCCTGGTCGCCTCGATGCCGTCGACGCCGGGCATCTGGACGTCCATCAGCACGATGTCGGGACGCAGCAGGCGCACGCCGTCGATGGCCTCGCTTCCGTCGGCCGCCTCGCCGACCACTCGCATGTCCGGCTCGGACTCGATAATCAGCCGCAGGCCCTGCCGGATCATCGCCTGGTCGTCCACCAGCAGGACGCCGATGCCGCTCATCGGCGTCGGACCGGCAGCGTCGCGTCGACCACGAACTCGCCGCCATTCCGCGGGCCGGCCCGGAGCATGCCGCCGTGCAGCGCGACTCGCTCCTGCATGCCCTTGAGCCCGAGACCGCTTCCGGAATGCACCGATGCTGGTTGACCCGGCTGATTGACCACTACCACGTGCAGGCCATCGTGGTCAGGGGCCACGTCGACGGTCGCCCGGACGCGGCCGGCGTGGGCGAGGGCGTTCGCCAGCGCTTCCTGCACGATCCGGTAGGCAACCGCGTCGAGCTCCGGCTCCAGGTCGCGCGGCGCGTCGAACGCTCGAAGCTCCACGTCGAGGCCCTGTGCGCGGTAATCGCTGACCAGCGCCGGCAGCTCATGCAGCCCGGGAGCGGGCGCCGTCGCCCCGGCCCGGAGCGTGCCCAGCATGCGTCGCAGGTCCGCGTTTGCCGTGCGTGCGGCGAGCTCGATCGCCTCGAGCGACCCAGCCGCAGCGGACGGATCGGTCGCCAGGATCCGGCGGGCTGCCGCCGCCTGGATGCCGATGATGCCGACCTGGCTGGCCACGGCATCGTGCAGCTCACGGGCCAGCTGGAGCCGCTGCTCGCCATCCGCCCGCTCACGCGCGACTCGCCGGAGCCGGTCGCGTCGCACGGCGATCGCGACGACCAGCCCGAGCGCTGCACCGAGCGTGACGCCGCGCGTCCATCCCTCGTCGGTGACTCCCCACTGGACCAGCGAGATGGCGAGCACGCCGATGAACACGGCCACGCCGGCTCCGATGTCCAGGACATCGGCGTGCCGGCGTACCCGCGACGGGATCCACGATCCGGTCGGCATGTCGTCAGCCTACGTGCTGTCCGGTGGTCGGTCGAGGGATCCGTCCGCCGGCCGCACCGGCCCGCCGGACGAGGGGAGGCACGACGACGATGGCGCCGAGGACGAGCTGGAGCACGGCATAGGCCGCCAGGGCCTGGCCGAGGTCGATGTGGACGAGCACCGACCAGGGTGCGCCGAACGTGTCCGGCGTGGCCCACAGCACGAGGGCGGGTGCGATGGCCAGGCTCCACGTCGCCATCGTCACGCCGATGCCAGCCGTGGCCGAGGATCGGGCGTACCACCGGTTCACCTCGCCGCACGCGACCCACGGCTCGGACGATGCCGCGGGCCTGGAGGGCGACCATGAGCACCACCGCTGCGGTGAACGCCGGGTACAGCGCGCCGAGCGTCCCACCAGCGGGCTCGCCCACCAGCCGGGCCATGGCGGCCTCGGCGATCGCCTCGCCCTTGTGCAGCAGCTCATACACGAGGCTCTGGCCGTTGTAGAGCACCACGAGGCCGACGTTCTCGTCCGGGGCGAGGTACATCGCGCTCGCCATGTCGGTCGTCGAACCGGAGTGGCTGACGATGCGCGTCTCCCCGATGGCCCCGTCGACCCAGCCCATTGCGTACTGTCCCCGCCCGGCCTCGACCGCTCCGGCATGCAGGTCCTCGATTGCCTCGCGCGGGAGCAACCGCGCACCATCGAGGGCGCCGCCGGAAAGGTTGGCTGCCAGGAAGCGACCGAGGTCGTCGGCGCTGGCCACCAGCCAGCCGGCGGCCATCAGGTCCGGCCGCCACAGCGGATCGCCGCCGGTCGGAATCCCGAACCAGAAGCGGTGCGCATCGGTCAGGCCGTCCGCGGCGGCCCGGTCGATGTGAACGTGCGAGTCGTCCATGCGCGAGAGGCGTGAAGATCTCCTCGGCGACGTACGCCCCGAACGGGCGCTCGCTCACGCGCTCGATGACCAGCCCCAGGACCACGTAGTTCGCATTCGAGTACGCGAATGCCGATCCCGGCTCCGACTGCAGCGTCACCGAGCGAAGCGCGTCGACCTGCGCGACCAGGGTGGTGACGGGGCCCGCCAAGCGGCGCGATGCCGGCGAGCGGCGGGATGCCACTCGTCTGGTGCAGCAGATGGCGGAGCGTGATCTCGTCGGCCCCGGGCCGCCAGGGCGAAGTCGGGCAGATAGGTGCTCACCGGCGCGTCCAACGCGACGCGGCCGGCCTGGACCAGCTGCATGAGCGCGGTGGCTGTGATGGCCTTGCTGAGGGAGCCGATGACGAAGGGCGTGTCCGGCCGCACCGGCCTCCCGCTCGCGTCGGCGCGGCCGACTCCCCCGCTGTGGGTAACGCGGCCGTCGCGGACGATCGCGAACGCTGCGCCGGGATATCCGGCGTCGCGGATCTGCTCGGCAAGGAACGCCTCGATCTCGGCGTCGCTCGCGGGTGCTGGCCGTGACCCGCCGTCGCCACGAAGGATCCCGACGACGAGGTTGGCCGAAACGAAGAGGGTCACGGCCGCGACTGCAATGCGGCGCAGCGTCAGCCGCGGCGTTCCGCCTGCACGGATGGGTGTCATGTCGATGTACCTCCTGATGGCGGCGCACTTTGTTGTGCGCCAGGAGGCACGATCGGTGTTACGGGTCCCCGCTCCATCCCGCTGAGGCAGGAACGCGCCCTCCACCTGCGGGTGGAGCGGCGGCCGAGCCCATCCGCGACCGATGTCTCGTCCAGGCAGGAACGGACGGTCGCTAGTCCCGACCGATGACCGTGGCCACGTCCGCTTCGTTACCGGCCGGGTCGGCAAGCGTCCACCAGGACGGTGCCCTGTCGCGGACCACCCGCCCGCCCGCCGCCAACGCTGCCTGCACGCGCGCCTCCGCCTGGTCATGGGGCACCCACACGGCGACGTGGATCGCGCCGCCACCATCGGGTCGCGGCTCGTCCATCTCCTCGAACCACAACGCCGGCCCGCGGTCGCGAGGATCGACGATGTCCTCCTCAGGGCTGTCCGAGCGTGGGTCATAGGCGAGCACGGCGCGCCAGAACGGAAGGATGTCCACGTCCTTCGGCGCCCCGGGGATCACCAGCATGCTCTGAACGGCTGCAGGGTCCGCCTGGAGACCGAGTTGGTCGGCGACCGCCGAGATCCGCTGAGCCATCTCCACGTCGCGCTGCGTCGGACCGAACCAGTCATCCGCCGGGGTGATCAACCGAACTGTCACCCCGTCCTGGCGGACGTCAATCGCAGGCGGATGGCCCTCGATCCCCTCGATCTCGGAGAGTCCCTGGACCATCCGCGCACTCTCAGCAAGCGACGACGTGTGGAAGAAGACCGTTGCGCCGTCGCTGACGACGCGCCAGTTCTCGAGGCCCTCCGCCTCGAGGAACGCCATTGGTGTGATGCCATCCGTGGTCGTCATCGCAGCTCCTCAGTCCAATGTCGAGCTCGTGCTTACCGATCCAGCCTGGTGGCACGGTCGTCCGGGCGCCCGGCGAGGATCGCCGCAAGCACCTCGACCCCGTCGATGAGCCGCGGGCCGGGGCGCGACACGTAGGCCGAGCCGTCGATCGCCCACAGCTGTCCGGTCTGCCAGGCCGTCGTGGCAGGCCAACTCGGGCGGCGGGTCGAACGCGCGCCACTCGCCGATGGTTCGCGCCAGGTCGAACCCGCACAAACCGAGGACGATCACCTCGGGATCGGCTCTCCACAAGCGCCGTCCACGCCAGCTCGCGTGACGGCTCGCCCGCCCAGCCGATGACCGGGGTGCCACCGGCCCGCTCGACCTGCTCCGGCACCCAGTGTCCGGGCGCGAACAGCGGGTCGAGCCACTCGATCGCGGCCACGCGCCGGCGGTGGATCGGCAGCTCGACCCCGGCGAGTCGCTGACGAAGGTCGGCCACGAGCTCGCTCCCCCGCTCCTCGACCCCCGCGAGCCGCGCGACGAGCTCGATCGTGGTGAACATCTCGTCGAGCGTGTGCGGCTCGAGCGACACGACGACCGGCCCGTCGTCGCCGCCCAGGCTCCTGGCCGCTTCGAGCACCATCGGGTACGAGACCGCGCAGACGCGGCACAGCTCCTGGGTCAGCACGAGGTCTGGCTCGAGCTCGGCCATGCGCGCCTCGTCCAGCGCGTAGATGCCGTGGCCGGCGTCCAGCGCGGAGCGGACCGCCGCATCGATCTCCCGCGACCCGGTCACCTCCGGTGGGAGCCGATTCGCGGTGACCCGCGGGATGCCCTCGACGGCGTCGGGTGGGAAGTCGCACTCGTGCGTCACGGCCACCAGCCGATCCGCCAGCCCGAGGGCGCACACGATCTCGCTGGCGGAGGGCAGCAGCGACACGATTCGCCGAGCGGGTCCCTGCAGCCGGCCGGTGCCGGACAGCCGGGCCGCCGGGTGCGCAGCTTCGGGCACCGGCACGCGACCCATCGTCAGTCGGGTCGCCAGAGGTCGATCTGCGGCAGCCCGTGGATGCCGAGCGTCTGCGACAGCTCACCACAGTGGTAGGCGTCGTGGGTCAGCATTCGCTGCAGGATCGAGGAGCGCGTGTGGACCTGGACCGTCCCGGCGTACTCGCGACTGATCCGGTCGCCGAGCATGTCCGGGGTCCATCGGTCCAGGCAGCTCTCGATGAGCCGGAACGTCGTGTCCAGTGCCTCCACGAGCTCGTCGGCGCTGCGCACGTGATCGAGGTCGTCCTCCCAGCCCACCTCGGCGTTGGCGCCGAATGGCGTCGTCTCCGCACCCGGCTCCCCGATCACGTCGCACAGCCAGTACACCCGGGTGCCGGCGTTGTGGCCGACGGTCGCCCAGATCGGCCAGCCGTCGGGTGACGGGCGAATGGCGAGCTGGTCCGGCGTCATGGCGCCGATGACCTCGCGCAGTCGACGGTTGTACTGGGGCCACATCTCGTACGGCGTGCGAATGGTGGAATTGCTCATGTCGCCATGATGCGCGCGATTCCTGCCGCGGGGTGTCAGGTTCCTCGTCCACCATGCAACGCATGACCGGTGAGATCACCGTCCTTCCGGCCAACGAGGCAGGGTGCGACGACCTCCAGACGGTGTTCGGCGCTCGCGGCCCGGCAGCCATCTGCCAGTGCCAGCGGTACAAGCTCGCCCCGCGCGAAGCGTTCAAGTCGTATCCGGCTGAGGAACGTGCTCGCCGGCTGCGCGCACAGACGAGCTGCGGACAGCCGGGCGCGACCACGACCAGCGGCCTGGTCGCCTACCTCGACGGTGAGCCCGTGGGCTGGTGCGCGGTCGAGCCGCGCCCCGCGTACGAGGGCCTCCTGCGCGTCTACCGCGTGCCCTGGGAGGGCCGCACCGAGGACAAGAGCGACGAGACGGTGTGGGCGGTGACCTGCGTCTTCACCCGCGCCGGGTTCCGCCGTCGCCGCATCGGCTACGCGCTGGCGCAATCGGCCGTCGAGTTCGCGCGCGACCGCGGTGCTCGCATGCTCGAGGCATACCCCATGCTCACTCGGCCAGGCCAGGACATCACCTGGGGCGAGCTGCACATGGGGACGTGGAGCATGTTCGCCGCCGCCGGGTTCGAGGAGGTCGGCCGGCCGACGCCGCGCCGGGCCGTGATGCGCATCGACTTTTCGACCAGCACTGCAACGTAGGGAGCGACGATGGCTGAGCAGACTGCACCGATCATCCTGGTCCCCGGCTTCTGGCTGGGGGCGTGGGCGTGGGACGAGGTGGCCGATGCGCTGCGCGCCGACGGCCACGATGTCACCGCCATCACCCTTCCCGGCCTGGAGTCAGCCGACGCCGACCGGTCCGGCATCACCTTCGCGGACCACGTCAAGGCCATCGAGGCGGCCGTGGACGCGGCCTCGGCCCCTGTCGTCCTGGCCGTCCACAGCGCCAGCGGATTCACGGGGTACGCGGCCAGCGACCGCGTACCAGAGAAGATCGCGGCGATGGTCTATGTCGACACCGCGCCGGGAATCGCCCCCCAGGACCCCGACTTCGCAGACGTGGAGAAGCCCATGGTCTGGGAGGAAATCGTGGCCGAGGAGAATCTCGACGGCATCAGCGAAGAGCAGAAAGAGCGATTCCGTGAGCGCGCCATTCCCGTTCCTGGCGCTGTCCTGCGAGATGGCTTCGAATTGACGAACGATGCCAGGCGCGACATCCCGAGCACCCTGATCTGCACCGCCTTCACCGGCGAGCAGTACCAGACCTACGCTCGGGAGCACCCCGAATGGTCGTTCCTGGCCGGCATTCCAGAGCTCCGCAACGCCAGCTGGGTCGACCTGCCCACCAGCCATTGGCCGATGTGGTCGCGGCCGCAGGAGCTGGCGCAGATCATCGGCGAGGTGGCGAGGAAGCACGCAGCGGTCGCCACCGGGTAGCCGAACGCGTGGTCCGCGAATCGCGGATATGATCCGAGCACCGGGCGACTCGTCTGCGCCCCATGCCCCGATCACTTCACCATGGAGCTCCACGTGACCACCACACTGTTCGCCGCAGGCCCGATGACGACGCTGCCGCCGACCGCCTACCAGCCCGGAGTCTGCAACATCGGGCCAGCCGAGATCCGACGCCGCCGCATGGCGGGTCACGTCGGAGCGGCGGCGGCCGTGATCCTGCTCGTCGCCCTCATCGCGATCGGGGCGCCGCCGTGGACCCGGCTCGCTCTCATCCTGCCGGTCGCCGTATCGGCTTCGGGCTACATCCAGGCCCGGATGAAGTTCTGCGCCGGCTTCGCCCAGCGCGGGATCTTCAACTTCGGTGGCAGTGACGACGCGGTCGCCGTCCAGGATGCCGAGGCGCGACGCCTCGACCTGCGCCGCGCGCGCCAGATCAGCCTGTGGTCCTTCACCATCGGCCTGGCGGTCGGGGTCGTCGCGGTGCTGCTCCCGGTCTGACCCCGCCGGCGAGTCCGGCCGAACACCCAAGGAGTGCGCGCTCGTGGACTACCGCATCGAAGCCATCACCCTGCCGGTCAGCGACTGCGACCGCGCCAAGGCGTTCTACCAGCAGGCCGGATGGAACCTCGACCTTGACACCGAGCCTGCGCCCGGATTCCGGATCATCCAGTTCACCCCGCCCGGATCGCCATGCTCGATCACCTTCGGGACCGGCACGCCGCAGTCGGAGCCGGGGTCGTACGTCAACACCTACCTCGTCGTCACGGACATCGAGGCGGCGCACCGGGATCTCACCGAGCGCGGCATCGAGGTCAGCGACATCTTCCACTGGAGCGAGACCGGGCAGACACCGGGCCCGGACCCGAAACGCGGCGACTACGGGTCGTACGCCACGATGACCGACCCGGACGGCAATGTCTGGCTGATCCAGGAGGTCCCGAGCCGGGCGGAGTCGACCTAGGCGGGACCTCCGCACCGGGGCTCGAGGACGACCACGGCGGTTGGCGTCGCGCTCATCGGGTTGCCTGCCCGGGGGCCATCGTGGCCGCGTGTGTGTCCGCCCGTCGTGCGCGACGGAACGCGTCGATGATCTCCCAGGCGGTGACGATCGCAACTCCGGCGGCGACGCTGATCATCACCACGCCATTGCCGTCGGCGAGCGGCGGCCACCCGACAGCCTCAGCAAATGCCGGATTGATGAGCGAGCCGGACAGCGCCAGGATGACGACCGGAATGGCGAAGGCGAGCTCGAGAATCGTGTAGCCGATGGCGAACGGGATCGTCCAGCGGCCCACCAGGAACACGACCACCTGCAGGATCGCCAGAGCCGCGAGGATGACCAGAAGCGCCGGCATCCACAGGTTCCAGAGCTCCGGGTTGAACAGCGTGATGACCTCGCCGGCGTCGTCGGTGAACCACGCCGCGCTGTTGAGCAGCAGGATGCCCCCGATGGTCAGGATGGTGGTGAGGACCTCGCCCACCGTCTCGCTGGCGCTGACGCGGTCCCTGGGCAGTGCCGGAAGCCGATCCACGTTCCACGTGCCGGTTGCCGCCGCGATCCCCTCCCGAGCTTCGCGCATGGCGTCGAAGCGCTCCATGGCGGCAAAGGTGATGGTGATCCAAAAGAAAAGGTGGACGCCAACCGTCCACGCTCCCACCGCGCCGGCGACCAGTGCGCCGATGAACGCCTCGCCGCCCGCGATGGCCACGCCGGCCTGCACGATGCCGACGATGGGCACCACGATGCTGAGCAGCATCACGAGCAGCTGGCGGTACTCGACGAAGAGATCCGGGCCGATGAGGTGCAGCGGCCGTCCGGCGATGCCGGCAGCCAGCCGGGTTGGGTCGCCGAGTCCGTTGAGGACTGCTCGCTCAGCGGCGTCGCGATCCTCGCCGGCGCTCGCCCGGTCCTCGACGGCGTCCGCGATCGACGAGCGGAGCTCCCGCTCAACATCGGTGCGCTGACGGTGCGGGACGCTCCGCAGCGCCGCGGCAAGGTAACGCTCGGTGAGCTCGGTCATCCGTCGGATCCTCCATTCAGGGCGTGCAGGGACGCCGTCAGATCGGTCATGTCAGCCATCAGCTGCACCGCCAGCTCGCGTCCAGCGGGGCTGGTTCGGTAGAACTTCCGCGGGCGCGTGTCGTCGGTGTTCCACTCGCTTGCCAGCAGGCCGCGCTCCTCGAGCCGGCGCAGCAGCGGATAGATGGTGTTCGCTTCGCTCGGAATGCCGGCGTCCCCGAGGCGCTTCAGCAGCGCATAGCCATACTCCGGCGCGCGCAGCGCGAGCAGGCAGGCCAGGACGACGGTGCCCCGTCGCAGCTCCTGCCGATGCAGTCCCAGCAGCTCGTCATCTACCACGCTCGGCACAATAGTGTGTGTCACACACTATTGTCAAGACACCAGCTTGGTTCGCCCTACGCTGTCCCGATGAGTTCCGGCGGCGCGAGCCGTCCGACAGGGTGACTCCACAACGCGCACGAGGATCGCGGGCATGACCACCGACTGGACCACCGACGCAAAGGGCACCGGCACGTACGCCGACGTGAATGGTCTCCACCTCTATTACGAGACCCACGGCGCCGGGAAGCCGCTGGTCCTGCTGCACGGCGGGCTCGGGTCCGGCGAGATGTTCGGCCCCGTGATCGGTGCGCTGGCGGCGACCCACCAGGTCATCGTCCCCGACCTCCAGGGACACGGACGCACGGCGGACATCGATCGACCGATCGACATCAAACTCCTGGCCGATGACATCGCAGCGCTCATCGACCACCTCGGGATCGAACGGCCGGACGTCGTGGGCTATTCGCTGGGCGGGGGCGTCGCCCTCTTCACGGCCGTCAAGCACCCCGACAAGGTCAGGAAGCTGGTCGCCGCATCGGTCTACCTGCGGCCCGACGTCATCGATCCCGCCCTGATCGCCCAGCAGGGCCAGGTGGGTGGCGACATGGTCGAGATGTTGCAGGGCACACCCATGTACGAGACGTACATGCGGCTCGCGCCGCGACCCGAGGACTTCGGGACGCTGCTCGACAAGATCGGGGCGATGATGAAGCACCCGTTCGACTTCACGGAGGACGTGCGCGGACTGCAGGTGCCGACGTTGTTCGTCGCCGGCGACATGGACCAGGCTCCGCCGCGGCACTACGCCGACATCTTCGACCTGCTGGGCGGTGGTCGCGACGGAGGCTGGATGGGCGAGAACCGCCCGGCCGGCGGTCACGCCCTCGCGATCCTGCCCGGCCTTCAGCACTACAACGCCTTTGCGTCGCCGCTCTTCGCGACCGTGGCGCTGGCGTTCCTCGATGGGTCGCCGTAACCGCTGATCGGCGTCGGCATCGCTGCGGCGATATCCTGAGCTCCATGGCTTCCGTTCCCCCGACCGTGCTCCAGATGCGCCTCATCGTCGAGGCCGAAGACTACGACGAGGCCGTCCGGTTCTACCGCGACGTCCTTGGGCTGGCTGAGCAGGCCGCCTTCGAGGGTTCGGGCGACGCCCGGGTCGCGATCCTCGACGCCGGGCGGGCGACGCTCGAGATCGCCAACCCTGCGCAGAAACGGATGATCGACGAGGTCGAGGTGGGCCGAGCAGGCGTCGCTCCGCGCATGCGGGTCGCCTTCGAGGTGGCCGATGGCCGCGGCGCCACCGATCGGCTTGTCGCGGCCGGCGCCGAGCTGGTGGCTCCACCCACCGAGACACCGTGGCGATCGCTGAATTCCCGCCTCGCGGCACCCGCCGGATTGCAGATCACGCTGTTCGAGGAGCTCGAGACAATCGAGGACCGGACCGCACGCGAGGGCTTCGGGACCGACTCCGAGAGGGGCTAGGCAGCCAGCTCCTCGGACATGCGGCGTCCGAGATGCTCGGCCCAGGACGCCGCGGGCTTCGGATCCGCCCGATCGAACTCGGCGTAGGTTGTCTCGAGCACCATCGTGACCCGGTCCAGCGGGGCAACGTGGCCCACGATGTCGGCCAGTCCATGCTCGACGACGATACGCTGCGTACCAGCGCGGCCAGTCCTGGTCGTAGACACCGTTCAGCTCGATCGTCTCGTAGACGCCGTGCGCCTGCTCCGCCTCGAGCAGCAGCGCGGTGATCGCCTCGGATGCATCGGTTCTCATTGAGTCGTCTCCTGCTGGTGACGCGCTGCCTCACCCTGCTCGTGGTCCCGGCGGTGTACCTGCTGATCGAGGGCTGGCGCGAGCGCAGGGCGTCAGCCGCGGGCGCCGTTGAGGGGGACGCGTCCGACGACTGACGTGCCCTGGTTCGGGCCGGAGACGATGCGAAGCCATCCGCCGACCGCCCGTACCCGAGCACGCATGATCTCCTGGCCCGCGCCGGACATCGCCTTGGTCGCATACCCCCGACCGTCATCGGCCACGGCGAAGTCCAGGCTGTCCGACCCGGCCGTCAGGCGCACCTGGACGGACGCGCCCGGTCCCGCGTGCTTCGCGGCGTTCTGCACTGCCTCCAGGCAGATGTAGTACACGGCTCGTTCCACGTCGGGGTCGAAGCGAGGGACGATATCGGCCACGACATGGACCGGGATCCCCGCCGAACGGGTCGCACGCTGCAGAGCCGCCGGAAGCCCGAACGTTCGGAGATGTGGCGGACCGTCGAGGTGCGCCACCGATCGGATGTCCGCCAGCGCCGCCTCCACCTCGCTGCCAATGGAATCGAGGACCTTGCGCTCCTCGGGGGTCTCGAGCTGCTCGCGGGCCAGGCCGACATGGATGCGCAGGGCGACGAGGCGCTGCTGCGCACTGTCATGGAGGTCGCGCCCCAGCTCCACTCGCGCCGCGTCGGCCGCCTCGTTGATGGCACCGCGCAGGGTGTCCAGCCGGTCGTGGTTCTGGTCGAGCTCGTTCGCCACGAGCGTTGCATTCGTGGCGGTCGCGACGGCGCGCGGGTCCTGCAGGATGGCCTGGTCGGCCAGGATGGCAGCCACCGGCTGGTCTCCGCGGTGCACTTCGATCCAGGCGTGGTCGCCGATCGGCTGTGAGGGCTCCACCTGACACCCGCAATCGTCGCGGTAGCCGCCCGTTTCGGGATCCCAGGTCGCGAGGCGCAGGCGTGGATCGCCCAGCGCATCCGCCAGCGCATCGCGCCACGGCCCTCGGTCGTCGTTCACCAGCCGGTCGAGCAGCCGGCGTCCCGTCGCCTGCGCGGAGTACTCGGTGCGCAGGAGGTGGACGAGGAACGCGATCGGGAATGCGACGGCGGTGGCAACCAGGAGCCACGAAATGACGTCGTCCAGCCTTCCGTTGGCCGCGATCGCCGAGCGCGTGACGTGGAAGGTGCCCAGCATGCCGACGAAGAGGAGCGATGTGACTGCCACCGGCAGCGACGTGCGCCAGCGTGCGCCGGCGCCGCGGAGTCGCCAGCCGATGATCGCGAAGGCCCCGATCGCCGATGCCAGTCCCGCCAGCAACGAGAAGTTGCCCGCGACCGCCAGCAGCCACGGCGAGTCCCCGATCTGGAACGGGTTCGGCGGGCACATGACAAAGCATTGGGCGATCGGCCCCGCCAGGAGTGTCGGCGCCTGGCTGGCCCAGACGAGATACGCCAGGATCGAGAGACAGACGAGCGCCATCGCCGCCCGATCGGCGCGTCCCCGGAGCCGGCCCAGCGGGAATGCCAGGGCGAGGAAGAGCGTCCAGGCGGTGACCGCCGACTGGCCGACCACGGCGCCGACGGAGAAGAGGACGGGATCGTCCGATGCCTGGAGCGCCTGTGTCCAGGCGCTCAGCCCGAACAGGACGAGGAGGCCGCCGACAGGGCTATCCGAGCGGCGGATCCGCCAGATGACGCCGACCAGGACCGGAGCCGCGGCGAGATACGCCGCGTAGATGGTGGGAGCCACGTCGTCGACGAGGTAGTCCGATCCCGCAGCCAGCAGGACCGAGGTGGCGACCATGCCCGCAACGACCGTGAGAGCCAGCACCACGAGGAATGCGACCGACCGTCCGGTGCGGGTCGCGGGTGCCTGCACCTCGTCCGACGGGGCCCACAGCAGGGCGGGCCCCGGAATCGGTGCAATGGTCGGCTGCTGGACACGCGTCATGCTCGGGCTCCGACGCGCGGCTCACCGGGTCCACGGGCACGAGCACCCCGGGTCAATTCCTCGCGTTCCTGTACCCCAATCTTACGCAGATTTCCCCGCGTGCCTACCCCCTTAACCGAGGCTTATCAGGTGGATGCACCACCTCGTCGTCCGCTGACGCCGGGTGCGAGCGCGCGCCGGGGGTGTGGGCTGCACCCCCGCGCAGGCAGCGTCCGCGTCCCGACTAGTCGAGCGAGGACTCGACGTCTCCCACGCGCGTCGTGAGTGCCCAGATCACGAGCACGGACACCGCGATGATGATGATCGACCAGAACGGCTGGTACGGGAGGAACACGAAGGCCTGTGCGGCCGCGATCGCGGCGATCACGGCGCCCAGCACGCGCGCCCACGTCGCTCCCGACAGCAGCGAGAAGCCGGCGATCAGCACGACCGCGCCCCAGATCAGATGGATCCAGGCCCACGTCCCGACGTCGAACGCGAAGACGTACTCGGGCGTCGTCACGTAGAACTCCTGGTTGAAGAGCGCGATGAGCCCGATGCTGACCTGGAAGAAGCCCATCAGCATCATCATCATCGCCGCGAAGGCGGTGAAGCCCACCAGCCACGCGGAGCTGTCGCTGTCGCTGTCGCGAGACGTCATTCCACCATCCTCGTAGTCCGTTCCTGTCATCTAGATCCTCTCCACCGCCCCCGATGTGTCGCCCCTCGGCCTCCGGATCGCCATCACCAGCACCGCGATGCCGCCGACCAGCGCGAGCAGGCCGAGCAGGATCGGGAGTGCGATGACCCCCGTCAGCGGATTGAAGAGCAACAGCAGGCCGATCACGACATCCACAGCGCCAAGTATGCCGACTCCCCAGTCCCGGCCGCTCACGCCACGCGCGATGAGGGTGACTCCGAGCGAGACTCCGATGCCGCCGAGGAACACGAACAACGCGCTCTCCACGATCACGGTGGTCCACAGCGGGTGGCGCACGATGGCGAGCCCGGCGACGATGCCGAGCAGTCCGCTCGCGACCGTCCATCCCCACAGCTTCCGATCCCAGGCCAGGCTCACCAGTGACACGATGCCCGCGATGAGCCACCACAGTCCGACCAGCTGCACGATGAGGACGGAGCTCGCTCCCGGCGCGAACAGCAGCAGCAGGCCGATGACGATGCCGGCGATGCCCTGGGCCACGCCGACCCACCGTGCTGGCTCGACGCGCTCGATCATCGGAGGCTGGGACATGGCAGGCACCCCCGGCTATCGCTGTGGCGTGGTCAGAGGGACTACGACGCCCGCGATCGGTTCGGATCGCGGCCACGACGCCTGCATACTTGCACCGTCGTTCGACCCCGTGCCGTTTGAGGGAGTGCCACATGACGCAGGATGGAGCCCGCGTGCTGCATCAGCCGGAGAGCCCGGAGACCGATGCCGCCCGCCGCGAGTGGCAGCAGGGCTGGGCAGCGGGACCGAAGCGCACACGCTGGACGGAGCTGCCCGTCCAGGCCGGTGACGCGGCTCCGTCGCTCGACCTGGTCGAAGCGCGCTCAGGGGCGGTGCGGTCGCTGTCATCGGCATGGGCCGACGGGCCGGCGCTCTTCCTCTTCTGGCGCCACTTTGGCTGCAGCTGCGGGCGCGACCGCGCCCAGCGCCTGCGCTCCGAATACGCGAGCTATCGGGATGCCGGAGCGACCGTGGCGCTCGTCGGCCAGGGCGAGCCGGAGCGGACCCTGACCTACGCGACGGCCAACGAGCTGCCGGACGACATGCTGCTGTTCTGCGACCCGGAGGAGCGCGCGTACCGCGCCTTCGGGCTGCTGGAGGGCGGACCGATCGAGATGCTCTTCGACGCTCCCGACGACTACCTCCGGTGCGAGCCGGCGGCCGGCGCGTCGCTGGCCGCGTCCCGGGTCGCAGAGGGCAGGCCGATGGTCGACAACACGTGGCTGCTCCCCGGCGAGTTCGTGGTGGACCGCGACGGCCGGCTGGTGACGACGCACCGCTTTCAGTACTGCGAGCACTGGATCGATCCGCGCGTGAACGTTGCGGCCATCCGATTCGCGACCGGGGAGCTGCGCCCGGCGTATCGTTGACCGATGCTCACCATCGGGTCCGTCGTCATCCGGGTCGACAATCTCGAGCGGCAACGGGCCTTCTGGACCGCCGCCCTGGACTACGTGGCGCGCGAGGGTGACGAGGATGACTTCGCCCTCCTCCGTCCGCGCAGCGGGGCCGGACCCAACGTGTCGCTGGATCGGGTGCGCTCCACGCTCCAGATCCCGCCGCGCATCCACCTCGACCTGTATGCCGCCGACCAGGCGGCCGAGGTGGAGCGGCTCACCGGTCTGGGAGCGACGGAGGTCCAGTGGGACAAGCGGCCTGCCGATGCCGACTACGTGATCATGGCCGACCCCGAGGGCAACCGTTTCTGCGTCATCGACGCCGGCTGAGCGAACGGCCCAGTCGGGGTCGACATGGCTCGCCGCGCCGGCCGCATCGGCCTTCGATCAGTTTCGGAGGGCCAAGCCGTCTTGCTTTCGAACGAACGAAGCGAGGAGTTCCTCCGATCCATGAGGGAGATCGACGTCCGGCTGGACGGCGGCCGCACGCTGCACGGGTACGACCGCGCGCCGGAGGGAACACCGGTCGCGCTGATGGTGCTCTGGCATCACGGAACCCCGAACATCGGCACGCCACCGGCGCCGCTCTTCGCCGCGTCCGATCGGCTGGGCATCCGATGGGTTGGCTACGACCGCCCGGGCTACGGTGGCTCAACGCGCGTGATCGGCCGGGACGTTGCGTCGGCGGCGGCCGATGCCGGAGCCATCGCCGATGCCCTGGGCATCGAGCGCTTCGCCGTCATGGGGCACTCCGGTGGTGGTCCGCACGCGCTCGCCTGCGCCGCCTTGATGCCGGGCCGCGTCTGGGGCGCCGTGAGCGGAGCCGGCCTGGCGCCCTACGGCTCCGATGGACTGGACTGGTTCGACGGCATGGCGCCGTCCGGCGTGGCCGCGCTGCAAGCAGCGCTGGCGGGGCGCGATGCGAAGGAGCGCTACGAGGCGACCGCCGCGGATGGCGACGCGGGCTTCATCGCGGCCGACCACGCGGCGCTCGCCGGCGAGTGGGGATGGTTCGGATCGGTGGTGGCGCCGGCGCTCGCGGGCGGACCCGGCGGCCTGGTGGACGACGACCTGGCCTATGTCGCGCCGTGGGGCTTCGAGCCGGGGGCGGTATCGGCCCCGACGCTCCTGTTTCATGGCTCCGACGATCGCATGGTTCCGTCGGCGCACAGTCGATGGCTGGTGCGCCAGATCCCGAATGCCGAGCTGCGGGAGGCGCCGGGCGAGGGTCACGTGTCCGTCCTGGGTGGCGCGGAGCGCGCCCTCGAGTGGCTGCGGGAGCGAGCCGGCTGAGGCCAGAGGTCGCCCGGATCAGCGCGGGGCGGTCAGGAGCGCGGACAGCACCGCGACCACGGCGGCGCCCACGACGAACGGAAGCGCGACAAGGACGGAGCGCCACGCCCGCATCGGTCAGGCCTCCTCGGCCTCCGCTGGTTCGGCGTCGGCGTTCGGGCGGGTCGAGCGCGCCGCCACGACCAGCAGGACGCCGATGACGATCGCCATCAACGGTCCGACCCAGGTGAGCGAGAGCGCACCGCTGTCGCCGGAAAGCAGCACGAGACCGGCGGCGACGAAGAGCATGCCGAACACGAGCGACAGGAGATCTGGTGAATGGCGTGTCATGGCTAGCGTCCCTGTGATCCTTCCCGGAAGACTCTGATGCTTCCGACGCCGGCGTCCAGCGCCAGCGTCATGTCCGGTCCCGTGCCATCGAGGACGAACCGGTCCTCGAGCTCGGTTCCGCTCTGCGAGGCGCCGAGGATGTAGAAGTTCCCCGCACCCACGGTGGCGTCCACCTCGCCGCTGACCTCCTCGGGCAGCAGGACGACGAGCTCGCCCATGGCGACGCTCGCGGCGACCTCGATCGGCTCCGTCAGCTCGACCTGGGTAAGGTCGAGCACCAGCTGGCCCCCGGTGAGCCGGTACTCGTCGAGGAGCTCACCGGCGTCCATGGGCGTGTAGCGCTGCTCGCCGATCCCTCCCTCGAGCGGGACGGTGACGTAGCTCGCCATCACGGCGAAGGGGAGAATCAGCAGCCCCAGCAGGATGAGCGTCCGTGCGTGGCCCCACCACGTCCCGATCACGAGCCCGACGCCGAGCACGGCGAGGGCCAGCCCGAAGTACTGGGCCAGGTCGACGGAAACGTCGGCGACGTTCGTCAGCAGGGCGAGGACGCCGACGGCGACCAGCACCGCGCCCAGGATGTACCACCCCAGCGGCGAGGCCGGACGGCGGCGGCGGCGCGGACGCGGTGTCGCCGCCACGACCTCGGTCGGCGGGATTGCCGCATCGGCCGAAGCCGTCTCCGCCGAGGGGGACACGAGGGCTTCCGTGGAATCGTTGCGACGCAGGATGACCGCGCCGAGCAGGACGATGAGGAGGGCGATGGTCAGGACGCCGAAGAAGCCTGACCCGCCCCCGAGGCCGACTCCGCCGTCAAGCCAGCACGTTTGTCAGAACGCCGGCGGCAATCAGGACACCGACGACGAGCACGATCGCCCGCAGCATCGGGTTCCGCATCGGCCCCGAGCCCTGCACGACCTGCTCGAGGATGGACTTGTCGGTGGCGTCGTCCGGGACGAGCAGCCAGGCGGCGACGTAGAGGAAGATGCCCATTCCGCCGAAGACCATCAGGCCAACGAAGCCGATGCGAATCAGCAGTGGGTCGACGTTGAAGTAGTCGCCGAGGCCGCTCGCCACGCCGCCGATGACGCGATCGTCGGATCGGCGGCGGAGCACGCGCGGGGCGGTCGGCTGTTCGGTGGTCATGGCCGGATCATCGGCCCGCATCAGTCCGGCTGACCATTGGGGATGTCCCCCATTCGACCCTGAGTCCGCCGGCAGTCGCGACTCAGGGTTGTCCCCCATCGTGGATGCGATGCGAGCGTGTGGGAACATGCGTCCATGGCACAGGTCGACGCCCGGAGCGTGCGGCCGGACCGACACGCACCCGCACTCGGCTCGAGCGCAGCCGCAGCGACCGGCTGCTCGGCGGGCGTGGCCGGCGGCATCGGCCGTCACCTCGGCGTGGACCCGAACATCGTGCGGGTCGCCTTCATCGGCCTCGTCATTCGCCGCGGGCTTCGGGGTCGTCGTCTACGTGCTGACCTGGCTCCTCGCCCCGCTCGAGGCCGCGACCGCCGACGTCGAGCCGCCGCAGCCGGCGGATCCGAATGCCGACCCGGCGGCAGGTCGCTCGGCATCGGCCTGGTCGCCGTCGGGCTGCTCGTCGTTGCTCTCGATCACCGGGCTGTGGTTCGGCGGCGAGCACGGGTGGCCGGTGGTGCTGGCCGCGATCGGCTTCGCCATCCTGTGGGCGCGCAGCGGCGACGAGGCGGCCGCGGGCGCTGGACGCTGTCGAGGCTCGGGACGCCGCTCGAGTCCGTCGCTCGACGGCCGGTCTCGCTGCCGCGCGTGCTCATCGGCGCGTCCTGATCCTGGCCGGCGATGGGGGTCTTCCTGGCCGCGAACACCTCGCTGGCGGCGGCGGGCAACGTGCTGCTGGCGATGATCGTGGCCATCGGCGGCGCTGCACCCTGCTCGCCGGTCCGTGGGTGTGGAGCATGGGTCGCCAGCTCGTCGAGGAGCGCAGCAGCCGCGTCAGGTCGGACGCCCGCGCCGAGATGGCCGCGCACCTCCACGACTCGGTGCTCCAGACGCTGGCGCTCATCCAGCGCGCCAAGGCGCCGCGCGAGATGGCGAGCCTGGCCCGCACGCAGGAGCGCGAGCTGCGCGCCTGGCTGTACGGGCGCGCTCCCGACCTCGCGGGCGTGCGGCTGCGCGACGCGATCGACTCGATGGCCGGCCGGATCGAGCGCCAGCACCAGGTGAGCGTCGAGGCGGTCGTGGTCGGCGACGCCGAGATGGACGACCGGCTGCGCGCGCTGGTCAACGCCTGCGCGGAGGCCGTCGCGAACGCGGCCCGGCACTCCGGCAGCACCACGATCTCGGTCTACGTCGAGGTCGAGGACGACACGATCAGCGCCTTCGTGCGCGACCAGGGCAGCGGGTTCGACCCCGACGCCGTGGCCCCGGACCGGCGCGGCATCGCCGACTCGATCATCGGCCGCATGGAGCGTCGCGGCGGCACGCGCCTACGTCCACAGCCGGCCCGGCGCCGGCACCGAGGTCGTGATCCAGCTGCCCGAGGAGGGCGCCATGACCAGACGCGCGTCTTCGTGGTCGACGACCACGAGCTGTTCCGATCCGGCGTTCGCTCCGAGCTGGCGGGGTGGCGAGCTCGAGATCGTCGGCGACGCCGGATCGGTCGAGGAGGCGGTGCCGGCCATCCTCGAGCTCGGGCGGCCCGACGTCGTGCTGCTCGACGTCCACATGGCCGGCGGCGGCGGCACGAGCCGTGATCGAGGCGGTGCGCGCCGAGCGGCCCGAGGTCCGCTTCCTGGCGCTGTCCGTGTCCGATGCCGCCGAGGACGTCATCGGCATCATCCGCGCGGGCGCGCGCGGCTACGTCACGAAGTCGATCTCGGCCGAGGAGCTCTCGTCGGCCGTGCAGCGGATCCACGACGGCGACGCCGTCTTCTCGCCCCGGCTGGCGGGCTTCGTCCTCGACGCCTTCGCCGGCGAGGCACCCCAGCCGCTCGACCCGGAGCTCGACCTGCTCAGCCGGCGCGAGCGCGAGGTGCTGCGCTACATCGCGCGCGGCTACACCTACAAGGAGGTCGCGCACGAGCTGCACATCTCGGTCAAGACGGTCGAGACGCACGTGTCGGCCGTGCTGCGCAAGCTCCAGCTCTCGAACCGATACGAGCTGACCCGCTGGGCCGCCGACCGCCGCCTCGTCTGAGCGAAGTCAGCGCTCGAAGCGGAAGCGCGTCGGATTGCGCGTGATGTCCGTCCACGCGATCGCCTTGCGCAGCCGGATGGCGATCGCGCCGTTCGAGCGGTAGAAGTCGGCGGTCATGCCGTACTCCGGGAACTTCGCGTTCGAGGCCGCCGCCAGCCGTTTCGCCAGGTCGTCGGCCACCGTCTCGAGGATCTCGGCCGCGCCGTCGAGGATCACCACGTCGTCGATGTCCGCGAGATGGACGCTCACCTGCGGGTTCGAGGCGAGCTCGCCGATCCACCGCACCTTGGGGCTGCCGCCGACCCAGATCGCGCGGTCGAGGTACACGCCGTCGATCGGCCGCACGCGGGGTCGACCATTGGCCCCGACGGTGGCCACCCAGTAGACGCGGTCACCGTTCAGTCGTTCCTCGACGTGGCTCCACGGCAGGAACTCGGTCGCCTTCGACATCCCGTACTCCGGCGGAATGCCGGGGCGGTCGACGGTCGGTTCCGGGCCTGGGGGCGTGTCGGTCATCGGCTCCTCCCGCGTGGATCGCTCGCCGGGATCGTACCCGTCCTGCCACCGGCTACGCTATCCACCGATGCCGGTGCTGGCGCTCGTGATCCTGGTTGCGTGGCTCGTGCTGGTGGTTGGCGCCCGCGGGTATCTCCACGGCCGCAGGACTGGCGCCGTCCCGATGCCCCCGCGAGCGAGTCGCGGCTCACCGCAGATGTGGGCTCGGCTTGCATCCGGCCTGGGCCTCCTGCTCGCCTTCGCCGCACCGATCGCCGACCTGCTCGGCATGGATCCCATCCAGGCCCTCGATCACCAGATCGTGCACGTCGCCGGCTTGGTGCTTGCCATCGCGGGCATCGCCGGCACGCTGGTGTCGCAGGCGGCGATGGGCGACGCGTGGCGACCGGACGTCACGCCCGGGGATCGCACGGAGCTCGTGACCGACGGGCCGTTCCGCGTCGTCCGCAACCCGATCCTGGCCTGCACGCTGGCCACCGCCCTCGGGCTCGCCCTGCTCGTGCCCAATCTCCTGGCGCTGGCCATGCTCGTCGGCTTCGTCGTCGGTATCCAGATCCAGGTCCGGCTGGTGGAGGAGCCGCACCTGATCGCCACCCACGGCGACGCCTATCGGTCATACGCGTCGCGAACCGGTCGCTTCCTGCCGCTGATCGGCCGGATGCGCTGGGGCGACTGAAGCCGGACCGAGGGCTACGCTGTGAGCATGACCCGGTCGACAACGAGGCCGGCGGGCGTCGAGCGCCTCGCCCATCAGCTGCTCGATGGCGTTGACGACGCTCCCCTGAGCGAGGAGCTCGGCGCCTGGCTCGCCGTCGTCGTCACGATTCCGCTCCTTCGCCGACGCACATCGCGACAAGATCCGCAAGAAGCTGCGGACCGCCGGCGACGAGGCTGCTCGCGCGGACGTGCGCGCCGAGCTCGAGGTTGCCCGGTGGGTGCTCGAGGATCGACGCATCGAGCTGGCCTTCGAGCCCCGCGGCTCGACTGGCGGCGGACCGGACTACGCGCTGACCTACCGCGGCCACCACGCCTTCGACCTGGAAGTGACCCGACCGCGCCACGCGCTGGATCGAGAAGGCGTTGCTAAAACGCTGCTCGTGAAGCTGCGCCAGCTTCCGCCCGGGGTGGCCAACGTCGTCCTCATCGTCGGACAGGGCGCGCCAATGTCCCCGGTCGACATCGGTGCGGCCGTTCGCGCCATCCGCTCTCGGGCCGACAACAAGGAAGAGCCGTACTTCGCGCGACGCGGGTTCGAGAGCACGCGGCAGTTTTACGACCGCTTCCTGCGGCTCGGGGCGGTGGTCGTCTGGGACGCGTCAGGCGGCAGCGGCCAGCGAACGACTGTCTGGCGCAACGCGTCGGCCCGGATCGGCGTGCCCGAACGCGCGATGGGAGCCGTCGCTCTCTGCCTGGAGGCGCCACCAGGATGACGCACCCGACCGGTCAGCTCTCGGACGGCGGCCCCATCGGGCTCATGAGCTGGAAGTAGTTGTCGTCCGGGTCGGACAGCGTGGCGATGAGACCGCCGGTCTCGTCGCCCTCGAAGCCGTACGGCTCCCGAACCACGGTTGCGCCGGCGGCAACGAACCGGTCGAACTCGGCGCGCACGTCCGCCGTCTCGATGTTCCAGATCAGCCGACCCGGCTGCGGATTGTGGCCCTTGACCTCGTCGTGCGGGCCGATCGTGACCCAGCCGCTCCCCACCTGCCAGCCGGTGTAGCCTCCGTCCTCCATGGCCGGCGGCCCGAACAGCTTCGCGTAGTAGTCGGTGAGGCGCTTGGGATCCTCGCTGCCGATGAGGATGCTGTTGAAGTTCATCCGGGTTTCTCCTGACCGCTGTGACTACAAGCGTAGACCCGGCGTCGATCGGGACTCATCGGTTTCCGCGCCACCCATCTCGAACGGTCAGACCGCGGCCCGCTCGGCCGACCGGCCGGCGAAGCCGGTGACGATCCACAGCATCCCGATGAACAGCAGCTGCAGCCCCACGAAGAACCCGATGGCGATGCCCGAGAGCGGGAAGTTGCTCCAGACCCACAGGCCCAGCAGGATGTTGATGACCCCGAGCCCGACCGACCAGCCCCATCCGTCGCCGCGGTCCATGACCGAGGAGATGATGCGCATGACGCCGTCGATGAGCAGCATCAGGGCGACCGCGACGGTCAGCGCGAGCGCGCCGGCCAGCGGGTCGAACACGATGTTGAAGCCGACGACGATGTAGAGCACCCCGAGGACACCCTGCAGAATCCGCCACCCGGTGGACGTGCCGCCGGTGAAGGCTCCGACGAGCTGCATTGCTCCCGCCGCCACGAGCACCCAGCCCACGATCACCGTGGTCACCAGGGTCGCGTCGACCGCGTTCCACAGCGCCACGAGGCCCAGGATCGCCAGCACGACGCCGATCCCGACCAGCCACTTCCAATTGACCCCGAGCCCTTCGGCACCGCGATCGTCGACCCATGCCATGGTTTGCCCTCACCTCCGCTCAGCCATCGAGCCCTTCGCGGGCTCGCCACGCACCGTCAAGTATGCATGGGCGGCGGAGACGCCGACCGGCGGATCGGCCGCTCAGCGGCCGGTGGCATGCCCCGATCGGATGCCCGGAGTCAGGATCCGTCGCCGGCCGGGTCGTTGTGGTCGTGGACGTGCGCTTCCTTCTCGTGATCCATCCGCTCGTCCGCCGGTTCGTGGTCGTGCCCGTGGACGAGTGGAGCGTGGTTGTGCTCGTGGAGGTGGTAGGCCGAGCGATGCTCGAACTCGCCTCCCAGGATCCCGCCACCGGTGTGGTGGTGGGTGACGTGGTAGTGGTCGTGGGTGTGGACCTGGGCCGGGTGCACGTGCTCCTGCTCGCCGGCACGGTCTCCGACCGTCGTCTGCTGCGTCGGTGTCGTGGTCTCGTGGGTCATCTGAAGCTCCTCGCGGGTGGGTTCCCCTTCTCGAATGCACATCCGATGCCGCGCCTGAGGCGCGACGAATGACCGATCCCGACGCTGGTCCCATGCCCGATGACCGGACATCGGCGGAGGACGATGCTGCGTGTATGACCACGAGTCGCAGCATCCGACCCAGGCGACCAACCGCTGAGGAACGGCGATTGTTCGACGCCTTCTGCTTCATGCGGGCCCTCTACGCCGAGCGCGGGCCGCAGGACGCAATGCCGGTGGCGACGATCACGTCCGTCATGGCGGCTGCGAACGGCCGATTGGGAGCGATCTCCGTCCCCTGATCCCGGCGTCGCGGCTATCGTTGGCGGGCGATGACGTTCCCCACCACCGACATGGCGCTGACCCACATCCTGGTGGTCTCCGACGTCCCCCGATCCCGCGGCTGGTACACCGACGTCCTCGGCGCCGAGCTCTACCGCGAGTACGGCGGCGACTCGGCGGTCCTGTCGTTCAACGGCGCCTGGCTGCTGCTCGTCAGCGGCGGAGGCCCCACCGAGGACAAGCCAGGCGTGACCCTCGCGCCGCCACCCGACCCCGCGAAGCTGGATCACCTGTTCACGATCCGCGTCCGCGACTGCCGGTCCGCCTATGAAACCCTCCGCGAGCGCGGCGCCTACTTCCTCAGCGAGCCGATCGATCGAGGCTCGGAGACGCGCTGCTTCTTCCGCGACCCAGACGGCCATCTCTTCGAGATCAGCGAGTACCGTGGCTGACCCGCTGTACGACTACACCGCCGTCACGCCCGCATCGGTCACGACCGAGACCGATGCGGCCCTCGCCGACGCCGAGGCGCTCGTGGCGGGGGCGGTGACCAGCGCCGACGCTCCATCGTTCGAAGCGACCCTCGTCCCGCTCGACCTGGCGGTGGCGCGGCTGGTCGAAGCGTACGGTCGCGGCGCGTTCATGGGCCAGGCACATCCGGATGCTGCCGTTCGGCAAGCCGGAACGGAGGCGGAGGAGCGGATCAACAAGTGGCGCGTCGCCCTCGTCTTTCGGCGCGACCTGTATCGAGGTCGTCCGCGCGTTCGCCGACACCGACGAGGGGACGGCGCTCACTGGCGAGGAGGCACGGCTGCTGGCGCACTGGCTGCGCGACTTCCGTCGAGCGGGTCACGAGCTCGACGACGACGACCGGGCCGAGCTCGAGCGGCTGCGCACCCGACTGGTCGAGGTGCAGGTGGCCTTCCAGCGCAATCTGAACGACTTCCGCGACGGCATCGACGTCACGCGCGAGCAGCTGGCAGGCCTGTCGGACGCGTACGTCGAGCGCCTGAAGCCCGGTTCGCGCGAGGGCACGTATCGGGTCAGCCTCGACTACCCGGAGCTCAACCCGTTCATGCAGCAGGCGCAGCGACCGTGAGCTGCGGCGGGAGCTGCTGATCAAGGACTGGCGCAAGGCGGTCGACCTCGAATCGGCCGCTGCTCGAGGAGGCGCTCGACCTGCGTCGGCGGATGGCGGCGCTGCTGGGCGAACCGACGTGGGCCGATCACGCCATCGAGGTCAGGATGGCGCGCACCCCTGCCCGCGTGCGCGCCTTCTACGACGCAGCTCCTGCCCTCGCTCGAGGGCACCGTGGCCGGTGAGCTCGACGTGCTGGGGCAACGGATGCGGGCGGATGGCCACGACGGCCCGATCACCTTGTGGGACTGGCGCTACTACGACGAGACAGCTGCGGCGGGAGCGAGTACGGGCTCGACCAGGAGCGCGTCGGCCGAGTACCTGCCGCTGGAGCCGGTCATCGAGGGCATGTTCGAACTCACCGGCGAGGTGTTCGGACTCGCGTACCGACACGTGCCCGATGCCGCATGCCTGGCACGAGTCGGTCCGGCTGTACGAGATCCTCGACCGCGCATCCGGCCGCTCGATCGCCCACTTCTACGCCGATCTGCACCCTCGAGAGGGCAAGTTCACCCACGCCGCGGCCTATCCGCTGGTGGTCGGCCATCGGGCAGCCGACGGCATCTACGTCACACCGGTCAGCGCGATCCTCGCGAACTTCACGCCGCCCTCGGCCAGCCAGCCCGCGCTCCTCCGACATCGGGAGCTGGAGACCCTCTTCCACGAGTTCGGGCACATCCTGCACATGAGCCTGACGCGCGCCGAGTACGCCGCGCTTCTCCGGCGCCGAGACCGAGTGGGACTTCGTCGAGGCTCCGTCGCAGATCATGGAGCACTGGACCTGGGAGCCATCGGTGCTGCGGCGGTTCGCCCGGCATCACGCCACCGGTGAGCCGATCCCCGACGAGCTGCTCGAGCAGATGCGGCGCACTCGATGGGTGGACGTCGGGCTGCACGTGGCGATCCAGGCGTTCTACGGCCAGGTCGACCTCGCGCTGCACGCCGATCCCTCCGTTCCCAGACCCGACGAAGCGCTGCGCCGCACGTTCGCCATCACCGGCATGCCCTACCCAGAGGGCACGTTCATGCTCGCCGGATTCGGGCACATCATCGAGGGCTACGACGCCGGCTACTACGGCTACCTGTGGGCGGACGTCATCGGCGACGACATGTTCGGCCGCTTCACTCGCGAGGGCGTCACCTCGTCCGAGGTGGGGATGGCGTACCGGCGAGCCGTGCTCGAGCCCAACGGCACGCTCGACGGTGACGACCTGGTGCGCGGCTTCCTGGGCCGCGATCCACCGACGAGGAGTTCCTGCGGCTCCGCGGCATGGACGCGCTCGACGCCACCGAGAGGATCGCGCGAAACGTACTAGTTCCGAATCGTCCGGCGGTCCCGTCGTACCCGTTCGGCCCGATGACTCGCCTGATCTCGCTCCTCGCCTGATCGTGGCGCTCGCCGCGTGCTGCTCACCGCCGCGACCGATGCCCGACGCCGTCGCCCAGCCCGTCGCGCCGAGCGAGGCTCGCGCTCCGTCCACCGCCGATCCCACCCAGGAACCGACCGTGGAGCCCACGCCGAGCACCGAACCGAGCCCCTCGCCGTCCGCGGCATCGGACGGCGGGTTCGAGCCGGCCGCGAACGCCGAGGCCGATGCGCTCTTCGTGGAGCGCGACGACTGCGAGAACCGGCGCGACGGCTACCAGCTCGTCTACCCCGACGACTGGTACACGAACACCGAGTTCCGCGACATCGCGCCGTGCAGCTGGTTCTCACCGACGACCTACGAGGTCGACGGCTCCGGCGAGGTCCCCGATGAGATCGCGATCACCATCGAGTGGACGCCCGGTGACTCCGGCTCTTCCGAGGACCCGATCGTCGTATCGCGAGGCCAGAGCGGGCGAGGTCGAGCTCTGCCAGATACGGCGACGCCGCAGCCGAAGTGGGACGACGGACATGCGTACCGGTACGCTGATCCAGCTCGGTCCGACACGGCTCGAGGAGGCGGCCCGAATCCTGCGTCGTCACGCGGACCTGCGCGGCGACATGGGCGGCGACTACGAGCTGAACAAGGCGATTCCTCGACCTCGGCATGCCTGGCCACGCATCGAGTTCATCGGCTCGACGCAGTACGGCCCGCCGGAGGGACGCTCGCGCTCAGTAGTAGTCCGAGCAGCTCAGGAAGTAGCCACAACCTCGGCAGATCAGCTTGCACTTGCGCTCCTCCATCTCGGAACCGCAGTTCGCGCAGGTGCGCATCAGCCGGTTCGGATCGGGCTGCTTCGGCGCCGGAGGCGTAGCGCGGAAGCGGGCTGGGCGGGCTGCATCGGCGGGAGGATAGGCCCGTCGGCCCGGCACTTGCATCGGATTCGGCGCAAGGAGGTGAACCGATGGACACCGATCGCACCCGGGACAGCGTCGAGCAGATCGAGGACGCCCAGGACCTGCCGAACCCGATCACCGACGACGAGGCAACGCTCGGCGAGGTCGGCGATGCCGCCATCCCGCAGGGCGAGGAGCCCGGGGAGGACAAGGACCGCGCCGAGGGCCCCGCGCCGCACATCACCCAGATGCCGCGCTGATCGGGCGTGGATGGCCGGTCCGCGGCTAGCATGACCGCGTGACCACATCCGAGCAGCTGGATCGGCTTGCCGCCGACTACTGGGACGCCTTCCTCGAGCGCAACCCTTCCTTCGCGACCGCCATCGGCGACCACCGCTTCGACCACGCGCTCGAAGACGAATCCCCCGCCGCCATCGACGCGTGGCGCGCCGCCCTGGACCGGTTCGAGGCGCGGCTGGCCGAGATCGGCCCGGATGCGGATCCGGTGACGCGCGCCGCCCTGGGAGAGGCGCTGCGCACGGACCGAGCGGTGCTCGAAGCCGACCTGCCAGCCTTCAGCGTCGACCCGATGGAGGGACCGCAGGTCCACCTGCTCAGCATCCCGGCATACCACCGTGCCCGGACCGATGAGGAAGCCGCCGTGCTCCTCCGGCGCTGGCGGGCCATGCCGGCTTTCCTCGACCAGGCCGGCGAGAACCTGCGCCGTGGCCTCGCCGATGGGCGGGTGGCCGTCGATGCGCTCGTCACCAAGTCCATCGAAGGCATCGACGACCTGCTGGCACGGCCGGACGCGGAGTGGCCGCTGGCGGAGCCCGCCGAGGATCTGCCGGCGCTGCGGGACGACCTGCTGGCCACCATCGGCGACGGCATCCGACCGGCGTACGAGCGCTTCCGCCGCCTGCTGGCGGACGAGGTCGCGCCAGCTGCCCGCTCGGACGACCGTCCGGGGCTGATGCACCTGCCCGGCGGCGCCGATGCGTACCGGCGACTCGCCCGGGCCCACACGTCGCTCGACACGCCGCCCGAGGAGATCCACCAGATCGGGCTCGCCGAGATCGAGCGGATCGATCGAGAGTTCGTCGAGCTCGGCGCGCGACTGCTCGGGACCGACGGGCTTGCGGCCACGCTGCACGCCCTGCGCTCCGACCCGGACCTGCACTTCGCGACCCGCGACGAGATCTTCGACACCGCGGTCGCATCGCTGGAGCGCGCCAATGCGGCCGTTCCACAGTGGTTCGGCCGGCTTCCGAAGGCACCGTGCGAGGTCGTCCGCATGCCGGAGCACGAGGAGAAGCACTCGACGATCGCCTACTACCGCGACCCGGCAGCCGATGGCTCGCGGCCGGGCCAGCACTTCGTCAACACCTCCGCGCCCGAGACGCGACCGCGGTACGAGGCGGAGACGCTGGCCTTCCACGAGTCGGTCCCCGGCCACCACCTCCAGATGGCGATCATGCAGGAGCTGACCGATCTGCCGGCCTTCCGCCGCTTCAACGGCACCACCGCCTACATCGAGGGCTGGGGGCTGTACACCGAGCGCCTGTCGGAGGAGATGGGACTCCTGTCCGGGCGAGCTGGACCGCTTCGGCATCCTCTCGGTCGATGCGTGGCGCGCGTCTCGCCTCGTCGTCGACACCGGCATCCACGTCCTCGGCTGGACGCGACAGCAGGCGATCGACTTCATGACCGTCCACACGGCGCTCGGCGAGAACAACATCGCCAACGAGGTGGACCGATACATCGCCTGGCCCGGCCAGGCGCTGGCGTACAAGCTCGGCCAGCTCGAGCTCCTGCGGTTGCGAGCGGAAGCCCAGGCGCGCCAGGGGGATCGGTTCGACATCCGCCGCTTCCACGACGTCGTGCTCGAGGCCGGCGCGCTGCCGCTGCCCGTGCTGCGCCAGGTCGTGGAGCAGGCGCTGGTGTAGGACACCGGACCGATGGAGCGGCGCGACCCGTATCGGATCCTGCAGGTCCAACCCGACGCCGACCCGGACGTCATCCGCGCCGCCTACCGGGTGCTTGCGCGCAAGGTCCACCCGGATACGTCCACGGCGCTGAACGCCGCCGAAGAACGACGCATGACCGACCTCAACTGGGCCTACGCGATCGTGCGGGACCCGGTGAAGCGGCAGACATGGGAGTCGGATCGCCGCCGCGCTCCCCCACCCACGCCGGCCCACGACCGAACCCACGGCGCCCCGCGTGGCCCGCTGGATTCCGACGGCGCCGGCCTGCGCCTCGACTTCGGGCGGTACGAGGGATGGACGCTGGGCGAGGTGGCGCGCCGCGATCCCGACTACCTCAACTGGCTGCGACGCCACGCCTCCGGCGCCCGATACCGCGACGCCATCGACATCCTGCTGCGCAAGCATCAGCCGCGCGGCGAGTCCTGACCCGCTTCGGTTCCGTCGGCTCGCACCATCGGTGACCCCGCGTGCGGGGCCGCCCCACGGGTCAACGAGCACTGGAAACCGGTCTCTAGTGCTGGTTCGGCCGCCCCACGGGTCGAATGACGCCCGACCGGTCCATTGCGTGGTCTCTCGCGTCCGTTGACTCGCCCCACGGGTCACCGCAGGTCCCAGCGCACCCACGAACCTGCCCCCAAGGTCATGCTCAGCCCGGACCCATGTACTTCCCACAGCCCGTCCATCGGCTGCCATCCTCGGGCGGTCATTCTCGGGGCGCCGTATTGCGCCCACCAGGCCCATGGCGTCCGCGCTGCCCCGCGGCGTCGCCAGATGGAAGGTATCGGTCCACCATGCAACGACTGCGCAGCACGTGGCTTGCGCTGATGGGAGGGGCACTCCTCATCGCGCTCTCGGTGTCGGCGGCGTTCGGGGCCAACCCGAGCGGAGCGGCCGAGGGTACGCGCGGCCAGACGATCGCCGCCTTCGTCCACGACCTTGTCTTCGGCTCCGATGAGCAGACCGACGACGAGACGGAGCAGGACGAGGAGAACGAGGACTCCGACGAGGAGTCGGATGACGAGTCCGATGAAGACGTCGACGAGCCGGACGACGACGCCGACGAAGAATCCGAAGACTCTGACGAGAACACTGACGACGAGTCCGATCAGGACGAGGAGTCCGACGAAGACGCCGAGGAGGAAACGGACACCGACGAGGACGCCGAAGAGGAGGACTCCGAGGAGTTCGCGAACCACGGCCAGTGCGTCTCGGCGGCCGCTCACGACTGGGAGGGCTTCGAGGAGTCCGACCACGGGACCCACGGCGCGTGGGTCAGCCAGCACGCCCGCGACCTCTGCTGGGACAACGGCGACGACGGCGACGAAGATGTCGAATCCGAAGGCGACGAAGACGACGCCGATGAGGATGACGCCGACGCCACCGCATCGGATGCCAAGGCGGAGCAGAAGGCCGCAAAGGCAGCGGCCAAGGCAGCCGCGAAGGCCGAGCGCGAGGCAGCCACGGCGGAGCGGAAGGCCGAAAAGGCGGAGCGGAAGGCCGGCCGCTAGGTCATCGGCTTCGGAAAATCGACGAGCCCGGGTGCACGTGCGCCGGGCTCGTTCGCCTCGAGAGGGCTAGGCACGGGAACTCGATCGGCGTACAACAGCAACTACACGCGGGGGGCGTTGACGTGCGGGCCCAGATCATGGCCGCCGGGGACGCACCGAGCCACTGGCGAACCCGACCCGTGCCTGCTGTGAGGTGCCCTTCTCATGCGACGACTCGGGATTGCCCTGCTCCTCGGCGCGCTCGCCGCCCTTGCGACATCGCCGGTTCTGGCTGCGAAACCAGACGCTTCCTGCGGCAGTGCTGCATCGGGTTGGCACACTGTCACGTTGGCCGAGTGGCTCCAAGCGACTGAGGACGCGGGTCTTGACATCCCTGAAGCTGATGAGCAGGCCTTCATGGATGGCCTCGCCGCGGCTTGGGACAAGAACGATGACGGGTTGGTCTGCATGAAGTTCTTCCAGCCCACGCTGACTCCCGCAGTTGACCCGTGGTTCTTCAATGCCAAGGACAACACGGCCAAGGCCGGAGCTTCTTAGCAGCCACAACGCTGTTGCCCGGGCACATGCCCGGGCTTCTTCATTTACCGGTCAGCCTCAGTCGCCACCCTCGGCAGGGCTTGCGGGCTGATCCGGGATCCCGGGCTGCTCCCCCGGATTCGTGCCGGGGCGCTCGTCGACGCCCTGGTCCTTGAGGTAACGCTCCTGCTCGGCGGCCTGCCGCTGGTCATCGGCCGCGAGCTGCGCCTGATCGGTGTTCTCGTCCACCCGGTCCTGCGGAATCGGGCTCTGGCGTGCATCACTCATGTATGGGTGATTCGCAGGCCGCATGCCATGAGCGCTCAGTACACGATCACCCGTCGCGCGCCCTCGCCACGGCGCATGGCCGCGAAGGCGTCGTCGAGGCGCTCCAGGCCGATGCGCTCCGTGATCAACAGGTCGAGCGGCAGCCTGCCATCGAGGTATTCCCGCGCGATCCGCGGGAAGTCGCGCGCCGGCACGTGCGGATCCGTAGTTCGAGCCGAGGATCCGCTTGCCGTCCTCCACCAAGCGGTAGACGTCGAAGCTGGCCCGATGCCCCTGCGGCGTCATCCCCACCAGCGTCGCCGTCCCGCCCGGTCCGAACGAGGTCGATGGCCCGCTCGACGGTCTCCACCAGGCCGATGCACTCGAGGACGTGATCCGGCGGCTCCACCTGGGCGACCTCGTCCGCCAGCAGCGTCCGATGCGCGCCGGCCCGGATCGCGAGCTCGAGCTTGGCCGGCGACGTGTCGATGGCGGTGACCGGGTGCGCGCCCGCATCGACCGCTCCCATGACCGCGCTCAGCCCGACCCCGCCCAGGCCGATGACGGCGACCGACTCCCCCGCCTTCACCTTCGCGGTGTTCCTGACGGCGCCGATGCCGGTGGTCACAGCACAGCCGATGAGCGCCGCCACGTCTGGAGGCGTGCGCGGGTCCACCTTGATGGCCGCCGATGCCGCGACCACCTGCCGCTCCCCGAACGTGCCGATGCCGCTGTAGGCGCCGATCGGCTCCCCGCTCGCCCGGTGCAGTCGGACGTCCTCCGGCTTCAGCCGATGGCCGCTTCCGTCGGGCTGGCTGCACAGCCAGGGCTCGTCACGCCGGCATGCCTCGCAGCGTCCGCATGGTGCCGTCCACGCCAGCACCACGAGGTCGCCCGGTTGCAGGCGGTCGACGCCCTCGCCGAGCGCTTCGACCCAGGCGGCGCCCTCATGGCCCATCACGACGCCGGCAGGGCGCTCCCACTCGCCGTCCACGACGTGGAGATCGGAGTGGCAGACGCCGGCGGCCGCCATCCTGACCAGCACCTCGCCGCGTCCGCGGCGGGTCGAGGATCAGCTCCTCGATCCTCGGTCGCTCGCTCGGCCCGGCGTAGACGACGCCCCGCGTGCGGATCGGCTCACTCATCGTTCGATCCTACCAACGCCGAAGAGCGGGCCATACGGCCCGCCCTTCGGAATTAGTCGCTGCGATGCCTACTTGTGGATGACGATGCTCCCGCCCGTGATGATCTGCGGGTTCGCCACATCCATGTCATCGGACGAACCCATGCGGTTATCGAAGATCGTCACGCCGTCCTTGGTGATCTTGATCCGGAACTTGTCGGCCCCACCGCCGCCGTTGACCTGTCCGTCGTAGGCGGTGACAACGAAGTCATATCCGGCCACCCCGTTGATCCGACCGGTTCCGCGATATTGAGCCTTGAAGCTTGACACCACGAGCGACCGGTAGGTCTCGCTGTGGAAGTTCAGGTTCCCAACCTGGAACTGGAACTCGGTCTGGCCCTCTGGGATCGTGGCGCCCTTCTTGTACTTCGCGACGAAGCCGAAGTTCGCGCGACCGCTTAGGGTCGGATCGGCGGGGTACGAGCCAGCTGCCACCCAGAGGTGTCCGCCTCCCGTTACGAACCCGGCGCTCGGGTCGTACACCACGACCAGATACTCGAGCGTAGCGATGTCCTCGCCGCCGTCATCGTCTCGAACGGTGACCGTGACGGTGTAGACGCCCGGTGCTGCATAGGTGTGCGTCGTGGAGCACGAGCCGTTGCCAGTGCCCGGCGCGGTCACCGTTGTATTCGGCGTTCCGTCGTCCCATGTCCAGAGACACGTGTGCGTGTCGAGCGATCCGACGTCAGTGAAGGAGGCCGAGAACGACGCACTGGTGCCCTTCGCAACCGGGTCGATTGGGCCGGTCGTGCCCGTGATGACCGGATCCACGTTCGACACCCCGACGGTGACGTTTGCGGAGTCGCTTCTCAGCGTCCGGCTGCCCGTTGGAAGTCCCGTTGTCGGTCACCGTCACGGACGCCTGATAGGCGTCGTCGGCGTCGTCGTCCAAGTACTGATGGCTCGACGAGCAGCTCGTCGCTGCTGGGCCGACGTTCACGACAGTATTGGGCCTTCCATCCCCCCAGACGAAGGTGCACGTATGCGAGTCGCCGGCTTCAACGTCGGTGAATGTCACCGCGACCGTAGATGACTGGTTCTCCATGATCGATGCTGGCGTCGCCGTGATCGTCTGGATTTCCGGCGCATCGTTGACCGAGGTGACGTTGATGGTGATCGTGTTGGCGCTCGGGTCGGTGTCCTGGCCGCCGTTGGCGGTCCCGCCGTCGTCCTGCACCTGGAAGGTGAAGGTCGCGTAGCCGGTGCCGTTCGCGTTGGCGGCGGGGTGAAGACCAGTTGGCCGAGATCGCCGCCGCGATCTCGTCGCCCGGCCGTCACCGGCTCGCCGCCGAGGGTGAGCGTGCCGGCGGTCGGCAGGGTGGTGATGATCACCGCCGCGAAGCGCGTTGGCGGGATGCATCGTGCGGGTCGGTGAAGCCGAAGTCGGCGGCGCTGAAGGTGTAGCGCGTTGTCCTCGTCGTGATGGTGGCCGGCCGTTGGCGCCGGCCGGCGCATCGTTGACCGAGGTGACGTTGATCGTGATCGTGTTGGCGCGTCGGGTCGGTGTCCGCGCCGCCGTTGGCCGTGCCGCCGTCGTCCTGCACCTGGAAGGTGAAGCTGGCGTAGCCGGCGCCGTTGGCGTTGGCGGCCGGGGTGAAGACCAGCTCGCCGGTCGTCGATGTCGGCGACGCTGACCGATTGCCCGGCCGTGACCGCCGCCGCCGCAGGCGTCAGCGCTGCCCGCGGCCGGCAGCGTCGTGACGATCACGCCGGCGAACGCGTTGGCTGGGCGTCGTTCGGGTCGGTGAAGCCGAAGTCGGCGGCACGTGAAGGTGTAGCGTGTTGTCCTCGTTGGTGGTGACCGTGCCGTTCGGCGCCGGCCGGCGCATCGTTGACCGAGGTGACGTTGACGGTGATCGTGTTGGCGCGACGGGTCGATGTTCAGGCCGCCGTTGGCGGTGCCGCCGTCGTCCTGCACCTGGAAGGTGAAGCGTGGCGTAGGCGGCGCCGTTGCGCGTTCGCGCCGGGGCTGAAGACCAGGCCGGCCGAGGTCATGCGGCGCTACGATCTCGTCGCCGGCCGTGACCGGCGTCACCGCCGAGGGTCAGCGTGCCGGCGGTCGGTAGGTGGTGATCGATCACCGCCGGCAGCGCGTTGGCCGGAGCATCGTTCGGGTCGGTGAAGCCGAAGTCGGCGGCACTGAAGGTGTAGCTCGTTGTCCTCGAGCGTGGTGACCGTGTTGTTGGTGCCGGCCGGCGCATCGTTGACCGAGGTGACGTTGATGCGTGATCGTGTTGGCGCGTCTGGTCGGTGTCCTGGCCGCCGTTGGCGGTGCCGCCGTCGTCCTGCACCTGGAAGGTGAACGTGGCGTAGCCGGCGCCGTTGCGCGTTGGCCGCCGGGGTGAAGACCAGCTGGCCAGCGTCGACTCGGCCGCGATCTCGTCTGCCCGGCCGTGACCGCGACGCCGCCAGGGTCAGCGTGCCAGCGGTCGGGCAGGGTGGTGATGATCACCGCCGGGAAGCGCGTTGGCGCGGAGTCATCGGCGGATCGGTGAAGCCGAAGTCGGCGGCCGCGAAGGTGTACGGTGTCGTCCTCGTTGCATGGTGACCGTGCGGTTGGCGCCGGCCGGCGCATCGTTGACCGAGGTGACGTTGACCGTGATCGTGTTGGCCGTCGGGTCGGTGTCCTGGCCGCCGTTGGCGGTGCCGCCGTCGTCCTGCACCTGGAAGGTGAAGGTGGCGTAGCCGGTGCCGTTGCGCGTTGGCGCCGGGGCTGAAGACCAGGCCGCCGAGGTCGATGCGACATCGATCTCGCTCACCGGCTGGACCGCCGTCAGCCGCCGAGGGTCAGCGTGCCGGCCGTCGGCAGCGTGGTGATGATCACCGCGGCGAACGCGTTGGCGGGAGCATCGTTCGGCGTCGGTGAAGCCGAAGTCGGCGGCGCCGAAGGTGTGGGCGTCGTCCTCGTCGGATCGTGGCCGTGCCGGTTCGTGCCGGCCGGCGCATCGTTGACCGCAGGTCACGTTCACCGTACATCGTGTTCGCCGAGGCTCGAGGTGTCGACGCCGCCGTTGGCCGTGCCGCCGTCGTCCTGCACCTGGAACGTGAAGCTCGCGTAGCCGGCGCCGTGCGTACTCGCTGCCGGCGTGAAGACGAGGTTGCCGGCTGCGACGTCGGCCGCGCTCACGAACGGGATCGCCTGCCGATGGCGGCGGCCACCCGAGACGTCTCAGGCTGCCCGCTGCCGGGAGCTCGTGATCATCACCGCCGTCAGTGCGTTCGCCGCGGCATCGTTGGGATCGGTAAAGCCGAAGTCCACCGCGAGCGGGCTGTACGCCGCGTCTTCGAGAACCGTCACGTCGTGCGAATCGCGCCCGCGGGCGCGTCGTTGACCGGTCACGTTACCGTGATCGTGAAGGTCTGGGTGGCGCTCTCGTCGACGCCGCCGTTGGCGGTGCCACCGTCATCGGTGATCTTCAAGGTGATGGTGGCCGAGCCGTAGGCGTTGGTCGCCGGGGTGTAGGTCAGCACGCCGGTCGAGCAGACCGCCGGGCCAGCCGCGAACAGGGCGGTGTTGGTGTTGGCGGTGATCACAAAGCTGACCGTCTGGCCCGACTCATTGGCCGGTCCGGGGCTGATGGCGGTGGCCCACGGGTTGACGGTCTGGGCGCCGGCATCCTCGAGCACCGTCTGGTTGGCGCCCTTGGTGAAGCTGGGCGCATCGTTGACGCAGGTGACGGTCACCGACACGGTAGCCGCAGCCGAGGTGTCGATGCCGCCGTTGGCCGTTCCGCCATCGTCAGTGACGTGGAAGTCGAAGCTGTTGGCGGTGGTGCAGTACTGGCTGGTCGGGGTGAAGTAGAGCGTCGCGTTGGCCAGCTCAAGCGGCAGATCGCCGGCCAGGATGGCGGGGCCACCGAACGTCTCGGAAAGCGTGCCGTCGCTGGGCAGCTCCTCCAGCACGAAGGTCAGTGTCTGGGTCGACTCGTTGGCCGGACCGGTGCTGCCGGTCAGCGTGATCGGGTTGTTGCTCGAGTCTTCGAACACCGTCACGCTCTGCGAATCGGCCGTCGGCGCATCGTTGACGCAGGTGACGGTCACCGACACGGTAGCCGCAGCCGAGGTGTCGATGCCGCCGTTGGCCGTTCCGCCATCGTCAGTGACGTGGAAGTCGAAGCTGTTGGCGGTGGTGCAGTACTGGCTGGTCGGGGTGAAGTAGAGCGTCGCGTTGGCCAGCTCAAGCGGCAGATCGCCGGCCAGGATGGCGGGGCCACCGAACGTCTCGGAAAGCGTGCCGTCGCTGGGCAGCTCCTCCAGCACGAAGGTCAGTGTCTGGGTCGACTGGTTGGCCGGACCGGTGCTGCCGGTCAGCGTGATCGGGTTGTTGCTCGAGTCTTCGAACACCGTCACGCTCTGCGAATCGGCCGTCGGCGCATCGTTGACCGGCGTGACCGTGATCGTGAAGGTCTGGGTGGTGCTCTCGTCGACACCGCCGTTGGCGGTGCCACCGTCATCGGTGATCTTCAAGGTGATGGTGGCCGAGCCGTAGGCGTTGGTCGCCGGGGTGTAGGTCAGCACGCCGGTCGAGCTGACCGCCGGGCCAGCCGCGAACAGGGCGGTGTTGGTGTTGGCGGTGATCACAAAGCTGACCGTCTGGCCCGACTCATTGGCCGGTCCGGGGCTGATGGCGGTGGCCCACGGGTTGACGGTCTGGGCGCCGGCATCCTCGAGCACCGTCTGGTTGGCGCCCTTGGTGAAGCTGGGCGCATCGTTGACGCAGGTGACGGTCACCGACACGGTAGCCGCAGCCGAGGTGTCGATGCCGCCGTTGGCCGTTCCGCCATCGTCAGTGACGTGGAAGTCGAAGCTGTTGGCGGTGGTGCAGTACTGGCTGGTCGGGGTGAAGTAGAGCGTCGCGTTGGCCAGCTCAGCGGCAGATCGCCGGCCAGGATGGCGGGGCCACCGAACGTCTCGGAAAGCGTGCCGTCGCTGGGCAGCTCCTCCAGCACGAAGGTCAGTGTCTGGGTCGACTCGTTGGCCGGACCGGTGCTGCCGGTCAGCGTGATCGGGTTGTTGCTCGAGTCTTCGAACACCGTCACGCTCTGCGAATCGGCCGTCGGCGCATCGTTGACCGGCGTGACCGTGATCGTGAAGGTCTGGGTGGTGCTCTCGTCGACACCGCCGTTGGCGGTGCCACCGTCATCGGTGATCTTCAAGGTGATGGTGGCCGAGCCGTAGGCGTTGGTCGCCGGGGTGTAGGTCAGCACGCCGGTCGAGCTGACCGCCGGGCCAGCCGCGAACAGGGCGGTGTTGGTGTTGGCGGTGATCACAAAGCTGACCGTCTGGCCCGACTCATTGGCCGGTCCGGGGCTGATGGCGGTGGCCCACGGGTTGACGGTCTGGGCGCCGGCATCCTCGAGCACCGTCTGGTTGGCGCCCTTGGTGAAGCTGGGCGCATCGTTCACCGAGTTCACGGTGATGCTGAACGTGGCGGTGTTCGAGAACACGGTGCCGTCGTTCGCCCGGAACGTGAAGGTGTCCGAGCCGAAGTAATCCGCGTTCGGCTGGTAGGTGAATGCGCCTGTCGCCGTATTGAAGGAGGTCAGTGACCCGTTCGTCGGGCCTGTGACGACGCTGTACGTGAGGGTATTGCCGTCCGAATCGGTGCAGGTGACCGAACCGTTCAGCGCCGCGTCCTCATTTGTGGAAGCACTGCCATTCGAGCAGACGGGCGCGGCATTCGGAGCCGCGTTGAACGACCTGAGGTCGATCGACTTTTCCGTGCCGAAGCCGCCGTCACTGAGCAGCAGTCGCCATTGGCCGGTGTCCGACGCGGCGGCAGTGATCGCGGGACATCCCGGCGCATTTGGGACTTCCCCAGCGGCTTCAAGCGGAAACGCGGTGTCAATGATCCCAGCAGCAGTCGATTCGGGCCGATCGGTTCCGGCCAAGTTCTCACAGGCGGTCGTACCATTTGGTCGAATCCACCGGTCGCTGGTATTGGTCTGATTCTGGGCGTAACCGCGAACGCGAACGAAGACAGTCGAGCCGGGCGTGAAGGTCCCGGAGGCTGCCGCTGCGCAAGTGAGGTCGGTGACGCACAGAGCGCGAGCTGCCGCGCTCGCAAAGGCGTACGCCTGGGCCAGCTCAAATGGATCCTCGTCGGTGTCATCGGCAGCGACTCCAGAAGTGCAGCGCTGCAGGGCCGTCGTCGCGCCAGCCGGGTCGTTGAATTCGAGGATCTGATACTTCCAGCTGGCTGCATCTGAAAGCGGGTCAGCAGGCAAGCTGACGTAGCTACTGGACGTCGGATTTGCGGTGGCCGTGAAGCAGGCAGCGAGAAGCCGAGTGCCGCCAGCAGCGTCAAGAACGCGGAACCGGTATGCCTTAGTTGCGTTCAAGGTCAGGCTGGAGGCACGCGCGAAGATCGTGTCGCCCCGCTCGAAGGTCTCGCGGTCCGTGGTGAACGCAGCCTGGAGGAACGTCTGGATCTGCGGGGCGGCAACGACGTACGGACCCACCAACGGGCCGCTATCCCCAACGGGGGCGGCGCCTGCGGGCTGGATCTCCGTTAGCGATGCATCGGCCATGGCGCGCAGGAGGTTCAGCCGGCCGTTGCCGACGGTCGAGCCGTTGAGCGGATCGGCGTTGGCGGCGAGGCGGTTCACCACGACGCCGTTGGAGATCGCGGGCTCGTTGGCGCGCAGGGAGCGCGGCGGCGCCGGCGACCATGGCGGCCGAGGCCGAGGTGCCCGAGATCGTCGCGGTCGTGCCGGCCAGCGAGGTGGTGGCGATCCCATCGCCGGGGGCGGCCAGGAAGACGGACGCGCCGTAGTTCGATGAGCCGGTCAGGGCGTCGGACGCATCGGTGGCAGCGACGCCGATGACGCCGCGGTCGCCAGCTGGGAAGGAGTTGACGGCCGAGCCGTCGTTGCCGGCGGCGGCGACCAACACCGCGCCGGAGGCCCAGGCGTAGTCGATCGCGGCCTGCAGGGCAGACGAGTAGCCGGGGTTGCTGAAGCTCATGAGGATGACGTCGGCGCCCGCATCGGCGGCATACACGACGCCCGCGATGATGTCGCTGTCCTGGCCGGTGCCGTCAGCGGCCAGCACGGTGACCGGCAGCACGGACACGCCGGCGTAGGCGGTGCCGGCGATGCCCGTGGCGTTGTCGGTCTCGGCGGCGACGATGCCCGCCATCCAGGTGCCATGGCCGTTCGGATCGGAGCGGCCGTCGCCCCCATCCAGGACCGAGGTGCCGGGCAGCACGACACCATCGAGGTCCGGATGGGAGGCGTCCACGCCGGTGTCGAGAACGGCGACCGTGGAGGAGCCGCCGATCGACACGGTGCCGAACAGATCCGTCCAGCCGATCTGGGGAAGCGCCCACTGCTCGGCGAAGGCGCTATCCGACGGCTCCGCCTCGACCTCGCGAGTGCGGTCGAGGTCGACGCGCGCGACATCGGCGTCAGAACGCAGCGTCGCGAGCTGGTCGCCATAGCCGGTCTCGGAGAGGAGGATGCTGCGCATCGTCAGCTGAGGGATGGAGCTGACGTCGGTGGCGCCCGCATCGGCCAGGATCTCGAGCTGGCGCGCGTCGGAGGTGCCGGAGGCGAAGGTGATGACGTAGGAAACCGTGTTGTCCGAGGGAGCGCTCGAGGGGTCAGCGCTCGGCTCGGGGTCGGGCTCCGGGCTGGGATCGGGAGCGGTCGAGGGTGCCGGGGGTTCGGTCGGCTCGGGTGGAGCCTGGGTGGGCTCCGGTGCCTGGGTGGGCTCGGCTGTCGGCTCGGGCGGGGCCTCGGAGGGCTCCGGTTCGGCGCTCGGATCGGGTGCAGAGGTCTCCGTCGGGCTCGGATCCGGCGTCGGATCCTCCGCGAACGTGGACGTTGGTCCAAACAGATACGTGACGAAGACAAGGAGCTGCAGCAGCACGAGGACCGTGCGACGCGCTCCGTGGCGGGCACCCAACGGCAGCATAATTCCCTCGATTCCCCTCTGATGTTCAATTCCGGGCATAGAGATCCGGAGATGAATGAAAGCCTTGGCACTGTGCCAAACGCAGCGCCGGTCACCATCCGTGGACCTACTGAGGCCGGTACGGATTCCCGACTCCGTACCCTCACGCGCTGTCGGTGCCTGTACGCACCGGTGTTTCCGGGTACGGACGGCCCGATCCGTACCGCGTTCCGTACAAGTCCCGTTGCCCCTCAGCCGGGTTCGCCCATAGCCTGCGGTCAGTGCATGCAGCAGAGCGGGACCAGGACTCGATGCCTTCGAGCACGGTCGTGGAGCCCACGGAGGAGGGTCCCGCGCTGCGCGATGCTGTTGCTGCCGCCCATCGAGCGGAGCAGGACGAGGCCGACGCGGCACAGGCACGCGACCGTTTCCGCGTCGAGCCGCTGGCCATCATCCCGCCCGATGACGACTTGACGACACATCTCGCGTCGGGTGAGGGGGTGCATTCTGAGCGTCGATCTGCCATCCTGCGGGGACCCGGTGATGATCGAGCGCTCGGGTATGGGGGCACGCTGTACCTCACCTCGCGCCGTCTCATCCATCTGGGACAGGTGATGGTGACCGTGCAGCTGACCGACATCGTCGAGACCTCGCTTGCAGGAGAGCGACTGCTGCTTGCCCTTCGCAACGGCGAGGGCATGGCCTTCGATCTCGATCGGCCGCGCCTGCTGCGTGCGGAGATCGCAGCCGCAACGCGAGCGCTCCGATGACGT